>NZ_FVZC01000009.1:0-1269785 GCF_900166585.1 Mesobacillus jeotgali | reverse complement strand
TAAAAGAACTCTATCCCCTTTGGCAACGCCAAGTTTTTGCTGAAGGAAACCTGCAAGCATATTTACATCTTCATCAAGCTCCCTATAGGATAGCGCTTTTCCATAGTAATAGATTGCGTTCTGGTCCGGATACCGCTCAGCACTGACTTTCAAATTTTCATAGAGTGATGTTTCCGGCAAGGTGAGTGATTTAGAGATTTTCGGCCAATGATCATAATGAAGATTAGGCATTGGATATTCCCCCTGAAAATTATTATTCAACCGGTTTAAGCGAACTTCTCTTCTTGAAGGCTGCAGCAGCATCTTTGATAGCTTGTTTTCCATCTGGCAAGTGTTCAGTCATACCGAGAAAACCGTGAAGCATGCCGGGTGCGCAAACATATTGTGTCTCTACACCCGCATTTTTAAGTTTCGTGGCAAAACTCTCTCCGCCATCACATAATGGGTCAAGCTCCGCTGTCAGGATATATGCTGGCGGCAAAAGAGGCGTTATCTCATCAGGTATTAGCATAGGCGCGGCCAGGGGGTTTTGTGTATCTTCAATTGAGTTCAGGTATTGTTCGCGGAACCAGGTCATTGTAGACTTTGTCAAATAGTAGCCTTCCCCGAATTTTTCATATGATGGCGTATATTCAAAGCCAGTAGACGGGTAAAACAACATCTGGTATGCGATCGAAGTTGTCTTTCTTTGGACAGCTAGGTAACAAACTGCTGCTGCAAGGTTTCCCCCTGCACTATCTCCCGCCACAGCGATAAAGTCTTCATCAATGTTCAAATCAGCAGCGTTTTCAAACACCCATTTGGCAGCTAAATAGGAATCTTCAACGGCAACTGGAAATTTGCTTTCTGGAGCGAGACTGTAATCCACCGAGACGACTATACAGTTTGCTTCGCAGGACAATGTATGGCAAAGGGCATCATGAGTATCGATATTGCCGATCACCCAGCCGCCTCCATGGTAATAGACGATAGCTGGGAGCTTTGACCCTTTTGCATCCTCTGGTGCATAAATCCTTATATTGATTTCATCCTTGTATCCAGGGATTCTGCGATTCTGAGTTTTTGCGAGTTTCTCGGCTTTACTCATTTGTTTTGCAGATAGTTCAAAACCTTTCCTTGCTTCGGTAAGCGGCAGTTGTTCCAATGGCGGCACAGGATTTTTTGCTAAGGCTTCAAGTAATGCTTTAACTTCGGGTTTTAATGACATCCAGTCATCTCCTTTTTTGTAAACGTTATCATCCGCAAGTGCAATAATTCTTTTTTTATCAATCAGCATAGGGACTTGTGAAAATATATTTTCCTGTGACACAAATTCAATTTCCCTGCTAAAACTATGTTTACTAAGCATCCGGCCGACTCTCGAAGCTTTTAATATATCAACACTGTTTTGAGTGTGGGCATGGTAGAAACTGTGTGCAGCATAAGCAGAATCTGTCAGGAAAAACTCCATGTCACATTGCTTGATCAGGCAGTCAATGAAGCATCCGGCCCCGTGAAAATCCTCTACATTGAACTCATTGGATGAGCCAGAGCAGACGACTACAATGGTTTCCCCTCGATAATCTTTTAAAATATGATTAGCAACTGCCTGGCAGTTCATCAGGGATGCTGCATAGACAGCATTCGCATCTGCAGAATTCTTTAGTGCAACAGTTCCGTTCGTGGTAGACAGAATGACGGACTTACCCTCGATTTTTTTCCTTAATTCCAGAGGGTTTGGTGAGAGAAACCCATCGATTGTTTTCCCCTGATATTCTCCAACAAGGACATAACTGTCATTTTCCATGCCAGCCGCTTCTTGTTGTGCCGCTTTTCCATCCAGGACAGGAATCACTTCTTTAGCTCCGAATTCCAGTGCTGATGTAATTGTAGAAGTAGCCAGGAGTACGTCGAAAACGACAGCAATTTTGTTGTCAGCCATCTTTTTCTTATCGATGTCTTCCTTTTTCAGCAAAAGGTGAATTTTCATCATGTTCTTCAACCCTTCTTCCCTGCTGTGTATAACGAATATTGGATCAAGCTGCTGACAAACTGGTCAAGGTGCGCAAATCGGCTATCCTTTGTCTGACCCTTCTTCCATCTGTAATAAATTTGCTGGCAAATGACGGCAAGCTTGAAATATGCAAAGGTTTGATAAAAATTCATATTATCCAGATTCCTGCCGCTTTTGTTTGCATACAGATCCATGAATTCTTCACGAGTCATAAAACCAGGTGCCACTGTTACAGGCGGCTTGCCCATTCCTCTTTTTAACAGGTCAGAATCATCTGGCTCAATCCAGTAGCTCATGGCGACTCCCAAATCGGCAAGCGGGTCACCGACTGTGGTCATCTCCCAATCAAATAGGCCGACCATTTGTGTCAATTCTTTATTGAACATGGAGTTATTCAGTTTATAATCATAATGGATGATTGCTGGCGTTTCAGATTCTGACACATTCTTCATCATCCATTGCTTAAGCTGCTCCACACCATCGACAATGTCTGTTTCCGCCCGCTCATAACGGCGGATCCAGCCAATGACTTGCCGTTCCATGAACCCTGCAGGTTTGGTCATTTCGGCTAGCTTTGTCTTTTTATAATCAATACTGTGCAGCTCAGCCAGATGTTCGACCATCGTTACTGATAAGGTTCTGCACATCTCTTCTGTAGGTGTTATACCTTCAGGAAAGTCAGTATCAAGGACAATACCATGCTTTCTTTCCATGACAAAGAATGGGCTGCCGATCACAGTTTCATCTGCAAACAAATAAGGTTTTGGAGCAGCCGCGAAGTGAGGGCTGATTTCTTTAAGTATCTTGTACTCCCTTTCCATATCGTGAGCTTTTGGAGCTACAGGACCGAGCGGCGGACGTCTTAAGACCGCTTCCCATTCACCTATCTTCAGCTGGTAGGTTAAATTTGATTTTCCAAAGCTGAATTGTTCGATTGTCAAATTATCCTCAGGAAGATTCAGTAAGTGCTCCCTTAAGTACTTTTCGATGACCGCTGTATCCAGTTCTTCTCCATGCCTGATTGGAATCGTATCAGAAGCCATAAGTGCATTCCCCCTTTTGGAAAAATCATTCCCGTTCGATAATTGTGGCAATACCCTGTCCGCCGCCGATACAGGCAGTAATAAGGGCATAACGTCCTCCTCTTCTTTCAAGCTCATATACAGCCTTAGTGACGAGGATTGCTCCTGTAGCACCAAGGGGATGACCATGGGCTATCGCCCCGCCATTTACATTCACTTTATCCATATCCATGTTCAGCTCCCGATTGCAGGCAATGACCTGGGCAGCGAAAGCCTCGTTTATTTCAATAATGTCCATGTCCTCCATTTTCAGGCCGGACTTCTGAAGAACTTTTCTAACCGCAGGAACCGGTCCGATGCCCATGATATTCGGATCGACCCCAGCTACAGAGGATTCCCTAATGATTGCCAATGGTGCCAAACCTAATTCCTGGGCTTTCTCTCTGGACATGATAACTAGTGCAGCTGCACCATCATTCAATCCCGAGCTGCTGCCGGCAGTAACCGACCCTCCCTGTAAAAAGGCTGGCGGAAGCTTGGTTAGCGCTTCTAATGTTGTTTGCGGCCTCGGGTGTTCATCCTTTTTAAAAATGAAGGAATCTCCTTTTCGGACTGGGATCGTGATGGGAACGATTTGGTCGTCGAAACGTCCCCCAGCCATTGCAGCAGACATTTTTTGCTGACTGGACAGCGCAAATTCGTCCTGCTCTTCTCTTGTGATCGAATATTTTTCCACCAGATTTTCCGCAGTGATGCCCATTGGCGGATCGCCGATTTCCTTGGGCGAGAGTTGGGACTTCCTAAAGCTTGGCGGTACTGGGCTGTATGGTTTTTCAGGTTTATCCATTAAATAAGGTGCCCTGCTCATACTCTCGATTCCGCCAGCAATATATACGTCACCAGCACCTGAACGGATTGCCTGGGCAGCGAGATTGACAGCGTTGATTCCAGACCCGCACTGCCGATCGATGGTCAAGCCAGGCAATTCTTGTGAAAAGCCGGTTTGAAGAGCTGTCAGACGGGCAATGTTCCCGCCTCCGCTGATGACATTACCCATAATGACATCTTCAATCATTTCTGGCTGGACGTTTGCCCTCCTGATCGCTTCTTTTATTACTTCCGCACCAAATACATGTGCAGGGACAGATGCAAGCGCTCCACCCTGCCTGCCAATTGCTGTCCTGACTGCAGATACGATTACGGCATCTCTCTTCAAAGCTGCATCCCCCTTTTAAAGCACATGTGTTCCTCCATCTACAACAATTACGTCACCAGTAATATAGTCAGATGCCGGTGCCGCCAGGAATACAGCGACGCCCTTAAGGTCGGTATCAGAACCGAATTTCCTTAATGGCGTTCCTTCCAGTATTGACTGACCGCCTTTTTCCAGCAGTCCTTTCGACATCTTCGTTGGGAAGAATCCAGGGGCAATGGCATTCACATAAATGCCGCGCGGCCCCCATTTAGCCGCCAAATCCTTTGTAAATGTAATGACAGCCCCCTTGCTGGCGTTATAGCCAATCGCATCCATCACTTTTGGATTGGATCCTTTCAGGCCAGCAACCGACGCAATATTAATGATTTTGCCTGCCCCTTGCTCAAGCATGACTTTCCCTGCAGCCTGGGACATTAAGAAGGTGCCAGTAACATTGACATTCATGACTTTTTGCCATGCTTCTAGAGGCATCTCTTCCGCAGGCGCCCCCCAGGATGCCCCGCTGTTATTGACAAGGATGTCAATCCGCCCGAATTTCTCTAAGGTTTTTTGAACTACGTTTTTCACGTCTTCTTGATT
Source organism: Mesobacillus jeotgali (assembly GCF_900166585.1). Taxonomy (NCBI): domain Bacteria; kingdom Bacillati; phylum Bacillota; class Bacilli; order Caryophanales; family Bacillaceae; genus Mesobacillus; species Mesobacillus jeotgali. Next base: position 1,264,975 of record NZ_FVZC01000009.1, on the reverse strand, counting down.
GGTGATGTCACACCTTAACGCTAAAGATTCTACCCCTGATTCTTTCAGTTTCTGGCTTACTTCCTCACAGGCTTCCACTCGTCTCGAACAAACGACGACATTGGCTCCAGCTTCAGCAAAACCTACAGCGATTTGTTCCCCAAGTCCCCGGCCGCCACCTGTAACAATCGCTACTTTTCCTCTGAGTGAAAATAAATCTGATACATGCATTAATGCTCCTCCTTACATATATTTTTTAAGTTCATAGCGTGCAATTGCTCGTTTGTGTACCTCATCTGGTCCGTCAGCTAAACGAAGGGTCCGGATATTTGCCCATGAGGCTGCAAGTGTGAAATCATCGCTTACACCAGCTGCGCCAAAAGCCTGAATCGCCCTGTCAATAATTTTTAACGCCATATTTGGTGCCACGACCTTAATCATTGCAATTTCTGCTTTCGCTTCTTTGTTTCCGACAGTATCCATCATGAAGGCTGCCTTCAAAGTCAAAAGTCTGGCCTGTTCAATATCTATTCTTGCTTCCGCGATCCATTCCTGGATGACACCTTGTTCCGCAAGCTTTTTACCGAAGGCTTCTCTTCCAAGAACCCTTTTGGACAATTCTTCAAGCGCCCGTTCCGCAGCACCGATCGTTCTCATGCAATGATGGATCCTGCCAGGACCCAGGCGTCCCTGGGCAATCGCAAATCCTTTGCCCTTGTCCCAAAGCATATTGGAAGCAGGTACTCTTACATTCTTGTATTCTATTTCGGCATGGCCATGGGGAGCATGATCATAACCAAAGACTGGCAGGATCCTTTTGATGGTGACTCCTGGTGTATCCAGCGGAACGAGAATCATAGATTGCTGCTCATGCTTCTGGGCATCAGGGTCATTTTTCCCCATCACAATCGCGATCTTGCAGCGTGGATCCCCAGCCCCCGAAGACCACCATTTCTTTCCGTTAATGACATACTCATCACCATCACGGATGATGCTTGCCTGGATGTTGGTCGCATCAGATGAAGCAACATCTGGTTCTGTCATCGAAAAGCATGACCGAATTTCTCCGCTCAGGAGCGGTTTTAGCCATTGTTCCTTCTGTGCTTCTGTTCCGTAACGTACAAGTACTTCCATATTGCCTGTATCAGGCGCAGCACAGTTGAACACCTCTGGGGCGATACTTGATCTGCCCATGATTTCACAGAGAGGAGCATATTCCAAATTGGTAAGACCTTCACCATATTCGCTTTCAGGCAAAAATAGATTCCAAAGACCTTTTTCTTTTGCCTTTTCCTTTAGTTCTTCCATGATTGGAGGTACTTTTGAAAAGGGGGCGTTTTTGTCGATTTGCTCTTTATACACCTGTTCATTTGGATAAATGAATTCATCCATGAACGCTGACAGCCTGGCCTGGTATTTTTTGACCTTTTCAGAGTGATTAAAATCCATCCTTGCCACCTCTTTCTTTTCATTTTGCATACTGACTAGTAGGTATGCCGATATCCTAATATTCCTTTTCAAGCTGTGCGGCTATGATATTTTTCTGGATTTCAGACGTTCCTTCATAGATTCTTGTTATCCGTGCATCCCTGAAAAATCTTTCTACTGGATAATCCGATATATAACCAAGCCCTCCGTGGATTTGTACCGCTTTATCCGCGACCCGATTGTATACTTCTGAGCCATAAAGCTTTAACATGGCAGCTTCCTTGATCACCTTTTTGCCCGAATCAACCATCCAGGCAACCCGGTATGTAAATGAGCGGAGCGCTTCGATTTCCACTGCCATCTCAGCGAGCATATGGCTAACCGCCTGGTGCCTTATGATTGGTTCCCCGAATTGGATTCTCTCTTTTGCATAGGCAACAGACATGTCGAGAAGCTTCTGGCAGGATCCAAGATTGCGAGACGCAAGTCCTGCCCTTCCGTTAGCCAGGATTTTCAAAGCATTCACATAACCCTGTCCCTCTGCTCCAAGAACATTCTCAACAGGGACCTCGCAATCTTCGAAAACCAATTCAGCTGAGTGCGAGCCTCGCAGCCCCATCTTCTTTTCGACTTTGCCAAGCTTGAACCCGGGGAAATCCTTTTCAACAATGAAGGAAGTGATCCCTTTTGCCCCTTTTTCTGCTGTCACCGCCATTACTGTGAAAACACTTGCGTCTAAAGCATTAGTGATATAATGCTTTAAACCATTCAGTACGTATTTATCTCCTCTTTTAACGGCGGTCGTCTTGAGGTTCGCTGCATTAGACCCGGCATCAGGCTCAGTAAGAGCGAATGCACCGATCTTTTCACCAGCTGCCATAGCAGGCAAATATTTCTGTTTTTGCTGCTCGTTGCCCATCTCCACTATGCCAACCGTGCCGATCCCAGTGTGGGCACCTATTAAAGTTGTGTAGCCATTGTGTGTCTGGCCGATTTCCTCATAAAGAGCACATTTTTCAACCATGCCAATTCCTAGTCCGCCGTATTCCTCCGGTATGCTGAGTCCAAACAAACCCATTTCTTTGGAAAGTTCTATGATTTTGCGAGGAATTTCATCTTCTTCTTCGATTTGCATCGCAACAGGCTCGACTTCCGTCTGGATAAAATCACGGACATTCTTCTTTAACGCCAATAAATCTTCATCAAAATCAAAATTCACCTTTGTTGGACACCTCGTTCCTGGGAAATCTCTAGTTTTTAACAAGGCAAGTGTGACTAGCTGCGTAGAAGGGCAGATAGTCGGGAAAATCCGTCTTTTTTCTTGAACCAGACGATATATTACTGAACCTTCGTTATTCATTCCTTAAAAATAAACCTATTTTCCTTAAAATCTATTTATTTTTCAAAATAAGGATGAACCTATAGTAATAAACCCAGCAATTTTTTGCCGGGTTTTATTTTTATTAGGCTCTTTTCTCAAACTTTGTTGCTATTGATGACAAAATAGGATGGAATTGCCTAAGTTTCTGCACAAAATGAACGCTTCTGAAGAGAAAAGAGCTTGCCAACTTAGTACCGACCTACAAAATGGCTATAATCACGTTAAAATCGGCTTTAGGATTTTAACAACAATCTTTACGAAAACAGCCTTTTATTAAGAAGCATACCGGTGGTATAGCACATCTCCCTTAATGACCTCATTGCCATTCTGATTGACAGCTTGAACACGAAAGCGAAGGAGATTGTCATTTTCCTCTGCAAGTTCAGCCTTTAGGGTGACAACATCATTAAGGAATACCATCCCTTTGAAGCGGATCCTATAGTCCTGAATGAACCCTTCATTGTAAAAATCAGTAAACAGTTTCGCCAGGTTGCCCATTGTCCACATTCCGTGCGCGATAATCCCCGGCAGGCCGGCTTTTTTCGCCTCATCATCAATAGTGTGGATTGGGTTGTAATCTCCAGACGCACCTGCGTATTTAATTAAAGTGATTCGATCGACCGGGTCCAGCTGGATTTCCTTAAGTGAGTCGCCAATTTTCAATTCTGCCAATTTACTCATCCGATCAACACCTTCCTTACCGCTTCTGTAATAATGACGGTTTGGGTGGAGGCAAAAACCACATTTCCCATTTCGTCTTCACCGAAGCTTTCTAATACAAGGAATCCCATTTCTCCCTGAGTGCCTTTCTTCTCAAAATAGTTTTTAACCACCGAATAGCATGTAATTTCTTCACCTACTAGTAACGGGCGCTCATAATGGTAGGTTTGTTCACCATGGATCAAGCCCTTATTAGGGAGGTTCAATCCGTCGATTGTCCCATAGTCAAAAACCCTTGGGAAAGTCGGAGGAGCAATATTTCTTTTGTATCTGGATTTTTTGCCCGTTTCCTCGTCAACGAAAATAGGATGCAAATCACCGATGGCTTCGGCAAATTTTTTGACAGCACCGCGCTCTACAATGTTTTTCACCTTATTCGATTGCTTGCCAATATGCTCCTGAAACACTGGCTGCTCACCTCTCATTAATTTTTAGGTCCGCCCGCAACGTAAATCACTTGTCCGTTTACAAAGGACGATTTTTCATCGGCAAAGAAAGCGACTGCATTGGCAATATCCTCAGGCTTTCCGCTTCTTCCGACAGGGATGCTTGCCACACTGTGCTTAATCAGATCATCAAAAGCAATGCCGATTCGAGCGGCCGTTTCCTTTGTCATTTCGGTTTCAATGAACCCTGGTGCTACTGAATTCGCTGTAATCCCATAACGTCCAAGTTCAATCGCAAGTGTCTTTGTGAAACCCTGTAATCCTGCTTTGGCTGCTGCATAGTTCGCCTGTCCTCTGTTTCCTAAGGCTGATGTAGAAGAAATGTTAATAATACGTCCATATTTCTTTTCCACCATATACTTTTGTGCGGCCCTGGATGCATTGAATGAACCCTTAAGATGGACATCCATGACTGTTTGCCAGTCAGAGTCGGTCATTTTAAAAAGAAGATTGTCGCGAATGACGCCAGCATTATTCACTAAAATATCCACAGAGCCGAAAGTGTCATTCACCTCTTTAAATGCCTGTTCAACTTGCTCCGCGTCGGTAACATTCGCTACCTTGGAATATACTTCATATCCTTTTTCTTTCAGCTCATTTGTTGTTTCTGCCAAAGCCTCTTCATTTAAATCGATAAATGCCACCTTTGCTCCTTCTTCCGCAAAAAGCTGGACAATTCCTTTACCGATTCCCCGGCTGCCTCCTGTCACGAAAGCCACTCGGCCATCAAATCTACCCATCATGATTCCTCCCTTTCTAGTAAACTGTTAACGCTTACAATACTTATACAAACTGGCCGATTTTGACATGTCCTTTTAAAAGATCTCTTGCAATAATCATGCGCTGAATTTCATCCGTCCCGTCGTAAATCCTCCAAAGCCTGGCTTCCCGATACCATCGTTCAATCGGCAATTCCCTGGTATAGCCCATTCCGCCGTGGATTTGCATGACCCGGTCCACTACACGATTCCCCATGTTAGAGCCATACAATTTTGCCATCGATGCCATGTGCCTGTTATCTTCGCCAGCATCCAGAGTATACGCGGCATTCAATACAAGCCATCTTGCCGCTTCAATCTCCACCGCTGAGTCTGCAATCATCCATTGGATGGCTTGTCTTTCTGCAATCGGCTTGCCAAAAGTGATGCGCTCTTTAGAATAATCAATCGCCATTTGCAGCAGGCGCTCAGCGGCTCCAATTGCCCTTGCTCCAACAACCCATCTGGCAAATCCGATCCATTCAAGTCCCAATTTGTAACCGCCATCGACTTCGCCAAGAATGTTCTCTTCAGGAACGCGGACATTATCAAATACCAGGCCGGCCGGACCCCACTCGCCCATCGTATGTATATACTCTGACTTCCAGCCCATATCGCGGTCAACAATAAAGCAGGTTACACCATCACGGCCGGTGGCACGATGTTTTTCTTTATCTGTAATGGCAATAACCATAACGAAGTCTGCTTCATTCCCGCCTGTTATAAATGTCTTTTCACCATTGAGAATCCACTCATTTCCGTCCTTGACAGCGGTCATTTTTATGTTCCGTGTATCAGATCCAGCTCCTGGCTCTGTCATCGCAAAGCATGATTTTTTCTCTCCGTCGATGGTTGGGATTAAATATTTCTGCTTCTGTTCTTCATTTCCGTAGTAAAGGATATTATCTGCAGAACCACCGAATTGGAAAGGGACAAAAGTCTTGGAAACTTCCATCAAGACAATCGCCATCATCATTTGGCCAAGATCCGCGCCGCCATATTGTTCAGGAGTATTGATTCCCCAGAAGCCAGCTTCCTTTGCTTTTAATTGCAGTTCTTTTAGTTTACCGGGCGGGAGGCTTGGCCGTCCTTCTCGTTCATTTCGCAATACATCATTTTCAAGTGGTATCAATTCTTTTTCAACGAATCGTCGGATTGTCTTCTGCACCATTTTTTGTTCTTCTGTTAAACGTAAATGCATGCATTTCACTCCCTATCTTATTTTTATAATTTTCTTAGCTATTAATATATATGCGGACACCTGTTTTACATACCTACCGGTTGGTATGTTAATTTTAATTTTAGATTGAAATTTCTGAAAAATCAAGTTTTTTTCATTTGAAATAAAAAAGCAGGGACAACTCCCTGCTAAAATTCAGGCAAATGATCAAGATTGTTTTCCTTGATTCCGTCTGGTTCGCTCCTGAGGATATCGCGTCCATACTTATGGAAGACGTCAACATGAGCGAGATTTCCCGCTTTTGCCTCTGTTAGAGCTGTAATATAATCCAGCTCCCTGCCGCTTTCCGTTTTAAAGGCAATCAAGTCCCCATCGTCATTTTTCCTGACTGCGACAATTTGTTCTTTCCCCGTCTGTGCTGTATTAGCTTCCATTTCCGCCTGGTTTTTGCTTTGATCCTTGTATTCGTTGTAAATCTGGTCAAAATCTTTGCTCTCCATAAAATCACCTCCCGAACATATGTTTAGTCTTTGCTAAAAGGAGGCTTTTATGTAAAGAAGAGCGACTTAACAGTCACTCCTAAAATGGCTGCCAAGCTAAAGTCCTGGCTTTATTAAACCGTTGCTCAACCTCTTTCCAATTGACAATGTTCCACCAGTTCTCAATATACTTCGCACGCTCGTTTTTATATTGAAGATAATAGGCATGCTCCCAGACATCCAAAACGAGAAGCGGCACTACATCCCATTGTGTTAAATTTTGATGCTTTTCTGCCTGCAGAATTTCAAGTCGGTGGGAGCGTGGTGACCAGACAAGAATTGCCCAACCCACAGCTTCGACATTTTTTGCAGCCTCAGTAAAGTGTTTTTTAAATGACTCAAAATTCCCGAATGTATCATTGATTGCTTTGCCTAGCTGTCCTTTAGGTGTTCCACCGCCATTCGGTGTCATGATACTCCAGAAAATCGTATGGAGATAGTGCCCAGAACCGTGAAAAGCCGCTTCCCTTTCCCAATGTTTAATCAAGCTGAAATCACCTGTCTGCCTTGCTCTTTGCATTTCTTTCTCAGCTTTATTCAAACCGTCTACATAACTTTGGTGGTGCTTTGAATGATGAAGTCTCATGATTTCTTTATCTATGACAGGTTCGAGAGCATTGTAAGCATATGGCAAGGGCGGCAGTTTGTGGCCGCCAATAGGCACAGGCTGGAGACTTTGTGGTTGCTGGCGGTCATCTTCCAGTCCTGCACGATTCAGGTAATCGGCAAGCTTGTCATATAAGTCTCTCGCCTGAACATATAACTCTTCTTCGTCAGAGTAACTTTCTGCTTTTGATTTCAATGACAAAAGACTTTCCTCCCATTGCTTCAGAGCGGTCTCATCTGCTGATTCTCTGATCTGGCCTTTAACGGAAGCCCATTTCGTTTCCATCTCCCTGCACCATCCCAGCAATGAATATTTAAACCAATACCCATTCATTTTTATTTCCTCCTCCCCAAAACTGCATCCATAATCAAAATATGAATAGAGTGGGCAGGTGATTACTTTATTTATTGATAAGTGTTACTTTGCTTCAAGAAAAAAGTTTATAATATGAATTATGCGAAGATTTAAAGATGAGAGGAGTTTTGTCATGGCGTATCAAAATACGGATGAAACATTGAACTTATTAAAGGAACTGGTCAGCATTCCAAGTCCGTCAGGAAATACAAACGAAGTCATTACATATGTGGAAAATTATTTGAAAGAATTACAGGTAGAAACGAAAAGGAATCGTAAAGGCGGGTTAATTGCCACTTTACCCGGGAAAGACCAGCAAAATCACAGAATGCTGACTGCACACGTCGATACTCTTGGTGCTATTGTAAAAGAGATTAAGCCTAGCGGCCGGTTAAAGCTTGATTTGATTGGCGGCTTCAAGTACAACTCAATCGAGGGTGAGTATTGCGAAATTGAGACATCCAGCGGCAAAAAGTTCACTGGAACGATTTTAATGCATCAGACTTCTGTGCACGTCTATAAGGATGCCGGGAAAGCAGAACGCAACCAGGATAATATGGAAGTCCGAATTGATGAAAAAGTAAAAAGCGCTGATGAGGCAAGGGCACTCGGCATTGAGGTTGGCGATTTTGTTTCGTTCGATCCGCGTGTTCAACTTACTCCATCTGGCTATATTAAATCTCGCCATCTTGATGATAAGGCAAGTGTTGCGATCCTGCTGGAGCTAATCAAGCAAGTTAAGTCTGAAACCATTGAATTACCTTATACAACCCATTTCCTGATTTCAAACAACGAGGAAATTGGCTACGGCGGAAACTCAAATATTACACCAGAGACAGTGGAATACCTTGCAGTAGATATGGGTGCCATGGGAGATGGCCAGTCAACAGACGAGTACACCGTATCAATCTGTGTCAAAGATGCAAGCGGTCCATACCATTATGAATTAAGAAAACGGCTGACAAAGCTGGCGATCGACAATGGAATCGGCTATAAGCTGGATATCTATCCATTCTACGGATCTGATGCTTCTGCCGCAATCCGTTCCGGTCACGATATTATTCATGGCCTGATCGGACCAGGAATCGATTCATCTCATGCTTTCGAAAGAACACATAAAGAATCGATCGAAAATACAGCAAAACTGCTATACCACTATGTACAATCGGAAATGATTTTATAATGCAATAAGGTGATTAACTTCTCATTGAAGTAATCACCTTTTTTTAACCTTTACAGTAGTATTTACTAGATTGACCCCTGCCAGCTTAACAGGGGTGTTCCTTTTACCAATATTTCCTTTTGCAACGTTTTCGGAAAAGCTGAGGTTTTTCTTTTACCGAAATAGGCTCCTTCATCGTTTTATGGTAAAAGCAGAGCCGTTCCTTTTATCGAAACTCGCTCGCTTTTGGATTTGCGGTAAAAGGATTCAAAAGTCATGTTAAAATTAATCTATTTCATCGATTCTTCGGTAATCTGTTCAAACGGCCAAGCAGGAAGCATGTTGGAGATTGGTTTGTCGACACGGTATCCTAATGCGTATTCAGCCTGCATGACTGTATGGATTTCTCGTGTCCCTTCATAAATTACCGGTGCTTTGGCATTTCGCAGATATCGCTCAACAGGATACTCGTTGGAAAATCCATAAGCCCCATGGATTTGTACGGCATCATTGGCAGCTTCATAGGCATGGTCGCAAGCCTGCCATTTGGCGAGTGAGGTTTCGCGTGTATTTCTTTTTCCCTGATTTTTCAGCCAGCCTGCACGGTAAACGAGCAATCGAGACTGTACCAGTCCGGCTTCCATTTTGGCAATCATTTGCTGAACAAGCTGATGCCTGCCGATTTCCTTTCCGAAGGTGCTTCGTTCATGACAGTATTTCAAGCTTGCCTCAAGGCTTGCCAAAATTGTTCCGCAGGCCCCCGCTGCTACGGTAAATCGGCCATTGTCCAATGCAGACATGGCGATTTTAAAACCATCACCTTCTTTTCCAAGCAAGTTCTCTTTTGGAACCTTTATATTGTCAAAAAAGATTTCCCCTGTATTTCCTGCCCTTATGCCGAGCTTCCCTTTTATTGCTCTGGAGGAAAATCCATCCCAGTTTCTCTCCACTATAAAAGCTGATATCCCATTATGTTTCTTGCTTTTATCAGTATAGGCGAATACGAGGAAATGGTCAGCAACGTCACATAAGGAAATCCAGGTTTTTGAACCGTTAAGGATATAATGATCCCCTGCATCCCTGGCTGTTGTTTGCATCGCGGCCACATCCGAGCCTGCATTCGGTTCTGTCAGCCCAAACGCTCCAACCTTTTCGCCTTTTGACTGAGGCACTAAATACTTCTGCTTTTGCATCTCATTTCCCCATTGAAGCAAAGTCATGCTGTTGAGGCCGGTGTGAACGGAAACAGCCGTCCTGAAGGCAGTGTCCCCGCGCTCCAGTTCCTCGCAGACAATGGCCAGTGAATTATAGTCCATCCCGCTTCCACCATATTGTTCCGGTATGCAAACACCCATCAGCCCCAGATTGGCAAGTCTCAATAAAATACTCGTTTCGAAATGCTGGTTTTCATCCCATTGTTTTATAAAAGGCATGATTTCCCTGTCAACGAAATTCCTGACCGTTCTTCTTAAAAGCTTTTGCTCTTGAGTAAATGCAAAATCCATCATTGATAATCACTCCGTTATAAAAGAGGGGAAACCACTTTTGGATTCCCCTTTTTTAATATTTTATTTTACAGCAATGGGCACTACCTGCTGGCCCACAGCCTGAATCAGTTCCTTCGGCATTGGGAATGAAACGGCTGCAGGATCTTTCGCAACAGCACCAGCCACGCGCTCCAGATCTTCTTCAGTAAGATTATACTGAGAAAAGTCTGCAGGCAGTCCAGTCTTAACCTGAAGCAGCCTGATTTTCTCAACCACCTTTGCTAGTACCGATTCATTCTCATCATCAGATTGGTATTCCACTCGCAATGCTGACGCCAGTTCTTTTACCTTCGGAAGATACAGGCTTGGCACAAACTCCATGACGACAGGAAGGAATACGGCATTCGCCAGGCCATGCGGAATCCTGAACAGGGCTCCATAGGCATGGGCAAAGTTATGGACCGGAATGGCGTTCAATGCAAAGCTGAATGCTGTGATTCCCATAAGGCTGGCCTGAAGCATTTCCATTCTTGCATTGAGATTGGAGCCATCTGCCACAGCCAGAGGAAGGTTTTTTTCAATAAGCCTGATCGCATGCAGTGCATGGGAATCGGTCAGGGCATTGGCGTTTGGCGATGCGAACGCTTCAATTGCATGTGTCAATGCATCGAAGCCGGTGAATGCAGTGATTGCTGGCGGGAGTCCAACAGTCAAATCAGGATCGAGCACGGCAATATCCGCGCTGATAAAAGAATTGATAATATTCCCTTTCATCTGGATATCTTCATTGAAAATAACAGCAATTGGCGAAACCTCTGAACCGGTACCTGCCGTGGTTGGAATCGCAATGTGCGGAATCGGAATATGTGAAGCCTTTGGGAATTGTTCGAATAAAAAGCCGCCGGGAATGGCTTCTTTAATATCAGTCAATCCTTTATGCAAGGCATACTTCACGCCTTTGACCGTGTCGAGCACGCTGCCGCCTCCGACAGCAAGCAGTCCATCGGCACCAACTTCCCTTGCGTATCGCAGGGCTTCGTTCACAGAACGGCTTTCCGCATCCTGGGCGATATCTACATAAATACCTGCAAGCTCAGGTCCAGTACCTTTGGTTGTCAATTCAAAAATCTGGGCAACCTTTTCAACTACACCTGCTTTTTCAAGTCCCCTGTCGCTAAAAAGAACCACCCTTTTAGCACCCAATCCCTTGAATAGGTCAGGTACCAGTGCCCTTGAATTAGAACCGCTATAGATGGCTGAGCGAAGCGAGAATTGCGATAAAGTTGTCGTTTGCATCCTTTTCACCTCAATAATATTTTTATATATATTGTCTTATTCAGCTGTATCGGAAAGAAGCAAGCCATACCAGTTCCGCTTGTGGACTTCAGGAACCATAGAAGTGTGGACATGCTTGACTTGAGTATAGGCATCAAGTGAGTGCTTGCCCATCTCGCGGCCAATACCGCTCTGCTTATAACCGCCAAATGGAGCATCATTGCGCAGCATATGCCAGTCATTGATCCAGACAACACCTGCTTGCAGCTTGCGTGCGACGTCATATGCTTTATTGACATCCTGTGTCCATACTCCGGCAGCAAGACCATAAATGGAATCATTGGCCATCTTGATCGCTTGGTCTAACTCGGTGTATCGAATAATGGATAAGACCGGTCCGAATATTTCTTCTCGGGCGATCTTCATGTCATTTGTGACATTGGTAAATATCGTCGGTTCAATAAAATGACCATTTTCACAGCCCGCAACTATTCTTTCCTGGCCTCCGCAAACGAGAGTTGCTCCTTCTTCTTTACCAGATTGGATGTAGGATAAGATTGTATCTTTTTGCTTTTTAGAGATAACGGGACCAACATCTGTTGAAGGGTCGAGAGGATTCCCCAGCTTGATTTTACCAGCCAGCTTAACAAGGTTTTCCACAATTACGTCATGCAAATGATCTGGTACAAACAACCGCGTTCCTGATTCACATAGCTGACCTGAATGCAGGAAAACCCCAAACAGGCTGCCAGGAATGGCGATGCTTAGGTCGGCATCATCCAGAATGATATTTGGGGACTTTCCGCCAAGCTCAAGTGTTGTATTCTTCACTGTGCCAGCAGCGAGCTGCATCACTTTTCGGCCTACCTCAGTTGAACCTGTAAAAGCAACCTTGTCGACTTTAGGGTGGCTGACAAGTGTTTCTCCAACTTCAGCACCCGGGCCGGTTACGACGTTAATGACACCCGGCGGGACGACTTGAGAAATGATTTCGGCAAGCTTTAGCGTTGATAAAGGAGTATCGCTTGCAGGCTTGACCACAATCGTATTTCCCATCGCTAAGGCCGGAGCTATTTTCCAGGTGGCAATCATCATTGGCAGGTTCCAGGGAGTGATCGCAGCACATACGCCGATCGGTTCACGCCAGATAAAATTGTGTGCAGGGCCAGGGAATGGCGGGCTTGGAAGCGTTTCCGAAAAAGGATATTCTTCTGCAAATTTTGCCAGTGTTTGAAACAAATCAACCATTTGCAGGATGTCGTTTGCTCCGATTCTCCTCACGGTGCCGCCGGAGCTGATTGCTTCAAGATACGCGAGTTCTTCTGCATTGGCAGCTATTTGATAAGAAATAGCGTATAGTACCTTAGATCTGTCTATAGGCTTCATATCTTTCCAGTCAGTTTCATCAAATGCTTTTCTTGCTGCCTCAACTGCCCGGTCAACATCCTCAGCATTGCCTTTTGCGACACGCGCGACCAGTTCCCCAGTAGCAGGATTAAAGACATCAAAAGTTTCCTGGCTGCTTGCAGCCTCCCATTTTCCATTGATAAATAACGGAAATGTTTTTACATCGACATTTACAGTCATTCTGAAACCTCCTTAATAACTTTTTTGAAACTTCAATTACGTTTCCTCATTCATTAAAAAAATCCGGTTATACTGAATCTAGATGTCCTTTGTTTATTTCTACTGGGTTTGCCTGCCAAAAAGAAAAATACAGCAGCCGACTGTTAGCGCTTATCAGGCAAAAATGAATTTTATCGATCATATTCTCAGGTTTATCGACCAGGTTTGGAAATATATCGATCACTTTTTCAGATTTATCGACCACATTTATATTTATATCGGTCATAAAACTTTTTCCGGCGTATGACATCAAATCTAGCAACCTACAATACTCCCATTTCTGTCTCAGTGACTTTATAAATCTCTTCGATCCTTTTGCCTCTTGCTCTTGAGAGGATTTCCATCCGTACTGAGAGCTGTCTTAATGTGAAGTTCATGGTATCTTCTATTTGATTGCCAAAGGTGCTCACATCCTTGTCACGGAAGCCCTCCTGGTTCAAGCGGATGGCAAGCGGAGTCAGCTCCTGCATTTTGCCTTCAACAAATTCGTACAAATGAGGATGCTCGCAGATCAACCTTTGCAGCAGGAAGGTTCCATAGCCGATATGTCTTGACTCGTCCCTTTTCAAATTACCGATTCCCTTAAGAAGTCCTGGCATCAGGCCGAGGGTCTCGAGATTTTGATAGAAGGAATAATAGCCGGTTTCGGCAAGTACTCCTTCAACGAACATGTTATATACGGTTGCTGCTTCGGCTACGGCTTCCGGTGATTGGTCAGTCAGCAGGCGATCCATCGTAGTTGGCAAAATTTCATAGAAAATCTTTTTATATGTTTCTGTATGGTGATCTGAAAGATCGCCTGTCTCTCCCAGTGCATTCAAAACAAGCCTGAAAAACTCTGTATGCTTGGCCTCTTCAAACAGGAAGGTTGTTAGGAACATCTCTTCCTCGAGCCTGCCTTCCTTGGCGATTGCCATGATCAGCGGCAGCAGGTCGAGTGTGACAGCTTCCTCACCGGCCTGGAATTGCGAGATCAGTCGGAGAATATCATTTTGCTGTTCGGCATTCAGCTGCTCCCAGTCTTTTTGATCCTGGGTAAAGTCGATATCTGCAGGGTTCCAGATTCCGAATTTCTTCGCCTTTTGATAGAGGCGGAAAGGGAAGGAATCCACCTGCAGACCGCGTTTGCTAGTCGTTAAAATCGTTCTCTGTTCCACTAGTATCCCTCCTTAATTGATCGTTTTATTGCGTAATAATATTTGCAGCGTTTTCTCTTAACCTCGTTTTAAGAATCTTGCCTACTCCATTGCGAGGCAATGCTTCCATAAACACAATCCGCTTCGGGGTCTTGTTTTTAGCTAGATGCTCCTGGCAGTAACGAATCAATTCCTCTTCCGAAGGATTGGCTTCCGGTTTTGTTACGACACATGCTACGATTTCCTCGCCCATACGTTCATCAGGCACGCCGACTACCGCAGCTTCCGAAACATACTCATGGGCGTTCAGCAGCTCTTCGATATCACGGGGATAGACATTGAAGCCGCCTCTTATCACAAGATCTTTTTTCCTGTCGACGATATACAGATAACCATCTTCATCAACCCTGGCCATATCACCTGTAAACAGCCATCCATCCTTAATGACACGGTTTGTTTCTTCTTTGTTTTGATAATAACCTGGAGTAACATTGTCTCCAGAAACAACCAGTTCTCCAACCTGTCCAGCAGGAACCTCGCTGCCTTTATCGTCAACGATTTTTATTTGGACCCCTGGAATCGGAATTCCGACAGAGCCCGGCTTAATTTCAATTTTTTTATTATGTGCGGTAACAACGGGGGCCGCTTCAGATAAGCCATACCCTTCGTATACCTTCGCACCGAATTTTTGGCGGAAACCATTCAACAGGGCGATTGGCAGCGGTGCTGAACCAGAACCGATCCATTCCAAAGAAGATGTATCGGATTGATCTGCCTGAGGACTGCCGACCATCGCGTGAATCATGGCAGGCACGGCTGAAAAAGATTTCACTTTATATTTCTCAATGGCTTTAAAAATTTGCCCTGGATCAAATCTGGGGAACACAACAACCGAGCTGCCTGTTATATAGCATGTGTTCGAGATGGTCAGCCCGTATACATGAGCGAGCGGGAGAACTCCGATTGTAACGCCTCTTTCGGTTTCATTATGTGCTGCTGAGTTCACTGCATTGGTGTAGAGGTTTTTGTGGGTCAATAGAACGCCTTTTGGATTTCCAGTCGTTCCTGAGGTGTATAAAATAACGGCTGTTTCATTTTCATCCGTTTCAAGTCCGGGAACTTCTTGTACAGAAGCTTCTTTTGACAATAAATCATCTAGAGTCAAAACCCCATCACTGCTTTCAGCGTCTGTGACAACAAGTATTGGCTTGCTTTCCAATCCTTCAATCGCTTTTTTCATGTTTTCTGCTGTATAGGATGAGGCAATGACCACTTTGGCTTCACAATTTTTGATGATATATTGAATTTCTTTTGGATGAAGGGTGAACATGATTGGAACAATAACTGCGCCGCTCCTGGTTATTCCCTGATAAGAAAAGATTACTTCAGGATTATTCGGCATACAGACGACAACCCTGTCTCCTTGCTTAACACAGTGTTGTTTGATTCCATTGGCAATTAGGTCAGCGTATTTTTTTGTTTCAACATTTGTATATTGCTGATCCTGATAATAGATAAATGGATATTCTCCATATTTACTGATATTATTTTCAAGCAGCTCTTTAAGCTTCATTTAACCCTCTCCTTGTACAAAGTATAAGAAAGGCACCCGCTTGCTTTTGTTTTATCAGATTAATCCGTAATAGTTAATAGAATCATGTTCCTTCTTCATCACCTCGTTCCGTGCTTCCATTAAATCAAGATGTCCCTGAATTTGTGAAAGTCCCAAAAAGACGATAGCCCCTTTCAGATGTGGGTAGACACCCTGGCTTATCTCAAAAACACTTTTGGCTCCATCCGCTAAAATCCCTCGTATTTGCATGCAGCGTGCATCTTGTTGCGCTAACCTTTTATCAATAAGCTCAATATGCTTTGAAAAAGGTTTCCCATGTCCTGAAAAACATTTTCCAAGCCGTTTTTCCCGGGATTTTCGAAGAGATTCTCTATACTGGATTAAGGGGAATGGTCGATGAATCGCTCCCGGAACAGGGGGTTCAATAAATGCATTAACGGCTAGCTCAGGGATAATATGGTCACCTACAAAAGTAATCCCTTCCTGTTCATTCATGAGAAGGACATCCGTCTGGCTATGACCAGGAACATAAAGCACTTTGTATGGTAATCCTCCTATGTAGATCTTATCGTCTTCACTAATATAACGGACATCACGCCAGATCTCCTCCTTGTATTTTCGGTCATGCTGATGAATGAAAGGATCAGCCCCACACTGTTTGATAAACTTATTAAAAAACTCGTTCGTCCTGTGAAATTCGGACTCGCCGCCAGTAATCACTGGTTCTGCCAGCTTATGGACATACACCGGAAGTCCGGCTTCCTGCTGGATCATGCCAACACCACCAGCGTGGTCAGTGTGCATATGTGTTACAATCATATGATCAAAATCTGTCAACTTGAGTTTGTGCTCTTTTAAGAGTGATTTAAGCTGGTAAAAGGATTTCTCACCTGGATTCCCTGTATCTATTAGTGTAGCTGTTTCGCCAAGAACCGCGTAAACGACCACAATTCCTTCAGAAAAAGGCGAATTAAGTGTAAGTGGGATAATTTTTTGGATAAGTCTTCGCCCCTTTCTATCAGAATCAAATGTTTAAACTATTAGTTTCAAGAACTCACTTTTACAGAAGATCCTGAGAACAACCCAGCTGCATTTCCGCCAAGCATCTTATCGATTTGTGATTCTGATACTCCGTTATCCCTTAGCTGAGGGAGGATATTTGTGAATATATGGCCTGGCTGCCAGTTCTCCATGATCTTTGCTGCCTGTTCAGGCATAACCGGAGGCCGGCCGAGCCAGATATTAACAGTATCATGCGCCAGTAAAATTTGGTCCTCATATCCTTCATTAACAAGGGCAAGCAGAGTCTGCACTCTTTCGTGGTCAAATGGCGCTCCTACCATCCCCTGGATGCCGAAACGGTCAAATCCGATCCTTACGCCTTGGTCAAGAACCTGTTTATGATATTCAGGATTTGTATTGCCGCACATATGGCCGATGATAATTTTCCCCGGATCAGCTCCATGTTCAATCAGGAACCTTGCCTGTTCTGGCCCCATGGTTCCTTCCTGGGTATGCGTCAGGATAACGGCCCCTGTTTCCTTCTGTACACGAGCGCCTGCACGGAAGAACATTTTTTCGTATTCAGTGATTTCATCCTTGCTCGAAGCCAGTTTGATAACTCCTGGCTTGATTCCTGTACCAGCAATCCCTTCTGTCAGCTCTTTCTTGAACATTTCATAGATTTCCTCTTCAGCTGTGCCAAGAGCCTGCCTGAACTTGAAATAAGGAGTAGCTCCTTCGCCTTCGTAATAATAGCCAGTTGCACAGATGATCTGCAGTCCGGTAGCTTCAGAGATTTTCTTTAGGAATTCAGGATTTCTGCCACATTCATTTGGGGTCGGGTCCACAACAGTCCTGACTCCGAAGCTCTGAATATGCCTGGCAATATTGATGGCTTCTTCCAAAGCTGATTCTTCACAAAATGCCCCTAATGTCACATCTCCCTGGAACCCTGGATAACCAAAAATGAAGTGTTCATGAATCAATGTTTTCCCCAATTGCTCTGAGTTAATTGGGCCTCTTACAGTATTGATCATTGCCATACTCTGATACACCTCTGTTCTAAGGTTTTAGAATCAGTTTTCCTTTTGTCTGGCGAGACTGTAAAAGACGATGGACCTCTGCTGCCTGGTCCAATGAATATACTCCGCCGATGGTCAGCCTTAGTTGCCCCTTCGATATAAATTCGAGCATTTCAGCCATGCTAGATTGAATTAATGCTGGCTTCCTCATGATTTGCGGGAGGAAAAAGCCAATGACAGATTGGTTTCTGGCCATAAGTGATGACGGGTAAAAGCGGCTCTGCTCTCCGCTGGCTACTCCATAGATGACCAGCCGGCCAAATGTGGCCAGGCATTTCAACGTTTTATTGAAGATTTCGCCTCCCGCCATTTCAAGAGCGACATCCACTCCCTTTCCACCGGTTGCTTCAAGCACCTTTTCTTCCCAGCCCTGTTCGGTGTAGTTAATTAAAACATCAGCTCCCATATCAGCAGCTAGTTCTAGCTTATCCTTGCTGCTAGCAGTTGCTATTACCTTGCCGGCACCTAATAGCTTTGCTAGTTGAACGGCCAGTGTGCCTACACCACCCGCCGCTGCATGCACCAAAACCGTTTCATCTTTTTCCAGCCGGCCCATCGTTTTTAAAATGTGATAGGCGCTCAATCCTTGAAGCGGGAGAGCAGCTGCCTGTTCAAAATCCATATGATCACCTAAAGGAATCAGTCCTCTGCTGTCAGCCAGTGCATACTCAGCATAACCTCCTGACTCAATCAAGGTAACAATCCGGTCCCCTGGTTTTACATTGGTTACGGCTTCTCCAGTTTCTGCTACCATACCGGAAATTTCTGCTCCTGGAATAAATGGAAGATTAGTAGGAACGACATACTGGCCTTCTCTTCTTGCCGTGTCGGCATAGTTGACGCCGATCGCATGGACTTCTATCAACACTTGATTCCCTTTAGGTGTCGGCCGCTCAAGTTCAATAACTTGAAGAACTTCTGGTCCTCCATATTCTTTAAATTGAATTGCTTTCATCGTTAGCCTCCTTAGTTGCCAGTAAAGTTCGGTTTCCGTTTTTCTTTGAAAGCCGAAATGCCTTCAAGATGGTCATCTGTTGATACCATCATTGTTTGGGTGATTCTTTCCTGTTCCAAAATTTCTTCCAGAGTTGAGCTCATTGAATGGTCCACGAGTTTTTTGATCATGCCATAAGTCCGTGTCGGCCCGTTGGCAAGCTGGCCCGCAAGCTTGAAAGTCTCCTCTTTAAGTTTTTCCAATGGGACAAGATAGTTAACGACACCTAGCTGGTAAAGGCGTTCAGCTGGAATGGGTTCTGCAGTGAACATAAACTGTTTGGCCAGATGCGGACCCACAAGTCTTGTTACAAAGTATGAACCACCCCCATCGGAAACAAGCCCTACCTGTGAAAAACTTAAAGCAAACTTGCTGTCGTGTGCTGCGATGATCAAATCACAGGCAAGTGCCAGGTTGAAACCCGCCCCTGCTGCAAAGCCATGTACAGCAGCAATAATGGGTTTCTCAGTATTTTTTATGGCAAGAATGCATTCGTTTAATTTTCCAATATGGTCATAAACACCAATTGCATTTGCCTGGCCCATCGTTTTAACATCCCCGCCTGCACTGAAGGAACGCCCTGAACCAGACAGAACGATGACTTTTACCTCATAATCCTTCTGCGCCATTCGGATTTCCTCTGTCAGACCAAGGATCATTTCCGGGCTGAAAGCGTTGAGGCTTTCGGGCCTGTTAAGGGTCAATGAAAGTACCCCGCCGTTTCTGTTAATGATTAAATGGTCACTCGTTTTTACTTCAGTCAAATTCTTTCACCCTTTCCATTCTCTACTTGATTAACCAGCCGCCATCAACCAGGACGTCAGACCCTGTCATATAAGATGCTTCTTGTGAAGCAAGAAATGCTATGACATTTGCGACTTCTTCCGGCCTGCCAGCACGTTTCAGCGCAGTATTTTTCCTGATCGCCTTTACGAATTGTTCATTCTTCATACCCTGCTCCGTTAAAGGTGTCTCCACAAAACCAGGAGATACAGAGTTTACCCTGATGCCAAACGGGGATAATTCCAGAGCGAGTGCTTTTGTGAAATTGATGACACCGGCCTTCGCTGCACTATAATGTGGAATATGAGCCCCTGCCTGATGTCCCGATAACGAGGCTACATTAACGATGGACCGCCTTTGCAAATGGTCTTGTTCTTCATTGGCTTTACCCGCCATCAAATTGCCAAGTATTTTTGAAACAAGGAATACGCTTTTGAGATTAGTATTCTGTACAAAATCCCAGTCATTTGCTGAAGTTTCCATGATTTTGGAATGGACCGAGCCGCCTGCGTTATTCACCAGGACATGCAAATCCCCGAATTGTTCCATAATATAGTCAGCTAATTCTCTGACATCTTCTTCATCCGTTACATCTGCCGGGAAAACTTCGGCTCTTGGTAGTTTGTGTCCCTCATTTATCTCTTTTGCGACAGCATCAAGCTTTGATTTTGTCCGGCCAACTAAGATCACCTTTGATCCCTCGTCAGCCAGCCGTGTCGCCGCAGCCTTCCCAATACCACTGCCCGCACCTGTAACAAGAGCTACAGTTTCCGAAAATCTCAAACATGCCACCTCCTGATTCGAATAAAAACAAAATATTCAGTTATTTATACAGGCAAAAAGTAGCTCTTCAATCCTTCCTTGAGCAACTCAGGCAAGACTTCACTCTTTTGGTTATTGAAGTCATAAAACACAACAATAGCATTACCTTTAGCAATCAACTGTTTAGTTTGTGAACAGACAATGTCATGCTCTAGCTGGAAGCTTTTTGTCCCAATCCTTGAAACATATGTTTTTACGGTCAAATGTTGATCAAAATAACCCTGGCTGACAAAATCACATTTAGTGGAGGCTAAAATGAATTTCCATTCCTCCAGTTGCATACTGTAACCCAATGACTCGAAAAATCTGATTCTTGCCTCTTCAAGATATACAAAATAGCTGGTATTGTTGATGTGCCCCAGGGCATCGGTCTCTCCGAAGCGAGCTCTAACTTCTATTTCCTGCATCTTTATCTCCTCTCTTTTATCCAGGTCCATACTAACCGGTTGGTATGTTAGGTGAACAGAAGGAGGCTTTTTTCAAGCCTCTACTCCTTTATTCTTCAATCAACTTCAATTCCCTTTAAGATCATTTCGACAAATATCTCGGCCACTTCCCTGTCAGTTGCCTTTCCTTCAGGGTTGAACCACTGATAACTCCAGTTGGCAGCACCTAGAATACCAAAGGTGACAATCACTGGGTTCAAGTCCTTCCGGAACTCGCCACGGTCCATTCCATTACGAATAAGCCGTTCCACATTCATCCGGAATTGATCGCGTTTGGAAATTATTTGTGCAAGCCTGTCATCACTTAAGTGACGCATCTCCCGAAAAAAGATTTTAGCAGATGAGCCCTTTGTTTTTATACTGCTGATTAGCATATAAACGATATCGAACAATTTTTGTTTGCTTGTCGACTGTCCGCCTAAAATTTCTTCTTGTCGGCCAAGCAATTCGTCTATATATCTAAGATGGATGTCCATCAGCAGTTCTTCTTTGCTGGAAAAATAATAATAGAAGGATCCTTTTGTTACTCCAAGTGAATCGACAATATCCTGGATGGATGTCTCACTGAAGCCTTTCTTTTCAAATAGTTTAATGCTATGCTCAGTTATTTTTTCTTTCACTTTGCTGTCCTCGCAATCATTCTAGTCTGCACAAAAATTATACCATATTTTACCCCCTGTCCCATGTTGCTTAAATCACTTATTAACTTTTTAATAATTCTTCCCTGAGAGCCCTTCTCAAAATTTTGCCAACACTCGTTTTCGGCAGCTGTTCACGGAATTCTACTACATTAGGAACCTTGTATGCGGCCATGTTCTGACGGCAAAACTCCTTGATGCCAGCCTCATCTGCTTCTTTTCCTGCCTTCAGCACTATGACTGCTTTTACTGCTTCACCGCGATATTCATCAGGAATCCCGATAACCACGGCTTCCTGGACTGCTGGGTGTTCATAGAGTACTTCTTCAATATCACGGGGATATATATTATAGCCGCTTGCTATAATCATATCTTTTTTCCTGTCGACAATATAAAGGTATCCTTCTTCATCAACCCGGGCAATATCACCAGTGTAAAGCCATCCGTCCCTCAGTGTATTAGCTGTTTCTTCTGGCATATTCCAGTATCCTTTCATCACCTGCGGACCTTTAATGATAACTTCTCCGAGTTCCCCAACTGGCACTTCTTCGGTACCGGAGGCAAGGTCAACAATTTTATACTCTGTTGATGGCATGCCGATTCCCACACTGCCCGGCTTTCTCTCGGCAAAACTTGGATTGCAATGTGTAGTAGGGGCGGCTTCGGAGAGTCCGTAACCTTCGAGAATCTTCGAACCTGTTTTCCTTTCGAATTCACGCAACAGCTCAACTGGCATTGGAGCGCTGCCACTGTTGCAAATCTCTATGCTGCCGATACCATACTCCTCAGCTTTCGGGTGATTTGTGATAGCGACATACATAGTTGGAACACCAGGGAACATTGTGGGTTGCTCGTTTTTAATCGTCGTGAGGACTTCTTCCAAATCAAAGCGCGGCAGCAAAATTATTTCTGCGCCTGTATAGATTGATAGATTCATACAAGCTGTCATTCCAAAAACATGGAACAATGGGATAACTGTCAATGAGCGCTCTTTTCCGGGCTTAATGTCATGCTTGAAAAATTCATATGACTGCAGCACATTGGCTAGAAGATTCTGGTGAGTCAGCATGGCTCCTTTTGATCTTCCCGTTGTTCCACCTGTGTATTGCAAAACTGCAATATCCTCTGCAGGATTCATATCAACAATGGAAACCCTGCCGCTGCTTTCTCCCAGAAACTCTTCAAACTTGGTGTCCTGACCAAATTCGAAATCTGATGGCTGCAGGCTTACGGCGATAATATTTTTTAATCCAGTAGATGCTTGCACACTCTTAACCTTCTGGTACAGTGCATCAAGAACCAGAATTGTTTCCGCACCTGAATCATTCAGGATATATTCTAATTCTCGTTCAACTGACATGGGGTTAACTTGGGTGACGATTGCTCCTGCTGTCAAGACGCCAAAGTAGGAAATAACATACTGAGGGCAATTTGGCAGCATGATTGCTACCCTGTCGCCGATTACCACCCCTCGGTTCTGAAGGGCAGATGCAAAATGGGTCACATTTTGCAATAATTGTTCATAGCTGGTTTTCCGGCCATAAAACGAAAGGGCAATGTTGTGAGGATACTTTTCTGCAGATTCACGAAGCATTTGCGGCAAAGATTTTTCAGGTAAAGTGATCGTTGTTTCAATGGAGTCAGGATACTTGGAAAGCCAGTCTTTTTTCTCACTCATTACTTTTCCTCCATTCAAATATATTTGCTAAAATGTCAACCCGCCGCCGTCAACTGACAAGGTCGCACCAGTGATAAAAGATGCTTCGTCAGAGGCAAGGAACAGGACAGCGTTCGCAACCTCTTCAGGTGTCCCGATTCTCCCCAGAGCATTTGCCCTGGATATGATCGGCCATTTCTTCTCATCATTCTACCAGCCTTCAATGATTTGTGTATCGATGACACCTGGTGCAATGGCATTTACACGAATATTATGACGGCCGTATTCAAGTGCAGCATTTTTAGTCAGGAGAACTACCCCAGCTTTGGAAGCATTATAGGCAGCCAAGTATTTCTGCCCTTTCAGACCTAGTAAGCTTGATGTGTTGATGATGGCACCGCCGCCAGCCTTTTTCATCTGTGGTACAGCATGCTTTATTCCAAGAAACACCCCTTTTAGATTAATATCCATTATTCGATCCCAATCTTTTTCATCCAGGTCGACACTCTTAACGTTGGGATGCCCAATGCCGGCGTTATTAAAAAGGATATCTAATCGGCCGAAATGGTCAACAGCCGCAGATACTAGGTCTGAAATTTGCCTGGAATCGCTTACATTAGTTTCGAGAAAAAAAGCGGTTCCTCCCTGTTGCTCGATCATACCGGCTGTTTCTCTTCCTCCTTCAATGTTTAAATCGCCAATGGCAACCAGTGCTCCTTCTCTTGCAAAAGCCAGAGCTGCGGCACGGCCAATTCCGCTTGCACCGCCTGTAATGATGGCTGTTTTGTTTGCTAATCTCATTTATTTCCCCCTTAGTTTCATTATACTAACCGGTCGGTATGTACGGTTTACTTTATTATAACGCTTATATTGAAATATTCAACTATTAGTCTAAATATTCTAAAAATAAACAATGCCACCCAAGGAAATTCCAAGGCGGCATCATGGCTATAAATTTAGTTTGATTGCTTTTGTTGCGACAAAGCATTTAATATACTCATCCAGTGGCCTTCTGCCCCCAAAATCGTCTTCATACATACCGGCAATGACGAATCCTGCCTCAATTTGCCCTTGTATTTGTTCTTCTAATGTATGCCAAAATTCTATCGTTTCATCTAATCTGATATAGTCTTCCTTTTCTTGTACTGTCAAACTATCGACTGTGGATCCTGGTATTTTGTTTTTAACCACCAGGTTTCCTTTCCTGTCTTCTTCATCATCAAAAATGAAAAGCAGTGGATTTGTGAATCCGGATATTAATGTACCTTTGTTTTTCAGAACTCTTGATGCTTCCTTCCAGACTTGTGAAATATCTTCAACAAAGACATTGGCCACAGGATGAAGGATAAGATCGAACTCTTCATCACTGAATACAGAAAGATCAGACATGCTGCATTGCACCGTTTTAAGATTAAGATGGTCTCTTTTTGCTACTAATCGGTCCTGTTCGAGTTGTTTTGCAGAAATATCAACCACCGTAACATCAGCACCCGCTGCGGCCAAAACTGGTCCCTGTTGACCACCGCCTGACGCAAGACAAAGAACCCTCAGTCCTTCCATAGAATCCGGAAACCAGCTGCGGGGAACCGGCTTTCCGGTAGTTACCGTGATCTCCCAATCGCCTGCCTTGCTCTTTTCAATCACTTCTTCCGAAACTGCCTTTGTATAAACAGCACCTTCTTCAACCTTCTTGTCCCACGCACGGCTGTTTTGTATAACTACATCCATTTCAATTTCCCCCTAACGTTTTTAATCTTTTTTTCAATAGCAGAGCTTAGAATAGAATCATAAATCTCATGCCAGTCCGCATAATACTCCCGTATACGAGGAGGATCTATAAATATTCTATCAGCAGATTCATAACCTGCTTCGAATTCATGGATTTTTGTAATATCCATTCGATAAAAAATCTGATAACCTATCTTTGGGTAAGGGCCATCTTCTTTCCAAAGATAATTTTCGCTTTGGTCTACAGTGACCCTTCCTAACGGGCTGCAATGTCCTTCAACATAAGCCTCTTCCATCGTTTCCCGTTTAAAACATTCCACTGGAGACTCATCAGGTTCAATATGTCCTCCTGTCATGTCCCAGCCACGGTTATTGAGCTTTACCAATAGCAGCTTTTCGTCAAGGAAACAAAAACCGTGGACGCTGGTAATGAGATTCCTCGGTGGAAGCTGTCACCATTTTGCCAGGTCAATTTTACTCTGGAATCGCCCCAATTCACATATGTAGTGACCAAACTATAACACCTCTTATAAACTCAGTTCCTTCTAACCTACTTTCCAATTATACCCATACGGCTGAAAAAATGACAATAAAAAAGAAAGCATCAGTGGCTCCGATGCTCTCTTTAAAACTTTTCATTTATGATCAGGCAATCTAGCTTTTTTGCCTGATTCTCTCAACTACCGTCCCGATTTCATCAGGTTTAGCAAACTCAACCGGAGAAAAGCCTTTCTCAAAGGTAATAGTATCTGACTCGATCATCAAGACATATTTTCCGTTCAATTTTGCAAGGTGAATTCTGTCGCCATAATCTGCGAGCAATCCTTTTACTGAGATATGGTCCATTTTCATTTTTAATTCCAGCTGGGGAGTATGTTCGATAAGCTGGGCTGCAGCTTCGATGACTTGTTGCGGCTCAAATCGCTCCTGCAGTTCCCGTTTATCGCTGGCTGCCCATATTTCCATTGCATTTTCGAGCTGTACTCGCTCTTCACTTTCCGGCTCAAATGTTTCCTCCATGTGTCCGCGGACCATCTCTATTACTTGGGTTTTGACGATCTCTGGCATGGACTGGCCATATTCAACATATTTAAGGAAGTCTTCAAAATAACGCGCATGAGAAGACTGGTTGATCTTCAGCTCGTTATCCTGAATCATCCCTTCCTCAGGCATGAAAGGATATTGTATCGATTTCATGTTTTTAGTGGTAATCGCCATTTCAACCTGACGGATCAATGTGGATTCATCGGAAATAGAAGCTACCTTCGGTTCAAAATCACATTTCAGGATGAATACAAAGGCATCATCAAAATACTTGCGAAGCTTCGCTCTGGCTACAATGAAGGCACCTCCTCGAACAGCACTAGTATCAACATAGGCAATTGCAAACTTTTCGCTCTCCTGCTGAAAGTCCTCTTTAGATTCTGCGAAACGGACGCGGCTGAACAGATTATAGTTGGGGTTTGATGTTAAATCGTGTCCTTCTTCAACAATGAAGTAGCCGAGCTTTGTTGGGACTTCATCCGTTTTCGGATGGCGTTCGACCTTTCGTTTGACTATTTTAGCAAACTCACCATCGAGAAAATCTTTTAGATGACTGCTTTCATACTCTGCTTCATTTAATGTCTGAAAATGCTTATACCTTTTATCTGCCTGGTCGCCTTTGCCTTCTACTTGGATTACGTAAAATGATAGGTATTGAACTTCAAATTCCATGTTAAAACTCCCTGCTGACTATATTTAAAAATTGCTTACCCGATTTATCGAAAGTTAGTATCTATAAGCGAGAAAATACAGCATCTTTTCAAGGATGCTGTAATTTCTCGTTAATTCATTAACACAAATTCTGTCCGGCTTCCAGTTTGTGTAGAAATGACCTCAAGTCTTGCATCGATTCGCTCCTTCAGTTCAGGTACGTGGGAAATGATTCCGACTAAGCGGCCGCTGCTCTGGATATCGATCAATGCCTCAATTGCCTGGTCAAGGGATTCTGGGTCAAGAGTTCCAAACCCTTCATCAATGAACATTGTTTCAAGCGATACTCCTCCAGCATAGTTCTGCACCACATCAGCGAGCCCCAGGGCCAATGACAGGGCGGCCTTGAAACTTTCCCCCCCAGAAAGGGTCTTTACGTGTCTTTCCTGCCCTGTGTAGGCGTCCAATACCAGCAATTCCAAACCACTCTGAACATTTCCTTTTGAACGGTCAGTTTTCCTCAATAGCCTGTACCTTCCGCTCGTCATCTTGTTCAGGCGTACATTTGCCTCTCGTAAAATATCATCCAGGAAGGCAGCCAGGACAAAGCGCTCAAAGGTTATTCTATATGTGTTCTGCCCTTTTGAAATTTCATATAAATGACCGACGAGCCTGTATTTTTCCTCAAGAAGCTTCATTTGTTCGTTTAAGGAAATAACCGTTTCGAAAATAGATTGATTATCCCGTTTTTTTAGATTCAATTCCTGATATGTCTCATCAGTTTCTTTTATCTGTTTATTTAATTCTGCGAAGCCAGTTTGGAGTGTTTCCAGATCAGGTCTCTTCATATCTTTTAGCATTTTTGAAAGCTCAGCAAAACGATCAGCTACAGACCTGACCTCTTCTCGATAATTCCTGACTTCTGTTTCGAGTTGCTGTATAGCCTGTTCATGCTTCTTTGCCTGATGATAGGCTTGATAAGTGTCAAAACCCTGGGCTGTCATATTGTTTTTAAAAGAATCCCGTTCGTCAGCTAGTTTCGATTCTATCTCCTTCAATCGATTTTCTGCTTCTTCACGGCGAGCATTTTCTGTTCCCATCAGTTCCCTGGCATCCTGGAAACTCTTTCTTGCTTGCTCCAGCTCCAGTTCCAGCTGCTTTTTCAGGAGTTCCGCTGATTGCAGTTTTACCTTGAATGCCTGCAAAGAACGCAATTCTTCCGGTATTTTCTCGGTCATTCTCTCCAGTGTAGTCTTCTTTTCAGTATACTGAATAAGCAAGTTTTGATAGCCTTCATCGAGCTCTTTCAGTTTCTGTTGCATTTTTTCTTTGCCGTCTTCAAATCTCTTGATTTCAGCTTTGATTTTTTCAAGACCTTTTTGCTTGATTGATAGCACGCTTTGCTCTTTTTTCAGCTTTTCGATATCACTTTCCGACATGAGGATAGCTTCAGTCAACTGTTCAACTTCGAATCCAGGACGGAAGCTGTTTATTTCATCAATTAATTCTTGCTTATTTGTGTTCAGTGACCTAAGATTTGTTTCAGTTTCAATAAAAGACTTTTCAGCAATGCTTTTTTCTTTCTCGATAAGAGATACCTGTTCACGCGCAGCCTTTATATCCTCTTCTGTTGGAATATAACCATCACTCGCTTTTGCTGGTTCAGGATGGTGCTCTGAACCGCATACCGGACAAGCATTTCCCTCGACCAGCCTTCCAGCTAAAACAGCAGCCTGAGAATGCAGCCATTTTTGCTGCAGCTCTTCTGCTGCAGCTTTGCTGTCGTTAAGTCGCAAAACTGCATGGCTATAATGTGCTTTGCATGTTTCAAAACTTTTTTCAGCTAAAAGGCTTTTTTGATTGTGGTTGTTCAGCTTTTTCAGCTTGTCCAACTCGCGAAGCAGCGTATCCAACTTCCGGTCATTCTCAAGATAAGTAAATTGAGCTTTCTCCGATTCTTCCTTTTCGATATGCAAAACTTTAAGACGATCTTCTGAAATCCTTAAGGCATTTTCACATTTTTCCCGGTCCTTTTTCCCAGTATCGAGGGATGCTTTCAGCTCATTTACCCTTGATTCTATATTGGCAAAAGCCAGGACCTCCTCTTTCATATTCTCAAGGCTGGCAACTTGATCAGCAGCCGTTTTCCTCACAGATTCCCGGTCAATTTGATTCTTGTATTCCTGTTCAGCTGCTAGGAGTTTTCCTGTTATCTGATCAATTTTCTTAGTAAGCAGGGCAACCTGGTGCGATGTGGAGTCAAAATCAGCCTTCAGTCTATGGCAAAGCTGTTCCTGGGCATCCAACAGGGCTGCTTTTTTAGCAAGTACGGTCTGTTTCTCTTTTTCAGCATACAATTCCGCCTGGGATTCGAGTTGTTCCTTTGTCAGCTTTAATGTCTCCAGAGATTGGATTTGTTTTAAAGCAGCTTCAGCCTCAAACAAACGCTGCTGCATAAGATCTCGTTCAGCCTGGAGTTTTTCACGGTCTTTTGCAAGACCCTTTAGTTTGTCCTCCATTGCTCCTATTTCCGTTTTTAGAAGCGGGAGGATTAAGGTATCATTAACACTGCCGGCATCTATAAGTTCCTTAAGTTCTAAATTCTCCGTTACTTTTATGCCTCGCATCTGTGAGTTTCTCTTTTCTACCTGGTCCTCAACTGTTTTTTTCAAAAGGGTTGCTTCTTCTTTCAACTTCTCTTCGATTCTTTTATAGATTTCAGTATGGAATAATCTCTGCAGAATGACTTCTTTTTCTTTACTGTCAGAAGTTAACAGCTTACGGAACTCACCCTGGGGAATCATCAAAATCTGCCTGAATTGATTGCTGTCAATGATCATAATCTCTTTAATTTTTTCATCTACTTCGCGAACATTGGATGCCAGGAGCTGCATTTCTCCATTTCCGTCAATTTGGTAGAGTTCTGACTTTGCACCAACACTGGTTGTTCCTTCCCCTGACTTCTTTTTTCTATCCTGCTGAGGAGATCTGGTAATTTTGTATGTCTTATTGCGCAGGGAAAACTCAAGAGAAACTTCAGTCAGAATATCATCTTCTGCGAACTGGCTCCGCAAGTCAGACCCATTCCTGTCCTCCCCGCTTGCCTTTCCGTAAACCGCATAACTGATGCCGTCAAAAATCGTCGTCTTACCTGATCCCGTTTTTCCGGAAATGACAAACATGGTTCTGTTTTCAAGCTGTTTAAAATCGATCGTTTCCGTTCCGGCATATGGCCCGAAAGCCTGCATTGTCAGCTTTAGAGGTTTCACTTTTGTCCCTCCTCTTTTAAAACCTTGCCAATTACATCAGTCATGACACCGCGCTTTTCTTCTGTAAATTCGCTGGTTGTCATCTCCTGGTAAAACTGTTCATAAAGTTCTAGTTCGGACTTTTTTTCTTCTCTGATGGAGGTGAACCTTTTCTTGTGCTTCTGGTCAATGGACTCAATTTTTCGTTCCAGGTGAAGGACGTTAGGAAAGACCTGCCGCAGCTTGCCCATAGGATCAATCATAGCTCCATCATCAAGTAAGGTGACTTTTAAGTAATCATTTGTATTTTCTTTTTCATAAAAAGACGGATCTAATAGCTGTTCAAGATGCCCTTCCAATTCCCGCATATCCTGTTTCGGTTTCAGGCTCTTGTATCGCATCTCGAAGCTGCCATTTTCATTCATTTCTACAATCGAAATAGACTTGCGCTGCTTTGCTTCTGAAAAGGAATATTTTAGTAGGGATCCAGAGTATTTAACTTTGTTGTGCCTTATCGCCTCTGGGCTGTGAAGATGGCCAAGTGCAGTGAATGAGAATGGGTCAAAAAGATCCTGGGTTACGCAGCCTGATCCGCCTACTGATAGCGTCCGTTCAGAATCGCAGGAATCCCCGCCAAGAACGAAAGCATGTCCAACAAAAACATTAGGTTCATTTGGATTCAGATTATCTTCTATTTTCCCAATAACTGCCTTCATCGCATCCTGGTGGGAATGAATGGAAGCATCATCAAGCAAATGGCGGACAACGCCAGGTTCCGCATATGGGATAAGGTGGAAATTAACCCCGTTGATATGTACAGGTTTAAAGTCTTTTGTCAATTTCCCTGTAAGATAAAAATGATTGTGACGGTACCAGGAACTGCCAAATGAAAGGCGTTCTGCACTATCATGATTGCCAGCAATTGCAACGATTGGTGTGTTCAACTCGACATTAATTCTGAAAAGAACTTCGTCAAGAAGCTCCACAGCATCCGTCGGCGGAACAGATCTGTCATATAAATCCCCCGCGATCACAACTGCGTCAGGCTTTTCCTCAGCCACAAGCTCTACAAATTGATTCAGTACCTCACGCTGGTCTTCTGTCATATACATTCCGTGGACAAGCTTACCTAGATGCCAATCCCCTGTGTGGATAAATTTCATGGTCATCCTCCCCATTTAGCTTTAACTCTTCTATATCATTTGTTTTAAAAATCCTCATTTGAATGTTACCATTATATCAAACTAAAAATTTTAATGTTTACTCAAAAAAAGGAAACGAACATTAGTTCTAAAGTTATTTTAGCAATGTATGATAAAGCTTTCTACACTGATTTACTTTTCAAATAAAGAAAAATACAAAGTGTTAACAGTTGACTTTTAAGAGACAGTCTTAAAGAATAGAATTATTCAATAACCAATAAAGCAGGTATCGATATGGAACAAAAAACAGAGGCTTTATACCAGTTTTTAGTTGATAATGCAACTGAATTCACGAAGGATTGGCTAGATCGCCAGCGGACTATTACTGGCTCAGACTATTCAAAAGATGCCCCGCCTGAAGTCATGAACAGGGTTAAGGAGCAAAATTCTAATTATGTCCGGCTTGTAGCTAAATCACTTTACCAGTCTGAGGAAGAGATGAAGGAAACTATTTCGGCATGGACGAGTCAGACTGCTGCAGACAGGATCAAGTCAAAAACAGACTTAAATGAAGTTGCCTGGAATTCAGGTGTATTCCGCCGTGTCTATTGGGAATATGTTCAGAAGTTTGTTAGGCAGACAGATTTGGAAATCACCCTGGATGATGTATTTACCTGGGAAAAGAAGCTGAATTATACACTTGATTATGTATTCGAAGCCTTCATTTCCGCTTTTATGGAAATTCTTATGAATCGACTGGCTTCCCAGGCAACTTTGATCAAGGAGTTAAGCGCACCAGTCATAACCCTTACAAATGAAGTTGGTCTTCTGCCGTTAATTGGTGAAATCGACACGACAAGAGCGAAAGGCTTGATGGAATCTACGTTGACCCAGAGTGTTGATTCCAAGATTCATACATTGATTATCGACCTTTCTGGAGTCATTATGGTAGATACAATGGTCGCCCACCAGATATTTAAATTGATGGAAGCCCTGAAGCTGCTTGGAGTACGTTCAATAGTAACTGGAATCCGTCCTGAAGTTGCACAGACGGCGGTACAACTAGGAATCAATTTTTCAAATATTATTACTGAAGGCAGTCTGCAAAATGTCGTCAAAAAAATCATACAAGGTTAGAAGCCTGCCAGGTATTCTGGCAGGCTTCATGTTTTAGGAAGAACATCCTCCTCCACAGCTTGAACAGCTGCTGGAACATGTGCTTCCTCCTCCGTTATCATGAATATCATGTAAGCTGCCTGATCCGCAAAATACTGCGGTGCAACCGGCAGTTGCATTTAATTGTTCATATAGGCGTATTCCTTTGCATAATTCCAATACTCATCAAAATAAAAATAAGAATAAAACACCATCATCATGCTCAATCCCGACAAATCACCATAAATAGCTGGCCTTTCGAATTTCCCCTTTTTGTTAGTTAAATAGAGATCTTGTGCTTTTTCCAGCTGGGAGCGTAACTGGGTTATTAAATAATCAACAAGAAACTCATTCTCCGAACTGACCCTAAAATATCGCAGCTTTAGCTGTTCATCACTAAGTGAACTGATGGTTCTTAACAATCCTGCATCTAATGGATAATGGAAAAAATCTCCCCATACTTGCCACGTGTATTGTGTAATCTCGAACAACTGGGAAAATATCCAATCAAAAAAAGCACGCTGCTGTGGTTCAGGGTCAGATTCAAGATTTGGCGTGTGATGCAGCATCCCTCCCATATAGCTCTCTGAAAAAGTCTCATATTGCTTCGTGAACATGAGCATTTCATGCCAGACTGCGTCTACTTTAGGACTAAACATTGGCACACTTTTCATAACCGAATTCAGGAGAAAATATCTTTTTAATTCAAATAAACGCCATTCATATTCATCCTCAGTAATATCAGGGTGATCACTTAAATAACGTTTTTTCACTTGATTTGTATACTCATATGAAATTGAATCTTCCAATTTAACAAGGATTTTGTCCGCTGGTACACCTTTAATTAATCCAAGATTTGAGGGGATGTTCTCTTTCAGTAAATATTTCTTTTTAGTTTTGTTCACGGTAAGAAAAATTATTGCTGTTAAAAGTACGGCAGAAATTGATATCATTATGAAAAGTCCCACCATGTCCACCTCACCTTCGAAATTGTTTAACGATAATACGATTGGAATAATGGAAAGGTTTCGAATAGGATGGAACATTTTTAAATAAAAAGCCCAGCCTATTAGGCTGAGCTTTACCTTGGAATTATTATAGTTTAGTAACGTTGGCTGCCTGCGGTCCACGTGCCCCTTCGACTACTTCAAAGGAAACTTCCTGGCCTTCTTCTAATGTTTTGAAGCCTTCTGATTGGATTGCAGAATAATGTACGAAAACATCGTTTCCGTCCTCAGTTTCGATGAATCCAAATCCTTTTTCCGCATTGAACCATTTAACTTTACCATTCTTCATGTGATTAATCCTCCTAGATCGGCCAAACAAGCCATGATTTTATCAGCAAATTCACAACGGTTAGCTCCATTTACATGACTTATTCGAACGTCTTCAAACATTTGAACAAGCAAATTGCAAAGTGCCAAATACGTGTGCAATCAGCTAATTTCAATATAGCAAACTATGGATTTTACTGTCAATACAGTCAAATATAAGGAAAAAAACTTGTTTTTTTCGTATTTTTCAGGAAAGCGATAAAAACAATAGTAACTCTACATCAATCCGGCTAGTGTTCGAAATGATTGAACCTGATATGAAAAGTCGAACCTTTACCGACTTCGCTTTTGATTTCTGCCTTTCCTTTCATTGCACGAATGATGCTGAAAGTGACCATCATTCCCAGCCCTGTTCCTTGCTGCCCTTTTGTTGTATAGTATGGTTCACCAAGACGTACAATTTGCTCTTCGGTCATTCCGATTCCTGTATCCCTCACTAAAATGTGGACCACACTTCCTGTACGGAAAGTGTGGACCGTGAGTTCTCCTCCATCCGGCATTGCCTCTAGTCCATTTTTGATAAGGTTGATGAATGCCTGCTGAAACTTGGATGGATCCCCAAAGATCACTAATCCTGAAGTAAACTTTTTCCTGACTGCCACACCATTTAGATTAGCCATTGGATGAAGTACATTAAGTACCTGGTTAAGTTCCTTTTCAATGTCGATTTCTTCGACTTTCTCAAACGCTGGCCTGGCAAAAGTAAGATAATCATTGATAACCTCTTCTGCCCGATTTAGCTCCTGTACCGCAATATGAATAAACTCTTTCTTCTTTTCAGCAGGATAATCTTGTTCTTTCAGCAACTGCAGAAACCCTTTCACCGTGGTTAGTGGATTTCGGATTTCATGGGAGATTGCTGCGCTAAGGTGGCTGACAGCCTCGATTTTATCTGCCTTTGCAAGCCTCTGGCGGATAATCAATGTTTGCCTGATCGTTTCAATAGAGTAACTGATTAGACCAGTTGTTAATGCTGGAATCAAAATAAAGCTGAGCCACGCTTCAGGATGTCTGATCGGTTGACTGATAACACCGACCATTTCCATCAAGACGAATGAAGTCATGACAGTCAAAAGAATAGAGACACCAACCCTCTGGTTAATTGCAAGCCTGTTAAACCATGGATGCATCCATTTAAACAAGAAAGCAAGAACAATAAAAATAAAGAATGATATCCAAAATCCGTCATCAAACCCTAACAAGCTTCTCATTAAAATGGTTATCCCGGCAAACAAAAAACTATGCCCAGCATATAAACTTCCCAGGATCATCGGTACCTGGCGAAGGTCAAATCGAACACCATCCTGAACCTGTACAGAAAAAATATAACAAGTAAAGATGGATATGATGAAATAAACTATTTGAAGCCTTTGACGACTTTCTTCCTTTACTTGCCTCTCCATAATTAACTGAGTAAAAAATAATAATACAAGAAGAAGCGATAAATTCATTAATAAATGCTTGGTAATTTCCACTGCAACACCACCATATGTATTCATTAAGATAGTATTATAAACCTATGGACAGCGCAAATTTTATCCATTTCAACCTTTCTATACCATTTAATTTACCTTATATTAGTAATTAAGAGGGGGTGTATGGATGCTTTGGATAATCGTTCTGTTATTGCTTCTGATTCTAGCAGATGTTGTAAGATTACATAAAAAAATAGACAAACTTACGAAGTTTCTCAAACCAGAATTACCACCATCAAATGAAGAAATAGAAAAAATGCTAACTTCTGAGGATCATAGCTTGTAGAAATAAAACAATAGGAGTTCGGTTTATATATCATAGAAGAAGTCTTTGAAGAAATTATGAACTATCCTTTTGAATACCCAGATTTTTGTCCATCATAGCCTAAATGTCGAACATTTTTTTGGAATTTTAATTATATTTGTCGGCCATTGCTTCGTTGATGGACAATTTCTGCGATTCTACATAGTTTTTGGTCCATCATATCTTCGATGACGGACAGTTTTTTAGATATTCGGTGAGTTTTTGTCCATCGTAACTTCAATGACAGACAGTTCATTCGATAATCAGTAGGTTTTTGTCCGTCATCACCTCGATGACGGACATCTTTTTCAGATAATCGGGGAATTATTGTCCGTCATAAGATCTATGACGGATATTTTTCCAGATATTCAAAAGATTTATATCCGTCATAAACACATTCATGGAATTTATTGGATTACCCATTTTGATTACCCCCGTCTGCGTTTCTTATTTTTGAAAAGATGAAGTACTTCTATGAGAAATAACAGCAAGGTAATGTAGCATAATAAAGCATAAATTAAGCCAAGCAAGATGTTAAGCCACCATTTTTTGCTCCACAGTCTGTGATAGAACAGCGTACGCTTGCCCAGTGATTTCTTTATGGGGCCAATCAGGTAGAACAATAGTGTGAACAAAACTCCGCTTAAAAACCCACATTGTTTACCTGCATCCTGATGGGACCCTTCCTCCTGGATGCCCCCCTCCTTCTTGTCCGCTTCTTCTATTTCTTTATCTTTCGTTTCTTGCTCTTGTTGGTTTTTGTCGACATCCTTTTTTGGTTTATCCTCTTGTTTGTTTCCCTCTTCTCTCTTATTAGCAGCCTCATTTTCAGACTTTGCTGCTGGATTCACGCCAGCATACATTCCTTTTCCATTTTCTTTTGCAAAGTCCATTGCAGACCATATACGGTTTTCGTAATTATAGCTTCCGTAATCGTAGAAGTCTTCGACAAGTCCTGCCTTCGTAATTTCTTCCTGGTGAAGCTTATTTCCTACCCAAACCCAAGCGAGGAGACGGTCATATTTATCAAACAGATTCCCCCCATCGGTTTCCAGCTTAATTTCCCCCTGCCTTAAAAATGAACATGTATATTGGGCGGCTTCTGGTCCGAATGGCTCCTTCGTCCTGGTGCTTTCTGGAGTATCAATGTAAAGGAAACGTGTTTTATAAGCTTTTCCATTAATGGTAAAAACAGCAGTATCGCCGTCTGTGCATTCAGCTAATTCCGCCTCATAGGTTTTGCCGAGCTGCAA
Source organism: Mesobacillus jeotgali (assembly GCF_900166585.1). Lineage (NCBI taxonomy): Bacteria > Bacillati > Bacillota > Bacilli > Caryophanales > Bacillaceae > Mesobacillus > Mesobacillus jeotgali. Next base: position 1,228,566 of record NZ_FVZC01000009.1, on the reverse strand, counting down.
CTTGCCTCCTGAAGCTTCTGTTTTTGGCATTGTTTTTCCCTCTGTATTTGAAGTAACCTTTCCTTCACCCTGGAACTCAAAGCCTCCCAAATCAATCATTTCTTTACTCAGACCTGCAGTACAATCAGTGTTATTATTATACTGCTGAATAAGGCCGATCAATTCATCGATGGAAGATGCTTCTCTGGTCAGTGATGTTGGTTCATGAAGTAGATACATACAATCCCCGTTGCTGAAATGTCCTCCAAGTTCATCTCGATAGCCATTATGGGCCAATACAAGGTTTGGCAAAATAAAAAACATCATAAGGGTCGGAAAAATTATTCTTGAATTCATTATGTATCTCACTGTTGTTCCCCCTTTTATCCCTCCTACTATACCAAAATAGTTAAAGCTGGTGAACTTAAAAAAACAGCTTCACGCAGAAGCTGTTTTGAGTCAGGTTAGTCTCTTTTGAATCTGTTCTCTGGTCATTTCTATCTTTCATGGTAAAACAAAGAGGTATTGAATCAAATCTTCTAATAAGTCCATTACTAATTCAGACATTTCATCATCCATCTCAGCTTCCAGCTCAAGCATTTTATGAAGTGTTTTTTCAGGTGCCAACAACGGACTTAATGAAGTAACTTGACTGACTAAATTAATATGTTCTAGGAGTATTTCGAACTGTTGGTTAAGGGGCAGGCCTTTCGCTTTGTCTCCCAAAAAGTTTTTAAGTACATTTTCTAATACCCGTTTAGCCAATACAGCAGTCGCGGTATTTTCTTTTGACAGGTGGACGCTGACAGCAGATTTATAAGCCCTTACCAATTCTTCTGGCATTCCCGGAATATAGTCAATCTGGCTCAAAGCATCTGTTGAACGGTGAGGATCATATATGTACACATCAGGATGCGGATCATTTTCCTTTGTAATAATGATAAAAGGAACACTATGTTTGCACGAAGGGCAAGTACTTTCGGTCATCAATCCATGTTTGCTGCTCTGATAAGTAGATTTGAGCACAAATTCAACTTTCTCTTTACAAACGGGACATACATTTCTAATATTCTTAGGGACTTTTAAATGTCCAAACTGTGTATAAACTGAAATCGAACCGGGAAAGATCCGCCTCATTCTTCGTGCCCCTTTCTAAGATACAGATGCTTTTAGTTTTCTTATCATTTCAATTTTTATCCATGTAAATATATAACCTTAAAAGGCGAAATAAAAACTTTTATCATCCTATTTAATTTAAATTAAATTAGATGCCAATTTCCCTCTCTCTCTTGAATTAATTCCATTATTTTACTCATTCACAGCCGTTTCTTCACCCCGAAAATTTTCCCAATAAAGATTTTCGACAATGTTAGACTTTATTGTTGTAATGTTCAGAATATTGAAGTATAACTATGTTCATCTACTAATTTTTATTAGCTAGAATTCGATATTTCAGGAGGAATTCATTTGAAGAAAAAAGTAGTTTCCTTAGGTTTAACAGCAAGTCTCGCAATTAGCGGATTGGTTGCAGCTACAGGCTTTGCAGCGCCAAACGAAGATTCTCCATCCAAGAAGTTCACTAAGAGCCATGGAGCACCAGAATTTGTAGCCGGAAAGCTGACAAACGCCTCCGAGAAAGCCGCAAAGGATATTGTCCTTGGTTATTTAAATGCTTCAAAAGGAAAATATAATTTAAGCATTAATGATAGTTTTGTAGTGAAATCGCAAGAAGCGGACAAGCTTGGCGGTGATGTTGTCCGTCTGCAGCAAGTCTACAATGGAGTACCTGTCTGGGGAGCTACACAGGTTGGCAGAGTGGATGAAGAAGGAGTTCTTCAAGTTTTCAGCGGTACAGTAAATAAGGGTCTGGAACAAAAAATTGTGAAAGCTTCCAATAAGAAATCACAAAGAGATGCGATTGCAGCAGCTGAAAAAGATTTAGGTTTCAAACCAGCTTATGAAGTGTCTCCTTCTGCTGAATTGGTGGTTTATCCTACAGAAGAACAGGCTGTTTATGCTTACCATGTAACATTGAATTTCCTTAGTCCTGAGCCAGGCAATTACCAGTACTTTATCAACGCGGTAACAGGTGAAATTATCAATAAGTATAATGCCATTGATACTGCTGGTAAAACCAACCCGTCCTTAAGCGGTACGAATACTGTAGGGTCAGGTATTGGAGTGCTGGGTGATCTTAAGACATTGAATACCCTTCTTTCAAATAGCTCCTATTATTTACAGGACAATACTCGCGGAAATGGTGTATTTACTTATGATGCAAAGAACCGTCAGACAACTCCTGGCACCCTGTGGGCCGATGCAGATAATAATCTGAATGCAGCATATGACGGAGCGGCTGTTGATGCACATTTTTATGCAGGTCTTACCTATGATTACTATAAAAACACATTTAGCCGCAATTCATATGATAATAGAGGTGCAGCGCTGAAATCCACAGTCCACTACGGCAGAAGTTATAACAATGCGTTCTGGAACGGGCAGCAAATGGTTTATGGTGATGGAGATGGCACAACGTTCATTCCGCTTTCCGGCGGGCTTGATGTTGTGGCACACGAATTGACACACGCTGTGACCGACTTCAGTTCTGACCTAGTCTATCAGTATGAGTCAGGTGCCTTGAACGAAGCAATTTCCGATATTTTCGGCACACTTACTGAATTCCATGGAAACAATAGCCCTGATTTCGAGATTGGTGAAGATATCTACACACCAAAAACTGCTGGTGATGCCCTTCGCTCTATGAGCGATCCAACAAAATATGGCGACCCAGATCACTACTCCAAGAGATATACTGGTACTTCAGACAATGGCGGGGTACACACAAATAGTGGTATCATCAACAAAGCGGCTTACCTTATCAGTGAAGGCGGCTCACATTATGGAGTTTCAGTCACAGGAGTAGGAACAGATAAAATGGGTGCGATTTTCTATCGTGCAAACACTGTATATTACACCACTTCAACGAACTTCAGCCAGGCAAGAGCAGGGGCTGTACAAGCTGCTAAAGACCTTTATGGAGCAACCTCCGCTGAGGCAGCAGCAGTCAATAAGGCTTTTGATGCTGTAGGAATATATTAATAGATTCATGTTTCACTAGACTGGCTATCATTTAGATGAGCCGGTCTTTTTTATTTTTCTGCATGGTTGGATTTGATTGAACATGTTGAACGCCTCTTTTGATCGAATACTTAATTTTATGGTGCCAATAATTTGTCTTCGTGACCTTTATTGATGAGTATTCCTGTTAATAAGGCGCCAATTAAGCCCTTATAATCAAAGTTGCCTCCCCTTTTCCCCTTCTTCGTATATCGAATAGTCTCTGCGAAGATTTTTTCATATTTACTTTAACGCATTAATAAAATGATTGACATTCATTAATAAGAGCTGTAATATTTAGAGAAATTTAATAATTCTATTTTATGAAATCTTATCCAGAGAAGCTGAGGGTCCTGGCCCGATGAAGCTTCAGCAACCATCAACTTTGTTGAAAAGGTGCTAATTCCAGCAAGTTTTAAAAAACTTGGCAGATAAGAAGAATGGCTGATACTGCAAAAGTCTTCTTCTTAAGAAGGCTTTTTTTGTTTTTATTTTAGAAGATTAAAAGAAAACAATCTTTGCTGAATGCCTATCAATCATTAGGAGTGAGTAAATTGGTCAATATCGATACGAAGCTAGCACAGCTAGGCAACAGGAGTGAAACTGCAACAGGTGCTGTAAATCCTCCTATTTATTTAACAACAGCTTACCGACATGAAGGGATTGGAGAATCAAGCGGTTATGATTACGTCAGGACAGGAAATCCTACCCGCGAAATTCTGGAAAAAGCAATTGCTGACCTTGAAGAAGGTGATAAAGGATTTGCCTGCAGCTCTGGAATGGCGGCGATTTGGACCATACTTGCGTTATTCCAGAACGGGGACGAATGGATTGTTTCAAAAGATTTGTATGGCGGTACATATCGACTTCTTGAGCAAGGATTTAAAAAGTGGGGCTTAAAAAGTACATATGCCGACATGTCCAGTCTCAGTGAGATCAAATCTGCGATCACTCCCGAAACAAAGGCGCTATTTGTGGAAACACCGACAAACCCTTTAATGGAACAAGCAGATATTGCGGCAATTGCCCAAATTGCCAAAGAAAACGGGATCCTACTGATAGTGGATAATACTTTCTACACTCCCCTGCTCCAAAAACCTTTAACTTTAGGTGCTGATATTGTTGTCCATAGTGCCACCAAATATCTTGGCGGGCACAATGATGTCCTGGCAGGGCTGATAGTGGCCAGAGGCGATAGCATTTGTAAATCACTCTCCCTTCACCATAATGGAGGCGGAGCTGTACTTAGTCCGTTCGACTCCTGGCTTCTTATCAGAGGCATGAAGACCCTGTCATTAAGGATGGAGCGCCATGAACGAAATGCCAGGGCGCTGGTTGAATATTTGCAAGGTCATTATGCTGTGAAAGACGTCCTTTATCCAGGCAGAGGCGGAATGATTTCCTTCAGAGTCCAGTCTCCAGCAATGGTGAATCCATTTTTAAAGAATCTTTCCACTATCACTTTTGCCGAAAGCCTTGGCGGAGTGGAGAGTTTCATCACCTACCCGGCCACACAAACACATGCAGATATTCCTGTTGAGGTTCGTGAACAAATAGGTGTTTGTGACCGTCTGCTGCGATTCTCTGTTGGAATTGAAGATTATGAAGACTTAATCGTTGATCTTGAAACGGCTTTTAAAAAGGCCCATGAGGAGGCAGGAGTCATATGAGTCACCAATACACCTTTGAAACAAGCCTGCTCCATAACAACTACAAAATAGATCCGGCGACTGGCGGAGTGAGTGTTCCGATCCAGCATGCTTCTACTTTCCACCAGACTTCCACGGATCATTTCGGAAAATATGATTACAGCCGCAGCCTTAATCCAACCAGGGAGGCCCTTGAGGATATCATCGCTGAACTCGAAGGCGGAGTTCGGGGTTTTGCTTTTTCTTCCGGGATGGCAGCCATCTCCACTGCGTTCTTGCTCCTTTCAAAAGGGGATCATGTAGTAATCACCGAGGATGTGTATGGAGGTACATATCGGATGGTTACACAGGTTCTGAACAGATTCGGGATTGAACATACATTTGTGGATATGACTGATCTGGAGGCCGTGGAACGGGCCATACGCCCAAACACTGCACTTCTGTATGCAGAGACACCAAGTAACCCGCTGCTGAAGGTAACCGACGTACATGCAATCAGCAAGATTGCTAAAAACCACGGAGCTTATACTTTTGTCGATAATACGTTCATGACTCCCCTCTTGCAGCGGCCGCTTGATCTTGGAGCAGATATAGTGCTTCATAGTGCAACAAAGTTTCTATCCGGCCACAGTGATACTGTAGCTGGTCTTGCTGTAGTGAAGGATGAATACCTGGCAGACAGACTATATTCCCTCCAGAATTCGTTTGGCGCGATCCTTGGTGTTCAGGATGCCTGGCTTGTTATGAGAGGAATAAAGACTTTATCTGTAAGAATGAAGCAATCACAAGAGAGCGCAGGAAGGATTGCAGATTTCCTAAAGAAACAGCCTTCGATTAAAAACGTATTTTATCCTGGTTTGGATAGCCACCCTCAATTTAGCCTTCATGCTAAGCAGGCAGGTGGTCCAGGAGCTGTTCTTTCATTCGAGTTTGAAAATCCGGATCTCCTCCCGGCGTTTATCCATCGGGTGAAATTACCTATATTTGCAGTCAGCCTTGGGGCGGTAGAGTCCATCCTCTCTTACCCAGCAAAAATGTCACATGCAGCAATGCCGGTGGAAGAACGCAAGCTCCGCGGCATTAGCGATGGCCTCCTCCGGCTTTCAGTGGGCCTTGAAAATGCCGATGACTTGATAACGGACTTCCAGAAGGCACTGCATGGTATAGAAAAACAAGCTGTTAATGGGGAGTGTGTAAGATGAGTTTCCTGAAAAGATTGGAAAATGAAATTTTAATTGCAGATGGTGCAATCGGTACTCTCCTCCATTCCTATGGAGCTGGCACATGCTTCGAAGAATTAAGTATTTCACAGCCTGATGCCATAGAAAGGATCCATAAGGCGTATATAGCTGCTGGTGCTGACCTGATCCAGACGAATACATATGCAGCCAATTATATAAAACTAGAAAGATATGGACTTGAAGACCACGTGAAGGAAATTAATAGCGCCGCAGTTCGGCTCGCTCGTCTGGCTGCAGGAAATGAAGCTTATGTCCTTGGAACAATTGGCGGCAATCGCGGCATCAGGCCTTCTGCAATTCCGATTGAAGAAATTAAACGAAGCTTCAGGGAGCAGCTCTATTGCCTTCTTCTTGAAGGGGTTGACGGGCTCTTGCTAGAAACTTTTTATGATATGGAAGAAATAGAAACAGTTCTCGAAATCGCTAGAAAGGAAACAGATTTGCCGATAATCGCCCAGGTTTCACTTCAGGAAATTGGAATTATGCAGGACCAGACCCCTCTTCAGGTGGTTTTCAATAGACTAGAAGACTTCGGTGCTGATATTGTAGGACTTAACTGCAGACTTGGACCGCACCATATGATTTCGAGCCTGGAGCAGATCGAGCTTCCATCAAAGCCCTTCCTTTCTGCGTACCCAAATGCTGGGCTCCCAGCCTATACCGATGGAAAGTTCCATTATGAGGGAGACCCCGAATATTTCAAAAAAGCCGCCCACAGCTTCCGGGACCAGGGAGTCAGGCTTATCGGGGGCTGTTGCGGAACAACACCTGAACATATCAAAGCATTTGCTGACGAATTAAAGGGACTGCAGCCAGTTACAGAAAAGAAAAAGGCTGTAAAAAGAGCCAGGGTAGTCGTTTCTCCTGTTGATATTAAAAGGCAAGAAGCCCCGCTTCAGGAAGTAGTAAAAGAACGGCCTTCTGTCATTGTCGAGCTGGACTCTCCGCGAAAGCTAGACACGACAAGATTTTTTGAAGGAGCGAAGGCCTTAAAAGAATCTGGAATAGACGCTCTGACTCTGGCGGATAATTCTCTAGCTTCACCAAGAATATCCAATGCAGCTATCGGCCATCTTGTCAAAGAAAAAATCGGCATGCGCCCGCTGGTGCACCTGACATGCCGGGACCGGAATATTATTGGTCTTCAGTCACATTTAATGGGCCTGCACACACTTGGCCTTCATGATGTCTTAGCAGTGACAGGCGACCCTGCTCGTGTTGGGGATTTTCCTGGAGCCTCTTCAGTTTTTGATGTATCTTCCTTCGAATTAATCGAGATGATCAAACAATTCAACTCAGGCCTCTCGTACTCGGGTAAGGATTTGGGCCAGAAGGGCGCTTTTTCTATCGGTGCAGCTTTTAATCCGAATGTTCGCTCCCTCGACAAGGCTGTCATGAGGATGGAAAAGAAAATTCGTGCCGGAGCCGATTACTTTATTACCCAGCCGGTTTATTCAGAAAAGATGCTTCTGGATGTTCATGAAGCAACAAAACATCTCAATACGCCTGTTTATATAGGGCTCATGCCACTGACTAGCAGCAGGAATGCTGAATTCCTTCATAATGAAGTTCCCGGAATCAAGATTTCACAGGAAATCCTTGATATCATGGCGAAATTCAATAATGAACCGCTTCAGTCCAAGAAGGAAGGCATAGCTATCACAAAAGGCTTGATTGAGGCTGCTGCAGAGTTATTCAATGGTATCTATTTAATTACACCTTTCATGAATTATGAGATGAGTGTCGAGCTATCATGCTATGCAAAAGAATACAGCAGCCTTCTACAGAGGAGGAAACAAAATGTCAACCTTGTTAACTGAGCAGATGAAGAAAAAAATCCTGATTATGGATGGGGCTATGGGAACGATGCTCCAGCAGGCCAATCTTTCACCGGATGTTTTTGGCGGTGAAGAATTTGATGGCTGTAATGAAATTTTGAATCTTACTGCACCAGACGTGATTGAAAATATACATCGCGAATATTTTCTTGCAGGCGCAGACATTGTAGAAACAAATACCTTCGGCGCGACTAGTTTAGTCTTGGAGGAATACGGTATAGGCCACAAAGCATATGAAATCAATAAGGAAGCTGCCCTGATTGCCAGGAAAGCCGCAGATGAGGCAGCCTCCCCTTCACAACCCCGTTTTGTCGCTGGATCAATGGGACCAACGACTAAAACATTGAGTGTAACCGGCGGTGCTACTTTCGATCAAATGTCGAATGCTTACGAAGAACAGGCCCTCGGGCTGATAGATGGCAAAGTCGATATGCTGCTGCTTGAAACAAGCCAGGATCTGCTGAATGTTAAAGCAGCCTATACTGGTATCCAGCGAGCTTTCAAACAAAGCGGAACAGAACTGCCGCTAATGATTTCTGCCACAATCGAACCAATGGGAACCACACTTGCCGGCCAATCCATTGAAGCTTTCTATATTTCAGTTCAGCATATGAATCCGATCGCCATTGGCCTGAACTGTGCAACAGGTCCGGAATTCATGCAAGAACACCTGCGCTCTCTTTCCTCCCTCTCCCATTCTGCTGTCAGCTGTTATCCTAATGCTGGGCTGCCGGATGAGGAAGGTCAATATCATGAGACACCCGATACACTTGCGCAAAAGCTTTCCGATTTTGCCAAACAAGGGTGGCTTAATATCGTGGGTGGCTGCTGCGGTACTACTCCAGCACATATTAAGGCGATTTCGGAAAGAATGAAGGAACGCCAGCCAAGGCTGACAGAAAAAAATAATTTTCATATGGTATCTGGTATTGAACCTTTTATTTATGATGATCCAACATTAAGGCCGATCATGGTTGGCGAACGGACGAATGTCATCGGATCACGAAAATTCAAGCGGTTGATTTCCGAAGGGAAAATAGAAGAAGCAGCAGAAATTGGAAGAGCTCAAGTTAAAAATGGGGCCCATGTCATCGATATTTGCCTGGCTGACCCGGACAGAGATGAACTGAGTGATATGGAAGTGTTCATTAAGGAAGTTGTTAAAAAGGTGAAGGTTCCGCTTGTGATTGATTCAACTGATGATGCAGTCATTGAAAAAGCCCTAAGCTTTTCACAGGGTAAGGCGATTATTAATTCCATCAATCTGGAAGATGGAGAAGAACGCTTTGAGTCTGTCGCTGAATTGATTCACAAATATGGTGCTGCAGTAGTAGTCGGCACGATTGATGAAGAAGGTATGGGTGTTACGGCAGAGAGGAAGCTGGAGATAGCCCAGCGCTCATATGATCTGCTTGTCAATAAATATAAGGTGCCAGCACAGGATTTGATTTTTGATCCGCTCGTCTTCCCTGTCGGCACCGGGGATGAGCAATATATAGGTTCAGCAAAAGCTACAGTCGACGGTATCAGGATGATCAAGGAAACTTTTCCGGAGACACAGACTATCCTGGGAATTAGCAATGTTTCCTTTGGTTTGCCTCCCGTGGGTCGAGAAGTATTGAACTCTGTTTTTCTTTATCACTGCACTCAGGCTGGTCTTGACTATGCAATTGTGAATACTGAAAAGCTCGAGCGTTTTGCTTCAATAAGTCCTGAAGAAGTTAGGATGGCTGAGGAGTTGTTATTTAACACAACAGATTCGACACTTGCAGTATTCACTGATTTTTATCGGGATAAAAAGAAAGAAACAAAAAGCGCCCTGCCCGACCTTACTCTGGAAGAAAGGCTGGCCTATTATGTTGTAGAAGGTACGAAGGAAGGCCTGCTCCCCGACCTGGAGATAGCCCTGGGTGCTTTCCCTGCCCCGCTCGATATTATTAACGGTCCATTAATGGACGGGATGAAAGAAGTGGGCAGACTGTTCAATGACAATCAATTGATTGTTGCTGAAGTCCTACAGAGTGCAGAGGTGATGAAAGCTGCAGTCTCTTATCTTGAGCCGCATATGGAGAAGAATGATTCAACCGCTGCAAAGGGAAAAGTCCTTCTGGCTACAGTAAAAGGCGATGTTCATGATATTGGAAAGAACCTTGTTGATATCATCCTGAGCAACAATGGATATAATGTCATCGACCTTGGGATCAAAGTTGCACCTACTGCCCTGATTGAGGCAATTAAAAAGGAAAAGCCAGACATAGTCGGTCTTTCGGGTCTGCTTGTAAAATCTGCACAGCAAATGGTATTAACCGCACATGATATGAAGCAAGCAGGCATAGACCTTCCTATACTCGTCGGAGGCGCTGCCCTTTCAAGGAAGTTCACGGATACAAAAATCGCACAAGAATATGATGGATTGGTCCTTTATGCGAAAGATGCCATGAATGGCCTTTCTATTGCGAACCAACTGCGTGAACCTGGAGGCTATGAACAATTTGTGAGGGAACAAAAGGAAAAGCAGGATACAATATTGAGCAAGCAAGACTTCCAAGTGCCAGGGAGAAAATCAGCTACCGCTGTTCTGGATCGCCCAAAAGCTATTGCAAAGGCACCTATATTTATACCGCAGGATCTGAATAGGCATCTCGTAAAATCATACTCCCTTTCACACATCGAGCCCTATATCAACCAGCAGATGCTGTTAGGACATCACCTTGGACTGAAAGGAAAAGTAGAAAAATTGCTGGCTGAATCAAATGAAAAGGCAATCAAGCTGCATGAGGTTGTGCAATCTCTGATAAGAGAAGCAAAAGCAAACGATTGGATCAAGCCTGCCGCCGTCTATCAGTTCTTCCCTGCCCAGTCGGATGGGGATAAACTGCATATTTTCAACCCTGAGCAACAGGACCAGATCATTGAAACCTTTGAGTTCCCACGCCAGGAGGTTTCTCCTGGTCTTTGTCTCGCAGATTACGTACGCCCTGTTACAGACGGAAAAAAGGATTATGTAGCGATGTTCGCGGTAACCGCAGGATCAGGAATCCGACAGGCTGCAGAAAAGCTGAAAAGCAAAGGTGAATTCCTGGAAAGTCACGCCCTTCAAGCCCTTGCTCTTGAAACTGCCGAAGGTTTTGCAGAGTTGCTTCATCGCCAAATACGAGATCGCTGGGGATTTCCAGACACACCGGAAATGACAATGAAGGATCGATTTGCGGCTAAATACCAGGGTCAGCGTTTTTCCTTCGGATACCCTGCCTGTCCAGATTTGGAAGATCAAAAGAAGCTGTTCAACCTCCTCAAGCCAGAGGAAATCGGCATACAATTGACCGAAGGCTGCATGATGGAACCCGAAGCTTCGGTAACGGCCATTGTATTCTCACATCCGGAAGCCAGGTATTTCAATGTATTGAAGAATTAGAAGTTTTGCAAGAGGAGGTGATCTCCTCTTGCTTTTTTGTTGGTATCTTTTAAAATTGCATTTAAAAAAATAGATTTGTTTTAACAGAAATGGATAATTAAACTGAATTTGGTAAATGTTATATCCATAAAGAAATCCTGGAGGGTATTTTGTGGAATATAGAAATAATATGGAGTTTGAAATTAAAAATGGATTTATGCCAAATATATACAACTCAAATCGGTTGAAGGTTATAGAGGTTACAGACAATAGTGTGATAATAAAAATGAATAATGCAGAAAATCGAAGTGTCTTTCCTGTTGATCACCTAAATTATTGGATTAAGCGTGGACTGCTGGTAAATGTAAATGAAAAGAAACGGACCTCCTAAAAATCTAAAAATTAATATTTATAGAAAACAGCGGCTATCTCAGCCGCTGTTTTCTGGTGTAAATCTATTTTAAACCATTTTCCCTCTTCAATTCCTTCAGCCATTTAAAGCCGTGCATTTGCGGATATAATTTATACGTTTCTTTGAAGATTGCTCTTCTCTGCATTTCCTCCTGCTTTGAATTCCAAATATATTGCAGCGCCAAATAATTCATATGCATTGCGAACGCCTCCCTTATCCTTAATTCAATAATAAGGGAAAGTATATTTGGAAACATTCACCACACGTATGATTGTTTCTCCGCCTTATGGCGGATTATTTTTAAGACTTTAAATTCCTTTTTTTATTTGAGTTTCATATTCTTTTGAAGTTCTTATTTCTACAGTGAGGCTGCCTTTACCGACAATTGCTTTTAGCAATAATGGAACACCTGTGGTGTTTTCAAACCTAAAATCCTTGCCTCCATAAGAAACTGTTGCATCCCTTCCTTTTGGCACATATCCTACTGAAAGGGAATGATGATGCTTTTCCACATAACCCACACCGAGACCATCCACTGCATTAAATAATGTTGAAGAAGTCTGGCAAATACCTCCTCCAATACCCATGACGACTTTTTTATTCACTATTTCCTCTGCTGGCTGATATCCATGGGCCTCATCACTTGGACCAACAGTTGTATTGAATGAAAAGATATCCCCCACTCCCAGAATGACATTATTAATTGCTTGAGCAGAAAGTTCAATATTCTTTGTTCTGCCTGCAACAGCAGGATTAAAATAAGTAGTATATTTACCTACAACCACTTCATCAAGATTGGCTGCATCGTTGGTTTCATACCCGCTCGCCGTTACATAGAGTGGCAACTCGACAGTTCCCCCTTTTTCCGAAGCTTTGAGGATGTTTTCAACCAGTTCCGCTTCCTCCAAAATGATCAGCGGACTCCCTTTTATTACCTGGCCATCAGGACCGAGCTTATCCGGAATCATCCGTCTGTCAAATCCTGGTGCAGTTTCTGTCCCGCGAGCCAGTTCACCAGCCAATTTCTCCAATTCTGATTTGTAATGAACATCATCAGTCCCATAACCCATTTCAACTGGTGTAATGGACCGGACTACCTCCTGGGAGGTTGGCTCAATGACATCAATCACTATTGGTTTAATCTCTTCGGGTTTCTTATCCGCTTGTTCCGTTTCTTCCTTGGCTTTCTCGTCCTCATTTTGCTCCGTTTGTTGAGCTCCGCTATTTTTAGATTCGACTTTCTCCGAACTTTGCTGTGTACAACCAGCCAATCCAATAAAAACAGCTATTAACAAAATCCATACACCCTTAAAAAAATGACCCATACTTTCCCCCATCTTTTCTATATATATTTTAAACGGCATTCCATTATATTCAGGAATACTTTTCCATATTTCAAAAACATAGATAAATTTTATACCTGCCCCTTAACATTTCAAAGAAAACACGGTAAAATACATATAAACCAATAAGAAAGGTCGGATTAAATTTGACTAATGAATTACGCTCGATTCCTCAGCCGTTGGTTAGGACAAATCAGTGGTTCATTGTTATTAGTGTGATTACTGCCTGGTTCACAGGTTTTGAATGGATATTGAGTGTACCTTTAGCAGCAGGATTGTCAGGATTGATGTTCGGTTATAATCCCGTAATGAGGGCAGCAAGACATTTTTTGAAAAAAGATCCGTCAAAATATATACCTGAAGACTGGGAGCAACAACAATTCAATCAAAAAATTGCCGTTATTTGTTTAGCAGGAGGCCTTGTTTCGTTTGCGGCTGGATATACAGCTATAGGTTACTTTTTTACAATTATGGTTGCACTCGCAGCGTTTATAGCCATCCTTGGATTCTGTATCGGCTGTTTCATCCGGTTCCAATGGACGAAATACAGGGCAGGAAAGCGCACATCGACTACCTAAAAGAGACCATCACTGGTCTCTCAGCTTGTGGAGAAAGGTACTATTTTTTTCTTCCACAAGCTTTTTTTTATTGGGTAACTTTCTTTTTTATGGACATATTCACCTTTTGAGTTAGGAAACGACTGATCGCCACCATTATCCTAGCTTGGCTAGGTGTGTGGCGATCTTTTTTATATTCTGACACGCTGCGGTGAGTAACACCTGCTCACTCGCATTGTGTAAGCCCCGCAACCGGCAATAGCGAAGCCCATGCAGTTCTTTCGAATCTGCGAAGCTTCGCTCGACTTTTTCTTTTCTATATTTATAAAGCATTTTTCCGGAGAGGGAGAGTCTGTTTAGGCGGACCTTTTCCTTGAAGTCCTCCCACACATGACGAGTTATGACCTTTTGTTTATTTTTTGATCTTGTGCACTCCTTCAGGAGTGGGCATTCTGAACATTTTTTAGAGTCGGACTTATATTCACGGTATCCATCTCTTGTTGTGGTGCGGTAAACCAACTCTTGGTCATTAGGACAAGTATAGATGTCTTGTTCTTTGTCATATGTAAACTTCCATTTTGGGAAAAGACCTTTTGTTGGCTGATATCTCCGATGGGCAATTACACCAAAAATACTTCGGTCGTGTAGACCTTTACAAATTGGATTTGTTAAATATCCTGAGTCGAGCGCCACAGCTTCTACTTTAAATCCAAAACGATCAATTTGACGATCCAATCTAGAAAGGTAAGGGACAGAGTCATGGACATTTCCAGGTGTTACATAGGCATCTGTTATGATATTAAACTTCATATCTGTTGTTCGGTGGTCCAGATAACAGAACATTTCCTGCTTATTATCTCTGGACATGAAGCCACAATCAGGATCGGTTGTACTTTTTCGAATTTCCTTGGTCTCTGTCACCTCCTCTCTTTCTTTTAGTGCTTTTTTCCGTGGTTTGTTCTATCTTCATCAACAGCTTTATTGAGTTCTTCTATGTATTCCCTAGTCTCGATTTCGATTTCTTCACGAGTAAATTTGTGTTTATTTGCATTGGCTTTAAGGTGAGTGGAGTCAGTAAATAACACCCTTCCACCCACCATTTTATGATTAATGGCCAGAAGGACAATTTCATCAAAGATCTCTTGAAAGATGTTCGTATCCTTAAAACGTTTTCGTCGATTCCAACTGATTGTCGAATGATCTAGTACTGGATCATTCAGCTTTAAACCCAGGAACCACCTGTAGGCAACATTCATCTGAACTTCCCGTTCTAATTGTCGTTCAGAACGAATGCCATAAAAATAACCAATGAACATCATCTTAAAAAGCATAATAGGGTCCGAAGGGCGACCGTTATTCTCAGAATAAAATGGACGGACTTTTTTCTCGATAAAAGAAAAATCTATGTACTTATCAACCTTTCGTAGAAAGTGGTCCTCAGGGACCAAGTCTTCAATGAAAACAAATTCAGCTTCATTTTGTGAATCTCTTCTAGGTCTGAACATCCAATCCACCATCCTCAGTAGTATTACTAATATTATAACAAATTAACGCGGTGAATTGATGAAGTTATTAATGAAAAATATAGGCTGTCGAGAGTTTCTCGACAGCCTGAGAGACCATCACTGGTCTCTTTTTTTATTTCGACTGTTTGTTCATTGTTTCGTTATACTGCCGTGACAAACCTCTAGGTATGCTGAGTGATTTCCATTCTTGATTTTTAATCATCTTCGCCAGGTAAACAATTTGTCCCGAATGGCTGGACTGGTGGGCTATTTGACGCTGAATGGCTTCTAAGACATTATGTGGCTCGCTTCGTATATAAACCGTTTTATTCAAATCCTGTTCCGTTAGTTTTGTAAGTGTATCAAACAGGACTGACCACCCTTCATTCCAAAAATCCATTAATTCTTGAATGGTTTGGAAGCTTCCCTCGAATTCACCATCTCTGTCCCGATCTGGTTTTTCACCATCAGATGTCAAAAAGTCACGGAACCTGGATTTTAGGTTACCGCTCATATGCTTGGCAATGATGGCAATACTGTTTGATTCTTCATTTGGTGAATAATGCAGCTGCTCCCTATTCAGCTGAGACATCGCCGTTTCTGCTTGTTTCTTTATATTCTGGAAATTTTCAATAGCTACTTGTAAATATGCCATTTATAAATACACCTCCTACTATTAATTATTCCGTAAAAGAATGAGGAATTCCTTTGGATATTCCAAAAAATTGGATAAAAGAATGGGATTCCAGAAGGAATCCCATTCTTTTATACTGCCTCAGCGATATTTTCTCGGAATCTCCGTTTTTGAATAAAAATCAATCTTGCTGATAAGGATATACCAGCCCCCAGCAATCCGATCGTTAGGCCCACCCAATATCCTGACGCTCCAAGCCCTGTATTGTGGGCTAGCAAGTAACCAACCGGAAGACAGATGAGCCAGTAGGCAATCAAAGTGATAATAAATGATAAGTTTACGTCTTTATAACCGCGCAATGCAGCAAGTGCCGTTGCTTGAATGGCATCTGAAATCATAAAGAATAAAGCGTAAACCAAAAATTGCCCAGTTAACACAATAACAGCTGGTTCATTTGAATAAAAACCTGCCACCTTATATCGGAATAACACGACTAGCAAACCTGCGCCAATCGCAATTACAGCACCTAAATAAATCCCAAGCCAGCTGTAGATTTTAGCATCCTTATAACGGCGCGCCCCCACCTCAAACCCAACAAGTACTGTTAACGCCATTGAAATACTCATTGGGATCATATAGAGAAATGATACTATATTTAAAGCTGACTGATAGGCTGCAATCGTTGTGATATTAAACTTACTGATCAAAATTGTGACAACAGCAAACATACTCGTTTCAAAGAAGATAGACAAGCCCATAGGAACACCTATTTTTAAAATCTCCTTCACTTGCTCCCCTGAAAATTCCTTGAAGTATTCCAGACCTACAAACTCGGAGAATGGCTGTTGTTTTATAATGACTCCGGCTGTCATTGCTGCAATCAGGTAATATGTAATCGATGTTGCATATCCAGCACCGGCCCCTCCAAGTTCGGGAAAGCCCCAATACCCAAAAATCAGTACATAATTCAAGAAAAAGTTGATTGGCAAAGACATGAGCAGGATATACATCACCACCCTCGTTTTACCAAGCGCATATATAAAGGACCTTAGGACATTAAAGATAAATAATGGAATAATGCCGTAACCCAAGCCTGTCAAATATTGATATGCCGTTTTATGTACACTTTCAGGCAGATTCATGGTATTTAGAATAGGATTTAGCAGGAATACTCCTAATATGATCACTACTATTGCAATAATCAAAGCCAAATAAATTCCATGGGTAAGGATGGATGAAACTTCCTTACCCTTCTTTTCACCAAATCGCTGAGCGGCAATCGGTGATACCGCAAGCAGAATTCCACTAAGCCCTGTAAAGACTGGACTCCAGATTGAAGATCCGATAGCTACGCCAGCAAGATCTGAAGAGTTATATTTTCCTGACATAATGGTATTGAAAAAGACCATGGAAAACATACCTAATTGGGTGATCAATATAGGAATTAACATGACAAAAATCTGCTTTATTTTTTCTTTTGTCGAATAAGTCTGGTACATCTGTGTACTCCTCGAATATAGTATGATATAAGACTCTTTTCGCTATAGATTGAGTGCAAGTATGCGCAGTCCTGCAAAAATGCAAGCAAAATCAAAAAACAGTCTTGTTTTAGTATAACAAAATCCTGTCTATTAGCAGGAAATTTTTACGAATGATTAAATATTAATATTATTTTAAAAATGGAAATACCCCCCTAATTATTTTGTTCCAAATCCTTGATACAATAGAAATATATCGAGGAGTGAACCATCATGAAAATCATAAAATACACTTTGCTTATAACTCTGGTTTCAGCCCTGTCCATTTCTGCCTGGTTTTATTACCCCCAATATCAACTGGAAAAAATGAAACAAGAAAGTGCTCCTGTGACAGAAAAAACGAATAAGCTTACTTATATAGATTATTACCGTACATCACCTGACAGTACAATCAACCACCTGGCTCTTGGAGATTCTATTATACGAGGTTATCGAATTACTGAAGAAGAAAATTTTATTAGTCAATTTTCGAGCCAATTGGGTATTGAAACTGGCAAACAAGTCATTTCCCACAACGAAGGGATCATAGGAATCACCAGCGATCGGTTGAATAGGCTCGTACAGGATGGGATTTTTGATGAGGCGATTAAGGAAGCAGATCTTATAACCGTGAACGTTGGAGGGAATGACATCCTTACACTCGTTAAGAAGAGTGATATTTACAGTGCTCTTAAGTCCTTCGACAGTCTGCAGGAAGGATTTTCGACTAATCTTTCTGAAATAACGGCAAGAATTGGTGTATTGAATCCTTCAGCGACAATTGTATTTCTTGAGTTATACAATCCTATGCCAACTGATCATCAATTTTATTCTTTGGCGGATAAGCTGCTTCCAAAATGGAACTTATTGATTTATGAAACAGCCAAAGAAACTTCTTCTTCCATTGTAGTACAAACGACGAATGTAATTAACAGCAAAAACCTGCAATACCTTTCTAGTGATGGGGTTCATCCGAATCCTTTAGGCAATACCGCCATTTCAAGTCAGATGCTGGAACAATTCCAACAACAGCATAAAGCGGATGCCGTATTGGCAAACCGCGAAAATTAAGCTAGGCATATGGCCTGGCTTTCTTTATTTTTGCAACACTTCTTGATAATGCTCATTTAAAAGGGGATTTTCCGTTGAAGCAAAATTCACTGACTGTAAACTTGTTTCCTCATCGAGTCCAAATAAATGCGCCATTCCATTCTCATAGTCCACTTGTTCCCTATCTCTGTTCATACTTTAAGCCACCTCCTTTAAAATCATGACTTATATTCTGCTTGATAAGAATTCATGCCGGAATGCACCGATAGCAGCGTGTCTGCGTACCCGACCAGCCGGTTAACAATTTCTTCTGCAAGTCCATAGACAAGCTTATGATGGACTTCCTTATGCAGGTCTGGATCATCAAATATCACAGTTGTGTTAATAAAAACATCTTTGTTGCCGAATAGATTGTAATGGATAATTGCCTTGCCAGCAGCTCCCCCGCTGAAAGGATCCTTAAAACCCGGCACAAATATATACCACTCTTCTGCAGTTGCAGAACGAAAATTCTTTGTGTATGTCATCCCGTTTATTGCTTCGGGTATTTCCTGATGTTCTATCGAGATTATTTTATTAACACCTTCCATTTTTCTCACCACTTTTTTTGCATTGTCGATGTTAACTCCATGCTCATCTGATTTTGGAACTGATAACAATCCCCTGAGATCAAAATCTTTTGGGATTGTAACTGTTAGGCTCCCACTGCCATGCAAAAATATAATCGGATTACAGTCCCGGAATTGGTCTGGTTTAACAGTTTATTTCCTTAATCATGAGTTAAACTAATGCAGGAACATTGTTTCCACCAGAAATCCAATGGGAGGTCATAAAATGCATACAACTCAACATGGATTGCAGCAGGTAAACCAAACACGACAGATTGCACAGCAATTAATTCAGCAGACACAGCAAGGGAGCCAGCAATACCGCATGATGCTTCAGCAGGAACAGCAGAATATCCAGATACTTGAACAACTGCTCCAGCGTGAAAAACAGGCAGCTCAAACCATTGAGCTAAGCCTGCATAATCATGACCTTGCAATTAATCGCTGTCAGGAAGTCGTAAATCTTTGCAATCAGATGGCGAATGAATTATCTGGCAATACTGCCTCCCCATATGGATTCCAGACTGCCATGCAACAGCCAATCCAGTACCAGCAGCAGTCAAATGCATTACAAAATCAATTGCCAGTTTTTAAACAGTAACAAAAAAGCCAGCCCCTTTATAACTTTGGGGCTGGTCTTGCATAAAAATTTGTTATCGTAATATGTAATTATAAAAACCATACCTTTGCTATCTTTCCGTTTATCACTTCATAAATGGCAACAGCTTTTTTTGGTTCGCTGTTCTCTCTTCCTGTGACCAGCTCATGATCAACCACCTTATTATCATGGACAATTCTGGCTAATAATTCAGCATGATTGTTTGGATGTTCCTTGAAAAGCTTTCCATAGCGATTCCTCATCTCTTCTATCCCACATGTAGTAATGGTGTTTGTTGGGAACTCCATAATTTTCACATCTTCGCTATACACTGATAAAAATTCCTCCAGGTCCTGGTTATTGTAGGCATCAAGCTGTTGCTGCGCCAGCATTGCAGGTGTTTTTTCCATCATAACAATCCTTTCTTTTCATTCCTTTTTTCCTTTATTATACTAAACAACCCCCTGTTGTCAGGGGGTTGTTCCTAATTATTGGCCAATTTATGAGAGTGTTTTTTTGCAGGAGCCTTTCTCCCTATCGTATCTTCTGCCTGGGTTGCCCGTTTGATAAAGAAAGCAAGTACCAATGCAAGCGCTGATAGAAACACTGTGACATAAAATGCGTCATTAATTCCGTGCAGCATAGCTTGCATCGCAATTTGCTGTTCCATTTCCGCTTTGACAGCAGGAGTAACGGCTTTCCCGGCAGCTGCAGCCTCTTTAAGAGCGGAAGCCGCTAGTTCTTTTCCATAGGTTTCAGCGCGCATCGACATAACCGTAACCAGCAATGCTGTTCCTATCGCACCAGAAACTTGCTGCATTGTGTTGTTCATCGCTGTACCATGTGGATAATAACGGGCCGGCAGCTCGTTAAGACCATTTGTACTCACAGGCATATTAACCATTGACATCCCGAACATACGGACTGTGTATAAAATGATCAGCTGGGTATACGTTGTTTCCATTGAAAGCTTGCTGAAATAATAACTAGTTACAAGAGTGATCGTTAAACCAATGATTGCCAAAGCGCGTCCGCCAAATTTATCAAATAACCGTCCTGTTACAGGAGACATGATGGCCATAGCGATTGCTCCTGGCAATAGCATCAAACCAGCATCCAAAGGAGAAATTCCCCGGATGGTTTGCACGTAAATTGGCAGTAACAGCATACCGGAGAACATTGCCATGGTGACAATCATCGATATGACGGAGGATAAGGCAAACATAGGATACTTATAGATCCTGAAGTTAAGCATTGGATTATCCTGTCTTAATTGACGAAGAATAAATATGACCAGAGATACCGTACCAATTATCAATGTCAGATATACATGGGGGCTATCCCATCCTTTGGATCCTGCGGAACTGAACCCATACAGCAGGCCGCCGAAACCAATACTGGATAGTGAAAGCGAAATAATATCAAGACGCATATGGATTTTGTCTTTTTTATCTTTAAGCATAAAGAAGCCGAGTAATAGCACTATAGCCGCGATTGGTGTTACAAAATGAAAAAGCATTCTCCAGTCGTAATGCTCAATCAGCCAGCCTGAAAGTGTCGGACCGATTGCAGGTGCAAACATTAACACCAAGCCGAAAACTCCCATTGCAGTTCCACGTTTTTCAATTGGAAAGCTTACAAGCATAACGTTCATCAATAGAGGCATCATGATCGCAGTGCCAGATGCCTGTATCATCCGGCCTCCTAATAAAAGCGGAAAAACATGAGCGGCACCTGCCAGGATTGTACCTGCTGTAAATAAGCCCATTGCCGTTAAGAATAATCTTCTGACTGAATATTTTTGAATTAGATAAGCACTTAGCGGAATCATAATCCCGCTGACAAGCATGAACCCTGTCGTCAGCCACTGAACTGTTGTCGCTTCCACCTTTAGATCAATCATAATGGATGGCAAGGCGATATTCAGTAATGTATTATTTAAAAATGCGATAAAAGCTCCGACAATCAATACCGCGAGTATACCGTACGGCGGTTTATCGGGCGCTTGAAAGTTTTTTTCCATACTGTGTTTCCCCCTTAATTGTTCACAAATTTGTAAACAATGTGTTTGCATAGACAATAGCATATACCATCGGTACATTTTTTGCAACCTATTTAAATCATTGTTATATAGGGAATTGTAATGTCCGGAAATTTAATGTAGTATATTTTTTATACATCCGGTATAAAAAAGGTTAGGGTGATGAAATGAACGACAGAAAACGTAATGTTATAGACAAGGCTCATCAGCTTTTTATAGAAAAAGGATTCCATGCCACCTCAATTCAGGATATCCTCGAATACAGCGGAATATCAAAAGGAACCTTTTATAATTACTTCCTTTCAAAGAATGAACTGCTCATGGATATTTTCAGGGGCGCTTTCAGGAAAATGGAGATTGACCGAGATTCCTTGCTGCTTGGCCAGGACCCTGATGATCCAGAAATCTTCATGAGACAGATAGATTTGCAAATGACTGCTAATAGAGAAAATAAAATCATCCCACTGTTTGAAGAAGTCTATTTCTCAGGGGATAAAGAGCTGAGGCAGTTTATAGAAATCGGCCAAATGAAAACATTGCGTTGGTACTCAGATCGGCTTGCAGACATTACAGATGAGGTCTGCCTACCCTACCTGCTGGATGCTGCCATCATGCTTAATGGTATTCTGATCCAAAACGTCAGGTTTTACCGTAAAGCCAATCAGGACTCAACCAGTTTGCTTCCAGTCGTACGCTATTGCGTAACCAGAATCCTCAACATGATAGAAGAGCTGGCTCTATCACAGGATCAGTTATTGCCACCAGAACTCCTGGATACCTGGCTTCCAGTTTCGAATCGAGAAGCTCTCGACCGGAGGTCTAAAATACACTCAGTTATATCCCGCTTGAAAAAGCTGGACTGTGAAAATAAAGAGCATCAACAAAAGCTGGATTTCATTGAAGAAGAGCTCCGTTCAAAAATACCGAGGAAATTTTTAATTGATAGCATCCTTTTTTCAATGTCCCCAATTTATGATCGTGAAATACAGGAATTAAAGACATTAATAAATGAGCATTTGCTTGAGAAGGCATAAGGTATAATTGCTAATATAGATAGAAAAGCACGGCAGGAAATCAGATGATTTCCTGCCGTGCTTTTATGTAGAGAAAAATTTTATGTGCCCGGTAATCACTGTTCCAGTTCATTCCGGGTACATACCATCCCTTTATGTGCCCGGTTGTCGTTGTTTCAGCGCACTCCGGGCACATACCCTCTCTTTATGTGCCCGGATGTCGTTGTTTCAGCGCACTCCGGGCACATATCCTCCCTTAATGTGACCGGATACTGCAATTCCCCGTCATTAGAGGGAAAAAATTATTGACCTCGATTATCCAGTTTACTTGAATAATATGCTACTAGCTCAGGGTAATCCTCCAGTTCAGCTTTTCCTTGTTCGGAAATGATATATATGCCTCTCTCAATTCTATCAAACCATTTATAATAGTTTTTTTGAAGGATTGAAGGGGTTTTATCTCCTGTACCGAGAGCCACGAGTGCTTTAGGTGACATTTGTCCAAGTTTATCGAGATAACAGGCGATTTGGATGCATTTCTCTTTGTAGGCGGTCATGATCTTGCTTTTGTTGCTGCCTCCGATATTGTAGTCGGCGCTTCTTCCCTCAATTTCTTTGATAAGTGCAGCTTTCTTTCGCTGATTTTTGCTAGTCTTACGATTGAACGGTTCAGGGTGTACCTTAAAATCGATGGTTTTCCTATTTCCTGCAAATGACACAATGATCAAGCCAAGCTCCAGCCTTTTTACCAAATGAATGACATCATGCCACCGTTTCCTTGTAATGCGCTTCGGTTTCGGTATTGCAATATACACCATATCAGTGAGCCGCAGCCTTCTCGTCGCCTGGAGCAAAAGGTCGATATTCAGTGTCAGTTTTAATTCCACAATGATAAGTTCCCCGTCTTTTACAGCGGTTAAATCACAATCATGTACCTCTCCATTAACCCGGTACCCTTGTTTTATAAAATGCTTCCTGATCGGCTCATAAAGATCTGCCTCATATATTTTAGTCATGCTCAAAACCTCTGTCCATCCTGGAGTTTTCCTATAATTATAGCAAACTTTTAAAAGATGAAGTCATTAAGACAAGCATTCTACATATACTGTTTGATGATTAAACTTTGGAGGGAAAAATATGAGGGCTTTTTTCCTTTTCTTATTGACTCTTGTCCTTGGTCTCATGATTTTTCTCAAAATGGAAATGGATGAAGCCAGGAAAATTTCCAATGAAGTGCAAACTGAATATATTAAAGAGGAATATAAGATCATCAAAGTTGATTCCTCTGGATACTATGGGGAAAGCGACGGGAAAAGTGTTTATTTTAAAAAGGATAGAGTAACTGAGGATGGGGAAATTCACATCGGGGATAAGGTTATGCTGTACTTCGATAAAAGTGGCCGCATTGATGGTCCTGTTAAAATCGAAAAACTCGAATAAAGGAGCCGGCATCAAGCAAGCTCCTCTTTTAATGTATCAGATTGCCTTTCGTCCTTCCAGCTCTTCTGCAATAGCGGTCGTTAATTCTTGACCGCTTTTTGGCAAGGAATTCTTCATTACCGCATTCATTACTGGAGCAAGAGCTCCTTCTGCCGTCATCTCAAGATAGCCAGTCATCCTGGTTTTATTCACTCCAACCGTTTCTGCACTAAAATAACCGTTTCCTGTCAGATTTTCATTGATTCCCTTCAGGTTGAATGTTACCCTGCTAGGCTCGATCCACTCTAGTATTGTTACCTGCAAACTAATCTTCTTTTTCAAAACCCCAACCGTTTCTTTGAAGGTCCAGTTTGACTGTTTTTCATTCAATTTTTCATGGCTGATATAGCCTGGCAGTAAAGGAGCCCAATTATCCATATCCTTAACGAAATCCCATACACTTTCTATCGGTACATCAATGGTTACTTCATGTTTACCTTCTGGCATTATGCTCTCTCCTTTTGTTGAAAATTCATCCTTTAAAGATATATGTTTTACGGCATTATTTATACTAAGTTCCTCTTTCGGCTTATTGCAAACATTTACAAAAAAAAACACACCAGGACAGGTGTGTTCAAAATATGGATTTTACAACATGATTTATTTCCCTAATGCGAGGGACCAGAATGCCTTCAGTCTGTCCTGATATTCCTCTTCAGCAATGGTATAGGCTTCTGTATGCCCTGCTCCGGGAACAATCCATAGCTCTTTAAGACTATTTGCCTTATCAAAAATCCTCTTACCCATTACTGTAGGTACAAGTTGATCTTGATCCCCATGGATAATGAATAAAGGAAGATGATTTTTTTCAATACCTTCAAGGGCTGAGGCTTCAGAAAAAGAATAGCCCGCCCTGAATTTGGTCACCGCACTTGTAACCTGCATGACAGGGAAAGCCGGAAGATTATAAAGATATTTCAATTGGTGGCTTAGCTCTTCATGGACAGTAGTGTATCCACTGTCTGCAATAATGCCTTTAACCTGTTCTGGGAGTTTCTCTCCGCTTGCCATCAGTACGGTTGCAGCCCCCATTGAGAAGCCGTGCAGAAAAATTGTTTCTGCCTCTTTTTGTTCAACTAAAAACTGTGACCATCTTACATAATCCTTTCGATCATGCCAGCCATAACCGATATAGTCCCCCTCGCTTAAGCCGTGCCCTCTCGCATCCGGTTTCAGGATATCAAAACCCTGGTCATAATAAAATTTTGTGATACCAGGCATTTGCTCACTGCTGCCCTTATAGCCATGAGCAAGAATCACCATTTTTCCGGACGACTGTTGATTTTTTAAAAAGCGAGCCTTTAGCCTAAGGCCATCATCAGATTGAATTTCCACTATTTCAAAGTTTTGTTTTTCAGTCCAGGCCATTATTTCTTCCAGCTTCCTCTGCTGCTCTTCTCCATTTGAAAGACCCGCTGCTGTTACACTTTCCCCTCCGCCGTGAAGATCTACGGCATCATGGCTTCGGTTAATGGCTACATTATAAAAATAATTGCCTGCAGCAATCAGTGCAATCATTATAGCCACGATAACACCGCTGAAAGTCCAAACGATTTTCTTCTTCAATTTAGCATTCCCCTCTTGGCTAGTTAATCTATTTTATAGTTATTTTACCAGATTAATAGAAATTACAGAGCAAAAAGCAAAAAGTTAATCATTCCATTTTCCTGGGTATAGATAAATCAAAACCAATAGGAGGCTGATCCAATGGAAATCGAGAAAAAACATATCCTAAAATCCTATAAAAATGAACAAGCAGCCATAGATTCAATCAAAAGTATCAAACAGGAAAAAGAAAATCCTGTCAATAGTTCCATTTCTGGATATAACGTCGAAA
Source organism: Mesobacillus jeotgali (assembly GCF_900166585.1). Taxonomy (NCBI): domain Bacteria; kingdom Bacillati; phylum Bacillota; class Bacilli; order Caryophanales; family Bacillaceae; genus Mesobacillus; species Mesobacillus jeotgali. Next base: position 1,202,754 of record NZ_FVZC01000009.1, on the reverse strand, counting down.
AGAGAAATACTCAGGAATATCCCCTGAATGCTTTTAGTCCAGGAGAACTAGATATGGGAGAATCTGCATTTAAGGATTATGAAGATGATCCTTCCGAAAACCCAGCTGTTGAAACAAATAAACAGAGGGATATAGGCCGGCCATTGCCTGAACGAGCAATGAATAACCGCGTAAGATGATGTCAGGCATGAACGAGCAATGATTAACAGCGTAAGATGATGTCAGGTGTATGGAAAAAATTAATCGCCCGGGTGCACGGTAAGCCGTGCACCTAATTTATTTGCTTAGGGTATGGTCGATTTCGCTCAGTGTCCTTCCAATGGAATTCCTGATGACAAAAGTGTCAGGCGCAAAATCATATGGTGTACTACCTTTATTAATGATAATCATCGGTATACCATTATTTCTATATTGAGGAAAGGCTGAAAATGGCGTCACATTTAGGCTGGTTCCCAATACAAGCAAGCAATCTGCCTCTCCAATAATAGTAAGGATTTTTTCAAACCCTTCTGCTGAAAACCATTCTCCAGTATCCCCATACAGAACAACATCTGGTTTTATAAGATGATTTGTATCATTTCCCACACTACATGCACTGCACACATAATAATTTTCATTTATTTTCTTTATGTGTGATAAATCTTCAGTTGTATACTTTTTACCACAGTTTAGGCATGTTGCTGTCTTCATTGTTCCATGAAATTCTATTACGTTTTTGCTGCCGGCTTTTTGATGCAGTCCGTCGATATTTTGAGTAATGATCCAATTTACTCGTCCTTCCTGCTCCCATTTAGCCAATACTTGATGCCCTTTATTAGGCAATGCCTTTGGATGGTAGAGATTAGAGAAGGCAAAGTCGAAAAAGTCTTTTGGGTTTTCTTGAAAATAATCAATAGAAAGGATATATTCCGGTGCCATTTTATATATTCCAGTTCGTGAACGAAAGTCCCTGATGCCTGACTCTGTACTTATTCCGGCACCTGTCAATACGACTATGTTTTTTGCTTTGGCTATTATTTCGCAGCATGATTGGATTTCCTTCATATAAACCTCCCCTGTCACTGCTGAAAAATATTAATTAAAATTATATATTAATTATTTGAAATGACAAAAAGGTTGGTTTTAGTCATATGTAAACTTAAATATTTTTTGGTTGACATAAATAATTCAGAAAGTTTATGCTGAATTTAGATTACAGAAAAGGAGAGCAATTTATTATGAAGTTAAAAGCATTTGATTTAACACTGGCATCCATGTTTGTCGGCCTTATGGCTATTGGTGCAAACATTACATCATTCGTACCATTTATGGTTGTAGGCGGAGTGCCCATTACCTTGCAGACCTTCTTTGCCATTTTAGCTGGAATCATCCTCGGAAGCCGGCTGGGAGCAATTTCCATGACGGTATACGCCCTGGTTGGACTAGTTGGTGTGCCTGTTTTTGCACAGTTTAGCGCTGGATTTTCTACATTGATCAGTCCGACATTCGGATTTATTCTTTCATTCATTCTGACAGCATATGTTGCAGGCAAAATGGTCGAGAAAAATCGTGCACTCTCTGCTTTCATCCTGGCATCATTGGCAGGTATGGTTATTAATTATGTATTTGGAACCAACTGGATGTATTTTGCCTATAAATTATGGGCTGCTGCACCAGAAGGATTTACGTATAAACTGGCATGGCTATGGATGGTTGCTCCTCTGCCAAAAGACATTATTCTTGCTGTTTTTGCAGGGATGATGGGTCACAGACTGGAAAAAACGGTTCTTTCAAAGGGAAGTTTCAAACATTTAAGAAAAGCGGCTTAAAACAAATCGAGGGGAGTGAAATTCGATGACATACTGGAAAGAGTTAGCGCTTGGCGTTTTAGAAGGCCGTGAGCTTTCCGATGAAGAGGCAATAAGTATACTGGATTGCGCGGACCAGGAATTGCTGGAATTGCTCCAGGCTGCTTACACTATACGCTATCATCATTTTGGAAATAAAGTAAAGCTGAATATGATTATTAATACAAAGTCCGGCCTTTGCCCGGAAAATTGTGGCTACTGCGCACAATCAAGCGTCTCGGATGCCCCTATTGAAAAGTATAGGATGATGGACAAAGAATCCATTCTCCAGGGTGCAGAGCAAGCCTACAATCTAAACGCAGGTACTTATTGTATTGTTGCCAGCGGCAGAGGGCCAAGCGAAAAGGAGCTTGATACAGTAACTTCAGCCGTGGAGGAAATTAAAGAAAAGTTTGGCCTTAAAGTGTGCGCTTGCCTGGGAATACTTAAACCATCTCAAGCAGAAAGACTCAAGGCGGCCGGAGTTGACCGGTATAACCATAATCTAAATACATCTGAAAGCCATCATGATGCTATCACTACATCGCATACATATCAGGATCGCGTCAACACTGTGGAACTCGTTAAAGATAGCGGAATATCTCCATGTTCTGGAGTGATTGTTGGGATGAAGGAATCTAAGCAAGATGTCGTAGACATTGCAAGAAGCTTAAAAATTCTTGACGCTGATTCTATTCCAGTGAATTTTCTTCATGCAATTGATGGAACTCCCCTCGAAGGGACCGATGAGTTAAACCCGCGATACTGTCTTAAAGTCCTTTGCCTGATGAGATTCATCAATCCTTCTAAAGAAATAAGGATTTCCGGCGGCAGAGAAGTGAACCTAAGGAGCTTGCAGCCTTTGGGCCTCTATCCGGCCAACTCCATCTTTGTCGGTGATTACTTAACGACAGCCGGCCAGGAATCCACTGCAGACCATAAAATGCTAGAGGATATGGGATTTGAAATTGATTTCGCCAAAGAAGGAATACCATCTTAATTGAAAGCATAACAGCTAATTGGCTGTTATGCTTTTTTAAAAAACAACTTCCCTTCTGTAACTGAATGTCAACCTATGCCAGCAGTTGAATCCTCATATAAAACAGCAACTTTTTTCTTGTCCTTAATCCATATCCCCATGCATACAATGTAAATGGTAAAAGGTTTTGAGGAGGATTATGATGCTACAGTTATTTGAGAAAGCAATAATAGGAATGGCCCTTTTGCGTTTTTTATCAGGGAGCCTTGAAATATTCGCAGCAGCTCTTATCTTAAAATATAATGATGTGGAAAAAGCGCTTATTGTAAATAGTACCCTTGCTTTTGTGGGCCCTCTCATCCTCATTGCGACTACTACCATAGGTTTAATTGGTCTTTCTGATAGAATCTCTTTTCAAAAAATACTATGGATCTTTTGTGGTGTTGCGTGCATTTTATACGGCGTGAAAAGTAATTAAGTTTCAATATAAAGAGACTAAAATCTATTTTATGATCAGGCGCAGACTCTGTTCATTTGGATCAATGATTCTTGATAAAATCTCATCTACATAATTGGCAAAAACCTGCTGAGTCCTCTGGCGGGGCCTTGGTAAATTAATATTTTTGCTTAAGACGATTTTACCATTTTCGATTAAGATTACACGGTCGGCCAGAGCCACTGCTTCTTCAACATCATGAGTAACCAGGATGGTTGTGATTTTTTCTTTTTCCCATAAAGATTCAATAAGTTCCTGCATTTCCAGTCTTGTAAGAGCATCCAGTGCACCAAGCGGCTCATCCAGGAGCAGGATCTCAGGTTTATGCACGAGTGCCCTTGCCAGTGCAACCCTCTGCTTCTGGCCCCCTGAAAGCTTTGATGGCCAATCCTTCATCCTCCCATCAAGGCCTACATCTTTTAATGCAGCGATTGCATTTTGACGCCAATCCCCTTTCAAGCCCAATCCAACATTCTCTAGTACTCTTTTCCATGGAAGCAGACGTCCATCCTGAAACATGATTCTTGCCTGTGTGTTGAGGCCAGCAAGATCTTTATCTTTTATTAAAATCGTCCCTTCACTATAATCTTCAAGGCCGGCAATTAACCGCAATAGTGTGCTTTTTCCGCAGCCGCTCTTTCCTACAATAGCAATAAATTCACCCTGGCTTACTTTCAAATTGATTCCATCCAGTACAACAGTATTGTCAAAACTCTTCTTCAAGTTATTCAGCTGAATATGTTGTACCCGGGCATCATTTTTCATCATTAAACCTCCTCACATGAATTATGTCTTCCACTTAAGCCATTTGCCTTCCATGTACCGGGCGATCATATCAGAGAACTTTCCAAAAAAAGCATAGATCAGAATGCTTAACACAATGACATCCATTTGCATGAATTCTCTTGCATTCATGGCCATGTAGCCAATCCCAGAGTGTGCAGAAATGGTTTCTGCGACAATCAGGGTAAGCCACATCACTCCCAGAGAAAAACGAATGCCGACTAAGATAGACGATAAAGCCCCGGGGAAGATGACTGTGAAAAACAATTTAGGGCCTCTTAATCCATATGCTTTTCCCATTTCAATCAAATCACCTTCCACATTTTTAATCCCATGGTAGGTGTTTATATACACCGGAAATAACACACCGAGGGCAACGAGAAAAATTTTAGAAGTCTCGTCAATGCCAAACCATAAAATCACCAATGGAATCAGCGCTAGATGCGGAATATTCCTGAGCATTTGTATGGATGTATCTAGTAATAAATCTGAAAAACGGAAAATCCCGTTCAAGATTCCAAGGAAAAAGCCAAGAAGTCCGCCGATCAGAAATCCAAGCATTGCCCTTCCCAGGCTGATTGAGATATGTTCAGTCAACTCACCTGTGCCAGTCAATTCAATTGCCGCTTTAAATACATCACTTGGAGCAGGCAGTATTCTATCTGAAATGATTCCTTTCCAGGAAAGCAGCTGCCATAACACCAATATTAATACGGGTAAAGCCCACGGAACCATCTGGCGTATACCGGACATAAAACGGGCTTGCATAAAAACCCTCCTTTCCTAAACCACTCAATCCATCATTGCTTCCTCTACATCAATTTCTTTAGGAATAATTTTTAAACGATAGAAAGTATCGGCCTTTTCCTGCTGTTCCTTCATGATTTCATCTGTTAAGGCATCCACGCCATACTCTCTTCTTTGGACTGCCATTTCAATCGATTTTTCATCAATTTTCAGCAGTGGCGCAATCAATGACACAAGTTCATCATGATGGCTGTTTGCCCACTCTGATGATTTCTGAACCTGGTTGACAATAACTTCAAGTACCTCTTTATTCCCTTTAGCATAATTCGCGTTCGCGATAAAAAAGTCTCTATCGGATGTCAATCCTTCACCATTTACAAGCATTTCTGCATCAGAATTTAGTTCGGTGTCCGCAGTGAAAGGGTCCCAAACTGCCCATGCATCAATATTCCCTTGTTCAAAGGCTACCCTCGCATCCCCGGGCTGAAGATAGGCTGGAGTGATATCGTTATAATCGAGACCAGCCTTTTCTAAAGCCTTAACAAGGAGATAATGCGAGCTTGAACCTTTGGCAAAGCCAATTTTCTTCCCTTTTAAATCAGCCAGGGATTGAATCGGAGAATCTTTGGGAATCAGGATTCCACTACCCTCGAATTTAGAAAAACCTGCTGCAACATAAACAATTGGTGAATCCGCAGCCTGTGCAAAAATTGGCGGTGAATCCCCAGTTCTTCCGAAATCGATACTTCCCGCATTCAAAGCTTCAAGTAACGCAGGACCTGCCTGAAATTCCTTCCATTCCACCTTTACTCCCTTTTTCTCTAGCTCTTTTTCCAGAGTTCCCAATGACTTTAAGATCACTAGCGGGCAATTTTTTTGATAGCCAATCCGAACGATTTTTTCAGAAGAAGAAACATCTTTTCCTTGTTGCTTTTCACCATCTTGACTGCATCCAGTTAGAATAAGGGCGAATATCAATACAAAACCTGCTAATAATTTCTTGTAATACGTTGAACGATCCTTCATTCTCAAACTCCCCTTGGAATCTATTTGCAACTGTTTTAGCCTATGTTGAAGGAAAAACCTAGGTTCCTGTCTATAACCAAATAAAAAAGAACATAAAAAAAATCAAAGCAGGAAAACTAATTACCATTGAAAAGAATCGCTGGAGGGAAAGCTTATGGGAATGTTTAGTGGGAAACCTGAAAATGAACCTTTACATTCAGGTGAAGTATTCAATTTATGGTCTCACCTTTATGCAACAAAAGGATACCTGGTAACACTTCAGATTTTTATCAATCATACTGGGGATCATGACTTGAAAGTTTTCTTGGAGGATTTGCTGGAGAATTGTTATAAACAGGAGGAGCAGCAAACAGAAGCCATCTTAAAACAAAATGGTATCCGACTTCCGCCAGCGCCTCCAGCCCGGCCTGATGTCCAGGTGGAGGATATTCCTGCAGGTGCACGGTTCAATGATCCGGAAATCGCTTTGCTGGTACAACGCGAATTAATGGTCGGTAAAATAATGGGCAGTTATGTAATGGGCATAGCAATCAGGTCAGATATCTCAGAGATGTTTGGTGAGTTCCATGTCCAAAAAAGCGAGTACGAGGAAAAATTATTAAAAATTACGAAAGACAAAGGCTGGATTGTTCCCCCGCCAATCAATCTGAAATAAGAATATTTTAATGAAGGATGTGCAGGGTGTTTGGGAAAAAAGAATAAAGGTATGCTAATTGCCGCTATAGGTTCCATCCCGTTGATTATGACACTGGGGAATTCAATGCTTATCCCCATACTCCCAAAAATGAAAACAGAACTGGGATTGACGCAGCTCCAGGTCAGCTTGACTATTACAGTTTTTTCGGTTGCTGCAGCTATTTTTATTCCTATTTTTGGTTACCTATCTGACAGATTCTCGAGGAAGAGCATCATCCTTCCCGCCCTGATTTTATATGGAATCGGGGGATTACTGGCAGGTTTTGCCTCAAATGTGCTATCGAATTCTTATATATGGATCCTGATTGGCAGAATACTTCAAGGGATTGGTGCAGCGGGTACAGCACCGATTGCCATGGCTCTTACAGGGGATTTATTTAAAGGCGGGGAACAAAGCCGTGTTCTGGGTATCGTTGAAGCATCCAATGGATTAGGAAAAGTATTATCGCCAATCATTGGCTCATTGCTGGCACTCGTCGCCTGGTTTGCCGTTTTTTATGCTTTCCCTGCCATATGTCTTATCTCAATTATTCTCACCTGGATCTTCATTAAAGAGAAACGGAATCGGCAGGCACCTCCTCCGTTTGAAAAGTATGCCCGTGGTCTAATGCACGTTTTCAAAAAGGAAGGCAGATGGCTTTTTACAACATATCTCGCAGGTGCAACTTGTTTATTTACACTTTTCGGCATTCTCTTTTACCTTTCAGACATCCTGGAAGTTAAATATGGAATTAACGGCGTCAAAAAGGGGCTGATTTTGGCGATTCCTCTACTCGTACAGGGTGGGACTGCCTATATAACAGGCGCAAAAATAGGGAAAAACATGCTGGTGATGAAGCGTCTCACTGTTCTTGGTTTCCTGCTGATGACCTTATCTTATGTCTCCTTAACCTTTGTAGAAAAAATTGTCCCTTTCCTTTTCGTCCTTATCTTCAGCAGTATTGGAACAGGATTGGTACTCCCTTGTATCAATAGTTTGATTACAGGTTCAGTTGGCAAGGAAATGCGCGGTTTTGTGACTTCTCTTTATGGCTCAGTGCGATTTTTAGGAGTGGCAGTCGGCCCTCCTATATTCACTCGGTTAATGGATTGGTCACGTACAGGCATGTTCCTGTCTATAGCAACTCTTACATTTATTGTGGGGTTGCTGGCCATCCTTACGATTCATGTAAGTAAGCCGAGTGGCGAAAAGGACAAATACTCTGCCTTCCGCTATAACTATGTATAGCTATTTCTTCCGCCAGCCTAAAGTGTATGCCTGATTAAAATTATAATAATACACGATATCGACCATTTTCGTTGAAATCCATTGACTAATCAGAGCTTGCACAATGATTTCCAAGCTTATGATGAAGCCCGTCATGATAAAAATAATGCAATTAATCCAAAAAAGAGCAGAGCCGGGAAGCGAGTTTCTCCTTCTGGCAATGATGAGAGCTATGACTCCCACACCGCCATTTGAAACTCCTTCCCTAAGCAGCAAACCGATTCCAGTCCCTAAAAAAATGGAGCCCATAACTAAATCAAACCATTCATTACGGTACGCTGTCAGATAATATTGTTCACAAAAGGCTACTGTTAAAGAGGTCATCGTGATAGCGAACATCGTCCATAATGCACATTTGTTCCCCAGGTATTTTGTGGCCACAACAAGCATGGAGAAATTGACGATCCAAAGAGCCAACCCCATATCAAGGTGAAAAAAGTAATTTAATAGAACAGCTATTCCACCTGCACCGCCTGAAGGGATCGCATGTGGAAATAAAAAAAGCCCCATTCCCAATCCTTGAATGGTTCCTCCTGCAATAACCAAACCGTTTTTCCGGATAAAATCTGTCATAGGCGCATCCCATCTTTTTAAGGTATAGATTTTTTGGATAAGCTATCATTCATTTTTATTCATTTTGTCCATTCCATATGTATAAAAGATTCTAAATAACGGAGTGACCATATGAGAGCAGATATTATTTCTACCGAACATATCATCATGATCGTAGTGGCGATCAGTACAGGGACTTTCGCCCGTATTCTCACTGTTAAAGAGGATTTCAGGCAATATCCTAGTTACCCTAACGGTTATCTGACTAACCTGGTAACCGGATTTGTAGCAGCAGCCCTCGGAGCAGTTGCAATTCCAGCTCTGATGACAAAGAACTTTATTGCCGTTACCTTCCTGACATTGGCCATCCAGCAGTTTCGAGATGTCAGAAAAGCTGAGAGAGAAAGCTTAAAAGACCTAGAAAATGCGGAATATACGAGCCGGGGAAATGCTTATATTGATGGGATCGCCAAAACCTTCGAAGCCCGCAATTATTTTGCACTCATCGTTTCATTCAGTTCTGCACTGGCAATGCAATTAATCAGCAGCAAGATCATCGCAGTTAATATTGCATCTGGCATAATAACCGGTTTTATCGTCCTATTCATTCTTAAAAGATTTTCAAAAGGAAAAACGATAGGAGACATAGCCAAAGTTGAGATAGGATTAATTGCTATTGAAAACGATGATTTATATGTTAACGGTATCTATGTAACAAATTTGCTTGGTTCAGAGAATGCCTCTTCCTTATTTCTCCAGGAGGGAATTGCAGCTGTAATCAGTCCAAATGAGGAAAGGTTCAGAATCACTTTGGATCATATTGGACAGCGTCAGGCAGCCTTGTTCGAAGCTACAAGGACACTGGGGCTTAAACGCTACCACTATACGAGGAAGGACTTTGAAAATGGGAAGGTCATCATTACCTTTGTTCCCATCCTGAAAGACGCCGACCGCTTAATCGAAGCGATCAAAAAAACCCCGTTGCTTGAAAGTACTAAAAAGAATAAAGATGTTCTTAGGACTAATTTCGTTGGGAGGAAGTAAATATGGGACAGGAAATTGGCGGAATTGCAAGATTCGATATTATAGCCATTATCACCCTTTCTAAAGAACGAGTAATGGGTGGGAGGCAGCTGACCCTGCTTGCCGGGAATCTAGAGGAACAAAATGCGATGGCTCAGGAGATAGCAACAACCTTGAAGGGTGACATAGTGAAATTGAAATTTGGCGATCATTTGGTGGTCAGGAGAATTCAATAAAACTGTACTTTTCACCACCTATTGGAGGAACAAGGTTATCCACCAATTACCTTCGTCACAGTTTCGGAACGCCATTCAGATGACAGTTGCCTTTTGGACATTTTCATTTTCACAATTACTTTTTCAGAGGTTTTATGACAACAGCTATGCTGTTATACACGATAACAGGATTGATTTGCACATAGAGAGAGGTCAACAATTTCTTTTTTATGTTTTATTAGCGATTATTTGAATATATCGAGAACTTTTTTGAATATATCGGTCAATTAATAAATATATCGATCACATTTATCAATATATCACCCACTTCTGCGAAGATATCGCCCAGCTTGTGTAAAAAGGATGGCTAAAAAAATTCAAGAAAATTTTTCTATACAAAAAAAGAACAGCCATTACAGCTGTTCTTTCGTGTGCCCGGCGGCGTCCTACTCTCACAGGGGGAAACCCCCAACTACCATCGGCGCTGAGAAGCTTAACTTCCGTGTTCGGTATGGGAACGGGTGTGACCTTCTCGCCATCGCCACCAGACTATTTGGTTTGAGGTTTTTTGCACCCTCAAAACTAGATAATGTTGTAAGAAGAATTCAAGAAGAACGAATGATCATTGTCCAGCTCCGGCTCATAGCCTCTGCTTTTCGTTTTTGGTTAAGTCCTCGAACGATTAGTATCAGTCAGCTCCACACGTCACCGCGCTTCCACCTCTGACCTATCAACCTGATCATCTTTCAGGGTTCTTACTAGCTTGCGCTATGGGAAATCTCATCTTGAGGGGGGCTTCATGCTTAGATGCTTTCAGCACTTATCCCGTCCGCACATAGCTACCCAGCGATGCCTTTGGCAAGACAACTGGTACACCAGCGGTGCGTCCATCCCGGTCCTCTCGTACTAAGGACAGCTCCTCTCAAATTTCCTGCGCCCACGACGGATAGGGACCGAACTGTCTCACGACGTTCTGAACCCAGCTCGCGTACCGCTTTAATGGGCGAACAGCCCAACCCTTGGGACCGACTACAGCCCCAGGATGCGATGAGCCGACATCGAGGTGCCAAACCTCCCCGTCGATGTGGACTCTTGGGGGAGATAAGCCTGTTATCCCCGGGGTAGCTTTTATCCGTTGAGCGATGGCCCTTCCATGCGGAACCACCGGATCACTAAGCCCGACTTTCGTCCCTGCTCGACTTGTAGGTCTCGCAGTCAAGCTCCCTTGTGCCTTTACACTCTGCGAATGATTTCCAACCATTCTGAGGGAACCTTTGGGCGCCTCCGTTACTCTTTAGGAGGCGACCGCCCCAGTCAAACTGCCCACCTGACACTGTCTCCCGCCCCGATCAGGGGCGCGGGTTAGAATTTCAATACAGCCAGGGTAGTATCCCACCGACGCCTCCACCGAAGCTGGCGCTCCGGTTTCTCAGGCTCCTACCTATCCTGTACAAGCTGTACCAAAATTCAATATCAGGCTACAGTAAAGCTCCACGGGGTCTTTCCGTCCTGTCGCGGGTAACCTGCATCTTCACAGGTACTATAATTTCACCGAGTCTCTCGTTGAGACAGTGCCCAGATCGTTACGCCTTTCGTGCGGGTCGGAACTTACCCGACAAGGAATTTCGCTACCTTAGGACCGTTATAGTTACGGCCGCCGTTTACTGGGGCTTCGATTCAGAGCTTCGCGTGAGCTAACCCCTCCTCTTAACCTTCCAGCACCGGGCAGGCGTCAGCCCCTATACTTCGCCTTGCGGCTTCGCAGAGACCTGTGTTTTTGCTAAACAGTCGCCTGGGCCTATTCACTGCGGCTCATCTAGGCTATTCACCCAAATGAGCACCCCTTCTCCCGAAGTTACGGGGTCATTTTGCCGAGTTCCTTAACGAGAGTTCTCTCGCTCACCTTAGGATTCTCTCCTCGCCTACCTGTGTCGGTTTGCGGTACGGGCACCATTTATCTCGCTAGAGGCTTTTCTTGGCAGTGTGGAATCAGGAACTTCGGTACTATATTTCCCTCGCTGTCACAGCTCAGCCTTCACGCAAGCGGGATTTGCCTCACTTGCAGCCTAACTGCTTAGACGCGCATATCCAACAGCGCGCTTACCCTATCCTCCTGCGTCCCCCCGTCGCTCAAACGATAAAGAGGTGGTACAGGAATATCAACCTGTTGTCCATCGCCTACGCCTTTCGGCCTCGGCTTAGGTCCCGACTAACCCTGAGAGGACGAGCCTTCCTCAGGAAACCTTAGGCATTCGGTGGATGGGATTCTCACCCATCTTTCGCTACTCATACCGGCATTCTCACTTCTAAGCGCTCCACCAGTCCTTACGGTCTGACTTCAACGCCCTTAGAACGCTCTCCTACCACTGACATCGAAGATGTCAATCCACAGCTTCGGTGATACGTTTAGCCCCGGTACATTTTCGGCGCAGAGTCACTCGACCAGTGAGCTATTACGCACTCTTTAAATGGTGGCTGCTTCTAAGCCAACATCCTGGTTGTCTAAGCAACTCCACATCCTTTTCCACTTAACGTATACTTTGGGACCTTAGCTGGTGGTCTGGGCTGTTTCCCTTTTGACTACGGATCTTATCACTCGCAGTCTGACTCCCACGGATAAGTCTTTGGCATTCGGAGTTTGTCTGAATTCGGTAACCCGATGAGGGCCCCTAGTCCAAACAGTGCTCTACCTCCAAGACTCTTACAACGTGAGGCTAGCCCTAAAGCTATTTCGGAGAGAACCAGCTATCTCCAAGTTCGATTGGAATTTCTCCGCTACCCACACCTCATCCCCGCACTTTTCAACGTGCGTGGGTTCGGGCCTCCAGTTGGTGTTACCCAACCTTCACCCTGGACATGGGTAGATCACCTGGTTTCGGGTCTACGACCACATACTCATTCGCCCTATTCAGACTCGCTTTCGCTGCGGCTCCGTCTTCTCAACTTAACCTTGCATGTAATCGTAACTCGCCGGTTCATTCTACAAAAGGCACGCCATCACCCATGAACGGGCTCTGACTACTTGTAGGCACACGGTTTCAGGATCTCTTTCACTCCCCTTCCGGGGTGCTTTTCACCTTTCCCTCACGGTACTGGTTCACTATCGGTCACTAGGGAGTATTTAGCCTTGGGAGATGGTCCTCCCAGCTTCCGACGGGATTTCTCGTGTCCCGCCGTACTCAGGATCCACTCAGGAGGGAACGAAGTTTCAACTACAGGGTTTTTACCTTCTCTGACGGGCCTTTCCAGACCACTTCATCTACCCCGTTCCTTTGTAACTCCATGTAGAGTGTCCTACAACCCCAAGAGGCAAGCCTCTTGGTTTGGGCTATGTCCCGTTTCGCTCGCCGCTACTCAGGGAATCGCGTTTGCTTTCTCTTCCTCCGGGTACTTAGATGTTTCAGTTCCCCGGGTCTGCCTTCAATGCCCTATGTATTCAGGCAAAGATACTGTTCCATTACGAACAGTGGGTTTCCCCATTCGGAAATCTCCGGATCAAAGCTTACTTACAGCTCCCCGAAGCATATCGGTGTTAGTCCCGTCCTTCATCGGCTCCTAGTGCCAAGGCATCCACCGTGCGCCCTTTCTAACTTAACCTAAAAGGTCATTTCTCTAATTGAATAGAGAGAAAACTAAAATGGCGATCACTCGGTTTTTCTTGGTTCTTCTTACTTACGATTATCTAGTTTTCAAGGAACAAANCCTCCGGGTACTTAGATGTTTCAGTTCCCCGGGTCTGCCTTCAATGCCCTATGTATTCAGGCAAAGATACTGTTCCATTACGAACAGTGGGTTTCCCCATTCGGAAATCTCCGGATCAAAGCTTACTTACAGCTCCCCGAAGCATATCGGTGTTAGTCCCGTCCTTCATCGGCTCCTAGTGCCAAGGCATCCACCGTGCGCCCTTTCTAACTTAACCTAAAAGGTCATTTCTCTAATTGAATAGAGAGAAAACTAAAATGGCGATCACTCGGTTTTTCTTGGTTCTTCTTACTTACGATTATCTAGTTTTCAAGGAACAAAAAAGCTTTGAGGCAATTGCTCCCTCAAAACTAAACAAACAAGTTAGTCAACAATTACGAACCAGAAGGTTCGCATTCCGATTGCCTTTACGGCAATATCCTTAGAAAGGAGGTGATCCAGCCGCACCTTCCGATACGGCTACCTTGTTACGACTTCACCCCAATCATCTGTCCCACCTTAGGCGGCTGGCTCCAAAAGGTTACCCCACCGACTTCGGGTGTTACAAACTCTCGTGGTGTGACGGGCGGTGTGTACAAGGCCCGGGAACGTATTCACCGCGGCATGCTGATCCGCGATTACTAGCGATTCCGGCTTCATGCAGGCGAGTTGCAGCCTGCAATCCGAACTGAGAATGGATTTATGGGATTGGCTTCACCTCGCGGCTTCGCGACCCTTTGTTCCATCCATTGTAGCACGTGTGTAGCCCAGGTCATAAGGGGCATGATGATTTGACGTCATCCCCACCTTCCTCCGGTTTGTCACCGGCAGTCACCTTAGAGTGCCCAACTGAATGCTGGCAACTAAGATCAAGGGTTGCGCTCGTTGCGGGACTTAACCCAACATCTCACGACACGAGCTGACGACAACCATGCACCACCTGTCACTCTGTCCCCCGAAGGGGAACGCCCTATCTCTAGGGTTGTCAGAGGATGTCAAGACCTGGTAAGGTTCTTCGCGTTGCTTCGAATTAAACCACATGCTCCACCGCTTGTGCGGGCCCCCGTCAATTCCTTTGAGTTTCAGCCTTGCGGCCGTACTCCCCAGGCGGAGTGCTTAATGCGTTTGCTGCAGCACTAAAGGGCGGAAACCCTCTAACACTTAGCACTCATCGTTTACGGCGTGGACTACCAGGGTATCTAATCCTGTTCGCTCCCCACGCTTTCGCGCCTCAGCGTCAGTTACAGACCAGAGAGCCGCCTTCGCCACTGGTGTTCCTCCACATCTCTACGCATTTCACCGCTACACGTGGAATTCCGCTCTCCTCTTCTGCACTCAAGTTCCCCAGTTTCCAATGACCCTCCCCGGTTGAGCCGGGGGCTTTCACATCAGACTTAAGGAACCGCCTGCGCGCGCTTTACGCCCAATAATTCCGGACAACGCTTGCCACCTACGTATTACCGCGGCTGCTGGCACGTAGTTAGCCGTGGCTTTCTGGTCAGGTACCGTCAAGGTACCGGCAGTTACTCCGGTACTTGTTCTTCCCTGACAACAGAACTTTACGACCCGAAAGCCTTCATCGTTCACGCGGCGTTGCTCCGTCAGACTTTCGTCCATTGCGGAAGATTCCCTACTGCTGCCTCCCGTAGGAGTCTGGGCCGTGTCTCAGTCCCAGTGTGGCCGATCACCCTCTCAGGTCGGCTACGCATCGTTGCCTTGGTGAGCCATTACCTCACCAACTAGCTAATGCGCCGCGGGCCCATCTGTAAGTGACAGCCGAAACCGTCTTTCAGCTTTCCCTCATGTGAGGGAAAGGATTATCCGGTATTAGCTCCGGTTTCCCGAAGTTATCCCAGTCTTACAGGCAGGTTGCCCACGTGTTACTCACCCGTCCGCCGCTGATCTTCAAAAGCAAGCTAATGAAGATCCGCTCGACTTGCATGTATTAGGCACGCCGCCAGCGTTCGTCCTGAGCCAGGATCAAACTCTCCAAAAAAGAGTTATGAGTTAGCTCATAAGTTAAAACGTTGGCTCATGTTCTTCTATATAATAGAAGTCATGAATAATTGTTTGTTGACGCTTGTTTGTTTAGTTTTCAAAGAACAATTTTCTTTGTTGCTCCGTCAGAAGCAACTTTTATATATTACCAGATTGCTATATTGCTGTCAACAACAAATATTTAAAGAGTTGCAACAACAGGTGTGCTGTCTGGGTAATTAATATTATCATCACACTGCTTCGTAAGCAACAAACAAATATTGGAAAACTTTTATATTTTTATTGCTTGCTAAACAGCTATCTAAGATTACCATCCCTTCCTGTTGCTTTCAATGGAAATGATTTCAATTGTCCTTCCTATCCATATTATTATTATTATTATTATTATTATTATTATTATTAAAGAAAGCCGCCTGACACCTTTTATGTCAGACGACAAGTTTTATCATTTCTTCTTATCTTCTTGGTTGATCGCCCTGTTTTCAGGTCTTTTAGGATAATCAGCTGTACCCATAGAAGGTGCAGTGTAGTCTCCTCTTTTATCCAGGTACCTATTCTCTTTTTTCATTAATTTCTTCCTCTCCTTTACATTCCTGGCTGTCGTTCCTTTAACTGTTTTTCGATGGACTTATTCCTCTCGCCCCCGTCAGATAGTTCTTCAGAAAACTCATGTGCCATAAGCCCCTCTTTTCCAACAAGCTTTGAACTCGCTATTGTTTCTGCAGATAAATTATTATTTGGTGCTCCCTGTTCATTCCATTTTCCCATTTTTCCAACCTCCTTTTAATTTACTATTTGTCATTTAAAGAATTGACATTCTGTGAATAGTGAATAATTAAAATGATTTGTAAGAAATATTTAAGAGAGGCTAAGTTTATTTTTCACCTTAAGGTGTAAATATCCATTAAATCCATTACATAAAAGGAGATCGTACATTAATGAGCATTCCTCACGATAAGAGTCTAGATAACAGCATTGAATTAATGAAAGAAGGATATCTTTTTATCCAGAACAGAATGAATCGATATGATTCCGATCTCTTTGAAGCTCGCCTCTTAGGTGAAAGAGTTTTATGCATGTCCGGTTCTGAAGCAGCTAAAGTTTTTTATGATACTGATCTTTTCCAAAGAAAAGGAGCCGCCCCTAAACGGATTCAAAAAACATTATTCGGGGAGAACGCCATCCAGACAATGGATGGCCAATCACACATCCATAGAAAATTGTTATTTATGTCATTAATGACACCTCCAAATCAACAAAAACTATCGCGTCTGATAACCGACTTCTGGAGGGCATCAATCGAACAACGGGAGAAAACTGACGGTAAAATCATTCTATTTGAAGAGGCTAAACAAATTTTATGCCGGGCTGCCTGTGTATGGGCAGGCGTCCCTCTTAACGAGTCAGAAGTTAAAGAGCGAGCAGATGATTTTAGCGATATGGTCGATGCTTTTGGAGCAGTTGGACCAAGACACTGGAGAGGAAGAAGGGCAAGAAAAAGTGCTGAAGGGTGGATTACAGATATAATAGAAGAAATCCGAACTGGCAAAATAACAGCAGCTGAGGGCTCTGCCCTATATGAAATGGCGTTCTATAAGGATCTGAAAGGTGAGATGCTGATTTCCCATATGGCGGCTATTGAACTTATTAATGTTTTAAGGCCGATTGTGGCTATAGCTACATTCATTACTTTTTCCGCTCTAGCCCTGCATGACTATCCTGCAACAAGGCAAAAATTAAAGGCGGATGCGGATGGCCAGTACCTGGAAATGTTCGTTCAGGAAGTGCGTAGGTACTATCCTTTTGGTCCCTTCCTCGGTGCACGAGTTAAAAAGGATTTTAAATGGAGTGGTGCAGATTTTAAACAGGGAATGTTGGTTCTCCTTGATATGTATGGAACAAACCATGATCCGAGAAACTGGGAAGAACCTGATTCATTTAAACCCGAAAGATTCGGTGAACGGAATGCCAGCCTCTTCGATTTTATACCACAGGGCGGTGGTGATCCTTCCAATGGCCACAGATGTCCGGGAGAGGGCATAACAATAGAAGCAATGAAAGCAAGTCTCTTATTCTTAATAAATGAGATTGATTATGAAATACCGGAACAGGACCTTAGCTACAGTTTAGTCACAATGCCTACTTTACCGAAGAGCGGAATGATCTTACTTAATATACGGAAGAAGCAATGAGTGGTTTTAAAAAAATCAGGAAGCCATTGATCAAGAAGAATCATAAATAAAAAAATGTGAGCTTGTTATTCTACAGACCATCGACATTAACGGCAATATATTCCTAATTAATTAGGAATAATTATCAACAAATAGCCGGTTTAGCTATACCTTCAGCTAGAGTGTAATAGGCGATACGGTAAAAACAAGATGGTTAATCAAATAAAGTTGTGAATCGTGCAGCGGCGGAGGAAATTTTAAGCTGTTCAAGGGGAAGCCGGTCATTTAATGAAATACACTGATATGACAGAATTACTAGCTGAATAAATCCAGAAACATAAAGTAATCCAGGCTACATGCGGCTATAATTGGAGAGTGCTGTGCGGAAATAGGTAGATAGGACGAAATCTCTCTTTTACGTTTGCTATTGATTCCAGTATCTGTTATGATGAAATAGAATTATTTTTGTTCGGTGTAAAGGATAGAAATTATTTCGTCTTAATGATCACTTTGGGCAAGGATAGTAACATTTGTGCGAATTGCACTAGGAGGTAACAGTAATGGAACAAGGTACAGTAAAATGGTTTAACGCAGAAAAAGGTTTTGGATTCATCGAGCGCGAAGGTGGAGACGACGTATTCGTACACTTCTCTGCTATCCAATCTGAAGGTTTCAAATCATTAGACGAAGGTCAAAAAGTATCTTTCGACGTTGAGCAAGGCGCTCGCGGACCACAAGCTGCTAACGTAACAAAACTATAATATTAGTTTTGCTGAAAAAAGAAGGTTCCTATGGAACCTTCTTTTTATTATGGCCAGCTCTCCCCCTCAGCTTTAACCTGCTGCTTCATTCACTCCCCTATAAAAGTGATTTAACTCCCCTCTATAACCAGCAAACTCAATTCACAAATTAACCGCCTGCCGAATAATTGTATTAAAGGGTTGCTTTTCTTGGAGGGATCAACATGGCAAATAATATTTTATTTAATTTTATAAATGTCAATTCAATGCAGAGTAACGCAGGTGTCTTTTTCGGCGGAAATGTGCAGACCGGTTGGAATTCCCCAACCAAACAAAACAATGGTATTTTTGGAACTGGGCAGGGAAATTGGTATTTTGGAAACCTGGATTTAATTAGCGACAATGATGGGATTGACCAGCCCAATGCCGACCCGGATATTCAGCCTACTAGCCAGGCCCAGGCCCTTTAAAGTGTGTATATCATGATGACAATACAAATTACATTTGGAAACATAAATGTCAATTCAATCACCAGTTCTTCGGGTATATTTTTTGGTACTAATCTGAGTTGCAACTTTCTTTCCACCACCAAAACAAATAACGGCTTATCTGTGACGGGGCATAAAAATACAATCTCGAGAAACTTTAGCATGATTAGGGATGTTAATGGCATCGAAATCCTAAGTACCAAGTGTTAGAATATATTCCGCCTGAATGCGAATACTTTATATGATCAACAATAAGGCGGTGATCATGATGAATCAGGCAGAATTGGTATTAAGAATCGCGTTAGGTTTTATCGTATTATTTGCAATGGCGAGATGGTCAGGCCGAAAAGAAATCAGTCAAATGACGTTTTTCAACCTTGTATCTGCCATTGCGTTCGGTTCTATTGCAGCAGCTCTTGTTGTTAATCCAAGCGTAAGTTTAATAAATGGAGTAATTGCTTTACTTGGTTGGGCTGTGTTTACAGTGATAACTGACCAGATGCATCTCAAGTCCAAAAAAGTTAGAAAACTGCTTATGGGCGACCCGGTAATTGTAATTAAGAACGGGAAAATCCTGGAGAAAGCCCTTAGACAAACTAGACTGGATACTGACTCACTCCAAGCTATGCTGCGCCAAAAAAATGTTTTTTCATTAAGCGATGTCGATTACGCTATCTTTGAAACTGATGGGAAGCTTTCTATTATGAAAAAACCCAACAAACAAACAGTCACTAAAAAAGATTTAAATATTGCCGTAACCAAAGGTAATTTCGTTCCGCTTTCAACAGAACTGGTAGCTGACGGTCAGGTCAATCTTCAAAATCTGGCTAAAATGAAAAAAGATCAAACCTGGCTCGAGCAACAATTACAGCAAGCCGGTGTCCGATCCGTGGATGATGTTTTTTATGCAGAAGTGCAGCCGGACGGAACACTTTACGTAGATAAAAGAGATGATTTATTGCATTAAATAAGAGGTCCTGCTCGGTTAGCTGAAGGACCTCCTTATTCTTGTTCCGTTTGTACTGGTTGTGTTTTCAGGAAGTTTTCCAGCCATTCCGGCTGTTGCTGCTCCTTATTCCCTGTTTCTCCAAATACCTCTGCTATATTCCTCTTGTAAAGCCTGGAAATTATATCGTGGATATCATTATTGTCTCCGTTAATACTCCCAAACCCCTGGTTTTGGTTTTTTTGGCTGGTAAAATCCTTTGGAAAACTGTTTCCAAAATTTACACATGAAGCGTCCTGGATTGTTCCAATCTGAATGGTACCTATATAAAAGGACGGACTTAATGTTTTCGCCATACTCCCTCCATTTAATCCGGCATAATCTCTTTGCCATTGACGATTATCTGCAGTTCAATGTCGGTTTTTCCTGTATCTTCCTGTTGTCTATCTTCATTTTCCTGGGTTTTCCCCTGCTTATCAGGTGAGGGTTTAATGTCCACTGGTTTACTTTTTGATTTCATTGACTGAATTTCTGGGCTGAAGGCATTTCCCAAATTCAGCATTCCGCTAAGTTCTTTTATTTCAATTTTATCAAGTTGATAAGAAAGTTCCTCCAACTGCAGCTGGTCAATTGTAACCTTATCAATGTGAAAGTGACACTCCCGTGTTTGCATGGAGTCTAGTTTGTCATTAAGGTTTTTAATCAGATTAATAAGATCCTGGTCATCCATTTTCTGGGTCACCAGTTCTGCGATTAGAAACTGTTATATTTTTGCTGATCTTATTTAACTTTCCTTCAATTAAACCGAATCCATCAGAACTGCTGCTTCGCTTTCTCCAATTATGTTGTAAATTTGATCCATTGTAGACGCCTGAGCTATTTGCAATAATATTAATGTGCAGATTTTTGAACTTGATTTCAGTCATCTTATCATCTCCCGTTCAGCCGTGAAAGTTGATTTGAATTAATTCTTCAGTTTGGTTTGACTGTTTAATATCATATGGCAGCGGATAAATAAGAGTCCCTTGAGAAAATCTGCCTTAATATTTTCCAAAGCACACTGGCGGGGGATATCTATGGTTCGCTCAAATGGACCGCCGGCTCGTTCATTAATCAAAAGACGCTTTTCATCTGAAATATATGGACGTTTTATCTCCCCTGCTATCGTTAATCTAAAACCATTCAATGAAAGCCTTACATCCTCCTGCGAAACAAGACCAGGCAATTCAACAACCAAGACTACTTCATGATCCCCTTGGAACATATCAATTCTAGGGCCCAGTAATGGCAGGATATCAG
The DNA here is from genome assembly GCF_900166585.1 of Mesobacillus jeotgali. Classification (NCBI taxonomy): domain Bacteria; kingdom Bacillati; phylum Bacillota; class Bacilli; order Caryophanales; family Bacillaceae; genus Mesobacillus; species Mesobacillus jeotgali. Next base: position 1,181,821 of record NZ_FVZC01000009.1, on the reverse strand, counting down.
CTGCTGCCTCAAAGAAATCCTGTCCTAGTATTCTTCTGGCTTCCACCATTGAATTCATATTTCTCCTCCTGCTCATATTCCCTCCAAGTTATGATAAATTATTGTATGTATATTGATTCAGACTTGGACTTATACCAAGATAAATATCCGGGCAAAAATAAAAACCAGGCAACCCTTGTTATAGGGTTAACCTGGTTTGTAAACCGATTATTTAACATCCTGCTCATAGTATAAGTGTGGTACTTTTTGTTCTTTTCCTCTATTGCCCTTTGGTCCCTGATTGTCCGGACGCACAATGTCATATACGGCCGTCCCTACGATTTCGGCTACATCCTGCAGTTTTTCCTTGCTGATTTTATCAATGGTATCTTCAGGTGTATGGTACCATGGCTCAAGCGGCCTGTGGATGAATGATCCGGATGCAATTCCTCCTTCGTAGAATGACACATGGTCACTGCTGCCCCCTGTCTGGATAGGGGTCGGCTCACCATTCAGACGGGCACTTGATGCTTGAGCTGTTTGTGAAACAATATTTTGGCTGCCGTCAACGGTATTGATGACTAAATCGCCAGCATCCCTGCTGCCAACCATATCCATGTTAAAATATCCGACAAATCTATCTTTTTCTTCTTCAGGCAGCTGGCTTACATAATAACGGGAACCAATCAAACCGAGTTCTTCTGCTCCGAATGTCATGAAGCGCATCTCCATATTTGTCGGCAGATCCTTCATTACGCGTGCAAGTTCAAGTGTCATTGCTGTGCCGGAAGCGTCATCATTCGCCCCTGGTGCACCAGGTACTGAGTCGTGATGTGCTCCTAACGCAACGATTCCGTCCGTTGATTTATTTTTATTTGTAGGTGCTTTCTTGGCTATGACATTATATGATGTCCTCATTCCGGCTTCTGCACCTTCAATTTGAATCGCTGCATTCAAAGATTCACCGTTATTCAACTTTTGCAATAAGGCTTGTCCCGCCTCCTGGGTAATGCCTACAGCAGGAACATATTTATCACTAGGCGATCCAAAGGTCCCGTTAAGTTCCCCAGATGCATTGTTAAAAATTATTACACCTGAAGCACCGTTTGCAGCAGCGTTCAGTACTTTATCAGCGAACGAAATTGATCCTCGCTTTATCAATGCAATTTTACCTGTAAAATCCTTGCCTTCAAAATCTGAGGTTTGTCCCAATCCCGCATATACTAATTCTCCCGAAACATTCCCATCCATTCCGTATGTAAAGGATTTAGGTTTGATTTCACCCGTATAACCATCAATCGAAAGCTTTACGGTATGCGGTGCGGTGTATCCGTAAAAAGTAAATTCCTGAAGTTCTGTTTCATAGCCATATGACTCAAATTGCTCCTTAACATATTGAATCGCTTTATGTTCAGCTTCAGTACCGGCAACTCGGGGAGTCCTTGAAAGATATTCAATATTGTTATAAATATTTTCAACATTGATTTTGTCGAGCACCTTGTTGTCAAATACATTAAATGGCTGCACTTGTTGCGCTGTTTCTGCCGGTTTTGCATAAATCGCTTGTGCCCCTATAGAGCTTACTGCTAAACCAGCAACTAAAGCAATTGATAAATAAGGCTTCTTCTTCATAATTACCTCCCGGATTTTAATATAGTGAACCAGGATAAATGATATAATATTCTAAAAATAAAAACTAGTTAATTTATTACTATTTTTACTAGGTAAATAGAAATATTTAATAGTCTGACGTTATAGTAATTAGGTAAAATTACCTAAACAACAAAAGAAGAGGAATCATAGATTCCTCTTCTTTTGTTTTACTATAATCCTTTGTATGCTAATCGATAAATTTCAGCCAGCTCGGATACTAATGGCAGTTTAGGGTTCGCAGTGGTGCACTGGTCCTCGAAAGCCCGGTCAGCCAACTGATTGACCTTAGCTTCAAATTCAGCTTTATCAACCCCGTTCGCTTCAATGCTCATCGGAATTTCCATTTCTTTTGCCAGTCTGATAATGGCCTGTACCAGACTTTCAACTCCCTCTTCCGTCGTGCGTGCCGGTAACCCCAGGATCCGTGAAATTTCAGCATAGCGCTGGTCCGCAACAAAGCTTTCATATTTAGGGAAAGCAGTGAACTTTTTCGGTTTTGTTGCGTTATAACGGATAACATGCGGCATCAGGATGGTATTGGAACGGCCGTGCGCAATATGGAATTCCGCTCCAAGCTTATGGGCAAGGCTGTGGTTGATTCCAAGGAATGCGTTGGCGAAAGCCATCCCGGCAATTGTAGAGGCATTGTGAACCTTCTCTCGGGCCACTTCGTCCTGGCCATTTCGGTATGCTCTTGGCAGATATTCAAATATAAGCTGGATTGCCTTGATGGCAAGGCCGTCTGTATAGTCATTGGCCATGCAGCTTACATATGCTTCTATTGCGTGTGTAAGAACATCCATTCCTGTATCTGCAGTGATATGCTTTGGCACTGTCATGACAAATTGCGGATCGACGATTGCCACGTCTGGTGTCAATTCATAATCGGCGAGCGGATATTTGATATTTGCTTTTTTGTCAGTGATCACCGAGAAGGATGTCACTTCAGAACCTGTACCTGATGTGGTAGGGATAGCCACAAATTGAGCTTTCCGTCCGAGGTGCGGATATTTGACAATCCTTTTGCGTATATCAAGGAATTTTTGCTTTAAACCATGGAAATCCGCTTCTGGGTATTCATAGAACAGCCACATGCCTTTTGCTGCGTCCATTGCAGATCCCCCGCCAAGAGCAATGATGACATCCGGCTCAAAGTTTGCCATCATTTCAGCGCCTTTCATCACTGTTTCGATTGAAGGATCTGGTTCGACTTCCGAGAAGATTTCACAGTGAACATAATCAGGACGCTTCCTTAAGTGGTAAAGTACTCTGTCAACATAACCAAGCTTGACCATTCCAGGATCAGTAACGATGAAAGCCTTCGTAATTTTCGGCATTTTAGCAAGATACTGTGTTGAATTCTTTTCAAAATAAATCTTAGAAGGTACTTTAAACCACTGCATATTCACGTTCCTTCTCGCAACTTTTTTAACATTGATCAGGTTGACTGCCCCAACGTTTGTAGAAACTGAGTTGCCGCCATATGTTCCGCAGCCAAGGGTCAGTGACGGAAGATAAGCGTTGTAGATGTCCCCAATGGCACCCTGGGATGATGGAGCATTGACAATTATCCGGCCTGCCTTCATTCGTAAGCCAAATGACTTGATGACTTCATCGCTTGTAGAGTGGATAACAGCCGAATGACCGAGGCCGCCGAATTCTAGCATTTCTTCCGCACGCTTTAGGCCTTCTTCCGTTCCGTTGACTTTATAACAAGCGAGCACCGGGCTCAATTTTTCACGGGACAGAGGATATTGCGGCCCTACACCCTTAAGCTCAGCTACAAGGATTTTTGTCTCTTCTGGTACGGCTATGCCTGCCATTTCCGCTATTCTGTGTGCCGGCATTCCTACTATATCAGCGTTCACTGCACAAGAATGTTCGTTGATGACAAGCTTCTCTACCTTCGCCTTTTCTTCCTCGTTTAAGAAATAGCAATTGTTTGCAGTCATCTCTGTTTTTACTTCATGATAAATTTCCTTGTCTATGATGACTGCCTGTTCAGACGCACAGATCATTCCGTTGTCAAATGTTTTGGATAAAATCAGGTCATTGACAGATCTCTTTACATTAGCAGTGCGTTCAATATAACACGGAACATTCCCTGGTCCGACTCCCAAAGCTGGCTTGCCTGAACTGTAAGCGGATTTTACCATTCCCGCTCCCCCTGTAGCTAAAATCATCGAAATCTTCGAATGGTTCATTAGAGCCTGAGTGGCTTCCAAAGAAGGCTTTTCGATCCATTGAACACAATCCTCAGGTGCCCCTGCCTTAATAGCAGCGTCCCGAAGGATCCTTGCGGCTTCACTGCTGCATTTTTGTGCAGATGGGTGAAAGGCAAAAATAATTGGGTTGCGAGTCTTTATTGAAATCAGCGCTTTGAACATCGTTGTGGAAGTCGGATTGGTAACGGGCGTTACTCCGGCAATCACACCAACCGGTTCTGCAATTGTAATCATTCCCTCATGTTCATTTTCCTCTATGATACCAGCTGTTTTATCGTACTTAATATTGTGATAAACGTATTCAGTGGCAAACATATTCTTGATGATTTTATCTTCATATACTCCACGTTTTGTTTCCTCGACTGCCATTTTCGCAAGGGGCATATGCTGGTCAAGCCCTGCAAGTGCCATTTCCTTAACAATTTTATCAACTGTTTCCTGATCCATTTCGCGCATTTTCTTTAAAGCAGACAAGCCCTTCACAACTAAATTATCGACCATGGTAACAACGGAAGATTGATCCTTAATCTCTTTTTCAACAGTACCCATTTCAGGTGCCTCCTTGGATTTTAGCGTTTAATTGCTTTATTTACCTAGGACTTCATGAAACTATGTGAATGATTTCACATTTCGTTTCAAAAAAATTTATTCACAAACTGGATTCCTGGGTATTTTTTCAAAGCTGATATCCGTTAAAAATTTCGTACTTCTTTTTACAATGACCACATAGTTGACTGTCCATATATAGGCAGGAAGGTTCTCATCCTCCTTGAACATCATTGCCTCGAATTCATCGCCGATTACATCCTCAATCATTTCTTTTGTATATGTCTCAGTATCGGTGGAGAAAGGTATGAATTCGCAGTACATCATTTTCAACCACTCCTTTTCTTTTTCTAATTAAAGATTACCATATAAAAAGAATAATAGTTTGTGAAATATTGAACAATGTATGAACTATTATTTACCATTTATAAAAGGGTTTAATCAATATAAATGAAAACGTTTTCAAAATTAATATTATATCAATATAACTAAAGACTCAGTTTTAAGAGCCTTTAGAAATGATAAAATACCCCTGTCATATCTTCAGAAACTGTCCATAATCTTTCCATTGTTCCTTTGTTATAAACCCCTGCAGCAGGTACTTCAAGCGCGGGATTTCCCTTTCGATTCCCTCTTCCGTCAGGCCCTATATATTCCCCGCCTTTAAGGCTTTCTTCCGTAGCCGCATAAATCGTTGGCAAAGACCCCTTTTTAGCAGGTTGTGTAATGAACTTCACCAGCCTTTTAATTAAAGGAGGTGTTTCACCTTTTCCTAAATGAAAGAGATTCGTGTTTGATATCCCCGGATGGCAGGCAATACTGATGGAGTCTATTCCATGCTCTTTAAATCGGTCATCCAACTCTTTGGCAAATAAAAGATTTGCCAGTTTACTCTGTCCATAAAACTTCATTGCCTTATAACCCTTAGAGCCATCTAAATTATCAAAATCGATGCTGGCTCCTCTATGGGCGATACTGCTCAAAGTGACGACGCGCGAACCGGGTGTATTTTTTAATAATGGCAATAATAGTCCGGTTAAAGCGAAATGTCCCAGGTGATTGCTTCCGAATTGAAGCTCAAAGCCATCCTTTGTCTTCCCGTAAGGAGGGATCATGACTCCTGCATTATCAAGAGATCGAGGGACTTATATTTATCCGTAAAGATATTAGTGAAGCTGCGGACACTATTCAGGTCTGCTAGGTTAAGATTCATTAAATTTACTGTCGCATTTGGATTCTCCTTTAAAATGGATTCCAACGCTGTCTGGCCCTTACTCTCATTCCGAACAGCCAGTATGACATGTGCTCCCCTTGCTGAAAAATACTTTGCTGCCTCAAAACCGATTCCGCTATTGGCACCTGTAATGACGGCTGTTTTTCCAGATAAATTTTCTGTTAACATCTTTGCACCTCAATTCAAATAAACACGAAAGTTAGCGTTCAACTTCTAACCCACCTTTAATCGTACCATAAATGGGCTTTTTAACCATTGTAATTATATCGGTTTTATTTCATACTAAACACATAGGAATTATAGGAGGGATTATGAATGCGTCTTTTTAAAGAAAAATGCCCCCGCTGTAATGCAACTCTCGAAGTGAAAAATGATTCATCAAGCAAAACCATCATAGTAAAAGCTTGTCCAGCTGATCATTATGAAAAAGAATTCCACCCGGCATTGGAAACATATATAGAGACATATAAAGTATCCTGAATTCTTTACAAGCCATATTATACTGCTCCCATATCACAGTAAAACTCTGATTTAAGTAACCACGTAAATGAGGAAATAAATCGCTTAAAATCTTAAGCGATTTTTTTATGCTGTCTTAATTAAAACATTCCAGAATCAGCACTAGATTTATGTCTTGACGTGCTGAAATATCAGCAAATCAAACTCATACTAAACCTTTTCTTCTATAACAAAACCCCATGATTATATGAACCGGATTTTATAGTGTCTGAACAAGTCGGATAAAAACACCTCATTTTAAAGTCCCTATTCAGGGTTCCCCGCAATCTCGGTTCCTGCTGGCTTAAGTACAACGGCCTTCCAGTCGAGCTCGAGCTGCTAGGAAAAAAATTTGACGAGCCCACTTTGATTAAACTAGCCTACGCTTACGAAGAAGGAACTAACCATCGAAAAGCGCCAGAACTTAAATAAGAAGCTTACTAAAAAAGAGGCTAATCCCACTAGCCTTGCACATCTTTAAAATTTATACATGTACTACTAAAGGAAAGTATTAGGAAATGAGCAGAGTACCAAAGGATTATTACTTTAATTCTTTAATCTTTTTTATTAACTATAGCTAAGAAATTTTGCCCAAGAGCACGTTGTTCATAAATCCTTCACCTATAGATAAATCTGGATTCACGTTATTGCATTTATACTTTCAAAACTACTATTATTGACAAGAAATTACCGTTCAATTTGTATCAGTTCCACTAGATTAAGAAAAAGATACCACAAATCATCCTTTTGTGCGTCAATATCTGCTGTTCAAAATTCACTAAGATGACATTTTTTGTTTTCATAATTTGTTCACATTTGTCATTAAAACCGTAACAATTTCCATGTTAGAATGATTACAAATAAAGAGTGTGATATTTATCACACTTATTGCCACAACTTACCGTTCGTTTTTTCCACTTCGTTGAACACTTTGTGAACAAATGAACATAAGTTTGTGATAAAATGAACAAGGTTGATATATGAAAGGAGCTGCAGTGATGAAGAAATCAAAACTTTTTTTGGTCTCCCTCACCTCGATCATGGCTGTGCTGTTGCTTAGCGGCTGTGAAAACAATATGGTGGTATTTAACCCAGAGGGACCAATTGCTAGGCAAATTCTCGAGCTAATCAACTTTTCGATTGCCTTGATGCTGCTTGTTACAGTGGTAGTATTCAGTCTTTTCGCGTTCATTGTCTGGAAGTATCGAGAGCGAAAAGAAAATATGGATTATGAACCACCTGAAGAACACGGCAGTACGGTACTGGAGATTATTTGGACAGTAATCCCTATTTTGATTATCGTTGCTTTGACCATTCCAACAGTCAAAACAATTTATGCTATAGATGAAATTCCGAAAGGCTACGAGGAAAAAAAGCCTCTGGTCATCAACGTCACTTCTGCTGACTGGAAATGGATTTTCAGTTATCCAGAACAAGGGATTGAAACAGTAAACTATGTCAATATTCCTGAAGACCGTCCAATTGACTTTAGGCTGACATCTGCAGGAACAATGCAAAGTTTCTGGGTTCCAGCGCTTGGCGGACAGAAGTATTCAATGGCAAAAGCTGAAACACAGCTTTATCTTGTTGCCGATAATCCTGGCTCATATGTGGGACGAAATACTAACTTTAATGGTCAGGGATATGCAGGAATGGAATTTGAAGTCCTCTCCCAGACTCAAGAAGATTTCGACCAATGGATTAAGGACGTAAAAGAAACAGCACCAAAAATGACTCTTGAAGAATATGAGAAAATGCTTGAGCCATCACACTTTGGCCGTAAAACTTTCTCGAATACACACCTTGAGTGGGTAGACCATTCTGACCCTGATTCAAAGAACTACACCAACCCAGAAATGTATGACAGAGGACACGGATGGCCTGGTAAGATCTTTGAAGATAAGGATAACTACAAAAATAAAGATGCTTCAGATCATGAAAATATGAATCATAAAGAATCAGAAACTGAAGATTCTCACGGAGGTGAGCACAGTGGGCATTAAATGGGATGAATTTTTCGTAACCGGCGATCCACTGATTTTTGCATCACAAATTGGTATTGCCCTGACACTGGTTGGTGCATTAGCCGGAATCACTTATTTTAAAAAATGGAACTACCTCTGGACACAATGGTTGACAACTGTTGACCACAAGAAAATCGGGATTATGTATATCCTCCTTGGTGTCGTGATGTTCTTCCGTGGCGGCATTGATGGCTTGATGATGAAAGGCCAGACAGCTGTTCCGGAGAATGAATTCCTGAATGCTCAGCATTACAATGAGGTATTTACGACACACGGCGTCATAATGATCCTGTTTGTTGCGATGCCCCTTTTAATCGGGCTTATGAACTTTGTGATTCCACTGCAAATTGGCGCACGTGATGTTGCTTTTCCGCAGCTGAACGCGCTTAGCTTCTGGCTCACTGTCAGTGGTGCTGCACTTTTCAATATTTCGTTCATTATCGGCGGTTCTCCTGATGCTGGATGGACTTCTTACTTCCCTCTTGCCGGGAAAGAATTCAGTCCAGGCATAGGAAATAACTTCTATGCAGTAGCCCTGCAAATTGCAGGGGCAGGGACTTTGATGACCGGTATTAACTTTGTTGTCACTGTTTTAAAAATGAGAACTAAAGGCATGACATTGATGAAAATGCCGATGTTCACTTGGACATCCTTCATTACATCAATTATTATCGTGGCGAGTTTCCCGATTTTCACGGTCGCACTTGCATTGATGACTTTTGACCGTACATTCGGAACTCACTTTTTCACGATTTCTGGCGGCGGGATGGATATGCTTTGGGCAAACCTGTTCTGGCTTTGGGGTCACCCGGAAGTTTATATCGTAGTTCTTCCAGCATTCGGCATGCTTTCAGATATAATCTCAACTTTTGCACGTAAGACTCTTTACGGTTATAAATCAATGGTCATTTCTATCGTAATGATTTCAGTTCTGAGTATGCTGGTTTGGGTTCACCACTTCTTCACAATGGGCAATAATGCCGCAGTGAACTCATTCTTCTCGATCACAACGATGGCGATTGCGATTCCAACTGGTGTGAAAGTATTCAACTGGCTGTTCACGATGAGAAAGGGTCGGATCAAGTTTACGACTGCAATGCTTTGGGCACTTGCTTTCGTTCCTAACTTTGTCATCGGCGGAGTAACTGGTGTCATGCTGGCAATGGCTGCAGCAGATTACCAGTATCACAACACGTTATTCCTTGTGGCGCACTTCCACTATGTATTAATTCCTGGGGTGGTGTTCCCAATCTTTGCGGGTCTCTACTTCTGGTGGCCTAAGATGTTCGGCTATATGCTGAATGAAAAAATAGGTAAATGGCACTTCTGGCTGTTTGTTGTCGGCTTTAACGTCACATTCATGCCAATGTTCTTCCTAGGTCTTGATGGTGCAGTCCGCCGTGCATACACCTACTCTGCTGAGACAGGCTTCGGCCCATTGATGATGCTTTCAGCAATAGGTTCTGTTATCCTTGCTGCAGGCTTTGCGGCTCTTGTGTACAACATCTACTGGAGTGCTCGACATGCAGACCGTAATATTGGCAATGATCCATGGGATGCAAGAACACTCGAGTGGGCAACTGCTACTCCGGTCCAACATTACAACTTCGCTTCCCTCCCGGAAGTAACGAAGCTGGATGCTTTCTGGCATATGAAAAAGAACAATGAACTTCAGCCGCTTTCTGAAGATGAGATTGAAGAAATCCACTTGCCAAGCAACACATGGATTCCTATCTACATGGGAGTAATCTTTGGTATTTCAGGATTCCTGCTTGTTTTTGAATGGACATTAGCCGCTGGAATAGCAGCACTAGGAATTTTTGCCGGATTGGCATTCCGTTCATTTGATTACGACGAAGGTTTCCATGTCCATAAAGATGAAATCTTTAAAACCGAAAGTAAGTGGAGAAAATTTGCGAACAAAGGAGTGAAGAACCATGTCAGCTAAAGTTAATGCAGCTTTGCCGCTTGAATACCAGACAGAGCAAAACAGGATGAATATTCTCGGCTTCTGGATCTTCCTTGGAGCTGAAATCGTGCTCTTTGCTACCCTGTTCGGAGTTTACGGCGTACTCAGTCAGCGCTACGCTGGAGGCCCGACTCAAAGCGATATCTTTGTAGTCAGAGACGTCATGATACAAACCTTCCTGCTTTTAACCAGCAGTTTTACAATGGGAATCTCGATTTATGAAATGCGTCGCAGCAATATCAAGGGCATGCTGATGTGGCTTGCTCTCACCTTATTGCTCGGCGGAGGTTTCCTATTTATGGAGGTTCGCGAATTCATTCACTATGTCCACGAGGGTGCAACGATGCAAACCAGTGCGTTCCTGTCTAGCTTCTTTGTGCTTCTTGGAACACACGGATTACACGTTACCATAGGAATTGGCTGGGCCATCCTGCTGATTATCCAGATCTTGAAAAGAGGATTAACACCGGTCACAGCCCGCAAGACATTCATCTTTGGACTGTACTGGCACTTCCTGGATGTCGTCTGGATCTTCATCTTTACATTTGTTTATCTGCAAGGGTTGGTGATGTAAATGGAAAAGCATTCAAAAGGCTTTCCTGTAAGCCATATTGTTGGTTTCTTCATGTCACTCGCATTAACATTTGGCGCTGCCTGGATTGCACTTCAGAGTTCGCTATCAATGAAAGCTGTTATGTGGATAATCGGCACACTGGCTGTTGCTCAGGCAGGCATCCAACTGTACATGTTCATGCACATCAATGAGGGTGATGACAAAGTAACAAACAATATCAATATTCTTTATTCAGCATTCATTGCGGTCGTCATTGTGGCAGGCTCAATTTGGGTCATGACATCTGGACACTCGCACTAAGCAGAAAACTCCAGGTATTAGTCAGTAACGACTAGCTCCCGAGCTTCACTTTGATCGAATTGAATTTTTATAAAAAATAGACCAGGCCCTGTTTAAGGTGCCTGGTTTTTTGTTAACCTTTTTACCCTAAAAGGTTCAGATCTTATGCTGCTTCACTCTTATGTCCCTTAATCAATCGAAGTTTTGGCAGTTTTCCCTCTTTTTTGAACAAAGAGAACATCCCAAAATTAAAGACTGCCAGGAACAGTGACAATACGGCATGCTGGAACCCATGAGAAAATACAGCAAGGAATCCGCTTACAACACAATACAAGCCAACAATCAAATAAAAGTACATAAGAAGTTTACCCACTTCCCATTCCTCCACTTTTTCGTTTGTACTGTTAATATTAACAGAATTTACGAAAAAATGTCACAAAATGTTCACATTTATTGTATTATTTCTTCACAATTATTTTTTTTACTTATTGCTTCCAATAACCTGCTTTCATGAAAAAAGGTGTCCCCTTAAAGTTGAGACACCTTTTGGCTTTACCCTTTATTTTTGCTTTTGCGGTAATAAATATATCCAACAATAAAACAGAAAATCAGGAATATCGGTAAAAATGACAATAGAGTCTGACTTAGATCAATTTGCATAGGTACCTCCTAATGTCTTTTTTCCCTCTATACCCTGTTCATCATAATGTCATTCTTCTTTACCCTTTAAACTTTAGTGCTGTCTAAAAGGATGGTTTCGATAAAGAACAATTGTTTATTTCTGAACGAAGCCTAGGTTCATATATGCTTAACTGGACAAGGAAATAACACGTTTCCGGAAAATGATGTTCCAGGAAACGGAGATTCGTTTTATTCAGGAGCATGTTCCTTTTATACTTTTCAACCATATTCCTGATAAACTGATTCATTTCCAATGTCGTCTTTCCAACTTCATAAATGAATTCCTGCTGGCGGGTGAAGCCTGGTTCTTTCACTCGCATGTAATTTTTCAGATGGTGATTCTGGACAATAAACAATTGGAATCTTCTTTTATACGCTTGAATAGCGGTATTGGCCTCCACTTCTATCGGATCAAGCAGATTTTCAAAAAGTACCGCATGCCCGAGCTGATCCTCAAGCCAGAGATCCATAACTTCCGCCGCCGACAATCGGACCGGTTCCTGCCCATATATGAGGTACTTCAGTATCCTCAAATATTCGAGGTTTTCGCTTAAAGTACCATTCAAATAGGTTGGGGAAAGATTAAGATTAATTTTGTTATCAATTCTCAATGCTTGAAGCGTTCCTTCAAAATCAAGATAAGTTTTCGCCACAGTCCAGGCTCTTTTTGCAAAATCAATCATTCGACTATCAGTAAAATCAGCACTCGGCGGTATCCTCTGGAGCCTTTCAATGAGATCATCATATAAATCGATAAATTTCACTGCCTGTTCAACATACTCCTTTTCGACAGGAGACAAAGCATCCCTTACAAAATAAGCATGATCCTGCAGCATTTCCAGCCAAAACTTGTGTTCATCCCAAAGAGAAATCATCCTCTTACCTCCTTTTACTTCTAAATACATACTGTTAATGAAAGGAAGAAATGATTGAAAGGGGAAACTATTTTTATTAACACTCATTTTTTAATGTCAAAACAGAGATAATAAGTAATAGGTAATTGTTATTATCTGAATTTATAAAAGGTGTGGGCATATGAAAAATTTAAAACTATATATTGCTTTAATGGCTATACTTCCATGGTTTTCCCTGCCCTTTCTCGATAAAAAATCCTTCCGCAGGTTTCTTCCTGGTACTTTGTTCATGAGTATTTATTTGATTTTTGAAGGGAGATTAGCTGAAAAAAGGAAATGGTGGTGGTTCCCGTTCAAAGTCAAACCCAATGTGCTTGGGGAATTCCCGTTGATTTGGGGACCATTTTTTATAGGCTCCTTCTGGATTTTGAAATACACTTACAAAAAGTTCAAACTTTATTTGTTTGTCAATATCCTCATTGATTCATTGTTTACATATTTTGCGCTGGATATATTCAAGAAAATGGGTTATGTCACTTTAGTAAGGCTTACAAAATTCCAATTATCCATCGTCTTTTTATTTAAAACCTTTGTATTGTATGGGTTTCAAGTATTCTACGACAGAGTGATCAGGGGAGAATCAGAGTAAAAGTATAAAATGGGTATACTAACAAAGATCATATTTAGAAAAGTGGGGTGAAATAAATGTCAAGACAAGGCATGAAAAACAGAGATCAAACAAGGGAACAAATTGAAAAGCATGATATAAGGAATGATATTGAATTAGGTGAGGAATTTCAGGTTGGAAATTCAAAGTCTCAAAGCCAGAAGAAAAGCGGAAGGCAAATCAATAAAAAGTAACAGAAAGACGCTCGTTCGTGAGCGTCTTTTTTTGACGAATCCAGAAAAAAATATGTTTTTTCCCTACCTTTCCGGGAACGTATTAAATAGTGATACAACCAAAAACGGAGGTGGGAAAATGAGCTTATTGTACAGCAAGGCAATGGAAGCTTTTAAAAAGGATGCCAAACGTCAGGCTGAGGCTCGAAAGAATTCATCCCAAAAATCGAAATAAGTCATTATTTGCGACTAAGCTTTTCTTATCCTATATGGAGGATGAATATTTTTCATTTAAGGGACCTTTTTATCGAGTGTAATTGATTGCTTTAAGGATTACAGTGATCAATGCCGTAAAAATGAAGAAAGAAAAAAGAAAAAAAGTCGGAGTTTCTCCCTTAAATCCTACAAATACATCATTAACATAGGCAAAAGACATGATACCGATCATGTATAGAATATGAATCATTAACGAAATTGATAAGGCTGGTTTTAAGATGTTCACTTAATCACTCCATTTGTAAAATCTTTACCATTATCTATTCCATTTTATGTAACAAAATTCCTTTTTTTTCGCTAAAATAATGCAAAAATATTAATTAAAAAACGGAACCATTGGGTTCCGTTTTCGAATCTTATAGATTTTCAAGGAACACCCTGATTACATCAGCGCCGCCAATGAAAGTCCCAAGGGAACTCCCTATATTGGAAAGCATGACGATTAGCAAAATACGGCTGACTTTGTTCCTCCAGAAGCCTTTCACACTGAAAACATCTTCAGAGAGTGTCTCAAAGTCTTTCACACTCGGCCTGCGAATATATGCCTGGGCAATCCCGGCAAACCAACCAGAGGCAAGTATTGGATTTAATGAGGTAATTGGTGCTGCCAAAAATGCTGTTAGTATGGTAAGGGGGTGACCCAAAGCGATAGCAGCTCCAAGAGCAGAAAGGCTGCCATGCCATAGTACCCAGCTGATGGTCTGGTCGAAACCTGCATTAGGATTGGCTAAAAATGTATAGAATATGATGGCGAAAATCAATACCGGGATGCTCCAACCTATGATTTTAGGCCAATTGGACTTGGGAGGAACTTCCCGGAGTTTCTTCAGGTCATGGTCTTTTTGAATCTGTTCTTTTATGCCGGGTACATGAGCCGCACCAAGGACAGCGACTATTTTTTCTCCTGGTGCGTCTTTGATTTTTTGAGCTAAATACTGGTCACGTTCATCTATCAAAGGTTTTTTCAGCCGTGGGAATGTCTCAGTGAACTCATTAAGCATAGCATTAATCGTGTCTTGTTCTTTCAATTTTTCAAGTTCTTCCTCTGAAATGCTGTCCTTGCTGAAGATACTTGTTATGATCTGGCTAAGCAGTATTGCTTTTCCTTTAAACCCGAGATTACCCCAGATGCGCGAAAAAGTAATTTGGATATTCCGATCTGCAAGAACCAGATTTGCCCCGACATCCCTGGCCGATTCTATCCCCTGGATCATTTCCTGCCCTGCTTTGATTCCCAGCTCATTCGCCATTCGATTCTGAAAAGAGGAAATAGCCAGATTCATTAATAATAAAGAAGCCCTTTTTTCCTTAATGACCTGAATTATATCCATTTCCTGCCACTTAGAGCCTTCAGTTATCGTTTGGTATCTTTGCTCGTCCAATTCGACACATACTGAATCTGGCTTCTCAGCCTCAATTACTTCTTTAACCTGTTCAGCGCTATGCCTGGATACATGTGCTGTTCCAATTAGTATGTATTCTTTGCCATTCATTTCAATTCTCGTAATATTTTCTTCAACCATATATACCTTCCTTTTAAGAGACCAATGAAAGCGGACTATATGTATTTTTTATTAAGCATTTTCGCGAATTTACTTGCTTTTACCTTTAAATGTATCTCCTCTGACAGAGATTTGGAACCTTAAATGTGGAAAACAGAGTCTGTCAGGATCTTTTTGTAAAACAGTAGGCAGAAGGCGAAAACAACTACTTATTTTACTATTATAACATGAACAATTAGGTCTAATATAAAGAATATTTTTATGGTTTACATACTCCTTACACATAGAAAGGCCGCACATCATCAAGTTCTGAATACTGTGCGGCCTTCCAATAAGTTTATTTTGAGTAACTGCTCTTAAATTTAGCGGATTTCCTGCTGTCCATCACTTTTTTCACTATTGGATATAATACTGGTCCCCATTTAATCGCTGTTCTAATCAAATTCCTCATGAGTCATCCCTCCTCATTGTTACTGTTTATATACCCAGTCTTTTGGAGGGACAATCCTGAATAATTTGGTAAAAGTTCACCTTATTCGACAGGTTTTAATTCGTCTTCTGTTACCCATTGGTGGTTTGTTACTTTTTCAGAACCATCGGTTGGTTTGAAATCAACCATATAAACGGTCATTTTCTCTGCTGAATCGATTACTGCTTTTGCCCCTTTCATTCCTGCCATATGTTCTGTATTGATGGTAGCTTCATCACCTGGCTTCAAGGGTTTTTCTCCTGGTTCCAAAAGTTCTTCATGGATTACCCACTTGTGGTTTTCCACACGCTCTCCCCCATCAGTAGGGTCATAGGATAATGCATAAACCACAGTATCATAGGCGCCAACAATTGTTGCCTCCGCACCTTCCATGCCAGGCATGTGATCATTCGTAATTATCGCTTTGCTGCCTACTTTGTATTTTGGATTGGACGCTTCTTTCAGACCTTTTGGCAGCTCACCTGAACCAGAATGCTCCATTTGTTCGTGTGCACTATGATCGGCGGTACCAGATTTGTCTTGTCCGCCTGTGCAAGCTGTTAAAGTCATTGCTGTGGCAATCGAAACTAGAATCATTCCCCATTTGTGTTGTCGTTTCATATTTATTATCCCTCCTTAGTTAATATCAACTTTATAACAAAAAAGTATGAAGATTTTATCGAGGAAGTTTTATATGAGAAAAAAGAACTAATTTTCTAAAAGTTTCACAACCATTAAAAAAAGGTAAAATCACATTAGAACAACAACGAGGGAGTTATTATGACAACAAGAATAATTAAAATCACCATATTAGTAATACTTATTTTATCAGGTATCAGCGTGACAGCAGCTAAAGCAAAAAACAAGAGTCAGGTAGTACTGGTCTCGTTTGATGGCATGAGAAACGACCTGACCCGCAGCTATGTTAAGGGTGGGAAACTGCCTAATATAAAAAATGTGATGAACAAAG
This sequence comes from Mesobacillus jeotgali, assembly GCF_900166585.1. Taxonomy (NCBI): domain Bacteria; kingdom Bacillati; phylum Bacillota; class Bacilli; order Caryophanales; family Bacillaceae; genus Mesobacillus; species Mesobacillus jeotgali. The sequence continues at coordinate 1,165,248 of NZ_FVZC01000009.1, read as the reverse complement.
GAAGTATGGCGAAGTATGCTACAACAGTAAGCCCTTCTCTTACTGCTCCGTCACATGCCGCGATTGCGACTGGGGCTACACCTCTTAAAACATCAATCGTCAGCAATGTGTGGCAAGAGAAGGATGCAGCCATGACAAACAAGAAGGATGCTTTTTTAAGTAAGTTGGAAGTAGATCCTTTATGGGTAGCAGCCAGGAAGCAAGGGAAAACAACAGCAACAGTGGCCTTTGCTGGCGCCAATCCAGCAACAGGTAAACAAGCTGATTACACTATTTACTATGGAGATACATGGTCACCAAGCAATCAGGAAAAACTCAAATTCACCGAAGCTTCCGGATGGACAAATCCACCAAAAAGTTATAGCGGTTTAAAAGAATCATTTTTCCAAATTAAAGTAGAAAATGCAAAAAACCAAACTATACATGTGCTGGCATTTGATTCCTCTGATGATCACAAAGAGAATTATGACTCTTTTATTGTCACTGATAATAAGGCTAAAACACAGAAATCCGTAAAGCCAAATGGCTGGGGTTCCCTAGAATTAAAGGTACAGGAAGAAAAGACAGCAGGTTTTTGGTTCAAGTTCGCATTAACCGATGCAAGTTTAGAAGAGGATACCTTTATGTACCGTACTGCGGTCACTTCAGGTTTAATTGATGGACCTAATGGTTTTTCAAAAGATATCAGGGACAGGTACGGCTTCTTCCCTCCACAGCAAGATGACATTGCACTAGAAAAAGGCTGGATATCAAGAAAGGAATATGAAGCAATATCAGAAAGATTTGCAAACTGGGTTACAGATGTATCATTGTATATTAAAAAAGAATATCATCCAGATTTGTTGATGTTTTACGCACCTCAAATAGATCATCAAGAGCATAAGTATTTGCTGACAGACCCAAGACAGCCTGGCTTTACAAAGAAAAAATCGGACGAGTATGCGGAGTACATTCAATGGGCTTATAAGACTGCTGACAAAACGGTAGGTAAAACAGTCAAAGCATTGGATGAAAATGATTACCTGTTTATCGTTTCCGACCACGGAATGGAGCCGGCGCATTCGGCGCTCGAGCCTAATAAAATATTAAAGGATAATGGACTTCTCAAACTTGATTCTGAAGGTAAAATCGATTATGAGAAATCCAAGGCAATAGCAATTCCTAGTGGATCCGCTGCTCATGTATATATTAACCTGGAATCAAGAGAAAAGTATGGAATCGTACCTGCTGAGGAATATGATCAGGTGCGAAAACAAATCATTGAAGCTTTCAAAAAAGTAGAGGTAAACAGGAATGACAACGGACCGGTCATAAAGTATCACCTAAAGGAAATTTGGAACAGTACCGTGAACCTATCTTTTAATGGATTGAAAGAAACGTCTCAAAGTTTGATTGGCTATCTTACAAATGCGAAGGTACACCCCTATGAGGAGATAAAGCAAATTCCCCAACAAGGGGTATCAAGGGAACAGAATGCGGGGGATGTCCTGTTAATGGCCGCTCCAGGTTATATTATGGGACAGGGTGTATCGGAAATGGTCAAACCGGCACCTGAATACGGAACTCATGGTGGAAATCCTGACCGGGAGAAACTGAAGGCCGTCTTCATGGGCATGGGCCCGGATATCAGCCGCGGTAAGCAAATAGATCCAATCACCAATTTAGATATCGCTCCGACAATTTATGATCTGCTTGATTTGGAAACTCCGTCTTATGTTGAAGGCGAAAGCATAAAGGAACTTACTCGAAAATAGGAAATGGCGAATCTATCCAGATTCGCCTTTTTTATATTTTCTTTTCCATTATCCACAATGGCTTGTCTCGGAATTGAATTCGCTTTATTTGCTGGTATCCCATCTTTGTCCAAAATGACAATCCTGGTTTATTAGCAGTAAAACAACCCAATCTTACTTCTGTTATTCCTCGATTCATCATCATTTCTTCATACATAGACAGTGCTTTTTCAGCCAGGCCCTTCCTGCTCCAGTCTTTATGTATAATCATTAAGCCAAGCCAGGGTTTACCATCTCTGGGATTACTCATGATGAAATCAATGATTCCTATGTATTTCCCTTTAACTTCTATGAGATAACGCTCTTTTTCGAATTCCTTCCCTTCCTCATGCTCCGCCAGTAAATCCTTTTCATCCAAAATCCGCTTGCTATCCGACAGCAAATTATAGTCAGGTTGGGAATTCATGATTCCCATCTCGATTTGAATCTTCTCCTGACTGCTTTGTTCAAACTTCATCGTTCTCTCTCCTATACATACATGTTGTAATCTTTGGACAATTTAAGTATGAGGTGATAACCATGGATTTGCAACGGGTAAAAGAAATCCTTTCTGCCGAAGATGAAATCTCCGTCCATTATCATGGAGTACCGATTTGGATTGAAAGCATCGATTCTACTTCAAGTATGGCGGTCATTTCGGCTAGAGGAACCCATGAGGAAAGACAGCTTGTTTCAATTGACGGGTTGGTTGAAAAATAACGAAGGCTCCCCACTTGGAGAGCCTTTTTGATTTCTCTATTTATGTTAGCATTTAATCAAGATCTACTCTTTCCTGTCCCGTATACACATTTAGTGACTCATCACGTATGAAACCAATTGTGGTAATGCCCAGATCTTCTGCAAGCTTAAGGGCGAGTTCTGTTGGAGCAGATTTCGATAAAACAATTTCACAGCCAATTTTGGATGCTTTCAGAAGGATTTCCGCAGATATTCTGCCGCTAAAGGCAAGGACCTTGTCTGTAAGCGGAATGCTTTTCTTCAGGCAATACCCATAAATTTTATCAAGGGCATTATGACGGCCTATATCCATGCGTGAAATCACGATATTCCCATTCTGGCAAAGTGCTGCATTATGCACCCCTCCAGTATTTTGAAATACTGTCGATGAATGCTGCATCTCCCTCATCAAAGAAAAACAGTCCCTCGAGGAAATTCTAACTCTTACCTTGTCCATTTTTTTTGCAGTCAGGGCATCATTAATAAAAACGAACCCCTGTCTTCCTGCTCCGCAGCATGATGTAATGTATCTTTTCCCCTGGAAATTCCGGTAGAACGGGTTTACCTTCTTCGTTTTTACATGGGCTGTACCTGACTTTGCTTCTATCCATAAATCCTCTAACTCATCATACCTGCGGATTACTCCTTCTGATGCCAGGAACCCTGTGACAAGATCCTCGACATAATCTGGCGAGCAAACAAGTGTGGCAAATTCTGTTCCATTGATTTTTATGGTCACCGGATGTTCAGTAACAATAGTATCTTCAATTCGTTCGGCAACACCATTTCCGTAGCGGAGTATTTCCCGTTTCACCTCGATAGGTTCCAGTGTTTGCCACCTCATTTCAGTTGCTTCTCAGGATCGTGTTATCTGTCAATAAAAAAATCCAATAACATTAGTTTAAAAAATCAGTACGCCCAGTCTCCTAAAGGCGGTATCTTTCGGTCTTCACGGCAGCTATCGCAAACATGAAGCTTAACAGCTTGAAATAAGTCTTCTTGATTGTCTTCAAAGCCTTCTTTTCTTCCGCACACTTCACAAATTCTCATGCTCGTCACCTCTTTTTTTCCTGAATTATTCACTCGCCTGGTGGAACCCTGCTTCACGAACTGCCTGCTTAAAATCCTCCAGGGAAGACATTCTTTCATCGAATACGATTGATACCGTCTTATGCTGGGCACTTGCTTCTGCTTGGGAAATTCCCCAGACCTCAAGCATGGCCTGGGTAAGTTTCTCAGCATCTTCTTCAGTGGTTAAATTGCTGATTTGAAACGTATAATCCTGCATGTTGACCCCTCCCTACTCACGCTTTTCTCTGCTTCTAAGGAAGGCTTCTCCCATTCCTTCCATAAAATCAACCATCGTGGTCATGGCTGCCCGTATTTCGGGATTGCGAAGCCTGATTCTCATTTTCCAGATGCTTTGCTTCTTTCCTTTTTCACCTGTTTCGGACATTCTTTTCAAACCGAGAGTGACACCATTCATCAATGTTTCAAGCTGGGCTGGCTGCAATCCTCCAAGAAACTTAAACAGGCCAAAACCACTTTTTATGACATTATGAACTGCTGGCTGGTTTACCTGCTGCATGGCAATGACTCCTACCTCGTTGCGCTGCTTAAGCAGAGAGCCCGCTGTTTCGAAGACCTTCACTTCATGAAGTTCTTTTGCCAGGTCAATTAAAGAAAGGACTGCTTCCTTATTGTCAGCAAGTGCTTGCATGATTTCCTCTGCAGCCTGGCTGCGTTCTTCTGTTTCATTTGGAATTTGCCTGTTAATTTGCCTGATCGCTTTCGCCATAATATCCCTCCTTTAATTCATCTATTTCGGAAATTGGTATATAGTCAGAACGCTGCCATTTTTCCTCTACCTTCACGCTAATTTGCGGTATCCTGTTTCCATAGCGATGGTTATGCTTAGGAAGCGGCAGCTCTCCTGTTGTTTCAAGTATTTCCATCTTCACTCCCATTTCCTTATATGCTGGAGTATGGGTAATAATATCGTGATAGCTGCTTGTAAGCCTGTTTACTGCCTCAGTATCCTCAGCAGTATTCATTGGTAAATACAATTCTTGCCCCTTTACCCTGTCGGTAACAATTACTCGGACTTCTACATGGCCATAGGGAGAGGTTAAACCGACTAGTGCCCCATCTTCAAGATTTCGTTCGGAAGCTAGTTGAGGTGAGATCTCGAGCCATACATCGGGAACCTTGTGGACAAGCCCTTCGGTTTTGTGCGTCATATTGCCTTCATGGAAATGCTCCAAAATTCGCCCGTTGTTTAAATGCAAATCGAATTCATTGCCTGGATCAAATGGCACTGTCCACTCAACAGGAACAAGTCTTGCCTTTCCATCCGGGAAGCCAAATTTATCTTTATATAACAGAGGAGTGTCTGTTCCATCGGCTTTTACTGGCCAGACAAGTGACTCCCACTGCTCAAGCCGTTCATAGCTGACTCCTGCGAAAATGTTCGCAAGCTTAGCCGCTTCGTCCATGATTTCTGATGGATGCTGATAGTTCCAATCGGCCCCAAGACGATTGGCAAGTTCCTGAAAAATCAGCCAGTCTGGCTTAGAATCTCCCCTCGGCTCCAATACTTTATAAAATCTTTGGATTCTTCTTTCGGTGTTAGTGAAAGTCCCATCCTTTTCAAGGCTTGGTGCTGCAGGTAAAATTACATCTGCAAATTGCGCGGTTTTACTGAAGAAAATATCCTGGACAACAAAGAAATCAAGTTTTTCAAAGGTGGAATGCACATAATTGGAGTTGGCATCCACAATTGCCATATCCTCGCCAAAAAGGTAGAGTGCCTTCATCTTACCTTTATTGATCGCTTCAACCATATGGTGATTGTCATAACCAGGGTTTTCAGGCAGGTCTACTCCCCAGGCTTCCTTATACTTAGCCCTTACCGCTTCATCGTTGACAGGTTCATAACCTGGCATCCATGGCGGCAATGTTCCAAAATCACAAGCACCCTGAACATTGTTATGGCCTCGCAATGGGTAGGCCCCTGTCCCGGTGCGTCCGTAGTTTCCGGTGACAAGCAGTAAATTCGAAATGGCGGTACTAGTGTCGGATGCACCCATATGCTGAGTAACACCCATTGCCCACAGGATGCATACTGATTTGGACTCTTTAATCATTTCTGCAAGCTGCAATATCTGTTCCATAGTGAGGCCTGTCTTTTCAATAGCATATTCGAGTGTATATTTTTCAAGCGAAGCCTGGAATTCATTCACGCCATTCACTCGTTCTGCGAGGAAGCTTGCATCCTCCCACCCCTGGTCAAAAAAGTATTTAGCGATTGCATTAAGCAATATAATATCTGTTCCAGGCTTAGGATGGAGGAATAAATCTGCACGCTGTGCCAGCTCATTCTCCCTTAAATCGACTACCACGAGCTTCTGTCCATGAAGCTTATGGGCACGTTTGATCCTCGTTGCCAATACTGGATGTGACTCGGCTGGATTAGCTCCGACAACGATTACAAGCTCGGATGCCATGATATCCTCCATCGTCCCAGAATCCCCGCCTAGCCCTACTGTCCGCATTAATCCAGTCGTGGCTGGCGACTGACAATACCTGGAACAATTATCAACATTATTGGTACCCATAATCGCACGAGCGAACTTTTGGAAGAGGAAATTTTCTTCATTTGAGCATTTCGACGATGCGATATATCCTATTGCATCTGGGCCATACTCCTCTTTAATCCCGGAAAGTTTTTCGGCAATAAGCGACAGGGCTTCTTCCCAGGTGGCCTCAACAAACTCTTCTCCCTTTCGGATCAGCGGTTTTGTCAACCGCTCTTCACTATTAACAAAATCCCATCCCCATTTCCCTTTTACACAAGTGGAAATACCGTTTACTGGTGCCTCTGTCTTCGTCTGGATTTTCAATATTTCTCGGTCCTTTGTCCAGACCTCAAAGCTGCAGCCGACTCCGCAATAAGTACATACCGTTTTAGTCCGTTTTATTCTAGCCTTCCTCATTGCGGCTTCCACTTCGGATACTGCGAATATTTCTCGATAACCTGGTTCTACTTCTTTTGTCATATCAATCATTGGAGCCAGAATATTCGGCGCAATTCCTGTCAGGAATCCAGCATTGCCGAGCATCGATTTTTCCATGAGCGCATTGCACGGACAAACGTTCACACAGTGTCCGCACGATACGCAAGAGGATTGGTCTATCGGAACATCATTATCCCAGATCACCCGGGGAACTTCGCGGCTCCAGTCTATCGTAAGGGTTTCATTCACCTGTAAATCCTGGCAGGCCTCAACACAGCGACCGCAAAGAATACATTGATCGGGCTCGTAACGGTAAAAAGGATGTGAATTATCCGGGGGGTAGGGTTTTGCTTGAAATGGATATTTTTGATGGGCAAGCCCCATATCTTCTACAGTATTATGGATTGTACAATTACCATTGTTGTTATCACAAACAGTACAATACAATTCGTGATTTTTTAAGATTCTTGACATCGCCTCATACTGCGCAGTCTTCACCTGATCTGACATGGTATCAACCACCATCCCGGGCTCAGCTTTCATCGTACAAGACCGTGTTAATTGACCATCTACCATGACATAACATGTATCACATGTCTGGATTGTCCCCAAATCAGGATGGTAGCAGACGCCAGGTATAAACACGTCCTCAGCTCTGGCTACTTCTAAAATTTTCTGTCCCTCAACAGCACTGTATTCCTTACCATTGATTTGGATGGTAAATTTAGATTCACTCATTTCCATGCCTCCTTAATCCAACTCTTGCAAATCTATGTTTTTGAATTCCCGCCTGGTTATGTTTCCTCTTGGATTCTTTCCTGGTTCCAGTTTCGATTGTTTGGCGATATGCAATCCAGTAAAACACGGAGACAAACACAGCTCCTCCAATCGCATTGCCGATATATACCGGAACAAAGTTCCTGATAAAATCAATCCAGCTATAATAACCAGAAAATATAGCCGCGGGAATAACGAACATGTTGGCAACAACGTGCTGAAAACCAATGGCGACAAATGCCATGATTGGAAACCATATCGCCAGGATCTTCCCGCCAATATCCTCAGCTCCATATGCAAGCCAGACAGCCAGGCCTACAAGCCAATTGCACCCAATTGCTGATACCAGGGAGGAAATGAAACCGTGCTCCAGCTTCGCTCCTGCAATCGCAACCGTTTTGTCAAGATAGGGTCCAGTTGAGGTCAATTCTGCGACCTGACCGAAAAAATAGGCGACAAACAAGGCTCCTACAAAGTTAAATAACGTTATCCAAAACCAATTTTTTATTAGCCTTCCAAGGGATATCCTTTTTGACAAAAAGGCCATCGATACGGCCATCATATTTCCGGTCAGCAGTTCTCCGCCGGCAATGACAATTAAAATGAGTCCTACGGGAAATACTGCTGCACCGATCAATGAGCTAAACGTTCCCCATTCTTCAGGAAGACTGGCGATGACTCGGATATCCAGCAAATAGCCAAGGGAAATGAAAGCTCCGCCCAGAAATCCCAGCACCAATACACTTGAAAAAGGGAGATTTGCTTTCTTCTGTCCATGTTCAGCTGTCAACTGAGCAATTTTGTTTGGCGGATGATATGCCATGGATGATTCAGCTCCTTTAATTTCCCTAAATAATATTTACATTACTGGGAAAATTATTAGCTACATGGCAGTAATTTTAAAAAGAGGAGTAAGATTCATGGATAAAAATCAATTGCTACACCGTGTACAGTCAATGATCCAGTCATCTACAAAAAGACCAAAACACATGACAATCTCAACAGTGAAGGTTGCTGATATTTTTGGAGTAAAGCCTGAAGAAGTTCAAAAAGGACTTGAGGAGCTTGTTCAGGAGGGATATTTGAAACAGTCGAGACTCGACAGCCCGCCGTATCATGATATATTTCTAATGCCGTGAATTTTAGTAAAGCAGTGACAACTTCAGAAGCCTCCAGTAATGTGAACGTATTCCGGCCATGGTAAGACCTTTGTTCCTGAAAAGAAGTAAGAGTAAGATAAAAAGCACATCCACTTATCAGGATGTGCTACTGAAAATTTTATTGCGGGTCCAGACAAATCAAATATCTGCCCTTACTCTTTTTACTTGTAACTTTGGTATGAAATTTAGCTTTGTTGTTAACATAATATAATTATTGATTATGCCACTCTAGTTGTCCAAAAGAATTTTTACCGCTTGTTTATTTTATAGACTCCCTTCACTTGCAATAAACTATAAGGTTATTGCATTTTGTGAATTGAAAAAAACCCCCAATAACCTGGGGATTTTCTATTAGTTTGGTAAAAGTTTAATAGATTGTCATTTTCCTAGTATGCATTGTTTTATTTTCCACCAAATTGGGCAAAGTTAAAATACTCACTACAATGGTGAAGGAGGAAGATTGTATGGGACAATTAGACGGTAAAGTTGCTTTTATAACTGGTGCAAGCTCTGGCATCGGCAGAGCAGCCGCAATAAAATTAGGCCGCGAAGGTGCAAAGATTGCTTTACTAGATATTAAGGAAGAAAATGCCAGGAGTGTAAAGGAGTCGATTGAAAACGAGAATGGAACAGCCATGATCCTTGAGTGTGACATTGCAAAACCACAAGAAGTGGAACAGAGCTTTAAAAAGGTTGCCGATGCCTGGGGGAAAGTAGACATTGTATTTGCCAATGCTGGAATTAATGGCGTTATTGCTCCTATTGAAGATCTGGCTCCGGAGGATTGGGATGAAACGATCCATACCAACCTCAAGGGAACCTTTCTCACCGTTAAATATGCCATCCCCTATATGAAGAAGGATGGCGGCAGCGTCATCATAACAAGCTCGATTAATGGGAACAGAATCTACAAAAATTTTGGGATGTCTGCATATAGTACCTCAAAAATAGGCCAAACCGGCTTTGGAAAAATGGCAGCGCTGGAGCTGGCACAATTTAAAATCAGAGTCAATATCATTTGCCCGGGAGCCATCGAAACCAATATCGGCAAAAACACCTTTCCTCAGGAAGAAGACCTGGAGAAAATCAAAATCCCGGTTGAATACCCTGAGGGCAACCAGCCCCTGGAGGAGCATGCAGGAAAACCCGAACAAGTTGCTGATCTCGTTTACTTCCTCGCTTCAGATTTGTCTTCCCACATAACAGGGACAGAAGTGTACATCGATGGCGCTGAATCACTGCTATAGCTGCTTAAATGGACACGAGCTCAGGAGAAAACGCCTGAGCTTGTGTGATTAATAGATATTCTGTTCTTCAATGATAAACGTATCATTAGAATTTTTTATTATGATATCAAAATTCCGATGATATGGATGCATAAATAATTCATATTGAATTCTGCGCTCTTCATGGCTTTGCCTTAGATACTCAATTTCTGTTCCTCTCTCAGTAACATCACGAATGCTTCTCCGCAAGAATTCAGTTTCTCCATCTGTATATAAGTAGATTTTCAAGTTATAAATTGAAGGGTCAGTAAAAGCTACACTCATGCCTTCTACTATATTGATCTCTTTTGAAGTCATTAACCTGCTCCTGCTGTATGATGTATCAATACTATAAAAATTGAGGCCATCTCTAAGCATTTTTATATCTCGCTCGAGTGCGGTTGTATGATGCGCTGCAGGATGGCATGCTGTCATTTTATCCCGGTGTAATTCTCCACGATATTGATAGTCGATCATCGTGTACTTCCGGATATTTGACCCAATGATATAAGGATCAGTATTGATATAATTCACCTTACTATCACCCAGCAGCTTCAATAGGTTTTCAGCAAAAGTGGTCTTTCCAGATGCACCATGACCCGAAATGCCGATGATGACTTTTTGATCCTGACTATTTATATGTTTTACAAGATTATGTAACAGATTTTTCATTTTTGCCTCCATGAATTTAAATACTATATAGATGATGATTCCCACTCTTCTGCTAAAACTCCATAAACTACATGGTCGACATAATGGTCGTATAGCCATTCCGCTTGCCTGATCGTGCCTTCTTCCACAAAGCCTATTCTTTCAGGAATGCTCCTGCTCTTTCTATTCCCCTTTGCTGCACGAATTTCAACCTTATTTAATTTCAGATGATTAAAAGCATAATCAGTCAATGCCCTGGCAACTCTTGTCATAATCCCATTACCCTGGTATTCATACCCCAGCCAGTAGCCGATATAAGCTGTTTTATTTGACCAATTAATACTGTTAAACCCTGCAGTGCCGACAATTTCCCCTTTATATAAAATCACTGTTGTCATGCTCCTGTTCTCTGCATAACCTTTCATCGTACCCTTGATAAACTCTCTAGTATCATCAGCCGTTTGTGTAAAATCAAGCCAAGGCAGCCACTCTTTCATATAATCCCGTGCATTTTCAGTCAGCTCAAATATCCGCTCTGAATCGTTCAGCTCGGGCTGCTTTAAAGACAATTGTTCATCTATTTTGTATAGAAACATCCGTGTTCCCCCTAATTTTTTATAAGAGAATACTATTCGACAGAATCCTTCTATTTCCTTTATACTCATTGCTTGTTTGTTCACACAAAAAGGCTGACGTGTTGTATCAGCCCTTAGAAGCAAGTTATAATTCTTTTCCATTTGTTTTAATTACGTCTTTATACCAGAAGAATGACTTCTTCTTTTTCCGTTCCTGGCTCCCGCTGCCATCGTCATGTTTATCAACATAAATATAACCATACCGCTTTGAAAATTCACCAGTCGACATGCTGACCATGTCAATGCAACCCCAGCTTGTGTAACCGATTAAGTCGACACCGTCTTCAATCGCTTCACCCATGGCTTTGATATGTTCACGGAGATAATCAATTCGATAGTCATCATTAATGCTTCCATCTTCCTCGAGTTTATCATACGCTCCCAATCCGTTTTCCACCACAAAGAGCGGGATCTGGTATCGATCGTATAATTTGTTCAGGCTTATGCGCAAACCTACAGGATCGATTTCCCATCCCCAATCACTTACATCAAGGAATGGATTTCGCACCCCGCCTATTATATTTCCTTCCGAAGCATCTTCATTGGTCTTCACTTTTTTCTCTGTGCGCGACATATAGTAACTGAAGCCGACGTAATCAACCGTGCCCTCTTTTAAAATTTCAAGATCGTCCTCTTCCATTTCAAGAATGATATTATGTTCCTTAAAGTACCGTTTTATAAAGGAAGGGTATTCTCCCCGCACCTGTACATCTCCGCAAAAATAATTAAAAATCTGCTCTTCCTGTAACGCGTGTAAAACGTTTTCCGGATTACTGTCAAATGGATAAACAGGAGCGAACAGAATCATACAGCCGATTTGCGAACCAGGAATAATTTCACGGCAAGCTTTCACTGCCATCGCGCTCGCGACAAATTGATGATGATAGGCCTGAAAGGTTGGCTGATAACGATCCTCTTCCTTTTCGATCGAAAATCCAAGTCCATTGATCGGCATCACCAGGGCACTATTAATTTCATTAAATGTCATCCAGTACTTAACCTTATCTTTATACCTCTCTAAAATGGTCCTGGCATAACGTTCGAAAAATGTCACCACTTGCCGGTCACGCCAGCCACCATATTCTTTTACCAAATGCAATGGCATTTCATAATGGGAAATCGTGACCACTGGTTCAATTCCATGTTTTTTTAATTCGTCCAATACCCGATCATAAAATGCGAGTCCCTCCTCATTAGGTTCTGCCTCATCTCCATTTGGGAAAATACGCGTCCAGGCAATCGACATCCTGAACGCCTTGAATCCCATTTCCGCAAACAAGGCAATGTCCTCTTTATAGCGATGGTAAAAGTCAATCGCCTCGTGATTCGGATAATACTGCCCCGGCTTGATTTCAAAATCAAAACCGGGCTTGGTCAAAATATCGTATCTTGCTTTACCTCCTGGGAGAACATCAGCCACATTCAACCCCTTATTCCCTTCTTTATAACCCCCTTCAATTTGGTTGGCAGCCGTTGCCCCTCCCCATAAAAAACCTTCAGGAAAATGGTATGTTTTCATGTTGTTAACCTCCATAATGTATTAGGAAGCATTTAGGTATGCTTACTGAATATTTACGAACTGGCAGGGCCTTGGTTGGCCCGAACCAGTCAGAGTACTGGATTTTCTTGACAGCTTTTGGCTAGCTTGCTCAGAACCTGTCCCTAGTTTGATTTTTTCTTGACAGCTTTAGGCTTGCTTGGCCCAAACCTGTCCAAAAACACCCTAGCTTCTGACAGCTTCTTGCATACCACCTCCAACCTGTCTAAAGTGCTCCCAACTTCGGACAGCTTTTAGCTTCCAACCCCCAAACCTGTCCAAAGATACCACGACTTCTGACAGCTTCTTGCATCCCAACCTCAAACCTGTCTAAAGTGCTCCCAACTTCGGACAGCTTTTAGCTTCCAACCCCAAAACCTGTCCAAAGATAACCTGACTTCTGACAGCTTCTAGCTTCCAATCTCCAAACCTGTCCAAAGATACCCTTACTTCTGACAGCTTCTTGCATCCCAACCTCAAACCTGTCCAAAGATACCACGACTTCTGACAGCTTTTGGTTTCCAAACTCCAAACCTGTCCAAAGATACCACGACTTCTGACAGCTTCTGGTTTCCAAACCCCAAACCTGTCCAAAGATGCCCTGACTTCTGACAGCTTCTTGCACCCAAGTCCAAAACCTGTCCAAAGATGCCCTGACTTCCAACAGGTTCTAGCTTCCAACCCCCAAACCTGTCCAAAGTCAAAACTACATTCTTTACCACACTACAAATTCTTCCCTTCAGCCGTATAAATCAATCCTACTAAATTTCCTTCTACCAGTGAGTTCTAAACCTAGTATCCCCTCAATATCTTAGTGATAGGAATTAGAATACTATAGGAAAATGGGTGATTTGCTATGTTTGTTGTTCACTTTTTTGAAAATAGAACGGAGTTATTGAATCAGCTTCGCCAGCAGGTTCCTTCGGTTGGGGAGGATCTGAAAATCAAGGGGCGCAAAGGAAAGGTTGTCAGGGTGTCCGCTATTGATGAAAAAACCTACCATGTGGAGCTGACCCTGGAATCAAAAACCAAGCAAGTACCGGCCGCCGATCCTGGTAAAAAGAAAAAAAGGTAATAAAAAGTGGAGAGCCCATAAGGTTCTCCACTTTCATTAGTTCCTGTTCAAATAAGCCCATGCGTACTGAGCATAGAGTTCCGCACCAGTAGACAATGCATCTTCATCGATGTTAAATTTGCCATGATGGTGGGCCCATTCTGTATCTTTGTCAGCATTACCACTGCCTACTAACGCAAAGCTGCCTGGGACCTCATCTAGATAGAAACTGAAGTCCTCACCGCCCATAGTTGGTTTTTCATGATAAATAACTCCCTCGCCAAATGCCTCTGCGGCCACCTGCTGGACTAAAAGTGCACTATCCTCATCATTAATGACGGCCTGAGTGCCGCGTGTGTATTCCACTTTTGCTGTAGCTCCATAAATAGCAGCGACATTTTCAGCATAGTGGGTAAGCTGTTCTTCAATATGGTCGCGCACGGCTGGATCAAAACAGCGTACTGTTCCTTCAATCACCGCATTCTCGGCAATGACATTGAAACGTGTACCTACTGCCATTTTTCCAATAGTTAAAACCGCTCCCTGTTGCGGGTCAATTGTTCTAGAAACTACGGATTGCACATTCATGACAAATGATGAAGCTACAATTGCTGTATCAATGCAGGCTTGCGGCATGGCTCCATGTCCGCCTTTTCCCTTAAAGGTCACCTTGAACAAATCAGCCGATGCGAAGGATGGCCCTGGTGTGCAGCTCACCTTATGCGTTGGCATTTGGGACCAGATATGAATCCCAAAAACGTTGTCGACTCCTTCAACGGCCCCCTGTTCTACAAGAGCCCGTGCACCCTGAGCTACTTCTTCCGCAGGCTGAAATAAAAGACGGACCTTTCCTGGTAAATCTTCTTTAATCTTATTTAATGCTTTCGCTGCAACCATCAGCATAGCCGTATGGGCGTCATGTCCGCATGCATGCATCTTTCCATCTTCTTTTGACGCATATGGCAAATCCTTATTCAATTGTTCTACCGAAAGGGCGTCCATATCTCCTCTTAGAGCAACTGTTTTGCCAGGTTTTCCTCCGTTGATTTCCGCTATAACACCTGTCGGTTCAGTACGACGATACGAAATACCGAGGTCTTCAAGATAAGAACAGACAAAATCAGTTGTCTTAAATTCCTCCCAGGAAAGCTCCGGCTCGCTGTGGAGCTTCCTGCGCAAACTTGTTAATTCGTTCTTATATTCCTGCAACGCTTCTTTTATCTTTTGGTTAATCATTTTTCCGCCTCCGTTAATGTCTTTGCTGCTTCATACAAGATTTCAACTGCCCTGGCGATATCTTCTGAGTCTGACCATTCCTCTGGACAGTGGCTTAGTCCATTTTTACTCGGAACAAACAGCATTCCTACATCAGTAAAATCGGAAAGGACCATCGCATCATGGCCGGCACCGCTATTGAATGGACAATATGGAATACCGATCTCATCGCTTTTTTCTTTTAAAATAGAGCGAATACCAGCGTTCAATTCTTTTGGCTGTATATACAGAAGCTGATCGATTGTTATTTCGATACCATTTTCACTATAGGAATCTATAAGTTGTTTTGTTTTCTTTATGACATTCAGCACATGTTCTTCCTTCCCTGAACGGATATCTACCGAAAAGACTACCTGATCAGGGATAACATTTGCTCCATTTGGATACACATTCAAACGCCCCGTGGTGATCACCGTGCCTTCACCTTCTTCGTCAACAAGGTCAGGCAGCCGGCTGATGATTTTGGCTGCTGTGACAAGTGCATCTGCCCGCCGGTCCATAGGAGTTGTTCCCGCATGTCCGGCCTGGCCTTTAATGGTAATCTCCAATTGTGTAAGACCTACAATTGCCTCCACAACTCCAATAGGAATCTTTTTTTCTTCTAAAATTGGGCCTTGCTCAATATGTAATTCCAGGAAGGCCTTCATCGTTTTGGGATCTCTTTTCTTGGCAAGCGAGGAGTCCAAGCCGATTTTGGACATCGCTTCAACAGTAGAAATTCCATTCTGATCCTTAAGCAAGTAAAAATCCTGCTCATCAAGCAATCCAACCATGCCTCGGGAGCCCATCAGCCCACCGCCAAACCTTGAGCCCTCTTCTTCAACCAACGCAACGACCTCCAAAGGATACCTGGGGGTAAGGGCGTTTTTAGCAAAAAGTGCTGCTACTTCTAGTGCGGCAACGACCCCGGCGGGCCCATCATATGAGCCGCCGTGTGGGACAGAGTCGAAATGGGAGCCGATCATTACGCTTGGATCGTCCTTCAGTTTTCCATCCAGTTTGCCGAAAATATTTCCTAAGCCATCTTCATATACATGCAGTCCATATTCTTTCATTTTTTGCTTTAAATAGTTACGTGTTTTCAAATCTTCCTGACTATATGTCAGTCTGGTTGTCCCTTTTCCAGGGGTCGCTGTATACTGGCTGATTTGTTTAATATGCCGTTCAATCCGATCTTTTAATTCTAGCAATCTAATTCATCCCTTTCTCTTACAAGAATCCGACAAAGATGCCTGCAAGCACTACAGATACAATGGTAACGGTCACGAAGCCTCCGACAAGCATAGGGGGAAGCATGTGACTTGTGAGTGCCTCTCTCTCCTTTTCATCATCTGTCAGTGAATTGATGACTTCGTTAGTAATGATATAATCCGCTGGGAACCCATAAAGCGCAGTAAGAGAAACTGCAAAAGCCATTTCCTTCGTTACCTTTAAAATCTTACCAACAACAAATGAGAAGATATACATTCCGATAACCCCTAAGATGATCGTTCCTATTAAAGGTACAAGGATTTCAAGCAGCATCCCTGGAGTTGCCTGCTTAAGTCCATCAAAAATGAATAACATCAATACGAGAATCGCCATTCCAAAGCCGTTCGCTTTCTGAAGAACCTGCTTTTCAAGGAATCCAACACTTGTAGCGATGACACCAAATAACAGCGCCAGCACGAATGGACTAATTGAGACAATCGGTGCCAGCAATGTAGAAGTTAAATAAGCAAGATATGCAACAAGTGAAAGTCTGAAAAACTTAAAAAACTCTGTGTTATATTTGGCTGGCAATCTTTTAAAAAGTTTCAATTCTACTTGCGGTGCAGATTCAACAGTTACAGCTACTTCCCCGGCTGCAAGGGTGCCCTCACGGTACTGCTTCAAAAGCCGCTTGCCTTCTTTTTTCAAGACTAGTGAAGTTAAAGGATATCCTGCGAATCCTTGCATCACATAAATGACGATGGCGAAAACTGATAGTGAAGCAAGCCCTGCTTCCTTTGCTCCTTCAGACATGATTAAAGCGGAAACTACCCCGCCAACCAATGGTGGCACTGCTACAACCATTGTTTGGAATCCGAAGATAAGCGTACCCACACTTAATAGTACAGCCACTATGCCTAAAATACCCGAAAGCGCAATTACAATTGTTTTCCACTGGTTCTTTAATTCCTTGATGGAAAGCAATGTCCCCATATTTGTGATCAATAAGTACATCATCATGACCGCTACTGCCGAAGGTACCCCGGCAAGAGCAACGATTTCTTTCGGGAAGAAAGTCCAGTACCCAATAAGGAACAGGACAGCTGACACGAACATGGACGGAATCCATGCCTTCGTTCTGACAGCGACCAAATCGCCTACTAATAAGATGAATACAACAATAACTAATGCTAATAATTGAGACATGACTTTTCCCCTCCATTTTCTTTTTTACTTCAACGCTTCGTCTTACGAAAGAAAAAAACTATTAGGACGATAATAATATAGATAAAAAATTCGGTCAATCATAATTTTATGAATTTTCTTGAGGAAGCGTTTTCTAATTCATTTTCATTCAATGTTCCTATGAAAATGTCATTATATAACAAAAAAAGACGAACTGCTTTTTAGCAGTCCGCCTCTCCAATATATATGATTAATCAGGTTTTTTTGTTTTTAAGGAAACAGCCAGGGGCTTATTATCAACACAATATTCTAGAAGAACAATCTTACCCTCATGTTCCAGGGTTTTGGCCAGTGCGATCAATTCTTCTCCTTCTTGAATGGAGGATACGGACGAAATGCTTAAATTGCCATCACTATTCTGGATTTTATCTAATAGCTCTTCTTTTGACAGTTTCAAATTCGTCATAATTATCACCCCTTTAAAGGATTATATGTTTTATACCCGATTATTTTAAAAATGAATCATACTAAAAATAATAATGATAGGAAAGACCATATAATTAGCAATTACAAATCATCAGGACATTGCCATCTGGATCTTGGAAATTAAAATAAGCAAAATCCCCAATACGCTCAATTTCTTTCACTATCGGAATTCCCTTTAGTTTTATAAAATCATAGGCTTTATCTACATCGTCGACCAGGAAGTTAAATAACACGTGGCCAGAAGGATTTAACATAAATCCCGGGTCGAAGGTGTGGTCATCAAGGGTTAGTCCTGTTTCAGATGCTACCGGAATGTTATGGACTGGAGATTCAACCTTTTCATTGTCGAATGGAATTCCCAGCAAAGCGTAATACCATTCGGTGGATTTTTTTAAATTGCTAACATGGATGAATACATTATTTACTCTATTGAAAAGTGGTGACTTCAAAGATTTTCTCCCCTTAAATTCATTTTAATACTCCAACGGTTGATCCCCGTATCTTGACCACAAAGCAGGGAACTTTTGTTTCAAGCCTTCTTCATCATCTTCCTCCCAGTCAAATTCAATCTCAGGAGGGATATGCTGATCTCCGGTAAGTTGTACATAAAGATCGTAATAATCATCGTAATCCAAGCCTGTTTTCTCTTCGTATGCGATACTGGCAACACTTAACAGGTCTTCAAGCTGTGGTACTTCCTCCTCTTCCTCGAGCATTTTTAAATGAGGAATGATTCTTTCAGGATCCTGGATGGCTGATTCATATGCGTCCTTCCCCTGGTAAAGCAGCCAGGCCCTAAAATAGTCAAAGGAATCATCAGAAGCACCGCCCATGATGATATACGCAGCTGCCCAAAGATCCGATGTGTAGGACTTATAATAATTCTGATTGAAATAATAATCGAACAAGACAATTTCTTTTACAGGTCTCTTTGATAAGTGATTGACCAGCCACTCCACCTGTTCGTCAGGGTCTTCGCCCTTTTGTTTTGCAGTTTCAAGAAGTTCCCAAAATACTGATTCGGACATCGTGTTTTCCTTTATGACCTGATCAGAAGGATTTGCTGGGGTATAACCCTTTTTCATCTTAGATTTAATAAGTTTATCAGCATCTTTTTTGCATGCTTCTTCAGTATCAAAGGTCTTAACTTTGACCGCTCCCACAGTTCCAACCTTTCCGTACGTTACCGTATGGCTTTTTCCTCCTACATGGATTTTCCAAAACTTGTTGGAAGAACCATCTCTGTAAATTAGGATTGTTTCCATCACTCATTCTCCTTTATTTCCTTTAGTGCTTTCACGATTTTTCGGAAACTGCTTTAATCCTTTTTGGCGAATAAACTTTCTACTTCGCTATTCAGTTCTTCCAATAACGGAAATTTAGTAGCAAATCCCAGACTTATAATTACATTTCGGTAATACCATTCCTGCTGCTCTTTGCCACGGTTGAATCTGTTCCACACTTGTTCTCCAGAGCGCTCCTTATCACTACGAATCGTGCGGACATTGTGCAGCTTGTCTGCACACGCAATAACTCTGATCTTTTCCTGTGCATTTTTTAAAAAGTCAATCGTATGCTGCTTACGCTCTTCCCAGGATAGTGATTTGTCAGGTTCTGAACAACCTGCTACTAGCTGTGCAACTTCCTTTCCAAATTCCCGTTCCACATCATCCAATGTCAAATCAGTATCTTCGACTGTGTCATGCAGTATGGCAGCAGCTACCATTTCGTCGCTATAGCCTGCTTTTTGGATAATCATCCCCACTGCAACAGGATGAGAGATATAAGGAATGATAGTGTTTTTTCGGTATTGGCCTTCATGGGCCTCTGAAGCAATTTGAAGTGCTTTATCAATAAGATTCATTTTGTTCTGCCTCCAAATTTTTAAGATACCTACATTACTTCTTTGTTAGTAAGATAAATCCTTCTTTTCACGAGAGCTGATTATTCTTTCCATTTTTTTCTGATATATTAAGGATATACACAACTATTGGAGGCGCCCATGAACAAACTCACAGACCATTTAATTGTCATCTCATTTGATTGCCTTTCTGAGCATGATGTGCCACAGCTCAGGGAGCTGCCCAATTTTAAAGCTTTCATAGAAAATAGTTCCTATTGCACGAATGTGGAGACAATCTACCCTTCTGTTACCTATCCATGCCATGCGACAATCGTAACGGGAAATTTCCCAAATCGCCATGGAATTGTTAATAATACATTTACCCAGCCAGGGAGAAATTCACCGGATTGGTATTGGCATCGTCATCACATTAAAGGGACAACACTGTACGATGAGGCCAAAAAAGCTGGCATGAAAACAGCGGCTTTACTTTGGCCTGTCACCGCCAAAGCTGATATCGATTACAACATGCCTGAAATATTCGCCAACAGGCCCTGGCATCATCAAATTCCTGTTTCCCTGCTTAATGGCAGTCCAAGGTATCAGCTTGAAATGAATTCTAAATTTGGCCATGTACGAAATGGACTTAACCAGCCGGAGCTCGATGATTTCGTGCTTGAATCAACGGTTGAAACGATTAAAACGAGAAAGCCTGATTTAATGCTGATCCATTTTGTCGATCTTGATTCCCAGCGCCATATGTATGGCTTTTCATCAAATGAATCAAAAGCTGCTCTGCAGCGCCATGATGCGAGATTGGGCAGAATCATTGAAGCAATCAAAGAAGCCGGTATCCTGGATGACTCTACTATTATCCTTCTTGGTGACCACAGTGCTCTCGACGAGTCTAAAGTAGTGAAATTAAACGTATTATTTAAAGAACGAGGACTTATTCAGGTGAATGCTTCCGGCAAAGTTACAGACTGGAAAGCCTATTGTAAAAGCTGCGACGGATCAGCGTACGTATATGTGAAAGAAGGAGAGGATTTCCAAACAAAGAATATTGTCACAGAGCTTTTAGCAGAGCTGCTTCACCACCCCTCCAACGGAATCGAAAAAATCATCACAGGTAAAGAGGCGAACGCTATTGGTGCAGATGGCAAAGCCTTTAGAATGCTGGAAGCAGCCAATGGCTTTTACTTTAGCGAAGCAATCGATGGAGAATTCGTCGAAGAAGTTACCCAACAGGACGCAAAATCCAAAAAATACACCCTTGCCTGCCATGGTTATTCTCCTGAAAAAGAAGGCTACCACACAGTATTCTTTGCAGCAGGAAAAGGGATCTGTCCCGGAATATCGATTCGTTCGATGCATCTGGTTGATGAAGGCCCCACCTTTGCCCGCCTTTTGGGGTTAGATCTTGGCGAAACAGACGGACGTGTCATCGAAGGTATTTTGGATATTTAAACCATGCAATTGAAGGTTTTTCAAGGTTCTGAAGCGAAATGTTAAAAGGCAGGAACTAACTATGCAGATTAAGCAGGATGGTACGGATGGTGATTGATTTAATGAGCCTGTTTAACTGGTTCGGCTGCAAGAGTTAATTTCCGGTAAGGTATTCCTGGGCGTACCATTCATGCCGAATTGGCGCTTTTCAATACCAGTTACAAGAGATTTGGACATTTCTTACACTTATACGATTATTTTGAACACCGGGTTCCTTATATGCAAGCTAATATAAAAATACAAATCTACTGGGGGCAAAAATGATGAAAGGTTTTACGAAGGAAGAGAGCAGCTGGATTCGGTACGACTGGGCTAGCTCGGCATACTCGATTATTATTTCGACGGCTGTTTTTCCGCTCTTTTACAAAGCTTCTGCTACCGAAGCCGGCGTGAGCCTGTCAAATTCGACCGCTTATCTTGGTTACACAATTGCCATCGCCACCTTCATCCTCGCCTTGATTGGACCGATCCTAGGAACAATCGCAGACTACCAGGGAATGAAAAAACGATTTTTCACAATTTTCTTCACCCTAGGTATCACTTTTACCGCGGGACTCGCTTTAGTGCCTAGCGGAAACTGGATGATGCTGCTTGTTATTTACACCCTGGCCGTCCTTGGTTCTACCGGTTCCAATGTTTTTTACGATGCCTTCATCGTTGACGTAACGACTGATGAACGCATGGACAGAGTGTCAGCGCGCGGCTATGGAATGGGGTATATCGGAAGTACGATTCCGTTTATCATCAGCATAGCGATTATCATTCTGGCACAGACCAAGGTATTGCCAGTTTCAATAACACTGGCAAGCCAGGCTGCTTTCATCATCACGGCGCTGTGGTGGGCACTTTTCTCAATTCCTATGTTCAAAAATGTCCACCAGAAGCATTATATTGAGCGTGAACCTCAACTCGTTTTGCAAAGCTTTAGACGGTTAGGGAAAACCTTCAAAGAAATCCGCAAATACAGGGCATTATTTTTATTCTTACTAGCATACTTCTTTTATATTGATGGCGTCGGGACAATCATCACCATGTCCACCGCTTATGGAACAGACCTTGGCATCAGTTCTACGAGTCTATTAATCATTCTTTTTGCAACCCAGGTTGTTGCCTGGCCGTTCGCCATTTTATTTGGAAGATTATCAGAACGCTTTACCGGTAAAAAGATGCTTTATGTTGGAATTATCATTTATATTTTTGTCTGTATATACGCCTACTTCCTCGAGACTACAACAGACTTCTGGATCCTTGCTATGCTTGTAGCGACATCACAGGGTGGTATCCAGGCATTAAGCCGGTCTTATTTTGCCAAATTGGTCCCTAAAGCGAATGCAAATGAATTCTTCGGCTTCTATAATATATTTGGAAAGTTTGCATCAATCATGGGTCCGCTGATGGTCGGACTTACAGCACAGCTAACAGGTAAATCAAGTATGGGTGTTTTCAGCCTGGTCATCCTCTTTATCATTGGCATGGTCATACTTGCTTTCGTACCTGAACCAGAAACACAGCCACAAGCACCTGAAATTGCCTAATTATCAGCCTCTGGGAAACCGGGGGCTTTTTTTAAAACATTGGAGGTGGACTAGTAATCTATGAAAAAGCTTAAGTTACCGTTGATAATTATCGGGGCCTTGTTCCTATTACTGTTGATTCTCACCATGTTTAACACCATTAGCTTGAAATCGAGGCAGCCTCAACCAGTTCCTTTCACTGGAACAATACAAGAAGAACAAGCGATTGATAAGCTGTCAAAGGCCATTCAATTTCAGACAATATCCTTTCAAGACCGCAGCAGGATGAAAATGGCGGAGTTCGATCGCTTCATTTCCTTTTTGGAACAAAGCTTCCCTAAAGTTCATCAAAATCTTGAGCTAGAAAAAGTAAATGGCTATGCTCTTATATTCAGATGGGAAGGCTCTGATCCAGCAAAGTCCCCTATCGGATTGACCAGTCACTATGATGTGGTACCGGTACTTGAAGGGACGGAAAGTAACTGGGATCACCCTCCTTTCAGCGGCACCCTCGCAGACGGTAAGATATGGGGGCGGGGAACTCTGGATGACAAAATCGGGGTAATTGGCATACTCCAAGCTGTCGAGCAGTTACTATCAAAAGGATATCAGCCTAAGCGTGATATGTACTTTATGTTTGGATTTGATGAAGAAATTGGCGGTGCTGAAGGCGCTAATATGATTGTCCGCAAATTAAATGAAAAAGGCATCAAGTTTGATTTTGTTCTGGATGAAGGCGGTGCGATCGTTGAAAACATGGTTCCAGGAGTGGATGTTCCAGTCGGCGTGGTTGGCGTCTCAGAGAAAGGGTCAGCCACAGCTCAACTCACGATTGAAGGCAGCGGCGGGCATTCTTCACAACCGAAAAACAGGACCAATTTAGGCAGGATTGCAAGTGCAATTGCAAAACTGGAAGAAACCCAATTCCCTGAAGATCTCCAGGGACCAGGCGAAGACTTATTTGAATTTGTTGCTCCGGAGATGAGTTTTGGGATGAAATATGTCTTTGCAAATAAGTTTATTTTCGAACCGGTTATTGAAAAAATACTGCTGCAACAGCCAGCCTCTGCAGCTCTGATCAGAACGACCATTTCACCGACGATTTTTCAGGCTGGTGAACAATATAATGCTCTTCCTGAAAAAGCTTCAGCCTTCGTCAATCTCCGTCTAATGCCCGGGGAATCCTTAGATGATGTGAAAAACTTTATAGAAAAGACTATTGACGATGAGCAAATCAAAATATCGATTGAAGGCACTGAAGCTTCTGGTGTATCTTCTGTTGACAGCTGGCATTTCAAAGTCATCCAGCAAGGCGCACGTAATGTATACGGTGACACAGTCATAGCCCCCTATCTAATGT
The DNA here is from genome assembly GCF_900166585.1 of Mesobacillus jeotgali. Lineage (NCBI taxonomy): Bacteria > Bacillati > Bacillota > Bacilli > Caryophanales > Bacillaceae > Mesobacillus > Mesobacillus jeotgali. The sequence goes on along the minus strand of NZ_FVZC01000009.1, from coordinate 1,141,283 downwards.
TCGCTGGTTCAGACGCTAAGCATTATGACAGCATCTCGGAAAATACTTATCGATTCCTTCCCGTCCATTTGACATCCGAAGACCTGAACAGGATGCATGGAACAAATGAGCATATCAGTATTGAAAACTATTTAAACGCCGTCCGATTTTATATGGAAATTATCCGCGAGAGTAACGAACAATAAGAGGGTGAAGATGTGATAGCTTATATAATTTTCATTTCTATATTTTTATTATTTTGGATCATAGTCTCTACACTTTATTCTGATCCTGTCTGGTGGTCAATTTTTTCATCAAATCGGATGACACATACTCTCTTACTTGATCATATCTCCATTGTAAAAGTAACTTTTACTATATTGTTCCTATTGTGCCTTAGGGCAGTTATGATGAGGTTCCAGAAAAAATAACAGACAAATCCTATTAAAACATTGAAAAATTTGTCGAAATAATTAAGTGGAGATTGAAAGTTTTGTAGTGCGAAAGGGTTTATTTTTTATGAAAATCAATATTCGAGCCTATATGGCTCTATTTTTTGCGGTCATCATCATCACGCTGACAATGCTCTTGAGTATAACAATCAGCAAGCATTCAGGTGCAACCATTAAAAGAGAGATTGGGAACAGTCTTTCAACTACTGCCTATCATATGGCAAATAAGCTGGATTCTTTTATGTGGTCGAGGATTGGGGAAGTTGAAGTCCTAAGCCAGATAGAGGATATTAAATCTCCTGAAGATTTCAAATCAGCCCAAACTTTACTGGACCAGTTAAAGACCAGTATTCCCGTATTTTCATGGATAGGTCTTACAGACTCTGCTGGGAATGTAGTTGCGGCAACAGACCAAATCCTGTTAGGTGCTGATATATCGAAGCGCCCTGTTTATCAGGAAGGACAAAAAGGAACTTTTATTGGCGATGTCCATAAAGCCGTCCTCCTTGCAAACCTGCTGCCAAACCCGTCTGGAGAGCCTTTGCAATTTGTTGACATCAGCCAGCCTGTAACAGATGCAAATGGAAATTTCACTGGAGTGCTGGCTGCCCACCTCAGTTGGGAATGGTCCAGGCAGGTTAAAGATAACATTGTCGAACCCTTAAAGGATGAATTAAGTGGTGCAGAAGTTTTTGTCGTGAGTGGTATTGACGATACTGTCATCCTTGGACCAAAGGGGTTGACGGGAAAATCTCTGGATCTTGAAAGTGTTCACAATGCGAGAAAAGGTGTTAACAGCTGGCTCGTGGAAAAATGGCCAGATGGTAAAGAGTATCTTACAGGGTTTGCAGTCGGTGATGGCCACCATGATTATTCAGGCCTAGGATGGACAGTCATAGTCCGCATCCCCGCAGAAGATGCTTTTGCCCCTGTTAATGAATTAAAATCCTATATCATCAAACTTGGTACAATCATAGCTGTTGTCTTCGCATTGATAGGCTGGCTTGTTGCCGGATTCATTACTAATCCTTTGCGGAAAATATCAAGAGCTGCTCATAGCTTAAGATTGGGTCATGAAACGACAATTCCTTATATCAAAGGAATTAAAGACCTTGAACTGTTATCCGGTTCACTTAGGGATTTAGTCGATTCTTTAATACAGACTGAATCCAATTTGGGAAAAATGGAAACCCTCGCACATCAGGATCTTTTAACAGGCCTTGGCAATCGAGTAGCATTGGATGAGTTTATGAAACAGGCGAAGAATGCAGGTCACTCCCTATCCTTTCTATATTTGGATTTAGATGGCTTTAAAAGAATAAATGATACTCATGGGCATCATACCGGAGACTTGCTGCTCCAGAAAGTGGCAAGCAGGCTCAAGGAAAGCACCCGTAAGGAGGATGAAATATTCAGGCTCGGCGGTGATGAGTTCCTTGTGGTGCTGGCCACGCCAGAACAATCGGTAGAACCTGTGTTTGAATCTATTGCTGACAAGCTGATCACCAACATAAATTTGCCTTATAAAATCGAGGAGTTACAGCTAAGCGTTGGATGCAGTGTTGGTGGAGCCGTATGGCCACAGCATGATATCGACCCATTTACCGTCATCAGTTACGCTGACGAAGCTCTATACGCTTCAAAACGGGCCGGTAAAAATACATTCACCTTCCATAAAAAATAACACCATAAAACAATTGCCAGGAGAATAAACTCCTGGCAATCTTTGTTTCTAATCCAGTTACCGCTTGTCATAAACCAACAACTTCCCTAGTACCGCACCATAAAGACCATGGCCAGCCATCCAGAAAAGCAAAGAAAAGGAACTGGTGATTTCCGGTGTCTTGTCAGAAAGAAGCGTCGTTGGGTATAGAAGCAACCCAACAACCAGTCCAATTTTAATTACAAAACCAGGGATTTTTTCTTTCTGCAGCTCCTCCTTGAATATGTAAAGGTTTACTCCGAAAGCAAGAATTACTGATATCACAAGATGCAAACCAAACTCAACTATTTCGGGCAAATGCATATCTTTAAGAATTGGCACGTAATCAACATTGAGCAACAAGGTATACACTTTTAGGTTTGTTATAGATTGAATGATTCTTAGAAACATGCCAAGCACGATACCTGATGTCAGGCCACCGATAATTGGTTTTAATGTTGCTTTGATAATCCTTCCTCCTTTTCATAACCGTTCCAAACAGACCTCGCCAACTCAAATATGTGTATGGTCTACAATATTCCCTCCTTACCTATTCGAGAATATTAACTTTATTCCTGTTACGCTAACTATAGGTATTTTCGGTATAAAAAAGCAGATCTGGGTAACAGGGTTACCTGTCACAAAATTACGGTATTTCAGAAAAATTAGTCATCAAAATGCGGATGAAAATGATTGCCCATTTTTATTGATATACAGATATTTATACTAATAAACTCTATTTAGGGTTAAAATAATCTTTTGACATTGCACTCCCGAAAGACTTTTTCAGTTTTTCAATTTGGTTAAGGTGTCCTCGTATATGTTGGATACGGTATTCCAATAATTCTTTGAATGTGAATCGTCCAGCATCTGCATACACTCCACCTCTCTCAAGTTGTTCTGTTGTTAAATTTAGGAGAATAGGAAGCATACTGGTGCGAAGTAATTTAAAAAGGAGGAAGTATTGCTCACGATCCAATTGCTCATAATTCAATGAATTTGCCCAGGCATCCTGATCAGTCGAGGTTAAAAGTGGTTCAGGTTCGGACAAAACTTTTTTAAGTCTATAAGTAGACACCAATTCAGAATCTGTAATATGTATAATTACCTGATGTATACTCCATTTATCCTTTCCTGGTTTGAACCTAATCTCTTCCTCAGATAATCCTTTAATGGATTCCCTTAACATTTCATAGCCTCGACTGTACTCTTCAATCAATAATTGCATTTGATTCCTCCCGAAAATATATCATTGAGTTATAGCTTCTATTTTAATCGTAATATTGCTTCATTATAGGAATGCTGCTTCGCATATAAAATAAGGTTTCAGCAAAATAGGCGGTTAATCCTTCTAAAATCAACGCAAAAGTTAGTAGAAGAAAAAGTATAAAAATGTTCAAAAACCTATACATTAAATCCTACTTTATCTAAATCAAAACAATAGTATTTTAATTAACTATTTTCATACCATCCTTTTTAATTCTCGTTGCCGCCTATCCAGTAGAGAACAAATCCTAAAATGAAAAGGATTGGAAACAGGATGATTAAAACCCCTATCATCGCAAATCCACTTCCTTCAATCACACCATAAAGACTGCCGACTAACCAAGAAAGTATAGGTGCAAATAAGAGCATTGTAGCTGATCCCCATACCCTAAACTTTGTTTCCTTAGATTTATTATAACTTCGCAAAATGGCAATTATGGATCCAATAACTAAAATGATTACTGCATATATCTCATATTTCATTTCTTCCCCCTGTGTAACCGGATATATCCATTATTTATAATATTTAACAATCCCTCATCTTTTTCAAAATGGGTTGATTCTTCCTGAATCAACACACTCCTTAATGTTATTTATCACAAGTTTAATTATTTCCTTCTTATTTTTAATAGACCCCAAGAATGAATGCCTCTATCGTTCAGAATCAAATTCATTCATACTTACAGTAAAAAATTCAGATGTGCTAAAGGTCCAAAAAGACAAATTATCCCTAAACTAACGAGAACAGTTAACTGAAGTAGATTTACTGGGTGAACTTTTTTGAGAGTGCAGCCATCTTTTTGAAATTTTCATCATAATTTTGGCGTTGAAGCAGATGAGCCAGCCAATATTCTGCCTTTTGATGTTCTCCATTTTTGATAAAGGTTTGAATTATCTTCTTAAAGTTTCCGCTGTAATTAAAGTTTTGGTTTTTCACTAATTCTAAAGCTTTATTAAAACAGTCTGATGCCTCTCGATATTCTTTAGACGAGGAATATAAAAGCCCCAGATAAATTAGACCACTTGATATTTCTTCCTTGCTAAAATTTTGCTCTGTGGCAAGCCTCATCACTTGTATAGCTTTTTTCTTTAAAAACCAGCTTTCATATGTTCCAGCTCTATACACATAATCCTCATACTTAGTTAATGGCTTTATTAGAGAGAAGATTCCCATAAACTATCCTCCCATGGTGAGCTTTCTGTATTAAGCTTACCGGCTTCTTTCGTTCCATAAGAAATTCCACAAAAAGTTTCGAAATTCCTTCTATTTATAAATGGTTTGTACATGTACAGGCAAAACAAAAGGACCAATCGCCGACATAGCAAATTGGTCTACCATTAAAAATATAACATTCCACAATGTTTGCTTTTACATTGCCATTTAACCATTTGGGAAAAGTCTTACCTTTTAATAAAAAGAGCTGCTTTTCAATGATACAGTGACTTTACCCGTTCTAGATCTGTAAGCAAGTGATTGATTTCCGCTTGGGTCAGCCTTACAGGCATCTGATCATAAAGTGTGATGATTTGTCCGTCGGGGTCTTTTTCGTGTTTTTTTAAATAATTATAAACGGATTCCATCTGGCATTCTTTAAAAATGGATTGTGTTTCAAAGGTTTTTACACGCTGCAGAGAAAATTCGTTTATAGATTGATCAAAGGTACCGGAGATGATTTTCCCCTCGATAAACATTCTCTCACTCCTTTGTATGTTTTAGATATTCTTCCCCATACGAAGGAACATAACACTTTAATTTAACCGAAATATTTCCTGTATTCCATCTCAACTAAATGTGGATTTAATTCTTCGTATGCCAACTCATCGGATGTAATACACAGTCCTGCACAAATTGTTCCCAGCTTAAGAGACTCCTCTGTTGATTTTCCCTTTAAATATCCAAACAAGAAACCAGAAAAAAAGCTGTCACCTGCTCCATTTGCATCTTTGTACTGATACTGGCCAATAATCGGGGTTTCTATCCATTTTTGATTTTTTTTCAAAGCCGTCGATCCTTTTTTTCCATGAGTGCAAACTACTAATTCTTTGCCCATGGCAATCCACTTTTCCATTGTTCCTTTATAATCCGGCATATTGTCAGAGCTGACAAAAATATAGTCTGCAATGTCGATAAATTCATCGTGATAAGGATTGCCGGGGTTATAGTCGTGTAAATCGGTCCATACAGGTTTATTGTATTTTTTTATCAAAGGAATCAACTGCTTTGTATAAGCGATGATGTTCAGAACAACTAAATCAGCGTCTTTTATTAACTGCTCTAGTCTGTGTAAGTTAAGATGCAAGTCCGCCGAGGATTGAGTCAGAAAGATTGAAATCCGCTCACCTTCTTCACTCATCAAGTTAACGTGCCTTTCCGTTCCTTTCGGGTCGTGGTCGTATACAAAATCTACTTCATTTTCATCTAGTTTCTTTCGAATCTTTGCACCATATTCATCATTTCCGATTATGGAATGAAGCGTCGTTGGTACTTTAAGCTTTGAAAGGTTCAAGGCCTTTCCAGCCCCAGTAGAACCCAAAGTCTCAGTAAAAGCTGCATAGTGAATCGTTTGGGGCTCCGGATTTGGCAGTTTTTCCAGATGGATGACAGTATCGAATGTAGTACCCCCAATTACAAGAACTTTTTTCATGTTATTTTCCTCCTAATTTTTCAGTTCTGAACTGCCTGACCAACGATTTTATTTAGGATTGAAAGAAGCGCAATCGGTTGCGCAATAAAAAAATGACATACAAGTTACCAAATGGAACTTAACATTTGTTTCACTATGAATAGCTAAAAAATATGATTAAAAACGAAAAAATACCTTATAATTTTCTAACCGTACTTTTTAAAATTCAATATCCTCCCTTACTCATGATTTTAACAGTACGGTCCAAAAATTGGTATATTTACAAATGAAAAAAGCAGTTATTTTATGTATATAGCATAGAAAAAGATAGTATTCTATATGACTTTTGACTATTCAGCTTAAAAAAATTTCAGTACTTACTAAATTTTTATTTCGCTTATCGAAAAAGAACGCTACAATACTATTTAAATAATTTAAAAGAATGAAGGGAATTCAATGAACAAAAAATTATGGCTTACATATGGAATGTTGACCTTTGCCACATCAACTTGGGGGAGTGCGTTTATCGCCGGTAAATATGCGGTCCAAAGCTTCGAACCTGCAACTGTTGCTTTTTTTTCGTTTTTTCGGTGCAGCCATCCTCCTATTTCCGTTAATGTACTTAATGGAGAAAAATCTCCAGAAACCAACCATGAAGGATTACGCCTTATTTGCTGTCCTGGGCCTGACAGGAATCGCCTTCTACAATATCTTCTTTTTCCTGGCAAGCAAGCATGCACCAGTTATTAAAAGCTCTCTGTTCATCGCCTCTAATCCGGTGTTGATCGTACTTTTATCAGCGTTATTTTTAAAAGAAACCATTACACGCAACAACTTGATTGGAATGGCGATCGCCCTTTCAGGTGCCTTTTATGTAATAACCGATGGGAACCTGATGAACTTATTCCAATTAGGGTTTGAGCCGATTGATTTCGTCCTGATGGGCGCGGTCGTGAGCTGGGCGCTTTACAGTGTGGTCGGAAAAATCGTCCTGAAAAAGTTCAGTTCTGTTGAGTCGACTACATATGCAGTGGCGTTCGGGACTCTCTTCTTGCTTCCGTTCGCATTTGCAGAAACGTCCTGGCAGGATGTTCAGCACGCACCTGGCACTACATGGCTTGCCATAATCCATATGAGTGTATTGGTAACAGTTGTTTCTTTCGTAATGTATTATAACGGGATTAAAGAAGTCGGTGCCGCGAAAGCTTCTATCTTCATCAATGTGATGCCGGTATCTGCAGTATTTATGGCCACATTGTTTTTAGGTGAGACATTCACGGCCGGACATGCAATCGGTGCCACCCTTGTTTTAACTGGAGTATATATCGGAACGAATCCGAAGCTATTTAAAAGAAAGCCAAAACTCGCAAAAAATAAAATTGCTTAAGGAGTTTTAAACATGATCCACACACTCGAATTAAAAACGGAAAACCTTCATGGTTCTTTTAACAATGAATATAAGCCAGTACTCACAGTCAGTTCCGGTGACTCAATCCGATTGCAGACACCAGATATTGAATGGGGTTATTCACCATCCAAAGGAATTGATAGAGAGTTTTTTAAGTCTGCTGTTAATGAAGATACTCCCCTTCATCCGATGATTGGACCGATTGAAGTTAAAGGGGCGAAGCCGGGGACGGTGCTTGAGGTAAAACTGAATGATGTTGTCCCAGGCTGGTATGGAACGAACTGGGCCGGGGGCAAAAAGAGCTGGCAAAATGACACACTCGGCCTTACGGGATCAGAGAGAATCCGCCTTGACTGGGAGCTTAATCATGATACGATGACCGCTAGAACTGAGGTAGGAAAACGTCCAGTACATGTCCCGCTAAATCCGTTTGTCGGCCTAATGGGTGTCGCTCCTGAAGAACCTGGCGTGCACCACACCTCTCCTCCCCGATATTGTGGAGGCAACATTGATTGCAAAGAGTTAAAAAGAGGCAGCACATTATATCTGCCGATTTCTGTAGAGGGAGCTTTATTCTCAATCGGAGACGGTCATGCAGCACAGGGTGACGGTGAAGTTTCCGGCACAGCAATTGAGTGCCCGATGGATTTGATCGATATTACGTTAACTGTAAGAGAAGATATGCAGCTGACTATGCCCAGGGCTAAGACACCGGATGGATGGATTACATTCGGTTTTAATGAAGATTTAAATCAAGCAGCTGCTCAAGCACTTGACGAAATGGTTGAATTAATCAGCGTGCTTCATCAAACCAAACGAACGGAAGCCCTCGCATTGGCCAGTGTCACAGTGGATCTCAGAGTGACACAAGTAGTAAACGGTATTAAAGGTGTTCACGCTGTATTACCGCATGGCTGCATAGCCTTCTGAGTCACAATTATTATCTGTTACCTCTTAAAAAAATCAGCGGACTGCCCGCTGATTTTTTTACTTATTCTTATAAAATCGATCCCTTACCCTTTTCAGGCGGGCATGATAATTCAAAATATCCAGCCTTGCTTTTTCTGCTTCGGGCGCGATCGGCCTTAAATTTTCAATATCCCAGTAATCGATGATCACATCCAGTACCTGATCGAAATATTCAAGTGGTCCATAGTTTGCCTCTTTTGCGATAATGGACATTCGATTTTCGAAATCGGGCATTACGGCTCCCGGCATCTGGAAATTCATGATGACATTCCCCAGATAGTAGCAATAATTAGGCTCAAGCTCAAGATGATATTTAATTACTTCGCGGTAGAAAGCATAGTGCAGGGTTTCATCCTTGGCAAGTCTCCTCAGCAATGTTGCTAATTCCTTGTCATGTGCTCCCGCCACTTTTGCGACGTTATTATAAAACACCATAGTCGCCAGCTCCTGCATCGATGTATAAACCATCGTTTCAAAGGGAGTATGAAAATCAGGATCCCAGCCATTCTCAAGAGTCATTTTATGTAACTGATGCAGCCTCATCGGCTCAACATTCCTGGTAATCAATAGATAGGTCTCCAGCAAATTTGAATGCTGATCCTCTTCCGCCGTCCAGGTATGCACAAAATCCTTGATGACAGATAATGAGCCTTTAAAAGTCTGATCAAGATACGATGTAAACCATGGCAAATTGACCTCGGTCAATAGAGCAGTCTCAATCGCTGTAATAACCGGTGCCGGGAGCGTAACCTGGCTTTCATCCCACGGGACGCGTTTAAAGTCCATAGCCTTGTCCCACGGTAAAAATTCATGATACCCCCAATCTATTTTTTCCGCCCTCATTTTGTGCTCTTCATAGAGTTCCCTAATCCTTGGTTCGAGTCTAAAATCCAAATGATTTGTTAACATTTAGCCCCTCCGTTATTCTTCGAAAACTATTTAGTTAATTACTAGATATTATGACCTGTTACTAATTTAAATCTTAACATAGATTTCTGAATTTTACCCAAATAGAAGTTTTATATATTAATAAATAGTTCCTTTGCAGTATAAGTACCATTATTTTTTAAAAACTTCCACCAATATGGGTCTTGTTTTTTACTTTCTAGAACTCTGGCAATATAGAAATTTAAATTAACTCAAGCCTCTCTTTCATTTCTCATTATGCTTTCAAGTTCTTTCCTGGTATCAGGATGAAGGATGATCTTTTGACCAGGGTCAATGACTCCTGGCCTAACTTTCCTTCCCCACTTTCTTGAAAAAGAACGCCAATCACACACCATCTCAATCAAGTATTTCCGCGGCATTGGCAATGCTAGTTTTTTATTCGGATCCACAACCCAATACTCCCAATGGTGCTTATTCTTATGTTGGTGATTCAACCAAGCATATTTCCACCATAATTCATCTTCTTCACTAAGTTCTTTTCTCAAGAAAAACTTTCTGGCATAGGGAGTAAACTCTTTAGGAGAAAATTTCGAAAGGTCATGGGTAAGCCCCTGTATGTATAAGCCCTCCTTCCAACATTCAACGAGGACATTAATTTTATGTTCTAAAATGTATAGACCGTAATTGTAATAGGCTTTCAGCATATAACTTCCTTCCAATCAAATATTCTAAATAATATTGTTTTGACTTGCCATACGGCTGTCTATGCAGAATGAAAGTCAGTACATACAAAGAAGCAACCCCTTTATTTTTAACAAGGTTGCTGAAAAACAATTTATGTATTTTTATTTCTGCGTGTTATTTTTTAAGATTCCTAAATAACTTTTCCAAGGACCTACTGCCATTTCATATCTCTTTGCCATCACTCTGGTAATTTGTGAAATATGAGTTAAATCATGAACCATCCAGGTAGAAATCAGTTCTCTTGCTTTCACTTCCCCATACACAGGATGGATTCCCGACAATTCAAGCTGACTTTCATGCTTAATCAACTGTTTCATTTTTTCAATACTATCCGTCCTTAAAGAACCAAATTCACTGATCATTTCACTGATAGAATATTCCTTGTACAGTTGCAAGTGTGAAAATCGGTCAAAGACTAAGAATCTCTTATCCTTTTTATCGCTCAGGATTAACTCCAATCTTGGTATCCAATTATACTTCTCGCCATAAATAAGATGGCCAATCACCTGAGATGGATTCCAGGTTCCTTCCCCTTCATCGGCTTTAAGCCAGTCATCGGAAAGGCCTACTAGGTATTGTTCTAATACTTTAGGTGTCCGTTCCAACATTTCAATTACTTCCTCCATATGGAATGCCAATTCATCTCCAACTCCTTTTCGAGAATATCTATATGTAACACATTGTCATACTCCTGTTCTTTTTCTGAAAAATATCAATGGTATGATGGATTTGTCTGATTATTTTTAAGATAAGAGAAGTGAAATAGATGCTGACAATCAAAGAAGCTGCTGAACAATTTTCCTTATTGGGAATAGAAACTACCGATGATGATATTTTAATATTGATTCGGGAAGGACAGTTAAATGCCGAGAAGTCCCACAGAAGAAATAAATCATATTTAATCCACCAAAAAGACGTGATTAAATATATTGTCAAGAAACAACAGCATGAATTTAATGAGAAACTGGAAAAAACCAAACAAAAGAACCAAAAGCTTAAGGAAGAACTTGAAATGTTAACTACTCGTCTGCATATTGAAAAGTCAAAGGTACGGACATTGAAAAAAATGCTTAATTTACAGATTGAAGCATCCGCTGCTCCACCTTCTGAATTGGAAGAATTTCTGGGATTAAAAAGGAATAGCAGCAATCAGGTGATTAAAAAAGAATTCAAAAAAATACTCAAGGCTCTCCATCCTGACCGTGGCGGTGATGAAAGGCTTTTTAAAGTGTTCAGGCAGCATTATGAGAAATTGTAATCAGTTGAATTAGTTCATCGTTGCTAAATAATATGTACTGACTCCCATCATGAGACCACCGAATACACCAAGAACCGCTCCTCGAGCAACATATATAGTTGATAAGTAAATACCAGCCAGATAAAAGAACAGCCCGATCATAAACAGAAATTTACCCTTTTCCATGGTTTCTCCTTTTGGTTTTTTTTTACATAATGAATTCTATAAATAAAAGCTGATTCCTTTTATTTTAGAGACTGGCTTTCTGTTAACCCCCAATCTTAAAGTAAGAACGAACAAAAAATGGCCCTCTAAATCAAATTGATTTAGAGGGTTGATGTACAATTATTCTTTCGGCTCAATCGGTCCTTCAAATACTTGGGCTTGTTTGGCAAAGCTGAATTCATTCTTGGCTAGGCCACCGAGTGAGAGGTCGAAATACATGTTTACATGGTCGCCTGTTTTGTGTGCTTTCTTATTTTCAATCTCTTTTGCACGCATGATTGCTTCTTCAAATAGAGTCGCATGGGCAGCTTCTCTGTCAATCAGGAATTGGAACATTTCTCTTGCACCTGGGTCGTCTACATGTCGGTAAAGTTCTTCATATACCTTCTTGGCACGAAGTTCTGCCGCGAGATCTGATTGCAGGTTAGCAACAAGATCGCCCACATTATTAATGAAATTTCCTGTAAAAGGTGTACCTGATGAATCTACAAAATCAAGTCCGTGTCCATCTAGTATCATGCTCTTCTGCACAGTGGAATTAAAATTGAACTGCATCATGCTGTTAATCTGGTTCTTGGCATCCGATAGAATGTTTCCTTCCCCGGACATTTTTCTTTCATCTACACCCATCTCTTCCATCTTCTGCTCTTTATCAGGACCACCCATCAACTGTGTAATACATTCACCCACCATTTCCAGATGGGATATTTCTTCTGTCGAAATATCCATCAGCAAATCTCGAATCGCAGGGTCAGGGGTGCTAAAACTCTGGGCGAAATATTGGAGACAGGCTTTCAATTCACCATTTGCACCGCCAAACTGCTCTAATACTGCGGCGGCATGGGCTGGATTGGGGCTTTTGACTTGGACTGGAAACAATAGTTCTTTTTTGTGGATATACATTTTTCAGCCTCCATCAACTTATTTTTACATTTAGACTCATTCCCGAGTCAATAAAGGCTAAACATACTATCCTGATTTTTCACCCAATTGAAACAATTGCAGACTTCTAAATTTTAATTGTTATTACTAGTCATCCGCAGAAAACGATATACTTTATAAGGTACTTAAGGAGGTGCATCATGCGAAAATCAATTTACATAATAATGTTGTTAATAATTGCTGCTGCTATCATTAGTGGATGTTCGGGAGATAAATCGGAGTCTAAATCTTTTTCCCTCCCAGACGAAAAAGGCAAAAATGTCTCTTTTGAAAATATGGAAAAGCCTGCACTAGTATTCTTTTTTACAGGGATTGGCTGAGACTTCTGTAAATCGCAGCTGGTCGAGCTGCAGAACCGAAAAGCTTCATTCAGCCAGTTCCCTGGCAATGTATACGCCGTAAGTGCATCTTCCGTTGAAGAGCATAAATCAATGAAGGAAGAACTGGGTCTTGAATATCCAATCATTTCTGATAAAAATCTGAAATTGATCAAAAAGGCTAATCTTCTGGATCCAGAGAGTCCGATTGCCGTTCGAGGCTTCGCTGTTCTTGATAAAGACGGCACTGTCCTCCACTCCCAGCAAATAGATACTTTCGGTATCGAAGCAGATGGCATTATCCCATATGCTGCGGATATAGCAAAAGGTGAGAAACCATCAGAATAAGCAATCAGAACCACCCGTGAGAACGGGTGGTTCTTCTTTTACACACTATTTAGGATGGCAGCCTGTTTCCAATGCATTTTCAAGACTTTTAAGAACCCGTGACCAGTTAACTCATGCCACTGAATCCCTTCTTTCCAGGCATCTCCTTACTGTAGCCTTTATGGTTTACCGTTACTTTTGTTTCATTCATTTTTACCTTCTCGAAACTAACCGATACGGGTGAACTGATCTTCTTAATTCATCAGTGTGCTGAATTGATCAGGTCCCTTCCACTCAAAAATGAGCTCCTTGAAAGGTGCCGCCATGATTACCTTGCATCCTCTAGTATTCATTTCTGTTTTATTGCCTGGCTGAAAATAACCTTCATATGCTACGCCGACAGGGACTTCAATATTTGTTTGGGGTGCAAACCACTGTGCTGCACGATCGGATATCGTCCAGGCAAGACAGACTATCTCAATTGGGACATTAACTATTATTTCTTCTTTTCCAAAAACCTATATATGCTCCTTCTAACTCATTAATCACATGAAATTAGAAAACTCTATAAGTTCAAGTTGATTGCCGAATGGATCCTCTATCACGTTATACTTGCCTGGCGGACATGGCCTTGACTCATTAAATAATACTTTAGCGCCCTTCTGGCGAAGCCGAAGGACATCTGCTTCGATATCTTCCGATAAAATGCCAAGCAGCACCTTTTGGGCTGTTATCGTTCCTTCTTGATCACACTTCTCTAAAACAATCGGAACTTCATTATGCACCAGAGAAACAATATTTTCCCCGTAATGTTTTGAGACTTCGAAATCAAGGACCTCAGTATAAAACTCAAGAGCTTCTTCGTCAACCTTAATCGTTAAAACACATACTTTGTTTAACAAATTTATCACTCCTTTATTTAATAAAACTATCACAAGATAAGAGATTATTTTTCTTCTAGATTGCTTTCTTTTTCAAATAGCAGTTTCGGTAAGCTGATGAGAATAGGGGGATCATAAGGCAACGGTTCCCTGAGTTTAATAAGTATGTCTCTCGTGGTGTCAGATAAAATTTCAATTGGACATTCAACCTTTCCCCTGAGATTTTTTGAGAGCAGAAAATAATCCCGGGGATTCAGGCTCCATGGAATCGCAGCAGCAAGAGCGTAATAGGTACCAGATGGAACCCTTTTTAAAGTAACCTCACAGACTGAATGCCTTAATGCAGTACCTATAATAGGCCTCTGATCAGGAATCGGCCGGGGAAACAACCCTACAAAAATCAGTCCTTTGAAATTTTCCGGAGCTTCTATTTTGCAACGGACAGAGGGAAAATCTGTGTCGGTGGGAAGCACATCCTCGTGCTCCTCCAGATTATTCATAAATTGATGGAGCTTATCGGCATTCTTCTGAAATTGCCTGGGTGATTGACCAACATACTGTTTGAATTTTGAACTGAATGTCCCCAGACTCTGAAAACCAATTTTTAGCAGGGTTTTAAGAATGGAATGAGTGGATGATCTTATTAGCAACTCCTTCCCAGCCTCGATTCTTAGTGCGGATAGATAATGTCTTGGAGATACACCTGTTACCTCTTTGAATAAACGCGAAAAGTGAAAAGGGCTGTATCCCGCGATTGATGCCAGGTTTTCCGAGGTCAGTTCTTCGTGGATGTGTTCTTTCATATATTCTATTGTTTTGATAATGGCTTTATAATGTTCAGGTTGCTGGTCCATTATTAACACCCTAATTCGTACTTAAAAATGATAACCTTTTTATTCAATTCGCTTATAAAACGTAAAATCCTTTTATTCACCCACTAAAAAATCCCAACTCTTTTTCAGTAGTAATTATCTAATCTTCTTCCTTTCTTACCCAGTCACCTTGCTCATTTTTTTCATAATCATTTTTCACTGCACTCCATGCCACTTTAAAGGCAGTCTCTTCATCTTTATATTGTTCAGATGCTGAATTGAATGCCTCTTTGAAAATTTCCTGGGCATGATGGGGCAGGTTATCTTTTACTGCGTCTGGTAAGTCTTTTAAAGTATCGTAAGGCATGTTGGAAACCTCCTTAAGTTAATAGATCTATCTATCTTTTCCCCCACTGTAAAAAATGAAACAAACCAAACTAAGTACCCAACATAAACATAAAGCAGGTAAACCATTCCACACTCTTGCTGGTTTCCTTTTTGCCCAAAGCGGGAACATTTTAATAGGTCAGAGAATAATAGAGGAAGTGTTTGATATGAATTCACCTTCAACAGCAGAAGTTAGAAATAAAATGAGAGACATGAAACCGTGGGTTCGCCGTTTTGGCCGCTTTGGCTATGTTGCCAAAGGACTGGTCTATGGAATGGTGGGAGTGCTTGCTGCTTTAGCCGCATTCGGGCCTAAAGGCGATACTACTGGGACGTCAGGGGCGCTTCAATCAATAGCCAACTTGCCCTTTGGTGAAGTTGCTTTATGGTTTATTGGGATTGGCCTAATTGGGTACATTTTATGGGATTTTATCAAAGCAATAAAGGATCCTGAAAATGAAGGAACTGATGCAAAAGGTTTGGTAAAAAGGACTGGTTATTTTATTAGCGGGCTGATATATGCGAATTTAGCTTTTGGGGCAATTAAATTGGCCAGCAACACCGGTTCTGCAGGTGGCGGGAATTCGGAAAAAACGATATCCGCCAAGTTAATGGAACAGCCGTTTGGCGTCTGGCTGGTTGGCATAGTAGGAGCAATTATTATTGGATATGGTCTATACGAGCTTTATAGTGGCGCAAAAGAAAAGTTCATGTCAAAATTTAAAACCTATGAAATGAATGCTAAAGAGCGTAAAATCGCCCGTCTTTCTGGCAAGGCAGGTTTGATTGCCAGGGGGATTGTCCTGAGCATGGTTGGTTTTTTCTTCATCCGAACAGCATATACCCATAATCCAGATGAATCTAAAGGGCTTGGCGGCGCTTTGACAGAATTGGCAAATCAGCCGTTCGGACAAGTTCTGCTAGCTATCGTCGCAGGTGGACTGATTTTATATGGTATCTATCAAATCATTCGCGGGCGCTATCAGCATATGAATTACGGGTAAGAAAGTATTCTTAATAAGAACACACAATTTGGATGACATGGAGAAAACGCTTAAACAAAAGGTGAATTAACTTACTAAATAAATGTATGGCAGTACGATAAGCAATAGGAATAGCAAGCAGAGAACGCCTGGATTTTAACCAGGCGTTCTCTTATTCAGGAAATGTTCACTGGGATTTTTCTGATCTTTTAACAGAGTGTGTTTGTTAAATTTCGCAAAGTCAGAGATTCCTATAATTCTTCGGCAATAGCCCTGCCTGCTACACGTCCTGTAAAAAGGCAGCCCCCCACAAAAGTCCCCTCAAGTGAGCGATATCCATGAATTCCTCCGCCGCCAAAACCGGAAACTTCACCGGCAGCATATAATCCAGGAATAGGATTCCCTGACGAATTCAATACTTTTCCTGATAAATCAGTTTGTAGCCCCCCAAGGGTTTTCCTGCTAAGGATATTCAACCGAACTGCGATTAAAGGACCATTTTTGGGGTCCAGGATTTTATGCGGTGTTGCAGCACGAATTAATTTATCACCAAGATAATTGCGTGCTCCGCGCATAGCAGTAATTTGCAGGTCTTTCGTAAAATTATTATCAATTTCCCGGTCTCTTGCTTCTATTTGTCGTTTAATATTTTCCATGTTCAATAAGTTTTCGCCTGTTAGTTTATTCATGCCGGAAACAAGGTCTGATAAGTTATCAGCAACTATAAAATCCTCACCTTTTTCCATAAAGGCCCTTACAGGATCCGGAACACTTTGTAGTGCCCTTCCAATTACTTTTCGAATACTTTTTCCAGTTAGATCTGGATTTTGTTCTGAACCGGAAAGAGCAAATTCTTTT
This sequence comes from Mesobacillus jeotgali, assembly GCF_900166585.1. Classification (NCBI taxonomy): domain Bacteria; kingdom Bacillati; phylum Bacillota; class Bacilli; order Caryophanales; family Bacillaceae; genus Mesobacillus; species Mesobacillus jeotgali. Next base: position 1,124,282 of record NZ_FVZC01000009.1, on the reverse strand, counting down.
TCAATAATCTTGTGTGTCAAAATAAACCATGAATAATCAAATCCCGTCTTTTTAATTGCATCAAGGGTTCCCAGTGTGTCAAAGCCAGGAAAATTCGGAGCCTGAAATCTCTTTCCTGTCGCATCCAGCCAGATGGACGATGGACCAGGAAGGATTCGAATCCCGTGATTTGTCCATATAGGATTCCAATTCTTAAGACCCTCTGTGTAGTGCCACATACGATCTCGATTTACGATGCGTCCTCCTGCCTCCTCAGTTATGGCAAGCATCCTGCCGTCCACGTGGGCAGGCACACCCGTAACCATCTCTTTAGGAGGCTGGCCAAGACGGCTTGGCCAATTTTTTCGAACCAGATCAAGGTTCCCGCCAATCCCGCCGCTCGATATCAGTACCGCCTGTGAACGAAATTCGAAGCTGCCGACGACTTCACGGCTGCTATCCTCCCCGCGAGCTGCTGTACTTGGCACCAGAACAGATCCGCTAACCCCAACAACAGCACCATTATCAGTTATAAGTTGATCAACACGATGCCTGGGAAGAAACTTAACCAAACCGTTTTTCATGTGTTCGCGAACACGATGTTCGAATGGGGCAACCAGGCCGGGACCAGTTCCCCAGACAATATGGAAGCGAGGCACGGAATTTCCATGCCCATCGGCAAGATACCCTCCTCGTTCCGCCCATCCAACAACCGGGAAGAAGCGGACACCCATATCTTGTAACCATGCTCGTTTCTCTCCTGCCGCAAAATCAACGTAGGCTTCGGCCCATTTTTTACCCCAATAATCCTCATTTTCTTCCCTGTCAAAACCGGCAGTCCCCAGCCAATCCTGCCATGCCAGTTCCTTAGAATCCTTGATCCCCATCCGTCTCTGTTCGGGTGAATCAACCAGGAACAAACCGCCGAACGACCAAAATGCCTGCCCGCCCATTGAGGCTTCTGGCTCCTGGTCCAAAAGTAAAACCTTTTTACCTTTATCAGCTATTTCTGCTGTTGCTACTAAGCCGGCGAGCCCTGCTCCGACAACAATAACATCGAAATCCACCATACATTTCCCCAATCTATCACTTTGAATTTTCAGATAATTGAAATATACCATATTTATTTAGAAATAGTATAAAAAAAGAAAGTTCTATTTGCACAAGATGGTTTTTTTCAAATTATCGTGGAGAATTGGAATTTCTATTTAATAACCAAAATACCTTTTTAATATATCCTTTTAGTGACTCCAACTATATAAGCCCTTGGAAAAAACGATATCAACAATTTTCTCATTTAGGCTTCTCCATGTTTTTAGCAATCTGTAAAATTTTCTCTATGACAGTTTGTGTTTCACTGCTTTCATTAATGACAAATAAAAAGTCCGCTTCCTCCTCAGCAGGAGCAACCACATCCTCTAGTAAAGAATCTGCTTGCTGCTTACGTAGGACCTCCATGAAATTAGAATAAGCACCACGAAATATATTCGTATTACGCTTGGTTGACACTATACGATTTTCAAGAATATGATCCGGTATATCAAAGTGAATCAGGATCCGGATGAAAAAACTGCTCGGAAACAATTCCTCAAGCAAGTATGTACGCCCTTTTCGGCTTCGATTTGAATTGCATATAATAAGATGACAATCTGTATTTTCGGCTGTATATCGAACTAACAGCTTTGAAATAGCATGTTTTAGGGTATTGGGACCCTCTGCAGGCTGAAGTTTTTTGTAATAGGTATTGAGGAATTCAGCGTGAAGATCCTGATCCATAACAATAGAGTTGTCCAGTTGTTTCTCCAACTCCCGGGCAAAGGTTGTTTTTCCGCTATGTGTTTTTCCAATCGTCATAATAGCTAATCTTTCCATCGAATCATCCTCTTTTTCAAAATTATGAAACTTTTCATCTGGTAAAACGTACCCTAAATAAAGGGGGAAATGACAATCGGTAAATTGATAAGTTTTATAGTAACTTTATCATTCATTGGATTATTGAATTATGGGCTGACGTTATTAAGTGATTTTAGTTTTATTGAAATCTCTTTATTCGTGGCTTTGGTGTGTGTTTTCATCATCTATTTTTTCAGTTCATCGGGTGGATACACAAGTCGGAGTCTGGATATGCAAGTTCAAGCTGCTACCGGTATGAAACTAAATGAGACACAGGGAAAATTCTCTCCATCATATGCATTTTACGCTTCTGTTTTTTATTTAATCCTTTCGTTAATCGCAACTTTTTTTACTTATCGGGAATATTTCTCTATATAAATGGGCCTGGTCATCCAGGCGTTTTTATTTTTCCATAATAAGTATAGTTATTACCCCTCCTGTAGTATCACAGCCCTCGATAAAATACTCCATTTCTTGTCCAAGCTCCTTTTCTGCCAGCCTTTCACATGTGGTACTTTCAATAGTTCCCTGTCCATATTCATCCCTGGTAGTATCATAGATTGATTGGATTTTTTCGCCATCAAAAACTACATCATGCAGTAAAGGGTCTCCCTCTTTGGTATAAGTTACAACCTTGATTTTATGTTTCTGACCTCGTCTGACACTTTCCAAAAACGAATAAAATGTTTCCCGATTAGTAATCACACCTTGATGATCCACTACAGCATAAGCTGGTGGAATATAATCAGGCTTTTCAGTTTCTGCAGGATGAGTTTGTTCCACCGAATGGCAGCCTGAACCGACTAAAAGAATAAAAGCCATTGCAATCACATTTCTCATTGGTTCCCCTTTTTAATATTTCAAAGAAATTTATAGTTAAATTTTACCACCACAATTCCATCGTGAACATCTTAACCTAAAAGATATGTGTTCATATGCTGGCGATTGGGTAATCTGAATGTATGATTATTTAGCGAAGGTGTGTTAAATGATGAAAAAAATATATTATTCAGAAATCGCGGTCCCAATTGAACCTCCTTTTGGTTTCATGCCAGGGAAAGAATCAGCACGGGACTATACTTTTGATAAGGAAGATCGATTTAGGGATTACCTTCTAAAAAAAGACGGACAAATTTGTGATGTCAGCCTGGATGACAAGGGACAATGGTACTTTTTCGCATCCATGGAGTGTGAATCCATGGATGACTTGAAGCTTTCAAGGCAGATATTCCGGCCAGCATACTTAAAAGGGAAAAATCTCAGACTTGTTGATTTAATGGACAACCTCGAGATAAAGCCATTTTATGAGGGCCATGACAAAGCCTATGGCCATGTCCTTTCCCTTGTAAAAGACCTTGATGCTGTATCTGCTTTTAACCAGGCTCGACTGGCTAATTACGATGGAACCGACGATCCGACGATCATCAAAAAGATCCATTTTATCGAGAACGAATATAAAGGGGAACGAACACGTTTCATCTCGGGTTTTGAAACACGCTCATTCGCTACAGTTACAGAAAACGAATATTACGGAAAAGAAATTCATCTTCCAGGCAATGCACGGAACTATTTGAAACTATTCATTTATTTCACAAGATATGGCGTACTGCCATCACAGCAAATGATGCCAAGGTTCCTCGGCAATCTTTGGGCTTCAACCCAAAGCTTAAATACGTCTGCAAACCCGGCATTATATAAGGATGAAGGGATTGAATAAAAAGTTACTTATGTCTCTTCATTTCTAACGTTCACTCTTGTGTGCAGTAACTCAAGGACCTGCCCCGTTCATCTCTATGTTTTTCTGTACTTAGAAATCGGTCACTGATTAGTCAGCATGACCGTTTTTCTTTTTTCTCTAGTACAACTGATTCTCCATTCGCCAAAGAGCTGATCACTCATTTTACTCTCGATAAATTGAACACGGTAACATTATGACAGGCTGTTTCTAATACAATTCTTGTAGAGGTGATAAAAATGCCAAGAGTAAAATACACGGACAGTGATGTTGCATTGGTGGCGAGAATGATAAGGGCGGAAGCTGAGGGTGAAGGTCCTACTGGGATGTTGATGGTTGGCAATGTTATTGTCAATCGGCTGACTGCCAATTGTCTTGATTTTAAGGATTTACGGACAATACGGGATGTGATTTTTCAGGTGCAAGGTGGGAATTACTCGTTCGAGGCTGTTCAAAAGGGAAATGTCTTTTATAACCGGGCGAGGGGTGTAGAAAAAAGACTGGCAAAGCAGACGCTGGATTATTGGAGACAGCACCCCTCCAAGTTTGCTCTCTGGTATTTTAATCCGTATGCACCGTGTCCGCCTACATGGTATGACCAGCCACATTCAGGACAATTTAAGCAACATTGTTATTATGAACCTAAAGCAAACACTTGTGAAGGCGTTTATACGGGATAAGAATGCCCCCACATTTTTGTGGGGGGTATCTAAAATATCTATCAATACCTTAAAGTCTACATAAAAAAACCAGGGACGTTAATTTTGCCCTGGCTTTACATTGATTTATGATTACTTCGTATTCGTAAATCCTCCATCAATCCGGACAACTTCCCCATTGATGTACTCTGCCTTTGAGGTCAGAAGGAATGTGACTAATTCAGCCACTTCTTCCGGTTTCCCAAGCCGTCGTTGAGGGATTCCCTTTGTTGCGTTTTCCTTCATTTCTGGATTTGCTTCGTAAAATGATTTCACCATTGGTGTTTCCGTAGGCCCCGGAGCGATGGCATTCACACGCAATCCATCTTTTCCGTACTCCGCGACCATGCTTTTGGTCAAACCAACAATTCCATGCTTAGTTGCAGAATAGGTGACAACAGAGTCCTGGCCGATCACACCTGCACTTGAAGCAGTATTAACGATGGAACCTCCGCCATTTTTCAGCATAACCTCTCCAACATAACGAACACCATAAAGTGCTCCCAAAAGGTTGATCCCGACTATCTTCTCGATTTCTTCAATAGAAGAATCCAGGAAGTACGAACCGCTTCCTGATATCCCAGCATTATTGAAGAAGTAATCGATTTTGCCAAAATGCTTAACGGTTTGATCGACATAATTTTGTACATCTTCTTTTTTTGAGACATCAGCTTTAATGAAAATAGCCTCTACCCCGATATTTTTCAGCTTTTCGACGGTTTCGTTTCCGCCTTTTTCACTAATGTCAACAACTGCGATATTCACTTTTTCTTCCGCTAACCGAAGCGCCGTTGCTTGTCCCAAACCACTGCCGCCACCAGTAATGATAGCCACTTTATTTTCGTTTGCCATATACAAAACCACTCCTCAATAAATGAATCCTTGGACTTGTTTATTTTTTTCCTTATGACTACAAATAACTCTGTTATTGGCTTTTCTTTTTTAGTGCCTTTACCAGCTCTTCTCCCATCAATTCCGATGAGAATGGGTCCCGGCTAGTGACCAGCTGCTCGTCAGCCCAAACAGCATGCCCTGTTTTTTCGAGGTCACCCTGATCATATTCACTGATTTTTCTCATCTCCTGCTCGAGGCTGAATGGCAGAATATCCAACAGGCCTTCTGGCTCCATTTCATCCGGATAACCGGTCACTTTCTTGCCAGCAATAAAGCTATCGCCATTTGGACGCTTTGCATACACAAGCGGTGCTGGACCATGGCATTCTGCTGCAACAATCCCGCCTCCGTCATAAACTTTGTTCATGATTGTATGAAGATCCTCATTTTTGGCGAGATCATACATCGCTCCATGGCCACCCACTATAAGAACGACATCATAGTCCTCGGGATCAACTTCCGAAAGTTTCATTGTCTCATCCGCTTTGCCAGACTCATAAAGCTCTTTATAAGTACCCTTTGGGTCGTATTCTTTACTAATACTCATTTGATCTATATCCGGCTTGCCTCCCAGCGGTGACGCAAGGTCAACCTGATGCCCCGCTTCTTCAAGCATCTGCATTGGAGCGAATAATTCTTCTCCCCACCAGCCAGTTTCATATTCGTTTTTCTCGTCCTTGTATCCACTTGATAGAACTGCCAATACTTTTGCCATAGTAAAACCTCCTATATATGTTTCCAGAGTTTATTTTCCCTAAAAGACCCACCTTTACTCTTTTAAAAATTTCCAAACATACGAGAAAACGCCCGGTAGCCCGAGCGCTTCATTTATACTAATCCATTTTAAAGAATGAGTTCGGTAAAAGTTTCTCTAACTCGGGGGTCATAGAATAATCAGTACTTTGCTTTACTGAGGAAATAAATAATTTCGTTATTTTTTCCGAAGATGATCGGATATTTTCAATAGTAGGTTCACTAGTGAAGGTAGATAGATAACGCTCGACAAAAGAAGGATTCAAGCTTCCGTATGCTTTAAACTGATGAAGTTTCTTTTCCTCATTCAGTGCCTGAACGATTAAAGTATAGTCTCTCATTTCCTCAAGCATTTTTAATGCATAAATTAAATTTTTCCGTTTAAGCTCTTTTTCTAATGAACGAGCGCAATAAACGAATTCAAAAGCAAGATCAATTCCGACATTATATTTCAACGGCCTGCTCAAAAAACGTTCATTTTCGGTATGCATTGTTTCGGAAACCAACCCTGTTTTATCCACTATCACTTTCCACAATGGAGATTTCACTGATAGAAAGTCTGTTGGAACAATAGAGATGTTAAATTCCAATCCATTCTGTAAAAAGGCGATCACCAGGAAAATATCTTTGGTAAATTGCTTTTCTTTTATATAACTAGGATTAAAACCGCGAATTATTTCGACAACATAGTTTCTGGTTATTTCCGCATTTTTAATATTAAACACAGCAACCATTAGATCTATATCAGAGTATTCATCGTTATAGCCATTAACCCCTGAACCGATTTGGACAATCCCTTCAACAAGTTTGAAATGCTCTACTTCTTTGATAGTACGGGAAAAATAATCTCTTCTATCTTTGATACTAAACAAACTAACATACCTCATTTCTTTTGGAAAGTTTATACAATATTAACATATTTCTGAGAACTACAATTAAAATTCAGATATACAAAAAAGAAGCACAGGGTACGTCCCTGTACTTCCACCTAATCCGCTAATACCTTTATCTCGACAAATTGATCAAAAAATTCAAGGATTGTCTGGTTAACCAGAATCTCATTTTCTTTTTTCGAGAACCCATGTCCTTCATCTTCAAGAACGAGATATTTAACATCCCGGCCTTTTTCTTGCAGAGCTTTGACAATCTGGTCAGATTCCTGTTTTACCACTCGTGGATCGTTTGCGCCTTGTATGATCAGCATCGGCTTTGTCATTGTATCCAGATAAGTAATCGGGGAATACTCTGTCAGTTTATCAAAGTCCTTGATTGGATCGCCCACCCACTGGTTCATGATGGGTTTCCAGTGTTCAGGAACAGACTCAATGAACGAAAACAGGTTGGATGGCCCGAAGATATCAACGACTGCTTTGAAATATTCCGGATGGCGTCCGTGCAGAAGTAGGGCCATATATCCGCCGAAACTTCCACCCATCAACAACGTCTTATTTCTGTCAGCCAATCCTTTTTCATAGAGGAATTCAAGACCGGCGATATTATCCAGGCGAGGCCCTTCTCCCCAATTCCCTTCGACCATTTTAGTGAACGCAAGTCCATAGCCGGTTGATCCACGGAAATTAGGTGCAAAGATGCTGTAGCCACGGTTGGCGAGGAACTGGAACATCCCCCTGAAAAATTTCCGTTCCGCAGCCTGGGGCCCGCCATGAGGCCATAGGATGACATGTCCATTGCTGACGTCTTCCTTAGCTCTGAAAAATAATGCTTCCATTGCGAGTCCGTCATAGGAAGGGTAGGTAATGACATCCGGGTTCACAAGCTCTTGTTCGTTTACACCCGGAACGGCCAGGTTGGTGAGCTGCATCCACTCACCACTATGGGCATCCATTTTAAAAATATTATTCGGTTTTGTCGCGGAACCGGCTAAAACGTATACATTGCCGCTCTTTGCAACCGTCCCGCCCTGGATAATAGAAGCAGGAAGATTCAAATTATTGTATGATCCACTAGTAAGATTGTATTTGTATAGGTGATCTTCCACACCCCTGGACGTTACAAAATAGAGGCAATTTGAACTTTTATCAAATCTGATTGCGCTAAATTCTTCTTTATCAATCGAAAGTACCTTCGTAAATTCATGAGTATCAAGATTGTATTTTGCAAGATAATCAAAGTCTTCCCCAAATGTTGTCACAAAGTAGTACTCGTTCCCTACGAATACACCCTCCCCCACTGTAAATTGCTCATTCGTTTCGGGAGTCAGTGAATAGGATCGGCCGTTTTGAAAAATAAAGCCTGGAGCATATGTATTTGCATATTGCTTGATATAAGCAAAATGATTCTCATCTTCATCAACAGCCACCAGGAAACAGGCCGCACCTTCCCCTTCGACCACGATATTTTCCACATCATTTTCAATATCATAACGGTAAATATTAAGGAAGGTAGGATTGCCTTTCGTGGAAGTATAATAAAGTCGCTTGTCATCCTTTGACAGTAACGGATGCATATGGCGCTCCTTCTCAGCGAAGCGAAGTGGTTCGAGCTTGCCGCCCTTAGGCAGGAGCGCATATAACTGGCCGTTTTCATCTCCATCTTGATCAAAACCGACAACCAAAAACTTGCCTTCATTGGAATAGCGTAAAGCCTGGCATGTCTGATCAATGAACGTCAGAGGATATGGATACTGGTTAGGCAGGTCCATTGCCCACAGATTATACTTACCTGATAAATTCGTACTAAACACCAATTGATTTTCATCAGGGCTTACTGTAAAAGTTTGAATATTAAAAGTACGGTAAAAATTCTCGACATCTGGCTTTTTAAATTGAATCAAGTCTCAAACCCCTATTCTTTTCGGAAATATCTTTCTATACTGAAAATTTAATCAGTAATTCTGCCTTCTGTCTAGGAAAATACTCATATTTCAATCGACATAAACAGCCAAATTCCTAACTTTCGAGAGAGTAAATCAGCTCCCAGTAGTCCTTCGTTATTCTTTTATTTATGATAAAGGCACTTGTTCCCTTGTTTTAAACCTGAACCAGTTCAATATAGCACTTGCTTCGTTATAATTCATATGTAAATGAACTAAGAGATTTCATTGACATTAAACTTAAAAACACCAAAACTCGACAAAGGCAGAAAATAAAGTCAAATCCTGCGCTTTCCCGAGAAATAATTCTGTTCTTATTTCAGCAAATATTTTAAGATGCCTTCACTTTTTATCATGTTTTAAACAAAATGGATTATCGAATTGAGATAAATGACCACGTTAATAATTCACAACTGTTCTGATCAAGCATTAAACAGTTATTTTAAATACATAAACTTTTCTTATACTGAAAAAAATACACATATAACTGTTAGAGGAGTATAAGAAATGTCCATTCATTCAGGAACCGCACAGACTGAAAAAGTTTACAACCAATTAACTGATATTAGTTCTGTATTAGCAAAAATCGTGAAAGAAGAATTTTTATTCACTTGGCAGTGGTGGTTTGGTATTGCTCTCTTTGTACTCCCCTGGATCATATGGTTTATTTTTAGAAATAAAGAAAGCACAGGTCGACTGCTCCTGGGAGGATTATTAACAATTATACTATCCCTGACGATTGACCTTGCTGCTTTAACCACAGGCCATTGGTCCTACCCTTTCGTCATCATTCCATTAGCTCCCTTTTTATTTTTACCATATCACTTTTCACTAGCACCAGTAGGGATAATGTTTATATTACAATTTAAACCTGAAGCGAATCCTTTATTAAAAGGTGTCCTTTTCTCTGCAATTTCCGCCTTTGTAGGGATGAACTTCTTTAAGGCAATTCACTTTTATAATCCAAAAAATTGGTCTTCATTTAATGATTTCTTTATTTTCCTCTTCCTTTACTATTCCGCATATACCATAGTGAAGATGGAAAGCTTTAAAAGTTTAAAAAACTAATTCGATTGAAAGGAAGCTAGTATTTTCTCCATCCCTTTCGTTTCAAGCCATAAGATAAAGATCTAATTAAGAAGGTCTTATTTTTTGGATTATTAATCCGTGCCGGTAATTAAATGAAAAAGGAGCCTCCTTTAATAAGAAGGCTCCCATTGTATTAATGTACACGGATGATCTCATATATATCTACATCGTGATGAACTCTAGTATGCTTAGATTCGACTCTGTCAAATTCTTCATGCCCGACCTTTGGTATTTCCCCCACCCACCAGTTCTTGAATTCATAAATAAGGTCAGCTAACATCGTAATTCCTCCCGGAAATTGAATAATGTTTTATTTACACTCTGATTATAATTGTGAATAGTTTCACATGTAAAGCCCTTTCACTATATCCGGAATAGCAAAATAATAGCGAATTATGAGAAATTTCCATAACCATTCTAAAGCCCATGGGAAGGAAATACAGAATAATCCGCCAAGTATTGAACAAAATACTGATGTTTAAAGGAGGTGCTGGCATGCCGAATCAAAATGATAACAAGTTCCGTAAGATCCAGTCAGAAAGTTTTAAGCAAGGCAAAACTCAAGAGGAATATGCTGCAGAGCTTGAAATGAACAAATTGAAAGCCCAAAAAAGGAAGTAAAACCTAAACAAAAAATTCCTTGGCGTAAACCACGGCTTTTGATAATTTTTTATTCACCATCTAATAATGGAATCTCAATCTCAACACCTAACCTGGTAAGGATCTTACCAAGTGTCTCTAGCCCGGACTTTGGATTGATTTTCGTCTCCAAATAATAGACCTCTCCTGTTAAAGTTGAAACATAAGTATGCTGCTGTGTAAACGGGCGCTTGTCAGGATGAATAGGCTCCAATGCTACTGCATAGCGCTTGCCGTTATCTGTCGAACCTAGAATGATTCCCTGTTTAACCATGTCATGCAGTGGAAGATGGTTGTTTTCCATCCAATTTAAAGCATCCTTCCAAATAGACGGTACACTATTACCCTCAATCCTGGACGCCTTGCCGCCAAGCATCACATTCACAAATAATGTCTCCCACTTCTTATATGCCTTCCGCTCAGGGTAAAAGTCATCTTCATGTTGTTGCCCGGCTGTTTCCACCGCTTTTGTTTTTAACTGCTCAAACAGTTTCTCTACAGTGCCAGTCCCGACATTAGCATATTTAGCCAAAATGACTAGTTCCATTGGAAGCTGGCCGACGTTATATATCTGATCTTCATTTAACTGCCTTATCAAACTTGGGATTCCGGTGAATTCTTCTGCAATCAACGGGACTTTTTTTAATTCATTAGTAACGACAATATGATTTGCCTTGTAAAAGAAAAACAGTTCACCCGGGCGCTTTATTGTCAAATTCCTCCGCGCTTTTTCTTCTTCGATAAATATCGCAAGCTCTTCAAAAAACTGCTCATCATTTTTTTCGCTGTATCGCTTTACATTTTTATGAAGACCTTCAAGATTGCTTGGCAGCTCGCTCATGATGCGAGCTTCCTGCTCTGCGCCCAGCCGAATCAAAAAAGTTTCGGATTTATCGAAACGCTGAGGCAACAGGAACGCATCTCGCAGAAAATAAGGAATATCAAGCGATCGTCCTTTATAAGCGATCGTCCTTATTGGAGTAAAGCCCGGTGTCTCTTGTGCCTCGACAGTGACTGGCGCGGCAATAGCAGCTGCTGATTCCTCTCTTGCTTGATTGACAACTTGTTGTGCTGGTGGATTTTTCAACAACTCCTCTAATCCTTTTAACCTGATTTCAAGCTCTGTCATATCATAAACCTTTTCTGACTGTGGGGTTGGATCCTGATATTCAGGCACCGCCGCTTCAACAGGACCGTAAACCTCAACATACCATTTGACGATGCTATACAATGACTCCCAGGATAAAAGAGCCTCAGAGTAGCGGAACATCCTCGCATCATGCGCAGCCTGGTTTCCCAATCTGCGAACTAAATGCAGCGCATCACGTGTCTCAGGAATCAAATAACCTTGATCATTAAGCAAGTCGAGTCTTTCTTTAAGTCCTGTTCGAGAATCCTCCGGCATTCCCTCATGTTTAGCGACCTGCTGCAAAATGTTTTCAATGAACACTCTCGAATGAGTAAGCATCGTTCTTGGGCTCGAAAAAATACTATGCTCCAATTCCTTGGCAAGCAATGCAAGCTCCCTCGAAAAAGGCTCTAAAAATTGATAGAAATATGTATTGTGATTCATTTCATGGTCCCCCGATTTTAGTCTCATTTGATTCTATCATATTCAGCATTTTTTAATAGACTTGACCTTAAATTTCAAACCGGCTGATTGCCATACAAAATGAGAAAATACGTCGTAAAATTTCATTTCTTTGCGAATCCTATAAATAATAATTTAACTACGGAGGTTCAACATGAAAAAAGTCATTTGCATCAACAACGAAGGATTAGAGCTAGAGTTCAACAAAGGAGAGGAATATGAGGTTGATAAAGAACTTGAAACAACCTATATCATAACCAACAGGCTCGGAAAAAAGCATACTGTTTTTAAAACAAACTTTGAACCTGCAGAAAATGCGGAGGACAAAAATTAAATACTTTGACCTTTACGGAAGGATGGTATATCGATATCATATCTATCGTTAAGCAATTACTTACATAACAATATCCGTGCCTTCCTAAATGAAAAAAATCCCTCGACATGTCGAGAGATTTTCCTGTTATGCATAATGGATTCCTGCAGCCTTAACCTTGTTGATGTCACCTGAACTGCAGGGCGTAACTCCATAGGTCATTCCACAGCTTGGGCAGTTTGTGATCACGGTTTCCATCGTGAACATTACCCCGCACTCGCATGCTATCTGGTGTGCTACACGCGGCTTGATTTTTTCTTTCCCTTTGCTTTTCACATGATCGACAATGGCCTTGCCATCTTCCAATCTAGAACATCCACAACTCATATTAGATAACTCCTTTATGCTTGATTAACACTATAACCGTAGCACAAAGGATTCTCTAGGTGGTATAGCAAAAGTCACACCTGGCGATCCACTTTCGCAAGAAAATCACCATTCACCTGCAAATATTCTGCCGGCTCTTCCATGTACGGCATATGGGCACTTTTTTCAAAAACATGAAACTCTGATGATGGCGTCAACTGCGCATAATACTCGGTTGATTCCGGAGTCGCCTCGTCAAAACGGCCGCATGTATAAAGAGTAGGACAATCGATTTCTCCCAATTGCCGTGTGCAATCAAACGTCTTAAGGTTTCCCTTTACCGTAAACTCAGAGGGTCCCCACATCGTTTCATACACAACCGGATTTTTCATGCCTGTGCCAGCCTTAAGCCACTCCAAGTCAGGCTCACCCCGAAAAACGAATTCTTTGTTGAACTCCTTGATCGCTGCCTTAAACTCTTCCGAATCGGTCTCACCACTTTCTTCGCAGCGCAAAATGGTTTCCTGCACCTCAGCTGGCAGCTTGGCGATATTTCGCTTTTGATCCTCTTCCCACATCGGGGCACTCAAGCACGGACTAGAGAAAATAACGCTTTTCACTCCGCTTGGCTTTGTAAGAACATAAGCAGCGGCTAGAGTTGTTCCCCAAGAATGACCAAGTATCTGTAATTCAACGAGTTCCAATGCCTTTCGAACCTGCCCCAACTCTTCAACGAACCGTTCAATCGTCCATAACGAAACATCATCTGGCCGGTCAGATTTTCCGCAGCCAAGCTGATCATACATGACAACCGGGCGGCCATTGGCAAGAGCCTTCAAACCCTTCAATGAATATGTCGAAGACCCCGGCCCTCCATGTAAAATTACAACTGGTGTGCCTTTCGCATCCTTATTATAAATCTCATACCAGACTCTCCCGCCGGTAACTTCAATAAAACCTTCTTGATACATATCGTTTGCCCCCTCTATGCTTCCTCTGCTATCTGCACTGATTTCTTTTTCGAAAAAGAAGTGATGAATACCCCGATAAATACAAGGCATCCACCAATAACCTGAGGAACTGTAATGACCTCACCCAGAATAAAGAAAGCAAAAACTGTCCCGAAAACTGGTATCAGATTCAGGGATATCGACGCCTTTGATGGCCCAATCATCGCAACCCCGCGATTCCATAATAAAAAAGAACAGATGGAGGGGAAGATCCCTATGTAAAATAACGCACTCCACTCAGCAAGATTCACTGAACCCACGGAAAACACCGATAGCTCTATGGCGGCCGCTGGAATCATCAAAAGAAAACCAAGCGCCAGTGTAAAACCGAATATCGCCAGAGAAGGCAGTTTCCCAGAAATTTTTTTAATATAAATAGAGTATAAAGCCCATGAAATCACTGCTAGCACCATAATAAGGTCGCCAATATTAAAGTGCAAGCCCAGCATTCTTTCAAAAGAACCATGAGTGATTACAACAAGCACCCCAAGCAATGAAATCGCCATCGACACCCAATATTTCAACTCCATTTTCTCACCAAGCAAAAGTGCAGAAAGCAGAAAAATGAACAATGGGCTCGTGCTATTCAACAAAGTTGCATTAATTGCAGTCGTATAATTGACTGCCCAGTAGATTAAAAGATTAAAACTAATAACTCCTGTTATCGCCAGGAATAGAAGCAACCGAAAATGCTCTCGCAAAGCATCTCTTTCATGCTTGAAAAGCCTGATGATTACCGGAGACATAATCAGAACACCAATCGCCAAACGTGTAAACGAAATGGTCACCGGCGGGAGCGAACCAGCAAGAAATTTGCCAGCGACCGCATTGCCGCCCCAGAAAAAAGCAGCTCCAGCCAAAAGTAAGTACGGTGCATTCCCCAGTCTTTGGAGCATCTCTTTCTCCCTCCTTTATTTCATTTTCATTGATATTCTTTATTAATTCTACAAAGTCCATAGATTACCTTCCTACACAAAAAGGAAATGCTAGAGACCTGCATTTCCTTTTTTTCTATATTGAAAATTAGAAGTAAATGGAAGGAAAGTTAATACCATGCTTTTTTCTATAATATGTTGAATAGATTCGAAGGTATTTATCACATTAGAATTCACTACTATTTTTCAAATGATAGCATAACTGAATTACACCTGAGGAAAACCTTTTCGTATCAACCAGTTCTAATTCCACCCTATTTTTGATATCAATAAAAAGAGGTTTCCCTGCTCCCAAAACAATAGGATGGACAGACAATCTAAATTCATCAACAAGCCCCAAATTTACAAAGGTTGTAATGAGACTTGCCCCACCGTATAGCCAAATATCTTTTCCAGGCTTATTTTTTAGTCTGTTTATTTCATCCTCGATATTTTCATTTATAAAAATAACATGATTTTCTGACCTTTTATGTGTTCTGGAAAACACATATTTCTCTTTGGAATGGACCAAATCCCAAATTTCTTTTTCTGTATCAGAAACTTCAATGTCCGGATGATACTGACCCCACATATCATAACTTACTCTTCCATATAAAATGGTATCGATGTCGTTTAAAAATTTCTTGAAGTCCATATCGGGATCCATAATGCACCAGTCGGTTTCCCCATTTGGACCTTCGATATAACCATCTAAAGTTACGGCTAAATCTAATAGGATTCTTCTTGATTTTTTTTGCTGGATCACTGTTCATCCTCCTTAAACTACTTTTTATAATTTATAACTTATTTACTGATGAAGTAAAGCCTTGTCCTTAAACCTTCTCGCTGACTGAATAAATAAAAGTCCCCCTGCCATCCAAAATGGTTCCCAGAAAAAAAGCCTCCACTTAAGAGAATATCCATCGAGTTCCAGATTCAATATATTGAATGTATTCAGTACAAGTGTGCTGAAGTTTGCAAAACCATATAAAAACAAAAAAACACCACCAATGAGGGCAAGGAAGTATAATATTCGTTTCATCGGTTCTTGCCAGTCCCTGAGAAGAAGTAAAATGAACAAGCCGGCGGCAAATTTTAAAAAACCTGTTATTCTAACTAACAAAAGGAACTCTTCATCTCCCTCAAGTGCCTTTCGATATATAATGCCGCCCAACGTTCTCACACCAAGCATGCCTCCGTTTGACCAGTAGAAAGTCAGCACCGAAAATGCAATACACCAGGCAAATCCAGCATACACATACAAGTTTTTCTTAAGCATAAATTCACCAGACCCTTCACTAAGAATGATAAAGGTTTTAACTTCGTTCAATTCTAACTTGGTATGCTGGCATTTATAAAAATATGAATCATCATTATATTATACCAAGGTTAATCCTCCCTCATATTTTTAAAGTGGTGGGTTTTCCAGTTTTCTTTTGGCTGGCCATATACTGCGTTATGATTAAACAACCATAATTTATTAAACAGATAAGAATCAGTTATTTCTTTAAAGAATATATCTATGTAAAACTGCAAATGAGGGATGAATTTGGCTTTTGTGGCTATTTATACTGTGGGCATGCTAAAACATTCGAATGAACACCCTGCATCACGTGAGTTTTTTGAAGTTGGTACAGAAATTATTCGGGAGGCTGCCAGAACTGGTAATCTTATAAAAGAATTTTTACCTAATAGAGTGAAATTGCCTAAAGAAGAAAACACAAGCAATGGGACACCTATCCTCACACTGACAATATGGAAAAGTCTTTCATCTTTATATGATTTCTCCTATTCAGGGCTCCACAAAAAAGCTTTACAAGACAGAAAAAAATGGTTTGGACCTCTCAAGGAGAGAAAGCCAAATTATGTGGTGTGGTGGACGGATAAGGTGACGGATGTATCGTGGGAAGAGGCCTTCAAGAGGTACGACAATTACATTCAACATGGACCAGGTCCTTTCGCCTTTGATTTTAAACATGCATTTGATGTAACTGGAGACAAAATTGTGCTATAAATAGCAGCGGTAATTCACCGGCTACGCATTTGTGCATTGTTATCTATAAATGTATGAATGGCAGAACGGAGAAAAGTCAATTAAGGATTACGCATTGTTATTCAAATTGACCAAAATCAAGTTGCTGAAGTTCAGTAAATATGTATAAAAAAGTGCCTTTCATAGTAGAAAGGCACTTTTTATGGTTATTAACAAACTGAATCGTTTGGTTTAGGATTTTTTAATCCAAACAGTGGACGGATAAACAAGGCGACCAGAGTTCCAAGCATTGCCATAACAGCCCACACCCATCCGTGAAGACTAAAGCTTGCAATTCCGCCAAAATAGGCACCGATGTTGCAGCCAAAAGCAAGTCTTGAGCCGTAGCCCATCAGGATTCCGCCTATAATCGAAGCTCCGGCAACACCTGGCTTGATTTTACGTGGCTTGAAATTACCCTGAGAAGCTGCTGAGATGAAGGCTCCAAGGATGATCCCAAAGTTCATTACACTAGTAGAGTCTGCTAACACAGTGTTATTTAGAGCTGCCAAATTCACATCTGTTGAGAAATATCCCCACGACGTAACATCAATACCTAAGGCCATCAATGCTTTTCCTCCCCAAAGAGCAAAGGCAGATGTTATGCCCCATGGCGTTCCGCGTACAGTAAGAGTCAGGGCATTCAACAATGCGAGGACAATCGCTGCTGCAAATAAAGGCCATGATCCGCGCAATATCTTTTTCCATCCAGTAGTGGTTGGAAGAGCCTTCATCGCAGGTGCCTTACGTCTTTTAGCAATTTGCAATGTACCCCAATAGATAAGCGCAAAGAGAACAAGCTGAAGTACTAATGCACCTCCGTATCCTAGACCTGTTGAGGTTGCTAGTGAAATCGGCGGAAGTGCTGGTGTATCTTCCATCCAGAATGAGAAATGGTAAGCACCTAATGTGGAACCTGCCACAAAGGAAATCAGAGTAAGAATCATGGAAGAGGAACCACCACCAAGGGAATAAAGTGTTCCAGATGCACAGCCATTACCAAGCTGCATCCCGATTCCAAAAATGAATGCTCCAAAGATGACGCTAACACCTACAGGTGATACGTAACCTTTTGGTTCGATGCCAGTAAAACTAAAACCAGTGCTCAAAATGATGGCAAACAGTGTGGAAGCCACCGCAAGCATCAGCATATGAGCCTGAAGACCTTGACCGTTTCCTACAGATGCAAATCTCCTAAAAGCAGAAGTAAAACCGAAACGGGCATGCAGGAGTGTGGCTCCAAGGGCAAGACCAATAATGAAGAGTACCCCCTGGGTTCCGGATGCCACAGTTAAAATAGCGATCAAAAGTATAACAGCAGCCATAATGCCAAGCATGACAAAAGGCTTCTGGACAGGGTTAAGCTTTGTTACTACAGTAGTTGGGACTAGAGTAGAATATATAGATTGTTTAGCTGCATTGTTGTTAATATCTGTTTGAGCCAAACTAAACACTCCTTTTCTTATTAGTTTAGTCGGAATTACAAAAAGTAATTATAATTGATTTTTAAGCAAATGTAAATAACTTTAACTCCGAAAAAGAAATAAGTACTTGGACAAGGACATGGATGTACATTTGTAAAAGTACTAAAAGAAACCATTGATTAAAAAGGTAGTTTTAAAAATGAACTCACTGATTTATTCAACCCGCTATTTCTCTTACATTAAGTCCCCCACCTTTTCAATGAACTTTCTGACCTGAATGACCCCAAAACTTTAGTCCTGTTATAAGAAAGTCAGTATTTGTATTATAGTTCTTTTGCAAGTGTAAAAATTTCAGAAAATTATTAATTTTATAACTTGTACCCACTCTTTCAAGTCAACTACGATAAAGATGTAAGATTCTGGGTTTAAATCCCTGGAATAAAATTGATAGGAGGGAAACTATGATTTTACGGAAACGAGGTTTAAAAGTAGCTGTTTCACTTTTGGCATTGTCTATGACATTTGGCACGGTCAGTTTTGCAAATGATGTCACCAGCAAATGCAAGTCAGACTATTCACAGGATCAGAAAGTCGTAGCCAGAGCAGACGCTGAGCGTGCAATTGAACATGTTCGTTATTTATCAGAGGAAATTGGACCTCGGCCTGGGGGATTACAAGCAGAAAAAGAGTCGGCTGAGTACATTGCCAATGTCCTGAAGGGCTATGGGTACGAAGTAGAATATCAGTATTTCCCGGTAGCAGACCAATACATAGCAGATGTAGCCTTTGCTGACGGAACTTCGTGGCAGATGGCTGCCGCTCCAAATGGAAAGGTCAGCAAGGAAGCTGTCACTGGAGAGGTTCTTTTTGTAGATGGCGGAACCAACCTCGCAGATTTCCCTGATGATACAGCAGGCAAGATTGTGGTCATGCCAAGAGCCTCCACCACTGCTGCCTATCGTACCCAAATTGACAATGCAGTAAAATCCGGAGCTGCCGGCGTCATCCTTCAAAGTCTTGTCGGAAGCCGCGGCAACTACGGACAGACATTTAATCCAAGTTTGACAACTCCTGTCGATATCCCAGTTTATGGAGCAGCTTTCATTCAAGGAGAATGGCTCAAAGAACGTCTAGCGAAAGGCCCGGTTGAACTAAGCCTGACTGCCGAACGATTCTCCAATCTAGAATCAGTAAATGTAATCGCTACAAAGGCTCCTAAAGGAAAGAACAAAGATACAAAAGAAGTAATTTTAGGCGCACACCATGACAGCGTGGTGGGTGCACCTGGTGCAAATGATAATGCTTCGGGTGTTGGCTTAATGCTAGAGCTGGCTCGTGTTTACCAGGGTTACAATACGGATAAGGAACTCAAATTCATTGCCTTTGGTTCCGAGGAGCGGGGCCTTCTTGGAGCAAGATACTATGTAGAGCAATTAACTCAGGAACAACGTGATAATATCGAAGCGGTCTTCGTTCCTGACATGGTAGCAACAAACTATGGACCAGCGAAGAACCTTTATGCGATGACACCGAACGGCTCAACAAATATTGTCACTGATTCTACTGCCGCAGCCGGAGCCCGCCTTGGAAATTCCGATATCCTGCCAGGTAAATTTAGTTCCAGTGATCATGTTCCTTTCCATAATGCAGGTATTCCTGCAACACTGTTCATCTGGATGGGAATCGACAGCTGGGACCCGCTTGTCTATCATATCGAAAAAGTTTACCATACACCACAGGACACTATTGAAGATAACATCTCGGCTGAAAGGATGAAATCCGCTCTTGATATAATTGGTGCCGGGTTGTTCGATGTTGTAAGGAAGGATGTACCTTCGCTGAATAAATGATCGTTTTAACAGGAAATGCCGCGATGCACGCGGCATTTCTTTACTTAGCATTAAGCCAAAGTCTTAGTCATAATAAAATCTGTTTGTTCTTCATCCCCCATATAAAAAGAGTGTTCTCCAGTTTGGATAAAACCCATCCTCTTATAAAAAGCAATTGCATTTTCATTTTTTTCCCAGACACCCAGCCAGATTTTCTTATAATTATTCTCCCTGGCTATCTCAAATGCTTTATTAAGCAGATATTTTCCTAGCCCTTGCTTTTTAAACGCGTTCTTTACATATATTCTTTCGACTTCCAGTGTATCTTCACCCATCTGCTCTGTCTGGGCATCCTTGGTGTTAATCTTTAAATATCCAGCGACCTCATTATTAAAATAAACAAAAAAGAATTCCGAAGAAGGTGTACATAATTCATTTTCTAATTGTTGTAAATTGAATGCTCTATCTAGATAAACTTTCATATTTTCGGGTGAATTCTGAGCCTTAAATGTCTCATTAAAAGTTTCGTAACTAATTTCCTGAAGTGTATGTAAATCATCAAGATTGCACTTTTTTATATTCATTATCATTAAACCCGCCCCTTGTAAATGAAATATCTCCCCTTGAATTTACATAAGTTTTCATTCTCTTTGCAAAATTTTATAAATGTTCTCATACTGCACAATCTTTGCCCTATCCTACCGGAACATTTTTCATGGTATACGGCAATAAAAATCGCGCTAATGAATCAGCGCGACTAATCTGCAAGAAAACTTACTCCTGAATAGGTCTTTCAAAGATAATCTCATATGACGTGGGTTTTCCATGGCCATTATATTCTAAAGGCAAAACTTGGACCAGTCTCCACCCTTGAGCAGCATACTCACTAATGGTTTCCCTATGTGTTGGCGAAGAAAAAAATCCACCCAGTGAAGTTTCTACAAATTGATACTCATACATTTAATACACCTCCAAGCTTGATATCTTTAGTACGATGTCAGGGTAAAAATGTTTCAAGCTAAATTAATTTTCTATTTACTGAAAAATTCACTTTTAAGAATGCTCATCCTTAATCGATCTACAAACTCACCATTTCTTAATCTGTCTTCTCTTAAGATTCCCTCTTCTATGTAGCCAATTTTCTTATAAGATTTAATTGCTTTCTGATTATCACTCTCTACTCTGAGCCATATTTTATTTAACTCTAGTTCTTTAAATCCCCAAATAAGCATTTGTTTCATCGCAGATAACCCATAACCTTTACCCCAGTATCTTTTATCCCCAATGGCAATACCTAATTCTGCATGCCTGTTTAATCTGTCGATATTCTTCAAGTCAACCCAACCGATGTGTACCCCATCTTCAGTCATGATTGCTTTTTGTTCATATCCATTTGACTTGGCAATACACATCTCAATCCACTTTTGTGTCTCATCCCTGCTGAAAGGGGGATATTTATCTGGCATATTTAGATGTTTCGTTACTTCTTTATCCAGTGACCATATGAAACGGTCTTCTGCATCATTTGGAGTTAATTCCCTTAATTGAACTTTTGGCAATAAAGCTGTTTCCACTGCAATTCCCCCAAATATCTAAATGAACAACTTCAAGAATTTCCCTGACACTATTATAATTGTTTTCTGAATTTTATATATAATATATTATAAATTTTATTATGACATTACCCTAATTTGTTCATAAAAAACTATCATGATTCCTTTGACTCCCAACCCATGCATGAAAATAAATCTCATATGTCTATAATGTTGAGGACACAAACGGTTTAGAGGACGTGGCTCTTTATGGTGGCTAAGACCCTGTAACAAAAACTGTTTGAGTGGATTTGGTGATCAACCCTTTGTTGGCTCATTCCCTATGGGAAGGATGACCACGTACAGAAAAATGCCTATTTTCAAATCCACTCGCTGTTTGTGATCTAACACGCGGAGGATTGGTATTATGGATGTATTTATTGAACGTTGTGCTGGTCTTGACGTTCATTCGGAGACAATCGTTGCCTGTGTTCTGACGGGCAAACAGGACGAAGATTTGATTAGGGTAACTGAAACCTTTCCAACCTTGACGAAAGATCTCTTCCGTCTCTTAAAATGGCTGGAAGACCATGGGGTTACCCATATTGCGATGGAAAGCACGGGAGTATATTGGAAGCCTGTGTTTAATATCCTTGAAGACTTTTTTGATATTACTCTTGCGAATGCCCAAAGGATCAAGAACGTCCCTGGAAGAAAAACAGATGTTTCCGATGCCGAGTGGATTGCCAAATTATTGCGACACGGACTCATCGAAAAGAGTTTCGTGCCTCCGTCCGATATCCGGGAGCTACGGGACCTTACACGTCTTCGAAAAAAGTGGATAGGTCATTTAACTTCCGAGAAGAACCGGATTCAGAAGGTTCTGGAGTGCTCAAATGTAAAGCTGAGTTCGGTTATATCCGATGTCTTTGGGGTTTCAGGGAGAAAGCTGCTTGAGAGACTGGTGGAACAGGGATATGTAGATGCCGTTGATGTCGAAAGCCGGATACACGGAAAGATGTCATCTAAAAAACAATTAATTACTGACTCGCTCTTCGGCACGATCAATGACCACCAAAGATTTCTAATCAAACAGTCTTGGCTTCATATTCAACAGCTGGAGGGACATATTGTAGAGGTGGAAAAAAGAATTGACCATCTTCTAGAGGAATATAAAGAAGAACTTCATTTACTTCTGACCATTCCTGGAATAAAGAAAGATACTGCAGCCATCATTATTGCCGAGATTGGAGTGGATATGAACCAATTCCCAACCTCTCAACACTTAGCTTCGTGGGCAGGTGTATCTCCTGGCAATCATGAAAGTGCAGGAAAACGAAAGAGTACTCGGACAACAAAAGGAAATCCGCACATTAAATCAGCCATGTGTGAAGCAGCCTGGGCCGTTTCAAGAAGTCGAAATAGGTGGTTAGCCACGAAATACTGGTCTACTGCCGCTAGGAGAGGAAAGAAAAAAGCACTCGTTGCGACATCGCATCGAATGCTTCGAATCATCTACTCCATGCTTATAAACAAGGAGCCATTTAAAGAAAGACAAGTTATTTAGTATAACCAAAACCAAATAGATGTATACACGGTTACCCTCCGACAGGTAGCCCCGCTTTCTTATTGGCTTTTTTAGGTTACTTTAAGGATTGCCGAATAGGATCACTATTATTCCAAGCAGCCAGAATTATTTATTTTCACAGAAAAGAGAGCGTCAGTTACGACACTCTCTTAAAATCATATTAATAGCCACTGTCTGATCCGACTGGTACAATCCCATTATAATCAGTAAAGTACCCTGCTAGTGGATAATAAGGGATGTTGTACCAGTTATCAGGGTTTACATTATCGACCTCTCCAGTTACATATCCGTATACCAGCGACTTCAATGCAAGGTAATTCTGCTTTGTCAGGTATCCGTTTGACTTTTGGCCAAGGCTTCCATCAGAGGTATTCCCTTTTGTTTCAAAGAATACTGCTGGGTGGCTATGTCCTTCCGGATTCAAGTTGTTGTAGTTCAGTCCCAACATCATTGCTGAAACCACCCCACCCTTGATATCGATATCATAGCCAGTCCCTGCTTCTCGATTAACACCAACTTGATAACGGTCAATATGAGTGTAACCATAATCTTTCAACTCGTCATAGACATATGACATCATTTGTTTGGTAACGTCATTATAACGTGTACCAGACAGAGTTGGTCCATCTGGAGAAAGCGATACTCCCAGAGAGAAAGAAGTAGATTCATTCGTTCCATAGATTTGCTTCAGCCCTTGATGGTGAAGATCGATGGCAAAATCAGGGTTAACGTCTGCCCAGTAAGCATAAACAACTTTAGATTCTACTGCTTCAAAACCATTTGCGGTCCAGTCACGATTTAAATCGATTAATTTACCGCTATTTGCTAGCTTAGTATGGCGGATATTCATTTCAGCACCATCTGGATTGTACATTGGGATGAAGTAAAGAGTCGCCTCTTCCAGAACCCGCTCGACATCCTTCCCACCGCTGTTAGCGTAGGTCTTTAAAAGCTGAAGTGCTGCCTCCGTCACCAATTTCTCATTTCCATGAATCTGTGCCTGAATCCAGATTTTTTGCGGGCCTGTCCCAATTTTTGCGACATAGATGCTTCGGCCCTGTTCCGACTTACCATACTGATCAAGAGTAGACACTTCAACTTTTCCTTTGCTGGTTCTCTCAATGTCCTGAAGGATTTTTACTACATCCTGGTAAGATAGAGTACTGTTAATGTTCGTATTGCCGCTCGTAGATGGACCCCCAGGCTGGAGCGCTGCAAAGGATGCTGAGCTGAAGGAAAGCATGATGATAAGAGCAGCCACCGTAATTTTCATGAATCTTTTTAATGATTTCAATTATGTATCCCCTTTCTATTTTGTCGTCGCCCCATTATTCAAACTTTTCGGGACGCTAAATAAATGATAAATTAAGTTATCCACTAATTAATAGTGTAAAAAGAATGAATATTTTGACAACAAAGACAAAATAAAGTATGGGCTTAAGTCCTAGATAGGATAATTAAATGATATATCAATGTCAATTTTATATATTTAAACTCAGTGAACAAAAACTCATTGAGTTACGCTAAAGCAGTTAAAGATGGACACTGTCCCTTCAGCATTAGTCCAAACGGGCTGATGATCTCTTGAATATGTTGTTAAAAACACTATTTTGAGAGAAGGTAATTTAATGAAAAGTTTCATCCAATGCTGTATTGGAGCTGGATTGGCTTTAATGGGTTTTATAGGGATAGGCTATGGCCTTGGGGTTGCAGGCGCGGCTGCTCTGGAGGGTATAGCAAGACAGCCAGAGGCATTTGACAGAATCGCTAATGTTCTTTTGTTTTTAGTGGTAATTCCGGAATTGATCTTGGCTTTTTTATTAGTTAATGTTGCATTACGGATCCTTAATTGTGGAAATTATAAGGATAGAGTTGGGGAGTAGTGGTTTTTCCACTACTCTTTATATTTGAATGAGACTGACCAGAAGAACCAGGTATTCTTCAAAAAATCTCACATCAGGGAAGACTGCGATGGAATATGATAAAAAGCATTTTAACAAAAGCTATACGAGTTTTATGTTCAGATTCATGCAAGCTAGTAAATATAATCGATAATTTTATGATAACCAAAGGGTAATGAGATGGCTATTAATATCCCAATAACAATCGAAGAACATGAAAAAATAATCAATTTCCTAAATGAAATTTCTTTTTTTTTAAAGGCGATAATGAATGCCTTTACCATAAAAAAGACAGTAATAAATATGATGATTGCAGAGAAGATACTTGTTAAAATGATCTCCATGGTTAACTCCCTTTACTTATAGTTAAAAAGCCCTTTTCCTGTCTCTATATTGATCGGTAAGGATGAATGTTCGTGGATTATGGTCCAAAATTCATTTACTTTTTTTAAACAGAAGGTAAATCTATTACTCGTCTGGCGAAGTTTGTCATCCGATTGGTTATGAGCCGAAAACTTAACAGCACAATGAACAAAAGCAAGATTTGAACTTTCCTCGATTACTAAATTATAAAAATCCACTTTAAGTAATACATCTTCTTCAGATAAACCTTTAAACCATTCTTCGACCATTATCTGCCATTGGTTAATCCCGATGCATTCCCAAGAATTCCAACAATCAAAAACATGTATATCAGAATGGTATGTAGATATAAATTTCCTTACATCTTTCTCATAAATGGCCGTTTTGTAATTATCCAGAATATCATATACACTCGTAAACCGACCTTTCATGTCAATCACTCCTCTTTTGTTCTAAGATTTAATTCAAATCCATCTTACCCCTAAACCATCCTCGATTCATCATAATAAATAGGGTCGTTCTCCTCAAATAAATTGAGATCGAACGGAGAAAATTAGGGTTCAACTTTTCTCCTTAGTTAGCTAAAGGAAAACAAGCTTTCAAGGTTTGCTATGTAATAAATAGAACAGAAATGCAAGAGTAGAGATTTGCATAACCGTTCCCCAGTTCGTTTCCCAGCTTAAACCCTTCCATTCGTAAAGAACCAAATAGTAAATTCTATAAAAAAGTATGATCAAGAGGTACCATTTAATATGTTTTTGAAAGTGTTCCTTCATTACATTCCCTCTACTTTCCCATCGCGTAATTGCTTCTCCTGCTATTCTGCAATTTTATTTGGCGATCCGATCAATTAAAATTAAGAGCATTGGAATTGCAAAATAACCTATCAAAATACCAATGAATAAGACACATAAGTATCTCCATTTTTGTCCTTTCCCCATTATCAATCACAGCCTTTTTCAAATTTCTGTAATATCTTATTCACCAAAAAAGCCGATAATCCTTCCTGACATGTATTACACCAATTACTTCAATTCTTTGCACCCATCACTGTTATTTAATAAAAGTTTCCATTTAAACACAAAATAAAGGTAAATACACCTTAGGAGAAAAATCGAAATGCTCATATATTCAGCAAAAAGTAAAACCGTTTCTAAGAAAGAGAATATTTCCCTTCCAACTTTCAATGACGAAATTGCATGGATTCACTTTCCTCCAACTGATTCAGGGGAATTTGAACACTTTATAAATAATCTGAACATCCACCCCTTGGCGCTGAAAGGGCTGCAGGAATTTAGTGATATTCCAAAGATTGATGTCTTTAAAAATGAAGCAATCATTTCCTTAATTGCGATTCAACAGGATTACAGTCGTGTTAAAGTCACGATATTGATTGGCCACAATTATGTAGTATCAAAGGTTGAAAAAGATCTTTCTCTTGCTAAAAATTTAGAAAAACCATTTATTGAAAATCCGGTAAGAATGTCCCATGTAGGCATGATCCTGTTTCACCTCCTTGATCAAATCATATCTCAGGATTTAGAAATGATTGATCAAATTTCAGATGAAATACAAAGTCTGGAGAAGAAGGTTTTTAAAGATCCATTCGAAAATAAAATTGCCAGGAATGTATATCGGTGGAAAGCAACCCTGCATGAATTAAGGCAGACCATTGAGGCACAAGAAGATGTAATGGAGACTATCAGTTCTGATACTTTCCCTTTCACTAATGAAGAATCAGGTTATTTTATAAAAAGCCTTAACAACAATTATGCCCGGGTTATCAATGCACTCGATACATTTAAAGAAAGCTTAAACAGTATTTTCAATCTACAGATGACACTCAAAGCCGATCATTCCAATACGATCATGAAAACTTTGACTCTCGTAAGTGTCATTTTTCTGCCAATGACTTTTTTAGCTGGTTTATATGGAATGAACTTTGAATTCATCCCGGAATTAAAGTGGGATTTTGGCTATTTTTATGCATTGAGCCTGATGCTTATCATCGGAATATCCATTGCCTTGTATTTTCGTAAAAAGGGATGGTGGGGCACCAAGAATGATGAGTAAGGTTCAACTGATGCCTTATGGCTAACCTTTGTTAGAGTTAGAAACCATCCTTTTTAAATAAAATCCATGATCACCCGGAATGTCCGAAGTCCCCCCAACTTCGGACAAAAGAACAGTCGCGAATGCCTGAAATATCCGAAGCAACCCTTACTTCGGACAAAAGATCAGTCGCGATCGCCTGAAATGTTCGAAGTAACCCTAACTTCTGATAAGACAAAAGCTTTTTGTCTGTTGGAGAAGCAAGTTCGGACAAGACATAGGCTGGTGGTGATCCTCAGCTAACCACATAATAGTACCGAATAAATAAAAAAACTTACTCAAATGCTCATTTCATTGGCATTGAGTAAGTTTTTTTAATTGATCAATCCTTATGCAATAAATTCGTCAATAAGCTTTTGCCAAGACTGTTTTTCCCGGTTGACTTTAATTCATCATGCCACCAGAAGGCTTTTTGCGGATTTTTAAGGACTTCGTTTACTTCACTTGCATGCTCAACGACTGGAGCGGATCCGCGAAGTGATCTACCTGCAGTCTCTCTTACAAACAAGGTGACAATGATAATTCCGAATGCGCACATCGCCATTAGATAATAGGCTGGGACCATTTTATTATTCGTTACACTCACCAGCCATGCAACAAGAAGTGGTGTTGTTCCGCCAAATAGTGAGGTCGCTGTATTATAAGTAATCGCGAGTGCTCCATAACGAACTTTTGTAAAAAATAATGATGGAAGAGTTGCTGGCAGGGAGCCCTGGAATGTCGACAGCAGTGCGCCAAGTATCAGCAATCCAAAAAATGCAGAATAGATATTCCCTGAACGGACCAGCATAAATGCAGGTATGGTAAGAATAATTGCTCCAATTAAACCTGCTTTCAATATACGATTTCTTCCAAAGCGATCACTTAAATGCCCCATTGCCAAAACTAGCGGGATCATAGCAATCATGACCAGGACAAGAAGCAACAAACCCTTCTCTTCACTGTACCCGAGTTCTTCTGACATATAAGATGGCATATAGGTCAGAACGGTATAGCTCATAACATTATAAAAAATTACGATTGCTGTACAAATCAAAAGAGCTTTCCAATGCTCGGAAAAGATCTCTCTTAAGGAAGAAATTTCTTTTCTTTCTTCGATCGTTTGATTCATCGCCTCAAATGCTGGCGTTTCGTCCAAATGATTACGGAAATAGAACCCGATTATGCCTAGAGGAGCAGCAATGAAGAATGGAATCCTCCATCCCCAGGCAGTCATCGTTTCACTACCAAGGATGTATGTCAGAGCAGTAACAAGACCAGCACCTGCGATAAATCCTACAAGCGTTCCTACTTCCAGACCACTTGCCATAAAGCTTCTTTTTTTATCGGGAGTTGTTTCGGCAATGTATGTCATTGCACCCGCATACTCACCACCGGTAGAAAAACCTTGAACGAGTCTTGCTAATAATAATAAGACTTGTGCAGTAATTCCAATTGTTGCGAACCCAGGTATTA
The DNA here is from genome assembly GCF_900166585.1 of Mesobacillus jeotgali. Taxonomy (NCBI): domain Bacteria; kingdom Bacillati; phylum Bacillota; class Bacilli; order Caryophanales; family Bacillaceae; genus Mesobacillus; species Mesobacillus jeotgali. The sequence continues at coordinate 1,095,339 of NZ_FVZC01000009.1, read as the reverse complement.
ACCCTATACTCAGAGTAGCTACCGACATCAGGATCATTGTGATCGCCAAGACATTCTTTCGGCCAATTCGGTCACCCATCATGCCAAAGAACATGCCGCCTATTGGACGCGCTATAAAGGCGACGGCAAATGTGGCAAAAGCATAAATCAACTGGAAAGATGGGTCAATTTCAGGAAAAAACACTTTTCCGATTGTAACGGCCAAGAAGGAATAAATACCAAAATCAAACCACTCCATGGCATTCCCTATCGATGTACCCATCATTGATTTTTTTGCTTCAGCGCTGTCTACTACTGAAATATCTTTTTTTGCAATTTCTCTTGGTTGCTTATTCACATTTTCCCTCCTGAACTTTATTTAGTATTTCTAAATAATAAATTGATAAGTAGCTTTTCCCTGACTAACACCTATAAAAAACATGAAATTTATGGAAGTAACTATTTTTTTAGAATAGCAAAGGGTTGAAATCCTCTCATTCTGAAATTAATCGGGACCTTACCTAAACTTTATTAAGCCCTTAGTAATCTTGATGTAATGGATTGAACCACTCAACCACTCCATCCTACCCCTCCTTTTTTCCTAGCGGGATTTCTGCTTTATTCATCATAATCACTAATGAGACTAGTATAATAGATGTAAAATTAGGAAAATTCAGCAAATAGTTTGCTATTATACTCTCTTTTCCCCTACCATAATATTGAAAATAATTTTGACAGGAGGTATTAATTTGAAAAATATCCTACGTATGAGTTTCATGGCTATACTAAGTCTCTTGTTGCTGGCCGGTACCATTCCTGCAGCTGGATTCGCAAAAAAACCGGAATTCAGCTACGACCAGTACAGCCAGGTCGATGTAGGCAAGGATGGAATGGTTGCAACAGCTCATCCTCTTGCATCCGAGATTGGCGCCGAAGTCCTGCGAAAAGGCGGTAATGCAATTGATGCTGCTGTTGCTATCCAGTTTGCACTAACCGTAGTTGAGCCAATGATGTCCGGAATTGGCGGCGGCGGATTCATGATGGTCTATGACGGAAAAACAAAGGAAACCAAAATTATAAACAGTCGAGAGCGGGCTCCTCAAGGGGCGACTCCGGACATGTTCCTTGATGAAAATGGAAAACCTATTCCTTTTTCTGTTCGGTCAACTGGGGGTACTGCAGTGGGTGTACCTGGCACGCTGAAAGGACTTGAAACTGCTCTTGACATGTGGGGAACGCGCCCGCTTGAGCAGCTGATCGGCCCGGCCGTTAAACTGGCTGATAAGGGATTTCCTATAGATTCTGTACTGGCAGATGCCATTGCCGAAAGTCAAGACAAATTATCAAAATCAGCAGCAGGTGAAGTTTTCCTCCCTGATGGAAAGCCTCTTCAGGAGGGAGACATCCTCGTTCAGGATGATTTGGCCAATACCTTTAAGCTAATCCGATCAAAAGGTACTGATGCCTTTTATAAAGGAGAAATTGCAGAAGCGGTTGCTGGAGTTGTCCAGGACTTTGGAGGATCAATGACTTCCGATGACTTGGCAAAATATGATGTAACTGTTGATCAGCCAGTTTGGGGAGACTATCAGGGTTACGAAATTGCCAGTATGCCCCCACCAAGCTCTGGAGGTGTCTTCCTGCTGCAAATGTTAAAAATACTAGATGGTTTCAATTTATCCCAATATGATGTCAGATCCACAGAAAAATATCACCTCCTTGCAGAAGCTATGCATCTTGCCTATGCGGACCGGGCTGTATACGCTGGGGATCCTGAATTTGTCAATGTTCCAGTTATAGGTCTTCTTCATCCAGAATACATCAAGGAACGTCAGGAGCTGATCAAAATGGATTCAGCAAATCAGAATCCAACAGCCGGTGATCCTTGGAAATATGAGAATTCCGAAGCTAACTATTCACCTACAAGCCAGCCGAATGACAAAAAATATGGAGAAACAACCCATTTTTCCGTCACAGACAGATGGGGAAATGTTGTCTCCTACACTACTACTATCGAACAAGTTTTTGGCACAGGCATCATGGTTCCTGGTTATGGTTTCATGCTGAATAATGAATTGACCGACTTTGACGCAGTACCTGGCGGTGCGAATGAAGTTCAGCCAAACAAACGTCCTTTAAGCAGCATGACTCCTACCATTGTTTTCGATAATGGCGAACCAGTCTTGACTGTCGGCTCTCCTGGGGGCCCAACGATAATAACTTCGGTGCTGCAAACCATTTTACATGCAATTGAGTACGATATGGAATTAAAGAAAGCCGTCGAAGAACCAAGAATCTATACCAACAATCCGAATTCCTACCGTTATGAAGATGGTATTAGCGCTGATACATTAACCCAACTGAATGCCATGGGTCATAAATTTTGGGACAGCCCGACTACCATCGGCAATGTCCAAAGCATTCTGATCGATCGTGAAAACGGAACTTTTAAGGGTGTAGCCGACTCAAGCCGGAACGGAGCAGCGATTGGGATTAACCTGAAGGGCAATCGAAAATAAATTGAGAGACAGTTACGATTTTTCTTTAAGACACAAACTTAAATAACGAAAAGCAAATAGACCATTGGGATATAATAACCAATGGTCTATTTTTTTTATTAGTCTTATATATAGTTATAGATTTTGCATATAATTTACCGACGGTTTGAACATCTTCGTCTTCTCCATACAACGATTTCAAAGATAAGAATAATCTCCTTTATAATTGACTCTTTCTCCTAATCAATTCATCTCTATCGCTAGCCATTGGAGGCTGCTCCAACCATCCATTTTTTATCATAATATTAGCTCCATCTTCAGAATACAACTGAACTTCCAATGATAGCCTGTTATACATTGAACTAATATCACCTCTAGGACTTTGACTAACGGCTGTACCATAATAACCAATGCTCAAAGAAATCAAACCTGAGGTGAAAAACATCATAAGTTTATCTGAAAATGTTTTCGATGTACTATTTGTAATCTCGGAATCCCACCCCATTGGTGCAGGTAGTTTACTTTCCTCTAACTTAGCTCTAAATAATTTTACATGCTTATTACCAATTTCCAATCCTTTTAAAAAGAATTGTTTTACATCCTTATTTTGTGCAACCTGACTAAATCCGGTTAGCGTAGCAACCCCCAAAGCATTCCGTTGGAGATTAGAAAATAAATTATCTACTTCAGCAGCTATTAGTGGTCTTTTCTCGCCAAAAACATCTAGCATAAACCATTGCTTTTTCACAAATTCAACCTTTTCCAAATTAGGCAAACTGGGTGATCTTATAAACAATCCTTTTGACAATAATAAATCAGTTGATTTTTTATATAAATTCATTGTTTCGGAAAGACAGTCCATATAATAGGTTTTTATGTCGTCTCTTACAGATGCTGACACACTGCTCGCATAAGATGTAAGTCCCACCTTAGACATTTGGTTTATAAAATTTAGGACAAAACCGTCTGAATAAAGCCTGGGAGCAGTTAAATCAACATCCTCTTCTATACTAAAACCGTGTGGAGTAACATTTTTTTCTTCTTTTAAAATCGCTGTAATTGTTTGAATGTGTGATTGAGATAGCTCTAAAGCAAATTTAATTAGAGGCCTAATTTCTTCATCCTCAGCTTTTTCTAAAAAAAACGAAAGAACGCAGACACTTGCACTATCGTTTAAATATTGAACCCAAAGTTGAGCAATCTCACCTGCTGTCAGCCTGATCTGGCTTCCCTTTCCCTCCATAAGCAACCTCCAAAAAAGATATACTAAAAATACCTTCCCCATAAATTACCTATGGTATGTATTAAAAAAATTAAAGACCAACCGGTCGAGATATGAGCCGAACTACTGCTAACACTCTTAATTTTAATAATATTTTAAAGGCTGCACTGTACCCACACATATTTACAATTCTTTTCTGAATGAATAACACCATTTTTCATAATTAAATTTTTCCTCATAAAAACGATGAGCATTTGATCGGTGAATTCCTGATTCTAATGCAACATATTCTGCCCCATTCTCTTTTGCCCAGTTATGTATATAACTTAATAACTTTTCTCCAAATCCATATGAACGGTACGCATGATCTGTTACCAAATCATAAATGAAAACGTGTCGTTTATTATAAAAATTAACTCTCCAACTTAAACCCGCTACTGATACGAGTTGGTTATCCTTATATAAAGCAAACAGCGAATACCCGTCTTCCCTCATCTCTTCAAGCAAAGCTAGATATGTCTCTTCTGTCAGATCTGTTCGTAACTGATTCATAATCGGAAATGCTTCTAACAACTGATCTTTATGTATTAATTCTTGTACTGTTTCCCCTGTTGAATTGTCCACATTAACCCTCCAAATATTAAAGATAAGACATCCTAAACTAACGCTCTCTCATTTGTATCTTGAATCTAAGAAAGAAATAGATAAAAAACAAAAATGGAAACATATATCGTATCCAAACCAGCGAGATAAAATTTAAGGTTTGATTTTTTCAATTTAGCCAGACTGTAATTAAATAAGACATCATACAAACTTATTGAAAATAAAATGACGGAAACAATAACAACAAACACGCTTTCTGTGATTAAAACTGCAAGAATGTATAATAACCATCTTCGAAAAAAATTATATACCAAATCAATAAAAACCATGGAAATACCTGGACTAACCTAATCATATGAGACAATATAAAACACCTCCTAAATGTTAAACTGTAAACAGAACATTTATCGAAGGTGTTTTTGCGTGGGCAAAAACGTATATTCAGGAGAAACCAAATGGGCGGTAGTTAAGGCAAAGATAGAAGGAAAATTAACGAACAAAGAGATTATGGAGAAGTATGGAATTAAGAATACCACTCAGATCAAAACTTGGATGAAATGGTATCGAGATGGCCAGATGCATCGATTTGACCAGCCAATCGGAAAGCAATACTCATATGGACACGGGCCTGAGTTTTCCACTAAAGACGAGCGACTAAATAATCAGCTAACCCATTTAAAAATGGAGAATGAAATTTTAAAAAAGTATTTGGCGATGAAAAAGGAGTGGATAAAAGAGTAGTAATTGAACTGGTTGAACTATTGGGTAAGAAATATACTGTTAAAGCAATTCTGGGCGTTTTAGGCGTTCCCCGTTCTACTTACTATCGCTGGCTTAAAGGTATAAGGGAACATAAAAATGAACATGAAGACCTCATCATTCAGATCTGCAAAGACACGAAATACAGAAATGGACACCGCAAAATAAAGGCCATCTTAAAACATGAACATAAGATTAATCTGAACCGGAATACAGTCCAAAGAATCATGCAGAAGCATCATCTATAATGCAAAGTGAAACCAAAGAGAAAGTGGAAGTCGCAGGGAGAAAGTGAAGTGATTGCCCCAAACCTTCTTAACAGGGATTTTTCCGCTTCGAAACCGAATGAAAAGTGGGTAACCGACATTACCTATATTCAGTATGGAAGCATCACTTTGTATCTCTCTACAATCTTGGATTTGTACAATAATGAGATTGTTACATATAAACTTTATAACCACCAACAGGCGCCCCTTGTGATCGATACATTAAAGGAAGCATTGAAGAAGCGCAACCAGCCAGAAGATGTCATTATTCACAGCGATCAAGGCAGTGTCTATACTTCCTATGCCTTTCAGAATCTCGTGAAAGAACGCAATCTGGTTAGCAGTATGTCTAGACGGGGAAACTGTTGGGATAATGCGGTGATTGAATCGTTTCATTCAAATTTAAAGAGTGAGGAATTTCAATACTGTAAATTTAATTCCTTGCCCAATATTGAAGTAGTAAAGAAAGTTGATAACTTTATAAAACATTATAACGAGGAAAGAATACAAGAAAAATTAGGCTACCTCACTCCCAAAGAGTATGGAAGAAAGGCAGCCTAAAGGGTGTTTTATGTGTGTCTCATTTAGCTAGGTAAGTTCAACCCTCTGGATTTATTTCAAGCTCCTCGTCAGATGATAGATCACTAAGACCGCTTTTAATCTTTTTATAATCTTTTATGTAATCAATATTGATCCACAAAAAAAATGAGGCCATAAACAATAATATAAATTTCTTCGTTCCCAAATAACAACTCACCCAATTACAAGCACCCCGTGTATTTTTTTCATTTCCACTTCATTGCCTTACTTTCTGACTGACAAGGTGCTATCTGCCGTTCTGCTTTATTTAGTTCCGGTGACCACCTTGTCTTTGCTCTCTTTGTATTCTTCCTTATCCCAACGAACGAAGGTTTCCAGTAATAAGGATAGTAAGACACCCATGATAAACCCATTCGAAAGAAGCGGCCGCACGATCACAGGAAAAACGTTAAAGAGCTCAGTGTCCAAATTCATGATGCTTAAACCCATCAATACAGGAGCTGCCAGTCGAAATATAGATCTGGAATCAAAGGTATATCCATTCAAGCTTTTTAGGGATGTTCCAAATAATTGAAGATAGGCAACAAAGAGCACAGCATTCCCTACTGTAATCGGTATAGTCGCCAGCAATGCCCCGAGAAACGGAACGATGCCAAGAATAACCATTAACCCCCCGCCAATCAGGAAAGGTTTCCGGTCAAAGATTCTGGTACTTTCCAAAAATCCCACCGACGAAGTGAACGGAGCATATGGGACAAGGCCAAAAAAAGCTGCTCCAATTGAATAGATCCCTGTCAAAAGATATGACCTATCCATTGGTGACTGGGAGACTTCTTGTCCGGTTAGTTTGGCAGCTGCCTGAACAGAAGCAATCGTGTTACTCAAATTGATAACACTTGCAATAAATGTGATGGCGATGATTCCATAATTCAGATTTGGTGCACCAAGTGGAAAGATAGAAAAATCAATTGAAGCTTGGCTTCCCATCACTTGTCCAGAAGAAAATAGAATCACATAAAAAATCCAACCAAACAGCATTCCGATTAAAATTGAAAAGTTGCCGATAGTGTCACTCCCTTTTATTTTCATCAAACTAACAAGGATGACCACCGCGAAAGAAAACAATGTAACCGGCAAATCAATTGTCCCATCCTCCGATACTTTTAACATCCCTTTAAAAAATATTAGGATCAGCTGAAATGTAAGGAGAAATAAATATACAGTCATAACCATTGGGGTAAATACTTTTTGAATATAAGAAACCAATCTGAAAACAGCAAGGACCACGGTGACAGTACCTGCAAGCAAAATCCCCGATGCAATTCCTCCCCCAACCTCTTGAAGACTCATGCCCATCGAAGAAGCTGCCAGACTCAAATTCAAAATTAACCCCCACATTAAACCCGAATGCCCTTCCATTAAAGGAAACCGATGCCCAACTATACCCTGGAGTACACCAGCCAGGCCTGTAAAAATCAGCGAGCTCCGCAACATGGCAGCAACTTCAGCACTGTCCAACCCAAAAGCAGTCCCAATCGAGACCGGCACAACTACTGTATTAGCAAAAATAAAAAACAACCATTGCAGAGAAGCAAAGATTGTTTTTAACGATGATGTATTCTTCATGCTCTCACCTTTCTGTCATCATGTTGAATGTCTATGAAACAATCGTTCCAATCATATCACTGATTTTAATAAGATATTCAGGATGTTAATAAGGTGATTGCCTCGGTGTTGGTACTTTCCTTATCCGTTATTCTGAATATTAGCCAAGAACTCACCCATATTTGCTCCCAGGTGATACGCCCCATACCAAATCCACAGTGTTAAGAATACGGTCGTAAGGACTGGATGCTTCTCCGTTATTCTTTTCAGCTCTTTAGTAATATAATCCACTCTATCACCCCTTTGCACTAAGTTAAAAATTTCCATTTTATTATCACATATAATATCTCTTTGCTCAATAATAATCTAAAAGCTAAATTAACTAGCCTGCTGAAAAAGGTGACAGACAGGAGATACCGCTTCGTCGCAAATTAAATAGAAGGACCCGTCTTAGTTCCCTGATGAAAAACCATTTTCCAATCACCTTCAACTTGTTTCCAGATGGAACTTCTTAAAGCATGCTGATTAGTCCGTTCATTAAAAGTTCGATAGGTGGCCAGCACTATATTATCAGATAAAGGATGGATATCAAAATCGCTTAGTTTAGCTTTAATGATCCCAATTCCACTCTCCATTTCATCATTCTTATAAAGTACTCTGCCCGAACTGCCAAACTCAAAAAACTCATCAGCTAATATTTTTTTTAGCTCAGTTCTGGAAGCTCGAACTTCAGCCGTTAGCAATTTCTCCTCTAATTGTCTTATATGTTCCTTTAATTCCATTGATAATGTCTCCTTTAAAATCTATAAAAAACTAATTCAACGAAAATGTTGAATATCCTTCTTGAATGATATTTTACAGTAGGTTGAAACCAATTCACAAAAGAATCGTATTAGGGAATATAGAGAAAGGGGATGAACTTAATGAAGAACATAGAATTAAAATGCTCTAGCTGTGGTGGAAACTCATTCGTCCAAGCGATGGAATATATTAATCTTCGACCAGTGGATAAAAAAATGACAATCGGGTCTGAAAAAGTCTATACAGTATGTTTGGATTGCGGAGAAGTAGTTTCGATTAAAGTTAAAAACCCAGAGAAGTTGGTGCAATAAATGAACTTAGATCACTTTGAGACCATGTTAGGAGGATTTCCTTTCTATTAAGATGGGCTAAGGGTTTTATTGACAGCTTTGGAGATTTTCTTTATTAATCTGTCATGATTACGGGATTTTCTTGACAGCTTCCGTGAGTCTCACCCTTAACCTGTCAAGATTACCGGAGTTTCTTGACAGGTTTGGTGAGTCTGAGCCTTCACCTCTCACGATCAAGAGCTCTTCTTGACAGCTTCCGTGAGTTCTAGCATTAACTTGTCACGATTACCAGTCTTTCTTGTCAGCTTTGGGAGTTTCGACCTTTAGCTGTCATTTATCATGACTCTTCTTGGAAGGTTAAAGCTAACTGTTGGACTCTAATCTTATGCCAGGTAGCTTTCCAGTTCTTTTTAATCAGCCGTTCCTCGTAAATGGCCGCACGTTCTTTATTTTCTGCAAAAAAATTCGTCGGTTTTACTATCATTTGTATGACATCCTCAATTCCACAAGGCGCGGTTAGGATGAACCTATTGTCCCTTCCCAGCTTTACGCCTAGTGCGGTGGCCGTTTCAGGGAATTTTGAGATTGCATCTTCACATGAGGTATAGGGTGGAATCTGATTGACTATATGCATTCTTGCCTGGTTTTTCACAGACCAGGGAATGTCAGGCATAAGAGTCTTCAACTCATTCTCTAGTGTTTTTTCGTGATCCTCATCAATATTTGTTGAATCAAAATAAATGACGTCAACATCCTGAGTCAATGTACGTTCCTCGAAGCAATGCAGGGTGTCCCATATTTTAGACCGGACAAAGCCAGCACAGATCCACCAGTCAGGCAAATCCAGAGTGTTGGCAGCATGTAAAATCTCCATCATTTTATCATCAGACTGGATTATTTTAATGACATCATCTTTGTTCTTTAACATATTTGCTTCCCCTTCCAACAAACGAACGTATATTCTAATGTTAACATAGTGGAAGGCGGAATAGTGAAGTTATAAAGGATGCTATTTTACAAAATTCCTGACGTTGCTTCCATCACTTAAAATTCAATCCAAATCATCCATTTCAATCATCCGATTCTTCAATGCCCCGGTATGATTGATTTCAACATCTACTTTCACTTGATTCAAAACCGAATGGGATAGTGAATGGTTTTTCTTCCAGAGCTTCGTGTTTTCGCGATATAGTACGTGTTCTATATTCAAGAAATCTGTATCTTCCTTTAATCCCAACTCAAATAGTTCATGGATTTCTTTTTTGATGACAGCCTCACACAACTGTTTCATTTTATTAAGTTCGAGATCCCTATTTTTATCGCGGTTAGCCAGATTCCCTTTAACTTGAATAATCATGTCAACAGTCGGTCCATTACTTATATACTTTACTTTTGGGTCCTCGAAAACGGTTAAAAAGGATGGTCCCTTGGCATCTGGAATTAGCACCTGAATTCTTTGCATATCAGAGATCGTCCACCTAAGGCCGTTTAATTCCTCACCAGGAAAAAAACCTTTATATTTATCATTTTCGATGAAAAAAGCTCCATTCATAAATAACTTAGGTTCGTTTTTTCCACTTTCCTTCCAATCGTTTTCATCGATAGATAGAGAAGGCAGATATGCTGTATAGGCCGGTTCGAATATCTGTCTTGATAGTTCAAAAAACTGTATCGGTTTTAGCTTGGAACTTTGCTGGAATATTGATTCGGGATGGTGGAGGATCGTGTTAAGTGATGTTTGTCCAAAAAAACCTTTTGCAGACAATATATCTTCTATTGGTTCTGTTGTACCATAAACCCAAGGAGTCAGTCGGAATTCGTGGTAACGGGTCAGTCCATCAAAGATTTCCTGAAACCCTTGCTTCAAAGCTGCTTCTGTCAGTACAATGGCAGTTACGTGTGCCCACACAAATCTTTCCTGTGCTGTTCTATATATATCAAAAAATGAGTCAATAAATATCTCTCCCTCAGATTCTGATACCCACATCTTGGCGGGAGAAGTATCTGCACCCTCTGTTTTTGCAACCTTCATAAGATCCACCAATTGGATATAGGTATGGTATTTCCCATCTCTATAATCCACACCTATGGCTGTTGCATAGTTTAAATCCTGAGTTTCTCTTATATCTGAACAGCCTGATTGCACTATAATTAGTAGACAACCCAATACTGCTATACTGAATCTCGACAGGTACCTCATCACTTTCTCCCTCTTTTAAGCATAGAAGCAGCAAAATTTCTTGTTTTATACGGGTTTATCAGCAATGCGGATAGAACTTCACTTGGTTTAAGAGAGACAAGCGGTTCCATATAATTTAATTTAAAAGATTCCAACTGACATAAGTAAATCAGGACAGCGAAAGAACTGATAAAGAGCCCGAAAATTCCTAAGAAAGAAGATATCATTAATATCGAGAACCTCAGAATCGTTACAGTGCCTGACAAGGATTGATTTACTAGAGTGTAGGTTGCTACAGCTGTTAAAGCAATGACCACAATGATGGTTGGGGATGCAAGGCCAGCTCTTATGGAAGCATCCCCTATGATCAAACCCCCAACAATTGTAATTGTTTGTCCCACAGCCGTAGGCATTCTCACTCCCGCCTCTCTTAATAATTCAAATAAAAGCAGGATAAAGGTGGCTTCCAATCCAATAGGCAGCGGCAATCCCTGTCTGGAGACAACTACTGTTGCCAAAAGGGGAAAAGGAAGTTGATCCACATTTACACCAGCAATGGCAATCCAAAAGCCAGGCAAAAAAATGGCAATAAGGATGCCAATCAAACGCAGAACTCTCTGGAATAACACAAAATAATAAGGAAATGAATATCTTCGGGTGATTTGGTTAATTCCGTTAAATTTGCCGGTCCAATCAATACCATTGGAGAACCATCAACAGCAATGATGAACCTCCCCCTTAACATGGATTCAATTGCATAATCAGGGCGGGTAATGTAATCCATCAATGGAAATATAGCGAATGTCCTGTCCGATAGCCATTGCTCCAGCTGCCCCGCACTTAGAACACTCTCAGTGTCAATCTTGTTCAAACGTTCTCTTACTTCAAGCAACACATCATGGTTTACTTTATGGGTCAAATACAAAAGCGACACCTTTGTTTTCGTCAATCCGCCTACCAAAAATATTTCATTATAAAGCATCGGACTCTTAATTCTTTTTCTCATAAGTGAAATATTCGTATTTATTTCTTCTGTAAAAGCATCTTTGGGTCCCTTGATTGATGTTTCCGTTTTGGATTCTTCGGGGGTTCTTTTTGGTATATTGGCAATATCAATAGCCCAAAAATGACTCCTATTTTTTTGAAAAAAAACAAGGAAACCTGAAAAAACTTTTTCAATCATTGTTAAAATACTGTCAATAGTCATCACCGGCGGCAAATCGTGTTGATATTCCACCGCTTTTCCCCTGGCTGATATAAAGGCATTCACACTATTAAAATAATCATTTAACTGGCTTCCGTCGACCATTCCCTCACTATAAATTACAGTGATTAATTCGCCTGATGGTTTATAGTTCTTTACCGAAACATCAGCATAAGTTTTAAAAAACTCCTGGAGTTTATTTTTATCCATTCGCCCAGATGATAAAGCTTCTTGCGCAAGACTGATTTTCTCAGAAAAATGCGGATCATGTTCCATTATTGTTCACCCCTTTACTCTTAGGCAAAATCCCAATGATGAGCAATATTGCAGAAGTCGCAAGTCCGCTGATGAACATCACAGGATAATAAAAACTTCCTACCATCTTTTGAAGTAATAAATCACTTAGCGGAACAATGGAAGCTAGTGAAAATATGCCACCAGCTGCTATTAATAAGTTCCTTTTTAACACTTCGGATTTTATTCCAAATAAATCAATCAGCAAAAACAAACTCAAGGATACTTTAATAAATGAACCGGACAAAAATTGAAATACAGCTAAAAAGTCCATGTGTGATACCTGTCTCCCCAATTGGACAAGCCTCCACTGCTCAAATGCAGGAAAACGGAAATTTGCTGCTACATGGGGTCCAAAGGAAGCTATTGACCCAGTCGTCGGACCTGCAACAAGCATGATGACGACAGAAAATAAAACGACCAAATGCCTGAATCTAAATTGCTTGCTAAGCTTATCCTGAATCAGGAATATAATAAGCAAGTCCATACTCCCTCCGAGAACAATGACAACCCCTTCCAGCACCGGATGCAATCCATTAACTAACACTGGAAAAAGATTGGAATAATCTTTCTTATTAAACGTAGAAAATGCAACAAAATAACCAAAAGCCCAGACAATGGGCAATAACAAAACCGATGCATAAAGAATAGTCCTAAACTCTTTATAAGCAGCCCATACGCAAAGAAATATAAAGGAAAAAGTGACAATCCAGGCAGGTGTATTGGGAAGAAAGTAAATCTTGATCATTAAAATGAAATCGTATGATGATAAAATGCCCGATACAAGAAAATACAGAGCAAAAATCAGGGTAAATCCCCTTACAGCAAAAGCACCTCCCCTGCTCTGTACCCAGCTAAAGAAATACTCTCCATTCATCCTTTTGAGCAGAAAGATGACGAAGATTCCCCAAAGTAAAAGAATTGAATACGATATGGCGATACTCACCCATGCATCACGTTTTGCAACACTTAAAAGATGCGGCAGGATCATGACATGGTTAGAAATCCCTGTAAATAATATAATCATGCTTGATATTTGCAGCCGTGAGAATTTCATGGCAAACCCCATTCTATAACTAATAGGAATAATTTTTGCCATTAATAAGAAATTATGCAATTGGGCGGCCCCTCTTTTATTCAGATTAATTGGCCTTTCCTAAAAATAAAAAGCTCGGAGAATTTAAAATTCTCCAAGCCTCTAAGTTTCTAAATATTCTTGCACCCTTAACAACTATTTAAATTACTTTACTGATCAGGACTTATCGATATTGATTGTGAATAGGAGTAAATAAATCTTCAGAAGAATTTCTCACAATAGAAAAATTGTCTACATTATAGTGACCGTGAAGAATGGCGTTATGATGAAGAATGATATCTTTTGCGGATAACACTTTAGAGTCTGAAGTCGAATGACCGTCCCCAACTAAGGTGACATCAAGCTGATTAATTGTAGCTGTTCTTACGGCTGTATCAATACAATATTCTGTCTTACAACCCATAATAACCAAATGACCGATCTTATTTTCATTTAGATAATCTTTTAAAGGAGTTCCATAAAAAGAATTTGTAGCCGCTTTATCAAATATCACTGAATCGGAAGGTACTATAATATCCTGGTGGACTTGAAAGCCAGGTCCCTCTCCATTTGCGACATCTATATCTCTAATGAAAATTACCGGAACACTTTCTTTAATAGCGTTATCTACAACAGTATTGATGTTGTTCAATAATCTATCCTTTTCAATAACTCCCTGTTCCACTTCATTTCCTTCTATTAAATCCTGTTGAGCATCGATGACCAATAAAGCTTGATTCATTAGATTCCTCCTTAAAATATTGACTCAGCATTCCTCCGTTTTAACATTCCATAAATATATTCGATAGTTAATACGCTTATACCTTCTCCTGGTATATAACTGACAGCCCTGCAACATCTTATTTTTCACAAATAAAAAACCGACTCATATTGGTTTCATTTGGGCTTATAGTATCTGCTTAAGAACTTCATTTGGATATCCACTCATACTCAATATCCGGCAGATCCTCTTCATTTTCATGACCTCTCCCCACTATCGTGAAACCATTCTTTTCATAAAAACGATGTGCTTTTTCATTAATTTCAAACGTAAATAAAGTTAATCGTCCACATGATTGTTTTTTCGCCCGATCCAGCAAGATTTGTCCAATACCACATCCCTGGTAATCAATATGGATGTAAAGTTGACTGATTTCATTATTGCTATAGGCAATCAAACCGACTACTTCGTCTTCACTTAACGCAATGTCTATTTGAAACTGTTCTGGTAAAAGATGATTTAAAAAATGTATATGATTTTCAAAGCTATGCTTTTCCTTCTGTCCAATAGCTTGTTCCTTACTATTTCGCCACATTTCCACTGTTTGACGTGCATAACACCGGTTATATTCAATTATTTTAAAATTATGTTGTGGCACAAAAATGCCTCCTTAGCGTTTCAGTTATTTATTCTATGTTCTTATTTAATTTAAAATAATTCAACCGATAATAAACATTGGGTGAAAAATGAAATAAGTAAATAGGAAGGTAAAAAAAATGATTAGCAAAGAAGAATTAGTAAAGAGGGCCAGCGCAGTATTAGGCCGGGATGTGAGCAATGAAACGATTATGAAAACCGTTGAATCACTAATCGAAAAGTTGGAAAAAGAAAAGACAAGTTAACAACAGAAAGACCATGCCCTTTAAAATATAATCTTTAAAGGGCTCTTCCCAACTGTGATGGATAAATAGCCGAGACTTAAATTATAGAATCCGCACTGATAATTTAAAGATAGACAGAAAATTCAATTAAACAGCATTATGATCCCCATGTTTGGACACCTTTTTGATATATCTCACTGAACCTGTCCAAGTTTACCTAGGTTTTGACAGCTTTCCTCTATAATCCATTAAACCTGACCGAAGTGGTTCCTGCTTTGGACTGCTTTTCCCTATATCCCATCAAACCTGTCCAAAGTTGTTCCTGCTTTGGACTGCTTTTCTCTATATTCCATCAAACCTGTCCAAAGTTCTTCCTGCTTTGGACAACTTTTCTCTATATTCCTCTGAACCTGTCCAAAGTTGCCCCTTGTTTTGACAGCTTTTCACTATAATCCCTTAAACCTGTCCGAAGTTCTTCCTGCTTGGGACTGCTTTTCTCTATATTCCATAAAACCTGTCCGAAGTTGTTCCTGCTTTGGACTGCTTTTCTCTATATTCCATCAAACCTGTCCAAAGTTCTTCCTGCTTTGGACTTCTTTTCTCTATATTCCATCAAACCTGTCCAAAGTTGTTCCTGCTTTGGACTGCTTTTCTCTATATTCCATCAAACCTGTCCGAAGTTGTTCCTGCTTTGGACAGCTTTTCTCTATATTCCATCAAACCTGTCCAAAGTTCTTCCTGCTTTGGACAACTTTTCTCTATATTCCTCTGAACCTGTCCAAAGTTGCCCCTTGTTTTGACAGCTTTTCACTATATTCCTCTGAACCTGTCCAAAGTTGCCCCTTGTTTTGACAGCTTTTCACTATATTCCTCTGAACCTGTCCAAAGTCGCCCCTTGTTTTGACAGCTTTCCCCTATATTCCTCTAAACCTGTCCAAAGCTGCCCCTTGTTTGGACTGCTTTTCACTATATTCCATCGAACCTGTCCAAAGTTCTTCCTGCTTTGGACAGCTTTTCTCTATGTTCCTCTGAACCTGTCCAAAGTTGCCCCTTGTTTGGACTGCTTTTCTCTATATTCCGTCAAACCTGTCCGAAGTTGTTCCTGCTTTGGACAGCTTTTCTCTATATTCCTCTGAACCTGTCCAAAGTTGATCCTGGTAGGCGCCTTCCTGCATGCATAAAAATTTTCCATTTTGCTAAGGATATTCTCTGTTGGGAATGAATCTGGTGGTGAATTTCGATTGAATTACAATCTTCTGAGGGCAAAAGAAGTTTTCTTTATATTAACATTGTCGACGGGTTTATTTAATCATGTTATTCTCATTCCTTTATTGCTGGAGGCTGCAGGAAGGGATGCATGGTTAAGTGTTATAACTGCGTTTTTCCCTTTTTTGCTTTTTATCTGGATCATTTATTACATTAATAAAAATACCAATCAGGAGAACATATCGGATTGGCTTAAAAAACGTTATGGAAAGTTAATGGCTGCTCTGATTGCGTTACCCTTAATATTGATTCTTTTTGTCCATGCTTCCATTACATTCATTAATACATCTTACTGGGCAGAGATCTATTTTCTGCCGACTACGCCGAGCTTTCTCATTTCATCAGTTCTGCTTATATCTTGTTACTTGCTTTCTAGCAGAAAATTAAAAATACTGGCCATCATGTCTACTATTGTTTTGCCTATGGTCGTTTTTCTTGGTTTTTTTATCATGAGTGTTAATACTACAGAGAAAGATCCTGAATACTTGTTTCCATTGTTTCTTAATGGATATGTTCCCTTTTTCAAAGGGATTTTCTTTTCATTATCAGGACTAACGGAGATTTTTGTCATAATTTTAATTCAACATAAACTTAATCAAAAAATACAATTCAAACAAATATTTTGGTTAGGTGTCGTTTTACTGGGGTTAACGTTTGGCCCGTTGTCTGCGGCTATTATGGAATTTGGCCCTGTTGAAGCAAGAAATTTTGCATTTCCGGCATATGAGGAATGGAAGTTATTAAAAATAGGTGAATTTATCTCCCGTTTAGATTTCCTGGCTATGTTTCAATGGATAAGCGGTGCTTTTTTTCGTATAGGTTTGTTTATGTATATTATCAATCATTACTTTAATAAAAGAAAAAGTAAGTTATTTCTGCCTTTTTTATATTTAATAATATATGGTTTTTCCTTTTTAAAACTGGACACCTATGACATTAATAAATTTCAGTACCTTTATTTCCTTCCCTTTAGTTTAATCATTGTTGTATCTATTACGACGGTATTATTTATTTTAGTTCTCTTATCAAAACGAAGGGAGAAGGCACCTCTTGAAAGGTCATAATCTATTTGAAAAGCTAAAAGCAGAATTTAATAATTGTGACGATGTCATCTTTTCCTCAAGAAGTTACAAGCATTTCTCCATCGAACTCTCTTATTTTGCAAGTCTGGTTGACGTTAATTTTATTGAACAAGTCGTTATATCAAGATTAAGAAAAGCTGAAGGCAGCTTACGTGACTTTACTTTGTTCGTAAGAGAGGAGTTTCTTGTCAAAGATGTTTCTGAGGAATCCATTGCTGAATTGCAGCTGGAACTTTTATCAGGAAGCCTTCTAATTTTTATAGACAAAACGATCTTTGCCTTGAATGTCTCAAAGGTCCCCGCCCGGACTCCGGAGGAATCTTCCATCGAACCATCAGTTCAAGGTCCAAGAGATGGTTTTATCGAAGACCTAAATTCAAACCTGGCCTTGATCCGAAAACGCTTTAAATCTAATCAATTAAAAGTGGAGAAATATATTATTGGCAAAAGAAGCAATGTGACCATGGCGCTTATATATATTGATGACATTGTAAACAAACAGTTATTGGATTCTTTAAAAAATAAGATAATGAATCTTGATTTGGATGTAGTAACAAGTCTTCAGCAAATTGAGAAATTATTAGCAGATCAGCCAAGATCTTTGATGTCAACTTCCGACAACAGCGGCAGGCCTGATTATGTTCTTGAAGCATTAAATCAAGGAAGGTATGCACTTTTGATCGATGGCCAGCCTTTGGCCTCCATCGCACCAGTTCATCTTGCAAACTTAATAAAATCACCAGAAGATTTAAATCAGAATTATTTATATGTCTCCTTTGAAAGAATGCTTCGTCTTAGTTCGTTATTTATTTCTATTCTTTTACCTGGATTTTGGGTTGCTTTGACTACTCATAATATTGATCAAATTCCTTTTCAATTGGTTGCCACCATTAGTGTTTCACGGTTAGGCATCCCACTGTCTACATCCATGGAAATGGTGATTATGCTGTTTCTTTTCGAGCTTTTTCATGAGGCAGGAATGAGACTGCCTCGTTCTGTTGGACAAACAGTATCCGTTCTTGGCGGTTTAATTGTTGGCGATGCCGCAATCCGTTCGGGATTGACTTCTCCATCGATGCTGGTAGTGGGGGGAATAGTTTTTGTGAGTGGTTATACTCTGGTGAATCCCACTCTTGGAGGCGCTGCAACGCTACTCCGCATTGTCCTCCTTTTATTAGGTACATTTTTCGGTATTTTTGGCATTGTAGTGGGAACACTTCTGGTAATTTTTTATTTTTCAACCTTAACATCACACGGTGTTCCTTATTTGTCCTTCTCCTACCCTTTTTCATTATCAAAGCTGGGTGTTTCTTTTTTTAAAATGCCATGGAATATGCTGACCAGAAGAGATGCTTCCTTGAGGCCAAATGATCCAAACCGGCAGGAGGATTAGAATGCGAATTTTAAAGAAAGTTTCACTTGTACTGTTTATCCCTTTTTTAACCAGCTGTGGAGCAAGTCAAAATATTCAAGATTTCACCTATGTAGTAGCCATAGGAATCGACTTTAATAAAGAGAAAAATGAATACGTCATTTATACAATGGCACTCGATTTTTCTGGAGTAGCAAAACCAGAAAGTGCAAAGCCGGCAGAGCCCTCTCCAATTTGGATTGGCCAAAGCTCGGGCAAAACATTAAGCGAGGTAGTCGCTAGCTTACAGAGAAATTCACAGCCTCAACTATACTTACGCCATTTTAAGACGATATTGTTATCGGAAGAAGTTCTTGAATCCAAGTTTTTAGACGTAACTCAGGAAATTGGAAGACTGGATTTTTTTCGTCAAACAAATTTCATCCTGGGTACGAGGGAGCCTATAAAGGATATATTCACGACTCATGGGTTATTCTTTTACCCTCCCCTATACACCATTCTGTTGAAACCACGAAAAGAAGAAAATGAAATCTATCTAAAACATTTCACGTACCGGGAATTTATCGCTCAATACTATGAACCTGTTGCTGCGACCTATGTACCCGCAATAGGAA
The DNA here is from genome assembly GCF_900166585.1 of Mesobacillus jeotgali. Lineage (NCBI taxonomy): Bacteria > Bacillati > Bacillota > Bacilli > Caryophanales > Bacillaceae > Mesobacillus > Mesobacillus jeotgali. The sequence continues at coordinate 1,076,088 of NZ_FVZC01000009.1, read as the reverse complement.
TAGAGGATAAATGGAGTCAAGATCAAACATCCTATAAGAACTTAACCTTTATAGGCGGTTATTTTTATGAAAATCAAACTTACCAAGGGTATAAATCCGTTGATGAAATAAAAGGCATTAGATGGCGTGAAAATGCACCGATGAGGAATACCTATATTCTTGGAGAAAAAGAAGACCCCCATACTGTCGTAAAAGTGAAAACTTCCAAAATGGACATTCGATTTATCCAGGGTAACGGAAGTCCTGCCTTCGAGGTTTCTTTAAAGGGTACCGTAGATATCCTTGAAAGTATTAAGAATGTATCGGAAGTGAAAATAAAAGAAGATATAGAAAAAGTCATTCGGGAAGAAATAAGTCAGAGTTTTAAGGAAGGACTAACAATAAACTCTGATGTGCTGCGCCTTGGTACAGAGTGGTTCAGAAATCACAAAAGCTCATATTTGGACTTTATTAAAAGAAACGGTCCTAATACGTTTTATCTGGATGAAAGCTCACTCAGTAATATAAAAGTCACAATCAACTTGCATTCCACCTATAATTATAAGTTAAAAACCCGCACAAATATTTGGGAGAAAAAATCGATTTACTCAAATTAACGGGTTGAATCTACCTATTCTTTATCGTAATAAGGGCAGTGTCCGCCATCATTTTTTTCTGTTTTTCCACTGTTCTTTTGAAGTAAGTATAACAAAATATTTAAGACCTGCTTTGGACTGTTTTTCTGTTGGACACTGCCTGCCTATTCATTGTTCAACACTTGTGTTTTAAGTATTTTAGCGAATGAAAACCAGAATCAAAATCTTCATCTCAGTGAACTCTATAAATAAAAAACTTCATGGAGGATTGCACATGCCCGATAAAGCTTCCATAACCTCTGCCGAACTAGGGGTTTTATGGCTTACCTATCAAGAAAAAACGATGATAATGCGAATGCTGGAATACTTAATAGAGAAGGCTGATGATGATCAAGCCAAGGATATTATGACTAGTTTACATAAGGAGCTTGAGCTGTATGTCAGTAAAATCATTGAAATTTTCAAACAGGAAGGGGCCGTTATTCCAGTCGGCTTTACAGAGGAAGACGTAATCAAGGATGTGCCGAAGTTATATGATAACGGTTTTGATATTATGTTCGTCAGATTATTTAAGGAAATAAGCATGGGGCTGCATGCCCTAAATATGACTATGACATTTCGTGAAGATATAAATTTGCTGATTGAAGGTCTAACTTCTCTGTCACAGAAGTACTTTAGGATTTGTTCACAGTATCTGCTTGAAAAGGGGCTTCTTGTAAGGGCTCCTTATGTGTCTATGCCAAATTCAGTTGAGTTTGTAAAAAATAAAGATTATTTAAGCTCTAGCGCCCTCAATCCATTGACACAGAAAAGGACGTTAAACACGGTGGAGGTGGCACATCTTCATAAAGCCATTGAATCAAATCTTACAGGTCTTCACATGATTTTAGGATTTGCCCAGTGTGCAAATAATAAAGAGGTTAAGCAATATTTATACGAAGGAGCCGAGCTGGCTAAGGGGATTATTAAGGAATTAAGTGAATTAATGCTCCAGGATAACCTGCCGGTACCCCAGACACCCGGAGGAAATACAACTCAGTCTACTGCCGCCCCATTTTCTGATAAGTTAATGATGTACTGTATCAGTCTTTTTTGCAGTTTTTCTCTGGGAAGCAACTCGCTTGGAACAGCTTTTAGTTTACGTAACGACCTCCCTGCAAAAATGAGCATCTTTACTAAAGATGTATTTGAATATGGCCATAAGGGAGCAAAAATAATGATAAAAAACGGATGGACAGAAGAGCCTCCTCAAATGTCAAGACGTCAACAATAATAGGAAAAACTATGACTGGCTGTTAGGAATTCCTAACAGCCAGTTTGATTTGGGACTAACCCTTTTATTCACGAATCTTCTTAGCGACATTCTCAACCAATGAAGTTATATTTGAATCCCCATGATAACTGACATACATGACTGTTCCTCCCTTAGCAGCAAAAACCTCATTCTTGTCTTTTTCCACATGTACTATTAAACGATCTAAATCCGGATGTTTTTTTTCTATATATTCGTCCTGGCTGGTTTCATAGCTGTATCTTTTAATCAAGTCCGAAACCAGTTCATCCGCCATCGCAGGAATCAAAAGTTCATAGTAATGCGTGCGAATAGCTGGAGAATATTCTCCGCTGCCATCTCCCCATAATTTACCTGGCACCATCCCAGTTTCATCTGATACATATTGTACAGGTGCAAGCGGACTCCAATTAAAAGTGTATCGATTGCCCCAGTCAACATCATCACTCATATAGGAAGGTTCTGGTCGAACTAAATCTGGATTTTTCTCAACATCGTTTAATCTGACAATTGGGACGTTTAACCTACCCTCAGGCAAAGTTTTTGTATCCATTTTTACAAGTTGTGTTAAGGGAATGATCGCACTCATTCCCACCACCACTGTAAAAAGATAAGCAACGGCTGTATGTATGCGGTGATGCTTTTTCCAAGGAGCATGATGGTCAATCGAATTTCCTTCAACCAGGTTTTTTCGCAGTTGACGAATAGATAAAGCTGCTTGCAATGAGTGATAGGCAGTATATCCCAAGAAAACGGCTGTGATTGTCTGCTGAATGGCTGAGCCTTCTATCATCATCAGAGTTGGCGTACCATCAAGAAACCATATGGAACTCAACATTCCAATTATCATAATCATCGATATAATAACGAGAACTGCATTCCGTGCCAATTTTCCATCCAACTCTTTTAATGTATAGGACTGCTCAGCTGGATCGGTATGCAGTTCCGGAGCATTCATCTCGACAGGCGAAGAAAAAACGTGAAAATAGGTATAGCTGGTTACGTAATCCCACCCATTTTCCGCATATATCTCAACTTGTTCAGCAGGAATCTTCTTTTTATTGGAAACATCAATTCTATATCTCATGCTTTGTGGTTCACCTTTTACAAACTTGGCAAAATGAATCCCGACCTTTTTCAGATGGAGCCCCTGAGCCGCCATGTCTGCAAACCAGCTTTCATGCTCACCGATTCTCCAAAAATCACGAGGACGAAGCTTATAGACGGTTTTACTCATTCACTTCTCCTCCTCAAGTACCTTGCTGTCTTCAATCAAAGCTTTCAACCGGCCGTACTCAGTGCGCAACGCTCTTTCGCCATCCCGGGTAATTTGGTAGGTCTTTCTTCTGCCATCATTCTCAGCTATTGAAATCAGTCCGTCCTTTTGCATTCGTGTCAGTACACCATAAAGTGTGCCGGGACCCATATTGACTCTGCCATTCGAAACCTCAGCAATGGCCTGCATTAGCTGGTATCCATGATTAGGCCTCAATAATGCCAGCAACACATAGTACATGGCTTCAGTCATCGGACCTCCGGAAAATGCCATGGTTACACCCCTTCCACGTTATTATGTATAACGATATATCGCCTAACATAATTTTACTATAAATACCAAAAACTATATATAAAGAATCACATGATTCTTCCCGTGCTATGGCTGGAGACAAGGAAATAGAGCTCATAGCCCCTACCAAACTTCAAAAAGTATCCTTATCATGGATTCTTATGGAACATGGAATTGCATATAAGTGTAAATAGTGGCTAAATGGAGCCTTATAGAACTTGAATTACTTACATAAGGGTGTGATTAGAGCTTAAATGGAGTCTTATGTAACTTGAACTCCTTACATAAGGGTGTGATTAGAGCCTAATTGAAGTCTTATGGAACGAAGAATCACTACATAAGGGTGTGATTAAAGCTTAAATGGAGTCTTATGTAACTTGAATTACTCACATAAGGGCGTAATTAGAGCTTAAATGGAGTCTTATGGAACTTGAATTCCTCACATAAGGGTGTGATTAGAGACTAAAGGGAGTCTTATGGAACTTGAATTACTCACATAAGGGCGTAATTAGAGCTTAAATGGAGTCTTATGGAACTTGAATTCCTCACATAAGGGTGTGATTAGAGCCTAATAGGAGTCTTATGGAACTTGAACTCCTTACATAAGGGTGCGATTAGAACCTAATTGGAGTCTTATGGAACTTGAATTACTCACATAAGGGTGTGATTAGAGCCTAAAAGGAGTCTTATGGAACTTGAACTCCTTACATAAGGGTGCGATTAGAACCTAATTGGAGTCTTATGGAACGAAGAATCACTACATAAGGGTGCGATTAGAACCTAAAGGGAGTCTTATGGAACTTGAACTCCTTACATAAGGATGTGATTAGAGCTTAAAGGGAGTCTTATGGAACGAAGAATCACTACATAAGGGTGTGACGACTCGCCCCAAAATAATCCTAAAGCAATGGGAAACCACCACGAAAGGATGTGATTACTCCCTTAATGGCATCTATGGAAGGATCATTATCATCATCATGAGAAACGGAAAAACACCATAGGGAAATCGATACTACGTCTTCAATCGAATGGGGCAAAAATCGTCTAACCACATGAAATCTTCCCGTGCTTAAAGGAATCAGTTTTGTTGAAGTATGACCCCTGAGAAACTGCCTTTCAATACTTCTTTTTCATTCTGGTTCCTACATGAAAATGTGGCCAAAATAGCTGTCCGATTTTTCTCCTGGCTTTCATATTGTTCAATTATCACTTCACAGCTGATTGTATCTCCTGTAAAAACAGGTCTTAGAAACTCAAAGACCATGTTCCGCGCTAGAACGTTGTTATCTCCACCCACTTTCGTTGGCAGGGTTGCTGTTAATAATCCCTGGACAACAACTCTTCCCTGTTTATCAGGTGTAATGTGGTGAATTCCTTCATCGCCTGATAGTTCTGTAAAAAGTTCTACATCCCTTTCTGTAAAAGTCCGTTGAAATGTTATCATATCCCCAACTTTTAATGTCATATAACTTCCTCCAGTAATTAGCTGTATGTTTTTTTAAAGAATTTTATAATAATAAATCGGGGTATTCAACTATCTTTTCAATATAAATAAAGGCTGTTTTCGTAAAGATTGTTGTTAAAATCCAAAGCCGATTTTAACGTGATAAAAGGCATTTTGCAGGTCGGTATTAAGTTGGCAAGCTCTTTTCTCTTAATAAGCGAAAATTTTGTGAAGAAAATTTGGTAATTCCATCCTATTTTGTATGCAATAGCAACAAATTTTGAGAAGAGAGCCTAAATAAAAAAGAGCATGTTCTGATATTTTATCAAAACATGCTCTTTTCTTATTCAAATAATTAGGAGATTACATATCTAAGTCAGTGAATGCATAAGGCAGCAATTCTTTTAAAGCCAATTCTCGGATTTCTTGCTTGTCATTGGTTAAGTAGACCGGCATATCTGGTGAACAGAATTCTACCATTACCTGTCTGCAGATACTGCATGGCGGAAGAAAATCGACCGTATCTCCAGACACAGCGATTGCCTTGAAATCACCTTTCTTGTAACCTTGGGCAACGGCCGTAAAAATAGCTGTTCTCTCAGCGCAGTTCGTGGCACCGAAGGAAACGTTTTCAACATTGACTCCATTAATCACACTGCCGTCTTTCAGAAGCAATGCTGCTCCAACAGGAAATTTAGAATAAGGCACATAAGCATTCTTTTTTGTCTCACGTGCACTTTCCACTAATTGCTCTTTGTTCATTTTCATCATTCCCTTTCCCACAAGAATGAACTTTTAACAGTTCCCTATACGCCAACAAATAGTTGGCAGGACTTTTAATATAATACTTTTGCTAATTTTTTGTCAATATTAAATTTCTTAATAAATATTCTATTTGCTTTCAAAAGTATCAAAACAATCTTCTAACACAGTGGACGAACCAATTAGACTCATTTATGACAAAAAGAGCACAAGTTAACCTTGTGCTTCTCATGACCGATTGTATACTTTCAGTTTTCCCCGCAATATGCTTAACTGTTTCATTAACTGTTCATACTCTTCGTACTCAATATTGCAAAGTTTCAGCTCTGCGGCTATTTTTTGCACGATATCTTCCTTTTGTTTTATGGCTTTTTGGAGCAAGATGATTGATACTTTCCTTTCATCCTCAGCCGAACGCTCCCTCTTTAGCCACCCATTGGCTTCCATCCTTTGAATCATAGGTGTCAATGTGCCCGTTCCGAGGTTTAATCTTTCACCCAGCTCTTTAGCACTAAGCCCATCCTTCTCCCAGAGTGCTAATAAAGCGAGATATTGAGGATAGGTGAGCCCGAAGGAATCCAGAGCTTTTGTATAAAGTTTTGTAAACTGGCTTCCTGCCTCGTAAACTGCAAAACATAGCTGATTCTCCAATGTTAGTAAATCCTTCAAGTAACTCACCTTTCCTATAATTAAAGTAATTCTTTAATATCGTTCTTTATCTTTTCAGGCTCAGTAGTTGGAGCATAACGTTTAACCACTTGCCCGTTACGGTCAATAAGGAATTTAGTGAAGTTCCATTTTATATCCTTCGTCAATACCCCGCCTTTTTGTTCTTTTAAAAAAGCAAAAAGTGGATCTGTATTCGGACCATTAACATCAATCTTTGCAAACATTGGGAATGTTACACCGTAGTTCAATTGGCAAAACTGAGTGGTCTCCTCAATATTGTCATACTCCTGGTCGTTGAACTGTCCACAAGGGAAACCCAGAATTTCCAACCCTTGTTCCCGGTACAGGTCATAAAGTTCCTGAAGGCCTTTAAATTGGGGAGTCAAACCGCATTTACTAGCAGTATTGACAATCAGCACTGGTTTTCCTCGATATTCACTTAAAGATTGTGAATCTCCATTTGTCTTTTTAACAGTAAGATCATATAAAGTTTCCATTATTGAACCTCCTCAAAAGAGTTTAAATCGTGTACGATTAAATCGTACCAGATATTAAAAAATAAATCAAAGTTAAGGTCATAACTAAAAAGCACAGGTTATATGCCCTGCGCTTCGTTGAATAATCGTTACAATAAATTCTTTCAAGGTCTACTGGTCACTCGGTATGGTAGATTCCTTTGAAACCTCCATGCTCCAGGAAATGATTGTTGTACTGTCTCTTACATTATTGTTTTTAATCTTTTCCAACATCGAACCAACAATCCATTCATGATCACTGACTTCATTAAAGGAATCATAAATGCTGGATGGCTTTGTATATGGTTCATTGGGACATTCAATTAAACCATCGGTGGTCATGAATATTCGATTCTCTCCCTTTCTTAACTCCTTTATGCCAGTACTATAACAGGGCACTTGCTGTTCAAAAGTATTGACCTGTCCGACCCATTCGTAAAATTGTCTTTGATTGGCCTGATACTGGCCTAATGCAGCGAGCTCCTGGTGAAATAAATAGAGCACACAATCTCCAACTGAAAACCACCAAACATACTTATCCTTCCTGACAACAATTAAACAAGCAGTCTCCCCGGAAACATTTCGGCAAGAAGATAAGAATTCTTCAGATTGGAACATGGTTAATATCTTCTCTTCAATCCTTTTAAAAGTTAGCTGATTTGTCGCCAAAGATAATAGATGTTTTAAATCATGTTGCTCCTTTTCAAACTGTGCAACGATCAGTTCTGCACTTTCCGCTGTTTTATGGGCATCAAGGATAATCGCAAACTCCCAATCTTGCTGCTCATTAAACCATACCAAACATCCATCTTCATTCTTATATTGTCCAGCGCTGGAATTGCCGCCAAAACGCCCAATCACAATTTTTCCAAGCTTAAGGGTATGGGGCTGATCAATGAAAGTCTCGTGGTTCCCTACCCAGCTGAAGTCATATTTTCCATTACTCATAGGTTTTGCTCTCCAGATAAGACTTGATTCGTTTGCAAAGCGCTATAACATCGTCATTGTCCCCCATTGGCGCATTTTCCCATTCGTATACTGCATTCGGACCCCAGAATTCCTTAGGAGTGTTCGGGTATCGAGGAACCAGATGCATATGCAAGTGTGGAACCGCATCCCCCAACACATAAGAATAGATATGTTCTGCATTCTCGCTTTGCATGAGAGCTTCACTTACTCTAGCCATCATCATGCCAAACGCTTTTGCCTCCTCCATGGTCATTTCCCCGAGAGTTGGAACATGCCTCTTCAAATCAATCATAATATGGCCTAAATAATTCGGGTTCCCATTTCGGTCAATATGACCAACATAAACAAAATCGTCCTCATAAATCTTTATCCCTGAAGTTTCTATATTGCCAGTGTGTTTACTGCAAATAAAACAATCGTTCACGAAAAAACACCCCGCTTATTTATATTTCTAAAAGTATAATATAATCGCTGGAAGATTGGTATATTTTTCAAGATTTCGAATTGCTTTTTTATCACCGCCACTCTTTTATTATTACTGTGGTCCTGGTTATCATTAAAGTTCAGGTCACTGTGCTTCTCTGAAAATCCATTCAATTTGCTTCAAAGTCTAGCACGGTGTAAAGAGGAAAATAACGACAGTATCGCTAAAAAGAGGAAAATAAGTGACTTTGTTGAATACTTTTAGGAAAGTACGAAAAGACAGGTAAACTGCTCATGCAAAATTACTATGAATCAACTATTCCGCTATCAAATAAACGAAAACTATCATATACAGGCTATGGGGATACAAATCAAAACACAGTGATCTTCTTTCACGGATTTGGTTCCTCTGTTCATGCCATTCATCCTGATACAAACATATTGGATAAATACAATATACGTTTTTTCGCAGTTAACCGACCTGGTTACGGTGACTCGGATATAGAGTTGAATTACTCAATGGAGGATTACGCTGATTGGTTAAATGAATTCCTTATCGCAAAAGGTATTCAAAAGGCCACTTTTATTGGTTGGTCGGCTGGCGGATTGTACAGCCAAGTTTTCACAGACAAATATCCAGAGAAAGTCGCATCCTTGAACTTGGTCAGCAGCGCTATTCCTCTAAATAGTGATGAAACAAAAAGTCTTCTACCCGGTACTTGGAAAATGATCAGGAATATGAATAGGTACATCCCTTTTATGACAAAGTTTTATTTTAAAAGTCTTAGTAAGAAAGTATCTAAAAACCTGGATTCTGTTATTCAAGAGTCCATCCAACAGATGGTGGATGAGGATAAAAGAGTCGTAAATGATCCCGTCATACAGCCGCTATTATTAAAGGTACTGTAGAAGGTTACCGTAATAGCGGGAATGGTGTATATTATGATGCTCTTGCATTGTGTAAAAAAAGCGCAAGATCGGAGAATCCAAGCTTTAAAGGCCATGTACATATATGGCAGGGTGGCGCAGATACAATCTGGACTCCAGAAACTTCAGATTACCTTCGAAAAAAGTATGCTAATTCCACCTATAACTTTATTGAGGACGCAGGTCACTTATTATATTTATCTTATTGGGATGAAATTCTTAAAAAGTCTGTAAGCTAAACTCAATCCACAATTTTCAATTAGAAAAGGTGTCAAATATGAATTTCACTCTAACAGTAGACGAACCCAATTTAAAAAGCTCTGAGAAAATCATCAAGAGAGTCGCGGTCAGGGCAGTAATTACCGAAAACAATCTTATTCTTCTGGTTCAATCCAATAAAGGAGATTATAAATTCCCTGGTGGTGGACTGGATGTTAACGAAAGCCTAGAGGAATGCCTGAAGCGTGAAGTGAGTGAAGAAACCGGATATACCCATTGCATTGTCAAAGATAAGCTCGGCAAAGTCATTGAACGGAAAACGGATGAATATGAAGAACTTGCATTATTTGAGATGACATCACATTATTATGTGTAAGCTGGCAACAAAAGAAAAAGATTTGCAGCAATTGGATGAGTATGAAGCGATACTGGATTTCACACCCAAGTGGGTCACAATAGAGGAAGCAATCAGACAAAATGAAATCCTCATTGAAAAACTTGAGCAAAATACCTGGTTAAAGCGTGAGACCCATGTATTAAAACAGTTAAAAGACATCTGCGCTTTATGATAAAAAAATAATAGGAAACCTGCATTAGATTCCGCAGGTTTCCAAGGAAAAAGATAAGGCTATTTATTGCTCATTTTTTAGAAGGCTATAAACAATCAAGTCCTCATAATGATCGTAAAGATATTGCCCTTCCCTCTTAATTCCTTCATTTTTAAAACCTAACCTCTCAGGAACACCCTGACTTTTGGTATTATTAGCGGCGCATTGGATTTCAATTCTATTAATAGCATACGTTTCGAATAGCTCTTTAATAAGTCTCTTCAAACTGGTTGTGATGACTCCTTTTCCTTCACAATTCTTTGAAAGAAAATAGCCAATGCTTGCGGCTCTATTTGCCCATTCAAACTGGACGCCAATCATGCCAACAAGATCGCCATTATACCTGATTGCCACATCAAATCCTTGATTATTAGCCAGGTTTTCTAACCAATACTCGATCACTGGCACCATATCTGCCGATGTATTTCTTTTATCAACCCATAATAACCATTTTCTTAGATGTTCCCGATTGAGATCAATCAAATTGAAGATTTCTTCTGATTGATGTTGCTGCAATATTTCCAGACTTATTGATTCATTCACTTTGTAACTAAACATTCTATTTTTATCCCTCACAATTTAAAAACTATTTCTTGTCCCCTTGAATCCCAAGTTTTAAGTCTCCATCATTCCACATATGGCTCTTCACTTAAATTCAACACATTAACTGTTTTTCCTTCTTCACGAAAAACGTAAGTCTGGCTAATTGAGGGGTACGCCTAAAAAGGCAGTCCTTTTTTACATAAAAAAGAGCCTGCCACACTGGCAAGCTCACGATTTTATGATAATTCTTTTTCCGTCTTTAATCTTAGAGGTGCTACTTTGCCGTAAAAAACTATTCCGCTCGCCAGAAGGATGACTCCAAAGGTGAAGGTCTTGATATCCGCAGTCCCAGCAATGATAACCCAGATGGAATATACAGTTGAAAGCAATGCAATGATTCCGTCAGTAATCCTAGATGCCATCTTCGAATAAGTCTCTCCAGTAATCACAAGCTTTAGCTGGAAAACAGAAGAAATAAAATACGGAACAAGATAGGCTAATGTGGCAATGAAAATGATAAAATCAAAAGCATTAGAAATGGAATTAGAGATTGTAGAGAAAACAAACAGCTGTCCCAATAGATTCGTTATAACTAATGAGTATACTGGCAGTCCCTTCTTATTCTCTTTTAGGAATGAAGGGAGGAAGAGACCTTGTCTAGCTGCCTGGTACGGCACCTCTGCGCTTAACCATACCCATCCAATGGTTGAACCGAAAAGGCTGATCAGTCCCAAAATCGCGAGGATTTGGCCTCCGACTGGCCCCATTACCGTTTCAATTGCATCAATCAGCGGTTTTTCAGAAGCAATCAGCGTCTTTTGATCTAGCATCCCCATTACCAGCATACTGATCCCGATGTAAATCGCCAGAGCGATCAATAATCCCAGAACTGTAGCACGTTTTACATCTGCTGGGCGTTTTGCCCTTGAAGCAAAAACGATAGCAGACTCAACCCCGATAAATGCCCAGAGGGTAGTGATGGCTGCGCTGTTAATCTGCCCGTACAGTCCAATTGTATTTCCAGCTTCATCGAAGCGCGGTGCTGAAAACGGAAGAATATTCGCTTTTTGAAAAGCAAATAATCCAATAATGATAAATAAGAAGAATCCGATAACCTTTGCAGCTGTTGCAGCAAAATTCAGCTTACCTGCATGTTCCATTCCAGATAAAATGATGAAATGGGTTCCCCATAATAAAATGGTACAAACAATGAAGGTCATTAAATTCCCTGTTGTAACTACATTATTTCCAAAAGTAAATAGTTCAGCCTGGCTAGTTAAAATAGGGAAAAATGTTGAAAGATAACTCGCAAATGTAGTGATGATTGCTATATTACCTGCAAAGTTTCCAATCCAGTAGCCCCATGACGCCATGAATCCTGAAAGAGTTCCAGCATGAGAACCACGGGGGAACAATTCCTTTGCATAAATTTGCGGTCCGCCCGTAAGATGGGGCTTTCTTAATGCGAGATTGCCAAAGACCAAGGCTGTCATCAAAACACCAAATCCAGTCAGAAGCCATCCAAGCAAAACACCGAGCGGGCTTGCTGCTTCAGAAAGTGAACGAGGAATCATGAAAATTCCCGAACCTACCATATTCCCAACTACCAGGGCTGTCAGAATCCAAACCCCTAATTTATTTGATTGACCCAAGATGATCTACTCCTTATAGTTCTAAAATTTAATTCAAAATTTCATTTATCAGCATTCCCTGATAAATAAAAAACACACCAATGCAATAGCGAATTAGTTGTTGGTAAGACAAAAAGAGACAAACAATTTATATATCCGAATTCAAAACAGTTTATTTCATTTAGATGAATCTCTAAACGTGATGTTTTGTTTTCCTGTTTTAGAAAATCCCCCAGTCTCAACTTAGTTGAAATTAAGTATAAATATCCATAAGCCTAGGTAATCATACATAAGAATCTACCATGTTGTCAAAGAGAAAATTTTACCTTGTTAAAGCACTAAAAACTATGATTCTCAACATTAGAAAAAATAATGTTATTTACATGAATTTCATAGAACATCTATAATTAAAAAGTTGGATATATAGATAGGAGTGGAGATTTTCGTGCAAGATTTTATTATGAATGTGTTGGACTGGCTGTCAGGACTTGGCTATCTCGGTATCGCCATCGGATTGATGCTTGAAGTAATTCCGAGTGAAATCGTCCTTGGGTATGGCGGATATATGATTTCTGAGGGTACAATCGGCTTTGCCGGTGCGGTAATTGCGGGTACCATCGGAGGAACAGTCGCCCAACTGTTTTTATATTGGCTAGGCTATTACGGCGGCAGGCCAGTTTTGGAGAAGTACGGTAAATATCTCCTGATTAACAAGCATCATATTGACTTATCCGAACAATGGTTTAAAAAATATGGGCCAGGGGTTATTTTTTCCGCCAGATTCATTCCGGTTGTCAGACATGCCATCTCCATTCCAGCAGGAATTGCGAGAATGTCCTTTGTGAAATTTACGCTTTACACCATCGCTGCAGTCATTCCATGGACAATGTTCTTTCTATACTTAGGTATGGTTCTTGGTGAAAACTGGGCTGGAATCAAGGATGCAGCCAAACCTTACATCATTCCAGTTGCCATCATTGCATTAATTGCCGGAATCATTTATTTCCTTTTAAAGAAAAAAAATAAGCGTTAAGTTTTAAAAAACTGCGAGAGGCTGTCAAATAGCAATCATTTTGACAGTCTTTTTTCTATTTCTTGCATCGTAGAATAATTGGTCAATGAAAGCATGGAAAGTATCCCGATAAGCTGTCCTTTTATAATTTACTGTCAAATTGCCTTTGTAGTATGATTAAATTATCTTTAGAGTACCTAAACATTTGACCATCTTTCTTTCCATGCATATTCATGTTTTGCAGGTTGAGAGGAATTTCTGGATTTTGTCGTAAATTTGTTGCTTGGTCACTTTAACTAAAGGAATTAGTGCTAATTTAATATTATTTGAACTAGAGAAATGGTTTTTCTAAACTTCTAAGGAGATAATTCCAACAATGACTTACATAAAACGTGGAACACGCGAATTTAAAATGGTGAATTTTGCTTTGTTTGCAGGCGGCTTCTGTACCTTTGCTCTGCTTTGGGGCACTCAGCCACTGCTCCCTGATATCGCAAATGAATTTCATGTTTCCCCTGCCGTATCAAGTTTAACTCAAACATCTGCGACAATAGCATTGGCTTTCAGCCTGTTATTTGCTGGTTCTTTATCGGAAATATATGGACGCAAAAAAATAATGACCATGTCTCTGGTTGCATCATCTCTACTTTCCGTGTTAATAGGGTTTGTCCCTAATTTCAATCTGCTGATTGTCACGAGGATATTACAAGGAATCACACTTGCCGGGCTTCCAGCAGTAGCAATGGCTTATTTAGGAGAAGAGATTGAACCAAAAAGTTTAGGGATGGCAATGGGATTATACATTAGCGGTAATTCTATAGGGGGAATGGCTGGACGTATTTTAAATGGAATATTAACGGATTACTTTAGCTGGCATGTAGCATTAATGGGAATTGGATTGATCAGTTTACTTGGAACGGTTATTTTTTGGTTACTCCTCCCTAATTCATCTCATTTTGAACCGCAATCCTTTAAAATAAAACAATTTACGACCAATTTACTCAGTCATTTAAAATCACCCGGTCTTGTTTATATCTTTTTAATAGGATTCTTATTATCTGGAGGCTTTGTTTCCCTATATAACTATATCGGATTTGATCTCATTAAACCTCCTTATTCACTTAGTCAAACATTGGTTGGATTCATTTTTATCGTATATATTGTTGGAACTTTAAGTTCTACGTGGATGGGAATGTTATCTGATCAATACGGCAGAGGGAAAATTCTGCAGCTCTCGTTAATTATTTTTTTCTCAGGAGTTTGCATCACTTTAATTCATGATATTTGGCTCAAGATAATAGGCATTGCGGTCTTTACTTTTGGATATTTTGCCGGTCATTCTATTGCAAGCAGTTGGGTGGGTAAATTGGCTTCCAACAATAAGGCTCAAGCAGCCTCTCTATATTTATTTTGCTATTATTCAGGGGGAAGTATCGGAGGAACAGCCAGCGGAACATTGTACAGTCATTTTGGCTGGTTGGGTGTCGTTGTGATGATTTCATCCCTTGCTATCATTGCCTTCATCATTTCGATTCGCTTAGGGGCAATTTCAAATGAGAGAATTGAAGTTTTCCCTCATAAAGTTTCATAAAAATAACAAAACCCTCGAAGGTTCTTCGCGTACAAAACTAAATTAGCACACTTCTTAGCCTTCCAATTGCAATAGTGGATGGCTTTTTATGTTGAGATAGTAAGGAAATTAACAGCGTCCCTCTCCCTTTTTGACTGAATGGTAATTTGGTTGCAAGCCTGGTAACTTTTAAGGTGAACTGTAGTTTCCATCAAAAAGCAATTTAAATTAACATATTTCCATTTATAACATTTTAAGATAAGAATTTATTAATTTATGTGGAGGCAAATTCCCTTTACCACCTAATTAACGTTTAACTTGTATTACATTGAAATATTAATAAACTGGGTATAAAGCACTTCCTTAAATAAGGATTCCCATGTTTCGTATCTGTAATGCTTTTCTTTCGCCTCTCTCAATAAATAGCACTATAATAAGGTAGAGACTGAAAATTCAGAAAGGGTGACTTATAGTGAGAGAAGCGCGGCAAACAGTGTATGTTAATGAATTTACGAATGGAATCCTTGATCCCGAGCAGGAAATGCTGGGACCAGTCAAAAATGGCGGCCATATTATTGCCAATACGACGCCAGGGTGTTGGGGGCCAATGATTACACCGTGTATTCGCGGCGGACATGAAGTTACTAAACCGGTATTTGTAGAAGGGGCTGAAGTCGGCGACGCGATTGCTATTCGAATAAAGTCTGTACAGGTCACCTCCATGGGCACCTCCTCTGGGAACGATTCACCTGTTGAGGGCAGGTTTGTGGGCGATCCGTTTGTCGCTGTTAAATGCCCGGGCTGCGGGGAGCTTTATCCAGAGACAAAGGTAGTAGGTACTGGACCGGAGTCAGTTCGATGCGCTAAATGCGATACTGATGTGACCCCTTTTGTTTTTACAAATGGCTATACAATCGCGTTCGATTCCAACAGACAGGTGGGTGTCACATTACATAAAGAAGCGGCCGAAGAAGCCGCTAACCAAGGACGCGCATTTATGAACACTCCGGAAAATTCTGTGCAGAACCCGATTGTCGCATTTGCCCCTCATGATCTGGTCGGAACAGTTGCAAGGCTTCGTCCTTTCCTTGGCCAGCTGGGGACAACACCTGGAAGAGCCTTGCCCGATTCTCATAATGCGGGTGACTTTGGCCAGTTCCTTGTTAATGCCCCTCACGAATACGGCATAACATTGGAGCAGCTTGCAGACCGTACTGATGGCCATATGGATATTAACAGGGTTCGTGAAGGTGCAATCCTGATCTGCCCGGTAAAAGTAAAAGGCGGCGGTGTATATATCGGGGATATGCATGCCATGCAGGGGGATGGTGAAATAGCTGGCCATACAACAGATGTATCCGGCATTGTCACCCTTCAAACAATCGTCATTAAAGGATTGAACATCAATGGTCCTATCCTGCTCCCCGTTGGCGAAGACCTCCCTTACCTGGCTAAACCAATTACAAAAAAAGAAAAAGAATCTGCACAGAATATAGCTAAGCAATGGGGAGTCCGCAAGCTGGAGGAATCAATGCCCATTTCCTTCATTGGAACAGGAGCCAACCTGAACGAAGCAACTGAAAATGGCTTACAGCGTGCAGCTGAGGCTTTTGGAATCTCAGTGCCTGAGGTGATGAACAGAGCCACCATTACAGGTTCTATTGAAATCGGCCGTCACCCAGGAGTCGTTACCGTCACCTTCCTTGCTCCCACGAGCTATCTTGACCAATTAGGATTAACGCATTTGGTTAAAGACCATTATCGTGAATTATTAGAAATCTAGTCTTATAAAAGCTGTTATACAGTACCCTGTGAATTAGACAAGTTAAAGTCTGATTCACAGGGTCTTTTTAATACGTTACCTGCACCCACTGCACTCACTCGATACGCAAGCAAAAAGATGACCCCCCGTTTCAGGAATCATCTTTTTAAAGTAAACAAGTTTTTTAAATGTTCTTCTTAATCTAAGAAGCTTAAACAATTTTGCAATATTTTATACCTAACTTTATCTTAACCCTGTTCCAACCTTCTGAAGTACCTTCAATCCCTGGCCCATATCCGAAGCAAGGATATAATTCCGATCAACAAATACTCCCCACACATTTGCTTTATCGGATACATAGGAACCGACTTCAACCGGGTTGCTTGGATCTGTCAGGTCGACCATTCGAATACCATCTGAATAATGTGACAGATATAGAGTGTTTCCTCTAACTTTCGGGTCGTGAACAGTATAGGTTCCTGGCTGTCTTTCCCCTGCTTTAATTTGGACAGCGGAATTCAGAGTTCGGAAGGTGCTCAGCAAAACTGGATTGCTCTTATCCTTAATATCATAGACTCGTACATATCCCCATCCTCTTTCGAATTCTGGATCATGTGGATCAGGATTGAACACTTCTCTTGTTTCGATGAGGATATTTCCCCCATGAGCTAGTGCGGCTGAATGCGCGGCTCCCTGAACGTCACGTTCGAATTTAGTGCGGCCTACGAATTTTGGATTTTCCGGATCTTCAATATTTAAAATGATCGTACCGAGATCCCAGTAGGACAGATATGCATATTTACCTGTCTCGTCGGCAATTACACTGTGAAGGAATGCAGTCCTTGACGCTCCTGTCTCATCCTTATATGTATAATTACCGTCAAAAGCACCGCCTACTTCTGTTGGATCCCAATTGGACAAATCTTTTGGCTGCGTTGGATCTGTCACATCGACAATGGAGAAATCATTCACTGTTACTCCCTGGTCTTTGTATCTTTTTGCCTGGTAGTTAGTTGCAAGCAGCAGCAAACGATTGTTTTGCTCAGTCAGCCAGAATTCATGCGTGCCAGTTGGCAGGTTTGAAGGGGTTTTCCAAAAGCCTAATTTCTTTGGTGAAGCAGGATTTGTGACATCATAAAGCACAACTCCGCCATTCGGAGACGTTTCTCCTTCATAGCCATATCGTTCCTTATCAACCCTTTGTACACTAATCGCTGCGATATCGCCCTGGAAAGCCGGGGTACTCACGGATTGAACAATAACTTTTTCCTGCCAAGTTCCCGGAATATCATTCCCAATGACAGCTACTTCCTTAGGATTCGCAGGATCTTTCATGTCAAAAATCCGGACTCCCTCGTTTGTCATTTTTCCTCTATGTGTTCCCAGATAGGCATATCCTTTATGGGCAAACACATCAGCAGTAGTTACAGACGAACCTTTTAGTTCCTTCAATGGCACTGCGGCAGTCTCCTGGAGATTCATAAAGTTTTTAGAACCCTTAACTTGTGGAATTCCGCCAAATGTCGAAACTCCAGCTTCAATATAACTTTTTTGCCCATCCTCACAGGCCCAGGCGAGACTTGTGCCTGCCAGAGTAATAGCCAGAGTTCCGGCAAGTACTTTTGACGATAGTTTTAACATTGAAAAACCTCCTTTTCCTAGTTAATTACTAAGAATACAGCAGAAGGAGATTCTGAAAAAGTTCACAAAGAACCAATTCTATTTTTTGTAAAAATAGGAAGGTGCTCCTAAAAACATTTTCTTAAAACCCTATTTGTCTTATTTTTATTGGGAAAATGTTTTCAGACAGATGCCTCAATGCCTTTTACATAAGGCCAACTCTGTACCTTCCGGATACAAAGCGAGGTATTCCTCGTCTTCAGGGTTTAAATAAGCTATTTTTACTCCTTCAAGCAGGTTGTTATTCTTTAATTCTTCTATGATTGTTCGTGTTGCTTTCTTAACATCGACAACATAGTTGAAAATATTAGCTGTACCACTGCCGATATCTCCGCCATCACAAGAACCGTTGCCTGTCCAGCCTAAACATTCATTCATTAAATCCTCAACATGATGTCGTTTTTCCAGAGTTGCTTCCATCCGGTCTTCTTCATAGCTGTACTGAACTACAAGTTCGAATAGTTCATCTTCATCTAGATAATCGTATCCCTCACTAGCTTTTTCTTCTGCTAATTCATTCATTAACTTTCCTGCCTTTTGGAATAGTGAAAGTTTCTTTTCATCAGTCTCACCAATATCTCCAATAGTACCGTAATGAATGACCAGTGTTTTACCATCTTGCCAGATTTCCCAATACAAAACTTCAACATCAGTCTTTTTAATCATCTTAATCAAGATTAGCACCCCATATCGTTTTTTTTAGCATTGCAATAAAAGGTTCAACTCAAACTTTATTTTAACAATCAAAAAGACCGTCCAAAAGTGCTGATAAGTCTGTCTTTTGGTATTGATTTTTTGGGTTCTCTCCTCTCCTTAAAGAGAACCACTCTTTGAACATGGTTCTTCTCTGAATGTCTATTAAATACACTTTCTTAGACATTTTGAAAAGAGTTCCTCGCTGAAATGTCTATTAAATCTACTTTCTTAGGCATTGTTAAGGATGAAAACCACTTCGGATTCTTGCTTCCAAAATCATAAAATCATGTAAAATATAATTTTCCCAAGCGATAATGCTGGCATTGATCATTTTACCTATATTGCTTATGGTTGAAGGTTACTATTTATCTATTTCCATACCTGAATCTGTCGAATGTGAAACACATGCTTCAAGCAGGAGCTCTTTTTTTCCGGCATCAAGCGATAAAATCGTTAAGCTTGTACCATGGATGAATGGCGGCTCCCATAAGTGTTTCAAAGAAGAATTCCGGCATAGCAAGTATAAGGTTTTAATGACAACGCCATGAGTAACAATCAGGACATTACCATCTGTCGCGGTTTTCTCCAAATCCTGCAAAAACTCCATTAGTCTTTGCTGAACCTGTAAAAATGTTTCACCACCAACGCTTTTATAGATTTCAGGCTCGTTCCAGTACGCCTCGAACTCTTCGGGGTATAGATATTTGACTTCATCCTCTGTTTTTCCCTGCCACGCTCCCAGATCGATTTCCATCAACCTTTCTTCGGTGATCAACGGAATCATCCGCTCTCCTTTTACCAGCCTGGCTGTTTCTAAAGTTCTCCCGCTAGGAGATGAAAGGATCTGCCGGAATTCTGTGTCCCGAAGCCTTGCTCCCAGAGAGAGGGCATCTTTTTTTCCTTTATCAGTAAGTGAAGAGTCCAGTCTGCCCTGGCTTCTTTTTTCTTTATTCCATTCTGTTTCACCATGTCTGATTACATATAAATGAAGCATGTTTCACCCCGAGTAGTTAATTTCATGAAAATAGCCGCCAGATATCGAAATAAGTTCATTCTTGATTTGTTCCGGAAAGACCGCCACAAAGCATGTCGATGGGCCGGAAGATTTTAATACTTGGATGGTTGTATCCACATTTTCTTCATTGAATGTGACATTCCCAAAAAGAGTATTAAGTTCATGAAGAATTCCCTTGGAGCCCACAGGAATCGTGACCACACCATCCAAATTGCAAACCTGCGCAAAAACAGACAAAGGAACAACCTGTTCTTCCCTTTCCACTACCTCCTGCCCGACCAGCGGAGAGCCAATCACAGTTAGGCAGGTCTGAGCGTTATATGTCAGCTTATCGGTATTTTCGGTTGATTTTCTTTTTCCCAAAACCGACATCCCAACAGCAGATTGATTCAATGAAAAATTGCTTTCCGTGCTCCCGTTAATCCTGATGTCTACCTTTCCAAGCTCACGAACTCCCTGTTCAATGCCTTGTAAAAGTTCATCCCAGGCTCTCTCACCGCAGAAGTTCTGAACAATAGCCGCAAAAGGTTCGGCACCCGCACTTATGCATTCCATGACGGCCACTCTGAATGAATAGTAGGCGACGGTTTTATAAGAAACATGAACCGCGTCACCCTCCTTCATCCCAATACAGCCGCTGTTATCACTGGCTATCACCAGGTTTTCTTCTTCATTGAAAGGAATCACTAATATATCTCTCATTTGCTTTCTCCCTCTATGCTATAAATCCGTTTATGCTTGTCTAGAAAATGGAAGGAGGTGTCCAAGCACTCTAGCGACCTTCGGCAAAACGACATAAGCAAGGACAGTATTTAAAATCGAACCGATAAACAATGATGGCACAATAGCTAAGTAAAAGGACTTACCCATTAACATGATAAACGGCAGCGGGGCGGCAAAGCTGTTGCCCAGGATAAATAAAGCGGCGGCAGACCAGGGTTTGCCATTTCTATATAACAAGCCGTAAACATAAACAAGAAGAACCATTTCACCGCCAACCAGGAAATGAAAAGGTCCGAGCGGCATTCCAGCAATAATTGCAGATAGCAGGTGACCGATTCCCCCAACTGCTGCTCCTGCTGGTCCTCCTAAAAGTCCGGCTGCCATCAGGGCAGGCAAGGAATCTAATGCCACACTCCCAATCACTGCCGGGATCTTAATGAAAGCGCCCGCCGCCGAAAGGGCGATGAACATAGCCAACCAGGATAACTTTCTATTCTTCACCCTGCTTTTCCTCCTTGCGCTTTCCCTCCCTGAATACCTTGGCACTTCGTACGTATTCAACATCCTGCAGATTGAGTCTGAAGTTAATCACCCTGGCAAGAGCAAAGAAGTAATCAGACAATCTATTTAAAAATTGCAGAGCGGTTTCCGAAACTTCCGGGTCAGACTTCAACAATGAAACTACTAGCCTTTCAGCCCTTCTTGTGACGGTCCGGGCAAGATGAATCGAAGCGGCAGCAGGAGCTCCTCCCGGTAATATGAATCTCTCAAGCTTCGGAGCTTCCACAATCAGTTCGTCAATTTTCTTTTCAAGGTATTCAACGGATTCCTTTGTCAGTTTTAGCTCCCGGTTCTTCGTTACATTTGCTAAGTCACCGCCGCAGTCAAATAGCTCATGCTGGATTTTTTCCAGATCTTCAAGGACATCTGAAAAAATTGCAGGATCCAGCTGGGTAACAGCCTGGCCTACAAAGCAGTTCACTTCATCTACGGTTCCGTATGCTTCTACACGAATATCATCTTTTTCAACACGGCCTCCGATAATGCTTGTTTTTCCTTTATCGCCTGTTCTTGTATATAATCTCATGTCCATTCCCCTTTATTTTAGTTTTTGACTGATTCCATACCAAATCACGTCAACCCGTTCAGCAGCTGATACAAGGTCTTGATAAACCCATCCTGTCGTATCACGCCATGATCGATCTTCGGTAGCAATGGGAACAATGCCTTTAGAAATGTCACTCCCTATTAGCACCAGTTTCCGCTGCTGGTCCTTACTTTCCCATTGCAGCCACTGCCGAATGATCGACTGCCATGTTTCCCGGCTTTCATCAGCAGCAATACTTCGAGTCTCTTGTCGAATCCACACTTCAATGCCTTCCAAAACGATGATTTGCTTACCATTCAGTACAGGGATTTCGTCCCCTTTGTAAGCTGAGGTCCACGTAAACTCTTGACCATCTAGCTGATATTGCTCCCTGACCCATTTTGATTTTCCATTAAAGGCACCTCCCGTAACGAAATGCATCGTTCACCCCTCCTTAAACCCTCTCTGCTCCAGGTTAATTGATAGCCGCGGCCATACGGAATGCTCCATTCCCAAAAATCTCTCTTTTCAGGAGAATATGCAGTCAATAAATAACGAATCACTCCACCATGTGTGACTAATGCAGATGTTTTTACTCGATGTTCAATCATTTTCCCGGTAATTTCGCCCCAACCTTTATTTACGCGCTGAGTAAAGGCAAAAAAGGATTCCCCATTTGGTGGAGAAATTCTGAAAGGTTCATCCAGCCACTTTTGATAGATGACATCGTTCTTCAGCTGTTCGTATGTTTTCCCTTCCCATTCTCCAAAACTCATTTCCCTAAGTTCAGGTACCACCTCTGCAGTTTTGTTAGGAAAAAGGACTTTCGCAGTTTCCCTGCACCTTCCAAGATCGCTTGTATAAATCCTATCGAAATCCTCAAGAATCTCAGGAAAAACCTGTCCAGGCACCAAAGGTGAATCCGTCCATCCCAGGTATGCCTGACGTTTATTTTCCATCGTCATCCCATGGCGAAATAATGCAATAGCCACAATGTCATCCACAGTAATACCTCCGTTAGTTCGACACTTGCGCCTAGCGTATCCCCGGTCAACCCTCCAAACCATTCCACTATCTTCTGCTTAAGGAATAAGGTAACGAGAATGACAGCAATGAGATAGCTGGCCAGGCTTATATATACACCATTAAAAAGCAGAATCCCTGCAAAACCAAGAAGATAAACCGGGTAAATCCATAACGTTCTCTTTGATGAAGCATTTTTAAACAATGCCCCTAGCCCTTCATTTTTTGCTGGCCTGACTGTAACGAGCAGGACTCCCATGACTGTTCTGCTAAGAAAAGGAATAGCAAGTGCTAGCAAGTAGGTAGCACTATCCATCATGCCTACAATTTCGTATAGAAAGAAAAACTTTGAACCCAACAGTGTAATAACGGACAAGACACCAAACGCCCCGGTCCTTGGATCCTTCATGATTTCTAATCGCTTTTCCTGATCCCGGTAGGAGAAAAAAGCATCACTAGAATCGATCCAGCCATCAAGATGGATCCCACCGGTTATAAGAATACTTGCAAGCCACAGCACAAATGCAGCTGCAAGAGTAGAAAATGGTGTCCACTCCATAATGCTATATAGAAGACCTGCGTAAATTGCACCTTGCACGATCCCCAGTAAAGGGAATGTTTGAATCGCTCTTTCCAGATGCTTTTTGTCCATTGGCAAGCTAAAAGGAATCGGTATAGTCGAGAAGAACTGGAGATTGATCAGAAATCCCTTAAACCAACTCATGGCTTTTTCTCCAATTATAAGAAATTCCCTTCAGCCTGTCCCAGTCGAGATGTTCTTTCAGATGGTCCGCCAGTTCATCATACTTCTGGTCCTTGAGCCTGCCTATATAAACCGGTTTTTGTACTGGCAGCCCCTTGGCCTGTCTAATGGAATTCAGCCAGAGATTTCTCCATTCATCATTGTGAAAAATATGATGCAGATATGTACCAATAATGCGGCCATTCTTTCCATAAAAACCTTCTTCCCTGCCATTATTCAACAACAAAAATGGCTGACGGCATCCGATTTCAGTTTGCCCAAGATGAATCTCATAACCCTTGACAGTAAGAGTGGTTCCAATGTCTTGATGAAGCTTCCCTTCTATTCTAACGGTGATTTTATCCTTTGAAAAAGTGGTGACAGCCGGAATGATCCCCATTCCTTCTTCCTCTGAGCCTGCAGTGCCGGTATCACTCCCGATCGGATCAATCAGCTTATCGCCAAGCATTTGATAGCCCCCGCAAATCCCAGCTATAAATCCCCCGTTTGCAGCATAATCACGGAGCCAGCTTCCAATCCCGGCCTTTTTAAAATATTGAAGGTCCTTGATGGTGCTTTTTGTGCCTGGCAGGATGATAGCATCAGGTTCACCGATCTCCCCAGGTGAACTGACCCAGCGGACCGAGACATCATGTTCAAGATAGAAAGGCTCTACATCACTGAAATTCGAAATGTATGGAGGCTTGATCACCGCAATATCCAGCCCGGCCTTGTAAGTGGATGCCGGGATTGATAAGGAATCTTCTCCATCAATCATATGGTTTTCGAGAAACGGGAGTACGCCAAGGACTGGAATCCCTGTTCTAGATTCCAGCCATTTAATGCCTTCTTCGAACAAGGATAGGTCACCGCGGAATTTATTGATAATCAAACCTTTTACCCGCAATTTCTCTTCGGGAGTCATAAGTTCCAAAGTGCCAATAATGCTGGCAAATACCCCGCCTCTGTCAATATCCGCGACCAGTACAGCCGGTACATCGGCGATTTCTGCCACCTTCATGTTGACAAGCTCACGGTCCTTTAAATTGATTTCAACCGGGCTGCCCGCACCCTCCATCACAATCATTTCATATTCATCTTCAAGATTTTCAAAAGCGGAAGAGATTGCTTTAAGTCCCTTTTCGTAAAAAATATCCCTGTATGCTTTTCCCGATAAGGTATTGACTGCCTTCCCAAATAAGACCACTTCCGCGTTCTGGTCGGACCTCGGTTTAAGCAGAATGGGATTCATCCACACCGTCGCCTCTGTCCTTGCTGCCTCTGCCTGTATACCCTGGGCTCTGCCGATTTCTTTTCCATCAGAGGTGACATACGAGTTGTTTGACATATTTTGCGACTTGAAAGGCGCCACACGAACACCCTCATTAGCATAGGCCCGGCAGATTGCA
Source organism: Mesobacillus jeotgali (assembly GCF_900166585.1). NCBI lineage: Bacteria > Bacillati > Bacillota > Bacilli > Caryophanales > Bacillaceae > Mesobacillus > Mesobacillus jeotgali. The sequence continues at coordinate 1,051,226 of NZ_FVZC01000009.1, read as the reverse complement.
GTGGCAATCAGGCTTTTTCCAACATCAGATGCTGTACCTAGAACCATGATTCCCTTCATGAAGAACACTCTCCCTTCATCATAATCGGCACACCAGCTTCCACTAAATAAGCATAATCTGCTTCTTTCACAATAGCTTGATGAAGCTGGCCCAGCACCTTAGCATAGGTAAATACAAGCCGATCATCGGTTACCGCTTCTCCAAGGACTTCGTTGCTCACAATGATAAACGCTCTAGCTTGTTCAGCCACTTGCTTCAGCTCATTGATGATTTTTATTGCGATCATTTTCGGGAAGTTATCATTTTTCCACTGCCCATCTTTATAAAAAAATTCATTATTCAGTAACGTTGTCAGGCAATCAAGCAGGACGATGTCGTTTTTTGTGAGAACCATTGATAACGAAGAAAGATTTCTCGGTATTTCCCAGGTTCTCCAATGCAGACCGCTGAATTCCCGGTCCTGTTGATGACGAAGAATTCTCTCTTTCATTTCCTGGTCGCTAGGCTGCCCTGCAGCAACATAATGCAGCTGCCCGGAATATTTAGCTTCCCACTTACCCGCAAGAATCTCCGCAAAACGACTTTTGCCGCTACGAACACCGCCGCTGATAAAAATTAAAGACGACTCTCCAGCCATTCATCCACCGCCTCCATCAATTTGTCATTATCTTCAGGTCCCTTGATCGCAAATCTCAGCCATCCACCTTCAAGTCCAGGAAAGTTCAATGTATGCCTGGGGATGATTCCTCTATTAAGCAGGAATTGCAGAAATGGATACTGGTCTTCAAAAACTGGATCCTTTAGAAGGTAAAAATTAATGCGGGATGGAGAGACTAACAGGTTCCTGTTTTGATAAAAACCGAAAAGACGCCTTCTTTCCTGCTCGATTAAGGTAATTGTTTCTTTTATGTAAGATTCACTATCGAGGCACCATTCACCTGCCTTCAAGGCAATCGCATTCGTGCTCCAGTGTGGCTGGAAGGCTGCGATTTTCTTGATGACTTCAGGATTCGCGAGCAAATAGCCAAGCCTCAAGCCAGGTATAGCAAACATTTTTGTCATCGATCTGATGATGAGCAAATTATTAAATTCATGTATGTATTGAGTGATAGATTCGTATTCTGCGAGGAAGTCGTAAAATGCCTCATCCACGATCAGCAAGCAATGATGCCTTCTGCACTCCTCCAGCAAATGAATAATAATGGGTCTAGGATAGTAGGTACCGGTTGGATTATTAGGATTGCATAGAAATAGAGCATCAGCTTCCTTGAGCTTGTCACTTAAACCCCGATCCTCCCAGCCCCAGTTCGGCGGCAGCTGGTGATACTGCACCTTGCAGCCATTCACCCTGCAAGCTTCTTCATATTCCGAAAAAGCAGGCTGGACAATCACCGCCTGTTTTCCAGCAAGCATCCGGCCAATCAGTGAAATGATTTCCGCCCCTCCATTCCCAAGCAGGACTTGATTTTCATCTAATCCTTCCTGTTCGGCAATCTTTCTTTTTAAAATTGTTCCGTGTGGATCCGGATATTCCGAGACACCCTCAAGGAGCCGAGACCAATTCTCTTTTAACACAGGAGGGAGACCCAGTGGATTAATATTGGCACTGAAATCCAGCTTTTCTTTTGGAACTGGCAGATTCATCGCTTCATATAAATAGTGTGGATTGGCACCATGAGATGGCCATTTCAAAGAGAATCCCCCCAAGCCACAGCACTGTTAAAAACAGAGGGACAGTCGCTGTAACGATTTTGTTTGCTGCTAGAATATGATTTTTCTCAAGAGTGACAAGGGCTTCACCCATCGTGGCACGTTCAGAAATGACGCCTTTATAATAATTGATGCCTCCGAGCTGGACACCCAGTATCGCTGCTACCGCTGCCTCTCCCCAGCCGCTGTTTGGGCTTGGGTGTTTTTTTGCATCACGCCTGACCACTTTCCAGGCGGCAATTCTTGTGTTGTAAAGCGGGCGGTTCATCATGACCATGCAAAGGGAAGTGATCCTGCTTGGCACCCAGTTCGCCAAATCATCAAGCTTTGCCGATGCCCAGCCAAAATCAAAATACTTTTCATTTTTATAACCGACCATCGAATCACAGGTATTGATTGCCCGATAAACAAGTGCAAGCGGAGCTCCGCCAATCACAGCCCAGAAAAGCGGAGCAGTTATGCCATCGCTGGTGTTTTCAGCAACCGTCTCAACAGTTGCCCGGACAATTTCTGGTTCCTCAAGCTGGTCTGTATCTCGGCCAACAATCCAGGAGAGCTTATGCCTGGCCTCTTCCATATCTTGATCGACAAGTGGATGGTAAACCGAAAGTCCAGCCTCCTTGAGGCTTTTTTGAGCAATCGCGGTTGAAATCAGAACAGCTTCCATGAGGATTCCCACCGCTGGATGCAGGTAATAAAAAAAGGATGTGACCAGGATGGCAGCGCTTCCTATGATCAGCAGGACGACAGCGACCATTGCCGTTCCTTTAGCTTTTCTGCCGTTTCCTCTATTCATTGTCCTATCTAACTTATAAATAAGTGTTCCCATCCATTTTACAGGATGCGGCCAATCCGGCGGATCACCAACAAACCAATCAAGGACCACAGCCAGTGTCACGGCGATAAGATGATTCAGAATCATATCTTCACCCTTTTCCGGCTGTTCCTGATTGCTTCTACTGTACATTCATAGACTCCCTTGCCAATGATACGTCCAAGAGGAGTAATCGTGCCGGCGTATTCAAGCTTTTCCCCACGCTGCGTGGAGGCAATTAGAATGCTGTCCGTAGAAGTTCCTGTTGCCACCGTCCCTGACATGGGGTCCCTGATCTCCAGTTCGTGCAGCACCTTTGTCTTCACTTCTGTTGCGGTCATGATACTTTGGATGAAAGCTTCCTCAGTCAGTTCCCCGCTGACGAATATCCATATGTTTATGGTTCCGGGTGATGTGTCATAGGAATAATACTCGCTGCTTTTCGAGGCATCCACCGCATTTCCAATACCTGCAGTAACAACGATAAAGACTGAAAAACCTGCTTCCTGATATTGCTTATAACATACATCCTCTGTCATCACGGCAGTCATCATCCCGACCGTTGCCCCGGGCTTGAATCCCTGCTCCTTCAAATAGTGGATCATTTCTTCCCGATGGTCACTGCAATTATAATCCTTGTTCACATGCCGGTTCACGAACTTGCTGTACCAGCCGGTTCCGGCCCCTACAACTCCTGAAGACATCGTTCTTAAAGGAACAGGAGATTTCAAGACAATGAAATCTCCAGTCACTTCCAGATAGCTTTCTCCTATTTCCACTGGTGGTGTATCGTCTAAAGCATTTGCAGAAGGCAATGCCATTTCTGGCAAGGCATCCTCTGAATGAGAATCAGTGCTAGACTTATTATTTAAAAACATCCGGGTAAACAGCTTTTGCAAGCTCCTCTACTCCTTCTGTCAGCCTCGGCCCAGTTCTTGTCACCTTATCGGAATGAACATCCACTACACGGTTTTCCTTTACGGCAGTAATCTTGTCCCAGCCTTTGCGGCTTGTTACATTTTTCACCGGTTCCGGAGTATAGTAACCATGGGTCGTGATAATCACGTCTGGATTGCTTTTAATAATCGCCTCTGAATCAAGCTTAGGCCATCCTTCTTCTGTTACAGTATTTTCCGCATTAATAATTTGCAGCATTTCGTCAATGAAGGTTTTCTTCCCAGCTGCATAAACTTCAGGCGCCGGGGACACTTCGACAAATACCGACTTTCTGTCTTCCTCTTTTACTTCCTTTGCTTTTGATTTGATCCCTTCAATCTTTTTCTTCATGTCTGCGATCAAAGCATCGGCTTTTTCCTTTTCCCCTGACGCTGTACCAATCATGCTGATAGATTCATAAACTTGATCGAATGTAGTCGCATCATTAACAACAAGTACTGTAATTCCCGCATCTTTAAGCTGTTGAAGACCTGCTGCAGATGTATGTGCACTTGACGCATGGGCAAGGACCAACTCTGGCTTTAAAGAAATGATTTTCTCAACATTGAACTCCATGCCGCCAATTTTTTCTTTCTTCGCTACTTCTTCAGGATAATTATCAAAATCAGAAACTCCGACAATTTGATCACCCAGGTCCAAGCCGTAGGCAATCTCCGTATTGCTTGGTATCAGTGAAACGATTTTTTCTGGTTTCGATTCAATCTTCACTTCTTGTCCTGTTCCATCCGTGATGCTGACAGGGAATTTCACTTCTGCCTTCTGCGCTGTTTCATTTTTCTTTGCAGGCTGTGCGTTTGACTGTTCAGTACTGCTTCCACACCCAGCCAGAGCCGCAATCGTCAATAATAGAGCAAATAATAATGCATTCAACTTCTTCATCTGTCATTCCTCCGAAAATTCTTTTAAAAGGTTTGTACTAAACTTCTTGCAAAACAAAACAAAACCAGTCTATGAAACTAAAAAAACACCTCCATTTTACTCATGGAGATGTTTGTGTCGGTTCCTCTAATGAAAAGCCAGAATCGTTCCAAACACCTCCTATCCTCGTAGGTTGTGGCGCTAAGAATCAGGCAGGTCTCCTGGCTTCTGGTCATTGCTTTCAAGCGCCTTCCCATACAAAATGTACAGTGGCATCAGGCTTGAAGCTCCCAGTTACAGTGGCGGGACCGCGTTGGAATTTCACCAACTTCCCTATTAAGTCTCTAAACTACTATTTCGTTTAGCAGACACCAGATTCTTTATGTATAAAATTTTCCGCTGGTTTCAATTATACACAATTCATGTCGATAGAAGTAATAATTTGTATAAATTATCTAAAATTTAATCTATTAAGTACATTTTTTCTTGGCTTAAAAAGCAGGTAAATGATTAAAAGGCTACTAATAAATAGCTGCTATAATTCCTAACTTTATTCTGCATTCTTTCAAAATAGGTAAGAGTGGATAAACATAAAAAATCAAAAGACTTTAATAAAGCCTTTTGATTTTAACATTAGGAATATCTATATTGTTTAATCACTCTAGTGACGTCTTTCAGCATAGAACCTATATACCCGACTTTCATTTTAACCTGGAGGAACAGGAGCGGTTCCCTTACGTACACAAACTTTCACGATATCTTTTTCACTAAATGACCAGGCAGCCTCTAACTCATTTTCAGGGTCTCTTGGGTCCTGAATTGTTCCAATATTTCCTGTACGTACAAATACATTGCAAAGGACTGCAGCTCCTGTAATGTAAAAAGCATCGCCAGCATTTGCATCTTCACGATCAATCATGCATTGGAACGGGACTTCATCGAGAACCTGGTAGCCTGCAGTGATCTCATCCATTCCTGTTTCCTGGTTGTATAAAATTGTATCATAGGTAATCGTTTTACGAAGGACCCCGCAGATCATGACCTCCTCTGGACAAACAGCTTCTACTGCTGCTTCAATCACATTTGTATAGGTAACAGGATTAAATTCATCCCCTATTAAAGCTGGAGGAACAAGCTGAGTCTTATGTTCAACCATTTGCTTGCAGCATGTCTGCGGATTGGCAACAGGGCAGACAATCCTGCACACCTGTAAATTATCCAAACCAAATGAATTAGAGGCAGCGGTGATTCTCAGTCTGGCAATCGCATTCGCCCCTACATCAACTGTGACTAAATCCCATTCATCATAGACGGGTTCCCGGTAGTTTGCCGGTTCAACTAATCTTGCAATCAAGTTGCCAGTAGCATCAAAAGCCTCTATTGTAACTTCCACTGAAGAGGAATAATAAAAACTGATGGAAGACACTTCAGGGCTAAAAGTCATATCCCTCTCGTTGCCATCAAGCCAATAAATCACAGTGCGGGGAGATGGCCAATTGCCCACATTGCCGCCCGTAATCGTCCGCCAATTATTAAACGTAACAGTGGATACACACAAATCAAGGGGCGGAACGAGGGTATAAGTTGGAGGGCCTTCAAACGTTGTCATGCCGCAGTTTTCCTCACATATAATTTCAAAGTCACTAGCCTGCGCCGGTGCTGCCACACTGGGTGGTTTTTCGTTACTAATAAAATGAGCCATACACAAACCTCCCTTCAAAATATTTTATTCATCCCTAATTTAAGGGTATGGACTTACGTAAAAAATCCGCTTTGCACCATGTTTAATTTAAGATTCAGCTGGTATGAGGAATAAAGCCAAGAAAAAGCACAGGGTATGTGCCCTGCGCTTTTTAATAACAAAAATCACGAAAGTAAAATTGCTAGAATAGCAAAGCAGGTAAATGAAAGAAATATGGGCTAGTTCAACCCGGGAAAGGAGATTTTCGATTTCCTGTAATGGAACTTAAATATTACTTCGATATTTTATTGGAAAATAACCCATTAACCCTGCATTATTCAAAAGTGTGTGTCAGGAACACCGCTCTTCATTGATTATTCTTCTTCTCGCAGAAGTATGGCTTCCTTCGCCATAACAGCAAGTTCGATTGTTTCTATGGTTTTGCAATAATTATTTAAAATATCGCCATCCAAACTGACTTCTTTATGAATATAATCAAGGATATGCCAGTCCTTAAACCAATCTCCACCTTCAGCATCCTCATGAGGAATATTTGGCCAGGCATATTTTAAAGGCGGACTGTACAGCCGCTCGGCACCCTTTCTCAACACGCAATTCTTGACCCGGCGCTTATAAAGGGATCGGGGTAATGATTCATTGATATCATTAAACAAATGTGGCCAATAATCTTTCCGTGAGCCCGTGTGAGGATGCTCATGCGCCCATTTCAACACGCCCTTTAGAATCTCTTCATGCTGAAAAAGAAGCGAATACAATTTTTTACCGAATAAAATTCTTTCGTGGAGAGAAGTGAAATACCGTAAGGCTGAGCCGGTAAGCAAAGCTTTCTCCCTTTTTTCCCCTGAACCATAAGGGAAAATAATGTTATTAAGCTGCAAAAAATCATACATTTTAAAGCTGACCGTACCTGTTACATTTTTTTTGAAATGATGATTTTGAATCAATCTATTTTCCAAATAGCTTTGTTCATTTATTACCATCGCAATCGCCAATGTATAGCTATCCCGTCTTCGCCAAAAATAACTCCACATCGTATCCATGAAGGTGGAAGTGCCGAAAAAAGGCAACAGGTGGAACATTTCTCGGCTGCCTCTCACACTCAGATCATAAATCAAAAATTGAGGGAATATATCCCCAAAAATCAGCCAACTGCCCCGTTCCAGAAAAGAAAAAAAGGCTTTCTGATCACTTTCAGGCAGCAGTTTTGTCAGCAATTCCCCTTTTAGATCCGTCATGTTCCACCCGACGTTTCGGGATACCATATGCGCGAGAAGCGCCCAATGTATCTCTGGGTGCTGAAGATAAAAATGAAAATAAGCCTGGCTGCGTGTAACATTGTTTTGATTATGCTGTTTCGTCTGTTCTTTAATGAATTTAATACATTGTTTATCATGTTCTGATAAACTCGACGGATGGCAGGGAGATTTCTTTTTTATCTTTTTTTTCAACTCTCTTTTTACATCTGAGAAGGAGTTCAGCAAAAACGGCATCATCCTTTGCCATAGATTGTCTTGAGTGTTTCGGTCATTCCCATCAAAGAAATGCATATTCATCTTTCTCCCGGAATATGAATTCAAAGATGAATATTTTTTGAGAGAGGAAGGGTAATATGAGGCAGCGAGTATACAACGAAATGAACAGAATCGCTAATCAGTTAATACAGGACCAATCTGAAGATGGGTCCTGGCGTTATCCTTTCGAAACCGGGATCGCATCGGACTGCAGTATGATTATCTTATTGCGGACATTGGAAATAAATGATGAGGAGTTCATAAAAGAATTGGTGGAACGCATCGCAGGAAAACAGCAGGGAGATGGATCATGGAAACTGTTTCATGATGAGGAAAAAGGGAATCTGACATCCACTGTGGAAGCTTATTACTCCCTCCTTTATTCTGGTTACCGAAATAAAAAAGATCCGGAAATCCAGGCGGCAAGACGCTTTATTCTGGCCAACGGAGGCGCCGCGGAAGTCCATATGTTTTTGAAAATCTTGATGGCCGTAACAGGACAATGTGCATGGCCGCACTTCCCCATTAATATAGAAGTGATGCTTTTACCTGACTCCTTTCCAATCAATCTTTTTGACCTCTCTGTATATGGCAGAGCCAATATTATCCCTTTTTTGATACTCGCCAATACGAATTTTCGTAAGCGAACACCTCGGTCGCCCAATCTTTCCGATTTATTTCAAAATAACCATGTCCGTTTTTTTACACAGGATGAAGAAAATGAGGCGCGCTCGTTGATCAATTGGATAAAACAAGGGATCAAGGGCTTGAAATACCATGGAAACCTTCGCGAATTGTCCTTATATCGCGCCGAAAAATATATGCTGGATCGGCTTGAACCCGACGGCACCTTTTGCAATTATTTCAGCTCGACTTTTCTGATGATTTTCGCCTTACTGGCGAGAGGCTATCCAAGCACACATCCGGTGATTACTCGCGCCGTGCAAGGTTTAAAAGCAATGGCCACCCGAATAGACGGAGAACTTCATTGCCAGTACACGACGGCTACGGTCTGGAATACGACTTTAATTAATTATGCACTGCAAGAATCCGGACTCCCCTATTCATCCGGCACTATTCAAAACGCAAATCATTACATTCTCTCCCGCCAGCATCTCAAATACGGAGATTGGGCCATTCATGAACCGAATCTGTTGCCCGGAGGCTGGGGGTTTGCGGATTTGAATACATTTCACCCGGATATTGACGACACAACAGCAGCACTTCGGTCGATACGTACATTGGCCACAGAGCAAGTAGATAGCCGGCAGGCATGGGATCGTGGCATAAACTGGCTCATTTCCATGCAAAACAATGACGGAGGCTGGCCGGCATTCGAAAAAAATGTAGATAAGAAAGTGTTGAATTTGTTACCGATAGAGGGTGGAAAAGATTTATTGATTGATCCGTCTACCGCTGATTTAACGGGAAGGACTTTAGAGTTCTTCGGTAACTACTCCCATTTGGATTTCCACCACCCAATGATAAAAGACGGGATTCGCTGGCTGCTGCGGCATCAAAATTCAGATGGATCCTGGGTCGGGCGCTGGGGCGTGTATATTTATGGAACATGGGCCGCTGTTACAGGAATGGTTGCAGTTGGGGTTTCTCCGAATCATCCCGCAATCCAAAAGGCTCTAACCTGGCTGCGGAAAATCCAGAATCCCGACGGTGGCTGGGGAGAATCTTGTAAAAGTGATATCAAAAAACGGTATGTGCCCCTCGGCGAAAGCACCCGCACACATACCGCCTGGGCTCTTGACACACTCATCTCAGCAGCAAATGAAGTTACCCCTGAAATTGAAAACGGTGCAGCTTTTTTAGTGGATAGGAAGAAAAAAGAGTGGACGACGACCTACCCAAAAGGAAGGGGAATGGCCGGAGCCTTTTATATCAATTACCATTGTTATGAGTATGTTTTTCCATTGCTAGCTCTGGCTCATTTTCAAAAATTAGCTGGCGGGCAGCTCTTAACCAGTGAATAATACATTTATGAATTGTGCTCTCTTGTTTGGATTTCGCATAATATTCATTCCTGTCCCATAAAATGAACAAACCACAATAAACGACAATATCGGAAACAAGGAGGCAGACTAAGATGTTAGCGGAGTTCCACCAATTTTTAGATCTGAAAACATTAATCTGGTTGTTTCCCATCATTTTTATTTTTCATGACCTCGAAGAAATCATAACCATTGAATCTTCCATGGCTGCAGACAAATATCCGAAGACTAACTTCGTTAAAAGGACATTAAGAATGAGGCAAAAGCTTGGGTCAACCGCTGCCGAACTTGCTGTTTCAGCAACATGGATTTTACTGATTATCTCCTTCACTGCAGTGATGACCGCTAAGTTTTCATCTAACGGAGAAGGCTTTCTTATGTTTATAGCCATTCTTAATTTATTTGTTTTGCAGGCAACCATGCATATCGTTCAAAGCATCAAGTTCAGGGCCTATACACCTGGCATCATAACGTCCCTGTTCCTCCTGATCCCTTACTGCCTCGTTACCTATTATTTTTTAGCCGAATCTGGACAGATGGACTGGCATTTATTTTTCATCAGTCTTCCGGTTAGTTTAATCATGATACTGGTTTTTCTGGTTGGCAATCTTTTAGGCCGTTATTTTATTCGATGAATCTCCCTATATTTTTTAAATAAATCGATTGACGGTTTCAGTAGTATTTTGCTGTCCTTCCTAAAATAAAACTCTACGATCTTTTGGAACTTTGAATGAAATTCTTAAGGGAACATTAACTTGCATCACTTGGTCTTAACATACCTGGCAAGTGAACATATTTGTAAGGAAAAATAGTTTTAAAAAAACAGACAGGAAGATCTCCTGTCTGTTTTGTAGTTTAATATATTCACAGATTTTCCTTCATGAGTGCCGCTAGTTCTAAATTATCTTGATCCACATCTCTCTCTAGACTCTGAATAATCAACTCTTGCCTTTCCACTGGATGGTTTTGACTTAGTTTCGCTTTTGCCTCAATCTTTGTAATGGTGATCTTAAAAGCTACAATGCCTTTACTCATTCCTTCAACATATCTGCTGTCAACGTTCTTCAAATTGTATGTACTACCTGGCTTTTCATATTTATTTACCATGTCATTCAAAGAATCCAGTATTACTTTTTCATCTTCAATAATCTCCACCCTTCCGTATAAATGGATGGCAACGTAATTCCAGGTAGGTACTGCGTCTTTTATTTCATACCAGGAAGGTGAAATATAACAGTGAGGACCCTGGAATACTACAAGAACAGATTGATTCTCGATATCCTTCCACTGTCCATTCGGGCGAGCAAAATGGCCATATAATGCATTTTCATCTTTCCTAAGGATTAATGGCAGATGAGTAGCATATGGTTCTCCCTTATGTGTCGAGTACAAAGTGGCAAAACTATACTTTTCAATAAACTCATAAATCTTCTCTTCCTCTTCGAGCTTAAAATGTTTGGGTATATACATACGATTTACTCCCCCTTAAATAATCGTCACTCTGTTCCGCCCTTCATGCTTTGACTGATACAAGCCTCTGTCCGCCCGACTGATTAATGAATCGATTGATTCACCCACGATAAACTCTGTCACTCCAAAACTTACTGTCTGTCTCCCGGCTGTCTCAAAGCTGTGTTCCTGAATTTTTAAGCGCAGTTCTTCAGCCAGCTTCTGTACGTTTTCTCGAGATTGAGCGGAAATGATTATAAACTCTTCCCCTCCCCAGCGGCCAAACTGTTCGTACGATGACAGGTTTTCTTTAATAAGGACAGCCAATTCCCTAAGGACGGAATCCCCAACTTTATGTCCGTATTTGTCATTAACACATTTAAAATGATCTATATCGAAAAATAATAGAGATACTGGCACTTCTGTTTCTGACGACACTTTTTCTTCCAGCCAAATATCGATTTGATGACGATTGGCGATTCCTGTCAATGCATCAGTAAAAGCATTCTCTTTCATATCTTCAAAGTCGGAAAAAAGTTTAATTAAAAACTGTGAGAAATAAATAATCAGGATGTAAAATAGATAGGCAACATAAAACTGTGTAACCGAAATTAAGTAATCTTCGGACATTTCACGGAAATTCACTAAACCCATCACAAAGATGACCATAAAAACAGTTAGTGAAAAGACCAGCCCGCGCCTTCCTCCAAGAATAAGGAAAAAGCTCAGAATCACAGCAGGCACCCACATCACTGTAACCCCAAATGCTCCAGCTTTATCAATGGCAATATAATTAAAAAAGCCATCGTATACTGTTCCGATATGCATAGCAGAAATAATGATTAATGTTCCATACTCCACAAAACGCATGAGCCTTTTCTGATACAACATGAACAAACTGATAGTGAACCAGCAGGTCAGTACTACTGTAATTGCTATATATTTACCATGTCCTGGACGGTTGAATACGAAAAAAATATAAGAGATCATAGCCAGCAGACTGGGTATGATCATACTTAGATAGACAGTCCTTTTAAAGTCCTGCAAAGAACCTAATTTTCTCAATTATGTTTTCTCCTTTATGTAAAAGGGACCAATTAATCATGCAATTTCGTCCATCATAGCGGAACGGTAACTGTCTGAGTAGCCTTGGTCAGACCTTGTCCGTTTAGAAATACGAATCCATCTCAGTGGATTCGTATACTAAATATAGTATTTTAATTATACTCGAATTTTAGTTCATAGCTAAAGATAAAAAAAATTTTGCTATGTCTTTTTGTGTTTGCATCACCAAAAGACAGAATGACATATAAAATGGAGATCTCCATTTGTCATCAAGGATTTCAAGCAGAAGAATGAAATTAAGAAAAAGCATCTTACAGATATTAAAAATGCCCTTCTACAAAAAAAGTCAAGGTGACAGAAAATATATGTCTACGCTGCGGAAGTCCGCTTGTATCCAGAACAGTGAATAAAGGTATATTCATAGGCTGCAGCAGCTATCCAATTTGCCGATTTACTGCTTAGTTTTTCAAGAATAAACAAAAAAAAACATAACCCTTGAGTATCAGGCAGTCTATTTCACTCCAAATGGGTTTGCTAAAAGACCATAATCGAAGCTATAAAACATAAGCCTGTTTCCTGCACAGTCAGCAAGGAATCAGGCTAAAAATGTCACATATTAGTATTCTTAAATTTCTTATTTACCCAAAAATCCACCCTCGGATTTTATCGTTTGTCCAGTAATCCATCCAGAATCATCACTGGCTAAGAACGTAATTAACCTCGCCGCATCTTCAGGTACTCCTATACGTCCTGTTGGAAACAGTGGCAATAGCTGTTCTCTCAATTCATCATTTATCCAACCGGAATCAGTGGGACCAGGATCGACAGAATTCACTGTGATACCGATGGGGACTAACGCCACTGATAATGGTTCGGTTATGGCGATAATCATTCCTTTAGTTGCTATATAGGCGAGATTGTTAGGGTCAGGACCTTTAGATACCATATTAATGATTCGGCCATCTTTCCCCTCAGGAAATGACTTTTCATACCGTTTGGCAAATTCCAGTGACAGCATAAGTGTCCCACTGTTGTTCACTTTGTAATGCATGTCCAGAATCTCTCTATTCAAAGTTCGAAAACTTGCAGGAGATTCAAAGGTAGCGTTGTTCACTAATATGCCAGGGGTTCCCAACGTTTCTACAACCCTGTCCATAATAAGACTGGATGATTCATTACTACTCAAATCAACTTCCATGTGAGCAGCATTCACTCCAATATTTCTTAACTCTTCACATAACATATTGGGGAAATCCTCATCATTACCGCTCATCTCATCAAACGGAGACCAATGTGTAAAAAACACATCTGCCCCAGCATTCGCAAGTGAGCGACAAATCGCAGCCCCTATTCCCTTTGAACGACTTGCACCAGTAACAATTGCAAGTTTTCCTTTTAGATTAGCCATTTTAATCCTCACTCTTCCATTATTCTATAAAGGCCTATCCGAAGTTTGATTATCTATCGCTTACTACTAAAAACAGCTGCACGTCTTGCAGAAAAAAGCGATGCTTACTTCCAGATTAAAAGTTGGTGAATATTTCCGCCGACATTACATGCCACACGGTAGGTTATCAGTAAGATTTACCAAGTTAATTCTCTAAGTTTAAAAGATTATAGCATCCAAAGCAAAGAGCCCTGCTTCCTAACTAATTCTTTTGTTTTTACGTTTCTTTTTGTTTTTGGCATTGGGTGGAGGAGCAACAGGTTCTAATGTTTCCTTCTTTGCCAGTAAGATCTCTTTCTTTCTAAAATACCACTTGATAAATCTTTGATAGAAAGGACTTACAACAAAGAAAAAGACGAGGATTAGAACAGCTCCAATAATTATTTCATGAATCCATCCATTATTCTCAAATTTAAACAGTAAAAGAAGAGTCGGGATCATAGCTAGCATAGCATGCAATAAAGGATATCCCATAAAGCCACAAGTCAAACAAAAGCCAATTACATCAAGGACAATTTTTCGGCAGATCAAAAATGAAACAAGCACTATCAGAATGCTCACCAGCGACCATATTAAGTTATTTACATTTTCAGGCACCCCTGGTTGAATGATGAATCCTGATAAAGCTGAAACGAAATTGAATAAGAATCCCATTAGCCAACCAAATACAAATATGTAGACTAAACCTTTAAGTATATTTCTAAAAAAAGCCATCCCACTTCTCCCCAAGACCTTTTTTGATAACAACAGCCACTTTTCTTCCACCTTCTCCTAGTCTCGAATCCATTTCTTCATAAACTGATCTTTTGTTCATTTGTTAGGCCATCCACTGAAGTTTCCAGCAATCTATTAAAGGGTATGTAAATGTCTTTTTAACCATCATCTTTTCTCCTATTTGCCTTTATCTACCCCTCAACATCAATCAAAAATATCCTTTCCCTAAACCCGCCTCTAACCTCTGCTTTCCGTTTACGAATTTCCTCAATCTGATTAAATTTATAACCATGAACTTCTGCTAGCGAATACATTACTTCTAATAAATCTGCCAATTCTTCAGCTGCTTCTTGTGTGCTAGCACTATTTGTGTATTCGTTCAGTTCCTCAAATGCTTTCTTTTTCAACTCTTTGATATATTCATCATGTACCAGTTTTTTTGTATTAAATCCCTTTCCTGACTGATGAATGATTTCAGGTATTCGGTCCCTGACTAACTTGTTATAAACCTTTGACTTACCCATACTTAGACCACTAACCCACACATAACATTTATATGAATACTTCTGCCTCGTAAATTTCCCGGAAAATCAAATTTTTCCACAGTAAAATATGCAGCCATATCATTTTCCCTCTATTCAGAATATACTTTAGTTAAATTATACCATTTCCCTGTTCTGAGTGATATATTCATAGAAAAAGGGAGTGTTATTAGTGGCTATAAAGATGTTTGCTGAAATCCTGAAATATCCTTATGTTGTCGTTTTATGACAGCGCTACTGGAAACAAGCTTCATAAAACAAATTGCTCCTATATCATAAAAAAGAATTTTGATTTAAAAGTGATCATTAATAAGGAGAAGAACGGTTACTATCGCCCTCTACAACATCTTGAAGAGCTAAACGATCCTTCCGTTAAAACTTGCAAAGTGTGCAAGCCAATCCATGAATAATTAACACCAAAAGTTTAAAGTTACACAAAAAGGCAGACTCATTGTCTGCCTTTAATCGCACTATTCTTGAAGCATTTCTATCAATTTCTTAAAAACCCCTGAAGGATTTTTCTCTAATTGTTCAATCGAAACCGCTTCTTCTGTGTAATTTTTAATAAATCGGATTTCTCTATCCTGCTTATCCATGATCACTTTGATATCTTTAATCTTATATTCCGAAATTCTAGAAGCCCTATCAAGATTCTCGTGGTCCAGGTCAATCCTAATGTGATCCGAGACCCTCCTAAGCATTCGCCATATGGACCTCTCTTCATTGGATTTCATAAATAATTCAGGAAGTTCCTGAGCTTCTTTTAGGTTATTTAAAGTCGTCATCACATAGTTGGAAATGCCATAATATACAGGTCTAATATTCTGCTTCAATCTGGACCAGGCAGCTATGCGAAAACGCATGTATTCTTCAGTACCATCATAATAAGGCATGACATCTTTAATCTTTGCGTAAAGCCGCACTCCATTATCACTATTCAAGCTGTTTTTAACATACAAAGCTATAAACTCAGCTTCCTGCCAGCCTTTTCTTAATTGTTTCACAGGAATTTGATAATAGGCTTCCTTGATGAATTGATCATAACTCTCTTGATCGGAAACAAGTCCAACCATTACCATTTGATCCATGCTCGACTTCCATTCTTCATGTGCCCCTCTTGGCAGGATCCCTTCTTTTTGTATCTCCTCCGGGCTCTTATCGATCAATCTTTCTACGAACCGTTCAACCATATTCGTGGCATTCGGAAGAAAAGGCAGCCCGCCTATATTCACTTTATCAATACTCTTGTAAAAATGGTGCTCTTCATAGAGAGTTTCGTCAAACCATGGGAATAACACATAAGCTCCAAAAGCGGTTCTTTCAAATGGTCCCCCACTTGTTGCAACAATTGAATCCCGATATCGATGCATTGTATTAATGTCATCCTCCATTGGACCGGGTATCTTATATCGTTTCTGGTAATAGCTGTCTTCCTGGGCATAATCGATCCGATACTTGGCATCAAAAATATAATGGTATTTGTATCCCTTACCTTTTTTCTCAATGCTCAGCATTGTATCAGGTATTTGCGAAACAGTCGGCAAGCTGCTTTCCCGTTTTTGATACGCTAAAATGATTTCTTCATTCGTAACAGGATGCCTGAATATCCTTCTGGCCGTTTTATTTGCTTCCAGATTTACAAACAAACCTTCCCTGTTAACCTGTACAATATCCTGGCTAATAAGCTTATACTTACAGCCAAGAATTTGCCCTAGCTTCAAGAAAGTCCAATATTCATAGAGAGTCGCAACATCCTTCACCGACATTTGGTAAAGCTTCCCCTGCAGCATCAATCCTTTGGATACGGTTAAATAGATTTGAAAAGCATCCCGATAACCAGGCGCCATTTGCAGAACCAGACTCATAACTGATCGGTCCAGCTTGCCAATAGGCTTCCAAAAAGGACTGCTCAGCTTTGTCTTTAACTGTTTCGACATCGATTCAATTTTCTCAACTAAGTCATAATCTGGCTTCTCTCTGGTCCATCTGTTTTTGCTCACAATAGAGTCCAATAAATCATCCAGCTTTTGTCTAATCCGCACGATCATCCACTTAACATAGCGGTTCTCCAAAGTATCATATGTAAGCTCTTTTTTGATTTTTAACCCTTCTGTTGGCATCACTTTCCTGCCATGAATGTCAATCCCTTTTGATACATCCACAAAGACGTTTGCACGCTTCCTTAAAAAATTCCTGCTTACAGAGTCTTGCTTCCTCAGCTGGTCCCCGCGTGCTTTTTCATAAGTCTTCTCCAATTTATGATGAGGTTGAAATTCAATTCTCGCAACTGCCTGAAGAAATTGATGAAAATGCTCACTGATCAGCCGGTAAAATTCCGCTTTCGACGGATTTCCCTCTAGCTTTAGCCTGGCACCCAAATATGTTTTTCGGATAAAGTGAAAAGCCAGGTTATAAATTTCATCGTTTACTTCTTCTAATAACTTTTGATAATCGTTTTTATAATCAAGTTTAACAGGGAAAATTTCCAGTGTGACTTCAAGGAGTGTTTTACCATCGGCTCTTATCTCAAACGTTGTAAAACCAACCTCGTTTTGAAACTGCAGATTCCCCATTAAAATAGATTGACTGCCAATAGGAACAGGAGAAACAGCTTGTCTGATAAGAGGATATTCGTGATAAAAAGTGAACTCCCGATCATCTTTCGGAACGACAATAAGCTGATAGATCCCATTTTCAAAGAAGATCGGCCTTTGGATTGTTGGGTTTACCAACTCTTGAACGGAGATATCATAAATCTTTTCATTCTGGATGGAATCACTAACAGCATTAAAGTACATTACATCATGACGGTCCATAGCCTTATATTGCCGTAATCCTTCATACCGTTCATGATAAGGTTTTCCCTTTATCACTAATGAAAGATCCTCGGTCTCAATTTTTACTAATTCAACATCATCACGAGATCCAGAAGGAAGTAAAGCCATCGTTTCTTAACCTCCCAAGCATTTCAGCAACCTTTGCTGCGCTTCGCGGATACTTGGCATTTTGAATGTCATTTTGACCATCTTCTTCATAGTCTTTATTCGCAAACAGACTATAAAGTTCCCTCAGCAATTGCTCCACTCTGGTGTCGCTGCCGGCAATTCGCGGAAGTATCTTCTGCATGATGCAGTGGTCAAATGCATTTTCAAACTTCATTAAATTTGATTCTTCATTGTAAGCCAGATAAAAACAGATCTCATCCCGAACACGGTAACCAACATGCGCATTAATCAACTGGAGTGATTCATTGATTTTAACCAGCTCATCCGTAGCCCTGGTCACTAATTCTTTATTTTCTTTATATACGTCCTTTAAATGAAGATACTTAGAAGCAAAACGATCATGACCGATGACTTTCGGCTCCACTTCTTCAAGCTCAGTTAAAAAAGCCAGGTTACCAAGATTAACACGATTAAACTCAATCGTATTTGCCCGATCCAATACCTTTTTGCTGAATGGGTGCGTCGTTTCATCCATATTAACCGTTCCGATTATATAAAGATTGTTTGGAAGAGTAAGGTCCTCCCCATACACATCACTAGAGAGAAGAGTTGAAGAAACAACCTCACCATTCTCCCACTTACGGCTCTCCATCACACTTAAAATATCACTAAAATAATACTCAACACGCGCCAGATTCATCTCATCCAGAAGCACAAAATAAGGCAGATCAGGATTCAGGTGAGCGTTCTTAATTACCTTCGTTAAAGGTCCTTCTTTAAACTCACCTTTAATATCAACATATCCCAGTAAGTCAGAACCATCATTCCAATCTGGACGGATCGGGATTAAACTAAATTGCCCATTCTTTTCTGTTGCTCCTACACTTTCAGCAAACCATTGGACGATCTTTGTTTTACCTGTTCCGGAAATACCTGAGATGATGACGAAAGGTTTTGTTTTTAGGGATAAGAAGAGATTGATTACTTCTTCCTTTTCGTAATAAAAACCTTTACCCTTAATAAAAGAATAAATATAAGTAACTAAATCATTGTAAGAGAGATATTCGAATTTTTCTCTAGTTACATCATGTGGATTTTCACTCATAATATCTCCTTCATACCTAAAATGCACACTGCCATTCTTAATAGAAATAAAATTCTCGTAAATATTAATCATTTCTTCTAGGTCTGCCAGTAGTTCACTCTCATCCGGCATGTTTTCATTATCATAGGGTATATAAAGTGCAGTAGATTGTGCGTAAGCTTTTGCCCTTGGACTATTCCCTAGATAAAAGTCATCATCCTTCCTTACTTTGCTGGAAAGAGGAACAGATCTACGTATTTCTTCTTTAATTATTTGTATTGCTTCTCGAGAAGTTTCAGTAACACCTTGAGCAAGAGTTAGATATACACTACTCATATCCTCACTGAAGAGGTAAACAATATAGTATCCTCTTTGTGTTGACACTGTGACAGACCTATTCATTATGGCAATCCAAGGCACATGAGCCCATACACCCTGACCTACAGAGCCAGTAACAACATAGTCAGTTGGAGGTACAAAAGGTAATCGAGTAAACTCCACCGGTACGTCATTTCTTATAAACGTTCCGAGTGGATGACCTCCAAAAGGCTCTCTTTTTGCTTGCAAGTACTCGTTCATCATTTTTAATAAGCTTTCTCTTAAATTACTTTCCATGCTGTTCTCCTTCTTGTTAAAAACGTCAAAGTACTTTTCATATGGAGTCCAATTATAATCTATTAAATTTGTGCTTTCCAGCCACTTAAGAAGATTATGAGTTCTTTCCTTAGCAACTGATTCAACCATTAAATTATCTCCTCGGGAGTTCCTGACAATTAACATCCCTATCTCTTCGAGGGCGGCCTTCTTTTCTTTTTTTGAAATGTTGCTTAGAAGATCTAAAATCATTAAAGCCATTTTAAAGTAACTTACATTAATTAAAATGCTTTTCATGTATTCATCTTTATTATCAGCTTTTTTGTATAAGTTAAATTGACTGTTATTAATATTATTGTACTCATCAATAAAACCCAATAACCTTGAATCTTGTCTTCCTCTCGATTTTACTCTATATAAATTACCATCTATCTGTCCACTTAAGTTCTTAGGGTCATATTTTGCTTCTAATACTTCGTCTAAGAATAACTTTACTTTCTGGTACTGCTCACTCGGTATATCATCGGTATGGAATTCTTTTAATTTTATTCCAATTTTATTGTCACGATTAACTACTTCGACAAAAGGTAACTGAGAGAAAAAAGCAATTATAAAAGACGAATGTCCTCTTGCCTTCTGAAAATCATGAGAATTCGCTTGCCTAGCAATAATAAATTCTTCCCAAGCTCTATTAATGAATTTGAAAGAAATATTCTCAAATGGATTCGCTTTTTCTCCCGATTTAAACTTAGCCCTACTAGCTTCGGTTTCTAAATAAATCTCTTGATTATTTACATTAGTTATCAAATTGTATTTATTCGTTCCTAGTGTTTTAATTTTATTTACTCTTTTCGCTATATTTAAAAATACGTGTTTATTCATTTTGCCTCTCCAGTTATTTGAGTTTTATAATTATATTTTAACAAAGGATAAAAAAACCTTCCAAAGAAGGAAGGTTTTTACCAGTAAAATTAAGAGCTTCCTTCCAAAAACCTTTGCAAAATTTTTGAAGAAGGATAACTGGACATAGAGGCAATACCGTTTGCCAATTCAATTGGGAAAAGCGCTCCAGTATATCTATGGCTAATTAGTTCTGGAAGAGTAGCAAGGATCCTATTTAGCCCTATTAAATTTGAAGATTGAGGGTAATCCTTACTATCTTTGTATTCACCCGTTGGTACATTAAGGACTAAATAAGAATTGGGATCAACCTTAACATACATTTTCTCACCCCAGTTTGTCCTTTTCCCATATGCGTTCATTAAGTCGGGCGTTCTATATACCTCTTTTCGTATATATTCGTGGGTTAAAACTGAAAAGTGCATAGGCCTGTTTCTTTCAATAGGTTCCAATTCTCTCGCCATTTTAGATAGGTGATCAGCAAACACACCAGATTTCTCTTGCCCTATTATATGGATTGGACGTTCTGTTTGTTTTGCAAATTCTAAAAACGATCTAATCTTTGGAACTAGTTTTGAATACTGGCTACGTAAAGTAAGTGGGCCATCTTTTATAAATAACGTTTCAGTAACTAATTTTTTGTCATTATGGTTCCATAACAAACGGATTATTGTAAATAACATTAAGTGTTCCATAATTAGCATATAAGCGGAACTTACGCTTTCTGGAGCACTTTCCTCATCCATGTCTAAGTGGAAACCTATCATATCGGAAAGATATACTTTTTTACTACAAAACTCACAGTTTTTCTCATCTTGATCTGGTTCTAAGCCGGAAACCTCTTTATCACACTGTGGACACTGAAAATCGGGTGACGGCGTTAAACTATCTGACCATTTCTCATAAACTAACCATTTTAAAGTTTCGTAGAACATTCCGTTTTGATCTATCTTTAAGGAATCCCTTACTATGTGTCTTACGGTATCGTAATTAGAGCCTAGAGAAGTCTTAATATTTTTTAGTGGAAAAACAGTGGCGTGTTGAACTGCACTATTAGTCATTATATCTTGCAACTGCAAAGGATGAGGTTGATCTTTGTCAATTTTTTCTAACTTCGACCGGTCTATTGAAATTAGAGCTGTTTTCACAAATGATACTTCTTTGGGTGGTTTTGTTTCGGATGTCACCGAAACATAGGAGCCATCAACGGCCCAAAAATACTTTAACTTTTCAGAATCCGTTGTTTCTGCTTGTTCCCATCCCTGTTTCTCTCCATCCGAAACTTCATAGGAATTAGTTTCAAATTCCCGAACTAATGATTGAACCCATTCGCTCTCAATTACATTAATATGCCCAAGCTTAGATGCTGTTTCAAAAGGTGATGTCGGACTACTATTGTACGCCATTATTCTTCACCAACAACTACTTCAAACTTATTTGCTTGAACAGGTATAACAAATCTATGAGACATAGTTAACATTCTCATATAACCCGGGGTTTTTGCTTTTTGAATATCATCTTCAATTCCACTAAATGCAACTTGTACTTTTGATAGAGCCCTTGTCTCATTTGAAGAAGAAAGATGACCAACAAAGAAGTTTTCAGTTTGCGCAAGTAGTTCACTGCTAATTGTAGAAGGAGACTGTGTCGAATATACCATCCCTATATGGAATTTAGCACCCTCTTTGGCAAACCTAGAGTAAATACCCGTATGGTCATTTGTATTTGGAGGGAATAAGTTGTGTGCCTCTTCAAAATAGAGCTGAACAAAATGGTTTCCTAATTCATTTGTAACAAATTTTTGCTCTTGGTGTCCAAATACTGCTTTTGAAACTAAATCAGAAAAGTACCTTCTTATATTATCAGTAGCATTACCTAAATCTAAAATGACTGTTTTTCCTTCATCAATATATGCCAATATCTCTGTAGTAAAATTACTTGCATCTTTAGAATGATATTTTAAATAATTCCGAAGAATACTAACACCGCTTCCTGATTTTGGAGAAAAGAAGCCAAGTAATGCAAGATCATCAGCATCAAATAAATCCTTCTTAGAAGATGATGACTTTAATTCACTAGCAGTATTTTCATTTATATACTTTGTTAATGCTGTTATCTCAGTAACCAATTCATCTATTGTGCTAGGCTGAGCTGGTAATTCATCATTCTTCTTTATATTGTATATTTTCCTTCTAACATCTTGATTAAGTCCGGGATTAAAGTCTCCGGCGTTCTTGGTTCTTAATCCCAGTTTACTTAGATTTGATTCACTACAAGAATATCCTGCCTTTTTTAATATAGCCCAATAAAACTGTATCTTTCTTATCATTCTGGTTTTTTCTTTATCATCGGCACTCTTTATTGCTTCTATAGCTGGTAATTCAACACTAGCAAAACTTTTTACATATATAGCATTCTGGTTATCCTGTTCTAAAAGAGTTGATATTACATTTTTACATGTATCTGGTTGCTCATAGAAATTCAAGCGCAAATCCTTTGACTCTGTTCCTGGTCTCTTGGTTAAGGCATAAACAACACAATCATCCTTATACGCTGACCTAAGTGATTTATTCCCATCTTGAGGATTATCATTCGCATATTCACCATTTGTATCAAAGATAATTTGACCTACGGTTTTATCTTTTTTTGATGCCTTAATAACAGATTGAGCTATAAGTTTCACAACATTTGACTTACCTAATCTTGTCTTACCGAACATAGCAGTCCTTGTACCTTTGAAGTCCTCAACAGAAATCTTTACTTCTGTTGGCTGGACCTGACTCGATGTTAGTTGACATTCTGTTGTCCGAAGATAGCCCAAATCATAACTGTTTTTTTGTTTAACAAGCCCATTAATTATTAAATTTAAGATTTCTTGATTTGGAGAATAAACTAAGTAACGATGAGCGCTAACAACATTATTTACATCTCCTGAATATGCAACTCTGTTTGATTCAACAGGATTTTGATAAAACATTCCGAGCACATCACAGTCCAACGCTCCCCATTGTAGCTCACTTTGAGTCCATACGTCTAACTCTGGCATAGATTTCTTATGCAATTCAAAATATGTTTGCTGTACATGATTACTTAGTGGAGTTGGTGAAACACCACCCACTCTTAAAAGAGTAAAGTGATATGGTACACCCCTAAAATCATTTGGTACTAAAATTAGGAATGATCCCCGAGGAATACCTCCAACTGCTACTTTATATGGATCTGAAGTAATTATCTTAGCCGTATCGTAATTTAACTCCAGAACATATCCAACAAACCTCATTTGATCTACTATTCTTGCATCTTCAAGACTTTTTTGTTTGTCTAAAAAATCCGATAACACTCTAAGAGGATTATCGCTTAAAGTTGACGTTTGAATTAAATCTTCAATCTGATTCATGAACTATTCTCCTTTTTATAGATTTGCCATAATTATTAATTCCTCGTAATTACTGCGTTTACTTGAAGATGCTGAGATAGAGCTATATCGTGAGGTTTCAATAAAATCAAAACCATATGGCTCGTATAAATCTCTTATCGATTCATGAGAAGCATTTGTTAATATTATTTTTACACCACGTTCTTTTGCATTTGATAAACTTTTGGCTAGACGCACTTGATCATCCCAGGAGAAAAGTACTTCGTTGTATTTTATGAATCCATTGTTATTATGTCGAACTGTATATGGCGGGTCCACAAATAGAAAATCATTCTCTTTAGTCATATTAATAATTTTTTCAAAATCCTTATTTAATAGTTTCGTACTTCTTAATGCTTTTGCAGTTGCCTGAAAGTTATCAGTATCTAGTAAAACTTGCGTTTTAGAACCAATCGGTACATTAAATTGCCCTTGTTTATTAACTCGATAAATCCCGTTAAAACATGTTCTATTTAGGTAAATCAGTTGAGCACTTTTTTCTTCTAAAGTGGTAAAAGTTGTCGAACGAATATAATAATAATATTCTTTACAATGAGCTTCGTTATGTTCATTTAATAATTGATAAACTTTACTCCACTTACTCTTAATACCTTTATATGTATCGATCAAATTTTTATTTAAATCATTTAGAACTGCCACATCAGGATTAAGATAAAAAAATACAACTCCACTTCCTAAAAAAGGTTCAAAATATCTATTAAACTCTTTAGGTAACAAACTTTTGTGTTTCTGTATAAACCATCTTTTTCCACCAGGCCACTTTAAAAATGGGGTTATAATTCTATCCATATTACTACCTTCTTATCTAATTAAGTACTTTACTATAATATTATTGTATATTAATCACCCCTAAAATCCGATGAGATTTTTCAAATTATTTATTTTTCTGTCTTTATTTTACCAAAATTTTATATGGATTCGGTATATTTTTGTATTTTTTGTAAAAAAATGTTTCTGTATGAGTTTTAATAACATATTAAATAGTTTAACTATAGGATGAATCATTAACTTTATGATAAGTTGTTAGACTAAATAAGAGAATTTTCCCTCGCTTGTACCATAGTTATCTGTATAAGCATACCAGTCAAGTTTATCGATATCCTCGAAGATTCTGGTTTCAGTTAAGTCTTTTTGAGAAATACCATTCTCCTTGTTACTATTCGAATCAATAACATACTTGCGTTGAATTCTCTTCTCGAAAACATCTTTAATCTTGACTGCTTCGAATTTCAAAGTTCCTTTGTACTGTTTCTCAACATTAATGTACTCATCTACAATAGCCTGCAGAATTGCATTTGAAATAAACAGCTTGTGATCTTGAGAAAGAGTTTTTACATCCTCTTCATCACCAAAGACAATGACAGACACTTTGTTTTGAATTTCTTTCAAGAAGCCTTCCAAAGTTGGTAGTCCGACATAAGAATTATGCAGTTTCTCAAAATTAAAATCTTTATTTTTCAGGTTCACTGCTGCTCTCAAAACATTGAGGGTGATTTCTTTTCCGACTTTGAACTTTCGGTTATCTTGTTTTTTCTTAACTTGAAAAACCTCTCTGTCTTCTCCTTCAAAGGCTGCAAAGTCGCCCATACCAGAAGTTGGAAGATGAACTTCCAATTCCTCTGGAAGAATGATTTCCCAATCATCCCCGAATAAGGACCCTTGCACTGATGTAGAGGACGGCTTTTCAACTCGACTGTTGACCCATACGACACCGTTCTTATAAGTGCCTGTTTTCCGGAAGGATCGTTTCAATTTGATTTGCCTTTCAACCATTGATTGGTCATCATAGATTCCGGATTCGCGAAGAACTTGCTTCAGCTCAGAAATATACCTCGGGTTGTCTTTCGAATGGTAATGAAGTTGTTCAATAACGCGTAGTTCGGCCGCTTCATTATGGTCAAATTTCCGCATTGTATTTCATAGCTAAATCATTATTGATGACAAATGGATAGTAACGAGCTCCACGACCAATAAGTTGCTTCTCTGCATTAGTTGTCGCCCCTGGCTTAAATCCAGCTTTCGTCGTCTTCCCATCACGAGTATCGTAGAGGCGAACGATATCAAATAGATTTAGTACATCCCATCCTTCGTTCAGCATATCAACGGCAAAGATAGCCCGAATCTCATTTTTGGGATCTTCCAGAGTATTTAATTCAACCAACTTATCACTCGTCTTATTATCACTATCGATAAGCATTAATCGTTCTTCGCGGAAGTCTTCTTTTAATTCGGCAATTAGGTTCTCATGAGTAATGCCATTTTCATCAAAAAAGTTAAACGCCTGTGTCAAAATACCATCAAGGCCAGTTGAGGATAGTTTTTGTTGTTCAATTTGATAAGCCGTTAGACCATCCAAAATTTCAAGAAAATAAGATAGATTCCCTGCGCTCTCTGTCTTCTTTTGTGACTTAAATAGAATTAGTGGTTTTAAGTTAATCCCATTTTTTAATGCGATTTTCTTTCTGAACTGACTGATGATTATTGCTTGAAGCATACGGACATCAACTTCATTATTTACCAGGTGGAACAAAACATCTTTACTATAACCATCTAATCGAAAATCTTTAAGATTATATTTATACAGTAGGTGTTCTCTGTACTTCGCTGCAATGTCAGCATCTAACAAATCTATCGTTGCAGTGAACTCGAAAAGAGAAGATTTTTTTGCATTTCTTTGAATGTTATCAACTGTCGCAGTCCAACTGGTATTATCCTTTTTCTCATCCGCATTGAGTCCGGCATTTAAGTGATGTGCTTCGTCGGCGAGCATTACAACGGAAATGTCCTCGAATTGTTCATAAGAGAGGCGATTTTCACGAGGTGTATTCAAGTCGATATGCAGTTGCTGGATAGTTGTAAATAAGAGGTTGATTGCATCCTCGTTTGAATCAGAAAAATCTGTAACTTCCCGGATTTCTACCAACTCATCAGCAATCATTATGGAATCAGCAAACAAATATTTTCCTGAAGTTGAATCGACTTTTTGGAGTAAATGGCCTGGCTTTAATCATTGGAACCCAGTTGGTTGGTCGTTTAGCAGATATTATTCCCGAAAAAACATTCTTGAAATTCGGTTTATACCTTTCTACTGCCGCCGGTATTTTTTTACTGGAAGCTCTTCTGTTAAAAGCACCACTTCTAGCAGTTGCTATCCCGATTTTCTTTTTAGTGTGTTCCATAGGGATCATTTCAACCACTTCCTTCGCATTAGCAATTGAGTCTCAGGGACATATTGCCGGAAGTGCATCAGCACTATTAGGTTTACTGCCATTTGTTCTTGGTTCGCTTACATCACCATTAGTAGGGATTGCGGGAGAATATTCAGCGATACCAATGGGTGTGGTTATTTTATCAGCAAGCTTACTCGCTCTCCTTTCCTATTTTGTGCTAGTTCAAAGAGCAACAATCCATGTACAGACGGAAAAATAATCGAAACTGATTACATCCCTTGAGAGGATTTTTCCAAAGTGATAATTACAATTGTTCATCTGTTTTTCTTTTTATTAAAAGATCAAACACCTAGGATGTCGTAATTCAACCATACGACATCCTAGGTGTTTTTATGATCACATACTTTTAACCAATCTAATTTTACTGCCCTTCGACCCATAATTTCTACTTTATAATTGAGACTCATAAATGAGCATCAGTAGTTCACTTTGTCTGACCCTCTATAATTTTACCAAAGTCTTCTTTCAACAAAGAATACATATATAAATAATGAAATTTACCACGTGCAAACTCATAATTCCTTAATAATCCTTCTTTGATAAAACCCAACTTTCCTCTAACTTTTGTGATAATCGTTGTTCGTAAATATATGTACATCCGCTATACTGGTGGCTCCTTAGCTCTATTTGTCAAAAGGTCTCTTCTTCTTATTCATTTAGAACATAAGTTATTGTTTATGGCTTTAATAGGTGAAGGGATTTCAAGCTTGGGGAAGTAACGTTGAAGAACTATTAATACAATAATATCTACCAGAAAAACAAAAAACTGCCGGGCTCATCAAGCCCGGCAGCTTATCTGTAACTATTCAGTTTTATTGCTGTTCTGATCGATCTTCTCTTTATAATCATACTGTGAACGATCAACAGGAACAAAATCCTTAGGAGTGTAGAAACGTAAAAGGTCACCTTCTACCACCTTATCAGAGTAATTCAATATGGTCTCCGTCATTTCCCTCTGCTGTTTTGCTTCTTCCGTTTCTTCTATTACAGTGCCGGTAGCTGAGTCATAATACTTGCCGTCAATGAATGAGACTTTAGGACTCATGAAATCACCATCTCGGAATGGCACTAGTTCATCGTGATCTTCTGATAACAAGTCTGTACCCAATTGGAGATATGGCTTTGAATCAATTCCTAGTAAATGCATGAGAGTTGGAAGCAAGTCAATTTGTCCGCCGTATTCATGCATTGTTCCTCCCTTGATGCCGGGCACATGCATCAATAATGGTACTCTCTGAAGGCCAGCACTTTCAAATGGAGTAATTTCTTTGCCTAATACTGTCTCCATCGCCTTGTTGTGATTATCGGAAATGCCATAATGATCACCATACATGATGACTACAGTGTTATCATATAAACCGGATGCCTTTAGGTAGTCAAAGAACTCTTTTAATGCTTCATCAGCATATCGAGCTGTCTGGAAATATGAATCAACGGATGCATCTCCAGTAGTATGTGGTTCAATCGTTGTTTTTTCCTGATCCATTTTATAAGGAAAATGGTTGGATACTGTTATGAACTTTGTATAAAATGGCTGTGGCAATGATTCAAGCATAGGCTGAGATTGCTTAAGGAACGGCTTATCCATTAACCCATACTCTGCAAGGTCCTCTTCATTCATTGTGTAGTAGCTTGAATCGAAGAAGTTGTCATAGCCAAATGATTTATAAATTTCATCACGGTTCCAGAACGATCCATTGTTCCCGTGGAAAACAGCGGAAGTGTATCCGTTTTGGCCTAAGATAGCTGGTGCAGCTTGATACGTATTCATTCCTTTTGTAGAGAAAGCAGACCCTTGCGGCAGACCATATAGGGAGTTCTCGAGCATAAATTCAGCATCAGATGTCTTCCCCTGGGCTGTTTGATGGAAAAAATTATCAAAATACAGGGTGTTTGAATCTCTCGTTAACGAGTTCAGGAATGGTGTTACTTCTTCACCGTGAAGTTTGTAATCAATCAAGAAATTTTGCATCGATTCAAGGTGGAAGTAAACTACATTCATCCCTTTCGCAGCACCGAAGTATTCCGGATTCGGTTTTGCGTAATTTGTTCTCTGGTAATTAAGGATTTCAGTTAAATCATCTGTACTTGCCATTGCCCGTTTCATGGAGCCATTGACACTCTGTACAGCATCATAAATGGTATAGTTATACATCCCCAAATATTTGACAATATAGTTGCGATCGAATGTCCTCGTTAATAATTGCGGGCGGTCTTTTTCTGCCAGCCCAAGGTTCACTGACATGATTAGAATGGCGGCTATGAACACAGTCGCAACGCTTTTGCGATTAACCATTCCGCTCGTACGCTCTTTTTTCCACAGTAATCCTACGGCCAATACAATAAGCGTGTCCAGGAAAAATAAAAAGTCATAAGGTTTCAGCAAAGATGACACACTTGTGCTTACATCCCCAAAGTTTTGTGTCTGGGAAATGGTTGGTATGGTGATGAAATCGCTAAAGAATCGGTAATACACCACATTTGCAAATAGTAAGAAGCTCAAAATAAAGTCAATAACAATAAGCCATAAAAATTTTCTTTTCGTGGATAATAAAGAAAAACCTAAGAATAGTAAGACTGAACCTAACGGATTCAGAAATAATAGAAATTGCTGCAAGTTATTATCCAAGCCTAGTTTGAATTCTAAATGTTGTACTAAATATGTTTTCACCCATAATAAAACAACAGCTAAAA
The DNA here is from genome assembly GCF_900166585.1 of Mesobacillus jeotgali. NCBI lineage: Bacteria > Bacillati > Bacillota > Bacilli > Caryophanales > Bacillaceae > Mesobacillus > Mesobacillus jeotgali. Next base: position 1,021,571 of record NZ_FVZC01000009.1, on the reverse strand, counting down.
AGAATAGGCCCATGTGGGTTTTTGGGATTTTTTTAATCACGTTCATTCCCCTCTTTCTATCATCTACTGTTTTAATAGCTTTTAAGAATTTGGAAGCCATTCAAGTATTCTATAAGAATTTGGAGCGATTGTAAAGGGATAATAGTTGCTATTAAACTTATTACTTACTGTTTTTGCCACTTGTTGGATTTTCTTCCAAACCCACCAGCTTATTGCTTAATATGCAAAACATAATACTTTGCACAAAGTATTTAACTGGTTATAATATGAGTGAAACAAACAAAAGGGAGGAATTACGATGGGGAAATTTGATAATAAAATCGTTCTGATCACGGGTGGAGCTTCAGGTATGGGGAAAAGAATGTCTGAGCTTTTTGTTGAAGAAGGCGCTTATGTCATCGCTGCTGATATTAATAAAGAACTGCTTGAAGTGGTCAGTCAGCATGATTCCATTGAGGGCAAATTGTTGAATGTAATGTCTGAGGACGATTGGAAAAAAGCTGTTGATGAAATCATTGCTGATCATGGACGAATCGATATCCTGATTAATAACGCAGGAATTGCGACTGAAAAGCAAATGGACGAAACAACGATTGAAGATTGGGATTTAATGATGCGCATTAATGGCTTTGGTCCATTTGCCGGTATGAAGCATGTATTGCCTCATATGGTGAAACAAAACAGCGGTGCCGTTGTCAATATTTCGAGTTATACTGCCATGGTTGGTATGGGTGTCAATACGTACACCGCTTCTAAAGGTGCCGTCAGATCTATCTCACGTGCAGCCAGTACAGCCTATGGCAGATTCGGAATTCGCGTAAATACTGTATTCCCTGGAGTCATCGAAACACCAATGACAGCTAACTTGTCCGAATCAAGTGAAGTCGTAAAGCGTTTGATTATGGCTACTCCTTTACAACGCTTAGGACAAGCGGATGATGTGGCACGTGCCGTATTATTCCTGGCTTCAGATGATGCTGCTTATATTACGGGAGCAGAATTAGTCATTGACGGAGGCTTTTCTGCTCAGTAATTTTACCTTTACACAAACTTACAGACTAAGCCATATGGTTTAGTCTGTTTTTATCTTAATGCACCTCATCCCCACACATCATCCCCACTTCAACACAATCATAAGGAAGACTTATAATAAGTCATAGAAACAACATCATTCACTTATGACTAAAATTCAGTTAGCATAGAAACAAATAGGATGATTGAAAAGGGGCGAATACGAATGGGTGCTAAATTGGTGTTTAGAATGGCTGAAGAACAGGATTTAAATAGGATCGTTGAAATGCTTGCTGATGATGTATTAGGAAGTCAACGTGAACGTTATGAACAGCCACTTCCCCAAAGTTACCTGGACGCATTCAAGGCAATTTCCTCGGATCCAAATAACGAATTAATAGTGGCATGCCGGGACAATGAAGTGATTGGAGTACAGCAAATTACTTTCACCCCCTACATCACCCATCAAGGCGGATGGAGAGCGACGATCGAGGGAGTCAGGACATCCTCTCGAGTCAGAGGCATGGGGGTCGGCAGTGAACTGATCAAATGGGCCATTAAACGTGCTGAAGAACGAGGCTGCCACTTAGTACAATTGACCACTGATAAAAAAAGACCTGATGCATTGAGATTTTATGAAAAATTAGGCTTTACGGCAACCCATGAAGGGTTAAAGCTAAAACTATAGAAAATCCGTCTTAAGTGAAAGCTATTTCCGTCAACCTTTTAGCAGCGTTAGTGTTATATTATATACTTAGTCCACCGGAAAGAAGTGAAACCATGTCCATCCAGATTGTCCTTTTAGGCTTATTGCAGGAGAAATCCTATCACCCATATGAAATGAAGAAAATGATTATTGAAAATAAGTGGGACCATCTTTTCCCTGTGACGGACGGTAACATTTATCATGCGATTAGAAAACTGGAAAAGCATGAATGGGTGGAATCGGAAAAGGAAGAGCAAGTCAATAATCGGCCAAACCGGACTGTCTATCGGATTACAGATGAAGGAAAGGATCAGCTATCCAAAGAAATTCAGCTCGTTTTTGAACAACGATTGAAGGAGCCTCGCTCACTTTATCCTGCCACCCTTTTCATTCATTTATCAAATGTAGATGAAATAAAGAAAATGATCCAACAATGGATCATCGAGCTGCAGGAAGAAACCTCGGTTGAGACAGAATATCCGGCAGGATTGCCTCAATTGATTAACAGGCACTATTCGGATACAAATAAACTTTATCATAAATGGTTAAAAGACCTTTTAGTGAATATCAAAAAGAGTTAGTAGACATATGTCGACTAACTCTTTTTTTACAAAAGTCAAAACTATGTATTTGTTGTAACTTTCTACAATAATCATCCCAACTGCCAGACTGAACATTTTAAAACTTGATACGGATGGTTATTTTGGTTCAACATCTTTAAATGCATCTTTAAAAGCATCTTCTTCTATCTCAATTTCTTTATTCAAGTTGTTTAATATCTCCTGAACCGGTTTTGCCTCTTTACTCATAAGTGCTTGTTTAATTTGATCTTTCACCTCGCTTAAAGGCGTCTCCTTGATATCTGTTACTTTAATGATGTGATAACCAGATACTGTCTTGACCGGCTCACTTACTTCTTCTTTTTTCAATTTCAAAGCTGCTGCAAGAAATGTCGGGTCCAATTCCTGGCTTCTTCCGGAAAGATAGCCAATATCTCCGCCTTCAGCAGCAGACATTTTATCTGTCGATTGCTTCTTGGCTAATTCTGCAAAATCGGTTCCTTTCTTTAGTTCCTTTTTTATTTCTTTAGCAGTTGACTCATTATCCACGAGAATATGACTGGTTTTCGCCTCAGTGTATTCATTTTTATGTTGTTCATAGTAATCTTTTATTTGTTTATCTGTGACTTTCACCCCTTCTGTTGTCGCTTTAAAAAAATATAGGGATTGTTCTATATGATCCTTTAACTCTTCTTCGTTTTTAAAGCCCTGTTTTTGCAGGAACATTGTATACGCTTCTTTATTACCAACCTGTTCCTTTATTTCGCTCAGCCGTTGGTTCACTTCTTGATCAGATACCTCATATTTACCTTTCAAAATTTGCATATAAACCAACTTTTGGATCAATTCCTTTCCGCGCTCGGTGCTTGCCACTTCTTTAAATAAATCATCCTTTGATATATCTCCGTATTCCGTTTTAACTAGCAGCTCTCTCTCTTCCCCAGAAGTTACAGCCGAACAAGCACCAAGCAAAAACAATAATGATAAAACGGCTACAATTTTGGTCATATTCTTCATTTAACTTCCCTCCTGCTTTTTATCATCTTCATCATAATGGTTATCGCTAATAGAACTTCCTAAGGTTTACTATTGAGATGAACATCAAATAATCTTTTAATGCATGTAATAGTGATCATGTGATTAAACGCAACATAGGACAGTCGCATGATTATAATGATTTTAAAGGAGGCGGGACAGTTTTACGACTGTCCCGCCTATTATTTAATTGTTTTTTGTACCCTTATACAAGGCCCCTTGCAATCCAGCCTATTGCCAGATCTCAATCATTGAGTCAGCATATGCATTCAGACTGGTATACACTTTGTCAGAGATTTGATTCGCATCCTTTTTGAGTTCTAAGAACCCTTTGAAATCATTAAGGTGTTTGACAACCTTATCAGCAGATTCTTTCTCTTCAAACTGCCCTACAGTTTTCATATGTGCCTTCAATGCTTCCGCCGTACCTGCTTTGATAGATCCCTCATTTGCAAAACTATCAATAACAGAGCTTATACCTGCTGCACTCAAGCTGCCAGGCAAGAAGTTGTAGTCAGTAAAACTTTGATTAGCGTCTGTCTCTGAAGTGGCTGTAAAGGTAAGTTTGGAAGGTGCTGTCTTGCCTTTCGGGATCTTCACATAAACCGGAACAGCGACGGTTGCTCCTGGATCTACCGCGATTACATTGTGATCAAGTTGTACTTTCCAATCATCACCTGCCGAAGCATTGACACGGAAAAGGTCCTTTGCTTCGCCGGTATTTGTGACATTAAAATGATAGACTGCCACTTTGTCCTCTACAGCAGGCTGTACAGTGCCTGCGCTAACATTTACTCCTCGTTGAAATCCACCTGCGCCTTCCGTGTTTCGGACGGCAACCTGATAGCGGAGTACCCCATCTTTGTCTTTTTGTTTCCCTAAAATGTAGAAATGAAGTTTATTGTAAGGATCAACGTACTCATTGACAACTGTGTCTTTGTCAATAGAACCATCAAATTGTCCGGCAACCAGGCTTGCCCCATTACCAGCTTTGAATAAAGCATCGAGAGTTTGCCGTGGATCACCTTTGGCAACCATCGCTGTGGTGCCATCAGGTCTAGTAAAGTCTTTCAGATTGATATCCTCAGGATGTGAGTCAACTACCCAGATATTCGGGGCAGACTCCGCATTTTTCGTCTTGGCAATCAAGACGCCAGAATCAGCTGCGAAGGAATCCGAACCAACGCGATCGACCACTTCAAGGGTGTAGTTATTGTACAATCTATTAGAAAGAATATCATTTCGCCAGTCACCGGCAAGGTAATCTGTTGGTGTTAAATCGTCCATGCTGATATTAATACCATGGATTCCGGTTCTGCCGAAGTTTCCTCCAATTGGTGCTTGACGTGCGGTAATATCCGCAAACACCGGTCCAGATTCCTTTAATTCATCTCGGTTTAGCTTCAAGACTTCATCATCGGATACAAATCCCTGTTTCATCTTATTACGCAGCATATGTGGAGCCGGTATAGAAGCACCAAGAGTCGATGGAATCATCCAGCGAGTATGCGTTCCGCCAGGACCATTGAATGAGCCGCGGCTCATCGTCTCCCAATAACCAGAATAGGTTCTAGGGTCAAGGGATGCATTATTGTAATTATCACCAAGCCCGCGGAGATGGCCAAATTCGTGAGCAAATGTTCCCATGCCATCGCTTTCTCCCTGTATAGAGACACGAATCCTTTTGCCATTTATGTCTGCACTAGAGGCCGCCGACCAAATCGTTTTTGCTGCATAAAAGGAAGTCCACGGAACATAACGAGTTTTTGCCCAGTTTGGCATGTTTTCAAATCCAGGCAAATCCGGCGGTCCAAATGCATCAGAAACCGAGTCTTGATTAAGAAACATCATTTCGCCGAATTCTTGCCATACGGTTGACTCGTCATAACCAGCATGTACGATGAATGCAAAGTCATAGTCTTTTCCAGCTGCGGCAATGTCAGCTGCTGCTGCATTTACCCCGTCCTGAAAAAGGTTTCCGCTGCTATATTGAGATGGAAGTGAACCGGCATTCATACTGTTAAGCCCATATTGAAATTCGTTTTTATCCAGGCGGTAGGGACCATAAGAATCAAGGGAGACGCCCCATTTTCCCTGGGAATTCTCCTTCCAGAAGCCATCAATTGTCTGATAGTTATTGAGTTTACTAGGAACATTCAAAAAGTTCTCCCACCATTCCCCAAGATCTTCACGAGGAACGGCATCCACTTGAGGATTGCCGGCAATCTCAGAACCTTTTGGCTGGGTCAGGATAAAATCCTGATCAGGAAAGTCGACCAAAATCAAGGCACCTTTAAGTTCTGTTTCGGGTTTAATATTAGTTGAATTCCAATCCATACCTGGAATCGGATTATAATCATTCCAAGTCATATCATCTGGATTTACCCATGACTGGGAATCCACTGGGCCGGGCATTTTCTCCAGACCTGGTTCCGCAGCAAAAGTGGCTGTTGAAGAAAACGCAAGCAATAAAGTGGTAGTGGCTGCTGCAATTTTATTCTTGAATTTCAAATCGATTCTCCTCCCAATTAGATAATGTCCCTACCTTTTTATGTAGGTTGTGGTTTTTCATTTACTATAAAACTTTTGTTATGTTGCCATTTTCTTAATCGTGAATAGTCATTTATCACCCACCTATCACAGCTTGATGTCGTAACTGGGTTTATCACCTCCTCAAAGTGCATAAATCGATTGTTCAAAATTAGTACTGATTGGAATTTGTATATAAATGAAAGAATTTTAAAATAGAAGTTTGCAAGAGTGTAGAAATGATTGATGATGAAAATATAATGTTTGAAGCATGGTGTGATTTTCATCTACACTTTTCCGAATATTCCGACATTATATGACATTATTTTTTACTTTAAAAAAATATTCCCTCTTCTGCTATTAATCTATTACGCATTCCGAAATATTTATACTCCCTAATTTCTGCATAAAAATTAGTAATCCTTCAACTTTATTCCAAAAGTAGAAAAACGCGTAAAAAGGCCCATTGGTTATAACTTTGGCGTAGCCAAAAAGAAATAGTATTCCCCACCCCTCTTTTTATCCAATAAAAGTGGAAGAAATAAAAAAATGATCCAACTAAGGATCATCAATCTCAGGATGAAACTGATGGAATTTATCTCAACTGATCAACAGGCAATATGCAAATACAAGCACCCTTACATCAAAGCCCTTATATTCAATCAAAAAAAGAGTTAGAAGACACTTTGTCCTCTAACTCTATTTATATTTTTCTTTACAATCATGGCAACAAAGTCAAAACCGCAAAAAAGTGCATAATTGAGCCAGCCATAACAAACAGGTGCCAGACGGCATGATGGTAATGGAATCCCCGCCATACATAAAAAATCGCCCCTACTGTATACAGTACTCCTCCAATAACAAGGAATTGAAGTCCTTGTATGGAAACATTTTCAGTCAATGGCCCCCATGCGAATACGATCAGCCATCCCATAATGACGTATAATGCAGTGGACGTATGCAGGAAGCGTTTCACGAACAGCGATTTGAAGACAGTTCCAGCGATGGAAAGTCCCCATACAATCCCGAACAGCGTCCACCCTAATGCTCCTTTTACTGCGATGAACAAGAATGGTGTATAGGTACCGGCAATGAAAAAATAAATGGACGAATGGTCGAATATTTCAAAGATGTCTTTTGCCTTACCCTGCGGAAAGCTGTGAACAAGAGTTGATGACGTATAAAGCAGAACCATGGTGACTCCAAATAATGTGAAGCTGACGACATGCCAGGCTGTCCCGTGTATTGATGAAAAAACGATCAGCAGGACGAGCGCCGTGATGCTTAATAAGGCACCAATTCCATGAATGATCGCATTAGCGATTTCTTCTTTTTTCGTAAAGATATGTACATTGGCCATAGTGTTGACTCCTTTGTCCTGATTCCGCTTTCCTTCTATATTATAGTAGAAAAAAGTATATCATGAATGAGCATTCTAGTCGCTTATCAAAGCCTTCCCAAGGAAGCCCCTTTTTACATAACTATATCAAATATCGTTAAGTACTTTTCTTAAATCATATGATTGTCGTAATTAGTTCATAAGTAGAGGAGTAATTTTAGCATTTCTTTTACCTGCTTCTCCTTTTCCACAATCCAGTTCTTTCTTATCCCTTTTCTCTTATCCTGCTTAGCAGGTAAACGCAACAGAAGAATTTAGTATATCTAACAGTCATATGCAAACACAAAAAAGTGGTGCTGACCAAAGAAATCTGTGTAACTTAAAAAGGGTTTTTACGTCCCAACAAAGAATATTCATTTTGAAAAGAAAACAATTTTTTTGATATGGGGTGTGGAAGAATGATTAATAAAGTCGGTCAAATTATGTTGTATGTCAATGATCAGGACGAGGCTGTTCGATTCTGGACTGAGAAATTGGATTTCACTGTAATAGCTGAGGAGAACAACAATCAGGGATTTAGATGGATTGAAATCGCTCCAAAAACAGGGGCAGAAACAACCTTGATTCTGCATAATAAAGAATTCGTTTCAAAAATGTCTCCTGGTTTAAATCTAGATACCCCTTCTTTAATGTATTTCACAGACAGCATCGAACAATTACACAGTGAATTAAAGGGCAAAGAAATCACAGTCGGTGAGATTGTCAACATGCCAACCGGGAGAGTTTTTAACTTTGCAGATTTTGAAGAAAACTATTTTGCCGTACTAGAAAAATAGACATTCTTAAAACATTAAATGGATGCCAAGCATAACAGGTTCAGTGCCTGTCGCTAGATTTAATAATGTAATGCAAATAGACCATCAATTTGTAAAGAATATGATGGTCTATTTTTATTGATATAAAGGCATTTAGCAATAAATCTTTTTTATGAGGAATTTATAATCAATTTGAAGACTAATAGACACTTCTGTTAGGGTGCAATTATGTACATTTTAATTTATATTTGAGTTATTTTTGACAAAACCACCCTTTAGTTCAAACGTAATACTTGGCAAAGTCGATTCGAGCATATACATTGAAACTTTACTCAATTCATTTTATATCACATGGCGCACCTTCTAGAACAAAAGCTACTCTTTAACAAGAATCATTGAATTCCTTATTATTCTTTTCCGCTAAACTCTAAAATATTTAATCCCTCGGATGCCTCTGGTGCTTCAAAAAATGTAGTCACATGAATAAACACAGCTTCCGTGTCAAAAGCTGCTCTTTCGGGTTGTTCGTTTCGCCTTTGTGCAATTTGACGTAAGCACTGCTCGTTATTTAGATTTAGGAAAATTAGTTGATGGCTTGCATTGACTTCTGATGCAATATCCAAAAACCACTTTCGCAGTTTTTGAGTGTTAGCTGGAAAATCCATCACTACATCTGTGCCGACACTTAATATGTTTTGAACATGCTTTTTCACTAACGGCTTGAGCTGCGCTGAAAATTTTAGATAGTCTTCAAATGATGCAATCTGATTAGGATAAAGAGACGAAAGCCATTCATCCTCAGACAATAGGACCGCATGTTTATCTATCATCAATTGTTTTGATTTAGTTGATTTTCCAGCTCCCATTTTTCCGCACAAAAAGTATAGCGTCCCCATTTGTTTCATATTTTTAACCCCTCGCGCTTATTTTAGTCCAAACTTTTTACACCATAGAACAACGCATAAGCTACTTTAAGAACCATTTTTCAAAATAATGACCACAGCATAAACATAAACAGATTATTTCTTTGAATAAATAGAAAGCCCCCGGCCAATAAGATTTGCAGAAACAGGAGTTTTTCCGATTTCCCTTGCCCAAATTGATAATTGTCCTATATGGTGAATTTCATGGGCAATGGTATGTCGCATGATTTCCCCCCAAGTATCCGTCACAACTCTTCCATCTGGTAAGGTATCATAAAATAAACGATTTTCCATATTAGACTCCCAGTTGTTCACAAAGTTTTCAACTTCTAAATGAAAATGGGCGTCCAACGCTCTAACTTTTTTCAGGCTCTTATACTCTTCAAAGCTCTCTTGAAAGTCAGTTTTACCCTGTAAGAGGCGTATCCAGCTCCATTCGACATCAACTATATGAAAAAGTGTAAATAATATGCTTTTCATACCACCTGTTCGGTTTTGCAGTAGTTCTTCTTCATTTAAACCTTCACACCAACGATACCAGTCTTCTCTAACCATCCAGTTATATCTAAAAAAAGTTTGCAAAACAATCCCTCCTACCCATTCAAATGGAATAAACTATAAAAATAACTAAGAAACGAAACTTAATAATTATTACTATTTCTAAAACGTTTTTAGAATCCCTAGTTACACTATTTTGCCCCATTTGTTCCATGAGGAATTCAACCAAAAAAAGGCGGCTGATACTTCATGGAACCACTCACCGAAAAGGCTTTTTAAAAAAGAGTTAAATAGGAAAACAGAAACATCAGTATAAAATACCTATATTCTACAAGCGTTGATTTCTTTTTTGTTGAGCCTTTTTTGATATCTATCGTTAAAAAAGAAAGCAATACTATAATTAAAGAATAAGTAATTGCTTCTTTTATTGATGTTAGTCCAGTAACCAATGATAAGAGAAAACTAATACCTACTAATATCAATAACGATATAGTTATAAGCTCTGGTCTAAACCTTTTGACTCTTTGCAAACTAATCCTCCTCTCATGTAATTAACATTCATTCGCCCTGCTTCCTTAGATACACCTCTATTGGTCTACCTTCTCCTCCCTCTCCAAACACCTATTTGGAAAATAATCGCTGAATAAGTCAAGAAAATTGAAAGGGCTATGATGGTCTTTTGATGTTTAGTCCAGATATCGAGAAATGTTTTTTGGAGGTCGCCTTTTAGATGAAGATAGTAAATGTACACGACTAATAAGGAGAGAAACAATAAGAATACAAAACGGAGCATTCGAAAAAAAGAAACTTCATCAAAAGAGAATTTAGGATATTTCTTTCCCCTGTTTGAAAGACCTGTGTCAGCCATCAGCCACACCCCTTTTCTTCTGGTTCAAAAATACATTTAACCTAAATATTCTTTCTCCTTTGGCCGATTTCCTTTGCGTCTGTAATAAAATAACAAGTTTGTTCTAGCCTATTGTTCGTAATATAATGTAGAAAAACCTAAAAGGACGTTGTACCATGGCCAAACATAAAATCTATAAGATGAGCTTTGCAAGTGTCTACCCTCATTATGTTGCGAAGGCGGAGAGAAAAGGACGCACGAAATCAGAAGTGGATGAAATTATCCGCTGGTTGACAGGTTATAGCCAGGAAGATCTGGAAGCACAATTGGAAAAACAGACGGACTTTGAGACCTTTTTTGCAGAAGCTCCCGAACTGAATCCTTCGAGATCTCTGATCAAAGGTGTAGTCTGCGGAGTCAGGGTTGAAGACATCGAAGAACCGACTATGCGGGAAATTCGCTACATGGACAAGCTGATTGATGAGTTGGCAAGGGGTAAAGCGCTGGAAAAGATTTTGAGGAAATAACACTGTATTAGATAAAAGAAGTTTTATAATACCCAAATTAATTCACTCTTACAGTTGTTCCTTCATCGAAAAAGAAGCAGAGACTGCGATCCCTGCTTCTCGCTAAACCCTCATCCCAATCTTCTTTAAGCCTGCAAACCACTTACTTTTTAATCCTTCATCAAAACACCAGAAGATGAATGCGGAAACGACGGAATAAAAAAACAAGAAGCCATTATTCCTTATACTCGTGATCCAGTTACCCTGTGCTGTATCAAATATGAAGGTTGGTACTGCAACAAATAAAGCACCAAGGGAAACATGCAGCAAAGCTGCTGTTACCATCCGCTTATGTCCGTCTGTTCGTCTGGTTAGGAAATCCGCTAGTATCGAAGAAGGAATTCCGTAGATTAAGATGATGGGCAGCAAATATATCCCTAAAAAGAGCCCTGCTCCAAACTCTTCTAGTATAGAAAAAAGTGTGACCATTATTACCGTTGCCCCACAGGCAGAAATCAATTTTCTTAAAAACATTTCTATTCCCCATCCTGATTCATTTTCTGCAAAAAAACGGACCAATCCATCCCTGTTCATGGGTAATGGCAAAAGTCCATTTAAAATCCTTGCCACGACGTATAGGTCGGTATATTCACCCTCTGCCAACAATAAGTGTTTTGCCTTCAAGTCAGACGCATCCTCAACGAGCCAGACATCATCTGAATGCTGGAAGAAAATCAGGCAAGTGTCTTTGTACTGTTTGTCGAATCCTAGTTCCGCTCGATTCCCCTTCTCGCAAGGTCTCTTTCCATAACTGAACACATGCCATAGATAGCCACTTGCTCCACTATCAGCATGAAGGTAAATCTCCTTTTTTTCCATGGATGTTAAATGAGATGCAAATACTGTCTCCCACTGCTTTCTCATATCGTAACCAAAGTTTTCTGTTTTGCTGACCTGGTTTTTTATGCTTCTTAATTTATGAAAGAAGTCCATAACTTCCCCCCTAGTTACGTTTCTTCCTAACCATTCTACATTTTGGTGGTTTATTCCTGTTTTTATCAAAATCAACATTTGTAATTGAAAGTTGAGGTTGTGTTTATTTTAATACTATATGATGTTCATTGACTGAAGGGCTTTTTTAAAATAGCAATTAATCCTGTTTCATCTTTTTATCTGAAAAGCCCTGAAAGTGCTCGGATTCCGATTGAATAGCAATCAATTCGAGAAAATGACATAGGAGGCTTTATACAATGAAGAAAATGCTTCATTCCATCACAGACCGTGTTTCAACAAAGCGCGGCATGTGGATTACCATCATCGCCTGGCTGGTGTTGATGATTGGCTTAAGCGCCGGGCCTAAGCTTGGCGATTACAAGATTAACAATTTCCAATCGCTGCCCGATGAGGCAAAATCAATCATCGCACAGCAAAAAACGGAGGATTATTTCCCGAATGCACAGGGAACTCCAGGTATTCTTGTTTTCCATAACGAAAACGGCGTTATAAATCTTGATGAAGTGAATCAAATCCTTGACGGGATCATTGCTGAAGACATTGAGGGGATTAAGAATATAGTCGATACTCGTACCCTTCCTCCACAGGCACTGGGCTCCTTTATTTCTGAAGATAAATCTACTATGATTGTCCCTATGGAGCTTGAACCCGGATTGGGTAATGATGAGTATGCTGAAATCAACGATCGCGCAACAGAAATTGGAACTGGCATTGCTGACAAGCTTGAAAGCACGGCATTTTATATTACCGGACCTGCCGGAATTGCCGGGGATACAATCAAGCTTTTTGAACGGGCTGATTTCGTCTTGTTATTGGCGACAGTCGGTATTATTCTTGTTCTGCTGATTGTCATTTACCGATCACCGCTCCTGGCCATCATTCCATTACTGGCCACAGTGATTGTTTATCAGGTGGTTAACCAGAGTGTTGCCCTGATGGGAGCAGGCGGACTGGAAATCAATAACCAGACCACCTCAATCATGAGTATCCTCTTGTTCGCGGCCGTTATTGATTATTCGTTGTTCGTGTTCTCGCGTTTCCGTGAAGAATTGAATCATTATGAAAATAAATTTGATGCTATGAAGCATGCAATGCGCGCTACGGGCGAGCCTGTCTTCTTTGCCGGCGGAACCGTTCTTGCTGCGATGCTTGTACTTCTGTTTGCTGATTTCCGTGATTACCAGAACTTTGCTCCGATTTTCGGTACCGCCATGTTCTTTATCATGATTGCTTCCGTAACACTCGTACCTGCCTTGTTCGCCTTGTTTGGACGAAAAGCATTCTGGCCAAAGGTACCTAAATATGGTGTAGAAAAAGAGGTCAAGCATGGTGTGTGGGGACCTGTTGCTAAATTCGTAGTGAATAAGCCAGGGCTTTCCGGCGGGATTGTAGGCATCTTTCTGATTGTTACTGCCTTGAACGTTTTCAACCTTGAGTATGAATTCGACATGGTGAAAAGCTTCCCGGAAGATTTGCCTTCCCGCGTTGGCTATGAAATAGTTGAACAGAGATATGACAAGGGAGAACTCGCCCCTACTACACTGTTGATTGAAAGTGACAGAGCGTTATCTGAAGCAGATGCAATGAAACTCAGCGAAAAACTGCAGGCTGAAGAAGAGATTGCTTCAGTCCGCTTATCCGGATTGACGGATAATGGAGAAGCTGCCAAGTTCAGCGTTGCCCTCGCAATGAATCCGTACTCTGTCGAGGCAATGGATTATATTGAAGGTTTGCAGAATCAAACACCTGAAATTCTTGATAATTTAGGTCTGGATGCTGACGCCTATTATAGCGGAGTAACCCCTAAGCTGATCGACGAGCGCGAATACAATGATGGCGACATCATTAAGATTGCATCGCTTGAAACGATCCTGATTCTTGTATTGCTCGTAGTGCTGACTCGCAGCTTGAAAATGCCATTTTACATGATGGCCACCATCCTGCTTTCTTATCTATCCGCACTAGGCCTCGGTGTATTCCTCATCGATGTCCTGTTTGGATATGAGGCAATCAGTACCCGTGTGCCAGTCTATGCATTCATCTTCCTGGTCGCATTGGGAATCGATTATAATATAATTTTAGCGTCACGCTTTATCGAGGAACGCAAGAAACATAAAGTGAAAGAAGCATTGGAAATAGCCATCCGCAATACAGGCGGTGTCATTTCGTCCGCAGGGATCATTCTGGCCGCAACATTTGCAGCCCTAACAACGATGCCAATTGCCGACCTGTTCATTTTCGGATTCATGGTAGCGATCGGGATCCTGATTGACACCTTCCTTGTCCGCGGCATGCTGCTTCCTGCCCTGATTCTTTTCTTTGAAAAAGACAAGCAAACCAGTCCGGAGATTCAATAAAGAATGGAGAGGCCTCCTCTCCATTTCCCCTTTTAGGAGGCTGAAGTATGAGAATTTTGGTTGTAGATGATGATGCAAATATCCAAAGACTTGTGACCATCCATTTAACCCAGGAAGGTTATCAGGTGTTCAGGGCAAACGATGCCGAGGAAGCTTTGTCCTTGCTTGAGAATCACAATGTAGACCTGGCGATTGTCGATGTAATGATGCCCGGCATGAATGGCTTCGAACTGACTAAAATCCTGACCAGTGACTGGGAGATTCCCGTCATCCTCCTCACCGCAAAAGGCCAGTTAAGCGATAAAGAAGAAGGATTCCTGTCGGGTACTGAGGATTATATTGTAAAGCCATTCGAAGTGAAGGAACTTTTATTTAGAGTCGCCGTGGTCTTGAGAAGGATGCAGCGAGTTATCGATTCGATCATACAGGTCGGAAATATGAAGATTGATCGAAACAGTTTTGAGGTGGAGATCAATCAAGAAACGATTCTTTTTCCTCTTAAGGAATTCGAGCTATTAAGCATTCTGGCCTCACGGATGAATAAAACCACTCCCCGTGCGGCTTTAATTGAACAAGCCTGGGGAGCTGACTATGAAGGCAGTGAACAAACACTCAACACTCATATCAATCGGATTCGTGACCGGCTGAAGAAGCACCAGGCTTGTGTAGAAATTCAGACAATCCGCGGAATTGGTTACAGACTAGAGGAATTGAAATGAAAACTTTATACAGGAAGTTCATCATCGCAACCCTTCTCATCCTTGGAATCAGCATTATCATAGCTTTTATTTTGGCCAATTGGGTCTATATGACCTCGACAAAAGGAAGAATCGATCGGCAGAATGTGATCATTGCTGAAGAGATGGCCTCGAGTCTTCAACAAATGCATTCTACCAGTCATGTAAGCTTCGTGGCTTATCTTGATTCGGTCAGTAAACTGGGGTATCAAATCTACGTATTAAGTGAATCGGGTGAGGAATTCTTTTTCGGCGAACCTTTTTCAAAAAAGAACCTTCCACCTGAGGCAATGTCGGTGATTAAAGATAAAGAAATTTACCACGGGATGGATCTTTCAAATGCTGGCTGGATGATGATGAGCCATTTTTCAAACCAGCTTGATAATACCGTGGGCGTTCCCTTCACAATTGCTGACGAGAACTTTGGCTTATACCTGAGGCCAAATAATAAACTATTATTTTCAGATGTTCATGTCATTTTCGCCTGGTTTTTTGTTGCTGTTTCAATCGTGAGTATCAGCGGAGTCATCTGGTTTGCCAAGCACCTGATCAAACCAATCACCAAACTGACAGAAGCCACCAGGGAAATCACAAGGGAAAATTTCAACTTCCCTTTGAACATCTATCGCAAAGATGAAATTGGCCAGCTTGCCGAAAGCTTCGGCATCATGCAGACGCAGCTGCAGCATAATGATGAAGCGCGTAAATCGTTCATCAATAATGTGTCCCATGACTTTCAATCACCTTTGATGAATATTCAGGGATACGCAGAGCTTTTAAAAACACAGAAGCTTGATGAGGAGCACCTTGAATATGTTGAAATAATAGACCAGGAATCCAAGAGGCTGTCCAATCTGACGAAACAATTGCTGCTTCTTACTTCCCTGGATCAAAAATCCTACCCGATGAAGCTTGGTGTCACAAGGATTGACACACAGATCAAGGAAACAGTAAGACGGCATCAGTGGCGGCTGGAGGAAAAAGAGATTGAAATTTCTTACCAGCTCCCCCCTTCCCCGATTCAGGCGGACCCTGAACTGCTTATGACGGTATGGGACAACCTGCTCACGAATGCGATTAAATACAATCAAAACGGCGGCAGTATTTTTATCAAGATTACTCAGAATGATGATTACACCGCCATCATCTTCAAAGACACCGGAATCGGCATGACTGAGGAACAGGCCTCAAAGGTCTTCGAACGCTTTTATCGAGTCGATGCAGCCCGAAAGAAGGATGGCACGGGTTTAGGATTGTCAATCGTCAAACATATTATCGAGTTACACGATGGAACAATTGAAGTGGAGAGCGAGATTCAAATGGGTACGTCTTTTACGATAAAGCTACCGATAGAAAAACAAACGGAGGAATAAAAAAATGGAACAAACTTGGAGTATTCGGCTTATACGATTTGCAGCTATATTTGGACTAATTGGTACTTTCATGGGTTCACACATGGCGGGTGCTGGCGACTATGCCATGCGCCCAATCCACGCCCACATCCTGTTAGTCGGCTGGCTGTCCGTATTCGCCTGGGGAATCTTTTACAAAAACTATAAAATCAAATCTAAAAAACTCGTAGCCATTCACAGCATTACCGGTATGGTCGGT
This sequence comes from Mesobacillus jeotgali, assembly GCF_900166585.1. NCBI lineage: Bacteria > Bacillati > Bacillota > Bacilli > Caryophanales > Bacillaceae > Mesobacillus > Mesobacillus jeotgali. The sequence continues at coordinate 1,005,083 of NZ_FVZC01000009.1, read as the reverse complement.
GCTCTGGGACTAACCGTCGGCATGTGGATGTACAACCTCAACCCCTTCAATCTGGGTGAAACTTTCGTAATGGTTCTGTTCATCGTCGGCGGATCATTACTGTTGGTCGCCTTTATTCTGTTTGTTGTGGTTACCTTTTTCATTGAAAAGACTAGCAACTAGGATGTTAGCTAATAAATCCCATAATTCAGGGTGCTTTTAATTAGATAGGCTTCACTAATACGAGAATTTTAAATACAGAATATAATTTAACAGGGGATTTCTCCCAATAACTTGATTAATAGGTAGTTATATAAGAATATAAAGAAACTCAGAGCCATAAAAAGCACTGAGTTTTTTTTATTAGTGTGTTGTTGAACATTTGCATCCATACGTTTAAGTCCATTTCTTCACAAACTTCTTTCAGGAATGTTACATGTATCTTCACTAATGGGTAGTGGCAGGAAAAAGTGATTTTCAACCACAAGGAAATTTCAAAAAAGCCCAACTTCTCTGCAAAACAAAATAGAGAAAGTGAGCTTTTCAGTTACTTCCTTATTTCTATTTGAATTAATATAAAACTGCTAAGTAGATTTTTCAGCTCGGCTATTTATTGAATTCATTAACTGGAAGTAGTATTCAGGTTTATGAGTCTTATTTAGGTTATACCAAGAATGTAATGTATCTGGTGCAAATACATCTAATTTTTTCAGTACTTCCATCGCAAATTCCAGAGGAGCTATTCCTGATGCAGTAATTAAATTCGCATCAGCTGCGGCTGATCCCACCTCATAGAACTCTTCTCCTTTATAGTTAGGACATACCATTTTAGTGTATTCTAAATTATTACTTGTATGCTTTCTAGTATCTAAGTATCCCCTATTCGCAAGGGCCTCAGTTGCACCACAAATTGCAGCAACAATAGTGCCAATTTTTAAAGCTTGGCCAATTCTTTCCAAGATAGGTTGATGAATTTCTTCACTCCAAGTAGTCCCTCCTGGTAAAATTAAAAGATCTTTACTCTCAAGAGTACATTCCTCAAGGGAAATATCTGGTTTTATGCTCAGTCCTCCCATAGTAGTAATCATTTCATTATTAGCTCCTACTGTAATTACACTTAAAGGTGATAAATCTTTTTTGAAATATCTTCCTGAGTTTAGTTCAGCAATTAAATATCCATATTCCCAGTCCGACATTTTATTAAATACATATAGAAAAACTTTTTTTGTTTGCATCCATTAACACTCCAATCACAATTGATATAGCTATTATAATAAAACTTCCCTGACAGTTAACGTCAGGGAAGTTATCATACTTGATGAAATTTTATTAATTCCGACAGAACTTCAATAAGTCTTTTCTTAAGACTTATTGGCTCAATAACTTTAATAGATTTATTGTACGGTAAAAGTAAATAAGGTACATATGTATGTATTATATCTTTTTCAAGAAGAAAAACTGCTTGATTTGAAGTCCGTTCTTGTAAATAATGTCCTAAAAACCAATGTTGGCAAATATCATCCAATACATTTTTATCCCCATTAATAACCAAAGAAATAATCCCTTCCTTATCTTCTATAGTAGGAAGAAGACTTTTTATAAAAAAGTCACGAGCTGAAAAATTTTCTGGCCGGTTAAACTTATTTTCGGTTAGCATTAGATTTTCAATTCGATTGACTCTAAAACTACGGATTTCATTCCTAAGCTGACAAAATCCAATCACATACCACTTATTATTCCAATAGATAATTCTGTACGGATCGACCACTCTATAATTTAATTGCTTTTCGCCACTTTTATGGTAAAGAATTTTTACGGAGTACCCGTCAGCAACGGCCTGCTCCAACTCTTTCAAAAAAGGTTCCTTAGAGAGTGAACTTAATCGATTTATTACTTCAAGACTAGTTAAATGTTGATTTATCTTTGTTTCCTGCTCTTGATTTGAGTATTTACTTAGTTTTGAAATAGCCCTATTAAGTGCTTCACCTCCATAATATCCGGCTTCTTCTGCAAAAACAGCAGCGTGGAATAGGGAAGTTTGCTCCTCAAAATCAAAAAAAAGAGGAGCCTCAATAAAGTTGTTCAATAAAGTGTATCCACCGTTATGTCCAGGTTCTGAAATTATAGGTACGCCACTTGTTGAAATGGTATCAATATAACGATACACAGTCCTTATATTCATCTCTAACTTTTCTGAAATTTGTTTTGCAGTAATTTTTTCACCTGAACGAAGCATCCATAGAATTGCTAACATATTGTCAATTTTAGGCATATAATTCCACCTTTTTATGAAATTTATTTTCTAACAACTTATACAATTCATTCATAAGCTCCTCCTACACAGTTTGCACCTATCCAAAAAAGAAAAACTTCTTTAACTCCTGCTTCGTTTGGTTAATAAACTACATAGCTGGATAAATAACATAAGCAATTATAGCTATGCTAATTGCAATCACAACTCAACTTCTGACTTTTATATATTCTAGTTTTTCTTTATCCAACTTTCATTCTCCTTGTTCAACATAACTGCAACTTTCTTAAATAAGAATACCCAAAAAGTGTTATTCCATTTGGATTATGGCAACCTATTAGATGATTTACATATTAATTCTTTTTTGCTCCATATCAAAGAATTAGGTATATTTATTTATCTTTTCACTGTCTTTTAGATATTCTGCAACATACTTTGCTTTCTAATACCCAGAAGCAGTGGTCAGTCCAAGCTCAACTTTGTCTCGAATTCACTCTATTAAATACCGCTTCTCTCAATGAGGTGATAAGATTCTTCTAATTGTTTTATTTATTTCTGAAGATCCTATCATTACATGCCCACCTTTGAATTAGTTAAGTTGAACCTATTATATAAACACTTAGGAAATTCTGTTTTAGTAGTTTAATAAGCCTAGATCCATTTAGCGAACCAAGCGACATAATACGCAGCTGGAATGAATATTAACTGAGCAGCAATCGTCCCCACCAATTTGGAGCTAACCATTGTGAGAGAATAACTTTTCAAGTATATATACTGACTTTGATTGTTAACTACCCTATCAGCCAAAACAGAAGCTTTAGGGTCTACAAACAAGGTTAGAAGAATAGTCGCGATTCCATTAATAATTCCAGATGACATCAATGCAGCCTGGGCATAATCACTTGGGACTAACATTGAAGCATAAATCGAAGAAAGGACACCTGTCGTAAAAACTGCAGAAATAATAACGTTAATTAAAAAAAGACGTTTAGGAATGGTCTTTAAAGTTACTCCGTTAAGGTATGACCATCTTGGAATCCTGTCACATTTAATAACTTTTTTAAAACCAGAGACATTGAATTGTTTGACAAATAGTGAAACTAAAGAACCACGCTCTTTAGATAGCTGTATAATTGCTCTTGAGAAAATATTTATAAAAGTGGGGAACAAAGCGATACCAAGTAAAACACCAATGGATGTAACACCGATTAAAATCCTGTATTGTTCCTCAATGAATTGAAGTTTATTTGTATCGGGAGCCTCTGCAATGAGTTTAGCGGTTAAGGGCTGCTGTATCATCGTTGAAAATCTTGAAATAATCACTAGTGTACTAAATAAAGATAAGGCAGTAGCAATTAACTTCACCCTAGCCCCTGATATTCTTGTAGAATAAGCTAATGTTTCTATCGTAGTTACAACCAATAAGAATACAGATATTAAAACGACTTTGTTTGTGATTAGTTCCATGTTTAGGACCCCTTTAAACTGGTATTATCTGTATTATAAATGAAATTTTTATCTTTGGAACTAATTTACATAACTAAACTTCTTTAACAAAACTGGCCTTTTCGTTGAATAATCCTTCATATCGTTTTAATAAAAATATCCAGAAACATGTTTCCATCTTTCAACATAACAAATAGCATACAATTTAGCACCATGACAATAATTTTTGTCACCATGCTAAAAAGTGCAAATTCGAGTGTAAAACGCTGATATATCAACAAAAAGATGCAGTCCAATTCCGTGGGTAATTGGACTGCTAATTTGTATGCGAATTAAGCTTTTGTACTCAAAAACCGAACGCGTTATGATTATAGGTATCCTTTTCTATTATTTTACCGAGTCTATGAAATGCTCTTTCTTAAGGAATCAATAATTTTCATTTCCTGGCTCGTAGTAATATGGATCATAATTATGTTTTTGCAATTCATTATCGTCTATAAATAACTTGCCATCTTTTAAATAGGTGGCTAACATAATGTTTTCGACACTTTTACCTGTTTTCCTCACCTCATTGCTAAGCCAGCTTTGTTCTAATTGCAGATATTTTAAATTATGGTAAATAACTTGACCGTCCATTATCAATGGAATTGGAACATATTCTTTCTGTGTCATTAAATTTAAATCATTGGGTTGGACTGGACGATATTCCGACTTAGGAATAACGCTAATACTGCCCGTTTCCTCCATAGTCGCCATTGCAATATTTTGCGTATCCGTATATCCTTTAACCCTTAAATGTGACAATAATTCATTCATAGGCATCCGCACTTTTTTTAGCCCTTTTCGATCAATATCTCCATTTCGTATTAACACTGTTGGTCTTTCATATAAAATCCATCTTAATTTATTATGTAAAGATAATCGAATTAAAATTTTATAAAGAATTACAATTATAACCGCATCTAATAATGCATTTTCCATTTTACTTTCCTCTACTGGCGCACTAATAATATTGGTCAAGACAAATATATATAGTAAATCGAAAGTATGCATTTGGGATACAGCCTTTTTTCCCGTTACTCTTAACAGCAAATAACCAACAGTAAAAACAATAAATGGATAATATAATATTTCCACATTCGCAACTCCCTGTATTACATTGTTACTCCTGTATTATTTTGCCCAATGTTGATTAAACAATTATGAACTTATATAAATGCGATCAACCATTTAAATAATCCTGCAAATTTAAAAGGATGAAATAAAAACCCAGTAAATGCTTTGTTGTTCAATATTAATTTAAATAAAATAGGCCGTGTCCTGCTGAATCAATGCATCCATTAGAACAAAGAACAAAAATGCTAAGATAAGGTCTAACCATTTTCCCCCATTCTTTTGACTTTACCAAACACATTCCATCCATTTTAATAAATATCAAAAGTTTCACTCCCTGCTTATTAGATTTAACCACGTCCCTAATAGAAACAGGAGCTTCTACTATTGTAGAAACCCCTGTTCCAAATATCTTTTGTTCATTTTTGTAAGTACAACAAGATTATCATCAAATTTTAATAAGGATAGGGTTGAGTAAGGGGAATCTCGAAAGTTTTTGTCTCTAATTTCTGAATCACTTTCTCTGCTTAAATCTATGAAATTAATTTCCTCCTAAACCAATCCTGCTAAGTTTGTTTAATAAAAATTAGACAGATTTAAAATTTCTGCCAACGAAATTAGAGGATACTGGTTGCAGTTCCACTTCTCTAGACCAAATAGAAAGTTGGCCTATATGATGAATTTCATGTGCAATAATATGGTGAAGTATGTCATTCACAGCATATTTTGCTTCATCCCAAGGCACACTGACACTCTTTTCTTTTACGTCATCCATATTTGTTTTTAGAAATTCAACTATTTCCGTATGTAATTTATCTGATAGAGATTTAACCTTTTTAAGTGTATTATAATCAGCAAACTGAAATACTACATCCTCTTTCCCCTGAATACCACGAATCCAACTATATTCCACATCAATTATATGGAAAAGTGTATATAAAATATTTCCTACTCCTCCCTTACGAGTCCTTAACAAATCCTCAATTGTTAGTTGCTTGCACCAGTCAAACCACTCATCTCTTACTTGCCAGTTATATTCAAAAAATTTTATCATTATCAACACTCCAATTTAACCCAATACAATATTTTTCTATGTAATGGAAACCTTTTCCTCCTTCAACTGCTGCCCCTTTACTTCAATATGAAAAAAGCATTTTTAATTAAAGAATGCCCCTTTAGTTTAAGTGTGACCTTCCAATAAATATTACCAGTGTACTTGAAGTTTATTGCCATTTAAATCAAAAAAATAAAAAAAGGCATGTCCATTATTCTCTTTTATATCCTCAACCTTCACACCATTTTCAATAAGGTGAGTATGAAATTTAGATAATTCTGGACTTGTAAAACCAATGCTAAAGGCTGGGGCATTACCAATTGTAAAATGTGCAAATGTATCATCATCAGTAGGGACTAGAATAAGTAGAAAAGGTCCCTCATTTACTTTTATAATGGCAAATGGATCCTCAGTAATGGATAATAATTGAAGCCCTAATATATCTCTATACCACTGTGCAGATTGCTCTAAATTTTTTACCGGGATTCTAATATAATGTACTTGTTCAATAAATGAATTACTCATAAACAACCTCTCCTTTATTTAGTATGTTTACAAAGTAATTCCCTATCCTTATCCCTTTTTCCTTTTTTGATCGAAGCTTCCTCGTTTGTTCAATAGGCTACTTTTCAGACGGTCTTATAAATGCATCTTTACACTTTGCATCAAACAGTGATATTGTTTCTGATTTGTATCCAAGAGGGCCTCTTCTCTATTTGACGGTATGTCCATATACCTGATATCTTCATTGAACTGTGAAACGGTAAAATCATATCGTACCCCATTGATTTCGTTGTAAAAATGCCAGCCTTCAGGTAACAAGGTCTTACTTATTTGTCCGCCAAGCAAATCATTTACTACTAACGCCGTTACACCGCATTGGCCTTTAGCAGGATTGTCTTTAGTCCATTTGGAACTTGTTTTTTTTGACCAAGATTTTAAGAATGCTTCTTGCAGTTTCATAATTGCTGCTTCCTTCATTTAAAGAAACTCCCTTATTTAAATTCGAACCTTTCCTAATTCTAACGAACCCGTATCTTTAACTTTATTAGCTGTCTCACATTCTTTAAAATTTTCAAGTCATAACCTGCCGTTTTTGCTACATAACGAATTCAATAAAAAGGTGCTTTAATCCTTCTTATCGCAAATAATCGTATAATTTTAAAAATGCCCAAACCCATATATACCAAGGGTGTGGACATTTTATAACCGTTTTTAATAAAGCTTTAATTTGTATTATACGAATAGTAATATCACTTGAATTTTATCTCATCTTTTAAATAAGTACATTTCTTCACAAAATTAGTTTTATTACAGGTTTGCTGCCTCGTTGGTTTTGATAATGAATTCAACAAAAAGGTGCCTTAATCCTTCGTGGATCAACGCACCCCAAGTAGAAGTTCAGACTTTTTCAATTCCATTTCCAGTTACAATAAAATGAAGATTATTTTCTTTTCGATTAAAGAGCCTCCTATGTTCACTATCCTCTTCAGAACTATCTGGAAATACCTCTAATTTGTAACCCCCAGACAAGGTTACATTAAATTCGAGGGTAAGTAATTTATGATCGGTTAAACTACATTACTTTATCTTTTGTTACTTAAGAAATATTTGGTTTGTTCCTCAAGCGCAGTAAATCTCACAGCATTTTTTGGGTGCTACCCACCCCAGGCTTTCGCCAACAAGTGAACTCCCGAATAGATCTCTTCCTCAGATAATACTGCAAAACCCAATAGAATGGTTTGATAGTCACTTAGACCATAATCTGATACAGGATAAACTTTGATATCATATTTAGCAGCCTGTTCAATAAGCTCTTTTTCCATCATACCGTTATTCGTGCGGACTAGTAGATGCAATCCAGAATCCTGGCCGATAATTTCAATTGAATTTGGGAAATGATTCGAAAGCGCAGTGATTAGTGCATCTCTTTTTTTATTGTAAACAATTCGCATTTTGTTAATATGTTTTTTCCAGCTGCCTTCCTGCATAAATCTTTTTATGATCTCTTGGTCTAGACGAGACACAGACTGAACGAAGTGAAAGTAATGTTCATGGTACTTTTCCATTAACGGTTTGGGAAGGACAATATAAGCCATGCGCAGGGACGGCAGCAACGCTTTAGAAAATGTACCCATATAGATTACTTTTTCATCGGAATCCAGACTTTGTAATGCAGGGATAGGTTTGCCTGAATAACGAAATTCACTGTCATAATCATCCTCGACGATGTATCGTCCCTTTTTTTCCTTAGCCCAACTCAATAACTGCTTACGCCTTGATATCGGCATTATCATTCCACAAGGAAATTGGTGTGACGGCGTAACAAAAGCGATATTAGCGCCACTTTCATTTAAGCTGGTTATGATGATTCCTTCATCATCAAGCGGAATTCCCTTCACATTTTCAGGTCCTTTTTCGAAGGTTATAAGTCTTTTATGGTATCCGGGGTCTTCAACAGCATACAAGCTTCCCTTTAACAGCTTAAACAAAAGTCGTATTAGAGTTGGTGTTCCTGACCCAATGATTATCTGGCTCGGCGATGTCCGGACGCCACGGGATTCGTACAGATAAGAGGCAATTTCTTCACGGAGTTCGTATTCTCCCTGAGGATGCCCAATCGACAGCAGTTGTTTACTCTCATCCCTTAAAACATCATTTGCTATTTTTCGAAAAACAGAAAAAGGAAATGAATGGTAATCAACTCCTGTATGAGTGAAATCGAAGGTGACGTCGCCTTTTAAGATTTTTTCCTGGATATAACCGGTATTTTTTTCAGCACTAGAAAATGTTGGCTCAATTTCACAAACAAAATACCCTTTTCGTGGGATTCCCTCGATATATCCTTCGGCAACAAGCTGGTCGTACGCTGCCTCTATAGTGTTTTGGCTCACCTTTAGATACCGAGAAAGTTTTCGTTTGGAAGGCAGCTTAGTATTTGGCTTAAGCCTCCCTTTATCAATCTCTTGCTTAATATAATTATACAACTGTACATATTGAGGTTCTTTACTATACGAATCAAATTTTAGTGTTAATTCAAACATTCATCTGACCCCCTGACAATGACAAAAACTGACCCTATAAACAAGGCCAGTTCTTTATTATAATACAACTATAGAAACATTTCTATTAATTACAATTAAAAAACTATTAGTAGGGAGGCAATCATCATGAAAACATCCCGATATGTCGGACTTTTGATGATAATTAGTGGAGCAACATTATGGGGTCTCTCCGGACCAATGATCCAGTGGCTTTTTCAAAGCAGCGAATTAACTCTGAATAATTTCCTTGTTGTGCGATTAATTATGGCTGGAATCATCACTTTGGGGCTGTTGTATCTCACTCAAAAAAACATTTTTGGCATTTGGAAGCATCCTCGCTCTTGGTTTCAACTCATGATTTTTGGTGTGTTAGGTATGCTTGGCGCCCAGTACGCTTTTATAGAAACCATCCGTGTAAGTAATGCAGTCACAGCAGTATTATTCCAATTTCTTGGTCCAGTTTTCATTACCATTTATGTAGCATGGCAAACAAGAAAACTGCCAACAATGATGCAATTCCTAGCTGTAATTGCAGCCTTAGTTGGAACCGTTCTCCTAATTACAAATGGCTCAATGGAAACTGTCATATTATCGAAAAGGGCCATTATTCTTGGACTACTAACTACACTTGGTTTTACTTTCTACACACTCCATCCTATCTCATTGATCAAGGAGTGGGGAACCTCGGTCATCATTGGTTGGGGTATGTTAATTGGCGGCATTGTCCTGTTAGTATTCAATCCTGGTTTTAGCGTTGTACAATTGGCGCAAACCTTAACATTTCATACATTTTCGATGATGCTTCTTGTGATTATCAGCGGCACAGTTTCTTTTATTCTCTATATTGGCAGTCTGAATTATTTAAGCGCCACGGAAACAAGTTTATTATCCAGTATCGAACCTCTAGTTGCTGCAATGGTCTCTATCCTATGGTTAAACGTAGGGTTTGGCACTACTCAACTATTAGGCGGATTCTTTATCGTTACAGCTGTTGTCATCTTATCGTTCCCGGATAATCAGCAAAGTAAAAAACAACTGCAGAGTATTTGTATTAATGATAGGAGACAGGTTTAAAAAAATTTGAGGACAACCACTTGTCTTGATAATGGATTAAGGGTTCCTACCTTTAATTACGGGAAGCCTTGCAAATTAATTTCCTGAAGTTCATTGGAAATAAGAAGGACATGCATCTCAGTGAGGCTAAGATGCATGTCCTTTTTTTATTCTATAAATTATTACACAGGTACACTACCACTAAAATTTTATCGGCTTAGGTTCGTTAATTACCTTGCTTTCATTTTTCCTATTAGTCCATGCAAAATCCTTACAAAATCGCTTCACCTTAAATGACAGTGGCTACTGGAAGCCCCCCCTAGTTCATTATATTGCAAGACTCGGTCTCTTCGAATGCCGGGTCCAGAAATAACGACTGGAACAGGCTCCCCTGTATGTTGATGGGGTACAGACGATTACATTGAGGAACCTGCCCCGTTTTGTTTAATAAGGAATTCAACAAAAACTATCATGATTCCTTTGACTCCCAACCCATGCATGAAAATAAATCTCATATGTCTATAATGTTGAGGACACAAACGGTTTAGAGGACGTGGCTCTTTATGGTGGCTAAGACCCTGTAACAAAAACTGTTTGAGTGGATTTGGTGATCAACCCTTTGTTGGCTCATTCCCTATGGGAAGGATGACCACGTACAGAAAAATGCCTATTTTCAAATCCACTCGCTGTTTGTGATCTAACACGCGGAGGATTGGTATTATGGATGTATTTATTGAACGTTGTGCTGGTCTTGACGTTCATTCGGAGACAATCGTTGCCTGTGTTCTGACGGGCAAACAGGACGAAGATTTGATTAGGGTAACTGAAACCTTTCCAACCTTGACGAAAGATCTCTTCCGTCTCTTAAAATGGCTGGAAGACCATGGGGTTACCCATATTGCGATGGAAAGCACGGGAGTATATTGGAAGCCTGTGTTTAATATCCTTGAAGACTTTTTTGATATTACTCTTGCGAATGCCCAAAGGATCAAGAACGTCCCTGGAAGAAAAACAGATGTTTCCGATGCCGAGTGGATTGCCAAATTATTGCGACACGGACTCATCGAAAAGAGTTTCGTGCCTCCGTCCGATATCCGGGAGCTACGGGACCTTACACGTCTTCGAAAAAAGTGGATAGGTCATTTAACTTCCGAGAAGAACCGGATTCAGAAGGTTCTGGAGTGCTCAAATGTAAAGCTGAGTTCGGTTATATCCGATGTCTTTGGGGTTTCAGGGAGAAAGCTGCTTGAGAGACTGGTGGAACAGGGATATGTAGATGCCGTTGATGTCGAAAGCCGGATACACGGAAAGATGTCATCTAAAAAACAATTAATTACTGACTCGCTCTTCGGCACGATCAATGACCACCAAAGATTTCTAATCAAACAGTCTTGGCTTCATATTCAACAGCTGGAGGGACATATTGTAGAGGTGGAAAAAAGAATTGACCATCTTCTAGAGGAATATAAAGAAGAACTTCATTTACTTCTGACCATTCCTGGAATAAAGAAAGATACTGCAGCCATCATTATTGCCGAGATTGGAGTGGATATGAACCAATTCCCAACCTCTCAACACTTAGCTTCGTGGGCAGGTGTATCTCCTGGCAATCATGAAAGTGCAGGAAAACGAAAGAGTACTCGGACAACAAAAGGAAATCCGCACATTAAATCAGCCATGTGTGAAGCAGCCTGGGCCGTTTCAAGAAGTCGAAATAGGTGGTTAGCCACGAAATACTGGTCTACTGCCGCTAGGAGAGGAAAGAAAAAAGCACTCGTTGCGACATCGCATCGAATGCTTCGAATCATCTACTCCATGCTTATAAACAAGGAGCCATTTAAAGAAAGACAAGTTATTTAGTATAACCAAAACCAAATAGATGTATACACGGTTACCCTCCGACAGGTAGCCCCGCTTTCTTATTGGCTTTTTTAGGTTACTTTAAGGATTGCCGAATAGGATCACTATTATTCCAAGCAGCCAGAATTATTTATTTTCACAGAAAAAGGCCGTTAATCCTTCCTAGATCAACGCACCCGTTAATTGAGTAATCTCATTCAACTACTTATTAAAAATCTCGGCTCCACTCATCATCCTCTAATATTTCACCATTTTCGGCGACATAACCCACAATAACAGTCCCTTGTTGCACTTTATCTTCACTGTTTAGAAATGATATGAACTCATTAAGGAGTTTTTCATCTTCGCCACTCTTTTTTCGGGGAATAGTAATACGAATAGTAGGTGCAACGTTAAAATCTTTGTAACTCTCTTGATTAGCATAATTAATACCCAATTCTTTGCCTATTTTGTCATCATAATAGACTTGAAAATCAGTTAATTCTCCGAAATTTTCTTTAATATAAGGGCGTATTTCTTTTTCTAAATCATCTTCCCATTTATCAGCGATGTAAGTGTCCACCATTTGTTCCGTTGCTTCATCAAAATAAACTAAAAATTGCGTATTGCTTCTCTTATCTCTAGCCTTTGCAGCATATTCAAAATTAAAGTTCCCCATATTGTCATACAAAGTATCATAAATCTCGAAGTTATCATTGAATTTATCTTCTAAATATTCCTCTGCTTTGATTTTCACCTTTTCTTCTTCTTCTTTATCTGGCTTCATACCCTGAACAAAAGAAAATACAAGTATAGCAATTCCTAATATCATCACTCCGACAACAATAAGTATGACTTTTAAAAATTTGTTCACAAAACCCCCTCTTTCCTTTAAGTTTTCCATAAAAACGCTAAATTTTTAATGCACTAACCTGTCCTTTAGCGCAATAACATAAGGTGCAGTTTTTATGTTTTGGTCTTGTTACTGAACCTGTTTATCCAACCATCTTCCGTATACAGTTCTCCAGCTAAACCATCAATAATATCCTTAATACTAACTGGATTGTAACCCTCATTTAGGGTTACATCTATAGATTCATCTTGTTCTAATGTCGTTAGCAAATGATGTAGTGTAGTATCTACGATTTTAGGTACAAGATCGTTAATTAACTCCCTCTGACCGCTCAAAGTTATAAGGTTGTGTAACCTTTGACTTTCTTCACTCTTCATTTTTCCTTGAATTGTCATATCACATTGCTCTATTGCTTCATCTCGAACATTCTTCATTAAAATTTCTCCAAATAAATCTAAGAACTTAGCGTCCATTTTTAAAACATCTCCTAACCAAATCGCTTATTGAACTATACTGCATCTTTAGCACAATAACACTTCAAAAAGGTACATTAATCCCTCCAAAATCAAACCTTTTTGGGACTATAAGTTCCAATATTCAGCATCAGGATTTAGTGCCAATCCTAGTTTACCTTCCTTATCCCATTTTAGGTCTAGATAACCATCTTCATCTAAAAAAAAGACATTTTTCTTGTAGAATTCATTAATTGTCTTTAAAAACTTTATTGGTGACCGGTGCATTATTATTAATTTTGGATCATCGTGTAAAAATAAAGAAATATATCCTTTATCAAACTTATCTTCTACATAACAAATAAAGTCACTTGAGTAGTTAGCCAAAAAAGGTACTATGTGAAACGGTAAAATCATATCGTACCCCATTGATTTCGTTGTAAAAATGCCAGCCTTCATGTAACAAGGTCTTACTTATTTGTCCGCCAAGCAAATCATTTACTACTAACGCCGTTACACCGCATTGGCCTTTAGCAGGATTGTCTTTAGTCCATTTGGAACTTGTTTTTTTTTGACCAAGATTTTAAGAATGCTTCTTGCAATTTCATAATTGCTGCTTCCTTCATTTAAAGAAACTCCCTTATTTAAATTCGAACCTTTCCTAATTCAAACGAACCCGTATCTTTAACTTTATTAGCTGTCTCACATTCTTTAAAATTTTTAAGTCATAACCTGCCGTTTTTGCTACATAACGAATTCAATAAAAAGGTGCTTTAATCCTTCTTGGATCAAAACACCCTTAATTTTATAACAGATCAAAATTCAGGCAAAAAACTTTAATTTTGCTCATCTTGTTGGCATAATTCTTCAGCAATTTGTTTAATTCGATCCTTTGATATGCCATTTCTTTGTTCTAAAGCTAATGGATGTTCAGTCGGCTCTAATTCTATATAAGGAGCAACACCTGCTGGTCTGGTATGAACCATCGTTTTTAAGTTAATTGTTTCAGGGTAACAAGGAAGGGAAGTTGATAACCAACCAAACATCGGCTCAAGCTCTTCTTCTCTTCCCTCAGCATCCCAGTATTCAATAGTTTTATTGAAATTTGCTTCGCTTAGTGAAACCCACACATCCCAAATAAAAGAGTCCTTCCCTTCCATTACCGGAAGTTCGATACATCCACGAATAAAGTAATATTCATCGTCTATGATACACAAATCATCATACATTTCTATCCTATCTTCCTGCTCCTTTGATGGTATATCGTAAACATAGTCAGGAAAGGGACCACCATAACTCATTGGCAGCTCTTCGTGATACTTACCGCAACCATTACAATGGTACCTTTCATTATAGTTACTCATTGACTGCCCCCTCTATAAGAACAAATAAGTCTAATTCTATATATGTCTGCCCAATCACTAAACTGCACCATTATTTTAATTGAACAAAACAGCGGATAACCGATTCCTTTAAATACACTTTTTCTTTGGGGAATTCACCCACATAGACAACTTGATGAATCTCCATTTCTTTAACCTTCATTAATTGATTGAGTAAATTTTATTAACTCTTTCAAGATGTCTTTCAAATGAGAAGTCGTCCTAATAATTCCGAATTTCCATTCAACTATAATCTGGTTCTGGAATTGCATATCATAAGCCCTTGAGCATTTTAATTTTTTATAAGAGAGAAATTAAACTAGCCTCCCACAATAAAACACCTCAATTATCATACCAGCCAAGTAAGCTATTGTTTTTACATTTGACTGATTTTTTCACCAACTATATATTAACATATTTATCCATTCAACTCGGAATAATCTTAATAGTACATATTGCTTTTACGCTCCTAATATAATCGAAGGAATGAAGTCAATAAAAAACTCGTCAAAAATTGACGAGTTAATTTCCTATTAATAGTTACTTTACTAGTCGTATGTTCTTTAGTTTAGGCACTATTTAAAGCACTTCAAAACTATGACTTTATATTTCGTTTAAAAATTCTAGGAGCTTACTCACCTACTAAACCGTCCTTATCAGCGTCGTGCATATAGGGGTATAACCAGTGATCACTAGTTATTGGCATACTGAAGCCTGCTGCTTTTGCTTCTTTAATCGTCACCTGGCCATTACCGTTTGTATCAACCCTGGAAATATCACCGTTTGTGTTCGAACTGGTTGAATCAGAAGGCTCACTGCCTGTTAAACCAAGTGAGGCGTTTACTTTATCAGGGTTAACATTGTCGAAGGAATCAACGATCTTGTTACCCATTAAAGTATAGGTATACTGGTAACTTGAAGGAATCTGCGTTTCCGTGTTCGGATAGGTGATAATTGCTTCAAATTTAGTGGCCCCACCTGCGCTACGGATTACGTCTTCCATATAAGCTTGATCACCATGTCGGTTGAGCGTAATATCTTGGGGGGCAATATTATAAGCATTCGATACCCCACCGAGAGAATCAGCAATGATATGTCCTTCATCTAAAACATCACTTTCTACACCTGGAACCTTTGCCTCATCAGGATAATATCTGCCAGAAGATAATACAGGTTCGTTGCGGTCATCTTGTAGAATGATTTCGTCAGCAATGACACGTACTAGCTGCCCGTATTCATTAGTAAATGCCCAATATTCACGGTCCCCATAACCAATGTCGACGACAACGTTAGGTTCACGATAGCCAGACAAATCACCGCCATCAACTTGAATAAGTTTGTATCCTGAGAACAGTTCAATATTTGGTTGGGTGGGTGTTTCCTCTACTACTGGTTGATCAGCCACCGTAGTGTTAGTTTCTGCTTTTTCATTATCTTTATTTTTATTAATCGCGGTTACTTTTTGTGGATCTGTTTCTTGATCTATAATCGATGTATCTTCTAAGCTGGTACAACCTGCCATAAAGATGATCGTTAAAAGCAAGAATAAATAGTTCATTTTCTTTTTCATTTTAGAACTCTCCTATAATAATATCCCATTGTTCATTCTATAAATCTCGGTTAACGTTATTAACCTATTGATAATAGTATATTCCAAGATTGACTTTATTTCAGTAGATACTTTGTTCGAAGTGTGAACTAATAAATTAAGTAAATATAAAAGAAGACCCATCTCATTATTTGAGAAGGGCTAATTCAAAATAACAAAGTAATCGACCCTATTTTGTATACCTGTTTGCATAACTGGAGGCCACAAATGAATCTGGCTTGATTTGTGCTTCGAGCCCGACTGATTCGATACGCTTAATCATTTCATCCACATATATTCTGGTCTTGTTTTTTGCCCCAAGTCCCAAATCCAAATGCCCTACCATTTTGAAACTTGCACCTTTTTCGAGAAATGGAATCAACAGGTCGATTATTTGTTTTTGTTTTTGAGGAGTGAACATGCAGGCAACTTCTTGCGTGAAGTTTGTTTCCAACGAAATTTTCTCCTGTAAGGCTTCAATTTTTCTTGCTATATCAATGGAACGGTAGCAAGCCCATACACCTTTGCCTTCCCTTTGTATTACAACTCCTGTGATGAAACGAGTGTACGAACCATGTACTTGAGAATCCGTGCCAATGATCAATCTGTGGTTTGCACTTGGCTGAACTTTAATGAACGACAGGATATGCTGGAATACCTCTTCGAAATCCATATTCCGTTTTGACAAATTCTGAAAACTTTTTTGAAGTTTCATTTCATTCACCTGCAATTCGGAGAATAGTGTACTCATTTATATGCTAGGTTATAGGTGGATATCAGCATTTCTCCTTCTTCCTTGCCGGATTAAATGGTGAAAAGGTTCATTCGTGTAAATAACTTTTCGCTTTCAAAAATTATAAATAGGTCATATATAAAAAAAGCTTCCGGCTGCAACCGGAAATTCAATATAAAGCAAGCTGCTTGACGAACACCGGCCACTAGTGAGAATAAGAAATGATCTGCTCAAACATTGTGGAATGCAGTCCGTGTCATTTTCCATTTGTTTCCAGAAGCTAGAATGCGTAATTTACGCCACATCTTAAAATGGAATTCGGACGATAATATTTACTTTTGGCTTTAAAAATGTTTATAATATAACTATATAGTCCATATATTAAAAAAGAGCTTCCGGGGGCAACCGGAAACTCGGGTGTAAGCAAGCTGCTTGAAGTGCAGCGGCCATAGGTTGAATAAGAAATGATCTACTCAAACATCTGGTGGTGCAGGGTAGGTCATTTCTTTTTGTTTGCAGAAATACCTAATGCGACTACGGCAATAACTAAAGTTGCAAAACTGATCATCATGTTCATTGCTTCATACGTAACCATCAGCGGCACCCCCTTTCCTAAGAAAGTGAGGATTGACCGCTGCCCACCCCGCATTTGCTGTACAAAGATAATTATACCACAGGAATGTATGTTCGCATATTATTTAGAGGGATTTATTAAGGTATTAATAGGATAAATACCTTCTTGGATTTGCTCCTTGATTTGGACGTGAAAGTTGTCCTGCTTCTGATAATTCCCTCATTCTCATTCCTGATTTTGTCCGAAGTGAGGTTGTCAGAAAATGCTCTTGAAAAAATCACTGAAATCCTGAATGTTTGATAAGAAAAAACCAAAGGATTCCGTTTTTTAGCGGTTTCCTTTGGTCTTTTATATTCACTAGCAGATAAATATTAAGTTTTTGGGGCTTACAAGACATAACATGTAGCATATGAATCATCCATTCAAAAAACGAACTTCCTCGTAAGTGGCCAGCTTCCCTGCATTTTTCTCAGCATCACGATTTGTCCAATATGATGGGCAGTATGACGCGTAACTCCTGAAATCATTTCTGCTGCGGTAATCTGTTTGAATGTATTTTGCATCCCTTCTTCTGTCATGCTTTCGATTAGTAATTGGAGTTCCTCGTTTGTTTTATAAACCTTTTTTAGAAGGCTATCCCAATCTTCTTGACTCCATTCATTTCCTTTGAGAAATGTCTCATCATTCTCTGAAGCTTCCTGAAATTGCTCAATGCTGTTTGTCAGCCGTCTCAAAAGGCGTTCTTGAAAATATAGAAGATGACTGACGATTTCCACTATGCAATTTACTTTTCCTTCACTGGGCTTCCATACCGCCTCAGAATAAGTAACTCTGTCCAGTGCGTCCGTTAAAGGCGGATACCAATCCTCCCGATTATGGGTATTCAAAAAATCATGGAGTACTAATTGGTTTAAATTCATCGCAATTCCTCCCTGCTTTTTTATAATGTGGCTGCATTAAATCCAGTTCGTACTTGATTGTTGTTTGATCTCATTAACTTTTTTATGAAATTGTATAATCCATTATTCGAAAAAAAATCAAAATGTATCCAGCTGACCTTACTCTGCGAAACAGACCCAACACATGTGGATGATGCAATATAAGTTAGAGGTGTTTCTTTACATATTTTAACTAAAGTGCAATAGTCTATAAAATCAGTCTAATTCCTCACCTTAAACAAAATCTCAAAAGAAAAGGACGATAATCATTCAAGATTTCGTCCACTGTGTTTTGGCTATATCAAACCTGGATGACAGAATTTTTCACTCTCTGACATTAGAATGCCTGGAACTAATTTACCGCCCCATTTTTTGCAAAGCTTGCTGCAAGGTATTAAAGGTATTTATGCCTTTAAAATCAATACCAAGGTGGACAGATGTCATCGCCACTTCAGGCTTGATGCCAGAAAGAAACGTATTGATGCCAAGAAGGGACAATACCTGAATGATCGAATAAATTTGATGTGCAACCATGGTATCTACAACCGGGACTCCGGAAAGATCAATGCACAGCTTATCCACTTTCTCCTCTATACATTTGGCCGGCACAGTTTCCATTATCCTTTTTGCACGATCCGTATCAATATCCCCTATCAGCGGAAGAACAGCAATTGTATCTCCTAACGGGATAACCGGCGCACCTAGTTCAGAAATTAATTCATGCTGTGCTTTCATACGGTCCCTGGTGATTTGATAGTACACTTTTGAAAATTCCTGGATCATAAAATCAAAAGCAGAATGAATGGAATAATTCCAAGTTAGTAGATGCTGCTTGGTAATGGAATTTCCCTGCGCCCCGACATACCTTTCCAGAAAATCCATGATAACTGTTCTGAATTGATGGACAGCTTCAAGCACTTCATAAATTGGTGTACCCATATCTGCCCGGCTCTTAGCTACAATGGCTGCCCATTGCTCCAGGTTCTCATGATATTCTTTCTTATCATCCAATAACGAGCTAGCAATGGTTTTGGTCGTTAAAGCATTCTGCTCCCTCAAAAGTTTTTCGGTTTTTTGATCAGCATCGGCAGAATAAATAGAGTTAGGTCTCTTCTTTCTCATCTTTAACCATTGATCAGCTAGGGCTGATTTATTCTCAATCATTGCTAGATATAATTTTTCATTCAAATTTTCTATCATAGCTAACTCCTTTCGGTCATAGATGAATTCCCATTAAGAATTTATCAGCATTCCTATTATTGACATGCCATAAACTGTTTACCTTACTATGTTAAATGTACCTATATTAGCCTGGAAATTGAAAACAGTCGTATACACTGTTTCCATTTTGAACATAGATACCAAATTTAAGAAAATCCAACCAGCTTGATTTTACTTGAAAAAATATCAGGTGTCTAATTTGTCAGGCAATGAACCGAATAATTTTTCCATTCTCATTTTCTAGACATTTAGTGACAAATCAGAATCTCCTATATTTCTTGTTAGCTACTATAATTCTCTAAAATCAAAATTGCCAAACATGTTTCGCAGCTGGTACGGAACAACAAGCTGTCGCGGACTAGATGAATCAACTTTTAGCATTCTTTTTACTGATTACGAACATTCTATTTGTACCAATTAATTGGCAAGGTGAGAATAAACAGAAAAGGTGCTCATTGTGCTTTAAAAATGAAAAAAAGACACTGTTTTTTTGACAGTGCCATATCCCTCAAACAATCTATTAAAATTGATTCATTCATTTAAATAAATAATATCCTCGTCTGTCATGAAATATCCATGTGATTTCATTAATCTCTTTTTAAACGTATCTGATACCCGATTAGCATCATAAGCACAAACAGCTATTACCTTTACATCTTGCATCAAATGATTTACCTGGTTTTCAAACTCTTCTAGATCCTCAAAAATATCTTCTTGGTTACCCCACTCTATATGAGCCCAGGTTCGGATAGAAAGATTATCTTCCAGGTATGAACCTACTATATCGGAAAAATAGAAAGATAAAATAGTCGGAGGATGAAAATTACCGTTTCGCCAATAAAAGTCATAGTTATTGATAAAATGCAGCCTGGATAATTGCTCCCTGGTTAAAAGCTTATTAAGATGCCCTTCTATCAATGGATAAATTCGGTCATTTTCTACCAACAAGACATGTTCTTCCTGCTCGATACCGGAAATAATATATGTAACAGCATTTCTCACGTAACAATCCAACTCATGGGAATAATAGAATATATGTCCCTCTTGGGTTTCATTTACATCTAGTGTAAGTTGTTGAATTTTCTTCTCCAAATCTGCCTATCTCCTTTTAGGAACATCATGGGATATATAATGTTATGGAACTAACGGGTAAGTTCTTATTCTATAATGATTGTAGCATAAAAGTTCAAAGTCACCTCGTTAAACCCACCTGACAGCAACCACATTCTTTGCTGAAGAAATCATCACAACCTCAGTATGTAAACTGAAGTGAACCACAACTAACATTCCCATGTGCAATCTTCGGCAGTTCCATGTCTCGGAATTCCAAAATTACATTGAATCGATAAGGTGCTTTAATTCTTTGTGAAACAAAACTATCCAATAAGCTTAAGTAATTAACCTGCTATTTTTTATCATAAGCTTTCATGATTTCAATGAACAACTTAATCGCTATCGGCAAGGCATCTTCATCTATATCAAACTTTGGGTGATGATGTGGGTAGGCGCTTTTTTCCCCTCCCATGCCGACGAAAATGAATGCTCCCGGTTTGTGCAGCAAATAGTGCGAGAAGTCCTCGGCTCCCATACCCGGCTGGACTAACTGGAATTGGTCCTGGCCAAAAGACGATTTGATTACTTGTTCGACAAATCCGCTTTGTTTTACGTCATTTACTAATGGAGGGGTTCCCAAAATGAAATCAACTTTTCCTTTTGCACCAAATGCCGAACATATTCCTTCAGTTAGTTTTTCAATTTGGGAACGCATCGTCTGGACCGCATCGAGGGTTAACCCTCGTACTGTTCCATGAAGCGATGCCGAACCTGGAATTATATTATAGGTAGAACCTGCTTCTATTTTACCGATGGTAATGACACCCGGTGTAATCGGATTCAGCATTCTGCTTACAATGCCGTGAAGTGCCTGCATGACATGGGAAGCGACATAAATCGGGTCTACCGTTTCGTGCGGTGATGCACCATGCCCTCCATAGCCTTCAATCGTTATTTCAAAATCATCGCAAGAAGCCATTTGCGGTCCATGTGCAAGGCCCAGCAATCCGGTTTTCATACCCTGCCATAAATGGAGTCCAAAAATCGCATCCACTCCCTCAAGAACCCCCTGATTGACTAGAAACTCCGCTCCACTTGGCGTAATTTCCTCTGATGATTGGAAAATAAGGAGGATATTATGGTCTACTTCCTCCCTGTTATTAACAATCCATTCCGCCACTGCCAGCAGCACAGCCGTATGGCCATCATGGCCGCATGTATGGGCGACGCCGGGATTTTTCGAAAGATACGGTTTGTCTCCCTCCTCCTGCATCGGCAAAGCGTCAATATCCGCCCTCAGCGCTAGCGTCTTTTCCCCAACCATTCCTTTCACATAACCTACGACACTCGGGGACTGGAAATCCAATACTTCAATTCCAAGAGACTCAAGTCTCTCCCTTATATATTTACTTGTTTCATATTCCCGGCCAGACAGCTCTGGATGCTGATGGAGATAACGACGGTCCTCCACAGCCTGTTTAATTATTTGATCCTGTATATCTTTCATACCAAAAGCCCCCCTATTCATCTATTTATATCTATTTATAAATATTCAAAACAATAATGTGATTATACAACTTTACTATGTAAAAATGAATAGCCATTGTTTTTTGAGCAGGTGCATTAATTGCTTTTTACAAATGTCACCTGCATCAACCGGGATATTATTAACCCTCAGTCTAAACCATTATGAATGTAAGGAATACTTACTGTCTTCACAACAGTTGCCTATAAGTTTTGAAATTATGTGAAAGTCCACTAATCATGCATTGGTCATTCATCAGGTTTAATCCCATCCTATTTTTCACTTTAAGTAACAGCTATAAAAACCATCCCATTGCCCTATTTGGGCATTCCTACTAAATATCTAAACTAGTAATATATTCATATTCATGCATAAATTTTAATTTTGAAATATTTAAATTTTAAGGTATACTTAAAAAAATATTTTCAGCCAAAAAAGGAGGTGAGCCAATTGGAATGTAGTTTCCATCCATTAGGAGATAATGCCATTATTGTTGAACTGGGTAAGGACATAAATATAGAAACTCAGCATAAGGTTCAGTTTGTCGTGTCCCTTTTGGATAAATATGCAAAAGATTGGATGATTGAATACATTCCCGCTTTTACTACTGTTACATTATTTTACGATCCTCTGAAGGTAATGAGGGATTCTAATAAAGATGAACTTCCTTACTATTATGTTCGTTCATGGCTCCAGTCCTCATTAACTCGTATTGCCATTGCAACTGATACCACACAAAGGGTTGTTGAAATTCCAGTTTGTTATGGTGGTGAATTAGGACCTGATATAGAGTTTGTTGCACGGCATAATAATTTAGCTGCGGAAGAGGTCATCCACCTCCATTCTAATGGAGAATATATTGTATATATGATTGGTTTTGCGCCGGGATTCCCGTATATAGGCGGCATGTCTGAAAAGATTGCCACACCGAGGAAAGAAACACCTCGGTTAAAAATCCCTCCAAGATCAGTAGGAATTGCCGGAAAACAAACAGGCGTATATCCAATTGAAACACCGGGCGGCTGGCAGTTAATCGGACGGACCCCTCTCGAGCTGTTCCGCCCTGAGGAGGACCCTCCAACTCTCCTTCGCCCCGGAGATCGTATCCGCTTTAAACCGATCAGCTATGAAGAATACCTGGAGCTCGGAGGAGATAAGTAATGTTAAGAGTCATAAAACCGGGTCTTCTCACCAGTGTCCAAGATTTAGGAAGATTCGGGTACCAAAAATATGGTGTCATTGCCAGCGGTGTGATGGATCAGCTCGCGCATCGGCTATCGAATATTCTCGTCGGCAATGAGGATAATGAGGCAACTCTTGAAATTACCTTGTTGGGACCTGTTATTCAGCTTGAGAAAGACGCTCTGATCGCGATTTGCGGGGGTAATTTGTCGCCAGCCATTGATGGGATTCCCATAAAGATGTGGCGGCCGATTTACATAAAAAAGGGCGGTCAATTAAGCTTTGGACAAGCAGTAGCTGGTACCAGGTCCTACCTGGCAGTTGCAGGAGGATTTGACATCCAAGAAGTAATGGAGAGTAAGTCCACCTATTTAAGGGCTAATATTGGGGGATTCCATGGACGGGCACTTAAACCAGGTGATTCAATTCCATTCAACCCCCATGGAGAGTTTTCACAGCTTAAACTGGATTTCCTTTCCGGACAAGCTGGATCTGAGCCTTTTATTGAGATGGATTGGTCAGTTTCATCGGACTTGATTCCATTGCACAGGCGTGACCCATCTATTCGCGTCATTCGAGGCAGGCAGTTTGATTTATTTTCAGAGGAAAGCAAGACTAAATTATTTGAAGAAGAATTTTTGGTTACCCCTCAATCAGACAGGATGGGTTATCGCCTAAAAGGTCCTTTTTTAGGCCTGGAAAAACCGGAGGAAATGATTTCAGAAGCGGTAAGCTTTGGAACTATTCAAGTTCCTTCTGAAGGAATTCCAATCATCCTGCTGGCAGACAGGCAAACGACCGGAGGCTACCCAAAAATCGGACAGATTGCCACTGTTGACTTGCCTCTTATCGTCCAGGCAAAACCAGGGGACCATATCCGCTTTAAGGAAATAAGCCATGAGGATGCCCAGGCTCTCTACCTCGAAAGAGAGGAAAATATAAATAAGCTTAAACAGGGGATCTTATTAAAATTTAGATAGGAGGAATTGGTTATGTCAAAAGTTGATATTAACTGTGACATGGGGGAAAGTTTCGGAGCCTACACCCTTGGAAGGGATGCCGAAATTCTCGATTACGTGACCTCCGCCAATATCGCTTGCGGATTTCACGCCGGTGATCCAGCCACAATGAGGAAAACGGTAAAATTGGCGCTTGAGAAGAATGTTGGCATTGGCGTCCATCCCGGTCTTCAAGATTTAGTTGGCTTTGGAAGAAGAGAAATCAACTTATCTCCTCAGGAAGCGTATGACCTTGTTGTCTACCAAATTGGCGCGCTATCTGGCTTTGTCAAAGCAGAAGGCGGAAAAATCCAGCATGTTAAACCGCATGGAGCTCTATTTAACATGGCAGCAAAAAATGCCGGGCTGGCAGAAGCTATTGCAGAAGCTGTATATAAAGTGGATGCAGAGATGATCTTTTTCGGTCTGGCCGGAAGCGAGCTAGTGAAGGCTGGAGAAAAACTGGGTCTCCGAACGGCAAGTGAAGTTTTTTCAGACCGTACTTACCAGGAAGATGGCTCCTTAACCTCGAGACTGCAAACTGACGCACTGATTAAAGACCATGGTGAGGCCGTAAACCAGGTGATCCGGATGGTCAAGGAAGGCAAAGTCACTTCCCTGCAGGGAACCGATGTCTCGATAAAGGCAGATACTGTCTGCATTCATGGAGATGGTGAAAGTGCACTTGATTTTGCGAAGCATATTACGGCAGCCCTGCAGGAAGCTGGCATCACTGTTGCCAAAATTGGCAGCTCTATTTAACAGAATAATGTTAATTAAACAAACCATTTAGGGGGTAATTATGGAGAAAAAATCAACCGCCAGTTTGCTGCTTGGTGCAGCATTCCTGATGGCAACGTCGGCAATTGGTCCCGGGTTCCTGACTCAGACAACCGTATTTACACAATCACTAATGGCAAGCTTTGGATTTGTTATTTTAATTTCAATAATCATCGATATTGGTGCCCAGATGAACATCTGGAGGATTATTGCCGTATCCGAGAAGCGTGCCCAGGATATTGCCAATGACGTCCTGCCTGGATTGGGGCATTTTCTTGCAATCCTGATTGTGGCCGGTGGACTTGCCTTCAATATTGGCAACATCGCCGGAGCTGGTCTTGGAGTAAACGTCTTGTTCGGCCTGTCAGCCGAGACAGGTGCTCTATTGAGCGGGATTGTGGCGATTGGGATCTTCCTCGTCCGCGAGGCAGGCAAGGCAATGGACAGATTTGCTCAAATTATGGGCTTTGTCATGATTGCTTTAACTATTTTTGTAATGTTCACAGCCAATCCGCCTGTTGGGGAAGCTGTTGTAAAAACGTTCGCACCTGATAAAATCGACCTTCTTGCAATCGTGACACTGGTAGGCGGAACGGTTGGAGGCTATATTACCTTTGCTGGAGGACACCGTTTACTGGATGCGGGTGTCAAAGGCCGGGAGTCCCTTCCAGATGTAACCAGAAGCGCTGTCAGTGCTATCGGGATTGCATCAATTATGAGGATTTTCCTGTTCCTGGCTGCTCTTGGAATCGTAGCCCAGGGTCTTGCAATCGATCCGGCAAATCCGCCTGCTTCCGTCTTCAAGCTTGCTGCAGGCAATGTTGGATATAAAATCTTCGGCGTTGTCATGTGGGCTGCTGCGGTTACCTCCGTGGTTGGTGCTGCGTATACCTCGGTTTCGTTTATCCAGACACTTAGCAAGACAGTGAATAAATATCATAATGGTACGATTGTTGCCTTCATAGCCATTTCTACTCTAGTATTTGTTTTAATTGGAAAGCCGGTAAAAATTCTTGTCCTTGTTGGTTCCGTTAATGGCCTGATTCTTCCAATTGCATTAGGTGTGATGCTGATTGCCGCTTACAAGACCAAAATTGTCGGTGACTATAAGCATCCAATCTGGATGACAATCTTCGGAGTCATCATTGTTGTTGCCATGGCACTTATGGGCGGATACACATTGATCAATGGCATACCTCAGCTATTTAAATAATTAAGAATTGGAGGTTCAGATTCATGAGTACCAAAGAAGCAATAGCACCAGCTGAAGTACGAGGAATCATCCGCCAGAACCAGTGGCTCAAGCCTACATCCGGTCTGGCACATGGTTATATTCAGGCGAATCTCGCAGTTCTCCCGAAGGACCTTGCATTTGAGTTCCTCCTGTTCTGTCAGCGGAACCCGAAGCCCTGTCCAATCATCGATGTCACCATGCCAGGTTCACCAGTGCCTGCCTTAGCTGCACCCTCTGCAGACCTTAGAACTGATATACCTAAATACAGAGTTTATCGGAACGGTATTTTTACTGAAGAGTTAACAGATGTGACAGAGCTATGGGATGATTCCATGGTAGGTTTTCTGATCGGCTGCAGTTTCACTTTCGAAGAAGCTTTATTGAAAAATGACATACCAATCCGTCATATTGAGGAAGGCTGCAATGTACCAATGTATAAAACGACGATCCCGACAGTAAAGGCCGGGAGATTTGAAGGGCCGACCGTCGTCAGCATGCGCCCGATGACAGAGAAGGATGCCATCCGCGCAGTCCAGGTTACTAGCCGATTCCCTTCCGTACACGGAGCTCCGGTTCATATTGGGAATCCTGAAGCAATTGGAATACCCGATCTTAACAATCCTGATTTTGGGGACAAAGTGACCATTAGAGAAGGCGAAGTGCCCGTTTTCTGGGCCTGTGGAGTAACACCGCAGGCAGTCGCCATGCATGTGAAGCCTGATATTATGATCACTCATGCGCCGGGACATATGTTTATTACAGATTTAAAGAATGAACAATTCAGCATACTATAATTATTAAATTAAAAGGGATCGAGTGAGGAGCCAATTGAGTTCTTCACTCGATTTTTTTATTCGCTCGATCTTTTTATTCACCTGATATTTTAATATGAACTTCCTATCCCTATTTATACATTAATCTATTGCTATATCCTTTAAATCAATGCATCTTGATTTCTGTTTTCCAGATAACCTTATGTTTAGCCTTAATTAAACACTATTCCTGCTTATTTACAACTCCCTCCCCAATATATAAGGGCCAGTAAGGGGCGCTGGATAATACACAAAAAAAGCAAAGGGAACATCCCCTTGCTTCTAATCATCTTTCTTTCCTTTATCTTTCTTCTTGTCTTCCTTCTCCTTTTTCTTCTCCGCTTTTTCTCTTTTCTTCTCATCTCCCTTGTTTTTCTTTTCCAGTTCTTTCTCTCTCTTCTCCTCTTCTTTCTCTCTCCTCTTCTCTTCTTCTTCCCTTTTCTTTTCAGCCTGTTCCTCTTTTTTCTTCTGTTCATTTATCTGTTTTTGAATGGACGATAAATCAAACTGCTTTTTGGAAAGCTGATTGATGGACTTTGAAAAAATTTCTTTGAAAATTACCGTAACTGTTGAACTGCTTGATTCTGTCAAAAAGTGGCTTTCATCCGTCTTGTCGTACCCCATCCAGACAGCACCAACAATTTCTGGAGAGTATCCGACAAACCAATGATCCTTGGTTCCTCCGTTGTCTGCAAATGGGACTTCAGTTGTTCCCGTTTTACCAGCAATGTCCCAGCCCTCTACACCAGCGGTTTTGCCTGTCCCCTCCTCGATGACACCTTTAAGCATATAAGTTATTTTGTCAGCTACCTTCTCATCGGTGACCTTGGTTGCGTTATTATGCCATTTTCCAACCACATTTCCTTCAGCATCTTCTATCCTTTTGATTGAATGAGCCTCTGTCATTTTTCCCTTATTAGGAAAAGCGGTAAAGGCCTGGGCCATCAATAACGGCGATACACCTTCATCCATTCCGCCAAGTGCCAAACCAAGCTTATAATCCTCTTCCCCTAATTTTATGCCGAAACGCTCGACCGCATTGACTCCATACTTAATCCCCATTTTATTAAGCAGCCATACAGGCGGTACATTATAGGAATTTACCAGCGCATCGTACATCGTCACCTCTCCGCGGAACTGCTTATCAAAATTCATTGGTTGATAGCCTTCTATATTAATAGGAGAATCCTGGAGCATATCAAACATCTCGTACCCTTGTTCAAGGGCAGGAGTATACACGGCTAATGGCTTCATTGCAGAACCAGGCTGACGCTTCAGCTGGGTTGCATGATTGAATCCTCTAAAAGTGTATTCCCCCCTGCCGCCAACCAGCGCAGATATCCCGCCTGTTTTCGGATTGATAAAAATAGCCCCGCTCTGAATTAGCTGATCCGGCTGGCTTTCCGGAAACAAACTTTTATCACTGTATGTTTCTTCGACTGCCGTTTGGATTTCAGGATTCAATTCGGTATAAATTCGCAGGCCACCAGAAAGAATTTCATTTTCTGAAAGACCATATTTCTTAGTTGCTTCATTGATAATATGGTCAACATAATAAGGGTATTTTCCTTTGTAATCATCAATCTTCTTCCCCTGCAGAACAATTTGCTGTTCTTTTGCCTGTTCCAGCTCCTGTTGACTGATATAGCCTTCATTTTTCATTAATGTTAGCACAATATCTCTGCGCTCAATGGATTTATCCATATCTTTAAAAGGAGATAAAAGCGACGGAGCCTTTATTAATCCCGCTATGATCGCTGATTCACTTAATGTCAATTCACTTGCATCCTTGCCGAAATACGTTTGAGCCGCCCGCTGTATTCCCCAGGCACCCTCGCCAAAATAAATCTGGTTTAAGTAGCGTTCCATAATTTCGTCTTTGGAGTATTTCTGTTCGATTTTTTTGGTGAAAATCAGTTCTTTAAACTTTCTGGTATAAGTGCGTTCCTGTGTCAAAAAAGCATTTTTCGCCAGCTGCTGTGTAAGCGTACTGCCGCCAGAGACTATTTCACCTTGCAATGTATTCTGTACGAGGGCTTTAGCTATTGCAAAATAGTTGATTCCATCATGCTTATAGAACCTTTGGTCCTCAGTGGAAATAACCGCTTGAATGAGGTGTTCCGGTATTTGTTCTATTGTTACTCCCTCGATGTTAGAGCCAGCTACTTTGCTTGCGATAGCATCATTCTGATCAAAAATGATCGTAGGCCGGGGAGCAGGTTCCTCAAGCTTGCTCACATCACTGGTCCAAATCATTATGTTTAAAAATAGAAGACCAATTATTAAAACAGCCAGACTAATACCTAAAATCCTCAACCTCATGCTTTTGCTTTTTAAAAAGCCAAGAACCTTCATTGTTGACTTTCTTTGCTGCCTTCTTTCCATTCTTCCCACCGTTGTCTGCCACCTATCTTCCCTAATCCATGAACATGGATATTTCTCTATACAAAAGTACTAAATTATTATACTGAATATCACTCCTTTAACCAATTATTAAGCTAATCACTGAACCTTCCTGCTATTAGAAGGAACAGGTAGGTATTTTTGGCATTCTACATCTCCGCCCAAAAGACTTTAAAAATGGTCAAAAAAAATGATTCCTTTTTCGATCACTGCGTTCCTCGGATGATAACCCGTCGTTTTACCATTTACCAACCTTTTCACTTTATGATGAAACTTTTTTATGGATAAAGCTAGGTTTAGGATAAAAAACAAGAAGTATCCGCGGTGTACATAAATACTCAAAAGAGAAAAAATAAATTATAATCGAAACAAGACCCACTTAATTCTTTGGCAGACGAATTACCATATCTTTTACATGAAGTGGCCAGTATCATCCTATGTGAGCTGTCATGCAGGTTGCCGATGGTTTTAAGGAAGGCAAGAAACATAGAACTTTATATTCCGAGATCAGGTTCTATCCGCTGGGGAAAAACGGCCTGATAAAGTTTTAGGGAGGGATTACATTGGAAAACTATTCATTATTCATCAATGGAGAATGGACAGGAAAAGAGCTCGAGACCTTTGACGTCATCAATCCTGCAACATTAGAAAAAATCGCAACCGTGCCTAATGGCGGGGCTGAAGAAGCGAAACTCGCCGCAGATGCAGCGTATGAAGCCTTCAAAATTTGGTCCCAGTACTCAGCTTATGAACGAGCGGAACTCATTTGGAAATGGCATCATTTGATTAATGAGAATAAGGAAGATCTGGCGACAACACTCACCATGGAACAAGGTAAGCCTTTAAAGGAAGCCCTGGGTGAGATTACTTATGCTAACGGATTCTTTTCGTGGTATGCAGAAGAAGGAAAGAGAATATACGGGGAAACCATACCCGCTACAGGAAGAGACAAACGGTTATTCGTCCAAAAACAGCCAGTCGGTGTTGTTGCGGCCATAACCCCTTGGAACTTCCCTGCTGCCATGATTACAAGAAAAGTCGGACCAGCCTTAGCGGCAGGCTGCACGGTTGTAGTAAAGCCTGCAGAACAAAGTCCCCTCACTGCCTTCAAGCTTGCAGAGCTTGCAGAAAAAGCAGGATTCCCAAAGGGAGTTATCAATATTGTTACCGGGAATGCACAGGATATCGGCAAGGTATGGCTTGAGGATACACGCGTCAGAAAACTGACATTTACCGGATCAACCGAAGTGGGCAAATTGCTGATGCGTGGTTCTGCAGACACGGTAAAGAAGGTTTCCCTTGAACTCGGCGGGCATGCTCCCGTGATTGTAATGGACGACGCTAACCTTGAGAAGGCGGTCGACGGTGTCATCTCCGCAAAGTTCCGGAATGCCGGGCAGACTTGTGTCTGCTCCAACAGAATCTATGTACATGAGAGTATAGCAGATGCATTCACAAGTAAGTTTATAGAAAAGGTCGAGCAGCTTCGTGTAGGAAATGGACTTGAAGGAAGTGTCGATATCGGTCCACTAATCGATGACGCAGCGGTTGAAAAGGTGCAAAGACATATTCAGGATGCTATTGAAAAAGGTGCCAGAGTCGCAACTGGCGGCGAGCTGGTCAAGGATCAATTTTTTGCTCCGACTGTCATTACGAATGTTAATGATGATATGCTTTGCATGTCAGAGGAAACCTTTGGCCCTGTAGCACCTATTACAACCTTCAAGACTGAAGAAGAAGCAATCGAACGCGCTAATGATTCGATCTTCGGTCTTGCAGCCTATGTGTTTACCGAAAATATTTCAAGGGGCATCCGTATTACAGAGGCACTTGAATATGGAATCATCGGACTTAATGATGGTCTCCCTTCCACTCCGCAAGTTCCATTCGGAGGTTTTAAACAAAGCGGACTTGGACGTGAAGGCGGCCATTATGGCATCGAAGAATTTTTAGAAGTCAAATACATTTCATTAGGGTTATAGAAGAAAGGCCAGTCTAACATAAATAGACTGGCCTTTTGTATGATAATCATTCATCCTGAATGCACAGCTGTTTTTCTCTACGATAGATCCAGCTTCCTGGAGTGCACTCAATTTGGTTAACCTAAATCTTACTACTCAATTGTTTCCCAATAAACTCCCTGAATGCTTTAATCGGTTTTCTTTGTGAAGCACTTCTCCACTTCACATATTCCAAGGCAAGGATACAGAGGATCAGCCAGATGCTTCCTGCCAGATAGCCGGCAATGACGTCGCTTGGATAATGTGCTCCAAGATAGATGCGGCTTGTACCGATGAAAACAATCAATACACCACATAAAAAAAGGGTGATCCATTTGATTCTTTTTCTTAGGTTGGAACGGAACAGGAAATAGCTCATGAATCCGTAAAATATAAGAGAACCCATGGAATGGCCGCTGGGAAAGCTGTAGCCTATCGCATCAATGGTTTCGTTGATGGACGGGCGTTCCCTGCTATAATAGTATTTTAAAAGTTTTGTCAGGAGTCCTCCGCCGCCGATTCCGATAATGAAAAACAGGATACTCCATTTGTCCTTCTTTTTTAACCATAGAAAGGAAATGACCGTGAACGAAAATATGGTCAAAAACCAAACGGACCCTGCTTCGGTGAATAAAAACATAATTACATCTAATACATCCGTTTGAATACGATGGAAGAATTGAATGATGCTGTCATCAAACCTTTTAACCTCGGATTCCAGCATTTCTTCCGCCAGCTCTGTGAATAAATAGAGAAAGGCAATAGAGGTTCCCAAGCCCGCTGCAACCAAAAGGATCGGAAGGATCACGTTTTTTGCCTTTGTTTTGTTTTCGATCATCTAGTTTTCTTCCTCCCTTAACCGATCTTCATAATAGAAGTTCCCTTTTTAAAATTATCGCAAACAACAAACTGCACCCTGGATGTTAGGCAGACTGTCTAGCATCCAGGGTGCAGTTCCAAATGAATCGTTTAATTTTCCAAATTACTGGTTAATCCACCATCATTTAAGTATTGAACATTAGTGATTTTGCCATCATCGTTGATTTTCGCTTTTCCTGTAACCTCAGCAGAATTTTGTCCGTTTCCGGCCTCACCGTACGATACGGTCACATTAAAATGATACCAGCCTTCTTCTGTTCGTACATCCACTTTTTCAGCCTTTATCTCCTTGTCATTATTGTATGCCAAAAGGACATATGTGTAGGCACTGGCTGCGATAAAGCTGTTATACCTTTCTTCGGTAAAATAAGATTTATACCGTTTTTCATAATATTCTTCAAGTTTTTCGGTATTCTCCGTTCCTTCTATAAATTCTGAATCTGGTCCCGTGAATTGGTGTTCTAAAACGGTCTTAATAGCGGTCATGTTTGGATCCTTAGATGTTGACTTAACAGTTGAAGAGCAGCCAGCGACGAACAAAAGTACTACCAATAAAAGCAATGATAACATTAATCGAGTAAGCTTCATCATTTGACACCTCCATACTCCTATTACGTTTTAAGCGGAAAAAGGTTTCCTGTCCCTTCAAAAAAACCCAAGGATTTCCATTATGCGAATAAATTATGGTTTTTTGCGAACAAATACCTGCATTTACCAAATAAACCCAGTTTTTTACGAAGAAATACCGGTTTATTGAGAACAAATCTTTATATTTGCAGATTAAACAAGTCACCCTGCGAATGATCTTGATTGGTACACGGAATTCTAGTGAAAAAATTAAAAAACTGGATAGCCATTGACCATCCAGTTCCAACCAAGATTTTGTGTTTCCTGCCCTTACTATGCCTTGTTCGCTATAATTGCCTGCTGCACAGTTCCATAGGTAGTCAATTTTGAAAAGTCAATTCCTGTATTAATAACATCTATCGCAAGATCTGCCCGTATACCCGTCAACATGGTTTCGATTCCAATCAATCTCAGGACTTTATTAATATTGAAGATTCGGGCTGCGATTTCGCCATCAATCGTTGCAATTCCGGAAAAGTCGATGATCAGAGTTTTAATTCTCAGTTCACTGATTTTTGGGATAACATGAGTTAAGATATAGTCACTGCGTTCAAAATCGAATTCGCCAATAAGCGGCAGTATCGCCGTGTCTTTTTCAATCGGGACAATTGGCGAAGACAGCTCGGTGATAATTTTTTGGTTCTTATTGTTTAATTCTCTCGATAGTTTTTCACGCTCGATAATCGTTTCAGTAATGCTTAAATCAAGCAAATAGCTCACTCGATTATTCACGAATACGACTTTCTCAGTGGAAAGCTCCTCGCTGACTGAAACCTTCGTCAGCATTTCATTCAACTGCAATCGAGTCTCTGCATACGGCTTCATGATACTCTCAAGTTCATCTGCTGCATACTTAAAATTCTTTTGTTTCAGCTGTTTTTGTTCATACCACTGAATGAACTTTTCTGATACCGACTCTTTTGACAGATTAAGTGTCTCACCAAGGAACTGTAAAAACTCTGTATTTGTCTGTATGGATTCTGAGATAAGCTCAACAGGCAGCTCTATTTCAATTTTTTTTAAATTATATTCAGTTATTTCTCTGCTGATTGCTTCTGCATTTTCAATAAGGTATTTCGAAAATCTATCGATTGAATTCACTATTTCAGCTCCTAGAATAGTTCGGTTTTTTCTGTTTTAGATTATATCATGTTTTTATTTATAAATAATAATTTAAGTACACCATCAGTAAATAGAATTGCCGCCTGTCTCATGAAGACAAAAAAACACGGCAGTATCAGAACTGCCGTGCAAAATTTTCCTTATTGATTTCACGCTTACAGTACTTCTGCTTTTTTATTCCTGGAAACAGGTGCTTTTTCAGCTCCTGCTCCCTCACTCCATTTGAAAACAATGACTCCTGCTATAATGATTAGTACTCCTAATAACTGTTTTTCGGTTAAAGGGACCTTCTCCAGCCCCAACCAGCCAAGTGAATCCCATAAAACAGCGAACCCTAGCTGAGAAGTCAATACTATGGAAATTGCAAAGGTAGGACCGAGAAACTTGATCGCCTGTACTATACCAGTAACCACACCAATTCCCAGCAATCCGCTAAACCAGTGCCACCACTGGATATTCGTCAGATTAAAAAGTTCTTTACCCTCAAACAGAAAGCCAAGGAAGAAGGAAGCCAAAAAGCCTATTCCCAGTACAATTGCTGTAGTCACCCACGAACCCGCCTTTTCATTGACCTTGCTGTTGAAAATATTTTGCAGGCCGACAAGACACCCCGCGATTAATGCAAACAGTAATCCTAAAAACATATCATATCCCCCTTGTTTTACTCATAAAGATTTTCCTTGGCAGCCAATTTTAGGCCTTCCAAATCTTTAATCATGATCGTCCCTTTTTTTCGTTCGACCAATCCAGCTATACAAAACTCCTTGATGACTCGATTAAGATGCCTATAGCTCGTTCCAATCAGATTAGCAATGTCAGTAAGATTAGACGTGCTCACCATGCCATTGACCAATGCATCATTTTCATCATATGCAACCGAAACGAGATAGCTTGCTAACCGCGTTTCTACGGGATACATGATGTTATGTCTCATAAATTGTGACTTGATATAGAATTTCCTTGTAATGATATCAAGCAAAAATTGTAAGAATGGAGGATGTTCATTTAAGAATTCTCTCACTGTATTTTGCCTAACTCCAATCATGATGACTGGTGAAACCGCCTCAACGGTATTGATTGTGTTGATTTTTTGGATATACTCAATGTCACCTATTACTTCAAGGGGAGTTTTGAATGACAGAATCAAGGTCTTTCCATCTTCAGAAGTTGTAAATATCTTCACCTTTCCCTTTACCAGGATATATAAGAATTCAGCAGCTTCACCCTGAGAGCAGATCGTTTCCCCTTTCTCAAAATGATATAGTGATAGATATGGGATGATGTCTTCATTAAATATAGGGGCGATCTCTCTGGAGCGCAAAAAGTCTTCAAGCTGATGCACAGAATTCATGTTGTTCGCACACCTCTTTCCACGATTTTACAAACCAAGGATCATCACGCCGACAACCATCATTGATATACCAATTAGCTGTGGTATCTTCATTTTTTGCTTTTTGACCTCAAACCATCCATTTTGGTCAATCAAGACCGTCATAGCAAGCTGAGCGATCAACATGACTGAAACTGTTAGCGTAACGCCAATAAAATGGATGGCTGTAACGCTTCCGTAGACGACAATTGCCCCAAACGATCCACCAATTAAAAACAGGGGCCGTACATTCTTTAAATCATGCCTTTTCCCGCGTACGGCCACCAATAAAATCAAAAGCGCCATTAAAAACCCGGTAAATTGAGTGACTGTCGCCGTCTGCCACGTGCCAATATCCTGACTGATTCTTGAATTAGCTACCCCCTGGAGAGTAATGAATGCTCCCCCTAAAACCGCAAAAACTAGACCTCTCATTATTTCTCTCCTTAAATCCTAATTTATATATACATTAAAAGACACAACATAAGATTCAGGAAGGACATATGTCCCAAATTGAAAAATCTTTCTAATGACACAGATGAGAACATAAAAAAAGCTGAACATGAAAGTCTCCTGTTCAGCCTCTTGATTTATTTCCTTTTAACCAATTCATATCCATTCTGAAGGATAGCATGTTCTACTCCCTGCTGCAGGCTGGAGAAAGAGTGGATTCCTTCAAGATTAACATTCGAGCTTAAGATTTGAATGCTTAATTCTGCTGATACACCTACAACAAAGCATTGGCCGCCAATTAGACGAATCGACTGGATTAATTTTTGTATTCCATGGACAGTGTAGGGATCTACATGTTTTATTCCAGTTAAATCGATTAATAAATATTTTGCCTTTAGCCTGGTGAGTTCAACTAGTGCTTTTTCAATAAGGTTGCTCAGCCGCTCTTCGTTGTATTTGCCAATCATCGGGATGACGAGTATATCTTTCAAAACTGGGATAATCGGGGAGGATATCTCCTGAACTAAAGAGTTAAGCTCATCAGTACGCTCCTCTACCTTCTTCTCCAGTTCCATGATGCTTTCCTGTTCTTTCTTCCTCGCTAATTCATGGATGTTTTGTGAAATGGTCACGTTGGAAGGAAAAATCTCCACTTCATCGTATTCATGACCTTCCAGTTGGCTCTTTACAATTTTATACCACATGTCCTGCTTGAAGAGGCCGCTTAATATGCCTGCCCAATGGCTTGGCAGCAAAACACCCGCTCTATTTTTATCAGCCAGCTTAAAAATCCTGTGTTCCCAGCTGTTGTGGATTCTTAAGACCGCTCTTTTTTCTTCAAACGAGTACTCCTGAATTTCAAAATTTCCCCAGCCTGCACTCTTATAAATTTCACTATATTCATTCAAAAGCTCTACCACGTCGGTCCTTCCTTCGTAATAAGAGCTAACAAGATGTCCCATTCGAAACCCTGTTACTTCATAAACGGTCTTTGACACATCATTTCCGGAAATTTCTTCGATTGTTTTCAAGAAAAGCTCAATTGCTGAATCCCAGAATAACAACGCAGGAGCTCCATCAAATGTAAGTTCCCCTTCCTTGCTGTTCCATACGAACTCATTTCTGTTCACTCTTATCTGATAATTTGGATTGCTCATTGTTCGACTCCCTTAATTTCTTGGATGCCTTTCATTCTATATGATAAGGATGAAAAATTCCAATAAGAACCTAACCGTCACCCCTTTTACCGGTAAAACGCCTTTATAAGGGTAGAGGAAAAACCATGGTTCGAAAACCATGGTTTTTCATCTTCAGTAATCCTTCTTGCCTTCTTCTAGAAGTGAAGCTCTTGGTGCAAGGTCATCCTCTTCAATCTTTTGAAAACCCTTGTCCAATCTTCCCGCATTTTCTATATCACCTGATGCCTTGTAACCACCAACTCCGACATTGGAGGTGGTTCCGTAAATCCCCATTCCGCCTAATTCCACATTAATTTCGTCTTTGTTACTTTCTCTGTCCTTATCCATTTTTTTTCACCTCAGTTGTAATATATCCATTGGAGAAAAAAATATGGATGGCACTAAAAAACAACCGTCTTTTTCGCTTTGTGTATTTTTCATTATTTCCATCCATACGACGGAATTCTATTTAAAGCTTCGTCCACCTTTTCCTTTGGAAGAGCATCACTGCAAAGTAAATCATTAATGGTTAAATTTCCGTTCCTGAGATTTCTAGAGAGTATATTAATCCATACCTCTTCTATACCTGGCAGCAAACCTTCTAAAAACATGCATTGTAATTCATCTGCAACCATTTTCTCTTTCATCCCAATGGCCCCTCCTTCATATTTTTCATAAGCAAAATTTGGAGTCTTATATATATATGTAGTTCTTTTTTTTTGGTTCTCCACTCGCTATGTCAATCAGTAATATTCTCTTGCCATTCGCCAGGTTTAAGCCCTTAACAAAAAAACTGCCGGGCAATGGGCCCAACAGCATGAATAACTATTTTTTCAAAAGCAAATACACGAAGTACGGTGCACCAATCAAGGCTGTCATGATGCCCGCTGGGATTCCTTCTGGCTCCAGGAGGTTTCGGCCAATAGTGTCAGCAAACAGTAACAGCCAGCCGCCAATCAAAACCGCGATTGGCAAAAACAATTGGTTCCGTGGTCCAATGAGCGCCTTCGCAAGATGCGGGGCCATTAATCCGATAAAAGCGATTCCCCCTGTGACCGAAACAGCAGAAGCTGCCAGGGCAACAGCCGTCAATAAAAGGATAATTCTTTCCTTTTCAATGGATACTCCTACTCCGATGGCGACAGGATCGCTTAAAGTTAGCAGGTTCAAGCGATTAGCCTTATACAGTGTGAAAGGGATCAAAATCAGAAGCCATGGCAAAAGAGCCGCGATGAATGGCCAGTCCGTTCCCCAGATATTTCCGGCGAGCCAGCGGGCAATGAAATCAACTTTTTGTCTTTCTGCTGCCGAAATAATGACAATCATTGCCCCTGATAATGCCATCGAAAACCCAATTCCGACTAGAATCAATCTTACAGGCTGAAGCCCGATTCCCTTTTTATACGAGAATAAATAAATCAGTACCGCAGTCATTAAGGCACCACAGAAGGCGACAATTGGCAGCATATAGGCAAACGAAGCGGCGTCAATTGGGAAGAAGAGAAAGAACACAGCAATTCCCAGTCCTGCTCCGGAGTTGATTCCGATAATTCCTGGATCAGCTAAATCATTCCGTGTCAAACCCTGTAAAATCGACCCCGAAATTGCGAGTGCCATCCCGCCAAGGAGCGTAACGATAATTCTTGGAAGTCTAATCTCAAACAAAACAAACTCTTCTTTAAAAGTGCCATTCTCGAATATTGTCGGCAAAATCCTGCCATAGGAGACGGAAGAATAGCCAAGTCCAAGACTCGCAATTATGGTTAATACGATTAAAACAAATAAAGTCGCAACTATGATTCTTTGTTTTTTAACAATAGACGGATGAATCATGTGAAGCTCTTCCCTCCTTTACGGACAATGAACAGGAAGAACGGCAGTCCGAGCAATGAAATAATCGCATAGATCGGTGTCTCATAAGGAGCGTTGATTGTTCGCCCCAGCGTATCTGCAATCAGCAAGAACGAGGCACCGAGTAAGGCTGACATCGGCAGGACAAACCGATAATCATTACCGACAATCATCCTGACGATATGCGGTACCATCAGTCCGATAAAGGCCATGTTCCCTACTAGCGCGACAGAGGATCCTGCCAGTAAAACAATCACGATGAATAAAACGAGTTTAATCAAATTTGTCTTCTGGCCAAGTCCTACTGCCACTTCTTCACTCAAGCTTAAAATGGTCAATTGCCTCGATAAATAAAAAGAAACAAGCATCCCTATCAAAATGAACGGAATAATAATCTTCAGCTGAGTCCATGACGTGCCCATGAGGCCGCCGGCAGTCCACATAGACACATCTTTTGAAATTTTAAAATAGAGTCCGATTCCCTCGGCGACCGCAAATAAAAAGGCCGAAACCGCGGCACCAGCCAGGACGATGCGCAAAGGAGAAAATCCGCCTTTCTTCAGTGCGCCAATACCAAAAACAAGCACTACACCTACAGCTGCTCCGATAAAACAAGCAATCGTGATTGCCAGATAGCCAGCCTCCGGACGAAGCGCCATTACCAGTGCCAAAGCTGCGTTTGCGCCGGCTGTCAGACCCAGCAATCCTGGATCAGCCAGCGGGTTTCTCGTCAATCCCTGCATGATCGCACCAGCTACAGATAAGGCAGATCCAACGAAAATAGCCGCAACCTCCCTCGGCAGCCGGATTTCTCTGATCATGGTAATTGTATCTGTTTTAACAGTTGAAGTAAGCGCCAGCCAGATTTCCTTGATGCTCGTATCAGCTGCACCAAAAACCATAGCCGTCATGAAACTGACGGCCAGGATAAGGATACCGGCAACGAACTTTATGAACATGGGGAGCGAGCTGTGTTGGTTGATCATTTACATCTCATCTTTCTGATAGCAAGAAGAGGAATCCTCGAAGAATTCCTCCTGCTAGTTATTATTGTTCCAAGAATGATTTTTTAAAGAATTCCAGTTGATATTCAAGTGTTAAAGGATCGTTGAAATAAAACTCCTTCGCATTTACTTCGAATACACGGTTATTTTTTACAGCAGGGATATTTTTATAAGTCTCGGTTTGCTGGAAGGACGTATCTCCCTCTGCATTCTTGCTGAAAACAACATAATCACCAGCGTATTCGGACAACACTTCCGGGGAAATTGCGTAATATCCAGGCTTTAGTGCTGCTTCTTTTACTTTTTCAGGCATATTCAATCCCATTTCCTGATAAAGGATTTCTGTTCCCCTTGCCCAGTTATCACCAAACACATAAAGTTCCTTGTCGAAGTTTTCAATTACAGAAACAGTTGCATCGTCACCGATTTTTGCCTTGATTTCTTTGCCGGCAGCTTTTGATTCTGCTTTGAAATTATCAATCCACTTTTTTGCTTCATTTTCTTTATTTAAGACCTTGCCGATTTCCAGATGCTGTTCAAGGTAACCAAGCTTTCCGTATGTATAAGATACAGTAGGCGCAATTTCCTTCAGCTTATCGACGTTTTTGATATTGGAAAGACCAATAATCAGGTCTGGGTTTAATTCAATGATTTTCTCCAGGTTTTCATCTGTCACTTCTTCGACGCCCTTTAATTTTTCAAATCGCGGATTCTTCTTTGACCAGGAGTCAACCCCCACAATTGGCACATCAAGAGCCATGACATTTCCGGCAAATGAAGAAAGGACGATAACTCTTTCCGGATTTGCAGGTACTTCTACAGGACCATTTTCAGATTCATAAGTAATGGTCTGCGGCTTATCTTCTTCTTTTTTCCCACTTGAACTTTCTTTCTTTTCTTCTGCTCCGCATGCACTAATAACGAGCACCAGCATAAGCAGGAATGGCATAAGTAGTTTCTTCATTTTCTTCTTCTCCTTTTAGTAAGTTGTACGTGATGCAAATCGGCTTATTTGTACGGGGATCTCTCCCGATTTCGGCATCAATGCTAAAGACTTGCCTCAGCACTTCCTTATTGATGACTTCTTCACTTGTTCCTGTTTTCACAATACTGCCCTCTTTCAGGGCAACAAGGTGATCCGCGAATCGTGCTGCATGGTTCAAGTCATGAAGCACCATCACAATTGTCCTGTCCTGCTCTTTGTTCAGCTTTTGGAGGAGCTCCAGGATTTCTAACTGATGAGCCATGTCCAGATAAGTCGTCGGTTCATCAAGGAAGATCATTTCTGTCTCCTGTGCTAGTGCGAGTGCTATCCAGACACGCTGCCGCTGGCCTCCTGATAATGAATCGACCGGCTCGTATTTATAACTAGCCGTTCCGGTCACCTCTAGAGCCCAATCAATGACTTCGATATCCTTTTTCGTCAGCCTTCCGAATCCTTTTTGATAAGGATAGCGGCCATATGACACCAATTCCCCTACCGTAAGACCGGCCGCACTTTCCGGTGTTTGAGGAAGAATCGCCATCTTTCTTGCGAGGCTTTTTGTATCTTCTTTAGAGATACTTGAACCATCAAAGTAAATCGAGCCAGACTGATGGGGAATGATACGAGACATTGATTTCAGCAAAGTGGATTTACCGCAGCCATTGGGGCCTATGATGATCGTGATTTGCTGATCCGGGATGTCTAAAGTCAGGTTATTTACGATTGTTCGTTCCCCATAACCAACGGACAATTGGTCTGTGTATAAGCGGACCATTCATCATTCCTCCAAAGTTTTTCATTTTATCGTTGATAATGATTATCAATGTCGTTTACAATGAATACTATAAAGCTATTATTTTTATCAGTCAATGACAGATTTGTGAAAAATTCATTTTTCACCATTTTATTACCGAATACAATCGAATTAATTTCGAGGAGTGTTTACAGTGGAAAATAATGAAATCTACGAGATTACGATAATCGGCGGCGGGCCTGCCGGATTATATTCTGCCTTTTATGCCGGACTGCGTGAGATGAAGACAAAGGTTATTGAAGCCCAGCCAGACCTTGGCGGGAAAATTCAAGTCTATCCTGAAAAAGTGATCTGGGATGTAGGTGGAGTTGGCCCAATTACCGGTGCAAAATTGATACAGCAACTAAAGGATCAGGCGATGACTTTCAGCCCTGAGATTGTTTTGAATGAAAAAATTGAATCTATCAGCAAGGAACAGGGTTTATTTTTATTAAAAGCAGCATCAGGTAGAATCCACTATTCAAAATCGGTTGTCGTTGCGATTGGAAGCGGAATCTTGAAGCCGCAAAAGCTCAAGGTTGACGGCGCGGAAAAATTTGAGGTATCAAATCTCCACTATATGGTCAATTCGCTCAAATATTTCAAACATCGGACCATCGTCATATCAGGTGGAGGCAATTCTGCAATCGATTGGGCGAACGCCCTCGAACCAGTGGCAAAGAAAGTTTACCTGATTCATAGGAGAGATTGTTTTTCCGGACATGAATCACAGGTTACCCAGCTGATGAACAGTTCTGTGGAATTTATCTTCCAATCATGCATTACTAATTTAATCGCTGACCAAAGCCGTACTTCCATTGAATTTGTTGAAATAACCAATCAGGATACTGGTGAAATCCAGCGTCTGCCTGTCGATGATGTTCTGGTTAATCACGGATTTGATCAGGATGCCTCATTGCTTCAGAATAGCGAGCTTGAACCAAGCATGGTCGATGATTTTTATATTGCTGGAACACCCACAAGTGAAACATCTGTACCAGGCTTATTTGCAGCCGGAGATATTTTAAAGCATGAAGGGAAACTGAATTTGATAGCTGGGACATTCCAGGATGCAGCAAATGCCGTGAATCAGGCAAAGCAATTCATCGAGCCTAATGCTACCGAATCAGCTATGGTATCATCCCACAACAAAGTTTTTTCAGAGAGAAACAAAGAATTGATTCTGCAGTTCATCAACTAATTTGCTTCTTAAATTTCATTCATTGTTTGAGCATTTTATCCCCTATTGTCTTTGAAGGACAATCCGGAAAAGGGTAAAATAAGGATACGATGACGACAAGAATGAGGAGTCCGCTATGTCAAAATATAAAAAACAGCGACAGGAGCATTGGGAACAGAAGTACGAATCACTTGATCTTAAAAAGCTGCTGACGATCCTTAAGGACAACCGGCGGGATATCCAGAACAATCAGCAGCTTTATTATGATCCTGTTCAGGATAAGCTTGACACAGAAGAGTATTATCGTGGTGCACAGGACCTCGATTTATCCGGGCTTGCCCTTTTCTACAAATTCGATACAATCGTATTCCAATCCCATAAGAACCAGCTCCCTTACTTCCTTGCCAAGGATTTGTACCTGTATACATGGGTGGACCTGTATCCGGATGGGACCGCGAAAAGCATTTATTCCAGCCAAAGAAAGGATCCAGAATCTTTGCTTATCGAGGATAACGAAACACTGCGGCAGAAGTACGACGAATTTAGAAGACGATCGCGGGCCATCCAGGTGAATGGGTTTGATTCCATCAAAGAATTGAAGGTATTTGAGGATCATTTCAAGATGAACACCGAGCATATTGTTCCCCAATCCTGGTTTGAGGGCGCTGAACCGATGAAGGGTGATTTACACCACTTATTTGTCTGCGACCCGGCCTGCAATATAACGAGGTCTAACTTCCCTTTTACCGACTTTGATTTTTACAATCCCGAATCAGACAATGAACCTGTCAAAAACAACTGCGGAGTCAGTACAGGATTGGAATTCGAACCCGAGCATGGAAAAGGCGCAACCGCAAGAGCGATGCTTTATTTTTTTCTCAGGTACCCCAAAAGAGTGAAAAACGAATTCAGGAAAAAAGTCAACATCCCTTTACTTGTCCGCTGGAATGAAGAATTCCCCCCCACCATTCATGAAAAGCACCGGAACCAGGCAATCTACTATATCCAGGGAAATCGCAATCCATTTATTGACTTTCCCGATTTGGCAAAGAAGATCCATTTTACATGGTGACACAAGCAAAGCTGAACCGACACGTTTATCGGTTCAGCTTTGCTTATGGGCACAATTTCTTCCCACTTGTTATCGTGATTCTCTAATCTATACCGTTTCGGGCAGATGTCCCTCAACCTTGTTCCCGTGATTCTCTCATCCACACCGTTTCGGGCACATGTTCCTTCAACTTGTTACCGTGATTCTCTCATCCACACCGTTTCGGGCACATGTTCCTCCAACTTGTTACCGGGATTCTCTCATCCACACCGTTTCGGGCACATGTTCCTTCAACTTGTTACCGTGATTCTCTAATCCTCACTGTTTCGGGCACATGTTTCTCCAACTTGTTACCGTGATTCTCTATACCGTTTCGGGCAGATGTCCCTCAACCTTGTTCCCGTGATTCTCTCATCCACACCGTTTCGGGCACATGTTCCTTCAACTTGTTACCGTGATTCTCTCATCCACACCGTTTCGGGCACATGTTTCTCCAACTTGTTACCGGGATTCTCTCATCCACACCGTTTCGGGCACATGTTCCTTCAACTTGTTACCGTGATTCTCTAATCCTCACTGTTTCGGGCACATGTTCCTCCAACTTGTTACCGTGATTCTCTCATCCACACTGTTTCGGGCACATGTTCCTCCAACTTGTTACCGGGATTCTCTAATACACACCGTTTCGGGCTCATGTTCCTCCAACTTGTTACCGGGATTCTCTCATCTACACCGTTTCGGGCAC
This sequence comes from Mesobacillus jeotgali, assembly GCF_900166585.1. Taxonomy (NCBI): domain Bacteria; kingdom Bacillati; phylum Bacillota; class Bacilli; order Caryophanales; family Bacillaceae; genus Mesobacillus; species Mesobacillus jeotgali. The sequence continues at coordinate 960,339 of NZ_FVZC01000009.1, read as the reverse complement.
ATGTTCCTTCAACTTGTTACCGTGTTTCTCTAATCCACACCGTTTCGGGCTCATGTTCCTTCAACTTGTTACCGTGATTCTCTCATCCACACTGTTTCGGGCACATGTTCCTTCAACTTGTTACCGTGATTCTCTAATCCTCACTGTTTCGGGCACATGTTCCTCCAACTTGTTCCCGTGATTCTCTCATCCACACCGTTTCGGGCACATGTTCCTCCAACTTGTTACCGGGATTCTCTCATCCACACCGTTTCGGGCACATGTTCCTTCAACTTGTTACCGTGATTCTCTCATCCACACTGTTTCGGGCACATGTTCCTTCAACTTGTTACCGGGATTCTCTAATACACACTGTTTCGGGCACATGTTCCTCCAACTTGTTACCGTGATACTTTAATCCACACCGTTTCGGGCACATGTTCCTTCAACTTGTTACCGTGATTCTCTCATCTACCCTATGATGAGGACATGCTCCCCGTACTTCACAACACCCCTCCCCGACTAATAATTATCAACCCTTTTTGAGTTAATTTTTGGTAAAGTTATTACATACTAATCACTTAATCCTGAATAAATTTTTTTCGAAAAATGAAACCAAAACACCCCCTATGAACGACATACTTGTGAAAATTACAAATGGAGGTTGCCCAGTTGAGTGAGGAACAGAAATTACTAAATAAAATCAGGGCAGGAGATGGAGATGCATTCAGCTCTCTCGTTGGAAGTCTTCTTTCATCTGCCTATAGAACCGCTTATCTAATCCTTAATTCTCGGGAATTGGCTGAGGATGCTGTCCAGATTGCCCTCGAGGATTGCTATCTCAGCATTATGCGGGGGGTGGAAATCCGTAACTTTAAAGCCTGGTTTTACCGGCTAGTTTATACCCGTTCTATAGATGTTTATCGGAAGCAAAAACGGACCCAGTTCACTGATATAGACAACAACTCCGAGGCCGTTTCCAAAATGAAATCAGGTTCTGCACAGGAAAAGGCAGTTGAAAAGGAAACAAGACAAGAACTGCTCCAGCTGATCACCACCCTAAAAGATGAACAACGCGTCCCATTGATGCTGTTTTATTTTGAAAATTTTTCAGTAAATGAAATCAGCCTGATTCTCAATGAAAATAGCAATACTGTAAAAACCAGATTGGCCCGTGGCCGGAAAAGGCTTAAAGAGCTTATGAAAAAAGATCATCACTTTCTAATGGAGGAGAAGTCTTATGGGATATGATAAGGATGAATTTCAGACCCCCGTTTCACTAGAAAATTTCACAAAAGAATTGCCTGGTCGATTTAAAGCTGGTGAATTTTCTGAGGCACGAAAAGACCAGGTTCACCGAGAAATCGAAGCATTCAATAAAAAGTTGAAAAACCAATGGACATTGTGGAAAAAAGCTGGTGTGGCTACAGCCTCCGCGGCTGCAAGCTTCTTGCTCATCATTGGAGCTGGCTTTGTTTCTCCTACGATGGCAAAAATGGTAGCAAAAATTCCGCCGTTAAGCTCAATTTATGATAACCACCATCAAGACCTTACAGAAGAGTTGACTCAGGCATTGAAAAAAGAAGGTTATCCTGTTAAGCAAGTGAACCAATATGTCGGCGGCAAAAACGAAGGAATAACGGTTTCACTGGATGCTTCTGAAAAGCAGGTTAACGAAATGGAACCTGGTGTAAGAAAAATCGGGCTCTCTATTGTAAAGAGCAACGAATTTAAAGGAACGAGAATCGAGGACTATTATATAAAAGTAAGACAGTATCGAGAGCCTTCAGAAAAATGGAAGAGGGAGCAAGCACAAATCGAAAAGGAAAGTGAAGAAGTATTTGAAATTGTCCAGTCTGCCCTAAAGCCATATGAGTTTAAAAATAGTATTATGTTTGGAACTAATACGGTGGAACTCGAGTTCCCAAGTAATGAAAAGCAGGAGAAAGTGGATGAAATAAAAACGGCTGTAGAAGAGGCCCTGGCTGCGAACAACAAGCACAATATAGAGGTCAAAATCAGGAAGTTTAATTTAGCGAAGCGTGAGCAGTATGCACGCTGGGGTAATGCAGTTTCAGGAATCGCTCATGAATTTATGACTTATAAAAAATATAAAGTCTCCGGTGTCGGCCATAAAAGTGAAGATGGCTTAATGACAATTTTCATTACAATGAAAATGAAGAGTACCGATGAAGGAGCAGCCGACCAGGCAAGTGACCTTTACACAATGGCCGAGGACTTTATCAAGTCGGAAGAAATATGGCCACAGGTAAAGCAAGATCCATATAAAATAGTTGTAAGAACTAAAGATAAAAAAGAGTTTATTATCGAAGATGGGAAAAGAAGTTTTAGATAAAAATTTGAGCAAAGGAACTTTCCTTTGCTCTTTTTTATTTGAAGACTATGAATCATACTTAACGAATGTAGTAATCCCATGCTCTGAAATATAATTCCGATGACTTAATTCCTCTATCCACCTTTTTGGATTTAATAGATAAGTCCCATAACTGTCTGTGTAAGTATAACTCCCCGCGTTTACTTCAATCGGTTCTGGAGCTTCTTCCATCCTTCTTCGGAATTCATCAAACTGATTTTGACTTCTAACATGATATATTTCAAATACATCCCCTATTTGCATTTGCACTTCAAGGTATCTCAAGAATCGCTTATTGCCTACCCCAAATGCTTCATAAATGTAAGGCATAGAAAATAACCCATCCAATTTGTTCTTCCAATAATCCTCAATCTTATGGACTGCAAAACCTTCTTCCCTTTCAAAATTGTATTCTTCAATTTCCCTGGGTATTTCTAATTTCCTGGAAGAAGCAAGGAAGGTTATTTCCGTCATTCTGTTTCTCACCCTTTTTACTGAAGAAATTAACTAAAAATGCAACCCAACCCAATTAAACTTCGACTATTCCATTATTTCTCCTAACAAAAAGTTTAAAAATCAATGCGACTCGCAGTAAAAACATTATTGCAAAATATAGACTGAATAAGCTGGGAATAACAGTTGCCATACTGTTAGGATCTTGGACAAACACGAATATTGAGGAAAAACTGAATGCCAGAAAATGACCAGCCAGTATTAGAATAAATGCTCTTCGGCTGTTACTATAATTGGATTTTTGAAGAGCTCTTAATTGCTTATATAGTTGCACTGTAAACGTTAGAATTACAAGTGAGTAAATAGTCAAAAGAATATATATAGGTACTAATGACGAAGTAAGATAAATATTTAAAACTCTCTCAGCTATTCCAATATCATCTAACCAAAAAGCCAGGTGTGCAACAAATAGCAAGATACAAAGGCCCAAAAATATCAATTCACTCATAAATAATCTATAGAACATCCTTTTTGTTGACATAAACTGCCCCTTTCATAGGAAAGCTCTCGAATAAAACTAAGTTCCACAAGGAGAAATGAAGTTTATATTGTCTGGAGAAATATATTTCAATGCAGGAAAACGCTTTGTTCGCAGCCTAAAATTTTATGTGCTTTTCATCTTGTTTTCCGAAAGTGATTCAATGAAATCCTTTATATTTGTATAAATTTTATTTGGTTGAATACTAAATTCAACTGTCTGGTAATTAGGCAGCCAATGCACTCCTATTGTCTTTACATTCGCTTGCAGGCCAGCCATAATATCTGCGTCACTATCTCCCAGGAAAACCGCCTCATTGGCAGATAAATTCAAATAATCCAATGCTCTATTAATCCCCTCAGGATGGGGTTTAGGATTCTCCACGTCATCACCCGTAATAATTACATCAAAGAAGTTAGTTAACCCCAGACACTCCAAAGAGATATCCAGGCTTTTTCTTGCTTTTCCAGTCACTATTCCAAGCTTATATCCCTCTGTTTTTAACAGTTTAAGTAAGTTATTTATTTCTTCATTATCTTGGACGATTTTTTCATGTCGCTCCCTATAGACTTCATAATATAAATCAATAGCTTTTTCATGATCAGTGCTCGTTAGGTTTTCTCGAATAATACCAGTTTCAGAGGGTCCAAACATGGCTTTGATTTCCTCTGGGGTGACTTCACGGTCATCAAATTCCTTAAAAACTGATTGAAATGCCAGGAAGCACACAGGCAAAGTATCAGCTAGCGTGCCATCAAAATCAAAGATCATTGCTTTAATAACAATCACATCCTATATTTTTTTCTTGCATACAAGACCATTTGCTTCTGTTTGACATCGCTGTGAAAACAGTTATTCCTAAGCTTAATGCCTTTTTCCTTCACAATGCATGTTCCACTAGAAACAAGGTCAAGCTACATTAACAAATTATACCAAATAAAGTGTTTTTATTGGTAAAATAATTCATATATGTATTAAGGAGGGACCATTTTTGCTGGACTTATTTTTATATAATTGGCAGGTAAGAGAAGATTGGTTTAGATGGGGTCAGAGTTTAACCGCAGAAGACTTAAATGCAGCCAGAATTGGAGGAATGGGAAGCATCCTGGAAAACCTGATCCATATAATCGATTGTGAATTGTTATGGATAAATTACATGCATGAAGAATCTTATAATTATCCTGAACGTAACTCCATAACTCAGTTGGATGATGTGATAAACTACTCGGAATTCACAACAAAAGTTACAAAAGATTTCATAATGAATTTGCCTAGTGACTATGAGGATATTGTAGTAGAAATAAAAAATAACAGAGGAACGATTCATTCATTTACTTACGGAAAAATACTCATGCATATTGTCACGCACGAAATCCATCATATTGGCCAACTATCAATTTGGTCACGTGAGATAGATATAAAACCTGTTTCGTCGGATTTAATTATAAGGAATTACTCATAAACTAAGTTATACCTACTATTGGAAGATATTATGAGGCATTGCAGTTGGCAATGCCTTTAAATCCAATCCCGTCCATGTTCACGAATAAATTCAATATCGCTTCTATAATGTTCGACGTGACCTTGTTCGATCATTTTTTGAAACGCAATATTGCCTTCCTGGGCTTTTCTGATTATTGTTTTACATAATCCTTCTAATCTAAGCAATACCATCTCTAAATATGTTGCTTCCATCTTCATACCGTATGAATCAAAAAATAATTTGACCCTTTCTTTTATACACCGGGCATGAAGGGATGCGTTATAATGAACCATCCCATCTTTTTCCGAACGATAAAACCTGCTTAAAGGGACACAGGTGAATAGAGTATAGGCGATATCCCAAAGCCGTGGACCAGGTCCGGCAACATCAAAATCAATAATGCCTACTGGTTTCATTTGATAAAAAATAATGTTGTATATGGCAAAATCATTATGGCATATTACCTCAAATGGCTGAGGTGTGTTATCTATCGGTTGCCAACTTTCTTCAATAAAAAAATCACTCACAGCATCATGATAAAGACGGAGCATCTTAGCTATTTCTCTTAAAACATCGTTGGACAGCATATATTTTTTCAAAGGATAATTTCCGGCTTCTCCTTCAATATAAGATAAGACCTCTCTGCCTTTTTCATCAATACCGAAATATTTAGGCGCATAACTATAGCCTTTCCCTTCCAGATGCTTTAACAGCTTGTGAATCTTCGTACCGTTTGGTTTTAATTCTCTTCTAACAGTAAATCCCGAACGGTATACGTTTGTGACATTGCCACCTGTTAGTATTTCTTCATTTTCGTAGTTTGGCATTTTAATATTACCTTTCATTTTTTATAAAATGCAGACACTAACCCAGTATATTTCCATTGTTTTACTTATCTGCTTCATGATGTTTTGTTGGCTCACCAAAACAAGGAGTATCACGTTTTACGCCCCGCTTTATAAACTATGTATATAATGACAAAAATCAGAAACGAATAAGCGATTACCAATGTTTGTTCAACATCATTAATCTCCTTACCATAGGAAATAACTAGAAGCAGAACTCATGAGATCACCATTATTATACCAATTAAATATCGAGACATTTTTATCTTCCTTTTCTTTCTTTCCCTTACTAAACCTCTTCCAGATAAAGATTCATCTCAGAAGGCATATAATTTAAAGGGATTTTAAATTCATTCAGATTTTCGATTTCTGCAAAGTAATCTTCCAAATCTCCATCACTTTCAAAGTACCAAATGGAGGTCTCTATTTTCTTTAACTGGTTATCGGGTTCAAAGACATACTCACAATGTAATTGTAGTGTTCCACCGTCTTCACTCGTAAACTGTCTTACAAAATCAAAATAAAATCGGTTTTCTCCAGTAAAGTTAAATACACCACATTGAAATAAAATTACTTTTTCTTCCTCGCCTTCTAATTCCTCTTTAGCAAACTCCTTAAAGACACTCCAGACATATGGTATGTCCATTTTACTTTTGCCTACTTTTGAAGCAAGCTGTTTTTCCATATTATCAATAGTCAACACTATTTCCACCTCAATGAAAAATAGCCTTTTCCATAGTATGCCTGTTCCTATGTTATTTAAAGTGTCCCTTTTTTGAATTACTCTTTTGCAGCCATGACCACTTTACTTTATAAACTTAATCGATCACTGAAAGAAGCCTTATCCTTCAAGTAACTGCATAATACAATACTTCCCCATTCTCTGTATCTACATAAATTATCCCTGTATCTCCATCATCCGTGTCGTATATTAATGTGCCTTTTGGTAACTTTGTAGCTGATAAGTCCGTAAAAAAACAACTGAATTTTCGTAACTTTTTTGATCTCCCCGATTTTCTTTCCTTTTTTCTTTTTTTCCATTATTTCTTTAAACCAATGTAGCTCAGTAACATTACTATATATCAATCCATTATATTTCAGGATATCTGCATTACCTTCTTGAATAAGAACATTTCTAACAGTCACTCTGCCTCCGTCTGCATTGCAGCCAGTCAGAAACCCTAACTAATGGATATAACAAGCAAAAGCAGTAATTTATATATAATTTATCGCTCCTTACTGAGTTTTATAAAAAAAATATAAAGAACCAGACCAATAAAGAACCAAAAGCATACTAAGACTTTACACAGGGTATACTCAAAAAGATGCTCACATATGGGAGGTTATTTTAGTGAAAGAGAGCTCTTCAACTGAACGTTATATGCCTATGACTTCTACAATGAGCGGGATGATTCAGAATGGCGCAGAGGGTGTATACAGCCTTACTGTCCAAATCGTAAACCTGTGTTTTGTCCAGATTTCCGAGGAACCAGGGGACTGGGTGCTTGTTGATGCAGGGATGCCTAAGTCAGCTGATAAAATCATCCAAGCGGCAGAGGATATCTTTGGAGAAGGAGCTAGGCCAAAGGCAATCATTCTTACACATGGACACTTTGACCATGTTGGCGCGATTATCGACCTGATTGAGCACTGGCAGGTTCCTGTTTTTGCACATCCACTCGAGCTTCCTTATTTAACAGGCCAAAAAGATTATCCAAAGCCTGATGCAAGTGTAGAAGGCGGTCTTGTTGCTAAGATCTCACCTGCTTTTCCGCATGAAGGGATTGACCTTGGAACAAATGTTCAGGCTCTTAATGAAGATGGCACGGTGCAGCATATGTCTGGCTGGAAGTGGCTTCATACTCCAGGGCATACACCTGGCCATGTTTCATTATTCAGGGAATCCGACCGTGTTCTGATTGCAGGGGATGCTTTTGTGACGGTCAAACAGGAATCCCTATACAGTGTTATGACTCAGGAACAGGAAATTAGCGGCCCGCCACGTTACTTGACACCTGACTGGGAATCAGGGAGGACATCAGTTCAAAAACTGGAAGCCCTGCAGCCATCTTATGCCATTACCGGCCACGGAATCCCTATGGCAGCAGGAACATTAAGAGAAAATCTCAGAAAACTGGTTGACGAATTCGATGACATTGCGATCCCAGACTACGGAAAGTTTGTTGATGGTGAAAAATAGTAACTAAGGCTTGCCTTTCAGGCAGGCCTATTTCTTTTTTTATCACTCATTGCTTCTTTCACTGGCCAATTGCTTTTCAAGGAGAATTTTATGTATACCCTTCTCATCAATCTGGGTATCAATCACATCAAATCCATTTTTAATATTCAGTACCAGCATATTACGCCATTTATTCATCGTTTTTGTTTGGACAATCCTGTATCCTTTTTCCAGCAAAAGCTTATGCTGCCTCTTCATTAATTCAGCTGCAATGCCATGTCTCCTAAAATCGGGATCCACCCCGCCTAACCAGCTATAATATTTCTCGCTGGACAGTTCATAACCAATTTTATATCCAATTACATTATCACCGGCCTGTGCGATTATCACCATTAATTCAGGTTTCGCTGCCATTTTTTCGATCAAATCCTCTGAGGCGCCGAAAATTTTCCCGTGCAATTTAATTAGCCCAGCTGAAATCTCATCATTTGGTGCTGAATTGAAAATGGAGTAATGAATATTCAAACTGTTGCCTCCTTTATCCTAAGGCTCATTCCTCTTCATTGTTTTAATAAAAATAATTCCACAAAAATGGCGTTAATCCTCCATGGACTAACGCAGTTGGTTGTTTTTCTTTTTCAGCGCTTTAAAAAGACAGGAGCTGAATCGATATTTTTAATCCATTTATACTCTTGACCGTTCACTCCCTCCTTCATCCACAAATCTTTCCTTTTCCTATTGCTTCGTATCCAAGTGATAAATCTTCCGACTGATTGTGGCTGCCGGTCGTATTCGTTTTTCTCTGGACGGGAAATTTGTCTCTGATCTTCCGTTTTTAAATCAATGGTATATAGGGCAGTTAACATCGTGGGAACAGGGCCCTCATTCCATTCTTTATTTTCTTTCGCCCGAGCTACAATTACCTTGTTCGGAGAGTACCATTCCAAATCAAGATCGACATGTCCTTCTGGTGTATACTGTTTTTGCTGGATTGCTGTCGGCATGTCTGCGATTGTGGCCTTCTTGTTTTCCACTAAGAACCTTCCTTCTCCAGAAATGTACGCAAGTTGATTTGCCGATGGTGCCCATTTGAGCCAGTGTTCATTTCTAAGCATATTTCCAACAGCTTGAAATTGTTCCCCTTCATTGGAGATGACACATAGTTTGTTGCTATCCATCGACCATGAGGCAGTTGGTAAAACAATGAACGCGACCCATTTGCCATCATGGCTCCACTTAAAAAAGTCAGCATCTATGCCAAACAATTCGTTTTCATTTGTCACAATCGTATAAAATGGTTCTACTTTATTTTTATCCAGGTTTGCGTTGACCGGTATTTTATAGAGTGGTATCGGGCCCCAACCGGTCGGACGCAAACTTGATTGTGAGGAAACAATGAATTCTCTCCCATTCGGAAACCATTCGAACCCGCTCACCCCCAGGGATACGTTCTCGAAGCCCATTGGCCTGCCATTGTTCATTTTGGTCACATTTAATACACCATGAGAATTATAAGCTATTTGATTTTGAATCGGTGACCATTTAAAATCAGAGGTTTCTATCTGGTAAGGCTGATAGTTCTCTTTTTCCTTGGTATCATAAATGTACAAGTCTGATTTCTCACCCTTTTCATCCCCATCTATATATGCAATGAACCGTCCATCATACGACCATTTGGGTGAAAGCACATATCGGCCCCTGGTCACCTGTATTTCCTGGTCTCCCGTTTTGATCCATAACTGATGATCACGGACAAAAGCAGCAGTGAGCGGTGCTTCAGCACTAACTTCCATCGATAAAAGAAAACTAATGAACACAACAAGTAATACTTTCAACCTCAAGATCATCCCTCCTCTTTATAGAGTGTCCTGTTAAATGACAAGGATTCTTTTAGAGTGGTTATTTCTCTTAAAAAAGGGTAATAAATGTGTATGCTAACAATCTTGCTTGCTAAGTACCTTTTGCTGAACTTTCTTTTTTCTTAGGTTAAAGGAGGGTTTTGCGGGAGGTGGTTACATGAGCAAAATCTATGGAATACCCAAACTGGCCGCATATTTGAACTCGGCAGGCTATCCGCTTACCGAGGATCAAATCCAGCAATTAATAGCTGAGAAAGACATCCCGCACCTGAGACCCACTAAAAATCTTTTTGTCTTTAATTCAGACCATATTAATTGGTGGATTCAGACAAAGCGGCCGGACCATAGATAAAAACCCTGCATTTGCAGGGTCAGCTTGTGGAGAAAGGTACTATTTTTTTCTTCCACAAGCTTTTTTTATTGGGTAACTTTCTTTTTTCATGGACATATTCACTTACTGAATTAGGAAACGACTGATCGCCACCATTATCCTAGCTTAGCTAGGTGTGTGGCGATCTTTTTTATATTCTGACACGCTGCAGTGAGTAACACTTGCTCACTCGCATTGTGTAAGCCCCGCAACCGGCAATAGCGAAGCCCATGCAGTTCTTTCGAATCTGCGAAGCTTCGCTCGACTTTTTCTTTTCTATATTTATAAAGCATTTTTCCGGAGAGGGAGAGTCTGTTTAGGCGGACCTTTTCCTTGAAGTCCTCCCACACATGACGAGTTATGACCTTTTGTTTATTTTTTGATCTTGTGCACTCCTTCAGGAGTGGGCATTCTGAACATTTTTTAGAGTCGGACTTATATTCACGGTATCCATCTCTTGTTGTGGTGCGGTAAACCAACTCTTGGTCATTAGGACAAGTATAGATGTCTTGTTCTTTGTCATATGTAAACTTCCATTTTGGGAAAAGACCTTTTGTTGGCTGATATCTCCGATGGGCAATTACACCAAAAATACTTCGGTCGTGTAGACCTTTACAAATTGGATTTGTTAAATATCCTGAGTCGAGCGCCACAGCTTCTACTTTAAATCCAAAACGATCAATTTGACGATCCAATCTAGAAAGGTAAGGGACAGAGTCATGGACATTTCCAGGTGTTACATAGGCATCTGTTATGATATTAAACTTCATATCTGTTGTTCGGTGGTCCAGATAACAGAACATTTCCTGCTTATTATCTCTGGACATGAAGCCACAATCAGGATCGGTTGTACTTTTTCGAATTTCCTTGGTCTCTGTCACCTCCTCTCTTTCTTTTAGTGCTTTTTTCCGTGGTTTGTTCTATCTTCATCAACAGCTTTATTGAGTTCTTCTATGTATTCCCTAGTCTCGATTTCGATTTCTTCACGAGTAAATTTGTGTTTATTTGCATTGGCTTTAAGGTGAGTGGAGTCAGTAAATAACACCCTTCCACCCACCATTTTATGATTAATGGCCAGAAGGACAATTTCATCAAAGATCTCTTGAAAGATGTTCGTATCCTTAAAACGTTTTCGTCGATTCCAACTGATTGTCGAATGATCTAGTACTGGATCATTCAGCTTTAAACCCAGGAACCACCTGTAGGCAACATTCATCTGAACTTCCCGTTCTAATTGTCGTTCAGAACGAATGCCATAAAAATAACCAATGAACATCATCTTAAAAAGCATAATAGGGTCCGAAGGGCGACCGTTATTCTCAGAATAAAATGGACGGACTTTTTTCTCGATAAAAGAAAAATCTATGTACTTATCAACCTTTCGTAGAAAGTGGTCCTCAGGGACCAAGTCTTCAATGAAAACAAATTCAGCTTCATTTTGTGAATCTCTTCTAGGTCTGAACATCCAATCCACCATCCTCAGTAGTATTACTAATATTATAACAAATTAACGCGGTGAATTGATGAAGTTATTAATAAAAAATATAGGCTGTCGAGAGTTTCTCGACAGCCTGACCCTGCATTTGCAGGGTTTTATAATGTCAAGATTATTAGATTACCTGAGGGATCCATTGTAATAAAAGTATCATTTTCTTAAAAGATAAAGCGCTTCAATCACAAGGTGATCGGAATAACTAAAATGCAATCAAATTCCTGAGAAATGCTGGACGATTTTGGCTAAATCAGAAGGTTCCGGCAAAAGCATGGCGAAGTGATATTAGCCGGTAGTCCTCCCCTGCTTGGGAACACATCATCCGGTTGTTCAACCGTCAACAAAACCGTTTTCCCATCTGCAGTGAAGCTTGCGTAACGATCCTCTTTTTTTATGGCTCTTTTCTCAAACTTGTTGCTATTGATGACAAAATAGGATGGAATTGCCTAAGTTTCTGCACAAAATGAACGCTTATGAAGAGAAAAGAGCTTGCAAACTTAGTACCGACCTACAAAATGGACATAATCACGTTAAAATCGGCTTTAGGATTTTAACAACAATCTTTACGAAAACAGCCTTTTTCATTAATTCAAAATCCAATAACCTTTTCAAAAAAGCGATTGAACGCTGTAAATCTTGCACCTTCAATTTTCTTGCCCTACATAGGTAAAAGGCTTTAGATGAAAATCCATGCACAGAGCCTCCAATAAATATAGTTACTTTAAGTAAGTTGGTGTATAATTAAAAATTACTAAATGCAAGTAACTTTTTTAACTCTTTTAATCAAAAATTGTTTATAATAGGTTGTAAGGAGTTGGTTTCATGGATAAGTCAATATGTCCTAGATTTGAAAAAGCCATGGGAATTTTAGGCCAAAGATGGACAGGGTTGATTCTATATCAGCTCTTATCAGGCCCTCAGCGCTTTTGCACAATAGAATCATCAGTTGGAGTAAGCGGCAGAGTCCTTTCTGAAAGGTTAAAAGATCTGGAAAGCGAAGGAATCGTCAAACGAGAAGTATTCCCAGAAACACCTGTAAGAATAGAATATTCCTTAACCGATAAAGGCCAGGCATTAGAACCGTTAATGAAAGAAATTGAAAACTGGTCGCAAAGTTGGCTGGAAAAATAGAGGAGCAAAGGGGCCGCCCTTTGCTCCTTTTATGTTGTGGATCGAATACGAGTTTAATTCCATTTTAGGTGAATTCATGTCAGTCGAAGTTTGATTTGATATGATTTGAGGAATTTTTATTAAAAGTTAACCCAGCCATAATATCAGTTGAAGTCGATTTGTTGCCAGATGGATTCCTTCCATTCTCGTTATCTAGATATAATCCCTGTTTATATGAATTTAATCTCTGTTGTAGCAATTTAAATCCCTGTTTTGGCAAATATAATCCCTTTTTCGGTTAACAATACAGTTCCGAAAATATATCAACGGTTTCAACGATTTTATTAACGGTTGAACGAGTTTTATTAACGGTTGCCCCACTCTTATTAACGGTCGACCCAGGCTCAATTCCAATCGCATAAAAAAAACTGAACCAAAATAAATCTGGTTCAGCTTCTAGTAAATTCTACAACCGCGGATCGACTCTATCTTGCTCCATTGCCAGAGTGGCCAGAACGCATTCATGAACTCTTTCGATGGATTCTTTGTTCACGAAGCGGTGGATTCCTTCGATACCCAGTGCGAATTCCTTCAATGCAAGTTTTTGCTTTTTGCCTGTATTGCGTTTCTTAAGTCTTATTAGGTTTTCAGGCTGTAAATAGTCCATGCCATAAATGATTTTCAGATATTTGCTGCCTCTGACCTTGATGGCTGGCTGGAGCAGTTGTCCTTTGCTTCGCGCAATATAACGCTCCGGTTTAATTACAATCCCTTCGTGCCCGTCCTTTGTAATTTTTTCCCACCATTCAATCACTTCTGCCTCACTCGCCGGGCTGTCGATAATCTTGTACTCCGTGGTGACAAACAAGCTTGAGCAGTGAGCAAACTGGTGGTTCATTTTCATATGCCATTCATGCGTTTCATTAAAAAACGTCATATCGCTGTGGGCAAGTACATGAAATGGTGCGATCTGGATATCGTCCAGCGTGACTACATCCCAGCAATACCCTTGAAAAACCTCCGCGAATTCTTTTGCATTGGTCAATTTTTCATCGTATTCCTTTAGCCACCTCATGAAATCCTCTTTATCTTTTGCCGCCTCAGCTAACTTTTCGTACATCACCGAACGATCCATAATCGCATTTTCGGCAACATGCGCGTACTGCTTACTGATCAGTTCCTTTGCCTTCAGGTTCCACGGCATGATTTCAGCGTCAAGCAGGACATAATCCGTCTGATGCCTGGCAAAATACTCATGACTATGCAAATCGTCATTTAATTTGTGGATAATCTCTTCTTCTAGTTCCTTCTCGAAAAACCTTCTGCCAGTCCTGGTATAAATGACACCCAGTGTCTCAGCACCAACATGTTTTTTCGCAGCTTCATGATCCTTGAACAGTAACAGAATCCCACGGCTGCCCATATGCTTTTTCTCCGCAACCATTTTTTCGATGCCATTGCTTCGATAGTAGCGGATTGCCTCCGCTGGATGCTCAAGGTATTGTTCCAAAGGAGATGGTGCCGGCGTCGGGCTCATTGTTGGCGGTATATAAAGCAGCTGTTCAATTGGAATCGTGTAATGCGAAACTGTATCAATTGCAGGTTTTACAGTTTCTGCCGGAACGGCAATCTCGCCAAACTCGTCGGTCAGTACGGAATAGCCCTGCAGAAATTTACCGATATTCGGTTGATTCAGGCGCTTTCTTTCCCATTCATGCAACGGATTATCATCTGCTCCAGAATAATCTTCTCTCGCCTTTACTGAGACAATCTGTTTTTCAGGATAACGGAAGGCAGTAAGATTTCCCCCGAATACGGCCCCCTGATCAATATTGAGACTGTTATTGATTTTGAGCGGCTGTGGCTTCGGATCATGCCCCCAGACAATAAGCTGGCTGGTTTGATGCCCAATAAACCAGTCTTTTCTAACCGGTTTCCCTTTTTCATTAAAGCCATCAGTATCTCCATAGCGGCAAAAATCACTGACTTCAGGCGACTGCTTGCCAATATACTCATCTTTAATACCTGCATGAGCACAAACAACTGTAGGAATCCCGTTCTTTTTTAAAATATAATGGGACGGCGACTTGAGAAGGAAATCCTTCAGCATAAATCTCCACTCGGATGCCGCTTCTGCCCCGTACTCTTCTTCATACTGCCAAAATTCCTGCTCAACCTTTTCATCGCCATGCGAGAGGGTTACCTTCTTCCCATCAAGCCATCTAGCAATCTTCCAGCCATGATTACTATCAATCATGTACGCCAGCCCTTTTTCGACATGTCGGTAAAAGAATATCATGCTCCTGAGGGACTGAGGACCACGGCTCATCACATCCCCAATTGAAAGGAACCTCCTGCCCTCAGGATGCAGATAAAGATCCTCATTATCCTTTTTGTAGCCTAGTTTTTCTAGAAGTTCGATCATTTCATCATAACAGCCGTGGATATCACCGATGATATCAATCCCAGCTCCGACTTCGAGTTCAAGCGGATGACTGCGCCTAGTCAGTTCAATCTCGTCAACTTCCTTCACAAAGTATATTGACCTGATTCCTTCTTTTTTCATAAAACGCTTTTCCCGCGTGAATACCTGGTATTGCTGCTTGATACGCCGTTTGCTTCGTGGATTTGCCCGCTGCTCATCTCTTTCAAGAAGTACTTTTTCAGGTACATCAAGAACGATCGATACAATCGGGACATGACTTTCCCTTGCCATCGCAATATATCTTTTCCGATCATCAGGCTGAAGGTGGGTCGCATCCACAAGTGTTAACTTGTTCAGCCTGCATCTGGTTCGTATCAAACTATCCATCATCTCGAAAGCTTCCTTTGAAATGATGCTGTATTCATCAAACAGGATATCTGCTTCTTCCTTTGGTATGTTTCTCCAGTCCACGAATTCCTTGTCACTGACCAGTTCACGGAACTGGTCGGAACTGACTACTTCAGAAGGAGCTATTTTTCCTTGCTCCTGCCATCGCTTCAGCAGGGTCGTCTTGCCGCTGTTTGAAGGTCCGACAAGAAGCACGATTCCTGTATGAGGTAAGGCAATTCTCATTTTGAAACCTCCTTTCTTTTAAAAATGCACATTTGAGTTGGAGAACCGAATTGTTCGTTCTCCTCGCCAATACTGTTGAAGACCAACTCGTACTCCCCTTTGCTATTTCTCTCTTTACACCAGGCCTCGAACTCTTTCCTTGTCCACTCAAAACGATGGTCCCCATGCCTGAACTCCGTATCCATTGCATAAAGCTGGTTGTATTCCCTGTTCGGAGTAGTGACCAGAAGGTTCTTTGGACGATAATCATGGAGAATTGTTTCAAACACTTTCGGCAGCCGATCCACGTCGATATGCTCAATCACTTCGCATAAAATGATCACGTCTTTCCCCTTCAGGCGGTCATCATAGTAAAAAAGCGATCCCCATAGCTGGGTCGGTTTAACGAAATCCGCCTTACCTTCATACTTAGTGAATCGCTCCATTGCTCGCAGCGATGCTTCTTCAGAAGGTTCGACGGCAAGTATTTCCTTGACACCGGGTATAAAACCAAGCCTGGCACTCAGCTTTCCTTCACCTGAACCAAAGTCCACAATGCTTTCCTTATTCTCCAAATCCCTGATAAAGTCCACAATTTTTTCATAACGCAAATCATTTAGACGGGTTTTTTTAGCTCCTGGTTCAGCCACAGCATTTTCCTGGACTTCTACCAGCTCATATACAGTTTTAAAGCGCAGCGCCTGCTTTAAAATAAAGGACTTTTTTGGGTGGTCATCAAGCCATCCCTCGCCATAACGTTCGATTTTTTCAATTTCTTTCTCATCTATATAATAATGCTTGTAATTGTCCAGTACAGGTACGAGCACAAAAATCTGCCGCAAAGCCATCTGTAATGTAGACATCCCATTTAAAGTAATGAACCTGACAGAGCTTTTGGATTTCAGGTTAATATTGTACTCGATTTCTGGCCGGTTAATGACCACATCAAATCCGAGCGGAGCGAACAGCTCAACGATTTGTTGATCCGACAGGCCAGAGGCCACCGGGCCAAAACTCAGTTCAAGGTCAAAAGGATGCTTCACCCACTCGCCATACTCCTCCTTTGGCTGTCCGTTAAGAGCCGTCCCAAGGGCATTTCTAATCAAAGAAATGAAAATACTGCTGACCGCAAACTCCCGGTCATTTATGTAGTGAGTAATGTCATATTGATTAGCTTGATTTTTTACCAGTTCAAGAGAATCAGGCGCAACGAACACGGTTGCTTCAACCTCGTGATTGGTAAAACGACTGAAAAACATCCTTACAGCATGGCCTTTTTGGTGTCTTTCATAGATGTTATGGGGGTTTTTCGCCAGCAGATGGGAAATCACCTGAACATTTTCACCAACAGCCCGTATCGTTAATTGCATAAAGCACCTCTTCTTCCATTTGCTGAATTTACTATATCATTTAGCCTATTATTATGGAATATGAGGTTTTTGACATTTTTCCCGGCCAAAAAAAAGCGTTTATCCTTTAAGAAAAACGCTTTTTGGCAGAGTCTCTTCGCCTAACACAATTGTTGGAAAGTGGCAGCCGTGTCGCGTTTACTAACAAGGCTTTTCATATAATAGAGTTGGCTATCTCAACTAATTTCTCAGTAGTCACCTTATTAGCTGCCCTCTTGTCAATACTCAAAATGTATTGCCAGCCATCTCTTTCAAAAACCAGCAAGTTGAAGGTTGTCACACATGTATAGATTGCTTTTGTTCCATTCTTGAGTTTAAGCGTGTCTTTGGCTTTCATTTGTATCCTACATCCAACAGGGCGGATATCAATCTTGTAATGGTGTTCAGCAAACTCTTCATTTATTAAAACGACTTCTAAAGAGTCATTTCTGTCTCCTTCCATATCATTGAATCTTCCAAAATAATGAGTGAATGTTACTTGTGGTACTCTCATAGGAAAGTTTTATGTCTTTTTTAAAATGTTGTTCAAATTCTGAAACTGCCTCTTCGTTTGTTTTACAACCTATTTCCCGGTAGATTTTTTCTTATGACTGAACATTAGCTGCATAAATTGACCCACTATTCATCCCGTATATAGTAAAACTTAAAATGAGTAAGACGAATAACTTCCTATACACAAATATCACCCTAATATGATTTTAGGTTAAGTTTCCCTGGTTTTTCAGAGTCTATTCTTATTAAAATATGACACTTCCCTTCTTTAGATTTTCATACATTTATCACATTTACAGCTTATTATGATTTAGAAACTAATTTGAAGAATGGAGTCTAATTGTTATGAAGAAATTTTTGACTGTTTTTATCGCGATTATGTTTCTGTTGACGGCTTGTAATACTGATCAAGATAGAAAGGAAAGTTCACTTGAAGACCCACCAGAACTTCTGGAAGTTTCAATCGTTGTTCCTGAAAAAATTGAAATTAATCAGGAGGTTACAATAAAAGCTCATGTGAGTCAGGGTGAGGAGAAAGTTACCAATGCAGATGAAGTGAAATTTGAAATTTGGAGATCCGGACAGAATGACCATGAAATGACACCTGCGAAAAACGAGCAGGATGGGAACTATTCGATCAAAAAAACATTCACAGAAGGCGGGAATTATTTTATCGTGGCTCATACTACAGCCAACCGGATGCATAGTATGCCAAAAATAGAAATCATTGTAGGTGGAAACGAATTAGGAAGCAGCCATGAGGAAGGCTCGGAAAATGAAAAAAACACCGAACACGAACATAACGAACATCATAATAGCGAAGTTTCCTTTGATTTTACTGCACCCGCGGTGATTAAAAGCAAACAGCAAGCGGAGCTAGCCGTGAAGATTGCTCAACAGGAAGAGATTGTTTCGGGAGCTCGTGTCCGTTTTGAAATCTGGAAAGAGAAAGAGACAAATCATCAGTTCATCGAGGCCGAGGAAATTTCAGCTGGCACATATTCCACTAAATACACCTTCCCAGAAGACGGCCGCTTTCATATAAAAATTCATGTCGAAAAAGGGAATATCCATGATCATACAGAAAAATCGCTAGATGTAGATTCAAATTAAAATTCAATAGATTATAAAATGCTCACAAATAAGTGAGCTTTTTTATAATTATTTAGCCGCAATTTATAATTCTTTGCTTAATATCTCCCCAGGCAGCCCCTCAATTTCACACAACTTCAATGAAATAAAGCCATTATTAATTAATATTTTTCTGGATGGTATATTTTTAGGATCAATAATCGCAGTTAACCGTTTTACCGCTGTTCTATTTGCTTTCCGAATGAGAATTTCCGCAATCTCACTCCCATACCCCTTGCCCCAATGTTCAGGAAACAGCATATAGCCTAACTCCGCTTCGTCTATTTTCTCTTCATTTAAGACCAAACTTCCGAGACCTATAAATTCATTAGTTTTACAGTAGCCCAAATATGTATCTGTTTTATTCTGTATTCCTTTTTAATCAAACCAGTCGTTTTTTGCACAATATAGTTGTACCATAATTTTCCTTATGCTATTCTTTTAAAATAAAGCCATACGTTAAAGGGGAACGATCGTGAATAAGATAACACTCGCAGAAGCTGTTAAGCTGAAAAGTGTATTGGCAAAAAGAATCCGTGAACTTGAAGAAGAAATGGACAGGGTCGCCTTTGTGACAATTGAAAAGGGCAGCGATATTCCCAAGCAAACTAGAACCCTTACAGATGTAGAGCTGGAAATGGAAGAAGTACGCAATGATTTTCGTTTGCTGGATAAACTCGTGTACAGGGCCAATATAGACAATGAGATTCACTTCAACAATGAAACTATAACCATTGTGGAAGCAATTGAGCTCGCCACGCAGCTGCGTGCCCAAGCCAGGAAAATGAAAGAATTGGCAGCCGCTTCAAAAGAAGAATCGGCGTACTCCTACAGTGAAACAATCATAATGGTCCGGGCTGCAACCTATGATCCGGAAGTTTACCGTCTAAAGGCTTTGGAAGCGGAACGGCATGCTAACAAGTTGTCCAATTTGATCAATGCAAAAAATTATTCGATAGAATTGGATTTTGATAGCGAAAAGTATTTTTAATCCTTGGAGGAGTGAGACTCCCCTTCAAGGGATAGAAGGAGAACCTTTTACCATCTAATAGTAGATAAGGAATGGCCAATGGCAAACCAATGAACATTGACCACTTACTATGTCACCCTTAACCTATTACCTACTTTGGCAAATTGACGGTCGCTGACCAAAATAGTCCCTTGAATCTCCTTCTATCAGGAGGATGGATTCCCTGTTTCCACTGAAACAGGGATCATCCTTTACAATTATGTAAATGCATGGAGGCATTATGTATACATATAAAACTTTTGTAACAGATGGAGCTTTCACCTTAATGAGACCCGTGTTCTTCACTCTGTTGCTTTTATCCGTCTTGTTATGCTTACTGATCGTGATCCCGGGATTTCGGAAAAAATTCTTGAACGGTTTTAGCGTAATCGGTTTATCCTTGCTATTCGCTATAATTACTGTTGAAGTGGTGTATTACGATGCGATAATTATAGATGAAATCGGACTTGGAGGGGATCCGGTCATCTTCTTCATCTCTTTAGGAACACTGGCTTTAAGCTTATTCAATCCGGGTTTATATATATATTTTAAAAATAAAAGTTGATCCAATTTGTTGGCGGTTCAGCTTTTTTTAATGACAATCGATAATTTGTAGTTCGCATACTGATTCAATTCCTCTAAAAAAAGATTCATGATTTCATTTGAAGGAAACTTACATTCTAGCAGATAACACCCTCCTCCGCTGATTTTATAATGATTGATCTGGTATTTTTCCTGTCCTTTTAAAAAATCCAGGTATGGTTGATGGTGGATGCTTTGTGTCAGAACCGTGATAAATGCATGTATGAAGAAGCCCATCTTGGTATGATTGAGTTTGATGGTATATCCCTCAATGACCCCGCTATCCTCTAGCTTCGCGATTCTTGCTGAGGCAGCAGGAGCCGTTAAGTGGACTTTCTCCCCTAATTCCTTCATCTTTATTCGGCTGTTTCTGGAGAGCTCATCAAGGATTTGATTATCCGTCTGGTCCAACATATAAGAAACTCCTTTCGAAAATAAAGTCAAAGTGCAGAAACACTTAATTTATGCTATGTATCTGGTATTTGTTTATAGATTAGAATATACATTGTTCAAAGAAAATTTAAAAGAAGAGGAGCTCAGATAATGAAGATTCAGCATATACGTAATGCAACGATCATTGTGAACTATGCAGGAAAAAGGTTTCTAATCGATCCGATGCTGGCCGACAAAGGCACCTATCCTCCATTCCCTAATTCAGCAAGACAGGACCAAAATAATCCCCTTGTCGCCTTGCCAGCTTCATTAGAAAATGTCATTCAAGGTATTGATGCAGTCATCGTTACTCACCTACATCTTGATCACTGGGATGAAGCAGCAAAAGAAGCTCTGCCAAAAGAAATGAGATTATTTGTCCAGAACGAGCAAGATGCAGCATCACTTCGTAAAGATGGTTTTACCAATATTGAAGTCTTAACAGAGGACACCACTTTTGAAGGAATCAAACTCATCAAAACAAGGGGCGAACATGGAAGAGGTGAAATCCTTACACTGGCTGGCCCCGTATGTGGTGTGGTATTCAAGCATCCTGTGGAGAAAACTTTGTATGTGGCCGGAGACACCGTGGGGTACGAGGGTGTAAATGAAACTATAGCTGCACACACTCCAGACATCATTGTCGTAAACGCTGGGGACAATCAATTTCACCAAGGCGGATCCCTCGTTATGGGAAAAGAAGATGTCTATGAAGTTTACCAAGCAGCCCCTGAAGCAAAAATAATCGCTGTCCATTTGGAAGCGGTGAACCACTGGACACTATCAAGAGAAGAACTGAGGGGTTTTGCCGAAGCAAAAGGAATCATTTCTAGTGTGTTAGTGCCAGAAGATGGAGATTCTTATACGTTTTAAGTTATTTGATTAAAAGTTCCCTTTGATTGCTAATATCAAAGGGGACTTTTTGTTAAAACGTGACGCTTCTTCATAAAATAAGGAGGCGCATTTAAACCTTTTTTAGCCTGCTTCCACCTTTCTCTGCCGTTTTGGGAAAAGATCAATGGCATATTCATTATCTGCTTAATTTCACTGGCAATCTCACACATTCCAAAAACTAATTACAGTTCCATTCCATTTATTCAACCGTTGTCCCCTTTTTTTAGCCGGTCCCTCTGCTTTAGTAGTGGTGGTCTCTCTATTTTCAATAGTTGGAGAAAATTTAATCCCCGTTTGAGGAGTGATAATCCCGGTTAACTCCCTTTTATTCTCCGTTAAACAAGATTTAATCCCCGTTGACTTATTCATGAGGATTATTCCAATTAAAAGGCTGAGACAAAAAGCATTTGCCTCAGCCTTTCATTTCGCCTTCCGTTCATACTCCAGTACAAATAAAGGTTGATTTTCCATCCACTCCGCAAAAAGCACGTCTTCAAAGTGTTGGATTTTATGCTTCTCAAGTTCTGTCTTCAGCCACTGTTCGTCAAGACCCGCTTCTTTTAAATTTTCGTGGACCACTTCTCCATCAAGGATCATATTGACTGGCAGGGTTGGGTCCTGTACCTTGATTTTCATATCACTATTCTTTGGCGTGTCATAATCCGCTTTTGGAAGGACACTTACCATTCCATTCGTTTCGATGATTGCATACTCAACTTCTCGCAATGAAAAATAGCCTTGCTGCCTGACCAGACTTTGAAGCTGATTGATATCCAGCTTAGCTTTTTTCAACGCATCAAACTTGATCTTTCCCTCGCGTACTACGATATTAGGCTCCCCTTCAAGCAATTTCCGCGAATGGAGGAATTTTTGGGTAACTGTCTCTACAACATAGACAAGTACTCCCCACAAGGCAACGGCAAAGGCGATTTCGCCCACCCTTACTTCGTGGTCATATATTGCGTTCCCAACCAATTCTCCGAGGATAATGGCTGAAATAAAATCAAATGGTGTAATTTGCGAGAATTGCGTCTTCCCTTGCATTTTTGTCATAAAAAACAGGAAAACAAATCCACTAATTAACTCTACTGCTATGGATAAATAATGATTCAACACTCCCACTCCTTCCTTCCCATTATGGGAAAAAATTCAGGAATTGAACCGTCATTTTATAAAAATACAAAAAACGACACAGCTGTCAGAAAAAAGGGAAAGAAATATTCATCATAACCAGGAAAAATATGTAACTTTTATGCAAAAAAATCGTTTATTAGATTGGAATAACTTACTAAAATGCACGCTTTCCTGAAGGGCTGCTGCATTGATTTTTCAAGGGGGATGGGAAATGAAAAAGGTGTTTGTTTGTATGATGCTGCTGCTCTCAATGGTGTTTTTTGAAGCACCAGCAGAGGCAGCTGGCGGAGAAATTATAATTATCAACAAGTCTAATAATCAACTGGCTTATTACAAAAATAATAAACTGGTAAAAACCTTTAAAGTGGGGACTGGGCGGAAGTCAACTTATACTCCTGAGGGAACGTTCAAAATCGTCAACAAAATCAAGAATCGACCCTATTACAGCGGCAACATCCCAGGAGGTGACCCAAAGAACCCGCTTGGCAATAGGTGGCTGGGAATCAATGCGAGAGGAACCTGGGGCACCACTTATGCAATCCATGGCAACAACAACCCAAATTCAATCGGCGGTTATGTGAGTGCAGGCTGCATCCGTATGTATGATAATGAAGTGGAATGGCTTTATGACCAAGTAAAAGTTAATACTCCTGTTGTCATTACTACCTCTAAGAAATCCTTTAATGCGATTGCAGCTGCAAATGGTTATAAAGTTACTGTCCAGGCATCAGTTCCGGTGGCTGCAGCACCTTCATCTAGCACTGTACTGAAAAAAGGCATGAGAGGTCCTGAGGTAAAGACTCTGCAGCAGACCCTTACAAATAAAGGCTACAACACTAAAGGAATCGATGGAGTCTTCGGTCCTGCTACGGAAGCAGCCGTAAAGAAATTTCAAAAAGCAAAGAAACTAAAAGCGGACGGAATCGTCGGGCCAGCTACCAAAAAGGCGCTGGGAATGAAGTAAATGCAAGCACAAAAAGAGCTCAAATAATAACGGGTTCAGTTACCTGTCATAGAAATTAAATATATTAAGCAATAGACCATCAAATTGTAAATAATAATGATGGTCTTTTTTTTGATTAGAGGCATTTATACTAATAAATTTTATTTTTTTGTTATAGAATTTGTATATCAATTTGCAGACTAATAGACGCTTCTGAAAGGGTGCAAAGCACCTACATTTTAACCAGCAATTTTCCTAAAAGAAACGATTGGGGGAATAAAAAAATAGCATAACGGTAGCGATAAGCTATTTTTATTTATGAACGAATCCCTCTTAAACTAAAAGCAGCCGATAGTTTAAGTACAAACCTTCACAATCTATTCTATTTCTTGCTTTTTTGAATCATATATAATTGAATTGAAATAATAAAAGATGTTTGTATAGTTAACACTAACATTAATACTTCTGTTGCTGTTGGACTATCTGGAAGTATGTAAGCAATTAGATTAAATAATAGGTAAGAAACAATAATAATTACAATAAAATTTAAAGGTATTCTCCACCACATTCATTCCCCATCCCTTCTATTAGATTACCTAATTTATCAGTTCTCTTTTAGATGATTAATTTCCTTTATTGAACTATCCTGTACCTATAGTTCAATAAGAAATTCAACAAAAAGGTGCCTTAACCCTTCTTGGATCATTTTTGGATCAAACACCCTTTAGTTAAATATCAGCAGGTTAAGGCTTTTTTACTTGCTCTAACCTTAGTTCAAACGCATTTGAGTTACCTTTTAATACTGTTTTATTCGGTAATAGCCTCTGCAAAAAACTGTGTTCTTGGGTTTAATTGCAATTAGAACTGAATTAATGATATCTGAGGAAGAAATCAAAGTGTTGATCCAACCTACAAATAATAGGATTAATTTGATATTTCCTAATACATAGAACGATATAATTACTGGCACAACCGATAATACAATAAATGGTAAGCTCATAAAGACCCAGAATCTAACTTTGGAGAGGGTCGCGTTTGTATTTAGCCAAAAAAATATACCGCTAAACGTTAGGCTAATATCACCTTTTTTGTTTATGACCAAAATGTGTAAACATTCGTGAATGATGAGGACAAGAATACCTATTCCTATGAGTAAAAAAATATTAATATTTGTGAATCCTGTAGAAATGAAATGCGGTATTAGGAAAATTATTATTTGAAGTAGGTATACAAATTTCATATAATGCTTTCGATACCAATTATTTTGTATAAAAGGAGTCCACTCTGGTAAATTCATACTTACCTTTGGTAAGTGTCGAAACCAAATTATCAAAAGCAGTCACATCCCTCATTAAACTAATCCATTCTTAAAGTGTTGTTCCACTAAACTGCCAGGTTAGTACAATTACAGATACAAACCAATACATAATATTTTTTTGTTGCTCTTATAAATCCTCTAACCAAGATTCCCAAAAGCTCATCTCAATTTGGTCATTTTCCTGGGCTATGTTTTTTAAAACTTGTTTTCGCTCCTCAGAAGTTATTGGATTCTTTTCTAATTCCACAGGATTTTCACGACTCACTGCTAATTTACTTATAAAACTCAAAGCACTCTCAAACTTTTTAAGCGATGCAGCAATTTTGTATGCCACCCAATTCCCTTGTCCATGAAAAGCGCTGTAAACAGGGAACTGCTCTTCTTCAGTATCGATAAAAATAGGATCCCTGTTTCATCCTCGTTTCCAATAACTAACCATGAAGAACGCCAGTCTCCTTCTCCCATATCTGATAGAGTGTCCGTATAGTCAATGCTGTATCCAAGTTGTGTCTCATTTAAATCCTGGGAAGGGAATATTGTTACCGTTCGATAGCCAAGAGAAACCTCTTTAAATCGGATAGAATTTATTGTTTCTAGTAGATTTTCATCGATATAACCAACTCTTTCTGTCATTCGTTATTCAACTAACCTCCCCCCTATGTTTAAAAAGGATATCTACAAAAAGATTGTTAATTCTTCCTGATGTTTTTTAGTTTTTTAGTAGCTTTATCCAGTAATAGACCTAATAGAAACCAAAATAATACAGTTAAAACATAAATTACACTCATTGGAATCTCAGAAGGATGTGTAAAGTTTACGACAAACCAATGTGTTTCAATTAACCAAAACGGTGGACTTGTGAAGAATATTAGCAAGTTTTTATCATCGAAGCCTAATAGGTTAAAAAAATAAATTGAAATAGGCAATATCAAAATCCAGAAACTAAAAGATATATATATTTTCATTCTTTACTCCACCTAAAATTTATTAGTGTAAATTTACACTAATTATAACACGGTGGAATAATATAGGAATAAGATTGTTATAAATATCTATTTTGTTATTAAACAAACCTGCTCCTTATGTTTAATAAGGAATTAGTAAATGTAATCCATTATTTTTTGAAATCCAAAGGGTAAAGTGATAACAACCAGTAATCCTATAACAATAGAAGAAGCAGCAAAAACAACAAATTTACGAAAGGAAATTTCTCTCCTTTTATAGGCGGTAAGAAATACTTTATTTAGTCTAAAGACAGTAATAAATATTATTATTGCTGAAAATATACTTGCTAAGATTACCTCCATTGTGCAGCTCCTTTTACAAACTCTTTTATTGATATTATAACAAAATTATCCAAATGCTTCTTCAACATTACTGCACTGTTTGTTTAATAAGGAATTCAACAAAAAGGCCGTTAATCCTTCTTAACCTTAATTATGCTATAATAAAAAAATGCCTAAACCCATATGTACCAAGGGTTTAAGCATTTTTTTACTTGATGTATAAAAGCGTTAATTTATATTATACGAAAAGTAATATCACTTGGATTTTTTCTCATCCTTTAAACTAGGTCCCCTCTTTTTCTGGAAAACAGAACTAAAAAAACTAAATACTGACTGCAAATAAGCGCCAGGATATGATACAAATCATCTTATTCAACATAAGCACCCGTTCGTTCAAGAATAAATCGGGACTTTATTACTGAGTTTCTCTTTTATCCGCTGTGTAGTCCAATACGAAATAAAGGATGTACAATGAAATAAAGTAAACCCCCGCCGAATAGATTGTTTTCCATTCGCCATAATGTAAAACTCTAATATAAACTGCATACAATTCGAGAAATACAAGAATGAATGTCCATCCCAAGATATATATAAATTTCTTAAGGGCATTAGAATTCAGAGGAAAATAATTAAAAATAATAAGCAGAACAGCAACCTCACCAAGAGCTACAGATAGGTACAACCATTCTATTTGTTCTTTATCAAAATACCAGTAAAGTTTGTACTTTAAATCAAGATACAAATCAGTTACAAAATTCATCAACAATGCAAACTGTATTGTAGCTAGTAACTCGTGCCTAGTTCTTTTTCTGGGCATTTTGAGGGCAACTAAAAGAACTAATATAACTGTCACTATAAATAGCTTCACCAAGAGGAACACCTCGTTTTTTAAAAACAACAATACCAACCATATTGTCAGTATTTATTCCATGAATTATTCTTCTTTAACTCCCTGCATCTTTAGTTGAACAACAAAAAAACCTCTAAATTTGCAGATGGATCAAAGGGAAGCAAATCGTAGCTTAATAAAATTCCGAAACACTTCTACAATGTTCTTTTAATTCTCTTAATGTAAACAAATTTGTACGAGGAAATTCTCCAGAGGTTTCTTTTGAATAGGTTAGATGAACAACAGCATGTCTTTGTATATCACTCACCCAAAATACAACATCATCATTATCTTCTCTCCTAGCCACTGCAACAGCTTTTTTGGCGAATAGAATGTGATTTGGTGAAATTTCTCTCTTTAATTCCTCATTAAGAGATTCTGACATTTTATTATTAATCAACCACCAAGGTTCATTCATAAATTCTATTAGTAAATCATTCAATGTTGAAGTCACCTCTTTTTATTAAATCCTTTTTTATCTAATTCATATATTTATGATAACAATCCTTCTACAACTCCTGCTTCTTTAGTTCCATAATGAATTCAACAAAAAAGACGTTAATCCTTCCTGGATCAACGCACGAGTAAGGTGAAGACGGTCATTTCAATTAGGTTCTACCGGAAATACCTTTTACCGTTATTTATGTTCGTATTCTAATACTTCTACCTTAAAGCCGTGACTACATCCAATTTTAGGACTATCACAAGATGGCGATACTCTTACTTTAACCAAGTCATCTGCATACTCAAATGGTTTATTGTTACTTTCCAGAACTTGAATTCTTAAGGAAATATCATAAGAATGATTATTGTTATAAACAATATTAAGAATCCTCTGTTGCTGCCACCCAAAACCAGAAGCCTCTTTTCCTCCATACTCTTTTATTATCCTTTTATCAATGGCTGGAAATATAATATCTCTAATAATATCTTCCGGTGTAACATACCAATCTTCTGCATACGGTTTAATTTCCTTTGGCTCTGGAGGTTTAGCATTAACCAAGTTATTTGTGAGTAACATTAATAAAATTGTAAAGAGAACAATTATTTTCTTCACGATGCTCACTCCCGTAAATTTTTACAGTTAGATTTCGCATCTTGAATTAATATTATCCATCACAACCAACCCGCATCTTCAAGCCTAACTGTTTAACTAATCTCTTCTTTAAGGTCACTGATTGAAAGCCCATTTTCTAACCTTGATTTAATTTTAATAAAATCGCCTTGGACAAAATCTTTTACAGTCTCCCTCAGTAATGATTTTATTTTATTTTTTATGTCCATAAATTCACCACGTTCTAATATTTTTTATTTAAAGTCTACGAGTTTTCAATAACTTCCTTCTTAAACTCCCCGTTCGTATTATAAGGTCATCCAGATATGCAAATATTTCTGGTTGACCTTTTTTTATATGGTCTTATTATAACGGTAGGCGGGGTTAAACGTAACTGCCCGTGGGACTTGGATACCGTCAGCTAAACAGTTTGCCCCCTACTTGTAGAAACATGATTGAGGCTGGTTGGGACATAGATCTCGTATAACAAGCGAAACTGTGACACTGCAAGAAGGACAAGGGGTACCGGCAAATAAGAGATTAGGAGATGATACAGGATGAATCCAGTCGTTGGTCTGGATATTTCAAAGGGGGAAAGTCAGGTTCAAGCTTTTGTAGATAAAGGCAAACCATTCGGTAAGAGCTTTAAAGTAGCTCATACACTACAGGGTCTTGATTTACTTGTAGAGTTTTTAGAGGTAGTACAAAAAGAATCCGGTCTAAAACCTCCAGTTATTCTTGAAGCTACTGGACACTATCAAAAATCAGTAGTCCAATATTTAGAGGAACGTGGGTATTTATTAATCATTATTAACCCTTTGATTTCCTATAAGGCGAAAAGTTCAAGTTTAAGGAAAGTAAAGACAGATGCCATCGATGCTTACCACCTCTGCGAGTTGTTTTACAAGGAGGAGTTAGAGCCATATAAAAAGCGTGGGGTTCAGCTTTTAAACCTTCGTAATCTTACAAGACAACACGAAAATATTACAGGAGTCATGATTCAGACAAAGCTTCAGTTCCAGGCTATTCTAGTTCAAGTATTTCCTGAATATAGAAGAGTCTTCGGTGATTTATATTCTGTGGTATCCCTCTTAACATTAAAGGCGTTTCCGTCATCTGAGGACATATTAGAGGCAAGTGATGACACACTCTCAAATAGGATCAAGGAATTATGTAAAAGCCGCTCAATCAGATGGGCCAATGAAAAAGCCTTACAACTAAAAGTGGTGGCAGCTCGTAATCCCTTTGAAAAGACAGTCTATCAGAGTCATATTTTAAGCTTAGGTTTGTACATTGACATTATTCTTCAATACAAAGAGCACCTATCCACGTTGGAGTTTGAGATAGATGCCCTCGCTAAAGAAGTTGAAGAATATAATATCATCAAATCTATCCCTGGTATCGGTGAAAAGATCGCGGCAACGATTATTTCCGAAATTGGTGAGATAGATCGATTTACTGACCCTAAAAAGCTCGTGGCTTTCGCTGGAGTAGACCCTAGTGTTTTCGAATCTGGCAAGTTTACTGCCACCAAAAACCGAATCACCAAAAGAGGTTCCAGCGGGCTGCGCCACGCTTTATATATGGCTGTTCGTTGTGCTATACGCGACTGTCGCAAGAGTAAAACAAGCGATGAAATCATTCCTCGAAATAAGAAATTACGACAGTTCTATGATAAGAAACGCGAGGAAGGAAAACCATTTAAAGTAGCAGTCATTGCTTGTGTAAATAAGCTCTTACACTGGATATTTGCCCTATTAAAAAACAGAACAACTTTCCAAGATATAGCATAGAAACAACATCTAACTAAATAACGAAAAACCTTCCAGTTCAAAGAATACGAAGGTTATTTGGTATACACTTTTTTAGTATATCACGATGAATTTCGATATTTTAATGAAAAATATTGACAAACTATTAGCTGGTTTAGTGGAACAATTGAACAAGGTTCCATTAGTAAGCAGAATGGAACGAGTGAACACATCATTTTAAACACAAATTAGTTATGCTCATTTTTATCTCTTACACAATTTCTCTCAAGCAACTCTACACGTTCCTTTAAAGTATATAGCTCCTGCATTATATATTGATCACTGGTCCGTATTGAATTTTGCGATTTTAAGATTCGTTTAATTCCCCAATACATCAAAAAAAAACTAAATCCCAGTATAAACAAAATAATTAAAATACCAATTAAAATTTCAAAAATAAGGCCCACTCCTTGTCGCATTTTCAAGTAAAGCTTTGATAAATTTAGTCCTGCTAACTGTTCTACGAATGAAAATCATTATTGTTTCAGAAAAGGCTAGAATTTTAAAACAAGTAGAATGAATACTCTTCTTAAACATAAATGCCCTTTAGTAGAAGAGAATATTCAAATTAAAAAACACTTCCCTAAAGAAGACCCAAGTTAAAAAAGATTACAAATACTAATGCAGTAAAAATGAATGCTAACAATGCAGTTTTAAAAGTACTCTTCTTTCTTACACTATCTCCGTAAAATGAATCCTCTTTCTCCATAAGTGCTCCTAAAATCAGATAGAGTATTGGCGATACTGGCACGAATATAAATACCAATCTCACAATTATGGATGAAGTTAAAAGAGCCTCTGCGATTCCTCCACATACACCTAAAAATACATAATCCGAATTTGACCTCATCAGCCTATTTCTTTTCATCATTTTCACCTCATTTAAACGTATTTTGGAGTTTGATTCGAGTGCCATTTGATTTTCTTTATTAAGTTCTACAATAAATAACTCATATTTTTAATTTAAAGTCGGGTTATTTTATTCTTGATTTAATAATATTTATACGATTTCTTCTCCAATTAACCTGGATCGTTAGGGATGAATAAGAATTTTTTAATAAAATCACTACTTGAAAATACCCGCCTAAATTTAGTTCATTATTTTATTGAAAACATTTTCTGTACCGTTTTCAACGGTAGACTCTAACACAATCTTACCTTCATTGTTCACATAGTAGTAATACTTTTTATTATCTTCTTTAATCATTACAGATACCATCCAATTTTTATCCCCTGGTAAATTTGCTATAAACGGCTTTGTCTTAATGGATTCTTCTTGAAGTTTTTCATTAACCGTTAAATATTCCATTACTTCATTTTCGGTAGTGATGAATTTATATTGCACAAAGCCTATAGCAGCAATGATTAATATTACTAAACACAGTATAAATGTATATATAACTTTCATCTAATCACCCCAATTTACAATTAGTGTAATTTTACACTTTTATCACTCTCTTGTCACCATATTTTTCCTGAAACCTTTAACTATAAAAGGCAGTCCACCATTATTTTGGACTGCCCATTGTATTAATTCCGTTAATACTTTAATATAAAAATCAATTTTTGCTTATTCCACTAGTCGAGTTGAAGGGAGCCTTTCTACCTTGCGGTAAATTGTACTCCTCCCCCCTCACAGAACCGTGCTTGCGCTATTAACGCACACGGCTCCTCCTAGTTATCATTTACAGAATGTAGTTAATCTCTTTTCTAAGTTCATAGATATTCACTTTGATTCTTGGTGAATGTAGTGGATATTTATTAAGAAAGAGCCTGAATTTATCCCAAGTAAAGGATTTCCTTTGGCTTCTTCTGTTTAGCCATTTAAACAGTAAGTACTCAATTTTCGCTTTAAAGTTGTTAACAGTTTGGGTGTTATCTGTGATGCAATAATAGTTGTAATAACCTGTTAGTGAGCGTTTAAATCTATCCATAATCATATGGATATCTTTATTCCTATTATTCTTCAGCCATTCTTTGGTTTCTTTTAATTTACCTTGGACTTTCCTCCTGCTGGTTTTCCGTTTCACTCGGAAATTACCCTGTTTACTTACCCCACAATAATGGGTAAACCCGAGGAAATCAAAGGTATCTGGTTTGCCAGTCCCGTCACGTTTTGCATTCTTTTCCGCAAACCGTCCGAAGGGAATTATTTTCGTTTTATCCTCGGCTATTTCCAGGTTAAATTTCTTTAATCTCGCCTTTAATGAATGGAAGAATTGCTGAGCTTCACTTTTATTTTGAAAACAACAAACAAAATCATCTGCGTATCTTACTATATAAGCCTGGCCTTTACATTGTTTCCTAACCACTTTTTCAAACCATAGATCAAGAACGTAATGGAGATAGACATTCGCTAATATCGGAGATATCACTCCACCTTGCGGTGTGCCATTGTCTGTCTTGTATTTCTTACCTTCCTCCATATATCCACCTTTAAGAAACCTGCTGACTATTCTCAGTAGGTTAAGGTCAGTGATTCGGAGTTTCAAGAACTCCATCATCCATTTGTGGTCAACGTTATCAAAGAAGCCTTTGATATCTACATTGACTACATAGCTTACTGCTCTCTTCTCGATATATTGATTCAGTATTTTCAGCGCATCATGGCAGTTTCTATTTGGTCGGAACCCAAATGAGCAGTCTAGAAAATCATTTTCATAGATGGCATTTAGTATTTTCGTAATGCCCTTTTGAACAATTTTATCTTCATGTTCCGGTATTCCCAGTGGTCTCATCTTGTTTGAGTTGAGCTTTGGAATATACATTCGTGTTACTGGAACAGGACGGTAACTTTTGCTTTTAAGCCTACTTACTAAATCCTCTATATTTTCTTCCAAGTTGTCATTGTATTGTTCTTTTGTCGTTCCGTTGATACCAACTGCCTTTTTATTAGGCAATTCATAATGACATTGAGTTAAAGATTGCTCATTCAATAAATGTGCAAGAGATGTAAACTTCATTTTAGGCTCAGATTTTGCTAATTCTGCTATCCTAAGTAGTTTTGTTTCCATTTATTATTCCTACCTCTGTGTGTAGTAAATGTGTCCCTAGTAAGGGTGATAACTGGTAGCTAGCCTTCCCTCCATCGGCATTACCCAACTTCATTGGTACTACGCTGCTATCCGACTCCCTACCATCGGCATTTGGTTTCCTCGCTTGTTATCGCTTGTAGACCATACTCTTCACAAAAAAGAAAAGACCGGTAGGGTCTCCCGAGTTGCCGTATCATATCAATGTGTAACGTGCCAAGGTCTCTGACTCCAGAGAGGTTTTACCCTTCTTGCCTTTAACGAAAGATAAAATGTAGCTTTCTGCTGTGCGTAAGGCATTAGCCCTCTCGATTTACTAACATTATGGAGCTCAATCCCTTCAACCATTTGGCTTTCGGCCCGCTACCTAACTGTCTACGCTTAAAGACTAAAGTTACCTTTAGCCCTCCAAGACTCGCTACGAGCGAATGGCTAGTTCTTACTCGGCGGGAATCCCACCCACTATATGATACGACCTAGGCTCGGCCGCACACCTGCGCCGTTACTTGAATAAGAAAAGGAGCAATCTTCATCTTGAATGATCGACCTATAAGTGCAATATGCTAAAATATAATTGAATATAGAGTCATAAAAATGATTAGTATTCCCAATCCAATTAGAGCGATTTTCCAAAACCAATAATCACTTATAAAAGCAGGGAAATCAATTAAACCCCTATCTGATTCCTTCACGTTTTTTACAAACCACTCAGTTCGAAACAAATCTATCGATAAGAAAATGACACCAAATATGAAAGTAAATAAGCCACCTAATATATCAAGCACCTTAAAGATACCTCAATTCATTTTCTTATTTGTTTGTTTGTTTTATACTTTTACCGAATCAATGATGTATTAATTCACCTGTTACCCAATTAACCCACTTATGAAGCGGAGATTTTATTGAGCTATACTGCACCTTTAGTTAACAAGAAAAAATGCCGATTTGTTCCGCAACACAATTTTGACCTCTTACATCCATTAGTTTTTTAGATCATCGCTACTATAACGATGATCTATATAAGCTGAAAAATCATCAATAATTTCTCCCACTTCGATCTTTCTATTAATCAAGAGCTCAGGAAGTTCGTTTTTTACATTGCCCTTCCAATATTCTCTTGCTTGTTCTATTTTGGTTAATAAGAAATTCAATAAAAAAGGCGCGTAAATCCTTCTACGTAAAAATGGTTAATAAATGTCCTGCAAGACAAAAAGACCAAACCGCCGTTATAGCAATTTGGTCACAAAATTAATAATATTTTTATATGCAACAAAGATTACTTTTTACAATCCAAATTAACGGTTTGTGATAGTTATCCGAACCCATTACACAAATATGAGCTTTTTTGTTTTCTTTTATTTTATCCCCTTAACAAGTTCTCTCATGGCTCTAAGTTGCTGGGAAAGCTCCATGAACCATTCTTCGTCTCCTGTGACAAGGGCCAAATCAATGAGAAACTGAATTTGCTCTTTATTTTTAACCTGAGGCTCAGGAAGCTTTTTAACTCCGTTTGAAGACATTGGAATTGTCTTGCCAACCAGAGTCTCATCATCGCTGGATGTTATTGTTGCATTCACCTTTTCGTCCAGAATATCAAGTGACTCTACATACCCGATAATTAATTCACCATCCCGGGATTTCCCCTTAATCCAGTCCCCTACTTTCAGAATCGAATTATTCATTTATGTCACCTCATTTAATCTGTAACTATTTTAATTACAATTTACCCAGGAAAAAGCTAATTACTCACAGCAATCTTTTTCCTGCTTGATTAAATCAACAATCTCTTTCAGAGTATAACGTTTCAAAAATTCCCCTAAGTGTTCTTCGGCACCGAGGAAAATCGCAAAAAGAACCTTGTGCATATTTGCGCCGACCATACATTTCTCATTTGAATCAGGACACTTAGGCTGCAATGCCCCTTCAGAGGTCAATTTATAGATGTCCCAGAGGTTCACTTCATTTAAGTCAAGCGCAAAAATGAATCCGCCGCCGGTTCCTTCTTTTGATTTAATAAAACCATTTTTTTTTAGCAGCCCCAGCACTTTACGAATTCTTACCGGGTGAACGCCTGCACTCTCAGCAATTGCATCGCTCGTCGACATCCTGTCCGGCTGCAGTGCAAGTAAAGTTAAACTGTGAATGGCAAGGGAAAAATCACTATTCATAACCTGCCTCCTAACAAGAGCTTACTCCTACATTCTGTAATAATATATATTACAGTTGAAATAGACAAAATACAAATGATAAGCTTTTTAATTGGCCAGGCTTTCCCAGTCATATCCGGCAAATGTACGAAGTTTGCGCGGCAAGAAGCTGCGGATTTCTTCTTCATTGTAGCCTACCTGCAACCTTTTATGATCCTGGATAATCGGGCGTCGAAGCATTTGCGGGTTTTTCCTGATTAAGTCGTAAAGGTGATTCAGCGGCAGTGAATCGATATCCACATCCAGGTTCTGGTATGCTTTTGAGTTGGTTGAGATTATGTCTTCCGTTCCATCCTCTGTCATTCGAAGAATCGATTTAATCTCCTCAACAGTCAGCGGATCTGAAACAATATTTCTTTCGATAAAATCAATCTCATGTTCCTGCAGCCAGGCTTTTGCTTTTCGGCAGGATGCACAGCTTGATGTGATATATAGAGTTACCAATTCCCTACAACTCCTTCTTTTTACTGTAAAAATAAAAATTACAGTTGAGTCATTGAAAGCTTTGATTTAAAGATATTTTATATCTGTAATATTAATCTTTACAGTTTATAAAGTCAATAGTATTTTTTATTTCTGTACCAAGGTGCAAATATTTTTGAAAACTGCTGTCCAGGAATGTATTTAACAATGTTAGGAAGGGATGGCTGACACAGCTCTTACTCCCTTCTGATTGAGATACTGGCTAAGCAATCAATCACTATCAATTAATCGGTTGGACAAGTAAATACACAATTTCCAAACTCGTCGCAACCAATATAACAGCCCGCAAATGGTTGGTCGTCTTCTCCTAATGATACCAATGTGCAGATCTTCCCGATACATACCAAAAAGGCATCATCAGGCAGCTGGCTTACTGGTATGACCTTTAACTTCGATAATGGAAAGTTTCTATGGTCCGGATTGCATAATGGGTTATCTTCATCATGCAGGTGATCATTTCTGTCAAATGACATTTTCCTCTCACCCCCTTCATAACCAAGTTATTCAAGAGTGTAGAGTGGTGTATAGTTATTAATCCTAAGAAAAAAAGACACGTTAAGATGAAATTTAGAACCAGTATTTACAATGGATGGAAGCACAGTTAATGGTCCCACTGCTGATTTAATCTGCTGATTCCCTTGCCTTTAGCCAATTACTTTCACATTGGATTTTTATATATTTCAACCCCTCTGCTTAGTTCGTAGACTTTATATTTCACAACGGATTCCTGACTATGTATTTCAACAATAATATAATCCTTGCTGTCGGTTATAACCTGGTAGGTACCGCGCCCTTTATAATCTATATCCACAATTTTTCCTTCCAACTCCTGCTGAAGCTCAGGATATTCAGCAAGATTATTGGCTGTTAAAGCCGTCAAAACATTATATGGACCGAAAGTATTTAAAGCAAAAAGAAGAAGAATTAATGCTGTGATAACAAATGGCCTCTTATTAAACTTCATAATTTCATCCTCACTATAAATATCAACTTTGTTTTCTTTAATTTCTATAAAGGAAACATTAATTCCTGTAAAAGTTTTCGGCAGGAGTAAGTTTTAATGTTAACATAATATTTTTATGACATACTTGTATTCTTAAACCCATTTTAAAAACAGGCTTATCCCGTCGAAACTCGGTTTGAATCCTCTCGTCAAAATATATGAGGTGAGGAAAATGAGGATGATAAAGCATTTCATACAGTTTGGGTTGATTTTCTTATTGATTGGATCATTGCTCTTTTTTGGTAATGAATCTGGATATGCTGAAGATGCCGCTGTCACAGTAAAAAAGGGAGATACTTTGTACAGCATTTCAAAGAAACATAATCTGACAATTGAAGACTTAAGGAATTACAATGGTCTTCAAAATAATACCATTTATATTGGCCAGAAGTTGCTGCTGCCTCCTTTAACGGAAACGGAACTGATGTATTCAGTAATCGTTGGTTCTTTTTCAAATAAAGACAATGCAAATAAACAACTGGCCAGTATGAAAAAGGAAGGAATCAAAGCAACAGTTATTTCGAAAGTCATCAATGGCAAAACATATTATCGCATCCAGGCTGGTGTTTTTTCAAAAAAAGAAAATGCCGAAAAGCAGAAGAAGATATTGCGTAAAAGCGGGTTTATGGATGCCTACGTTGTTACGAATAAATATCTTCATGTTAACGGAATTCAGCTAGGAGACTCATATAAAAATGTCCTGCAAAGGTTTGGAAAACCGCTAAAAACTGAGGACCATTTAAATATCAGATCTCTTTATTACATTGATGAAGGTGCAGGAGTCCGTGTCAACTTCAATATGAAAAATGGTTCCGTTTTCGGCCTGCAGGTCTATCCGGAGTTCTTAAGACTCAATACACTTCCAACTCAAAAAGCCAAGGTACTTAATGAGTACCGCTATCCAAACAAAGTTAAGAAAACCTCCTGCTATGAAACAGCTAATTGCGAACAATTCATCTATCAATTTAATAACACTGAACTAATCATCCAGTTTGATCGGGATGGAAAGACCGTCCAATACTTTGACCTAAAAGAATTGCGTTAAAACCGCCATTTGGCGGTCTTATTACATAACCAAGCATTCTTATTGTGCGAATAATATAGTGTCTTTTATCAATAATAAACAAGATCCTAACAACACCAGAAGGAGAATATAGCATGAAGAAATTATTATCTATTGGTTTACTTTTAGTAATGGCGCTTGGTTTGCCGATTGGCGCGTCACCGGCATCCGCTAAACCACAGAACCATTGCATTACTAAGTCACAGGTGAAGTTTGAAAATGAGTTCCGAAGACTTTGGGTGGATCATGTTTTGTGGACAAGCAATTATATTACAAGCGCAACAACTGCAGGTTCCGAGGATCAAAAAGATGTCCTTGCAAGGCTTCTTAAAAATCAGGAGGATATAGGAAATGCGATCAAACCTGTTTATGGAGAGGAAGCAGGAAACAAACTTACAGCTTTGCTTAAAGAGCATATTGTGATTGCCGGCGATATTGTCGAAGCGGCTAAAGCAGGAAAAAAAACAATGCTGGATCAACTAAACAAAAAATGGTATCGGAATGCCGATGATATCGCAGTTTTTCTGAGCAGCGCCAATCCAAATTTAAAAAATGAAAAGTTAAAAGATTTACTGTATAAGCATCTTGGATTAGTAGCTGATGACCTTGATGCGAGCTTGCAAAAAGATTGGGCAGCGAGAATTGTCTCCATCGATGATGGAATGAGTCATATCATCATGATGGCGGATGCCATTTCAGCAGCCGTTCTGAAACAGTTCCCTGAGAAGTTTAAGAATTAGTGATCAACGTATAGTTGTTCAACAAGAAAGTTCCTTCAGTCCACTGGGCTCCAGGAACTTTTTCATTTGATTTTTTTTGCTCAATTGATTCTTCAGCAAGCGAAATCGTTTTTGTTTTTACAGCAGCTTCTTTCTTAAATACTATAAGCGGACGCTCTTAATCTTTTCCTCGCTTATACTAGTCCCATGTGTTAGTCTTAGAGCACATATTGATTCTTCCCTTTCCACATGAGTACCATAAACCCTCTTCATTTGCTTTAATTTTTTACATTCCTTAAAAGCTAATGTCCAATTCCAAAAAAAATTGTTATTAAAAAGGAGATGTAAAGTGTCTATAGAAGAGTCTGAAGTGGTGGGCAGAAAAATCTTTGGTAACCGGTATCAGCTCGCTAAGTTATTTAGCGAAAATATCCTTAAAAATTCAACAGAGAATTTTGAGAAGTTCAAAATGCCTGAACCTGAATATTTGGAATTAAGAGCTGAAATCATCGGGTACTTTGGCGAAATATTATATCAAAATCCTGAGATTGTATACGAATCTGTTTGTAACTGGTCGAGAAAGGCAGCGAATCAAACAGTTGCATTTGGAATATCGTTAACACAGTCGTTAAGAATTGTCTCCTTGTTCCGCTTGATTATTTGGGAAATATTCACTGAGGAATTGGAACAGAATCGTATTTCTTGCAAAACCATGGTTCAAATTAGTCAACAGTATGATAGATTGATTGATGCAATCTTTAAAATCACTGGTGAAATTCATGAAAAACATAACCTTAGCCTTGTGGAATCAACTTTTACTGAATTAAAGGAACTGTCTGTCCCGGTCGTTCCTATTTCCAAAGGGATTGCCGTCTTGCCTGTAATTGGTTCTATTGATAATGATCGTGCCAAAATGATTATGCAGGTATCGCTAAATGAGTCCATCAGGCTTGATATTCAGTATTTCATTTTGGACCTTTCAGGAGTTTCCATGATTGACAGTCTGGTTGCAAATTCCCTTTTTCAAATCGTGAATACACTAAAATTAATTGGTGTAGAAGTCGTTATTACCGGAATTAGTCCCACAATTGCTCAAACCATGACACGAGTGGGGTTGAATTTCAATTTAATAAAAGTTAGCAGTTCACTAGAAAATGCTCTTTTAGATCTTGGATTTAAACATGTGACAGTGTAAGAAAGGGCTATTTTTATAGAATTAAAAACACCTTTTTGGTGTTTTTTTTAAGGTAGAATTCTTTCAGGTTAAATGATATTTACTGGCCTCCCCCCCATTAACTAAATAGATCGCCTTCCACCTTCTTTTTTTGATTGCAATATTAGTTCCTGCTCTTCCGAATCTACTGCTTTCGATTATCTCGATAGTGGCGTCCTGGATCAGTTTATTAACCCAACCAACCAGTATAACAATAAAGCCCATATCAAGATGATAACCAATCCCGCCAGCCAATTTTTCTTCTTCACTTTTTCAGTTGCTGCAACCTTTACCCGCGATTCATGAATGACATGATCAGGTATTAATTTCAAAAGCATGGCAATTCCCAATGGGATCAGGATAAGATCATCGAGATATCCGAGAATGGGAATAAAGTCAGGTATTAAATCAATGGGACTGAATGCATAACCCACGACAATCAGCGCCAAAATTTTGATAAAAAAAGGGGTATCTGGATGCTTGTATGCTTCGGCAATAATAAAGATATCTTCTTTGATTTTTTTCATCCGTTTTTTAAATTTGACCAACGCTTCTCCCATCGATGATTCCACCAGTCTATTTAGTCTTTTTTCTATATTAAAGAGAGCCTGGCACATTTGTCCAGGCTCTTCCGTTCATGATGAAGCTTTTGCCTTCAATAAACTTATACCCATTCCAATAAAAACAATTCCTGTAAGGCGGTTCAATACTGTTCCTGCTTTTGCATTTTTCCTGAGTTTTGATGTTGCCATTGAGGAAAAATAAGCCGTCAACAAAGACCATGTTCCACCGGTCAAAGTGAACGTCAATCCCAGTATGATGAATGGGATTGGGCTCGCTGTCCCCGGATCCGCATGGATGAATTGGGGAAGGAAAGCCAGAAAAAACAAAGCGACTTTTGGGTTTGTTACATTGGTGACCATCCCTTGAAAAAAGATTTTTTTATTGCTTTGTATTGGCATGGACTTTTTTTCATGGGTACTGCTTTTTTCCAGTAACATTCTTGCCCCTAAATAAGCCAGATAAATCGCTCCAGCTATTTTGACCGCAGTGAACAAAAAAGCCGATTGAGTCAATATAACGGATAAACCGAACGCGGCTAGCAAGGTATGAACAACTACTCCTGCTGAGATGCCAAGAGCAGAATAAATACCTGCCGTCCTGCCCTGCGAAATGCTCCTGCTGATGATGTACATCGTATCTGTCCCTGGAGTCAAATTAAGCAGGATGGCGGTCATCAAAAATACTTCAAAATGACTGATTCCAAACATGTTTCATCTACCTTTCGTAAATATCAAACCATATTCTCTTGATGTTGTGCAATATACGCTGTTAATCCCTCTTTAAATTGCTGGATTTCCTCTTTTGTATTATATGGTGCAAGCCCAATACGCACCCAGCCGCCTGTTGGATAAACTTTGAGAACCTCAGCCATAGTAGAAGCATAAAAGTCTCCATCGGCAACACACATATTGTAATTCTCAGCAAGCCATGCTGTGACATCGCGGGAATGATGTCCATCGACCGTAAAAGCAAAAGTTGGTGTCTTTCTTCCCGATTTGTTTCGATACAACGTCACTTCCGGGATACTGCGCAGAAAGGCCTCCACTTCTGCTGCAAGCTCTAGCTCATATTCATCAATAGCATGCATTCCAGATAACATTCGTTCCCTTCTCGATTCTCCAAAACCCAATTCTTCAATAAACCGGATGGCACCGATCACCCCCGCAATGCCTTCGTGATTTTGAGTACCTGTCTCAAGCTTGTAAGGAATCTCACCAGGTGCAGGATTTAGCTTATAAACTGGAAGTTTCTCGAAAAGGTTCTCCCTTATTACAGCGATTCCAACATGAGGTCCAAAAAACTTATATGCTGAGCATAGAAGAATATCACAGCCCAACTCTTGAAAATCAATTGCTAAATGTGGTACTCCATGGACGGCGTCAACAACCGC
Organism: Mesobacillus jeotgali; assembly: GCF_900166585.1. NCBI lineage: Bacteria > Bacillati > Bacillota > Bacilli > Caryophanales > Bacillaceae > Mesobacillus > Mesobacillus jeotgali. Next base: position 918,562 of record NZ_FVZC01000009.1, on the reverse strand, counting down.
CCAAGCCCCAACCTCTTTTGCCCTATTTATAACCCGCATCAAGTCCGTGACCGTCCCGGTAACATTAGATGACATCCCCACGGCTACCAATTTTGTTTTTTGAGTAATGATTTCTTCCAGCTCTTCCAGCCTTAAGCTAAAGTTATCACAATCAAGTTTTATGAATTTAATGACTGCTCCACGATCCCTTGCCATCGAAATCCAAGGGTCAACATTGGCACGATGGTCCAGCTCCGTGACAATAATCTCATCACCTTCATTGATAAAACCAGCAAGACTCCGTGCGATTGCAAAAGCATGCGTAGTCATATTTGCTCCAAACGCTACCTCATTCGCCTGGCACCCAAGTAAATCAGCTACTGTCTCTCTAGCTTGGTCCAACAACGCGTCCGTATCAGCACTGGTATTGAAGGTTCCATGGAGGTTCGCCATTCCATTCTTTATGTATCGATACATCGATTCTAGTGCATAATCGACCATCTGAGTCCCACCTGGTCCATCAAAATAAACTACCTGTTTCCCATTGTCTTCCCGTTTTAACGCCGGAAATCTTTCCCTCACCTGCTCAATCGGAAATTCATTAGCCAACCTGCACCACTCCTTCAGTTAAAATATAATTACATTATGTCATAATATTCTAACTTTTACATCCTTAACCCTTCGACAACCGAAGAAAGTTACAAAAAAAGGAACCATCTTCATTGGCTCCTTTTAAGCTATCATTTGCAAATCATCATTAATCCCCATCAGGAATGACCGGACAAACAATAAAACATTGACCACTTTCGTTACAAACAATCTCACAATCCTCCCATGGGTCTTCTCCTGCTCCATTGCATGCTAAAAAACAAAATGGCCAGACGCATACCAATACACAATCGTCCGGAACATCCCTTACAGGAATGACCTTTATCCTGGGAAAAGGCACTTTATTGATATTCTCGTCACAAAACAAATCAGATAAATCACCGGTTTTATCATTTCTCTTCATTGTCTCACCTCCATGCTTCAAGATATTCATAGAGTGAGACCATAGTATGGATGATTGTCCATATTATAGGGAAAAAACCTGGTTCAATATCAATGCATTTTAGTTTTCATCACTACAGCCCTTATTAACAAAGCGAAGGTAGCCACCAAAAAGAAAAAAGCTGACAGAAAACTATAAATTGCAAAAGAAGTAACAGTATCCATTTCTTCCGTTTTTTCAGCCAGTTCCCCTGTTATTTGCCAGATAATATAACTGATTAAAAACAAGATAAAAGAGCTAAATAACTATCGACGGTTTTTATACAAACCTTTTTCCTCCCTAAGACACTAAATAGGAAATAACATTATGTATCCGCATTTTAAAGGCAGTGTAGATATGTTCTGCTCCTTCGATTACTAACAGTTTTGCCTCGATTCCTTTCTGCTCAATTAATGAATAAATTGCTTTATTGGTTTCCAAAAAAGGTGCAGCGAGCTTTTCTCCGCCTTCCATCGTGCCACAGTCTAATATAGCTTTTCAATCTGGGATAAATCAGCAGATTCTACTAATTTCTCAATCTCCTCCTGATTCCGATAAAAACCAGAAGATAGACCAGCTATCCTTTTAAAAATTTGAGGGTATGTACAGGCCGCATAAACCGTGATTAAGCTGCCTAAGGAGATACCTGCCATATAAGTTTCTTCATGATTCGTGCAATATTTCGAATCAATCACAGGTTTTAATTCATGGACAATGAAGTCAACATAACCCTTGCCTTTACCGCCTTCGGTACTTGGTTTGCCAAGAAGCTTTGTTGTAAATTCACCATTTTTCCAGGGACAATACTCATTGATCCGCTCAGGCGGATTTTGATCAATCGCTACTACAATAAGCCCTATATTGCTTTCTTCCAGTAAATTATCCAGCTCCAATCCTACAGAACCGATTGCCTCTTCATTCCCAAATACATTTTGGCCATCATGCATGTACAAAACAGGATAACTTTTATTGTCACATTCAGAAGGGATATAAACCCTGATATTTCTTGGATGGCCAAACAAGGAAATTACAAAACTATCAACCATTGACATATGCACTCATTTCTTATGAATTTTTTAAAGAAAATTTTACCATAGGCTCAAATTGCTCTCTAGCAAAATTTCCAAAAATCATAAAAAGAAAGCAAGAGAGTCTGGTTAATTGGGAGAACAGCTTTCTTTAAGTTAACTTGTTTTTATCATATTTCAAGACTGTAACAATATATTAGATTAACATTGGGGATTTTCAAGGGGGGCATTATGAAGAGACTTATTCTGCTGGTGTTATTTATCGTTACCTTCGCGACCTTTTGGACGATAGACTATTGTTTATATGATGGGGAATTTACTAAATGGAGCCACACTACCGTTGGGTTGGAGCATTATAAAGATGGAAGGATATTTTATTTAGCCTACCATCTTAAATGGGATGGATTCGGAGATCCTGCCCTTGAAAAGGTTGAATTCATAAAGAGAGATGGAACAATTATTGCTAAAGATGATGATGAATTTGTCATTAAACCCTTCATTTCAAAAGCCGGACACATTACAGGATCTGATGAAGCAGAGGTCCTGGCAGAAGGATTGAATAAGGAACTGTTTGAGGTAAAAGGTTACCCGGCGGATAAGGATTTATATCTCGTTTTATCAGTGGGTTACAGAGGCAATAATCCTGAAAATGATATTAATGTAACAAGGATTACCTATAAGAAATTCGGCGTCACTCAACATCAGGATATTCCCTTTGATGAAGGAGTCATTACTGATCCTGTTGAGGACTAAAAACGAAACTGCATCAGAAGATAAACTGATGCAGTTCTCTTTTTATATTTGGTTACAGTCTTTCAATAACCCGCATTTCAACTTGTGGCAAAATGAAATTCTTACAATTGCCAGTTATGCGCCCCAACTGAAAACCAGCTCTTAGCTATGCATACTCCCTTTTAACCACGGCTTGGGACGAAACGGACCGATTGGGATTTGGATCAGACACGTTTGCTCGTTCATTCCGTAAAGCTCATCTGCCATGCCAGCATCGAATCCAAGCAGAGGGTGCCCTCCCAGGCCTAAAGCTGAGGCTTTTAGAAGCAATCTTTGCACAAGCATGCCAGCTTCCATTTGTAAAATCCGATAACCTCTGTATCCCAGTGCTTGCTGGTAAAGATCCATATTGCCAGTAACGTGCAGGCAAAGCGGCACTTGCTGAAGGTTTACGTTATCAAAGGATAATCCAGATTGCAAAAGGAGACGATGGTCCCCCTCCTGTATTCCTTCTAATCTATGTTCAGCATGGTTGTAGTAATAAGCACCATTTGGGATACCATCCACATTATATAAGCAGCCATAGATTGATATCCTGTTTTCCTGCCCATAAGAAATATCGTCTAGATCATTCCTGTAAGTAAAAGCAGATACCGATCCGTCCAACAGGGCAGCCAGCTGCTGCTGATTTATCCTGGCCATAACAAAGTCCATTTCGGGTGAATAACGCTTTTTGCTTACCTCTGCCAAATCATACTCTATTGATTCCGCATGTGGGAGATGGATCTCGCTAAGCCCCTGAACATTTCTGGGATTGTTAGAGAACCTATTAAACGATTCGGCAGACTCCAGCATGGCAGATTCATTAATAACATTCAATTTTGGAAACTCTAAAACTGTTTTTGATCTCTCAATACGATCAAATTCTACCGGTTGCAGTTCCCTTTTCAACACTTCCGCTGTCTTATAATTTGGTGATCCTTCACCACTTAAAGCCCAATTGGTCGTTCCCACTGACAACGGGATAATCGAATAGACACTCTCCTCCTGTTCAGATAAGCCCAGAAGGTGATTGATTGCGGAATCCAGGTATTGAAAGTAAACCCCTGCAGCGAAACCAAAACGTTTGGCTGTCTCTAACAGCTGGCCCATAAGCACTCCAGCATCCAAGCCTTGCAGCCGGTAGGAAAAGTTATTGTATTTAAAGAAATTTTTCCAAAACATCGTGGATACGAAGACGGTACCAAAGCAGGATGGAAGATCACATCGATTGCCAAGAGCTTCAGAAATATATGAATCAAAATTTCCGGTCCGGAGCAAAACAAGCCGGTGATGGGATGGGTCATAATGATAGACTCCCTCTGTCAGGTCATCTAGTTTTAAATATACATACAGTTCATTAGGATAGAGTGCCCCGCCGGAGGGTGCAAACCTCCTGTATGAATGGACGGGATTATCATCTCCAGGATAAACAGATTCGCTCAATTGTGTTATTCCATAGACATACCAGAGAAAATGTCCGATTCCCTCAAGGTCCGGCTTTGATGGCAGCCGGTTTTCGGATAGGGTTAACGGAACCTCTGCAGAAAGTGGTACGACAGGCAATCCTTTATAAAGCTTATACGATAGAGGAGCATCCTCCCAGTTTGGTTCCCAGTTTTCCTGGTTGGCACGATCGATATTAAAATGCAAATCCTTCAAAAATTCATCAAGACTCATTCTGCTGCCTCCTAAGGGAACGGATGCGGAAAATGGTTTAGTTTTTCAAAAGTTAATGGCCCTTTTTCATAACCAAGCTTCATCGGGACATGCAACACCCTGTCAAGCCCTTTAAGGCGGGTAAGGTGGTGTCCAAAAGTCATTGGCAGCATTCCTGGAATCAATACTTTTACACAATAAAGCCCATTTTTCCTTATTTCCGGCGGAGTCTGATCGATGACGATGACATTGAGGTCTAATTGGCGGAATACCCCAAGAATATCCTTCAAATCATCCGTTAGATCATCATGGCGAGACTCCCACTGAAAAGCTTCTTTGAAACTCTGTAATGGCCGATCATCATCAAGCAGGAAGTTTAACCGGTCCTCTGCCTGTGGCAATCCGTAAAGCATTCCATGATCATCCATCTGGCGAACGAGTGAATCATCTTCAAGCATTTGTAAATAGCCTTCCTTGTTTGATTCCAATTTTCCATCAAGATTGAGCATCATGCCAGCAAGCTCCTGGATTGCACTTTTTGCCGCCTTTACCGGATCAAGATGGGCTCCGGCAGCACATATCAGATTCAATCCGCTGTCCTTCCTGTTCTTTGCCATTGCCCAGATGCTTGGAATTCCATGCTCCATGGTGGCGTTATACAAAAATAAATCATATCCAGCTACTGCTCGCATCCGTTCTGCCATCAACTGTAATTCTTCATCCTCTGCAGAAGAAAGATCCAGCCGCGGCAGCCTGAGCTTAGCATACCATGACAAAAGGAAGGAATCGCGCTCGACCACTTCCATGATTCCGTAAAAGATCGCTTCTTCCATGCTTCCGCCAAGTGCACACCCATTGGAAGTCTCATAAACAAATCCTGCCGAGCCGCAGCCCAAACTATAGTAGGAAAGAAGCTCGGGCACGAGGATTGGCCGCTCTTCGATTAAGGAATATCCCCAGACCCAATCCATCGGCCGGTCAGGATCGAACTTCGCGAATGGAAAACCAGGCTTTTCATATTCCTCATCTGCATGGACGCCCACTTCTAATGGATTCATTGCTTGCTTCTCGAGGTTCCGGTAACTGTCATGGATGACTGTTCTCTTCCCGCGCGGCTCTAACCCGCAATGGCGCTCGAGGCCTTCAAGAATGGCAGTCAGTTCGCTATCCGCATAGCATTGAGTCCTTCCGGCTGTGCCCTCATTGCCTCCAGAAATCATTGGCAGATTAACACTCGCATCGGCGAATGGTGTGATCAAATCATACATTTTACTATTTAACAGCCCTGTCCGATTGTCATAATAATCTGTCAGGAGCAGATTCTTCAATTGATCGAGCGCAGTAGTCCGATAGCTGCCTGCACTGACCTTAGGACTCGGTTCCAAGTGAATTTGTGCGAGTGAGGCTGAATCATCTGGTATTGGACTGCACACCGGGCAAAGGGAATCAGCAAGGAAAGTATGCCATGAGCCATTTAAAGTTTTTAGGTCGGTAAAATACAGCCTGCCCTCTGAAAGAGTCTCCTTCCCCTCAAGTATTCTGTCTGTTTCCGCGACAATTACATTCGTGAGCTGCAAAAGGCTGGTTCTAGAAGCCCACGGGTCTGGGCTAGCACCTCCTGCAGCAAGTTTCTGTTTCACTGCATACATTTCGCTTCGTTCCTGTCCCCCCAGCAGTCTCCTCAGGTCAGCACATTCGGAACACCCCGGAGTTTCAGGCCGGACGAGTGGTCCAATGATTCCCTCTCCAAAAGAAACAAAGCCGCGTAACCAGGGGCTGCCTGTCTGTCTTGCCACCTCTTCAGCCTTTTGATGTGCATCAGGGTTCCATAAATCGTGCAAGACCAGAATTAATTCCGAATTTGCAGGGAGGCCATTTTTAAAATCAGGCCGCCTAAACACCTGGTAGCGGGAAGATAACTCTCCCCCCACACGGTCAGCCAGCTGGCCGTCTCCAATGATGACTACGAAGGAACTCAAGTTAATCCCTCCTCACGCAGCGATACACCAAATATTCCCGCTAATTGCTGGTTAAAGATTGATTCGATTCTTAATTCGCAGACAGAAAAATCGATTCTGTTCTCTTTCAGGACTTCAATTGCGGACTGTAAGGTTTCAGGCTGTATTTTTCCTGGATAAACAGGAATCTTAATGCTTTGATTTCCCCTTTCTTCAAGGAGGACCTGTGACTCACAAAGGAATCTTTTACCTTCTGGGATCGAACTATTTTGATAATCGTATAACGCCTCCTGTAAAGCGCTCCTTAATGCCATCGTGGTATTTAACCCTGTACTTCCATACCAGCCATTTCTCGTTCCAACCCAGATAACAGGAAAACCAATGACGTCCTCACCTATCCCAACTCTCAGTGCTCCCAGCACCGTCCCTAGGGCATTCATATAAAAAAGGCACCGATCATCCTCAATTAGGTCCGCATCAACCGGATATATCAATTCTTTTCGCCTGTTCTTTCGATCATTTAATTTCTCAGCCAGACATTTTTGCAGACCTCTCCCCAGTCCTTCTACAAACGTTTCACCAGCTCCTATACCCTGAAACTCCTCTTTTCCAAATAAACCGGCCAGGCGGCCTGCATAATCTTCTATACCGGCTAACGCTGCCTCAATCCTTGCTTCTTCATGCGTGAGTCCATTACACACTATCGCTTCCAAGAGTTCAGCCGGGCCGTCTGAAATGGGATCAGCCGCCTGAACCCTGCATTGTGCCAATGGAAGCTGTGTTAGGTCTCCCTCTTCCCAGACGTGTAAAATGCCAGTTTCCTTTGATGTCAGCAAGCTGAAATAATGCAGTAGTTTTTCTGGTTCTGTTCTTTGAATATCGTGTTCAATCCTTGTTTCAGGATCTTCTACCTTTATTGCAGTTGGCTCTCCTTTTTCTAACGGATGTGGCAAAAATGAATGCCAGCTTCCCTCAAGTGTTTCTATGTCTAGCAAATAAATCCGATGTTTTTGTTCAGCCGTTGTGACTCCTGTAATATCTTTAAACAACTCAAATGTAATGACGTTAGCCAATAATGCTCCAGTTGTTGAAGAGACAGCAGGGATCTCCTGTTCTTTTATCCGGACTGAGGTATGCAATCGCCTCCAGGCTGACTCCCAGCTCGCATCCGAATCTGGATTAAAAATCGGCCCAGCTATTCCTGACTGCTTGAAAAGGACAGCGGGAATGAAGGTTTTCTTTTCTTCCCTGCATATTGATTGCAGTTTCCTTAGTTCTTCAAGGTTACCATTTTGAGATACATACAGGACCGAATCGTACGGTCTCAGCAGTTCTCTCCAATCTCCCTGCTTTACAGCCCATTCGTGGAGTTCCAGCACGGAATCTGTTTTTCTTGCATGGTGAGCTAGCTCGGTCAGTCTTTTTCTATTCGTAGGAACGTCACTTGTTATTGAGACATTCAACTGCTTCAAGCCAGAATCCAATAATGATGACACCAGCGAATTTAACATTGGCCCAGAGCCAATCGCCAGCACCTTGGCATTTCGAAAAGACTGAAACCTCCAAGGCCCAGAACCAGCCAAATTATCGACAAATTCAATTTGTGAGGCGAATTTTTTCAAGACTTGCTCCGATAGTTGATGTGGTTCATCCTTGCTTACATCCCTGACAAAACCATTCTGCAAAAGAACCTCTGCAATTTGATAAACACGTTGTCTGTATGGCTCTTGCAGTCCATTTGTTAAATTCCCTAATGAATACTCTCCGTTAAACATCGGCAATAGCTTTTCAACCCACTGATCGATTCCGCTTCCCTCAAGACGGAAGGAACATGAATTATTCCTGAAGTACACACTAACATTTGGTTCAGCAAGATAAAACGTATCCCTTTTCACCTTCAAAACCATGGAAGGATCCAATGTCACCAACACACACCTCCTCAGGCGCAACTGCCTTCTTCCTTCATTTACTGTCACTATTATCCTATGTATCTCAATTTGTCCCTTATGTCTTTTGTAAATATAAGTTCCCTGGTCTGTTCTCAAATCTGAAACATTAGAAAAACCCCTGCAGAGACTTCTGCAAGGGGTCTTATTTAACCTGTTCTTAACTTCCGCGATGGCAGCGGCCACAGCCTCCACAACGACCGCATCCTCCGCAACGGAAGCAGCCACCACAGCGGAAACAGCCGCCGCAGCCAAAGCAGCTAAAAAAGCAAGAGAAACCGAATCCGAAACAAGAGCCAAATCCACCTAAACCCAAACCTAGAAAACGCTCATCACCTGATTGGTACAGGTTCTGGTCCCAGCTTACCGGCTGAGTAGCCTGGAAATCACCAACATTGAGCATTTGCAGCTGATTTTGAAAGTCATTCATCATTTTTCTTTACCTCCTCTAAATTTTCAGGGCCCATGATACAAGTAACGTATTGGAAATATTCCTATATAGAAGGTGTGAACAATATTTAATTCGAATACTCTTCATCAATTTATGTAGACAACAGGGCCTTTGCCACATATGCAAAAGCCTATTTTGGGTGATGGGGGTATTTTTTCAGCAGAGGAGTGGTTATTCTGTGGAGCAAAACGGCCTAAGTATTGTGCAAATTCAGTTCACGTAGTTAATGACGCTTAAAATATTCGGCAACCAGAAACGTAAAGATGTACAATGGACATGTAAATATGATTTGGTTGGAGGGAAAGCAATGAGGAACCATGAAATTGATTATAAAATTTATGGGGACGACATGCAGTTCGTCGAGGTTGAACTTGACCCGAACGAAACGGTTGTTGCCGAAGCTGGAAGTCTGATGATGATGGACCAGCAAATTGAAATGGAAACTATTTTTGGAGATGGTTCTGGCAGCGGAGGCGGTTTGGTTGGCAAGCTGTTCGGTGCCGGAAAGCGACTATTGACTGGCGAAAGTCTCTTTATGACCACATTTACCAACACTGGAGTAGACAAAAAGCACGTATCATTCGCTTCACCATACCCGGGAAAAATCATTCCAATGGATTTAAGCAAGCATGGCGGAAAGATCATCTGCCAGAAGGACGCGTTCCTGGCTGCTGCAAAAGGAGTCTCTGTTGGAGTTGAGTTCCAGAGGAAGCTTGGAGCAGGATTCTTTGGCGGAGAAGGCTTCATAATGCAAAAGCTCGAAGGTGATGGTATGGCATTTGTCCATGCAGGCGGAACCATACATAAAAAAGAACTTCAGCCTGGAGAAGTTATCAAAGTCGACACTGGCTGCCTTGTCGCGATGACAAGTAATGTGGACTATAACATTGAAATGGTTAAAGGAATTAAAACCGCACTTTTTGGCGGAGAAGGACTTTTCTTCGCTACACTAAGAGGACCAGGCACTGTTTGGATACAATCACTGCCATTCAGCCGACTTGCAAGCAGAGTCTTTGCCGCAGCTCCTCAAGGCGGAGGGCAAAACAAAGGCGAAGGCAGTGTTCTCGGCGGAGTTTTCCGCATGCTTGATGGCGATTAATTGATAGAGAATAGGATAGAGAACTTTGGTTCGGACAAAATTATGGGAATCTGATGATGTTTTGTCCGAACTTGCTTGTACTTCGGACAATATTATAGGTCCATGCCCGTGTTTGGTCCGAGCTTGCCTCTGCTTTAGACATAACCATCACCCACTACCCATGTTTTTTCCGAACTTGCCTCTGCTTCAGACAAAACGATCGCCAACAGCCAGTGTTTTGTCCGAACTTCCCTCTGCTTCAGACAAAACAATCGCCAACAGCCGGCCTTTTGTCCGAAACTGCCTCTGCTTTAGACAAAACGATCAACTCCAGCCAGGGTTTTGTCTGACTCATCCTCTGCTAATCTGTCTCAGAAATAACAAATAAAGAATTATTTAAATTGTCAGTTTACATTTAGAACAGCCGTTCTATATAATAGTACTAGATTCACAAATATCAATAGAGCAGGGGTGGGAACAAATGAGTAAGATCGCTGAATCACAAAGATCTTTTATTTACCTGGAACTGGACGAGCTCTACGTTAAATCAAACCTCTTAGAACCTCAAAAACAAGCAATTTACCAGGAATTCAAAACTTTCCTTGATGATGTGACGGACACTTCCTTGTTAACTGAAATCACTGATTCTATCTTTGAACTTGGGGGTACTGAAAATGATCCATTCCCCCATATATTAATCCTGAAAAATCAATTAATGGAAAAGAAACTGCTAATTAAATCCTGATTTTAGCTGAACAGCGAAAAGCTTATAGAGACAGACTAAACCGTTCCGTTTTGAGGTGCTTTTTTTATAATATTACCGAAATGACAGTTGTATTGGCATCATTATTGGTAAATTTAAAAGTAAAACTCGCCGTAGTAAAATTGGCGAGTACCTATATTAGGCATACCAAAACCTTATTTAAGTAAAACCTAACTTACTTGTGATACGGTTCATGGTAATCTTTTAAATAAGATGTCTTGTCCTTTATCGAAGAACCAGCAAAAGTAAAATAAGCGGAGATTTTCCGGTAAAATTCAGAATGGAGCTTGTTTCGGGGTAAATAAGGGAAGGTTTTCCGCTTATGCGCAGCAAAATCACCCATTTTCGAATTTTTTTAGTCAATAGGCGGAATTTCTCCGTCTATTTTAGCTTTTTTAATATTAATTACTAATTAAGCGGAATTATTCCGTCTATCTTATCGGCTCTGGCGGTTAACCTGATCTCCCAACCGATAAGTGCGACCCTCTTGATCCTAGATGCGGAAATCAGCAGCTTATTAAGGATCAATAAAACTGGTGCTTAAAACGGCTTTGCAAATGACAGAAGTTTCGCCCCTCTTTTTAAAGTGTGAAACCTTGATAAATAAAGAAAAAGACGTATGCCAATTCATACGTCAATTCCAGTGTCTATTAATAAGAAAACACCCGAAAACGGAACCCTTTAGAGACAGACTCTGGGCTTTTTGCTTTGTTTTTTAACAAACACCTACATTTGAGTAATTCCCCAAATCAAAACCCACAACCCAAAAATTATAAACGCTAAATATATCGTACTGATAGACCAATATATGGATTGCCTTTTCCTGAGGCAATTAACTGACGCTAACACCCCGATCGTGGGTATTCCCAGCCACACAATATCCTGGAGTAATTCGCTCCTGGAACCGATCAAACCAAGAATATTAGTAAAGAACAAAACAAACCATACTAATTGCAGTACGAAAACTGGTTTTATAATACTACTAGAGTGCGCTTGCATAATTACTCCTTTTTCCCTTTATATTCAACACTTCTTGTCAAAATGAGCTCTCCTATAATTCACTTCTCATCTCCCATGTATTCGCTCTAGACCATCGTCACTTTCACCATTACTCCCGAAAAAAGGCACTTGATTGCTCAAGTGCTTACTTCTACATGATTCTTTTTCCGCTTTTACCTAGTGCATAGTAAATCCCATGCTGAAGGGTCTGCAGGCATTCAAATTTCTTAAGTCCAGGCAATGACTGTGTGATCACCATTGCGAGTTCGGCGGATATTCCAACGAGAATGACCTCTACTCCAAGCAATCTGGCTGAGGAGCCAAGTTTATCAATCAACTCTGCAGTGTAGGGGGAAATTTCCTTATTCAAACCCGTGAGATCCAGTAAGACATACCTTGCTTGATACTTTGGAAGATTGTTAAGGGTGTTGTTAATCAAATCTTCCGCACGGTCCTCATCGTATCTCCCAATCAGCGGCACGACGACGATTCCTTCCAGCACCGGAATGAGAGGTGAGGAGAGCTCTTTAACAAGGTCCTGGAGGATTTTCGTTTTTTCTGCAACCAGACTCTCCAGCTCCTTAATATGCAGAGCTTCCTGTTTCCGCGCCATGTCCCGGATATTTTGCTGGACATTCACATTTGACGGGAAGTATTCCACAATCGTGTATGGATTGTCTCCGTTTTGGTATTCGATGATTTTATACCAGAAATTCCTGCCGAACAATCCAGTAAAAACGCCTGCGTAATGCGCGGGAACAAAAATTCCCTGTTTTTCATCATCACCTAATTTATTCATTTTATATTCCCAGTCATCTTTGATATATAAGGTGAAATGCTTTGAATCCACATCCATTTTTTCAACTCTTACATATCCCCATCCAGCTGGTACATATGTATTGGAAAGCCATTCCACAACGTTGGAGGTATTAATTTCCTTCATTTCCTTGAATCCTTCGCCAACAATTATTCCCTGTCGAAAACCAGTGGCCTCAAGCACGAGATTGGTTGCCTCTTTACCGGTAATTTCATTTATTGTGTCGAAGAAGGTTTTCATGGCCGACACCCAGAAAAAAACTACGTCTCCTCCCTCAAACAAAACCTTTCCATTTGTTAAATCCCATTTCAGTTCCACGCCGCCAACAACAAGATCCTTTTGCATCTCCATTTAATTCACCCACTAGCAATAGATTATGTAAAAAAAGAAATTGAGATTTATTTTCATTAATTCTACTTTCCATTTCCTATTTCCTGCAATCTTGTCAATTTTACTGTAAAGGAATTTGGATAACTAAGCTTATCTATAAGCCTTTAGGGTAAGTTAGCTATAGCGAAAGTGAGGTGAGGATGGTGAGAAACACACAAAAAGAACGATTACTCGTTGGAAGCTCGATCGTCTCAAGTGTGATGAGTACGGTGATATTAGGTTTAACCATATACCATAACGCAAAGGTGCAGAAAAAGCTTGATACCCTCAGGAAGGATTAGTGCTTCAGCCAACATTTTACTCTATTTACATTAAAAAGGCTGCATGTATCCAATGCAGCCTTCTTTACTAATTAATAAGGATCTGATTCGCGGCTTTTCTTCAAGGCATCTTGTGTTGCTTCGTTGGCAGATAGTGAACCCTGCCCACCTTGCCCATATTTGGAGTTGCCTGATTCACGGCCAGGTACTCTATCTTCCTTCTCCATCTCTTTCAGTTGTTTGACTCTTATTTCGATGCCTTCTTTCACACGTCGGCCGTAGTCTTCATCGGCTTGTGTGAAGTGACCGATCATGGCATCCTGGATCTTTTTATTACATGCGGCAAGCGCTTCTGAGAGGTTTTTGATCAACTCGTCCCGTTCCCAGTCTTCCAAGCTTCGATATGTGTCACCTGCTTGACCATAATTATTAGGGCGGTCAATTGGAGCACTCATCACCGCAGCGTTATAGGATGGCTGATGTGGCGGATGGTTCTCTGGACTTGCTTCTTCAAACCCTCCCAGCATTGAGGGCTCGTAATTGATGTGAGGATTATCCCCTGATTCCTTAGGATCACGCACATCCATTTGCCCTCGCTGCTGATTCGTGCGAACAGGTGCTTTTGGTGCATTAACAGGCAACTTCAGATAATTAGCCCCTACACGATAGCGCTGTGTATCAGAGTAGGAGAATGTCCGCCCCTGAAGCATTTTATCATCCGAGAAATCCATTCCATCTACAAGAACCCCTGTACCAAAAGCTGCTTGTTCGATTTCTGCATGGAAGTCAACAGGATTACGGTCGAGGACCATACGGCCAACCGGCAGCCATGGAAATTTATCTTCTGGCCAAAGCTTCGTGTCATCAAGCGGGTCAAAATCCAATTCAGGGTGGTAGTCATCCTCCATAATTTGGACAAACAGCTCCCATTCTGGATAGTCTCCTCGCTCAATTGCTTCATATAAATCCTGTGTGGCATGTCCAACATTCTTTGCCTGGATTTCGTTGGCCTCTTCCTGAGTCAAATTTCGGATACCCTGCTTCGGCTCCCAGTGATACTTTACCAGAACAGCCTCACCCTTGTCGTTGACCCACTTATAAGTATTGACACCAGATCCCTGCATGTGGCGATACGTAGCTGGAATGCCCCAAGGAGAGAACAAGAATGTGATCATATGGGTTGCTTCTGGTGTTCGGGAAACAAAGTCAAACATCCGTTCAGGATTGGGCACGTTAGAAGCAGGGTCTGCTTTAAATGCATGTATCATGTCAGGGAACTTCATCGCATCACGGATGAAGAAAATTTTCAAGTTATTGCCGACCAGGTCCCAGTTTCCATCCTCGGTATACATTTTTACCGCAAATCCACGAGGGTCCCTTGCAGTTTCTGGTGAATCCTTCGCTCCTGCTACTGTTGAAAAACGAACCATCAACGGAGTTTTTTTGCCTGCTCCTGAAAAAACTTTTGCACGGGTATATTTTTCAACCGGTTCATCGCCTGCTTTTCCGTAGGTTTCAAAATAACCGAAGGCACCGCTCCCACGAGCATGAACGACACGCTCAGGCACTTCTTCGCGATCGAAATGAGAAATTTTTTCGATAAAATGATAGTTCTCCAGTGTTGCGGGACCACGATTGCCAACTGTACGTATATTTTGGTTGTCTCTAACTGGATGTCCCTGGCGTGTTGTGAGCTTTTCACGCTTCATTTCTTCTCCATTTGAAGTTTTTCGATTCTTATCTTCAGCCAATATGTAATACCTCCTTAAATTCATCCTCTATATCCTATCTCTAGTTGGGAAATTTATGCAGGATAAAGGGTTGGTCCTCAATTTATATAAAAATAAATTGATGCAAATTGGAAGAATCCTTGATTAGAAAATTTCTTTAAGACTATGTACCCAACCACCCTTTACCCCAGACCCTTCCAATTAAACCGAAAATGTCCATAATAAAAGGAAACCTCCAATATGTCGGTTTCCTCAATTTGAACATTCATTCTGGCTCACCCTCGGCCAAAATCCAGCTCCAGGCGTCTTCTTCCTCAAATGGTTTAAAATATTTTACTCGGATCCCTGGCAAATAGTTTGCAAGGGATGCCAGATTGCCTGCTAATTCCATTTCAGTGATTACTGCAAATTTATTGAATTGGTTCCATCTCTTTATATCTACTTTAAAACCATTAATAATACCTGAAAAATTCGTACCATCAATATCGTTTATAAAAGCAAGAACGTTGAACTTTTCATCCTCTTTGAACTGAACTTGCACATGCTTGTCCAGCCTTTCAGCATCCTCTTTCGTTGCTTTTCCGGCAAATGATACTACTACTGTAGAAGGATCCCTGCTATTAAGAATCTCCAGCATCATTATCCCCCCTCACTATAATTACTGAATAGATTCCCTGAAAATGTAAATTTGAAACCTGAACAGAGGAAGATACCGGTCCACTTAATTGGGGCAAGTTTTTATTTCGTCGAAGGCTGAGGTTGAGCTTGTATTTGAAACTTATTAATCTTTCAAAACGTATACCATGCAGGAGGTGGCGAAATTGACTTTTAAAAGCCTGATTGTAAGTTTGGGAACGCTTATTTTATCCACGGGTTTGTTTTACCTGATCGGTCATATTTTTTCAATTGAATCATTAATGTTTTATTACGAATTTCATTTTGATGGCGAAGGATTCTTTGTTTCAAGCGGATCCATGATTCCTCTGGTGATTGGTTTGTTGGCTAGCTTCATTGCTGAAAGACAGTATGTAAAAAAACGCAGCACAAAGCATGAGTAAAAAAAGCGTTCATCCCTCTGGATAAACGCTTCTCATTTTCAGTCACCAATTATTTTCATATCTTTAAATGGATAGAATATCACCTTTGTTTTCCCGACAATGCTATCGATTGGTACAGCTCCAATATGGCGGCTGTCTTTGCTGTTCCTACGGTTGTCTCCCAGGACAAATACATGTCCCTCGGGTACCACCTCACTGCCTACTGCGGTCTCTTCCAATGTAAAGGGTCCTGTGAGCGGCGAGTCGACTAATTGTTTTTTGATGTCATCCAAATATGGTTCTTCATACGGCTTCCCGTTGATATAGAGAACATCGTTTTTATATTCCACTCGATCCCCGGGCAGTCCTATGACCCTTTTAATATAATCCTTCTCCTCGGTAGCATGGAATACCACAATATCAAATCGTTTTGGCTCCCCGATTTTGGTAACAAACATTCTTTCCTCACTATGCAGCGTTGGCTCCATAGAAGCACCTTTTACTTCTATCGGTGTAAACAGAAAGGCACGAATAACAAATGCCAACAATATTGCGACAAGGAAAGCCTTTACCCATTCCCAAAGTTCATTTCGCTCTTTTACCATATACCTGCCCTCCTTTTATGTATTCATTTATAGTTATTTTTCCACATCCAATAAACGAAATCCTTCTTCTCTATTCCAATCTTTGCAAAAAAAAGAGGCCTGCGCCTCTTTTGGTCTAGAATCTATTTTTTCACGTACTGCATAAGTGTATCCGGGTCAAAACCAAGAACCCAGATTCCATTCACTTTTGTTTGCGGTACACCCATCTGGCCAGTTTCTTCTACCAGCTTTTGCGCGGCAGCTTGATCATATTGAACATTCACTTCTTTGTAGTTTAATCCTTGACCCTCAAGGAATTGTTTCATCATTGTGCAGTAAGGTCAAGTATTTGTAGTGTAAACTGTAATATCGTTCATTCAGAATGCCTCCTTATTTTTTATACCCTACAATGTATTATCCCAGGTGTGCTAAATTTTTGCAAAAAATTAGCACCGGGATATCATTGTTTTTCCCTATTTTGTTCAAAAAAAACGAAGTAGAAGGGATCCTGCAAAATGATGATTAGCAATATAACTCCAATCAAGGATACTGCTTTTTTCATTGCTATCGCCTACTGTCTTGGTGCCAGCAGCATCACAGATACGCCTACTAGGCAAATCGCCGCTCCAATCCAATCGTACAAATCAGGGGTTTTCCTATCGATTCCCCAACCCCATAATACCGACAGGACGATGAACACACCTCCATACGCTGCGTAGACTCGGCCAAACGATGGGAAAGCCTGGAATGTGGCGATAACCCCATATAAAGCTAGCGCGATTCCCCCGCCAACTCCCCAGTAAAATGGTTTTCCTTCCTTTAACCATAACCAAATCAAATATCCTCCGCCTATCTCCGCAATTCCAGCTAAAATGAATAAAATAATGGCACTTAAGATGATCATCACTTCCTAAAAACGTTTTGTAACTGCATTATAGCCTAGAATAAAGGGATTGAAGAACCTATCCTAATGTTATATAACGACTTTTCAATTTTTATAGCGACTTTTTCTCTTTTATAGCGAAAAAATAATTTTTATAGCGATTTTCTTGTTTTTATAGCGAATTGGAAATTTTGCTCGTTTTTTTCCAGTTCTTAATTTTTTCATGATAAAATAAGGAAAACTGTTTAGGACTGGTTCTTTATGCTGAATTGGCAATATGTACGAAGCATTAGCTTAAAGAAGGATGAAGTTACATCGTTTAGGTCTTATCCTTTTAACCTTCCCAGCTTTAAAAATCTGGATGATTTGGTTTTGCATCCTAAGGTGACATTTTTGATAGGCGAGAACGGAATGGGGAAATCGACCCTGCTTGAGGCGATTGCTGTAGGGCTTGGCTTTAATCCCGAGGGTGGTTCATTTAATTTTAATTTTTCCACGTATGATTCCCATTCGGAGCTGGGGAATTACCTAAAAATCATTAAAGGAGTGGAACGGCCAAAGGACGGGTTTTTCCTTCGTGCCGAAAGCTTTTATAATGTGGCTTCCAATATAGAAGAAATGGATCGTGAGGA
The DNA here is from genome assembly GCF_900166585.1 of Mesobacillus jeotgali. NCBI lineage: Bacteria > Bacillati > Bacillota > Bacilli > Caryophanales > Bacillaceae > Mesobacillus > Mesobacillus jeotgali. Next base: position 900,567 of record NZ_FVZC01000009.1, on the reverse strand, counting down.
AGGTGCTAGTCCCAAGGTGATTGATTCTTTCGGCGGTCAGTCACTCCATGAGCAATCACATGGCGAGGCATTTTTCTCCACCTTCCTTCACCGGTTTCGCGGAAACGGCATTTACATATTGGACGAGCCGGAGGCAGCTCTTTCACCATTGAGGCAAATGTCGATGCTGACCCGAATCCACGACCTGGTTCGTGATAACTCACAGTTGATTATCGCCACTCATTCTCCGATCATAATGGCCTATCCAGATGCCACGATTTATGAATTCAGTGATGAAGGTATTTTTGAAAGGAAGCTGGAAGAAACAAGCCATTACCGGATTATGAAGCAATTTTTCGAAGACCGGTCAAGGATGATTCATCACCTATTAAGTGAGTAATCATCACGGCTTAAATCTTGGCTAACATGTGATAGAATGGCATGTATAAATTATTTTAAAGGGGGAATTTGAGTGTATAGGAGCGGACTGATCCTTGAAGGTGGAGGCATGAGGGGTGTCTATACCGCAGGGGTGCTGGAGTATTTTTTAGAGAATGATTTATATTTTCCGTATGTCATTGGCGTTTCAGCCGGGGCGTGCCAGGGATCTTCCTATATTGCCAGGCAGCCCGGACGAAACAGGCAGGTAACCATTGATTATGTTACCCATCAAGATTATATTTCCTATCGGAACCTGTTTTTAAAGCGAGAGTTGTTCGGAATGGATTTCATTTTTGATAAGCTCCCTAATGAACTTGTACCCTTTGATTTCGAGACGTTTAACACTGCCGCGGAGACATTTCTTATCGGCACAACTGATTGTATCACAGGCGAACCGGTCTATTTTGAAAAGAATGATGTACCAGTGGATATTCTGAAAATCATCAGAGCTTCAAGTACGCTTCCTTTCATGGCGCCGGCGATTGAATTCCAGGGAAAGACCCTTATGGATGGCGGCATTTCCGATCCAATTCCTATCCGGAAAGCTATGGCAGACGGAGTTCAAAAGAGCGTGGTTATTTTAACGAAGCCAAAAGGTTACCGCAAGAAAAAATCGTCCTTTTCCTGGCTGCCCCGATATGTGTACAAAGATTATAAAGGGCTGCACACAGCTCTAGAAACCCGCTATAAAATGTACAATGAAACGCTCGATTACATAGAAGCGCTTGAAGCGAAGAATGAAGTGATTGTCATTCGGCCATCGATGGACTTAAAAGTGGGCCGTGTTGAACGAAATCCAGATAAACTGAATCGATTGTATGAAGTTGGCTATGAAGACGCAAAGGAAAAATTCACCCAGCTAAACGACTGGATAGGTGCGTGAAATCATTTTATGAAGGTGAATGAAGCCTTAGATATTATTACAAATAGCCTTGTTCAGGATAAGCTAGTTCAAGCCATTTACGTAAAAGGTTCTGTTGGACGCGGAGAGCAGGATGAATATTCTGATTTGGATCTGTATTGCCTTGTTGATGATCAGGACCTCTCAGCCTTCCTCCAGAGGCGGATTAGCCATTTGGAATCTTACGGCAAAATGATATTTCATGATGATATTTTCATCATCGCTCCGCAAATCATCGCAGTCTATGAGAATATGCTGCATGTTGATTTGTTTACCGTTACCGAGGAAACTTTTGTTGAAAAGGACTTTTTTAAAGTAATCTATGATCCCCATAATCGACTGGAGAAATTTAAAGCTTCCCAATCACTTCGTTTATCCGCTGCAGAATTTCAGGACGCAGTAGATGATATAGCCTGGTTCCTTTTCCAGTATAAGAAATCCTCCGATCGGGGCAATGATTTATGGTCAGTGACTATGCTCAATCATATGATGGCACACCTGGCAAAAGTTTTACTTCATAAATATCAGCCGGAACGGGCACAGTTGGGGATTAAAACAGTGGAAACATCACTGCCTGAAGATGTTGTTAAGGCGATTAGTCATATTCAGGAAAATATAACACCCAAGCAACATCAGAATGCTATTGTTTTTATTCGAAGACTATTAGACAGCGAATTAGAGTGGATTTTAGATGAGGTATTAAATCCAGAAAAAATAAAAACACTATTGCATCTTATATTGGAGGATTAGGAGTAGTCGTATAAAAGCCTATTAGACAAAGAGGGAGTCTAATAGGCTCCATTTTTTTATCTCCTTCTATGTAAGTTTAGATGTTATCCAAGAAAGCTTTCCTCTAAGCCCTGTAACTTTTCTCTAGAAGTCGCACCTTTTTCTCTAATTTCCAGAAAAAATAATAGTAATTTTAATTTATAAAACAATGAAATCAGTTGATAATTAATCCATTGGTACTAAAAATACTAATAGAATTTCTTATTAAAATCTGTATTTCCTGCTATCAATCCTATTTATCTGATTTTATAAGTATATTGAACGATAATTAACATTAAACCGTTTACAAGGTCCTTTCATGGGTAAAATTCAAACGGCTGACAGGTAATGCAAGCAGAATAAAAACATACTTTTTAGGAGGAAAAAGATGAAAGCTCGTTACTCTATGTTTAGTTTAACATTACTTTTATCGCATCACTCCTTATTGCCCCACTAGGAGCATTTGCAGCATCACCTACAACAACCGGCTCGAAAATATTAAAAAACATCAACGTAACTGGTGCTCTGGAAGATGGGAGCACCTTCGATGGAAAAGTAACTCTTACGAATTTAGCTTATGATTTAGAAAAAGGCCTTATCGCTGACGGTGAGGTAAAGGGTACTGTAAAAAAAGCTGATGGTACGGTCCAAAATGTAAAGGAAACTTTTAATAATGTTGCGGCCAACCTTAATGAAACAGATTCAGGCATGAGCTCCCTCGTTGCCAACCAACAACAGGCCGAGGAAGGATGCCAAGTTCTATTCCTTGATCTTGGGCCATTGTTTCTGGATCTTTTAGGGTTGCAGCTAGACCTTTCCCAAATAGTCCTTGACCTAACAGCAGTTCCTGGACCAGGTAACCTGCTAGGAAACCTTTTATGCGCGGTGACTGGATTGCTAGATGGCAATGGGCTTCTAAGTGACGTTTCTGGATTACTCGGAAAGCTTACTGGATTGCTCGATCAAATCAATGGTTTGCTTGGCCGTTAAATAACTCACCTGTCAGCTACTAGATTCATTACGGAAAACAACCAAAAGGATCATTCTCCAATATTTATTTGGAGGATGATCCTTTTAAATTATTAATATGTTAGTATTTCAATATTTTTACTTACACGAACTGCTTTCCAATTGTAATTGTCTTCCTGGTTCCTTATTACTGGGAAAAGCAGAATAAATTTGCGCCCACCATCACAGCCCCTTATTTCTTCCGCAGCATACTTGGTATTTTCTCTGCGCATATTATACGCTGCGAAAGCGGTGTAATCACTTATTCAACTAGGCTTGCTTTTAAGCTGATCAAAAAAACGCGTAAATCCATTACGTGGATTTACGCGTTTTTTGATTTTTAGTTTAAGCTTGTCCTTCACCCTTGGATTTCTGCCCTGGAGCAAACCAACCGATTAAAGCGATGGCTACCAATACACCGTAGAAAATCGTTGTCCATAATGTACTGTGTGGGAAATCATGATCCAAGATGGCAATTTTTTCGTGTGCAAGGGTAATGACTGCCAATTTTACACCGACCCAGGCAACAATTGCATATGCAGTTGTTTCAAGTGCAGGACGCTCATCCAGCAGTTTAACAAACCAGGTAGCTGCATATTTGATCAAGATCAAACCTGCAATACCTCCAAGAAGAACGATGATGAACTTTCCTGCATCCATTCCGCCAAAGTTACCTAACGGAGAGTCTGGAAGTCCAAGAGCAAGAGCGACAGCAGCAAGAATCGAGTCAATTGCAAACGCCAGGTCAGCTAAGCCGATTTTCCCGACAGTGGGCCAGAAGCCCAACCCCTTTGCTTCTTTCTCATCCTCTTTATGTATATCTTCATTTTTTGCACCAAACTTAGCCTGGATGACATGCTTTAATCCAAGATAAAGAAGATACGCTGCTCCGATAGCTTGTACCTGCCAGACGTTTGCAATAAAAGATATCGCAAAAAGTGCACCAAACCGAAAGACAAACGCCATGAGTATTCCATAGCTTATTGCTTTTTTCTTTTGATCATCAGGTAAATGTTTCGCGATGATTGCCAGGACAAGAGCATTGTCAGCCGATAACAAACCTTCAAGACCGATCAATATCAATAATGCCCAGGCATATTCAAGCCAAATTGATTCCATCAACCTATCTCCTTCCTCTTTAACACAGGCTTCTCGCGTAAATCGCCAGCTATTGGCGATATTTGAGCGATAAGCAGCAAATGTGGCAAATAAAACATGAGAACTCTTAAGTAAGTGTCACATTAACATTAGAATTACCCATAAAACCATGTGCAATCCGCATTTTTATACTGTGTTCAATATGTATTCTTGAATTATCTATTTCCATTTACCTTTTAAAAGGAATAGATAAACTTACCAATGGCGACTATAATACTCTATATTTTTTTTTGTAAATATTCAAGAATTTTGTCCTTTTTTAAGTATAAAAAACAATTTATCCGATTTTTTAAAGAGCATCTGAGATCTAAAAACCTTTTTTAATTGAGTTAATATTAACGTTCATGGCCATAATAATTGCCATAACAGCAGGACTATTTTCAGAATATAAAATGTTAGTGAGTATTTTGACTCTAAAGGCATGAAGAGGAAAAACTAACTCCATAACAAACCCTGACGGATGCTCAATCACACTTTTCAATTATACCACTTTTCACTTAAAAATTATCATGTAATGAATTTTAGCATTAAAAGAACCCCATAACTCGCAGCATTAAAATCTTAATATTTAACCCAACATGATGGGGAAATACTTTTTCTTTAACGCTTTTTTTCAAAAGCTAATGTTCTAATATTATGACCATCAATATAAAAACGAAAGCAAAGCTAAAAAATGATCCAAGGACGACCTGGTTGTGGATGTCTCTTTTGTCGTTCAAATTCCTCAACAATACAACCAAATTGTAATACCAGATAGCTCCTAAGGCCGGCAATACTAAAAACATAATATACAGCATTCTATCACCCTATAATAAATTAATTACTGTTGCAACTCCGTTTTAGTTTAGCAAACAAATGGAACTACATTTGGCATAATCACAGGATTTTAAACTATCTTTTTAAATCCATCAGGGTATACGCCGTATTACAACAAATCTCGACGGCATTAGATTCCGTTCGCTAACATAAAGTTATCGATTGCTAGCATATTGATACACATCTCATATCGAATTACTTCCCAAGCTCAAAATCCTCATGATGCGACTTACAAGCCTGCCTTCTTTTTTGTTTCAAATTATTCGTTTTATTGTTTGGGAATTGTGACAAGGATGAGTGTGAGCGATAAACTTTAAGCTTTCTTTCTTTTTGCCAATCGTGGTCATCTTGATCGTATTCGTGTATAAAGTGGGAAGATCGCATTTCATTTTTTACCGTCGTCACCCGTTTAGATGGTCCTCGTTTACCTGAATGGCCACTTCGGTTCAACTTTGAAGACATCTCTGCACCCCCTGGTAAAATTCCCCTCTCTTATATTTTACATTGTCTCCCCTGTCCAATAAAAGTTATGGCTTACCGTAATATTCAATATATCTCATCACCGGTTGGTCTAAAGACCTTTGTGCCGTTTGAGGTGATATTTAACTGAACTACGAAAAGATTCTTGGATATAAATGCTCTAGGCCCTCACCTGTCTGTCCGATGTAGCCTTCCTAATGGACACTTCATAACGTTTCCTCAATATGGTCATCAGTTAAATTTTTTAATAACACGCCCAAACAAAAAAGCTGCCAAGGGCAGCTTTGATTATTTCTTTTCGTCTTTATCGTTTTCTCTGATGTCCTTCTTGATTTCATCTGTAATACCACTCGTTGCATTCTTGAACTCTCTCATCGACTTGCCGACTGCTCTTCCGATTTCGGGCAGTTTATTTGGCCCAAAGATAATAAGGGCAATCACGAGGATAAGGATTAAACCTGGAAATCCTATATTTGAAAGCATTATATCTCTCCTATTAAAAAAGTTATATCTATTATAACGAAAATCGTTAGTGATTTGAACTCATAGCCATTTTTATGCATGAAACTCATTATGTCGAAAAAGAATAGAATGAACATATTTTAAAAAGGAGCGATAATAATGCATTTAAAATCGTTACTATCGTTACTATTATGCATAGTCTTATTAGGTAGTTTTTCAGGTGCTGCACACTCACAGACACAGGTACCTGCCGATTTCGGGGCCAAGGGAGCACTCCAGGACACTTCGATCACGCTGGATGAAGCCCTGACATATGCCATTCAGGATGAATTTCTTGCACAAGCTCGTTATGATGCAGTAATCGGTAAATTCGGCAGCATCAGGCCATTCATCAATATCAAAGCATCTGAGCAGCAGCATATTAATGCCCTGTTGGCCTTGTTCCAAAAGTATAATAAACAAATACCGGAAAATAATGCGAAACAATATGTTGCGGCCCCTGGAACCTTAAAGGAAGCTTTCAATCAGGGTGTCCAAGGGGAAATGGATAATATTGCGATGTATGACAAGCTTAAAAGTTTACAGTCCCTTCCGGAAGATGTAAGAACCGTTTTTACCCAGTTAGGAAACGCTTCAAGGAACCATCTTAGGGCTTTCGAGATAGGTGCGGGAAGAAATTGATTTGAAAAGAGATTGGATCAGGCTCCAATCTCTTTTTCCTTTTCAATATAAGAGCAGTGCCTGGTTGGCACTGCCTTAGTATGTTATGATACTTTTCTTGCTGCTTCCGTTGATTCTTTTTCTTTTACAAACTCAAGTTTGAAACCGAGCATTGCAAAGATAATGGCTAAAATCGGAACCATGAAATTTAGCACGGCATATGGAGCATATTCAAAGGGATGAACGGATAGAGTTGATATTATGAACACTGCACAAGTATTCCATGGCACCAGCGGAGAGGTTACTGTACCGCCGTCCTCGAGTGCACGTGATAGATTTTTCGAGTGCAGACCCTTGTCTTCGTATGCTTTGTTGTACATTCGTCCGGGTAAAAGAATCGATACGTATTGTTCTGCAGCGGCAACATTCGTAAAAAATGAGGTAGCCACTGTAGATGCCACTAAACTCCTGGCAGAACGGGCGAGCTTTAGAATTTTTGCAACAATGGACTCCAGCATTCCGGTTTGCTCCATAATGCCAGCAAAGCCCATCGCTATCAGCGCCAGGGATACAGTGTACATCATATCCTGGATTCCTCCCCTGCTAAAAAGCTCATCCACGGATGAATTTCCTGTTTCCAATGCAAAACCGTTCTGAAGTGTATTAACCGCATCAGCAACCGAACCATCCTGTACGGTGAATTGTGCGATCCATCCCAGCAGGACACCCACCATTAAGGCAGGGAGTGCGGGTACTTTAAACGCAACCAATAGGATCACGGCTGCCGGAACAAGCAACAACCATGGAGATACAACGAAATTGGATTGAATAAGATTCATGATTTCGAGGATTTCCATATTATCGACATCTGCATTACTAAAGTCTCTTCCCAGGAACCAGTAGACACCAAGGGCAATAAATAATGCAGGTATTGTAGTATAGACCATGTGGCGTATATGTTCAAATAAATCTGTCCCCGTGATTCCAGCCGCTAAATTTGTAGTATCGGATAAAGGTGACATTTTATCGCCGAAATAGGAGCCGGAAATGATAGCACCTGCAACCATTGGCGCAGGAATGCCCATGCTCATACCGATTCCCATTCCTGCAACGCCAATTGTGCCCATTGTTGACCAAGAGCTTCCGATTGCCAGGGTCACCAGTGATGTAATAACACAAATGGATACAAGAAACATTGAGGGACTCAATATTTTCAACCCATAAAACACCATTGTGGCAACAATCCCCCCGCCAATCCATGAACCTATGATCATCCCCACCGTAATAATTATTAGAATTGCCGGCAAAGCCATTTTAATGCCTTTGTATATGCCCTCTTCAATAAAACTCCATTTAAAGCCCGCAAACCATGCAACCAGACCTGCGGCGATTGTCCCGATGATTAACGGTATGTGCGGATCTCCTTCAAACTTCACAATTGTTACTGCCATGGAAGCAACCATTACTAACAAAGGAATAATAGCAAGCCCAAATGGCACTTTCTTTTCTAGGGTTTTCCCCATTTGTTTTCCTCCTTGCTGTCTAGATAGCTTTCTTTACCCTGATTCTAGAAAGAATAGACAAGCAAATAATTGGAAAATTTCACAAAAAAGAAGGATTGTTCTTATTTTATATCTAATTATCTTTTAAAGAGGAGGAATAGGTTATGAATCCATTTGTATTTGCTTGTATTGCTCCCCACGGAGGAGAACTTATTCCAGAGTTGAAGGGATCCAATCCAGACCGGATGGCCCTCACTAGAGATAGCATGGAATTACTGGGTAAACATATGGCACAGGCCAACCCTGATTGTATTGTCCTTCTAACTCCGCATGGGACAAGAATTAAGGGCCGTTTCTCGATTGCTGATTCGGAGAAGATGAGGGGCAGTTGGGAAGAGAATGAAGGATTTTTCGAGATGGAGAAAACGGTAGAACGAGAGTTGGCAAGAATAATTGAAGATGTGGCAAATAAGAATGGATCCCCTTCTTCTACTATCAATTATGGAACATCAAGTGGTCCCGTATCCTGTCTGCCTTTAGATTGGGGAGCGATTGTGCCGCTTCGTTTCATGCCTGATGTTCCCGTTGTAGTCATCACATCTCCTAGAGACCTAAGTTTCCTGCATCATATTAAGTTTGGTGAGTCGCTTCGAAAAGCAGCCGCTCAATATAACAAACGAATCGGGTTGATTGCAAGCTGTGATTGGTCACATACACATGATGTAATGGGGCCATATGGATTTGACCCGGCGGCAAAGGAATTGGATGAACAGGCTGTCAACTACATTAAATCTAATCAATTAGAAGAAATGGCGGGTTTCCAATCTGACTTTATTGAGGCAGCAAAACCTGATGGCATATGGCAGACACTTGTGCTTGCAGGAGCCATCCCGCCTGATGAAAGATATGTAGAGTTCTTGACATATGAAGCACCTACTTACTTTGGATTGATTTGTGCAGGTTATTTTACAAATAAAAAAATCCAGTTATAATCACTGGATTTTTTTACTTATATCTTCCTTTATTTCTTGTATTACGCTTTCAGATAAGTTTGCAGGAATCGACGACCCATCTTTCAAAAGCCAGGCGTTCATTAATTCAAGATCAGATTTTTGAAAGGTTAACATATACATTTTCTCTTCAAAAGTTATTTCAGCGGTTACATGTTCCTGGTCATATGCTTCGTCATCAACAATAAGATTTTCTATGGAATAATCCTTCATGTTTGTGCTCCTTTTTAGGTTGCTTAATTACAGAATACCCTAAAAATGGGTCCATTAACATTTATCTTACCCTTTTACAATGTGGATTCCATTTCCTTTGAATCTTAATTCAAAGTTTTAAAAAGCTTCTTATGATAGTCCTTTGAAAGGGACACCCCTTTAATGGTCCTTGTATCAATAATAATGACCCTTTGAAGTCTGTTCAAAAACCTTCCAATGACCGTTCATGACTGAAGAATGATAGTTCATAACAATGAAATTTCTTATTTCTTCTTCATCTTTTGCCTGAATAAAATAAGTTTCTGAACCGCGATAGTCCATTTCAATGATCTTAAGTCCATGAAAAGTGCTTTCTTCTGAAATAAATTGGTGGAGAGCCTGTTTTTCATTGAACTCATAATAAAGGTTATAAGGCCCGAAAGCAGTTATAACAAGAAATAAAAACAGTAGAATAGTAAGAAGTTTTTTCATTTCCTCCCCCATAGATCGATTGCTCTTTAAGATCCAGATTTCGTCTAATCATTTAATTCTTACGCATATTTAATTGTTTACATAATAATATTACTGAAAACACCTATACTTTACTCGAAATTAAGCAAACCATTTTATATAAACCCCCACCGCAATAAAGGACAGTAAAATGACTACAATGTAAATGATGGAAAGGTTAGTTGTATTCTTCTTTGCCGCATTCCTATAATCATCATCTCCTTTTCCGAACAGCATTATTGTGGAAAGCAATGCAGCTAAAATGATGATCACAATCAAAATAAGTCCTAGAGTCATGCTTACACCTCTGATTCCATTTATATTTACCTATAATTATAACCCTTTTTGAGCACAGGAAGGTCAGAATTGATTACTCATTCTTTATCGATTGAGCAGCATCGATGTTTACGTAAGGGTTCTTTTTTACTTGCTTCAAAGTTGCGACAATCAGAAAGCTGACGATGACCAGCAATAGCCAGGAGCTGACTTTCCCAAGATGAACGAGACTCCATGCTTCTGCTTGATTTGGGTACTGCCAGGCACCAAAGAAAGTGGCGATGTTTTCGGCTATCCAAATAAAGAATCCAATCAGCACAAATGATAAAGCGATTGGCATACGATACTTGTTTCCGCCAACCTCGTATAGTACCCATGATTTCCAAAAAACAAGGATTACAAGTGCTGATAGCAACCAGCGTATATCAACCCAAAAATGGTGGATGAAAAAATTCAAATAGATTGCGGCTCCAAGAGGTACGACAAGCAAAAACGGAGGCCAATCAACGAGGTCAACCTTCAGCCTCCTCCATGCCTGGCAAAGATAACTTGCAACGCTTGCATACATGAACCCGCTATACAGCGGTACACCAAACACCTTTGAATACCCTTCCTCTGGATAAGACCAAGAGCCCATATTCACCTTGAAAACTTCAAGTGCCAACCCGATGAGATGGAATAATGTTATCACTTTTAGCTCGTCTCTGGTTTCAAGTCCCGAGCGTACCATCAACCATTGCATCACGAGAAAAATGATCAGCAGCCAATCATAACGAGGCAAAATCGGTAGTTCTACGACCTGGGTAATCGCTAAGGAGGCAAAGATTACGGCGGGAAATATGCACGATAATGCCTGCTCCCTGCCAAAACGAAATAATTGCATGATTGCTGTCATGATCATCGCCTCCACTCTTAATCTTTCATTTTCTCATCACTTTGATATTCCAAGATGTCCCCAGGCTGACATTCCAAAGCCTTGCAGATTGCTTCCAACGTCGAAAGTCTAATTGCTTTAGCCTTGCCATTTTTCAGAATAGATAGGTTAGCCATGGTGATTCCTACCTTTTCTGAAAGCTCCGTCACACTCATTTTCCTCTTTGCCAGCATCACATCAATATTTATGACGATTGCCATTTTTCTCACCTCAGACCGTTAAATCATTTTCTGATTTTATTTCAATGGCATGTTTTAAAAGCTTTTCGAGCACTGCAGCAAAGGCGGCGATTATAATTGGCGCAAAAGTAAGCACCATCCCGATTAAGATCATTCCAGGGGCGTCGTCCTTCTCACCAATCAGAAAGAAAAACGGCATGCTGACGAGATATAAAATACTGATGGTCACAGCACAGAATTTAATATTTCTCAAAGCTTTTACTGACCATTCCGAGAATGCTTTGTTCTTGTCAATATATCCAAGCAGCAGGTACGCTTGATACAAAGCGATAAAATAAGGAACAGCTGATGCATACATAACCCCAATGATCGGAAATAAAAAATTGGCAAATTCCCAGTTACTTTGTAAAGTGTCCCTTATTAGCCAGGGTAGCAAAATAAAGCACGCCCCCAGAACAGGCACAGCCAGGAGGAAAACTACGATCTTCAAAAAGAGAGTTTCTCGTTTCATAAAAGCACCTCATTTAATTGTCTTCATATTGAAATTAACAAAATATTTATCGATAATCAATAAATTTTTATCAAATTTTATAATATTTTATCCACATGTTTACAAAGAAAAAGGAAGGTGTTTCTAATGTTCGGAATTGATTTTGTAATTGGTGTAACCGATTTGGAGGCTTACAAAAGCAGAAAAATATTTAGGTTTGAAGAAAGATTACACTTTTATCTAAGAACAGAAACAGGCGGCTTTGGACCACAATATAAAAAAAAAGCCGCCTGGATGGCAGCTTTATCAAGTATTATTTTGTTTAACAACTTTAGCTTCAACAGACTCTTTTTTATCACCAATTGAAAGCCAAGTCACAAAAACAAGCATGATCATGGCCCCCATTAACTGGACATTTTGGAGCATCGTATCGAACCAAATAATAGAAATAACCATGACAGTTAAAGGTTCCACGCTAGATAGAATGCTCGTTTCGACCGCGCTGATATAATTCATACTGCTTAAGAACAAAAGGAATGCAAGTGTTCCAAAGATAATAAGAATAGCCATGATGAATATCATCTTGGGCTCGCCGAGAATGGTCCATTCATTTGAAAGCCATACTCTGTTGGCCAATCCAAGCATTGTTCCCCCAAATAACATACTCCAGCCAACGATTGCAAGTACACTCCATTCCTTCATCAGGCGGGATGGATAAAGAGTATAGAATGCAAATGTCAGCCCTACCGCCACGCCCCATACCAATGCCTCTGTGCTAACAAGCAAGCTTCTCATTGAACCATTCGTCAATAGCAGGAACAGGCCGCCCAATGTACCAATGATGCCTAATACCTGGTAACGCGGGGGCCATTTTTTATGATGAAAAGAAACATAAAGGACCACAAAAATGGGCGCGGAAAATTGCAGTAAAGTTGCCACAACAGCATTGCTCGTCTCAATCGCCATCGTAAATGTGAATTGTAATCCAACCATTCCCAGTATACTGAACAAAATAAGCTGGTTGCGCCAGTACGGTGTTCTCACAACAGTGAAAATATCCTCTTTCTTCAATGCAAGATACGCAAGGATGCTGCTTCCTGCAATTATCATCCGGATTGTCAGGATAAAAGGAACAGACATTTCGGTGTGTGCCAGCACCCACTCGGTGATCGAGCCTGTCATCCCCCAAAGCATTGCACCGGTAACAATCATTAGTATTCCTTTTAATCGCACCATTTTTGAACGCCCCTATTTAATATGATTTATGTATCGACTAGAAACTAGTAAAATTTCCGTTTCATTTCAAACTAACTATTATTCTAACATAAAAATTACACACACCACACAAACAACCAGAACAGATGATATCCACTATTAAGAAAAGCAGCCGATATTCCCAGACAAATATCACTAGATACCATTTACATTGCAGCAACCCTTATTTTACCAACCGTTTTTCACTCGAGTATCTATTAAATCTCCCTCTCACGGGGTAAATAATTGACATGTCTGGAAATAAACCGAAAAGTGGTGATTATATGAATGAAAGTACACAAACAACTTTATTTAAACAAAAAAGGATTGGAAAGGTTTTACCCCTTGCAGCACTCGGTCTTGCCGGGACTCTTTATGCAATGAGTATAAATCGCCGGAGAAAAACCGCTGATTCTTCACATTCTAGCTTGCTTAAGAATATAGAACACGGATCAAACAGTATTTCATTTGAATGGGAATCATCTGGAGAATCCTATCGGGTGTTCAGGGACCAGGAGGTTATTTATGAAGGAGTGGAACCGAGGTTGGTGGACAGTGACCTAATTTCCGGTACTTTGTATTCTTACTGCATTGAATCTCTTGCACAGGGTGAAGTTAGGAACAGAATGAGGATACAGACAACTACATCCGTGAACTACAAGGAGAGAGACAATGTTCTGGAGGACCTTCTCATTACTACAATTGTTTTGAATGATCAAATCAGCTTTGAGTGGGAACCAATCGAGGGTGTGTCGGAATATACCATCTTTAAAAATGGTATAAAACTGGACAAAGTCTCTTCTTGTACTTTTACCGACAGAGGCATAAGTGAAGATAAGTCTTATACTTATACTATTAAAGCCAGACGTCCTTTGCAGCGTTCCGATCAGGTGAAATGGGAACTTAAATCTGTTATCGCAAATGCAGTAGGAGCAGTCAAGCCAGATTCTTCAACCAGAACGGCTGCTGACGAAGAGTTTTCTATCACCAAACGAATTGCGCCTATTAATGAACTTTTGAAACCTGTAAGTGAACAGAATCACAAAAATGGTAACTGGCAGCTAAGATATACGACTTTTTTAAAAGAAGAGTGGTTAAAAAACCCCAATGCGGCTTCTGAAGATCAGTACTTTAAAGGAGATCACCGTTCATTTAATCCTGAGTCTTCCCAGTATCGAACTCGGGCAGAGGTTTTCATTGACGCTGAAAACGAATCTGCTTTATTAAGCAAGGACACAGGTGTCACCGAAGCGTTCAGCAGTGAGCATGAGCGTATCGAATCTGCAAGCGCCTCTGATGAGGGTATTCAATTGGAAAAGATCCTGACAGATGACGATAGGATTAAGTTTATTCTGAAGCACGCTGTCAGCAATCCGCTGGTCGTCTCCCCTGCCATTGATTATGTGGTTTGCGGAGTTTTTTACAAGGATAATGAATTTGACCTGATCGGAACTCATGATCAAGCCCCAGAACATGAAATTTACCTAAAAGAACCAGGAACAGAAAAATGGGAGGTCATCCACCAGACTCATAGCAAAGGCCTTGAGATGATGGCTGACCCTATGGCTAATCACCACTGGCGTTATTCCACTTTTACAAACTAGACTTTTTATCAGTTCCGCCTTGTATAGAATTACCCCCTCGGAGTTCGTTCAGTGTGTAACAGAATTTGATTATAAAAAAAGACGGAAAAGCCTACACTGGCTTTTCCGTTCTTTTTGTCTATAAGAATCTCTTCCTGACGTTCGGCGGAGGAAGCATACAGCTATCTTTCTGTCCGAACCATTTCAATCTATTTCTGGCAATGAGATCATATACAAGATTCCTGATCGGAGCCGGCACGATGATCATAGCATAAAGCAGTTTCCAGGCACCTTTCAGATGGCGGCTTATTCTTAGTGCAGCCGCCGATTTATAATAGACTTTTCCATCTTCAATTAAAATCATGCTGTCCACATCATCAGGTACATTATATTTTTTTAAGAGTTCCTGCCCGGCATCACTTTGCAGCGATGCAAAGCGGAACATTTCTTTGTCATCCCGGTCCAGAATAAACTGGACACTGGCATCACAGAAGTTGCAGACTCCATCGAATAATATGACTGGCTGCATGGAATGTCCCTCCTAATTTCAGACGTCATATAGTCTTTATTTTACCATATATCCTTATACAACCTGATGAAACATCCTTAACTTAATTTTCGATTTGCATGTTCTGGATTCTTGCCCATTTGTCCCGGGACATCTACCCTATTCTTTATATTTTGAATATAGTGTAGAAGCTATCGGAGGTGACTATGATGATTGGCTTGTATACACATGGTTCTTCCTCCCGGAATGAGTTGCTGGATTGGGAAAAGCAGGCACTGGAAAGATTCTTCGCTAAAATGAGTGATAAAGAAAAGCCTTTTCCCTGTATACCGGCCACGATTGGATTTTCAATGAATCAACTTAAATATGGATTTGTTGGAAATCCAAGGAGGGACACAACATTAAATGAATTGGCTGGCTTATTGAATAGCTATACAAAACACTCGAGGGAGTTTGGAAATTTTACTTCTTTGATTATATTCTATGAAACCCCCGAATGGATGCTTGAACTGCCCATCGATGAGTTCGAACAACTTTTCTGGGAGCAACTTTCTGGGCTTAGTGCATTGGATGAATTTGATTGGCCAGCAGATATCCCTCAGGATCCACATGATTCAATCTGGGAGTTTTGCTTCAATGGTGAAAAATATTTTATGTATTGTGCTACGCCTGCCCATAAAAACCGGAAAAGCAGACATTTTGATGTCATGATGCTCGCGATTACTCCGCGCTGGGTCCTGCAGGAATTCAATAAATCAAATAGTTATGCGCAGAGAATTAAAGATCAGGTGAGAAAAAGACTCTCAAAATATGATAGCATTCCTATTCATCCTGACTTGAACACATACGGTGCCGAAGATAATTTTGAATGGCGTCAATACTTCCTAAGAGATGATGATACTTCTTTATCCAAATGCCCTTATCACAGGGTTTTAAAATTCCTGGGTAAAAATATATGAAAGCGCAGGACTGCTCCTGCGCTTTATTGCTGAACCAATTGTTTTATCAAGTTATCGGTGGTAACAATTGTTGCAAATTCTTTTTGAAGCATGGCCAGTTCATGTTCCTGGATTGACTCAGCTGTATGCTTTACTCCCTTATGATCCGTAATTTCAAAAGCCGCTATTGCGTCAGATACAAGGTAAGTATCAAAACCCAGATTCCCGCTCATTCTGGTCGTTGTAGAAACGCAGTGCTGAGTCGATAATCCGGTGATCACGACTGACTTAACCTGTTTTCGTTTTAGATAGGATTCAAGTTCGGTCCCAATAAAACCACTATTCACATTTTTTGTGAAAATCACTTCACCCTCAACCGGCTTAATGACTTCTTTCAATTCCGTACCCAATGGATTTCGGTGATGCAACGGAGATCCTGGGTCGAGTGATAGGTGCTTCGTATATATTACTTCGCCATGTCTGTTCCGCCATTCTGTCAATAGCCTTGCGATATTGTCTTCTGCTTCTAGGTTGTTTCTCTTTCCCCAATATGGATCGTCAAACCCTTTCTGAACATCCAGAACAAGCAGTGCAGGCAGTTCAAGCAAATTCATACTCATTCCTCCTTCCTCCACATTTTTTGCCATTAAAAGAATTTCTACTCCTCAAAGAAATTTTACATAGTAATTACTTCAAAACTCTTGATTAATGCTGTCAAATCTATGGAGATATTTAAACTTTCTTAGACTGATACTCAACTAGCTCTCATCATGAGGGCAAGTTGATTTGTTCACATATTGTCCTTCTTTTGTTCATTTATTTCTCAATTTCAAGCCAACTGTTCAACTCCTATCAAACGTATAATTAACATGTAATCTTCTTCTAGGAGTTGATAGAATGCGACAAAAAATGTTGGATATCATTATGGGCATCACCCTTTTTTTCATTGAATGGACTATCCTATTCATTCTCACATCAAAGGAAAAAGCTAAATACTGAAATATAAACTCTTGCCCAGCAAGAGTTTTTTAGTTTGGTTTCAATCAACTGTTTTAGTGACGATGACAATCCACTACTATTTTATTTATCTCTCATGTGCACACTAAAAATCAGAAAAGGTGTTAATCCAAATTCTCATTTAATATATATCCTCTTACTTTATCCTCAACTTTGTCACCCATAAAAAGAATCTGGATATTTCTAGTCTAATATGAAAAACATGGTAAAATAAACAAAGAGGTGGAGGATGAACGATGGTAACGGCAGGCTTTTTAAAAATAGAATTAAAGGAATTGGATTTTAATAATCCAGAAACAATTACTAACAAAAATCTCGACAGACTCATCAAAGACATGGTTGAACATATAGGCTCCACTGACCCGGAATTAAGGGACAAATTGATTTACACGTCGTTTTATTACCTTATTAAGCAGGATTATTTAAATGATCAGCAAATGGACTATTTACTGATGACATGCATTGACAAGGACCATTTATTTTATAATATCGGTTCAAAAAATAATGATTCAGTATTTACCAGGGCATTTTCCTCTTTAGTGGTTGCCCTTATTTTAGGACAGGATCGAGATGCAAGATTTTTGTCGGAGCACTCGGTCATTAAAGCTATCAAAAGCAGCATTAAATATCTTCAACAGGAAGAAGATACGCGAGGATACGTCGAGGAAAAAGGGTGGGCACACAGCATTGCTCATGGTGCTGATTTGATGGATGAAGCCGTTAAGCACCCTTTGTTTGATATTACTTTGACATGTGAATGTCTGCAGACCATCAGGAGATGCATTTTAATAGAAACTGCCTATACAGACGAAGAAGATGAGCGGCTGATTTCAGCAATAACTGCTCTTTTAGAAAAAGGCATGAAAGAAGACCATTTAAAAGAGTGGGTTGTGAATCTATCGAATGAAATAACAGAAATTAAAAGAAAAAATGGGTTTACACCGACCTTTTTTCGGAAGAATACGAATTTAAAACAATTCTTAAAATCACTTTATTTCCGTTTAATATTTCTTAATAAAGGCGGTCAAATACGAAAAGAAATCGAACGTATATTAAAGGAGAATCTAATAGTTTAAAAGAATGCTCAGTTTTTGCTGAGCATTTCCTTACAAAATTTATTTAAATAGGAATCCATAAGGTCTTAAAAAACAAACTTACTTCTTTTTATTCCAAACTTTAGTCCCATATCCAACAGCGAGCACGCTAAAAATGCTGCCAATTAATATGATTATAGCTGACATTCGCTCACCCCCAATGTTTTGGTTTTGATAAAGTTAAAGGCAGTCTTGTCCGGTCATTTCCTTTTGCCGAGTTAATCTGTGCCTGGGTAAGAAAAAAACTGCCTTCAAGATTGGCATCGCTTAAATCAGCATCCCTCATGTCTGCACCAATAAAATCACACAGCCTCAGGTCAGCTTCCCTAAGGTCAGCCGCAATCAGCAAAGCACCACGGAAATCGGAACCTTTTAGGTCTGCGTGTCGCATTTTTGCCCCAAGCAGATTCTTACCTTTAGGTTTTTTCTTATTCTTAATTTTAGAGCGGACCAGTAAACTTGTCTTTAAAAGCAGTTCGTTTACAAGCGCGCGATGTGCAGGAATATCCTGAGAGAGGATTTCCGCCGCAGAAAGGTTTGTAAGCTGCTCCATTTTAAAATAAATATCATGAAGATCTGGATAAATCGATTTTGTTTCCTTCAATGCCATTGCTTCCTCAAGATAACAGAGCATTTCATGAAGCTGCTGCATGATAGGAAAAAGGTCAAACATTTCCTTGGCTTTCTCTGGCTGCTTTCGCCAATCATGTCCCTGGTAGGTAATCCTGGACACCTTTTGTCCTGCCCCAAAACATTCGTATACTGTACAGCCCTTGAAGCCTTCCTCTCTAAGTTTTCCATGAATTCCACAGCGGAAATCCTTCTGCAAATTCCTGCATGGCGACCCGCTTTCTTTATCAAAAGCAAAGTCCGCGGATTTTGCATATGGCAATGCCACACAGCATAGGCCAAAGCAATTTTCACAATCAGCAGTAAGGTTGTTTTTAATCGATTGACTAATCATTTCTTTCTCTCTCCATTTACCAATAGTTGTTAAAACTAAATTATCACAACTTCCTCTTTTCTTAAACAAAAAAAAGCAGGGATATTCCCTGCTAAGAGTTAACGCTCAAAGGTAACGGCTCCATATTCAGCATGAAGTTCATCTTTTAAAAACTTAGCCAGCTGAAGCATGCCAAATTTTCCTGCTCTTGTTTCCGCATCTGAATTGTAGTTCGTATTTGTGTTTATATCATAAGTGAATATGACACCTTGCTCGTCACGGATGAATTCAATACCTGCCACATGGATGTTGTTTGCTTCAAGGACTTTCTTATATTTTTCAATAATTGGGTCATTGAAGCCTTCAATGATCTGAAATTTCGGCTTTTCTTCTGCTTCTTCCCCTACAGGGCAGAACAAATCACCGATCTGGCAGGCATCAGCCGGGCATAATTCAAATCCTTCCGATGTATCTACTTTTACCGCGTAAACAAATTCTCCACCTACAAATTCGCATCGAGTGATGTAACTTTCAGGAGATTGAATATAATCCTGTAAAAGCGTAACTCCATCGATAGGTACCTCAAATGCTGGACCTTCCACATATGCCTTTAATGCTTCTACAGATTGAAACAGCTGGACGCCTAGACCTTTTCCAGCACGATTGTGTTTTGTAATGAAAGGTCTTCCTTCAAATTCCTTCGCCGCTTCCAAAAGCTGTTTAATTCCTACAGATGCAATGGTTCTTGGAGTCCTTACCCCATGTTTGGTCAGTTCCAGATACTGTTTTACTTTGCTGACTTCCAGTTCCAAAGCCCGAGTCCCGTTATACACGATCCGGCCATGGTTCTCCAGCCAGGCTAAGACCTGTGCCGTATATTCCGGCGCGAAGCGATGTCCTCTGGTGTGAGAAGAAGCACTCATCCTGCTATAAAATATCCCCTCTGGCGGCTCCTTTGACAAATCCAGCACCCCTTCGTCCAGATGCCATTCTTCAAATGGAACTCCCAGTTCCTGCAGCCTATTTGTTAAATGGATTGTCCATTCAGTATTTTCATGAATTATATAAACTTTGCTCATTTTCTTCATCTCCTAGTTCTGCTAAATGATCAAACTGTCAGTTGATTTCTTTTTTCCTCAACAAGCGGCATTACCTGCTTAGCGAATCGTTCCATTTCTTCCAGTTGGGGTGAGAACTGCAGAAGAAGCAATCCCAAGCCAGCTTCTTCATACTTTAAGATCCGCTCTGCAATTTGCTCAGGAGTTCCAACCAGGTTCGGGCGTAAACCCCTGTTTGAAACTGAATAATCCTGCAGCTGGATTTGCTGTTCAAGCTGGGACTTGCTCGTGAAATCCTTAAAGCCTGCATACGCGCTGGATTCTTTCACTGTTGTGATTCGCTCCAGTTCTGCTAAGGCTTCTTCTTCCGTGTCACGGCAAATTACATAAGCAGCCATTCCGAACTCCGATAGTTCAGGATTTGTTGTGGCAGCCCTGCGGTTTTTCATATCCGATATTTTGGTGTCAATCTCTTCTACCGTGCCTCCATGCATAACATAGGCATCACATTTCTCCACAATGGTTTGTTTTCCTTTAGGACTTTCACCGCCAGCATATAAAATCGGATTAGGACGCTGAACTGGTTTAGGGAACAGTTTTGTATCCTTCAGCTGATAGAACTTCCCCTCATATGAGAAGCTTTCTCTACTCCATAGCCCCTTTAGTACATCGATAAACTCCGTAGTCCGGTCATATCGCTCATCATGTTCGGTAAAAATACCGCCATACTGGCGAGCTTCTTCCTCCCACCATGCTGAGACAACATTCAGGGTAAAACGCCCATTGCTGATTTGGTCGATGTTTGCTGCCATTTTTGCCGTTATCGCAGGATTATGGAATCCAGGTCTTACTGCAGCCATAATTTCAATTCTTTCCGTTACTGAAGCCAGAGCAGCAGCCGTTGTCCATGCTTCAAGGGAATCTTGTTCAGGCCCTTTTATATCATTCAAATATAGTTCTGCAATTAAAGTAGTCGAGTATCCCCACTTTTCTGCTGATTGAATCACTTTTTTTGCATAATCAAAAGTTGGTGGCATTTCTTCATTTTCAACATTTCTTAACCATCCGCCGAAAATCGGCAGCCAAAATCCGTATTTCATCCTGATCTCTCCTCTGCTCCATTAAACTTACTTTTCCAACCTGTTAAGTTGGTTTTTTTAAAAAAACATAGAGACTTATGAAAAAGCCTCTTAAAAAAAGCTCCCTTCATAAAGAAGAGAGCCACTGAATACTCTCTCCTCATCTTTCAGACCATCAGTCCGCAGGAATTAGCACAGTATTCATTCAGAACCTGTTGCCGAGGTTTCGCAGGGCCTTTCCCTCCACCTCTCTTGATAAGAAGACATTTAGTATTAAATTTTAGTTTGATAAAGTGATAATATTCTAAATTCAGCCAAAAGTCAATTCGTTCTACGAAATAATTTTATATTCCTACCGGAAACCCCATCAAAAACTTATTTACCCGCTGTGCTGCCTCTTCCAATCTTTCCGGTGGCTGCACCATAGCTATCCTGACATAGCCTTCTCCTTGCTGTCCAAAGGCATCTCCTGGAACAACCACAATCCCTTCCTCTTCAATCAACTTGAAGGCAAAATCACGAGACTTCCAGCCAGCCGGGATTTTAGCCCAGACAAACATTGTTGCCGGAGAATTGGCCACTTCCCAGCCGCTATTCCGGAAGCCTGCCACCAGCGCATCCCGCCTTGCTTGATACTCCCTCAGCTGATCCTCAAGGAAAGAAAAATCAGAAGTAAGTGCAGCAATCGCTGCTTTTTGAATCGGATAAAAAACTCCATAATCAATATGTGATTTAAAGGAAGCCAGTAAGTTTATAACCTCCGCATTTCCAGCCACATAGCCAATTCTGCAGCCAGCCATATTGAAAGTTTTTGACAGTGAATTAAACTCGATGCCTACCTCTTTAGCCCCCGGTACAGACAGGAAACTGATTTGTGGATTTCCGTCAAAGATCAACTCAGAATACGCGAAATCATGCACGACAAGAATATTATGTACCCTGGCAAATTCAACAACTTCTCCAAAAAAGGTGCTGTCAGCCAATGCCGTAACAGGATTTCCTGGATAGCTTAATATCATCATTTTTGTTTTTTGCAGTACCTCTTCAGGGATCTCATTTAGCCTTGGCAGAAATTTATTTTCCTCCAAAAGAGGCATTGGATATATCTCCCCGCCTGCTATGGTAACGCTGGCTTCATAGATTGGATACCCCGGGTCTGGAACCAGCACATAGTCACCTGGATCCACTATAGCGGTTGCGAGATGCGCAAGTCCATCCTGTGACCCCATTAATTGCAGCACTTCCGTTTTGTCATCCAGTTCGACCGAATAACGCTGTTTGTAAAAATAAGCAACAGCTTCATTGAACTCATCAATTCCCTTTAATGTGTATCCGTACTTACTTGGGTCCAATGAATATTTCGCTAGTGTTTCCATCACAAATGCCGGGGGCTTGAAATCTGGACTCCCAATGCTAAGGTCAATAACATCTTTGCCATTCCTCAGTGCCGCCTGCTTCCGGTCTACCACTTCCTGAAAAATGCTGGAAGTCATTTTTCTGATCTTTTCTGATCCGTAAATATTCATGGACACTCCCCTTTACATTTATATTGTTCAAATTTTTAAAATATAAATTCGATTATAACAGTGTAGCTTTTTCAGTTCTAGTAAAAAAATAAAAAAGTGAGCTGCTAAAGCAGCCCACCTTTATCTCGTGCGTGTAATGATTTTATCTATGACCCCATACTCCAACGCCTCCTGGGCACTCATAAAGTAATCACGGTCTGTGTCTTTTTCAATTTTTTCAACTGGCTGACCAGTGCGTTCTGAGATCAGGTGATTTATATGTTCACGAAGCTTCAGGATTCTTTTAGCGGAAATTTCTATCTCCGTCGCCTGGCCTCTGGCACCGCCAAGCGGCTGATGAATCATGATTTCACTGTTTGGCAATGCAAACCTTTTCCCCTTTGTGCCGGCAAGCAGCAGCATGGCTCCAAAAGATGCGGCCATTCCAATACAGATTGTGCTGATATCGGGTTTGATGTACTCCATCGTATCAAATATCGCGAAACCCGCTGTGGTTGAACCTCCAGGACTATTAATATAGATGGAGATATCCTTTTCAGGATTATCCGCTTCAAGAAAAAGAAGCTGAGCAATAACACTGTTTGCCACCTGATCATTGATTTCATCTCCAAGCATAATGATGCGGTCTTTTAACAGACGGGAATAGATATCGTAGGAACGCTCGCCCCGGTTGGATTGTTCAATGACATAAGGAATTGTACTCATATCGGTCCTCCCTTTCCTGCCTTAAGCAGCCATATTCAAAGTAGAGAGCGGCGAACAGGAGTGCAGGGACATTTCCGGTGAACATGGAGCAAGTACCGGGATATCCTGGATATGTTCAAGCAGTACAGTCGGATCCTCAGATTGAAGCGATTCGGCAAGCAACTCTGACAGCAGCTGTTCTTCTTCCTCGTTGAGTTCCTGATTCACTTCACGAAGGCTTCCTTCCCTTTCGAGTCTTTTCCTGGCACGATGGAGTGCTGCTTTAATAGCCACTTCCGTAGAGTCCAGCAAATCGGCAATCTCCTTTGATTGAAATCGGAACGCTTCCTTCAGGATAAAAATCACTGCTTGCTTCGGCGTCAATTTGGACATAACCAACTCGACAGTATCCCTTACGCTCTCCTGATTGAATGAGGCAAGATTCTCTGGTATCCCCTTTATCTCCCGGCTTTGCTTCCTGATTGTATCTACCCATTGATGATAAGCCATTTTTTTCAATAAAGCAGAGCTTATTTGCGACGGCGCATAATGGCGAATTGCCTTCACCGTTACTTCCTGGACCAGGTCGTCGGCATCCCAGCTGCTCTTGGTAAGAAAACGGCAATACTGCTGCAGACTTTTATAGTGGATCATGATCCCCGTATCCTCTGCTCTATTCAAACTCCTGAGTTTATCGATCGACATCCTGTTCACTCCTTTGAACCTCTCTGCACCTTAAACGGGTAAGGGAGAGGAAAAGATACGGCCTCGGTAAAAACCTTTTATTTATTTTAGTTCAGGTAAATCATAATTTATTCAACTAATTAAAAGTTGTGCATTTGGAAGAGATGGATATTCCTGTCTGACTTATTATTGACAGCTTTCTTGCGTTTTCCTCCAGACCTGTCAAAAAACAGGGCTGAGACTAATAGCATTTAGCCTTAAGAGTATTTCTGGTCAACCACACTGAACTACTCACATATGGTTCAATCACCTTTATTGCTCATTTGCTTTTCCCAGTTCATCTTGAATTCAGGATTCGCATCTGGACTAACGTATTGGTTGATCAACTGATTCACTTTTTCCTCCGATACAAGGTTGTAGGTCGATAGCTTTACTTTTTCATTGGATATTGTTTTTATAGCGAGATATTTCAAGGAACTACCTCCCCATCTAATATCTCTAATCTCAATGATTGGTATACTATTCTTTCTTCCTTATAACATTCCGGATTCAATAGTTAATAAAGTTTTTCCAGACCGGATTACAATAATGAGCTTTAATAAAATGGTACCACAAAAGATTAATCCGGCGATTCCGATGATGCCGATTAAAAAGCCTCTTACGATACCTGAATCAGGAGCGACTACTAAAAGGACAAACCCAGATAATAATGTACCAAATAGAGCAGAAGTGAGCATACATCCTGCACCAGGGGTTGTATAAACAACTTCCACCTTATTTCCTGTTACTTTTATATTATGTTCATCCATACTAAGGTTCCTTTCACATCAATATATTAGAAAAGCTTACAGAGCTAAACACTTTAGCCTGTAAGCTTTTATGATTTATGCACCTTTATTGCTCATACGCTTTTTCCAGTTTTCCTGGAATTCCAGGGATGCATAAGGAACTACGTATTCGGTTATCACTCTATTCACTTTCTCTTCATTCACAAGGTTATAAGATGACATCTTGACTGTTTTATTGTTTGTTGTCTTTATCATAAGATATTTCAACGAACTTCCAGCCCATCTCATGTCTTTAATTTCACTTATCCGCACAGCTTTTTTCTTTCCTTTAAAATACCCATCCTGAACTATAAATACTGCCTTCCCGCTCAGCAATGCTCCGACAACCTTTAACATTACTGTACCGAAAAACAGTAATCCAATACCACCAATAATAATCCCGATAAAAGCCCTGACGAACCCTGAAGTAGGAACTATGTAAAATAAAATAAAGAGGGATGCTAAGAACATGATTCCACCTGCAGTCAATAGACAGCCCGCTCCCCCGCTTGTATAAACCACTTCGACTCGATCATCGTAAACTTTTATATTATTTTCTTGAATCTCATTCTCCATATGGCACCTTTTCTAATGACTCTATGACATTTTCTTTGATTAATTGAATAACTTTTGAACTAGTACACTGATTGATAGTAAAGACATCCTCATATTTTTCAATGACCCAGTTATTCTTGCTCTCATTTGTAAATAACACGACATTCTTTGCAACTGGCTCCTTTTGTTCCGTGAACTCCATGAATAACAGAGTATTTAACAATCCATTAGTTGATTTAAGAGTTTCATAAAATCCCTGTTTTTCCCCTTGCAGCGCAGGAAGTTCAAAAAGCTTTTGGTTATCCTCCAGTGAGTCAAGCATCTGTTCAAATTCCGCCTGGCTTAGTTCAAATCCACTGTTTCTACTGTGGTCACTTATTCGGTAAAATGATGAAATAACCTCTGCCGCTGCTTCTGCAGAAACTTTTTCAAAAACATGGACCTGCTCATCGAAATGCAGAGAATGCTGAAGAACCGTCTTTCCGTTGAAATGGAAGGAGACAGACTCTTCTCCGCCATTCTGACCATGACGGGAAGCTTTAATTGACTGCTCTGAGTAATTGAGCATAGAGATGACCTCTGATAGCTCTTCCACTAACATGAATTTATGATTTTCGTATACTAAAAGACTTTTAGAAAGAAGTGAACGTGTTGTAATTTGAAGCAAAAGATCCATTTTCTCATCGTTAAGATCCCCAAAATAAACCTGCTTCAATGCGTTTCCATGTTCAAAATAACCTTCATTGTAAAAACAATAAATTAGTTCCTCGATAGAAAGTGAAATTTTATTCATATTCCCCTCCTAACCTCCGAATCCAAGGATTGATTTTGCTCCGCCTAATAAATTCGAAGCGTGTTCTTTTACATCATTAAAGCCATCCTTCACCTTGCTCACACCAGAAACTATAGCCTCTGTTCCTTTATGAATTCCATCTTTAAAATGCAAAGCTGCTGTATCAACAAATGCCGGGGTTTTCTCTGTAAGCTTGTCGCCGACCCAGCTTCCCACAAAACCGCCGATCGAAGCGCCAACAACAGTTCCTACAGGACCGAACACACTGCCGACAACTCCGCCTGCTACAGCCCCTGCTACAGACGTCGCGGATACAACCGTTGTTTTATATACTGCCCTGCCTACCACTTTCGCGTTTTCTTCCTTCAGCTTCTCGCCGCTATAGAGATTATAGTTTTCAGTAATTTTTATCCCCGCACCAATTGTCTCTGCTCCCGCTGTAATTAATACGGCCAGGGCTGCATTTGATTTCCCGAGCCTCAACCCGTTTTTCAAAACACTTCCCGCATTATTTTTCACTGCATTGAACATTGTCCCGCCTTTAGCATCAGCTAGCAATCTTTGAACACTATTGCTCAGGCCAGCGATGTCCTTAGGAAAATAGTTGGCTGTCCGCTTATATATTAATTCGGACAATGTCTTTTGGCTAAAGGCCCTTGTAGGGCTAACCATCAACCTGGCAAGCATATTTAATTTCGAACTTTCGATTTTATGAATAATGCTGGCGACAGGCAATCTCATCTTTCCCAGTAAAACATCATCCACTACCTGGAACTTGCGCAATACGCCATCAATATCCGCGAACCTAAAGCCAAGCAAGTGCATGAGTCCTGCGCCTGCAGCATATTGTGCACCATGCAGGAAATCCACCCATCTGCCATAGGTGTTATTGTACGTTTCATATAAATCACTCGCAAAACGACCATCAATCTGTTTCCTTGCTGCTTCGATCGCCTTATTAAGTGCATCTGCCTGGCGATTCACCCGGTTTTCGGAATTTCCGTAACGATCGGCTGATTGAATGGTAAAGGATTTTAGCTGCTTCATATGCATTTCGATTCTGTCAGAGGAAGCAGAGGCACGCCGAAATTGGCCGCTTATTCCATTGCGTCCAAGTATTCGTGGGTCAACGCTGCTTCCTACTCCTGCAACCTTATGCTGAATGCTTTCAAGTCGACCGATAGTATGACTCAAGCTTGAAACGGAGTTATTAACTGTATTGATGTTAAATACAATTTTTGAAGACAAGGAGCTTCACTTCCTGTTTAAAATTTACAAACTGCACCAAGGGATTGGTGAAGTTTTCCATACTTTTCATTATAGTTGAGAATGTTTATTAATTAAATACATTTACCTGAATATAGGTTTAAAGGATTATTTACCCAATTTACAAACAAGGTCTTTTTACCCAATCTTACCGTGAGATAAACTTGGTTTTTTTACAAAAGTCCAGTTCACAAGGAAAATGCCTGTAAAAATTAATGCTCCGCCTGCGTACACATACCATTCGACAACTTCATCAAGCAGCATCCAGCCTGTAAGCACCCCAAAAAACGGAGCAAGGAATAGAAAGGCACTTGTTTTGCCAGGGTCTCCTTCATTGAGAAGATAAAACCAGATTGCAAACTGTACAATCGACGCCATGATCGCAAGCCATAAAATAATCGATATTGATACCATATTAATCGTCAGACGCGGAGTTTCCATCGTCAAGCCCATCACTAAAAGGATGGTCCCGCCAAAAAGCATTTGATAAGCGGTCAACACCCAGACATTAAATCGGCTTCCCCATTGTTTGATAAGAATCGTCCCTATCGACCAGGATATAGCTGCCCCCAGTCCTAAAAGTGTCCCAGTTGTCAGCTGCATATGAAAACCAAGAGTAATGAAAACACCGAGAAATCCGACGACTGCACCAATCCATTGCTGAAGCCTGTACCGAATCCCAAGGAATACTGTCCCCATCACCACAACCAGCAAGGGATTTGTAAAAGTTAAAATCGAGGATTCGCCAGCGGTGATCGTTCGTAAGCTAAGGAAAATACACCCCATAACGCCTGCCGTCTGCATCAATCCAATGGTAAAGATTCTTGCCCAATCAGAAAATTTTGCAGGTAAAGGCTTTCGCTTTACTATGATGGCCATAAGGACCCCCGCAATGGTGAACCTTAAACCAACCAAGAGTAATGGAGAGACATATAGCAAACCAATTTTACCTACCGTAAAAGAAGAACCCATAAGAAAAGTAGTCACCATAACAAGCACAACAAATAAAACTGGATGAATCCTGCTTTCAGGCAAATAAATCCCTCCTAACAATTCCTACTATATTCTTGCTCCTTTAAGCGGATTCCTGCAAGATTCTTAACTTATCAGCCTTCTAATGTATTCAAAGGAAGCATATAAATAATCAATTTGCTCTTAAAGGAGAAGATGATTAATGAAAAAGTTCATTTTACCTGCTTTGCCTTTTTATCAACAGGTTCTCCCTCCATTCAGAGCGGAAACGGGAATGGATCCTGCCCTTTTACCTGTCTATGCTGCAGAAACCCCTCAAGCGCCGCCTTATATGCTTTATCGGAATATCAGCCGATATCCTCGTTATCCATCATATAACCAGATGAGACATGTACTTCTTCCCCAAAACATTATATTGAATAAGAGGAGTGATACCTAAATGGGATGGGATGGGTCACGTGAGGACATCAATATCTATTCACAGGGTGAGGTCGATAAATGGGTCTATTCCACCTGCAATCTTTGCTCCAATGGCTGCGGATGCTATATTGCTGTCAAAAACAATAAAATTGTCGGGATAAAGGGAAATAAGGATTATCCTGTGAATCGCGGCAGACTGGGACCTAAAGGTGAAAATCAGTGGTGGGCAAATAATAGTATTGATCGATTAACAACCCCGCTAATCCGGAACAAGCAAGGTTTATTAGTGCAGGCATCCTGGGAAGATGCCTATTCCCTGCTTGCCGAGAAAGTCCAGGAACAGCTAAAAGAGAATGGCCCGAAAAGCATCGGATTTTATCACACAGGGCAAGCCTTCCTTGAAGAGTATTATACAATCGCAAAAATCATGCGGGCAGGAATCCGGACGCACAATGTCGATGCCAACACCCGACTTTGCACTGCCACAGCAGAATGGTCCTTAATCCAGAGTTTTGGTTCAGATGGACCGCCAGCCTGTATGGAAGATATAGACCAGGCAGAAGTGATTGTTTTCATTGGCCGCAATTCAAATGAAACCAACACAGTATTATGGGAGAGGACCTTGCAGGCAAGGCGTCGAAATGGCACAAAAATAATTGAAATCGATCCGCGACTGGACCTAAGCTCCAGGATGGGAGATATGAGTATAAGACCTAAGCCGGGGACTAATGTGGCTTTTCTGAATGGTCTCATCCATTTACTCATCAGGAACGGTTGGGTTGATGAAAATTATATTACCCGCCATACAGTTGGCTATGAAGAACTCAAGAATACCGTTCATCATTATACTCCCGAAAACGTTGCGAGGATTACTGAAGTTCCAGCTGAAACATTAATCAAATGCGCTGAATTAATTGGTACTTCCAAAAAGGTTTTGACAATTTTGCTTCAAGGTGTCTATCAAAGTATGGATGCGACCCCAGCTTCTTCCCTGGTCAATTCCATGCACCTTATCATGGGAAAAATCGGCAAACCCGGTTGCGGTCCCTTTCAGCACGCTGGCCAGCCAAGTGCCATGTCAAACCGTGAGACGGGAGGCTCGGGATTTTATCCAGGTTATCGGAACAGCGATAATCCTCGCCACCTCGAGGAAATTGCTGATTTATGGAATGTTCCGGCTGAAACCCTCCCTGTCGGTTCTGAAACCCATGTCATGCAAATGCTCGATTTAATTGAAGAAGGAACGATCAAGTTATTCTGGGTGATGTTCACAAACCCTGTCGTTTCTCTTCCAAATAGAAGCAGGTTTATCCAGCTTTTGAAAAAAGTCTTTTTAGTTGTACAGGATCCTTTTTTAAGTGAAACAGCTGAATTCGCTGATCTTGTACTGCCTACTGCCATGTGGGGTGAAAAAGAAGGGACGATGACCAACCTTGAACGGCGGGTGAATGTATTGAGAAAAGCGGTTGAACCTCCGTTCGCGCTTCCTTCGGATTTTGATATTCTGCTTGAATTTTCAAGGAGAATGGGCTTCAAAGATCAAGATGGCAAACCGTTGATCCAATACAGGACACAAGAAGAAGCATTTAATGAATGGCGGCTTGTTTCAAAAGGCCGGCCTTGCGATATGTCAGGAATGACCTACGAAAAAATGGAACAGCTGGGGGGAATCCAATGGCCGTGCAATGAAAAGTTTCCTTATGGAAAAGAAAGACTCTATACAGATGGGGTTTTTAATACTCAACTGGATTATGCTGAATCGTACGGCCGGAATATGCTGACAGGCAGAGGCAGGACCAGGGAGGAATTCAGAGGAATTGGCGCGGAGGGGAAAGCCATTCTTTATGGTGTCGACTGGGCTCCTATGCCTGAACTGCCAGATGAAGAATTTCCTTTTTACTTGAACACTGGCCGGCTTGTTTTTCACTGGCACACAAGGACGAAAACCGGCCGTGCTCCCCTTTTACAGATGAATGCTCCAGAAGGATATGTAGAAATCCACCCTGATGATGCCGCAAAATTTGAAATACTTCCTGGTGATATAGTGAAAATCTCCACTAGGAGAAATGAGATTTTCGTGCCAGCCCGGGTAACGGATACAATCCTCCCGGGATCTGTTTTTATCCCCTTTCATTTTGGCGGTATTAATGAGCAACAGGCTGCCAACGAACTAACACTCGATACGTGGGACCAGGTTTCTAAGCAGCCACATTTTAAAAACGGTGCCTGTAAAATTGAAAGGATCTTACAGGGAGGGACTTCCCTATGAACCAGTTAATCGAGTTTGCCTATAAAGTTGCCGATAAAATGTTAAAAGAGATTGATAAATATGAGAAAACGCACTCTTACCACGCGTATATCGTCAGATTAAAAATCCTTGTTATCGAACTGTTGCAACAATTATATTTGGCATCAAGATCGTATGACGATGTGGAAAGACTTAGGGAACACCTTTCTATCATTTATAGAAATGCGGATATGGTCGCGGAGATGAACACAATGCTTAAACGCACCTCAGAACAAAACTATGATCTGGATGTTAAAAGTCTGCAGGAAACCCTAACTCTGCTTGTCCCTTATGTCGTCCAGAAGTATGGGAAATTTACTGCACTATATATTGTGACACCGGGCTTCCAGCAGAAATCTCAAGTATGGAGCTAAGAGAGAAATGTTTTAATTTCTCTCTTTTCCGCCCCTATAGGCCAAAATTTGTGTCTTTAGAGAAGCATACGCCCCCACTGCCGCATTACCATAGAAAAAACCCATGAAGATACCCGCCCACAAATTATGAGGATGGGCTATGAATACAGAAATAATCAATCCTATAAGATTGGCAATGCCAGGTACAAAAACCCTGGGAATCGGCAGTAATACTTTCAGAATTTGAGTTGCCAGTATGACAACTGGAATGGCAATGATAGCATCCCAAAAATTTGTATGTATGATTGGAAAAGCCTCCATTGATTTGCACCTCTTTCTTAGTCTAGTTCTGCAGGAGATTATATGTCTTTGTATTTGTCTATAAAAAGTTTGCCTTCACTATTAATCACAGCATAATATACATCTTCAATTTGAAGATTTCGTTTCTTGCATTCACCCTTTATCCAGTCCATATTAAAGGGCTCTTCGGCATTTTTCTCAATAATCGTGCCATCTATTATTAGTTCTATAGGCAGTGACTGTCTTACCAATGGAAAATTCAAATCCTTCCGTGTTGGATTCTGGTAAGGACTTTTTTTAATTATAGATAAATTCCCGCTTACTTCCAGCATGGCATAATCTACTTCTGACAAGTTGAAAACATGAATTTCCCGCAGCCGCTGTGTTAAATCATCAATAGAAAACTTGACTTTTTTCATGTTCTCTTCCATGATTCTCCCTTTCTCTATCAATATTGTCGGCTGTCCTGCTATCACACCCCGTATTTTCCTGCTTCTGTATGCCAGTATCAGAAAGATATAATACATGACAACCAAAGTGATAAAGGAAAGGAGCATTTCACTGAATTTCAAACGCATATTAAAACCCATATTGGCAATTAAGGACCCCATTGTAATCGTTAGGGCAAAATTATAATGATTTTTATGGGAATTTACATGCTTACCAAATTCGTACGTAAAGCCTATCAGCAGCAAAAAGCTAATAGCCGTTCGGATAACCGATCCAAGCATTCCATCCATCTATAACCATTCCTTTTATCGGGGTAATAGAATTACTCTTCCTATCTTTTCCTGTACATGAAAACTTATTAGAGAGCTATCATACATAGGAAGAATGGGGTAGATCGCTAACATCTACCTTATTCTTTCGCTTACCATTCCATCATTTATCGATATCACTCTGGCAGCCAAATTGACAAACAACCCGTTTTCCACAACACCCGGAATCATATTCAGCTTTTGCTCTAACACAGCAGGTGACTCAATTGATTTGAACTCACAATCCAGAATATAATTTCCATTATCCGTTATAACTGGTGTCCCGTCTTTTAAACGTAATTTAGGTTTGCATCCTAGTCCTATTATTTTTCTAGTTGTCATTTGAAATCCAAACTGGACAATCTCGACGGGTAGCGGAAATGTCCCCAGCTTGACCGAATTCTTCGAAGAGTCGGCAACAACAATAAAAGTTGATGCAGCATTGGCAATGATTTTCTCTCTTAACAATGCTCCGCCGCCTCCTTTGATCAAATTCAAGTCCGCATCCACTTCATCTGCTCCATCAATCGCAATGTCTATTGATTCCACTTCATTGAAATCAGTAAGAGTGATCCCCTCTTCTCGTGCCAGCGCAGCTGTTTGTTCGGAAGTCGGAATGCCTTTGATATTCATCCCGGCCCTGACTAATTCACCAAGTTTTTTTATGGTATAATAAACAGTTGAACCCGTTCCGAGCCCTACCACCATCCCATTTTTTACATACTCGACTGCTTTCTCGCCAACCAATCGTTTTTCATTCATCCTCTACACCTCTAAAAAGTAAGATATTCCTTAAGTTTCCCCTTATAAAAGAAAAAACTCGCAGTTATGCGAGTTGGTACAGATCAGAGATTCAATTCCACCTAAAAATTCACCGGTCATTTATGTAAATTTTAATCCGGATGTTTTACTCCTTCACCACTACAGCAACAATATCAGCAAAAGGAATAACAACAGCACATCCATCGGCAGTCACCATCCGGACCTCCTTCCTGATTGGGTCCAGATAATGGACTTGGCCTGTTTCTTCATATGTAAATCCATCTTCCCACTTTGAAATCTTCACTGTATATGTATATTCCATGGCGTAGCAAATCCTGTTTTCAAGCTCTTGGATTTCGTATTCATCCAACAGCGGTCTGGGCTTCCGTAATTCTTCTCGATCCAGCTCAAGCAGTAATGCTCGATGTTCTGGCATAAAGTGTGCCGGCATAAACTTCAGTTTTCCTCTGTCTCTTATTCTCATGCTGACCATCCTTTCGGGATTCTTAAAGTTATTATATCCCGAACAAACGTTCGTAAACTACATTAATTTCTTTTTTTCATAAAAAAAACTGGCTAAAGCCAGTCTATGCAATCACTTCATGATATTTAAAATAGGTTGAGAGCTTCGAATCGACATGATTCTTCCACCCTTCCAATGGCACGTTCAAATTCTTCAATATTTTATAGGCGTTAACCCAGGCGCTCATTTCTGCAGTAATCCTGTAAGACCAGTCATTCAGCCACTTTTCATAATCGAGTTCACCATTAACGAAATCAATTAAATGGCCTATTTCGTGTGCAAATGCATATACATTATCCAATGTTGTCGATAAAGGAATCGTTATGGACATGTTGGGATTAAAATTGATTTTTTTCGTCGAGTCATAGATCACCTTGCAATTCAACTTCTCCGCCTCTTCTACTAAACGTAAAAAAGTTCCATACGTAACCATACTTTTTCCCCTTTTATCTTATAGTTTTTCTCTCTATTATATCGGTATTTTTTAAAAAATATACACATATTCTTAATATTCTGTCATCAAGGAAATGAATCTTCTCATATAGGACAGCTTTTGCCAGCATACCATGATAAAAGGCAACCTTTATTGGAGGATGATTAAGTGTGAAAATACATGTCGTTAATTCGGGGGATACTCTGTGGAGAATTGCACAGGATTATCAAACAACGATCAGCCAAATTATTTTGGCTAATGAAGTCGATGACCCAAATGTATTAGTGGTTGGCCAATCTCTTGTGATACCGGAAAATAACCGGGAATATGTGGTCCAGCAGGGTGACAGCTTATGGGCGATTGCCTCCCGTTACGGAGTTTCTCTGCAGGACCTTGCAAGCCGCAATAATATCACAGACCCATCGTTGATTTTTGTTGGGCAGATGCTTCAGATACCCTATTTTTCTTATACCATCCAGCCTGGTGAAACACTATGGGAAATCGCAAGGAAATATGGCGTAACAGTTTCCCGGATATCAGAGATAAACAATATTTCTAATCCATCACTTGTATATCCAGGAAATGTGATAAGAATCCCAGCATCGGCAAAACCAGTAATTGAAGTCAATGCTTATATAACCCGCATGAATGAACAAGGACGTCAATCCATTTTAAAGCATGGCCCACTTTTTACCTATCTAGCTCCTTTTTCATATAAGGTAAGCGAAGAGGGTGAACTGCTAGAATTGCAGGATACGATTGTCCTTCAGGGCGCCAAAAGGACTAACACTTCCCCGCTGCTGACCATTACAAACGAAGCGGATGGCTCCTTCAACTCCGACAGAGCAGCAGCGATTCTGCGGAATTCAGCTGTCCAGGACACCCTTTTAACCAATGTCCTCGCTAAAATGAGGAATAAGGGTTACACCGGACTTAATATCGATTTTGAATATGTGTATCCTGAAGACCGGGAAAACTACAATAACTTCCTTCGTAAAGCGGCATCCAGAATGCATTCTCAAGGCTATACTCTTTCGACTGCCCTAGCTCCAAAACAAAGAGGCGACCAGGAAGGCCTGCTGTATGAAGCCCATGATTATAAAGCGCATGGGCAAATTACAGATTTCGTGATCATCATGACGTATGAATGGGGCTGGTCAGGCGGAAGACCATGGGCGATCGCCCCGATCAGTGAAGTAAGGAAAGTGTTAGATTATGCTGTAACAGCCATTCCCCGTGAAAAAATACTGATGGGAGTCCCTCTTTATGGCAGGGACTGGCGCATCCCATGGGTCCAGGGAACATACGCCCGGACAGTCACACCCAAAGGAGCAGTAGAGCTCGCCGCACAACAACGCGTCAATATCAAGTACAATGAAACTTATCAGTCCCCATTCTTCCGCTATACAGATGAAACCGGACAAGAGCATGAAGTCTGGTATGAAGATGCAAGAAGTGTTCAAGCCAAATACGATACAGTGAAAAAGTATGGTCTGAGAGGAGTAAGCTTCTGGGTGCTGGGGCCATCCTTCCCGCAGAATTGGCCAGTATTGCAGAATAACTTTAGGGTACGGAAGCTTTAAAATACAAAAGATCCTGTGATTACTGTAGTCGCAGGATCTTTATATGCCATCAAATATTGATCTAGCGAGGAGCCTGAGCAAATAGAAAACCAGCCGGAATGGAAGAAAAATCAATTCTGGAATATACAAAAGAACATCAAAAACAAAGTCCCAAAAGGTATAACTTCCCTCCCGCTCCTTTTTCCTTCTCCTATCGGCCCGCTTTTCAATGAACATTCAGGTTCCTCCTGTAAAACTATTTTTCATTGCATTTTTCGCAAATTATTTTACCTTGATACTGTATAAAGGCCTTGATTTCTGTCATGCCTTTCGTTTCAGGATACCTCATTTTAACGAAAATCTCTTCATTCGGTTGAATTTCTTTCTTGCAAACCGAGCAGTATGGCGTGATTTTGAACATGGCATTCACCTCCGTAATAAATACGGTTTATCAGCAAAAAAGTTTCACCGTTCCATCCAAGCCAGATCATTTTGTTCAACCGTTAAAAATATGCCACAGCCGTTAATAAAACATTACAAACGTTAATATATTTGTTTAACAGCCTATAAAATCCTGATATACAGAAGAATTATTAAAACCCTGACCAAATTGGACAGGGTTTCATCGTTTTAATATATATCCTGTCTAATAAAGACAGCAAACGAAACAAATAAAGCTGCCAAACCCCAAACCGCCAGCACGACGA
Organism: Mesobacillus jeotgali; assembly: GCF_900166585.1. Taxonomy (NCBI): domain Bacteria; kingdom Bacillati; phylum Bacillota; class Bacilli; order Caryophanales; family Bacillaceae; genus Mesobacillus; species Mesobacillus jeotgali. The sequence goes on along the minus strand of NZ_FVZC01000009.1, from coordinate 863,915 downwards.
GTGAAAAACCAAGGGTCATTCCTTCTATAGGGGGTGCCTGGCCGGACAGGTATCCTGTCAGATTCAAGTTAATCATGAACAAGTATTTTGCTGATTCCCAGGAAGAAACCATACTGCTGAGAATGGCTCCGGAAATCAATGCGGCGAGCATGACGCCCATTCCTGCTGGCGTGTTCCGGATCAGTACGGAAAGCATGAAAGTGATCGTCCCGACAATCAGCGCAACAAACCATACTAGACTGAATTCCATCAACAGATATTGCCACTGTGGTATCATTTGGACTGCATTCGTGTTCAGTTCATTCCCTTCGACACTGAACCCGGTAATCACAGGAGCCGACCACCCTTTGAATCCAAAAATCAGCCCCGATATTAAATAGGAGAGCAGTCCAAACAGAACGACGATGATCGAAACCGACAAAATCAGAGCGATGTATTTGCTCATCAGGATCTTCCAGCGCTTTACCGGCCTTGTCAGCAAGAGCTTTACGGTCCCTGCAGTTCGTTCAGCAGACACAATATCAGCTGCCACGACCATGATCATCAATGGCAGGAGAAGGTTGATCGAATGCTCGGCAAACACCCGTGCAAAGCTAGGCGCACCAGGCTCCATCGGATTGACATTGTTATCGAGGTAATATTGTTGCTGCTGGATTCTCAGCTGCAGCTCGCTTTTCCACTCATCAGATATCCCGCTGCTTGTAATCCTGTTTTGCGTGTCGATGATTTGCTGCTGCAGGGTCGTCCGCCAATCCACATCCCCAAACCGCTCAAGCCTTCTTTCAATTTCCCTGTATTGGGAATACGTAAAAAGCGCGACAAGCACGGCGATGATTCCTGCCACAATAAGGATTCTTTTTTTGCGGATGATTTTCAGCATTTCATTCCTGACAAGGTTAATCAATCGATTCACCTCCAGTCAACTCAAGGAAAAGGTCCTCAAGAGCTGGCAGTTTCCTATTCATAGCGTTCACCTGAACTCCTTTTCCCACCAGCATTTGGTTCCATTCAGCTGTTTCGTTTTCAATATAAGGTGTTATGAGCGTATTCTCAGGTCCATCCATGACCGTGGTTACTCCACTCAATACCTCTTTCGCCGTATTACGCGGTTGAACCTGCCAGATGACTTTTTCCTGCAAAGCCAAAAGGTTTTCTACATAATCGACTTTAATAACAGAACCTTTTGAGATAATCGCAACACGGTCACACATCAGCTGGATTTCGCTTAATAAATGGCTTGATACAAGAACAGTAAGTCCTTCTTCTTCCGCGAGATAACGGATAAAATTCCGCATCTCCCGGATCCCCATTGGATCGAGCCCGTTCGTTGGCTCATCCAGAATGAGCACCTTTGGCTTTCCGAGCAAGGCCTGTGCTATTCCCAAACGCTGCCTCATCCCGAGTGAATATGTTTTGACAGGATCATGAATCCGCCCCTCAAGACGTACAAGTTCAACGACGTAATCCATATGGGAACGGTCCACCTCAGGGATCATCCTCGCAAAATGCTCAAGATTCTCCCATCCTGTCAAATAGGAGTACAGTTCTGGATTTTCCACGATACAGCCCATCTGTGCCATCGCTTTCGTAAAATCCTTCCTCACATTATAGCCGCCAATTTCAATTGATCCCGAACTTGGCTTTATCAATCCAACGAGCATACGGATTGTCGTCGTTTTGCCAGCACCATTGGGCCCTAGAAATCCGAACACTTCTCCTTTTTTCAAATCAAAGTCGATTCCTTTGATGATTTCTTTTTTTCCAATTGTCTTCCTCAACCCTTTTACAGAGAGCGTGACTTCACTCATTCTTCTCCCCCCTTACCATGTAATCAAAGAAGCAACCCGTTCTGCAATAAGCCTGTAACCCTCTGCATTCGGATGGAATTTATCTGTGTATAGATAGTCGTTCACACTCAACTGGAACAAATCAAACGTCGGCACATAAACCGCTCTTTCCTTCTGGTCGAGCAGGGCATTCGTATCGTAATTCCAATCGCGGACGATTTTGGTTGTAAGCGCGGAGTCATTTAAATCAATGAATGGATTATATAGGCCAATATGAAAAATCGCCGCCGAGTCATTCAATGTCCTCAATTCTTTTATGAGAGATTCAAGATTCTTTAAATACCCTTCCTTTGCCTGGGAGATCTTCTTCTCATCCAAATCCAATGTTTGGCCGCTCTGGAACAGATCATTGCCGCCAATCGTAATCAGGATATAATCTGCATTTTGAATTTTCCTCCTGACTTCGCCCTGTTTCAGCTGTTCCAATAGTTGATTTGAACGGTAACCTTTGACTCCATAATTATGTACATAGATTTTTTCATCTGATTTATCCTCAAGCTCATCAATTAAATAGCCAATATACCCTTTCCCCGTATCATCCCCCGTACCACGGGTCAAAGAATCACCAAGCGCAACTACTACCTTGCCGTCCTTTTTCGAGGATTTATCCTCAACGGGCTTTGCCTTTTCAATAGCCCCCGTTGCTCCTTCGCTGAAAAATTGATTTTGGATGGTCCATCCGAGACCAAATAGCATCAATATTAAGGATACCACTGAAAAAATCAGTGTTAATCCAACCGATTTCTTTTTCAATTCTGATTACACCTCGTTCCACTAATTGGTAAGCTTTATTGTATAATAATTCTTTTGTTAATAAAAATGATAATACTGTGTCTGATGTGCTGGTTTTGTAAAAAGCAAAAAAGCGCGCAGCTTTTTATGCTGTACGCGCTTTTAGATGGCAAAGGCATGTTTTCCAATAGTTTTAACGACATCACGAGTGAAGATCCACTGACTTGTCGCTGTCTCCGGATTATAGAAGTAGAGATAATCCATATTATTGTCATTTTCAAGTGCATCTTCGACTGCTTTGACCGCTTCCTCATTTGCCGGTTTATTGATCGCGCCATTTTGGACCGGCTGGAAGGCGTTTCTTTGGTAAATCACTTCTTTAACCGTATCTGGAAACTGTTCATTCTCCACTCGGTTTAGTACAACTTCTGCTACAGCAACCTTGCCTTCATAAGGTTCACCTTTGGCTTCTGCATGGACGAGACGAGCAAGAAGCTTTACTTCTTCTTCCTTAATAAATCGTTTATCGGTAACTGAAGACTCTTTTGTATCAACATCCACTTTTTTCGTTTTGACAGTATCAGCCTGATTGGTTTTCGTGGATTCCGCATAAACTGTATATGATCCAATTACTAATGTTAGAAGCGAAACTAAAATAAGGATTTTTTTCATTGTAAACCTCCTGTTTGGTTTCTAAGACTGAACAGGCCCTATATTAGGCTAACAGGTTAACAATGATAATACACTAGTGAATCATTGGGCGAATCTTAAAGTTATCCCAAGAAGGGGAAAAAATGTAATGATTATTACGTGATAAGGATTTTTCGTAAATTTTGTTACATAAGCGATAAAAAAACAACTGTGAATCAAAACGTCACATTTACGTTAGAGAAATAATCCACTCAAATTCCTTAGTGTATGAAGTCTTGCGGTCAGAATAAACAAGTCCGAGTGATGATGTTCAACATAATCGTCAATAATTTGGAAACCCTTCCAAAACCGGTTTACCAGCAATAAGGTATATTTTCCATCCCACTCAAACATATTGATCCTCTGCAGTTCTTCAGCCAGCGATTGAAATTTGTATTCCTCCACCCATAGCTTAACCTGGTAGAGCTTATCAAAATCTAAAATCAATCCAGGTTTATCGTCATAACACTTCTGTACAAAATTCGTAAAACCCTTGATATTCTCTGCCAGCAAGTTTGCTTTTTGCATATCGATGTTCAAAAGCCCGCCTCCCTCCCACTTAGAATAAAATATGTCTTTGCGTAATTATTTAATACAATTCTAGGACTATAGTCTGTTTTAAAACTCTAGAAATATTATTATAATTATACAAGTTGTTGTATTTTTATATAATAGGAGGGAATTTCATGAAAAAACCTTTTTGGATGTCAATCCTGCTTGTATTTATTTTACTGATCTCGACAGCGGGGAGCGCATCTGCCTATTCTCCATCATTGGTACATAAGGATGGTGCTTTGGCTTATGAGCATACAAAATTTTTATCTGAAAAGATTGGCAGCCGTGTTTATGGTACAGAGGGAGAAATAAAAGCTAAAGAATATATCGCGGATCAATTTGAACGCATGGGCTACTCTTCTGATGAACAAGAATTTTCATTTACAAGAAGAGGAAAAACATACAATTCTGCTAACGTGATTGCATACAAAAAAGGTAAATCAGATAAACAAATCATTGTCGGTGCCCATTATGACTCCGTAGCTGCCGGAAACGGCACGGATGATAACGCTTCAGGTGTTGGTGTGATGCTGGAGGTCGCTGAGGTTCTGAAAAATGTTTCGACTCCTTACTCCATTGTTTTCATCGCATTTGGTGCTGAAGAAGGCGGTTTGAACGGATCCAATTTTTATGCAAAGCAAATGACTGCTGAAGAAATCAGCAATACAGTTGGAATGATCAACCTGGACAGCCTGGCTGTTGGCGACAAAATGTATGTCCATGGAAGTGCCGATGACGCAGGCTTCATCCGTGAACAGGCTCTGAATATCGCTGAAAAAAAGAAGCTAGATATCGGCATTAATCCTGGATTGAACGCAGATTATCCTGCTGGAACAACAGGAGATTGGAGCGACCATGCACCATTTAATGCTCTGGGTATCCCATTCGCTTACTTCGAATCAACCAACTGGGAAATTGGCGAATTGGACGGATATGAACAAACAGAAGAATATGGCGGTGTATGGCATACTAAAAACGACACACTGAATTTCATTGAGACCGCTTATCCTGGCCGTATTCAGGAGCGATTGAGCACTTATAGTCAAGTACTGACAGAAGTACTTAAGTTCTTCGAAAAAACAAGCACATCCAAGTAAAAAGAAAACCGCTCCGGCATTCACTGGAGCGGTTTTACTCTATATACTCAGCCATTTTCTTCAACAACTCAGCAGAATCCTCCGCCTGGACAAATTCGCCGTTCATGACAGCATACGGAGACAGCCTGCATTCCTTGCACCTGCTCTGGCATTCAAATTCCTTATATATTATATTTTTACGGCTTAAAAATTCATTGTATGCCGCATGATTCTCTTCCTTCAAAAACTGCTCCAAATTCCGCTGGCAGAATTCTATTTTCACTTTCTTTTGCTTGGGAAAAAGCTTCTTGAGTACATTCATTTATGATACTCCCTTTACTTGAAAGTCTTTTGTAAAAAGCGATCCAAAATGATATTGCCGAAAGGAATAAATGCGGCAGCAAAAGCACTCACTATCCAAAGAAACGACCATCTCACCTTAAAAGTAGTGTAAACGATCATAAATACATATAAAATAAAAAGCAATCCATGCAGCGAACCGACAAAGCGCACAGCCTCAGGAAAACCAGCCCAATATTTTAGCGGCATCGCGATAAAGACGAGCACCAATAAAGATCCGCCCTCAATCAAACCCATCAAACGAAACCGGTTAATAACTGTTTCATTCATATTCACACCTGCTTTCTAACCTTAAAAATTATAACATTATTCATTCACAAGCTAAACTTTTAAAATTGTTTTCTAATGTACTGGCGAAGGGAATCCATATTTACCGAGTTTGATACAGCCTCAAACGAAAATAATCTTTTATTCATACGGGAGGTCGAACCATGATCATTCATGAACGGGAAAAAGATTTTGTTATGATTGCGCAACATGACCATGCTAGAGTATCAGAGGAAGCTGCAGAAAACTGGCAAGAAGATTATTTTCTTGGAATGGATAAGAAAGAGTCCGTGTTACTCGCAGTCCGTGAACATGATAGATGCTGGATTGAGCCGGACAAAGAACCTTTATGGAATGAACTAACTCAGCAGCCCTACTCATTTATGGATTATCCAGGCGGCTCAAAACTTGCTTTTTATAAACAAGGAATCGATGACGTTGTACAGATGGATCCCTACGCCGGCCTTTTGTGCAGCCTCCATTATGCCTCATTCCTTGAGAATGCAACCAGTACAATTGGAAAGAACTTTTTCAACGAGGAGAAACAAAGACAGCAGGAATTGATCAAGCAATTAAGGATTGGTTATGATAGGTCTCTTTCTTTCCATTTAACTCTGCTAAAATTTTGCGATAACCTTTCATTGTATATTTGCCTAAATGAACCTGGAACCCCAAAAGGACAAGAACACTATTTTTACCGGAAAGGCTCACAGCAGAAATTCTTTTTTGCCGATGAAACATTAATCGATGCCAAATGGCTAAACCAGCAAACCGTCTCCCTTTCGATCTCTCCTTTTAAAAAGGAACTAAAAGTCCAATTGCCGTATAAGGCAGTTAAAAAGGAACAGATAAAAAGAACAGGATTGTCTGCCGCCTACAATGAAAGTCCCCTTTTACTCAGGGAGGTTACTTTTGTTTAAAACATTATGAACATCATTTTTAGGACGCTTATTAATTTTTGGATTTCCAATACATCTTACTGCAAGAAGTTGATAACCCAATCCCGTTCAGACATTTGTTAAGAGAATTTTAACGAACTGTAACCTAATCTTCCAAAAGCTGAAATGAAAGTATGGGATAATGACTACTTGGTAAAAAGTGAAAGTTTAACCTGGGTGGTGTAGAAATGACAAAAAAGAGAGGCAGAAAAGTAAGATGGGGAAGATTGGTTGGCGCCTTGCTTATAGTCGGGATATTTATTGTTGGTCTTTTTACCATATTTCAGTACATAGAAGGAACATATAAAGCAATTAATCAACCATTTAAAAAAGCTGAAGCAGATTCGTTTCAGGGAGTGGAGAATAACAAAGAAGAAGTAAATGTGCTTTTACTGGGCAGTGACTCACGCGGAGAAGAAGGAGCACGGACTGATTCCATCATGGTTGCCCACTACAACCCAAAAACGCAAAAGGTAAAACTGATTTCTCTTATGCGTGATATGTATGTAACCATCCCTGAACACGGACAGCAAAAATTAAATGCTGCCTATTCCTTCGGAGGCCCCGAATTACTCAGGGAAACAATTAAATTGAATTTCGGTCTCGACATTTCCCATTATGCTATTGTCGATTTTAAAGGCTTCGTAAAAGCAGTCGACCTTTTAGTGCCAAACGGCATTGAAGTAGACATACCATATGAAATGTCCGATGGAATCGGAATGACATTGGAAGAAGGAACCCAAAAGCTGCATGGTGAAGAACTATTAGGCTATGTCCGCTTCCGCCAGGACAGATTGAGTGACTTCGGGCGAGTACAAAGGCAGCAAGAAGTCGTCACAAAACTAAAAGATGAAGCCATATCCCTGAACAGCGTGGCCAAGCTCCCCGAACTGATAGACCTTCTAGGGTCATATGTCGACACAGATATCGACACGTCCACACTCCTGACCATCGGAAAAGACATCCTGACGAATGAAACCGGTGAAATACAAACCCTCCGCGTTCCTGAGGATGGAAGCTTTGAGAATGAGGATTATGAAGGAATCGGTGAAGTATTGGAAGTGGATTTAGAACAGAATAAAGAGGCGTTGAAGGAGTTTTTGGAAAACTAGTTAATTAAGATCATTCTTTGCGTGTTAAAAAAAACCGAAAGTTACCTTCCTCCTGCATAATTATAGACAACGCATTTAAGAGAGGCATTCCTGTTTATGGGAATGCCTTTGTTATGTTAATTAAAGCTATATAACAATGTAGCTATTTAATGATACTCCCTTTCTACATCCCTTATTAGTAAAATGATCGAATTAAAGAAGACTTTTCTCCTAAATTTACTCATTTTTTAAACTAGAAAAATATAGAAAATTAGGAATTTTTAATCTATTAATATTTCCCTTCTCGAAATATAATGTATTTAAATTACAGAGGAGGGATTTTATGAAAAAGAAAAGGCTGCTTAAGGCGGCTTCAATGATCACGATTGTCTCTATCACTCTATCATCATTTAACTACTCAAAAGCGTCGGCCGAAACAAAGCCAATTCAAGAAGCATCGATAGTAAATTTAAAATCTCAGCCTGTTTATTCCTACGCAGATGCAATCAGAGAAACTGTATTTGTAGAATCAAAACTGGATTCGGACGAAAACGGAGCACCTGATCGCATTGCTGTAGACATTATTCGCCCGAAGGAAACCGAGGATGGAATGAAAGTTCCTGTTATTATGGATGCCAGCCCTTATTATGAAAGCCTTGGGAGAGGAAATGAGAGCGAAGTAAAGGACAGGGATAAAGATGGACTCAATGAGAAATTCCCACTTTATTATGATAATTATTTTGTTCCAAGAGGATATGCAGTTGCCCTTCCGGAAATGGTTGGGACGAATCAGTCAGATGGATGCCCGACAACAGGAGGATATGAAGAAATTGAAAGCATCAAAGTGGTTATCGACTGGATGAATGGCAGAGCAAAAGCCTGGAATAAAAATAATCAAGAAGTCAAGGCTGATTGGACAACCGGCAATGTCGGCATGATTGGGAAATCCTATGACGGCACTCTTGCTAACGGAGTAGCCGCTACTGGAGTCGAAGGATTAAAAACGATCGTTCCTATTGGTGCTATCAGCAGCTGGTATAATTACTACCGCTACGAAGGACTTACATATTATAATAACGGTCCTGGTGGCTTGGCAAGCCGAGTCGCCAGCAGCTCACGCAAAGAAGCATGCCAGCCCGTTTTTAACCGCCTTAACACCGAAGCTGATGACGGTTCAGGCGACTATAATGAGTTTTGGGACGAACGAAACTATGTAAAAGATGTTAAAAATGTGAAAGCCAGTGTCTTTGCTGTACATGGCTTAAACGACTATAATGTGAAAATGAATCACCTGGCAGACTGGTGGACAGCTCTTGCCAAGGAAGATGTTCCGCGAAAGCTGTGGCTCACCCAGACCGGCCATGTGGACCCGTTCGATTTCCGCAGAGCAGAGTGGGTCGATACGCTGCACCGCTGGTTTGACTACTGGCTGCTAAATAAAGAGAATGGCATAATGGACGAGCCTGCCGTTGACATTGAAAGAGGAGCAGACAATTGGGAAACCCAATCTTCCTGGCCAGACAAAGAAGCACATGATGTAAAAATCCGTTTCGCTCCAGGCGTAAATGAACAGACAAATGGCAAATTGACAACAGGACCTGTGACAGGCAATTTTAAACAAACCTTTACGGATAATCCACAGCAGACAGAAAAAGAAATGGTTACGAATGAGACAATGGTTAAAGGCGACCGACTGGCTTTCTTAACCGAGCCTTTGACAGAGGACGTCCGGTTTAGCGGTGTTCCGTTAATCTCTCTTCGTGCGAAAGTTGACAAAGAAGACTCTAATTTATCTGTATATATTGTTGATTATGGAACAGACACTCGAATTAATCACGAAAGCAGAGGCGAAGGAATACAAACACTCGCAACAGAAAGCTGCTGGGGTGAAAGCACAGAAACAGACGATGCCTGTTACAAAGAAACTGTAAAAACTACCCATACCGCACCTTATGAAGTAGTTACAAGAGGCTGGTTTGATGCGCAAAACTGGAAAACTATTGAACTGGACGACCCATTAAAAGCAGGAAAAAGCTACAAATTTGAATGGAATGCTCTCCCTGAGGACTATGTGTTTAAAGCTGGCCACCGGATCGGCGTAATCATTGCCGGAAGTGACAGACGGCGCTCCATCCCATCAAGCACAAAAGCAACCTTTGAAGTCGAGCTTGGACAAAGCTATATCAGCCTCCCGATAGTAAGCGGGAAAAAAGCTGCAGGTTTCTAAGATAGATAAGACTCGAAAACCTAGTAATTCACAGGAAAAAGGACGCAAAAACCGCGTCCTTTTTCTATTTTGAATGCTTTTCTATTTCATCCTTCGACTCTTGCAGGAAATTTCCTAAACGATTCCGTGTCTTCGTAATAAGACATATCGGTATGATTCCCCTTTCCCTCAGTATTCGCTCCTAGCCCGATTAGGGCAGCTAAAAAGATATACGATTTCGGACCAATCAGTTCATAGTTGGATTGCTTCCACTCTTTTTGCAACATGTATAACATGTAATGAAAATGAATATCAGAAAGAATATATCCTATGAACAGAAATGAATTTTTTAATTACAGTTTCAATAGTTTTGCAAATCAGCGTCCCGCTTTCTACAAAAAAACCAAAAAACCGCACGAGTGAAATTCACCGTACGGTACAGACATCTGATAATATGTATATTGGCGGGACCGCCTGGGAATCGAACCCAGCTAACCTGGCACGCAGGTCACAAGCGGTTTTGAAGACCGTGGAGGACACCAGTACCCCATTCAGCCCCGTTTTGAAGAACAAGGTCTATTATACTGAGAAGCTGTCGTTTTTACAAGAGAGTTACTCAAATTGTCACAAGACTTGTCTTCCCTTGACCGCAAATACTATAATAGGAAGAGATATTAGAATTGCGTGGGTGAAGGGTTATGTATCAGCTTGAAGGTTGGTTTTTGTGGTTTATTTTATTTTGGGTCGTTGTATTGGTTGGTTTATTTGCGATCGGCGGCTATTTCATGTTTCGTAAGTTTTTGAAAAAGCTTCCGAAGGACGATGGAAGATCGGATATGGATTGGGAAGAATATTATGTGAATCAGACGCGTCACCTGTGGCCTGATGAACAGAAAGCATTGCTGGAGGACCTGGTCAGTCCTGTGCCTGAGTTGTTCAGGGACGTGGCGAGGCATAAGATTGCCGGTAAAATTGGTGAACTTGCCGTAAAAGAAAAAGCGGACAAGATCACTCAGGAGCTTGTCATTCGCGGCTATATCCTGGCGACACCAAAACGTGACCATAAATTTTTACGAAAGCGGCTTGCTGAAAAGCAAATCAGCACAGCGCCATATGAAAGCTTATTCTAAAACTGCCTTTTTTTAAGGCAGTTTTTTTTCTGCTTAAATCACGCGGCTCCTCCGGATGACTTCTTTTTCCGCTTAACAAAAAGCTTGAACACATCGTCTTTCTTAGTCAGTATAATGACTTTGTCTTTGTATGGCTTCATCAGTTTGATCGCTTCTACCAGGTTGTTGCTGTCGTACTGGTGGTTCCACTTTATCAAATCGCTCAGCGTTTTTAGGTTCTCTTTTCGCGGAGAAGATGCCAGCTTTACTTTCCTGAGTACAAATCTTTTTATAATACGCCAGTCGCGTACAAACACACTTGTCTTAAGTATAAAAATATAGTCTGCCTCGCGGAAACTTTCTTCAAGCCAGCTATAATAAACTCCTTCAATAATCCACTTCTCCTCCATGATAACTTCATTCAGCATTTCGGTCCTTTTTACAGGTGGAGTCTGTGAACCAAAATATTCGGAATCCTGATCCCAAAATAAGCTGTCCAAATCGTGACTCGGCACCCCAAGCATCTTAGAAAGCTTTGATGCTATATATGATTTCCCGCTCCCAGGCCCGCCGATGATATGTATTTTCGTCACTGTCATTCACCCTGCCAATTTATTCTTTGTCTAAATCATTATCAAAAACTGACGGTCTTCTTTCCGCTTTTATTCCAATATGTGCTTTTATTTCAGCCAACTCTTTCAAAATGATTCTTGTATTCAGCCAGGCTCCAATGGCTGCAAGAAACGCAACTGCTATAATAACAATGAGCCAAAAATTAATAACAGCCAAAATGCTCACCTCAAGCTAATTTTACCACAATCTAACAGGTAATCGTCTTAAAAAAATGGTAGAATCCTTAAGGGGGGTATTTTTCATGTCAGAAATTTCGTTCTGGATCATTTATTATTTGTTGTTAATGACAATATTCGTCCGTGCCATTTATCGTGTAATCAAGAAGAGGCAAGTTGCGATGGCGATGATCGCAATTTTATTGATTATATCAGTTCCGATGGTCAGCCTGATGAATAGTATCGGCCGGCCGTTGGAAATGAATGAATTCCAGTTTTTAGCCCTGGAGTTCAAACAAGGTGCACTATGGGCTATTTTCACCATTGCAGGATATGCCTACCTGCTGGTTTGGTTCTTTCTCTCGCTAAAAAAATAACGAGTTTCAGAAACTGAAACTCGTTTTCTATTTCCTTCCTCTTCTCCTCCATCTATAGGCTCCGGCCCCCATCGCCTTCGCTTCACACACGTTCCCGACAATCAGCAAAACGACTCCAATTGCGATTAAAACAAACATAACCAAAGGAGAAATGGTTGCAATATAGCCCATCCCCTTCATAAACAAAGGCACAAGGAAAATGGCAAGACCCAGGGCTTTCAGCAAAATGGCATAAACCTTTAACGACATTCCGACTCCTCCTGACTGAATCAAGTGGTTTTCCATTGTATTCAATCAGGCTTGGCATGGTTCGCAAAAAATTCAATATTAACGATTAAAAAAAATAGTATGATTAGAAGAAAAAGGAGGAAGATGATTGTGGCATTTAAAGAACGCAAGGAACCAATTATTCTATCAAAGTTGAGAGTCTTGAACAGAAGGCTTGAGCTTTCAGAAGAAGATAAAAGGTATTTATTATTTCTGGAAAACGGGTATCAAGGAGAATTACGATTCGATGTGATGACCGAAACACTGACAAGCAGCTGTTTAATCTTGAACGAATTGCTTCTTGAAGTAGAAAGAACAACCTTTCAAATTGATACTTTAATTATTTTTGACGGCACAATTTACCTTTTTGAAATTAAAAATAACAAGGGAGATTACTTATATAAACCAGACAGCCTAACTTCAACCACCGGAGTATCAATTAAAAACCCCCTCGATCAAATCAACCGATCCAAGCTCCTGTTTAAGAAGCTACTTCATCAGCTAGGATACAACTTCACCATAAAAGCCTCAGTTGTTTTTGTAAATCCCGAGTTCACTTTGTATCACGCACATCCAGACCTCCCGTTCATTTTCCCTACGCAGATCAAACGCCTCCTTGACAATCTCAACAACCAGCCAGGAAAAGTATCCACCAACCATCACAAACTAGCAACCAAACTAGTCTCTCTCCATCAGATTGACTCAAAATACAATAAACTGCCTCCCTTCCAATATGATGAACTCAAGAAAGGCATTACTTGTTGTGAATGCGATTCTTTTTCGGTGACAGCGACTCATAAATTTCTTGAGTGTGAAGACTGTAGGGGGAAAGAGTTGATAGAGTCAGCAGTGTTAAGGACAGTAGAGGAGTATAAACTACTGTTTCCAGATCGAGCAATTACTACATCTTCCATTCAGCAATGGTGTATGGTGATTCAGAATAGTAAAAGAATCAGAAGAATACTTTCAAAAAACCTCATAATTGATGGCTCAAGAAAATGGACTAGTTATAAATAAATATTATAATTTCATCTCAATTTACACTTTAATTACGGGTCCCATACAAATAGACCCTTTTTCTAGTTTCCAAGTTACGTTTGTCCTCTGTAACTTTCTATTGGACACTTTTCTTCTTGCAACAGCTTCTGTTTTGTCCGATAAAGCCTATCTATCGGACATTTTTCTCCTGCTCCAGCTTCTGTTTTGTCCGATAGAGCCTTTCTATCGGACATCTTCTTCCTGCTCCAGCGTCTGTTTGTCCGATAGAGCCCTTCTATCGGACATCTTCTTTCTGCTCCAGCGTCTGTTTGTCCGATACAGCCCTTCTATCGGACACTTTTCTTCTTGCTACAGCTTCTGTTCGTCCAATAGAGCCCTTCTATCGGACACTTTTCTCCAACTCCCTCGACTGATTGTCCGATAGGGCCCTTCTATCGGACATTTTTCTCCTGCTCCAGCGTCTGTTTTGTCCGATAGAGCCTTTCTATCGGACATCTTCTTTCTGCTCCAGCGTCTGTTTGTCCGATAGAGCCCTTCTATCGGACACTTTTCTCCCGCTCCCTCGACTGATTGTCCGATAGGGCCCTTCTATCGGACACTTTTCTCCAACTCCCTCGACTGTTTGTCCGATAGAGCATTTCTATCGGACACTTTTCTCCAACTCCCTCGACTGTTTGTCCGATAGAGCATTTCTATCGGACACTTTTCTCCTGATCCCACGCCTGTTTGTCCGATAGAGCATTTCTATCGGACACTTTTCTTCTTGCTACAGCTTCTGTTTGTCCAATACAGCCCTTCTATCAGACACTTTTCCTCCTGCTCCCACGTCTGTTTGTCCGATAGAGCCCTTCTATCGGACACTTTTCTCCCGCTCCCTCGACTGTTCGTCCGATACAGCCCTTCTATCGGACACTTTTCTCCCGCTCCCTCGACTGTTTGTCCGATAGAGCATTTCTATCGGACACTTTTCTTCTTGCTACAGCTTCTGTTTGTCCGATACAGCCCTTCTATCGGACACTTTTCTCCAACTCCCACGTCTGTTTGTCCGTTAGAGCCTTCTATCGGACACTTTTAATAGGTTTCTATTTTTGTTTGTCCTAAACGAGATTCTTAGAGGAAATCCTTACACATTAATATCAATCGGAAATCAACAAAAAAAAGCAACCAGCCCCACCTTCGCTGATTGCCTTGATAGCCACACTTGCTATCCTGCCTAGTATTTATTTTAAAAGAGAAAAATAAAGTTCAATGCGGTGATTTGTTAAGACTTTCTTAACTTTTGTTAAAGCAGATAGAAGTGGGCACATACTAATAAGAAATTGATCATGACTTTGTAAACCATCGCCAACACTCCTTATTCATCATGAGTTCCCTTACATCTATACTTTAACACAGTATTGTAAAGATGAAATCAAGCAAAATCGGCTATTTTGTAAACTTTTTACCGTATTTTCTATAATAATGCAGCTTAGTTAGAGTGTACCAAATTATACGTCCCGGCCAGAATAAACACCTGACGCGGAACATTTAAAAATGCTTATGTAATAGTCCTCTTCGGGAAAGTCGCCAACATATTCAAAGCCATTTTCGCTGTAAAAGTTCTTTAATTTTTCATTTCCTGCCCAGCAATTTAGATACAAATCCTCTCCCATTCCCCGGGAGTATTTACATGCCCAGGATGTAAGCAGCGCACCGTAACCTCTGCCCTGATACTCAGGTTGTATGGCTATTTGATAGAGATAGTTCCCAGACTCCGCAACATGTAATTCTGCCACCTTTTTGATTCCAAAACTCCCAATTATCTTCCCATCAATTAATGAGGCATACAATAATCCCACCTGGTCCACAAGCTGTTCTTCATCCCAAGGATACTGCCATTAATTAATCCCTTTTTCTAGTAAAGCAAGTGAAGCTGCATTAAGAACGGACAGTATATTCTTGATCTCCTCTTTCTTTGCTAAACGAATTTCCAGGTCCATCACCCCAGCTTCCTGCAAGAGAACATCAAAACCAGCGGGATTCTTGTCCTCCGCTCATACTCTTCCTCGCTGGAAAATTTCTCGGCTCTAGGTTTCCCCTCTCTCAGGTCCTCAACCACGAAACCTGCTTCTAACAGGAGTTTGAAGTACTCTTCGACAGTCCGGTGATATTTAATCACTTTTTTCCCGATCCACGGTTCGACTCGTTCTCCCTGATTAAAATAATCATCCACGATCCAATCGGTTCTCCTGCCGCTTTGTTCTGCACTTTTCGCGGAAGAGGTGAGCACTGGATGCTGCACGCTGAAAACAAACCTCCCGCCTGGCAGCAGCGAGTTCATAACCTTTGCAAAAACACTTCCCAAATCTGCTAGATAATGCAGGGCAAAACGAGAAAGAACTAAACTATATTGATTTGGATGCGGTTCCCACTCCTCCATTGAAGAGTGCAAAACCTGCCCAGCAGTACCTTTCAGATTTTCTGCTGCAACTCTGGCCATTTTTTCCGACCCTTCCAAACCGAGATATCCAGCTGCCCCTTGCCGTAGAAGCTCAGCGCCAATTTCTGCACCTCCACATCCAAGATCGAGTATCTGTTTGCCATTCACATCCCCGATTAACTCCAGTAATATCGGCTTTTCGATGACATTGTTTGGACTTTCAGGCCGTGCTCTGCGCTTCATATAATTCTCAAAAAACTCCCGTTCCTCATAAGCCGAGGCACCTCTAAACTCCATAAAAACCCTCCATTACCTAGATAAGGTTAAATCTTCAATATTCTATCATATTAACTACTGATAGGTATATATATTTCTACCTCTTCAATATCATTTTCAACAGGATGATAGGTTTCAATTATGTAATTTTCCCTGGAGTAACCTTTTTCATCAATCCATTTATCAAG
Organism: Mesobacillus jeotgali; assembly: GCF_900166585.1. Lineage (NCBI taxonomy): Bacteria > Bacillati > Bacillota > Bacilli > Caryophanales > Bacillaceae > Mesobacillus > Mesobacillus jeotgali. Next base: position 847,730 of record NZ_FVZC01000009.1, on the reverse strand, counting down.
TTTCGAATATAATGCACCCATCTCGTGCACTTTCCCTCTGATTACTCCATAGGAATGCTGAATGTCTAGAAATTCCATTTCTTCCGGCAAGGACTCTGGGTTATCCTTCACTAGTATTCCGACATAGAATGTTCCTTCCGTATGGCTCATATTCTCTTTAGGTTCGTAAACTGTCACTTCAGTCCCGGAAAAGTCAGGCATCCGCTTTGCAAATTGCTGCGCTCTCTGTGGTACCAGCTGCGGATAATCTTCAAATCTTCCTTTATGTTTCATTACAATCACTTTAAATTCCCTGCTTACAACCTCGCACATTTTCTTCACTCCTAAAAAAATTCATATAAACCTTCTTCAAAGTAACAGTATTCTTGATCAGATACTCGATAACGAGTATAGCCATCGTAAAAAGAAGCAAGCAATTCAGGGGTATCCCTGAACTTCCGAATGGCCAGTGCTTCATCATAACGAGGGTCACCCACAGTCATTCCTGCTACATCAATAAACAATCTTACCTGTCCATTGACTGCCAGCACGTTGTCGGTTGTACAATCTCCATGAATCATTGTTTGTTTCACCTTCTGAGGTTTATCTTCTTCCAACTGTTCCAATAATGCTAAACTGCCATCCGCCTGACCTGTCTCAGCATATAGCCGTGCCCGAATCAACTGAGTTTCGAGCCAGTCGGCTTCTGTTTTGAAGACAGGTTCTTGTGCGTGAAGAGTGCTAAGGAACTGTCCAAAACTCTGGACTAGCGTTTGTTTTTCCTCCATTGTTTCCGCGGCTTTTAACGCAGCAGTCAATGTAATTCCATCCTCATAGGACATCAACAAATGGCTTGCATCCTCATTTTCTAAGAAACCATAAAATTTGGGGACAGGAATGGTATGGTGAAGAGATAAAGCCTTTAACACCTCGGCCTCAGTCCGCAGCCATTCTCGATATTTTTCCTTAGTGGCACTTTTCAGGATGAATTGTCCATTTTCTGAGACTATCTTGCACACTTCAGATGTACAGCCTTGTTCCGGAAGTTTAACAATCTCACTTTTCTGACCAAGAATATCGCAAAATAACACCTTTTTACTGTTCATAATCATGTTTAAGCCCCCAGTTTCCGTTTCCATCCGGCAATAATTCAAAAAGAGACCAAATACTGCAGTATTGATCACCAGGTCCAAAAGATGCTTTCGTGTAATGCTTAATGGTTCCATCCTCTTCTTTCAAGAGTATTGAAACCCCAGGCCTGAAACTCGTATTGTTTTTAAAACCGAGATCTTCTTTAAACGTTGTTCCCATTGACGAAGCGCTTTTAAAAGCCCATCCTCGTTCCCTGGAAAAATCCGATAATGTTTTGTAATCATCAGGACTTGTCAAAACAAATGCCGCCCTGTTCTCAAGGTGGGCTTTAAATCCACTAAACCCGTCAGCCCATAGTGCACAGTAGAAACAGGATTTCCCCATATTATGTATAACAATCAGTTCATTTTTATCGCCAAATAGCTCCCTTAAAAGAACCTGGCTTCCTTCTGTGTCGGTCAGTTCGTAATTGGTCACTATAAAAGAGGGGTGCCGCTTACGCAATTGTGCAAGCTCCTGTTTTACTCGGAAAAGTTTTCTTTCTCCTTTTCTTGTATCTCCTGTTCTAGTAGTTTCATAGATCCCATCATTATTGCCCCCCTTTCACAAATCAAAATGGTCTCTTACATGGTTAGCAACCTCTGCTGCAGTTAAATCAGTGTTATTAATCCTGATATAGTTGGCTCTTTGAATTTCACCTTCATAAGAATTTAGTCGATACTTGTCCATGGTCTCCACCAAATCCTTATCTGACCACTCCAAGTTTCGCTTAGAAGGCTTGTGCTTAAGCCGATTTGCACTTCTATTTCTTACCAGCCGCTCATCTAAGTTAGCTTCGAGTTCAACAAAGTACACCGTGCCACCTTCTGATTCGAACAAGTCGCAAACTTTTTCAACGTAATCCCAGTCTTCCTGCAGATCGAATGCCCAGACATAAGTAAAAATCATTCCGTATTGATCACTTTTAGCCATTGCCTTAAATAATTCTTCTCTAAATAGGCCAACCAGACTCTTCCCTTCCTTCGTACCGTAATCAAAGAAAGGGTTCACAAGGTCTATTGTCATATGGTTATGAAAAAGTTTTAGACCAGTTATTTTTTCAAGTTCATGCCCTACCGTCATTTTCCCTACAGCCTGCGGACCAAATATTAAAACAAATTTCATTGTTCCTCCATCCCCATCCTCTGTTTGTACTTGCTGCTCAGTTCACTCCATACGTCGAATTTATTCCCATCAGGATCATAAAATACAAAATTACGTCCGGCGTGGCCCCGGTTTTCAATCTCACCGACTTTCATGCCCTGTTCTATAAAATCAGCATGCATCAATTGGAGAGCCTCTAAACCATCAACTTCATATGTGACCGTGAACCTTTCCGCCCCGTTTATGTCCTTAAAATTTGCACTCTGACCTGAGGATTTCACCAAAAACAGGCTGATGTCAGCCAAATCAAGAATGGCCTTGTCTTGATCCAAATAATTCAATCTGGCTCCAAGTGACTCTATATACCATTCTGAAGAACTCAGTGGGTCCTTTACTGGCAGATAAATTGTTCCTACCCTGATCAAACGATTTGTCACTACCCTCACCTCTGTATTAACATTCTCTATATAATGAATATCACCTTCTAATTTGTTTAAATATTCCAGAACAATTTTAAAAAGCACTCTCTGTTATCAAGAGCGCTCCCATGCGTTTTTATCTAACCCTGAATTTCATAAAAACAAAGAGGGTTTAATCAGATGTCGCAGAATACCAGATCTCACACCAGTTATAGTGAAAATACCACCTATATTTAAGAGCATAAATCTAAAAGTTGTTACCTTCCATGCAATCAGACAAAAAGCATTCAAGACCCTTTTACACTACAAGTTGAACTTGACACTTCCAATAAGTCCAGAACAAATGGAAAGCAATTAATCCCTTCACTCTCTGTCTTTCCCCTTGATTTTCTCCCGAAGATCCTCTAACTCTTCAATGGAAAGACCGCCAAGTGCCTTTGATATTTCTTCTTCAATCTTTTTCCTGTTTCTTTCACGGTATTGGTCCCACCAGTCCCGTAGACCCTCTGTGTTGTTAAGCAAGTATTCGATGTCAATTACTTCTACTTCATCATCAGATATATAGTTAAGCACCGCCGCCAACATATGATTTAACGCCTCAATTTCTTCTTTTCCATTGTCTGGCTGTGTTAAATTTTCCTGTTCCTCATTTCCTTTGACATCCGGGTTATCTGCAGCTTTTCGAGGCAAGGTCTCACCTTCTTTTTACCTTTTTATAAACATTATTCCCTTCCGCGGCTTTTTTAATGAAAAGTATTGGAATACATAAATTTGGCCAGTTGTTATATTTTAATGATGAGGTGGTTTTTTTGCGTAAAAAACATAAATACTCAACAGGAGTTCTCTATATTTTTACAATCATAGGTATAATATTATTGCCCTTCGCCATTGTTAAACGTCCATTCAAGGATTGGATCATCGTGTATCTTGTCAGTATTATCGGGAACTCATGGGCAGATCGATATCTTGTTTCAAGAGGGTATTTGAAATATGAAATCAGACCTTTCAAGAAAAGTCTCAAGATCCACCTGCCCTTTGACTATGTACACTACCCTTTAATGCTCCTTTATTACAATCAGTGGACACTTAACAGTAAACCGTCCGGGATCATCCTCAAACTATTTCCCTTCATCATCCCTCAGGTATTGATGGAGACATTTGCTGCCAAGAAGACGGACTTAATCAGCTGGAAAAAGGGATGGAGCTGGCAACACTCATTTATAAGCTTGGCCATTAAATTATTGCTATGCCGAGGAATCATATCTACCATCCGTATGATTAATAATAAAGGTCTTTCAATTGATTAAAACAAATGGAAAAGACCAAATCCAACAAGTGATTTGGTCTTTTCATTAAATTTATTTACGTTGTCTCGTGAAACCTAAATAACGCGTCCCCTGAAAGGTAAGTTCTCCATAATCTCCTTCCACCAGTTGACCAAATTCCTGCCCGTTTACGTGCAGCTCCAATCTATCACCACTATCAAACTCAAATGTTACATAATAAAGATTTCGAGCGTTCGTTTCACCGCCGCCACGAACGCTTGTTCTTTTTGTGACTACTTTGGCGTTTGAATTTACACGTGGGGACTGGTTGTTCTTGCTCCAGGTGCCGATGCTTTTAATGATTGTAAAAATAATCATGCCAAATACCAAAATAAAGATTGCCCCAATAAAAACAGGGACAAAATTAAACATAAAATCTGCTGGTACTTCTACCATAAGTCATCCTCCTCCAACAGTTGCCAAAATCCTTTATAACATTACGCTTTAGCAAGAGAAAAGGATTCATTTTTTTCCAATTAAGCTACTGTATGATAAGTAAGAGTTTTTGGGTTATGATCGGGCATGAAATGATTGCATTACGACTAAATTAGAATTTGTTATTAAAATTTCTATAAATTCAAATGGTAAATGAACATTTCTCCTTCTCTTCCCATCACCCTTTCACCCCGGTCCACAAAGCCGCCTCTTTTGTAAACAGTTTGCGCAGTGATATTTGATTGATTTACAGTCAATATTATTTCATTTACAGAAGGGAAATTTCCCTTTACAAATGGCTTCAATAATTTGATTGACGCTGTAGCAATTCCTTTCCCTTGATAGGGAAGATTAATCGAATAGGCTCTTAACAGCAATGCGGTCTGGTTTTCTGTGTAGTCCTTCACACCCTCCCAGCCATGAAGTACAAAAAAACCCGCAGGGACATTTTCATAAAAAATGACAACAGGATGCCTGTCCGGATCTTCATCACATTTTTCCAGAGCGTCTCCCGGTAGGGCAGTGAATCTCCTTTGTTGATCTAGCAAGACGTAGTCTGATAAAAGCGAACTTCTAAATTCAGATTTATAAAACTGCAGGGAAACTGTTCCTTTTTTGGCTATTATCATTTGGATCTCTCCTAATTAATTTCTAGATTTTATTTGTTTTTAAACAAGACACTGCCTCTTATATAGAATTTCCTCCTCTGTAAGTGGTGCACCCAGTTCGCATTCCCAACTTTGTCAATTGCTGCATATACTTTTTATAGGCTATGAACCTAAATCTAAAGGAGAGATGAGGTTGTACACAAGACAGAACGAGATGACCAGTTTACCCGTTCCTTCTCGGTGGGGGATTGATGCGCAAATTGCCGGGAAGCCGATCGTCCGAGGAACTATCACAATTAACTCCTTGTCGGGAAACACATTTACCGGTACTGCTAATTTCCGGGGGCAACCCATTATGATCCAGGGTACTTGGGAGGAAACGGATAAAGTAATTCGTTTTGATTCACCCTATGCTTCGTTTACAGGACAATTAGCTATCTTTGATGACCCAGGGATTAAAATTCGACATTCAGTTTTAAGCGGACAATTCCTCATGAAGCCTCCATCCTTGCAAGCTGGAGAATTCGGCGATTGGATTGCGACAGCTGACACCGCCTTGAAAGGTGCGCCGATCAGCAACGGAGCATTACCACCTGTAGGTGTTTTTCTAACTTCCAACATTCTATATAGTGCGGGAAGGTGATCGAGGTTAAAGTCTTCACCACCACGGGCAGAAGACTTTAACCTCTCTCTTATAAAACAAGCGTATTACCTGCTGACAATTCCTATTAGAAATTTTAAATTTTTATCATTCTTATGTACTTTTTTAAAACCTTCTCTGGAATCCAATATGATCACTGTTTTCCAGAGCCATAATCTTAAATATGCTGAATGAAAATGAATCGGACCTTGTACTCCTCGCACTTCATATTCATTTCCGTCCTCTATTTCAATTTCCGTTCGGAGCACCCATCTGTTTCCGAAACCTGCTTCAATAAATTTCAACAGCTATTGCAGCTCCTTTACTTCTTTTTTCCTAAAATAGAAGCTACTCGATCATGCATTTCCGCCTCTTTAACATATTCAAAAAAACCAAATTGGTTTCCCCATGGGTCGGAAAATGTTGCCCACTTAACAGGTACTTCCTCTCTGGCAAAAATCTCAAAGAATTCAACATCCAGTTCACTCATCAACCGGACCCGCTCGTCCTCTATTGACCTGACACCTAAACGCATTGGACCGCTCCCTTCCGAAGGGCTTCCCTCTGATACCTGAAGCCAGGCCCCCGGTATGATCTCCCATTCCGCAAATCCTTCATGAGGTGTAAAATCCGGTTCTTTGTTTAATAAGGTTTTATACCAGTGCAACCCTTTTTCAAAATCTGTTACACGGATTTGATACGTCATTTCATAAATCACTTTCTTCACTTCCTTGTTTACTTTTTGTGATGACCATTTGATCCATTTAATTCTCCCAGGAGGAACTTGCCCATTAATCTTTTTTCTTTTTCTAACAGTTCGTGCAAAAATAACAACTGCGGGAAAGGCTGAAGGGGCAAATCTGTATTTATGTCTGTTTTCAACACTGCCGAACCGCCTTGCGCTAAATAATTCCTCAGTGTGAATCCACCTTTACAAATTCGTTGGATGTCATCAGAAGTAAGCAGGAGGAGACCGTTTGTTTCTGAAGAAGGCCGAGGTTCGCTATCGGAATAACCAAGATACATCGCTGTTGAACCCGCTGGATCTGTACCTTTAATCAAAATTGGAGCAATTGTCTCTTCTGTCTTTACTTTTTTTGTTTCATCGTCCCAGCCCTTCTTGAAAAAAGTAATGGGAGAATTGATGGTGCGGATTTTCATTGATGATTCTTCAAAAACTTCTCGGATTGCTGTCTCAAGTGCGGTTTCATTTCCTTCACGATGGCCACCAAGCCTAACCACGCCCAGTTTATCACCTTTTCGGGTTGGACCGACCTGGAAGGGGAATAATCCATTGTATAAAATGTAAGCACCGGATGTCCTGACATGATTTGTATCCATATTAATCCTCCGATTTTTTATAAATGGATTCTTTATCAACCCTGGATTTTCCTTCTTTTTAAAAAAGAATCGTACTTCTTTGGCGAAGTACGACTCAATTTCATGTTAATACAAATCAACAAATATATTTTCAGTTGGGATTTTCGTTGACTTGGTGACAAGGTCTTTGATTGATTTTTGCAGGTTTTTGACAATACCTTCGGACGATTTCACACGAATCATGGTGTAAACCTCGGCTTCATTGACACACCATACTTTCACGTCCTGCACTTCCATTTCTTCGCTAATACTTTGGAGAGATTGTTTAATTTTGTCCACCGAATAGCCTTCAGGTGTTCCCTCCATAAGGATATTGAACGACTCTTTTGTAATTGAAATTCCACCACGAATGATAATGATAGAAGTTATAATACTTCCCACGGGATCCAGCCAGGTAAAGTCAAATAAAATAATAGCCAATGCAACAATAACGGCACTTAGACTGGTGATCATATCCGCAAAAACGTGGAGAATTGCGCTTCTCATATTCAGATTTGAATCGCCCTTGGATAAGATGTATCCAACAAGTGCATTAATCAGCAGTCCTATGACACCCACAGCAATCATTTGTTCAGGGACAATGTCCACCGGCTTGATCATACGATTGATTGCTTCATAGATAATGTACAAAGGAATCAAGATCAGTGTAAGGCCATTTATAAAAGCAGCAATTGGCTCAAAACGCTTGTAACCAAATGTTCGTTTCTTGGTAGCTGCTTTAGTGGCCATGATGGCTGCAACCAGGGAAAGAATAAGCGATATAGCATCCGAGCTCATATGGACACCGTCGCCTATTATCATCAATGAACCAGACAGAAAGCCATAGATGATTTCAATGAGTGCGAACGTAAGAGTTAACCCAGCGGCCCATATGAATAATTTCTTATTTTTATTATTATGATGGTTCTGCACATTTGCAGCGCTCATAAACTTCACCCTCTAGATTAGAATTATTATAATCTAATTTTATAGCACTCTTTTTACAAAATCAAGTTAATTGAGAAAAAATATTTTAATTGATAAACAAAATCATTTATATTAGCGATAAATAAAAGTTTACAGCTTATTTTAATTAAAATAATTATTATTTAATGCAAAAAAAACTGCTAACCAGCAGCTTTCCCATTTTATTTATGCTTCATATCCAAGTACCCAGTCGAGCCTTTTGATTAAAAGTTCTTAGGCGCCATTCTTAAAAGTTGGTTTTGGATTCGGAATCCGTTTCTGCCTTATGGAAGGGTGGCCCACTTTTTATCAGACGGTTTTCCGTGTTCTATCCTTCTGTATGTCCAACCTTCTGTTTGTCCAATAGAGCCTTTCTTTCGGACACTTTTCGACTGTTCTCTCCTTCTGATTGTCCGATAGAGCCTTTCTTTCGGACACTTATCGACTGTTCTCTCCTTCTGATTGTCCGATAGAGCCTTTCTATCGGACACTTTTCGGCTGTTCTCTCCTTCTGATTGTCCGATAGAGCCTTTCTTTCGGTCACTTTTATACTGTTCTCTCCTTCTGATTGTCCGATAGAGCCTTTCTTTCGGTCACTTTTATACTGTTCTCTCCTTCTGATTGTCCGATAGAGCCTTTCTTTCGGACACTTTTCGACTGTTCTCTCCTTCTGATTGTCCGATAGAGCCTTTCTTTCGGTCACTTTTATACTGTTCCATCCTTCGGTTTGTCCGAAATGGCCATTATATCGGACTCTTTTCTGGCTACAGACTTATGCATGACTGTTATAGCCTTTCTATCCGAACCTGATTTCAAAAACTATCAAAGCATTGTAATAATCCACATTCTTATTCCATATATGTTAAAATTATGAAAATAATCTTTTAACGAGGTGTTTGCTTTTTGACTAGACCACGAGCGTTTGCGGCAATCATTAAAAACAATTATATACTTATGACAAAACACGTTTACCCTGACGGAACCTTTTGGACACTTCCAGGCGGCGGGTTAGAGGGATTCGAATCATTCGAGGATGGGGTCGTACGGGAAGTAAAAGAAGAAGTAAACTTGGATGTCGAAGTGGTGGAATATCTTTTCACTGGAGAATACAGCGGTGGTGAAGAAAGATGTTTTTTAGTCCGTCAACTGGATGATAAGGAACCCCTCCTTGGATGTGACCCAGAATATGGTGATGAACAAACCTTAAAAGAGGTAAGATGGCATTCTTTAGACTCCATGAAGGACGACCTGCATGTTTCCAGAGTAATTGAAGCTTTAAAGATAGTAGTTTGATAGATAGATTAAGGCAGGATTTAGCTAGGCTTGAAATTTTCATAATTAGTTGAGCTACGATTTCCTGCCTTTAACTTCTTATTTTTGATATATACCAAGGAATTCAGCAGGTTTTACAGTCAATAAATCCATATAGTACTTCTCCGGGTAATACTTCGTGTATGCGAGAAAAAGGTTGTATGCAAAAGCATATCCAGCCATAAAAGGTATCCCTTTTTTCGGGTCACCAAAAGCAAAAAGATTCTTGATTTTTCCATCAGCAGAATCGCAATTATTTTTAACCATATTCCAGTACAACAGCTCTGTCTCGGGGGAAAAGTCATTTTTCCACCACCTTTTATCCGGGTAAAGACTCAAACTGAAGTATTCAGCACCACCTTCCATCTTAAACCACTCTGCAAGGGTAAATGTGTCTGGTGTTAGTTTATAGATAGGATTTTTGGCAGTTGCATGATGAAGTTCATGGGCAATCATATAACAAAGGAAGTCTTCGTCCGGATGCGGCGGTATCGCAATCTGGATATTATTTGGCCCGTTCGTGAATCCATTTGTCCAAATCGGTCGGGGAAGGTTTTTATGCCAAGGGAACGGTACAGCAGGAAAGACGGTTATTGTAATTTCATCAAATGGAAGGAACTCCCGTGCCCTGTTACATGTATGCTCTATTAATTCACCCACCCTTACAGTATCCCATGTATACTCATTTGCTTCCTCAAATGAAAAATCCTTAAATTTAAATATCTGGAACCGTTCAGCAAGCTGTCTCCATTCTGTCATCCATGTCTTGTCAGTTACCAGGGGACTCAATTTTTCAGTAAGGAAAGAGTTTAAATTGCTTCTATGAAGGTAAAGATCCTGAGGTGTAAAGTGCTTTACGGTATTCATTCTTTTACCCTCCCATCTGCTGCTATTAATACTTGGCTAGAAATCTATCAAAGAAATGCTGTTAACGTCAGTTTCAAATTCTTATACTTATTGATCATTTCTTTTTGTACATATCATAAGAAATCAGCCAAACCATCTGGCACAAGGCTTAACTCTCCTTTTTTAAAATCATTTAACGGGATCTCATGTATTTTTCACCGCTTATAGCCAATACTGTGTGGTCAGTTACATCCTGTTCGCTGTGAGACTTTCGTGGTTTACCTAACCTATTAAACAAGCTTTTCATAGTTTTCCAGGTTTGACATATAAGATGAAGGATTCAAATCTTCACATTCTATGACTATCGCAGTTAACCCGCTGTCAGTTTTTGTTTCATGCCATTCCCCTTTTGTCCAGAACACTGCAGTGCCCGGCTCGACTTTTAAGTACTCAGTCGACTCCCCTCTGACAAAGCCGGTGCCGCTCACAATCAACAAAAGCTGCGGCATCGTTGCCTGATGAAAACCGATGAGTCCATCATGTTCGAGGTACATAAAACCAATATGCGTTGGATTAACCGTCCTAACAATCCGTGACATGACAAAGTTCGAATCAAACTTGGTTATCTCAGTTCCTGTATCCTTTTTAAAGTTATAGAATTCCACGTATCCACCTCAAATTAATTTTTCCAACCACGGATGATATGAATCCTGCAAAGATAAAGCAACTCTAAGCCATTTCTTTTGCTTTGGTGTTAACTTATCTAATACACCTAAGAAATCAAGCTGGTCTTTGGTTCGAATGTTCTTTGATTTATACAGGAGGACAATTTCTGGTTTTAAATAAGGAATGCCACTTTCATTAAAACTTCCCACGTTTTTTAGCGTCATTTCCACTCTATTATCCCTTCTGTACCTCCAATTACATCCGTCAGTTTCATTTAATAAAATTTCAAACTTGTCACCGGTTTTCCAATTAGAAGCATGCAATTCATGTATAGGTTGTGCTAAGAATTCAGTTTCCCATGATTTTAATTCCTGGTCTTCAACTTTTCGTATATCCCAGCTTTTTAAGTAGTCTTTTAAAGAAAACTGATCATCTCTGAACAGTGCAATTTCTATATCGCCATGTTGCCGGGTTATTTTTCCGAGATAAAGATCTATTGCCCAACCCCCTGCAATGTACCAAGGTTGCTTGAAATTCGACATTAATGAATTGATCTTTCTACATTCTTCAAAAGGCACCAAGTTACTCTCCAGCCTTTATACTATACTGCTTAACAATCAAATGTTGCGGTGCCTCAGGCAAGTCCTTCACAGAAGTCTTGATAAACTCTGGAAATAGCTTAATAGTTTCTAGCTCGCCAATAGGCACCCATTGATAGACCAACTTTTCACCTTCTTCTCCAAAGAACTCTTCTGTATGGAACTGAAGGTTTCCTTCTAATGGTGATACTTGAAAGTACAATCCTATTTCATGGAAGTCTCTACGCTTGTATTCAAAAAAGTTTTCGGTGAACCACAGCAGGCGGTCGACTTTTACGTCAATCCCCAATTCTTCTTTTATTTCCCTGATAATGCTGGTTTGTGAATCCTCCATCACTGTGACTCTGCCGCCAGGCAACGCCCAATGATCTTCCATGGACTGCCGGTGAATTAGTACGTGGTTGTTAACGACCATAACAGCCGCGACACGATAATTAAATACGGTATTTTCTAAGTAAAATGTTGCATCCATTATAGTTCATCCCCTATGTAAAAACTGTCCAGTTCTTTAGCCAGCCTGGATTTCCGAAATCCTTTTTGCCGCTTCAATTCTTTTAATTCCCCTATCGTTTGATAGGAAAGGCGGACATGATAGTAATTAATGTGTTCGATTACCGAAACAGATATAGAAATAGAAACCATTGCAGTTCAACTTCATTACTAATTATCAGATAGACCAAAATAAAAAATCCTATCAATATAAACAGTGCATTTATCTTTTTAAATATTGAAAAAAACCTAAGTTGTTTATCTGGAAGCTTTTTCAATTCTCCCTTTTTCAGCTGCTGTAATTTCAAATACCCAGTAATAACTTCCCTGAAGTAAAATAAACTCCAGCAGACCAAAAACGTATAAGGAAGAAGATGATAAATAGGGAGTTGACCATTCAAAAAGCTTAATATACAGGATCCACAGCAAAGCAAAGGTGATTACTGCGATCAGCTCACCAGTATATAAGCTGATAATTTTTGTTCCACTTTTTGCTGCATAACCCTATGAGACCGTAAATTGCGTGATCAGGTTTTTTATCATCGGATTAAGCTTTTCAGGCAAATCATTCACGTGGAAAAACCGGGCTTCTGCGGTTTCTATACCATCTGCTTTTAAAGTCCAACCAATAATGTCTTTTGATAAATACGCCACTGTAACGGAATAAAACTCATCGCCGTTTGGCAGTTTAACAAAATGCTCCTTGCCAGAAAAAACTCCTACCAGTTCCAGTTTTCCAATTTGAAGTCCAATCTCTTCTAACACTTCCCTTCTGCCTGCCTCCTCCGTCGATTCTCCTAATTCCATAAATCCTCCAGGTCCACCCCATTGGCCATCATGACGTTTCTGCAATAAAACCTCTCCTGCTTCATTTATTACCGCAACTGCTACTCCCACTAATATAACTGGCTGGTGACCGATATCCTTCCGTAAATCCTCTATATAACCCATTTTGACCTCCAAAAAGCATAAATTAACTAGGTAAACAAAATTCGCCAGAAGCAAGATTTTTCCTTCTTTTTCCCAAAAAACGTTTAACAATATGGATCTTTTTCGAGTTAAGAAGTACCTTGGTCTTTATGACCAGCTTCAACCTTAGATGGACACTTTTTCTCTTATTTTCGTCCTTCCTGTCCGTCATCAAGGCTATGACGGACACTTTTCCTCTTATTCTCGTCCTTCCTGTCCGTCATCAAGACTATGACGGACACTTTTTCTCTTATTCTCGTCCTTTCTGTCCGTCATCAAGTCTATGACGGACACTTTTTCTCTTATTCTCGTCCTTCCTGTCCGTCATCAAGGCTATGACGGGCACTTTTCCCTTATTCGCGCTCTTTTCTGTTCGTCATCTAAACCAAATAAAGCAGCACTACCCAACTGACCTGCTAATAAGGTTATGTTATTTTCTTGTAATCTCGATGATCCCGCCACAGTGTGATATAGCCTTAAATTTGAGTCTGCAATAGTCTTTTAGTGATGGACTTAACTCATCAAAAACAAAGTAAAATTCATCTTCATCCCAAGATTCTCTGCAATCTTCTTTACAGGCTTCCAACTCCTGACTTGTACAAAATGCAATGTCCCCAATCAGGATTTTCCCTTCCTCTTCTAACATGGGTAACAGCGCCTGGATAAACTTTACCTTTTCAACATCGGTTAAATGGTGCAATGCATATGTACTTACAATGAAATCATACTTTTTGGTATTGATTTCTGAGGGGAGCCCGCCGGTAATATCCCACTCGATCAAGTTAGCATTCGGCATCTTAGCCTGAGCCATGGCAATCATTTTTGATGAGAAGTCTATTCCGTCTATCTTATGTCCATGTTCATACAGCCTGGAAGTCATAAACCCCGTACCAAAACCGATATCTAAAACTCTCGCATTTTCTTTACCCATCACTTCATTAAAAATTGTACTTAAGATAGCTTTATACCCGGCGAATGGATAGACCCCATTTTCCTCACTTACCTGAACTGTTTTGTCATAGCCATCTGCCCACAAATCAAACCCTTGTTTGTCTAACATGGATCATCCTCCAATTATATGAATTATTGATAATAATCTATTACTTCCTGTTCGAATGCGGCGACTGGCCTTTCTGTCAGCTGCTCCAGTGCTTCATAGAAATCCCCTGTTTCTCTTGTTCTATTGATTAAATCATCTACAACTTTTAACCCATACTCTTGTATCAGGTAATTCATAGTAAAATAACTTTGTAAATAGGGTTCTGCGAAACCAACATGCCGGGCTTCCTGGAAATCATTGTCCCAGCTGATTTTTTTAAGAGGCAGTGCTTCATGGAAATTTGAGTCATAATCTACTACTGTCCCATCCTCCCCAACATACTCAGCAACGCCTTCAATAAACCAGGTTGGAAAGTCATCTCCCAGAACCTCCGCTTCCTCTGCTGCCATATAAGTTGCGTAATGAGCGTATTCATGCAAAATGGTTTTTTGAAAAAAATAGAGAGGTGTTTCAAGCTCCTGTATAATACCCTCGACCCTTTCAGAATCAACACTAACGCCGATAATTTTATGAAAGTGAGAATAATACCCAGCAACACTCTCTATATTAGATAACTGTTTAATGTCGCCACTGCTCATAAAAATCAAATCTATCGGAACATTTTTGTTACTGCCAAGTACTTCGGATGATTTATTCTCTGCCCATTTCAGCGTTTCAATCGTCAACGGAATGAGTTCTTTATTTTCTTCCTGATAGTAAATGGAAATGTTTTTATATTCTTTCTTCATGCTAGCTGCTTTAAGCTTTTTTTCCAATTCACTTTCAAAATTCTGTGTGATTAGTGTTTGAACGGTAACTAAAAAGTTTGCATTCTCACCTGTGCGCTCATTTAACTCTTCCTGAAGGGATTTGACCAAAGTTATAATCCTTCCTGTAAAAATACCAATTATTAATCCAATGATAATCAGCCAGTATTTTAATTTTGGATACCTCATTCGCCGTCTCTTCTCACCTGCTCTTCAAGCAAAGAGATCATCCTGTCATTCTGTTCAATCATTTTCTCATTTTGCTGCCGAAGTTTTGTAAAATCAAACATGAAAGCCAGTAAGATAATGGTTATAATAATCGACATTTCCTCACTCCTCAGTAAGCCATCTAACGGCCTCATTCAGGTCCTCGGCAATATAATCTGGGTGAACTTCTGCCCAGCGGCCATAATACTCCTTATTCAGATATTTCTCATAAGCTTGCTGGCCGCTCCCTGTCTTTACCAGAATTTTTATGCAGCCCGCTTCATCCGCTGCCAGAAGATCCGTCCATCGATCTCCGATAACCACACAATTCCTTAAATCCAGGTTATTTTCTTCTGCTGCTCCTTTAATCATGACAATAGAGGGTTTCCTGCACACGCAGCCCTCCTCATGGCGATGGGGGCAAAGATATACTTTATCAAATCCAAAGGACTTCAATTCACTTTCAAAGCTTTGAACTGTTGCTACCCCGCAGCTCACTCCTGGCTGGTTCGTGAACGAACAGACTAAAACATCACGATTTTTTAATAGTTTGATTGATTCTTCGACTCCCGGGAACAATGTGAACTCTCCTGGGTATATAACCTGGTCGCTTCCTCCAAGAGTACCATCCCGATCAATGAAAACTGCTTGCAAGATTTTCTTTCCCATGTAAAACCTCACCTTTTTAAATAGAAAAAACACCTTACTTAATGATAACATTCCAAATTTTAGATGAATATCCATTTTTTACAGAAAAATCCTCTCACCATTAGGTGAGAGGATTTAGATTAGTTCATATTTGGTTTTGCCGGGCCAGCGTGAAGTTCATTATGCAGCTTCCTGAACTGCAGATACATTGCCACTCGCCAAGGTACAATCATTCCAAATGCTAGGATCCAGAACATGCCGCTCAACTCACCGACATCAATTGTACTGCTGAGTACGAGCTTGGCTATAACCCTGACTGCCAGAAGACCGATTAAAATAAAAACGAAAGCCTTTGATCTTTTAAGGTAAATTTCAGCACCGCGCACCTCGAATTTTGAGGTCTTGATCAGTAAGATGGAGAAAAGCATTCCGACTGTCAGCGCCTCGACGATTTGTAAAAAATGCACCCGAAATATCGGGAAGATAAACATGAGCGCCCCTGTACTCATGAAAATTGGCGGTAAAATGATTTTCTTGACTGATGCTGGCTTTTTAGCTGCCTTCATCCTCATGATTGTCACGAAGATTGCCATGCCAATTGCCCCAACTGTTGACGCCAATACGTAGTTCATCTATTTCATCCCTTATATATAGATTACACTATTATTATAATGAAAATAAGCCATTTAAGATACACTTAAATGGCTGTTATTTATCTCAAAACTCTTGATACAGAATCCACTACCTGTGAATCATCAAATGGCTTAACGATAAAATCCTTCGCTCCCGCCTCAATGGCATCCACTACCATCTTCTGCTGTCCCATTGCTGAACACATTATGATTTTTGCATCCTTGAAATCCTTTTTTATTTCCTTTACGGCATCCAGGCCGCTCATTTCAGGCATTGTAATATCCATTGTTACAAGATCGGGTTTGAGCTCGCGATACAGCATGACTGCTTCACGTCCGTTTTCTGCTTCCCCTATAATTTCGTGATTCGCTTTCTTCAGAATATTGGTTAAGGTGATCCTCATAAATTTTGCGTCGTCAACTATCAAAATTCTGGCCATTGCTGTATCCTCCCCGACAATCACAACAAGTATATTTATCTGTTAAAATTCCCCTTAATTACTATATAACTATAAACAGTGAATATTTTCAATGTAAAGACACCGACAAAATTCTCATATGAGAAAATACCTATTTTTTATAGAAAAAGTTTCTGTTTAAAACCCTGTAAAATCGCCAAACAGCATGGAAAGGATTGAAATCAATTTTGTCATCCAGTCGAAGAATAACATAATTCCAACCAGTATCATGATATAACCGCCGATTTTCACTATTCTGACGTTATGCTTACGAATCCACTGCATTTTTCCAATAAAGAATGAAAGAATGAAGAATGGAATCGCAAATCCAAGGGTATAGGCAATCATGTAAAGCATGCCAGATCCCGGATTTGAGCTTGCAAGCAATATGACGGAAGCAAGAATCGGTCCTGTACAGGGGGTCCAGCCCGCAGCAAATGCCATGCCAATCAACGAGGATCCAAAATAACCGGATGGACGATTCTTGAACTCAATCTTCCTGTCTTTCATCAGGAACTCTGGTTTAAAGAAGCCAATTACCATTAATCCAAAGGCAACAATAAAAATGGCGCCAAGCTGGCGGATCAGGTCCTGATATTGAATGAAGAATTGGCCAACGAATGACGTTCCAAAACCAATCGCAATGAAAATCACCGAGAAGCCTAGCAGGAAAAATAATGTATGAAGCAAACTTCGTTTTTGCAGCATAGCATTTTCGCTTTTCAGTTCACCGACCGACATTCCTGTTATATACGATAAAAACGCAGGATAAAGAGGCAAGCAGCATGGTGAAATGAAGCTGAGGAATCCCGCTCCCATGGCGATAAATATATTTATATCTGACATTTTTTCAACTCCAGTCCATATTCGATAGTCCCATTCTAACAAATAATATTCACTATTATTATAGTTTAACTGTGAACAATTTATTAATTCTATAAAAATGATGTTTAACTTTGAAAAGATAGGGTACAAATGGATGGTGTATATTTTTTACAGGAAAATATTTTACAAATGTTTCTTTTGAAATTTGGGAGTTTATGCTATATACTAATATAGCACTTGTAATAATTTCTATATTTATAACGATTTTACATAATAGGCTGTTGAAACACATAAACAGAGAGGATTTTCACATTGTCTAAAGAGCAACTGATCACCCTTATAGAGAAGAAACGTGAAGAGCTGATTGAAATCGCATCGAAGAACGGCTTGAACTCTACTATTGCCATCCACTATAGCCAGGAACTTGATGAACTATTAAATGAATATAACCGCGTTTATATTAAAAAGATTGCAGCACACTAAAAAACAGCTAAACGCCATCAGCGTTGTAGCTGTTTTATTTTTATCCCACAACATCCTCCAAACGTTCCACTGAGCCATTCTGCAGAAGATACATCTTGTGGTAAAGCCCCTGTTGTGATAACAGTTCCTGATGTGTTCCACGCTCAACAATTTCCCCATGATGGAGAACGATAATCTGGTCTGCATCCTGAATGGTAGACAGCCTGTGGGCAATGGCAATCGTTGTCCTGCCTTTGCGCATTTTGGACAATGCCGTCTGTATAGCCTCTTCTGTTTCTGTATCGATATTTGCCGTTGCTTCATCCAGAACAAGAATCTTCGGATTGGAGGCAATCGTCCTCGCGAAGGCGATCAGCTGCCTTTGCCCGCTCGAAAAAGTCGATCCCCTCTCCGTCACCTTATGTTCATACCCATCTTCAAGTTTACCGATGAAAGAATCTGCCTGGACAAATTCAGCCGCCCTCTTGATGTCCTCTTGCGTCAGCTCACTGTTGTGAAGCCGGATATTATCACCGATTGTTCCGAAGAACAAGAAAGGATCCTGAAGAACCAGCCCCATTTTATCACGCAGCTCTTTCACCGGATAATTCTTTATGGGATGATCATCGATTAAAATATCGCCTCTCTCAAATTCATAAAAGCGCATCAGCAGGTTGATGATTGAGCTTTTTCCGCTGCCGGTGTGACCGACAAAAGCCAGTGTTTCACCTGGATTTACGGTAAAACTGATGTTTTTCAGTACGTCCCGTTTGCCGTCATAGGAAAAACTAACATCCCTGAATTCAATTTTGCCATCATTGATTTTATCTGCCTCTGTCCCAGTCTGTGCCGGAGCAAGCTGATCTTCATCCAGCAGCTTGAATACTCTTGAAGCCGCAACAATAGCCTGCTGGTACATGGAAAGGCGCATCATCATATTGTTAACCGGTTCAAAAAATCGATCCAAATAATTGATGAAGGCATAAAGCACTCCAATTTCAATAGGGCTGTCAAAGGAAGTGATCCCGAAAAAGCTTAGCACGATGATTAACGCCAAAATATACACAAGGTCCACCGCAGGGCGCAATAGCAGTCCGTCAGCCTTGATGTTTCTCATACCCGCCTCGAAATGCTTGTCATTGATGTCGCCGAACTCCCTTTTCAGTCTTTCTTCCTGGCGAAACATCTGGATAATTGACATACCCTGAAGCGATTCACTTAGCTTTGCATTCAACTGGCTCAGCCTCTCACGCATATCCTGATAAAACCTTGAGCTTAATTTTCTGTACAAGCTCATGATAAACACAATGAACGGTAAAATCAGCATCGTGAATAATGCCAGTTTGACATTCAGAATGAACATCGCGACAAAGATTCCGAATAACAAAAAGCCACTCTGGATAAAGGTCGCAATAACACTGACAAACATATCCTTGATTGCCTCGGTATCATTCGTAACCCTGGATACAAGGGATCCTGCAGGTGTTTTATCGAAATATTTTAAACCGAGCTGCTGAACCTTGGTGAATACATCAATCCTCATTTGCTGGATGATTTTGAGAGCGATTTCCTGGAATTTCAACAACTGAAAATAAGAAACAAGCACATTGAGTACCTGGATGCCAATATATGCAGAACCGAGCATCAGCAGCGGCTGAAAAGGCAAATACCCTTCCCTCAAGTAATCATCGATGAAAATCTTCACTAAAATTGGCCCCAGCACATCCCCAATCGTAGCGAGAAGCAGGAATCCAAAAGCAACAAAAATCATCTTCAAGTGCGGCTTCGCATAAGCAAGAAGCCTGAACAGCACGGACCGCTGTTCTTTTGCGTTTAATACTGGCGTTTTTTCCATGGTTAACCTCCCTGCTCAACGAGTTCTTCGAGCTGCTGTCTCAAATACATGTCCCTGTACCAGCCATCCTGCTCCATTAGCTGATCATGCGTCCCTCGTTCAGCAATCCGGCCATTTTCAAGAACAATGATTAAATCGGCGTGATGAATGGCGCTTAGGCGGTGCGCAGTGATAATCGTTGTTTTATCTTTTCGATTTTCTTTCAATGCGGAGAGAATCTGCTCCTCGGTCTTTGCATCCACCGCTGAAAGCGAATCATCCAGCACCAGTATTTCAGGGTTCATCACAAGTGCTCGCGCGATAGAAATCCTTTGCTTTTGCCCTCCCGACAAAGATACCCCGCGCTCTCCGACAACGGTCTGGTAACCATGCGTGAATTCCAGTATATCTTCATGGATATTCGCCACTCTTGCTGAACCATAAATGACTTCCTTATCAACAGAAGGGTTGGCAAATGCTATGTTTTCCTTGACTGTGGCTGAAAAAAGGAAGTGGTCCTGAGGAACATATCCGATTGCCTGCCTTAGCCGATCTATCTTATAATCCTCGATGTTCCTGCCTCCAACAGAGATGCACCCATTGGAAAGGTCGAATTCACGTATAAGGAGTTTCAGCAGCGTTGTTTTTCCAGCTCCTGTTTTCCCAACGACCCCCAGAGTCTGCCCTTTGCCAAGCTCAAATCTGATATTTTTCAATATCGGTTCCTGGTCCCCTGGATAGGTAAATGATTCGATATTATAATGAATGTCACCTTCAGGAACGATATTAAGTGCGTCTGCCTTGTCCTGAATGTCAATTTTTTCATCCAGCAGGGCTGAAACACGGTCATAGGAAGCCCTTCCCCGCTCGACAATATTGAAAAACCAGCCAAACGCCAGCATCGGCCAAACCAGTAAGCCGAGATAGGATGTAAAGGATACTAGCTGACCAATCGTCAGCTCCCCATCCAAAACATATCTCGAGCCGAATGCAATGGAAAGGAAAAAAGATATACCGACGATTATGGAGATTGTCGGGTCAAATAGCGCGTCAATCTTTGCAACCGAGATGTTCTTTTTTACGACATCTTCGGACTGCTTGCGGAAATCCTCAATGTCTTCATTTTCCTGGCCAAAGGTTTTAATTACTTTTATGCCAGTAATGCTCTCCTGTGTCTTGTCATTCAAATCTGAAAATGCTTCCTGGGCCTTATGGAATCTTTTATGAAGCATGGTCCCGTACCAGCTTGTCAGCAAGGCCATAAACGGCATTGGAATCAAAGCAATCAAAGTAAGCTTCCAGCTGATCGTGGCAGCCATTGCAATAATTACAAACCCGCCGGTTGAAACGGAGTCTACAAATGTCAGGACCCCCGCACCTGCAGTCTGCTGAATTGCCGACAGGTCATTGGTGGCATGGGCCATCAAATCCCCTGTCCTTCTTTTTTGGTAAAAGGATTGAGACATGCTGGTAAAATGAGCATAAAGTCGATTCCTTAATAACCGGGACAGCTTCACAGCTGAACCAAAAATCATAATTCGCCAGTAGTAACGAAGCGAATACATCGCCAGTCCTGATACAACAAGTACGAATATCCAGATGCCAAGCTTCCCTGAAGTAAGGGTTCCATTGGTAATCTCATCTACAATAATCCCAATGACGCGAGGCGGTACAAGCTGGAGCAGTGCCACAAACAGCAGCAAAAAAACCCCAATTAAGTAAGCTTTTTTCTCAGCTTTGAAGTACCATAATAAATCTTTAAATACGCTCATAAATATATCCCCCATACACCTTAAATGCTTAAATAGTTTAACAAATATTTGTAAAATGGGGAAGATTTTTTCTATTGGCAATTTGGTTAAAATGGAACAAACAACAACATTTTCACCCAAAACACGAACTTTAATTATGCAAACAATGATAACTTTCGTGTTTTTTCTATTGAAGAATAATAAATTGGTGTTATAATGACTATTAAATAATATATTCACTCATATAATCGCAGGGATATGGCCTGCAAGTTTCTACCGGATTACCGTAAATGATCTGACTATGAGTGAGCAATGCAAGAGGCGGATTGCCCTCTTTTGTCTTAGTTGCGACTAAAAGCCCAAAGACCATTGCTTCACTCATTTATGACGTGAATGCATGGACTTTGGGCTTTTTTTATAGGCTCTGAGAGAAAAAGGAGGACTAACATGAAACAGCTAACCGAAAAAATTAAGGCCGAAGGGAGCGTCCTGTCTCCAACCATCCTAAAGGTGGATACTTTCCTGAATCACCAGGTTGATCCTCAGCTAATGCTTGAAATCGGAAAAGAATTCGCCAGCAGGTTTGCAGGATCTGGGATTACTAAGATTTTGACAATCGAATCATCCGGCATTGCACCAGCTGTAATGGCAGGTCTCCAATTACAGGTGCCAGTTGTTTTTGCAAGGAAAAGAAAATCTCTTACACTCGTAAAAGATCTGATAACGGCATCCGTTTACTCTTTTACAAAGGAGGAAAACAATGAAATCTCTGTATCTAGTAAATTCCTCTCAGAGGATGATACAGTGTTGATCATTGACGATTTCCTTGCAAACGGACAAGCTGCACTGGGGCTAGCAGAGATTGCGAACAAAGCTAAAGCATACATAGCAGGCTTCGGAATTGTGATTGAAAAAGGATTTCAGGATGGCGGCCGTCTTTTACGTGAAGAAGGCTACAGGGTTGAATCACTGGCCATTATAAAGTCTCTCGAAAATAGCATCGTAACGTTTGAACATTCGGATGAAGGAAAGGCGGAGATGATTCGATGAAACAGAATCCATTTAAAATTGCTTCCCTAGGAATTCAGCATGTTTTGGCTATGTACGCTGGCGCGGTAATCGTTCCGCTGATTGTTGGGGGAGCGCTTGGCTTAACGGGAGAACAGTTAACATATTTAGTTTCGATAGATATCTTTATGTGCGGAATCGCTACCCTGCTCCAGGTTTGGCGCAACAAATTCTTCGGAATCGGTCTTCCTGTTGTGTTAGGCTGCACATTCACTGCCGTTGGTCCGATGATTGCTATTGGCGGCCAGTACGGAATTTCGGCCATCTATGGCTCTATCCTCATTTCTGGTATTTTTGTCGTTGCCATATCAAAGTTCTTTGGAAAACTTGTCAGGTTCTTTCCGCCGGTTGTTACCGGATCGGTTGTGACGATCATCGGAATTACCTTAATTCCTGTTGCCATGAATAATATGGCTGGGGGCCAGGGCAGCCCGGATTTCGGCTCCCTCTCAAATATCGGGCTTGCCTTTGGCACCTTGCTTTTTATCATTGTGCTTTTCCGCTTCTTTAAAGGGTTTGTCCGAGCTATCGCCATTCTGCTCGGGCTTGGTGCGGGGACAATCGTTGCATATTTTATGGGAATGGTAGACTTTTCAGCTGTTAGGGAAGCATCCTGGCTGCACATGCCTGCTCCATTTTACTTTGGCCTCCCTACATTTGAATTATCAGCCATCCTGACAATGATTCTAGTCGCGATGGTAAGCCTGGTTGAATCTACAGGAGTATATTTTGCACTAGGAGATATTTGTGAAGAAAAGCTTGAAGAGAAAGACCTGGCAAATGGTTACCGTGCAGAAGGACTGGCGATTATTCTTGGAGCCTTTTTTAACGCATTCCCTTACACAACCTATTCACAAAATGTCGGCCTTCTACAGATGTCAGGAGTAAAGACTAAGAACGTCATATACACAGCCGGCGCATTCCTTGTCCTGCTGGGCTTAGTACCGAAAATCGGCGCTTTGACTACGATAATCCCTACTCCAGTACTTGGAGGAGCAATGGTTGCGATGTTTGGCATGGTCGTTGCTTATGGAATTAAAATGCTCAGCAAGGTGGAGTTTTCCTCACAGGAAAACCTTTTAATAATCGCATGTTCTGTGGGAATGGGTCTTGGTGTCACTACAGTCCCGGAACTATTCGCTCAGATGCCATCCAGCATCCGCATACTGACAGACAACGGAATCGTAGCGGGAAGCTTGACCGCTATTGCACTGAACCTGGTTTTTAATGTATTTAATGGAAAGAAAGTGGTTCAGCACCCTTCTGTTGTACAACAACAGGCTTCATAAGAATGATTTTATTGCAATCAATAGCAGGCACCGGTTACCCGGTGCCTGCTTCTGTTTTGTAACTTTATCCACCATACCCTTATGAAGGACACTATTTCATTGTTCCCGGACATTTTAGTCCGTCAATGTTTTAAGGAATTCTCCCCTATTCTTAGGACAAGCTTTACTTCAGTTATAAAGCCTGGCTCAAATCCTCTATCAAGTCCTCCACATCTTCAATCCCGACAGAAATTCGGATTAAGCCGTCCGTGATTCCAAGTTCCGCACGGCGCTCTGCTGGAATGGAGGCGTGAGTCATTTTAGCGGGAACCGAGATCAAGCTTTCAACCGCCCCAAGACTCTCTGCAAGCGTAAAATACTTCACTTTCTTTAGTACCTCAGCTGCTTTTTCTGCGCTGCCTACATCAAAGCTGACCATTCCTCCAAACCCGCCTGCCTGTTCTTTGGCAATTGTATGTTGTGGATGCGATTCGAGACCCGGGTAATACACTTTACCAACACTCTCGTGGCCAGAAAGAAACTCGACTATCTTCTTTGTGCTTGATTCATGGGCTTCCATCCGCAGGCCCAATGTCTTAATTCCCCTCACTAATAACCAGGAATCCTGAGGCCCTAAAATTCCGCCCGTAGAATTCTGGACAAAATGAAGATCATCAGCAAGCTGTTCATCATTCACGACGACCAGTCCAGCCACTACATCGCTATGTCCGCCGAGATATTTAGTAGCAGAATGAAGGACGATATCCGCTCCCATTGTCAACGGTGTTTGCCAGTATGGTGTGCTGAAGGTATTGTCGACGATGGTTAGCAAGCCATGTTCTTTTGCCAGCTGCGCACTTGCCTTTATGTCCGTCACTTTCAAAAGTGGATTTGTCGGAGTCTCGATATATAAGGCTTTCGTGTTTGGCTGAATAGCAGACCTTACAGCATCCAGGTCTGTTGTGTCAACAAAAGTAGACTCTATGCCAATCCTGTTAAGCACCTTATTCATGATCCGATAAGTCCCGCCATATACATCATCTGTGAGAACTATGTGATCCCCTGAGTTAAATAACATCATGACTGCAGTGATGGCTGCCATGCCCGAACCAAAAGCAAACCCGCGTTTTCCTTCTTCCAGGTCCTTTATCAGCTCTTCGAGAGCAAACCTTGTCGGATTCCCAGTCCGGGAATATTCATACCCACTATGCACTCCCACTTCTTCTTGTTTATAAGTACTTACCTGGTAAATCGGAAATGAAACGGCACCCGTCGTTTTATCACCTGGAATACCGCCGTGGATTAATTTTGTTTTGCGTTTCATTTAAATTCCCCCCTCGTATATTTTTTTGCTTAAATAACGCTCGCTTCCATCAGGGAAGATCGTTACGATTTTTGTGCCTGGAGGGGCTTTTTGTGCTTCCTGCAAAGCTGAATGAAGAGCTGCGCCAGAAGAACTCGCAGCAAGTATTCCCTCTTTAGCCGCGAGCTCTTTCACGCGGTCAAATGCATTTTGGTCTGAAACGGTATGGATTCCATCAAAGTAAGAAGTGTCCATGTAATGCGGAAGGAATTCCATTCCAATTCCTTCTGTTTTATGGGGGCCGGATTCGCCGCCATTAAGAATCGATCCTTCTGGTTCAACAATGACGGTCTTTACCATTGGATTTTTTTCTTTTAAAAACCTTGCAGTACCCATAAAAGTTCCGCCAGTACCAGCACCAGCTACAAAAATATCAATCTCTCCATCCAGGTCATCCCAAATCTCTGGCCCTAGTGTTTTATAGTAGGTATCAGGGTTGGCTGGATTTGAGAATTGTGACGGGGAATAGGAATTTGGGATATCCATAAGCAATTGTTCTGTCTTACGGATGGCTCCCTCCATTCCTTCCGAAGTCGGAGTATGGATGATTTTTGCTCCCAGCGCCTTCATGATTGACTGCTTTTCAAGGCTGAATTTTTCTGGTACAACAAAGATTACATCAATGCCTTTATTAATCGCGGCAAGTGCAACTCCTATGCCAGTATTTCCAGCAGTCGGTTCAATCAATGTGCCGTTTTCAGCTAATTTGCCTGAGCGGAATGCTTCATCCAGTAATTCTAAGCCAAGCCGGTCCTTTATACTGCCGCCTGGATTTAAGTATTCTAACTTTGCGAACAGCCGGACATCTTGTGGAAGATGGAATCTGGTTAGTTCAATCATCGGTGTATTTCCAATAAGTTCATGGATACTGCGGTAAACCGTCATTGCCTATTACTCTCCTTATTCAGCAAAAACCTGGCGCCACTCATCTTTCTTTTCCAGCATTTTTGCTGCAATTTCCTTTGCTCCCTCTAAACTGTGGCTGGCTGCCCAGCCGCACTGGATTTCATTGCAAGCTGGCACCTCATCGGCTTCAAGTACATCTTTCAATGTTTTTTCCAGCACATCCAGGATATTGTCATAATCATCATGATTGATGACTGAAAGATAAAATCCTGTTTGACATCCCATTGGGCTTATATCCACAACCGTGTCATGGTGGTTGCGGATATTTTCAGCCATTAAATGCTCAAGTGAGTGGAGACCGGGCATTTCCATATGCTCCTTGTTTGGCTGGCAGAAGCGTATATCATACTTATGGATAACATCTCCACTGGCTCCCTGGGTCGTACCAGCAAGCCTTACATATGGTGCTGCAACTTTTGTATGATCAAGATTGAAACTCTCGACATTCATTTTCTTTACCATTATTTTTTCAGCTCCTCTAACATTAGTAAAATTAGTTCTGCGGAATTTTTAGCAGCAGTTTCTAGGAATTGGTCAAATGAAATATTCGAATCCTTCCCGGCAATGTCTGATAATGACCTGATAATCACGAATGGCACTTCAAATTGATAAGCAACCTGGGCTATTGCAGCTGCTTCCATTTCAGCAGCATACAAATCAGGCAGTTTGCTTCTGATAAATTCTACTCTCTCTGGGTCGTTCATGAAGGAGTCCCCAGAAGCAATCAGACCCTTTACGACTTGAATGTCGTTAATTTTTCCAGCACTCTTTTCTGCTACATTTACAAGGTTGGCATCAGGTGAAAAATATGCAGGCATTCTAGGAACCTGCCCATATTCATAGCCAAAGATTGTAACATCAACATCATGATGCCTTACCTCTGTCGAAATAACTACATCACCCACATTCAGTTCTTCATGGAAACCGCCTGCAGAACCTGTATTGATGATGACATCAGGCTTGAACTTTTCAATCAACAGCGCTGTCCCCATAGCGGCATTCACTTTACCGATTCCAGACTTAAGCAATACTACTTCCAGGCCATCAACCTTGCCATTGTAAAATTCACTTCCTGCAAGAGTGATATCTTCCCTGTCTGCCATTTTACTGCGAAGCAAATCTACTTCTTCATCCATTGCACCGATAATTCCAACTCTCATTACTGCAACTCTCCAATACTTTGATTAATTTTTGGTTACTTTAACAGCCTCCATCAGCCAAACATAGGGGTTCATCTTTTCGAAACGAACCTCAAAACCGTTTTTCCGAAAAAGATGTTCCAGTACTTCAAGAGTGGTATAGTACTCTCTTTGAAGGTCTTCAAGGAGATTTAGGAAGCCTTGCTCTTTTACGATTCGGTGTCGCCCCTCACGATCCTTTTCATCCAAAAAGGCGGTATCAGCAAATACAATCTTTCCATCATTCCCTAATATCTCACTATATAACTTGATGGCGGAATCTTTTTCATCATCTGTTAAATGGTGAAAAGCATAGGTACTTACGATCGTATCCACTTTTTGGGGCAATTCAGGGAAATGAATAAAATCCCCATCATACAAGTGCATATCCAAAAATCTGGCTCTGGTTTTCTCCCTCATCACTTTGGAAGGTTCTACACCGTAGACCACTCTTCCTAAAGAAATCAGCTTTTCAGTCAGATTTCCTGTTCCGACTCCAAACTCCAGTACTGTCCCTGTTGACTTAGATGCTACTGCATGTAATATTTTATCATAATCCTCGAACACTTCTTTATACTCAACATCATGACCTGAAACTGTTTCATCATAAAATTCTGCCCAATCATCAAACAACGGGATAAATTCTCTTCCCATTTTCTCACCCGCTTTTAATTATTATAATTCCTATAAGTATACTATGAATTAAAATATTATAGGACACATATTAGCACACTCATTTTTTGAAATCAATTTTAATTAATCGAAATTTAATTCTTTTCTACTTTAGAAAACACCATCTCAATAGTGTATACTTATGTTAAGAAACATTTTTCAGGGGGAAAACATGGGAAAGCGTGTACTGGTTGCAGAAGATGAACAAAGAATAAGCCAGTTGTTAAAGATGTACTTAGAAAGAGAATCTTTTGAGGTTGAGGTAGCAAACAATGGCGTAGAAGCATTGGAGAAAGCAATACAGGAACCCTTCGATGTCATCATTCTTGATATTTTAATGCCTGGAAAAGACGGCTTTACAGTGTTGGAGGAAATCAGGAAAATCAAAACCACACCCGTAATTATGCTTTCGGCTAAAGGTGAGGCCCAGGACCTTAAACGTGGGGAAGAATTAGGAGCCAGCGAGTATATTTTAAAGCCTTTCAGCCCAAAGGATGTCATTGCAAAAATAAAAGAACTGATATAAGAAAAGGCATTGTTCCGAACACAATGCCTTTTTTTATAGAAATTTTCCTTTTCGTATCTCGTGAATATCACCATAAAATTCAATGTCATCATCAATCAAGACGATGCCATCCCCATCATTACAGGTATAAATGCTTTCGTTCTGGAGCGTAGAATATTGCAATAACTTATCCTGTTCCTTCTCCAAACTGTTCCAATGCGGCATGAATTCAAAATCCACCAGCTCCAGGCCATCTAGACTTTCCAGCCCTGCCTCATTTTCATCATGAAAGGCAGCGATTTTGATAGAGCTGGACATAATAATGCTTCCAGCACTTACACCAATTAATGGTTTCCCTTCCCGAACCATTTCCCTTATGAGACTAAATATATTACGTTCCTGCAGGTTCTTCAAAAACAGGTATGTATTTCCGCCAGAAAGAAAAATACCATCACATTTTTTAAAATCCCCCAACTTTAATTGATCAAATTCCTGATCTACATCAAAATATAAAAAATCCGTTACACCAAGCCTTTCTAACTCATCCTTACCTTTTTCAAAGTACTTTCTTTGCTTATCTGTTCTCGATGGAACATAAGCAAGCTTAAAAGGTTTGGGAGTTAATACTTTCCTGATTTTTTGAACCAAAGCGGGATTGTTATTGCTTACATCACTCAGCAGGATTAATTTCCTCAACTCAATCACTCTTTCAATTAATTTTTATTTACTATGCGAATATGTGCAGGATTTTCCCGTAAAGTTTTTCCGGATATATGGTAAACGTAGAGATTGTGCATCAATTTGTTGAGAATATAGTTCTTACGTAGAGAATAAGTAAAATTTTGTAGAGATTTCCAACTAGACCGAAGCTCATATCCGAGATTCCAAGCGCCTGGCTGTAAATAACTATATCCCACAATAATTCAACATAGATTTCATAAATTCCTTTTATACAAAAGCCATAAAAAAAGAGCCTGGAACCCCAGACTCCTCATTTCCTGTTCGCCCATATCACAAATGGGATTAATAACAGGGATAATGCTCCGCCCCCTAAAGACAAGAAGGCATAGCTTGAATTAGCGACAACCAAGCCTGATAACATCCCGCCTGCCGCACCGGACAACGCAACCAGTACATCGATGGTGCCTTGCATTTTCGCACGGTTTGATGGATTGGTTGCATCGACAAGCAGTGCTGTTCCACTGATCAGCCCAAAATTCCAGCCCAACCCCAGGAGTATGAGAGCTAATGTAATCCAAAACATTGATTCGCCCGGTGCAACAGCAGCCAATACGCCGGAAGCCAGCAGTGTTACTCCCGAAGCAACAGCCATTGCCGCTCTGCCGATTTTATCCACTAGCACCCCTGTTAATAAAGACGGAAGGTACATGGCACCGATATGGAAGCCGATGACCATCCCGACTGCACTCAAGCCATGTCCGTGACTGCCCATATGCACAGGCGTCATAGTCATGATCGCTACCATCACAATCTGGGTCAACACCATGATCAAAGCTGACACAGCTATTCCCCGTTTATTCGTTGCTTCTGGTGCTTCGATGTAATCAGCGCTGGTGACTTTGGCGTTCCGTTCCGCCACGGCAATTGCCCTTGCAACAACAAACGGATCTGGACGAAGGAAAAATAACAGAATCAAGCCGGCTACAATATAGGCTGCTGCGGCTAATATGAAAGGTCCCGATAAAGCAGGTACACCTACAGAAAGTGCAAATCTTCCCATTGCGTCTACAAGATTCGGTCCTGCGACAGCACCAAATGTAGTGGAAACCATGGCGATGCTGACTGCTGTGGCCCGTTGCTTTGAACTGGCAAGATCAGTACCTGCGTATCGAGCCTGCAAATTCGTTGCACTCCCAGCACCATATATTAATAGTGCTGTAAAGAGGAGGTAAATATTATTTGTAACTGCGGCAATTATGACCCCAATGGCGCCAACTCCACCCGTCAAAAATCCAGATGCCAGACCAGCTCTCCTGCCATAACGTTGGGAAAGCCTCCCGACGACAAGGGCCGCTCCTGCTGACCCTAGAGTAAAAAGGGCAGTTGGAAGTCCGGCCACACTTTCAGTGCCAAGCATTTCTTTGGCCAACAAAGCTCCTACTGTGATCCCCGCTGCAAGACCCGCACCCCCGAATATTTGCGATAAGACAACAATTATTAAGGTTCTCTTATATAATGCCTTTTGCTTTTCAGGTGACTGTACATAATCTTGCAGCCATTCTGATTGACTATCAAGCGCTGCTCCATCATTTTGTTGTGCCATTCTTTTTGCTCTCTCTTTCTATTTATAGGTAAACTCATTATACCATAAAGGGTATAATTTAACATATCAATTGAATCAATAATTTTCAAGTTAAGCCAGTAAATCCTTATGTAAATCATCGACTTCAACCAATGCAGAATCTATGTCCACAGGAAAAACCGAAGGCATGATTCCTTCAGACTACATTCCAGGTAACCATTTTTGAAGGAAATCCTCCAGCTCAATTCTTTTGGGAATGCAAGCTATCCATTCGTTCTTAGCGAAGGCTCCTGCGAATTTTTTCATTAGGGAACAATGGCAGTAAAATCCTCTCCATATCATCCTTCGCGGTTGCCCAGCCTTCCAGATATAAACCCCAAACTTCCTCATAATCTGCTGCTTTTTTTATGAAGTATTCATATCTAACCTCTGCAGGCTGCCTGATAACAGCTTCAAATTCTTTTGAATTCATAACCGTTAATTCTCCTATCTATGCCCGTCTTTTCTTGCCTGAATATATCCATAATATACACACGTCCCATTTTGTCTAAGGTCCTTTACCTCAAAACCGCATTTATCATAGAAGCTGAAGTTGTTGGCTGAAGTATGGGCAAACCAGTCTCCATGAGGAAGTTTCTGAACACATAATTGCACAAGCTTTTGGCCGATGCCTCTTCCCCTATATTCTGAGCGGACTGCCAAATCCATAATGTTCGCAGCCATAATTTGATCGGATATAACTCTGACCATGCCGACCATCTTAGTTTTATCCCATACTGTAAAGGCCCAGATTGAATTCTTAAATATTAGCGAATACTTTTCCTTTTGCCATTCAGGAGTATTCCTGGCCCAACCGGCATCTTGAAATAATTTCTCAACCTGGGCAGCAGGGACGCCTTCTGTGCCTTCTCGAATGACTAGGCCGTTAAAATATTGATACATGCATAATCCCCTTTATCTTTGTTATGGATATATATTCTTTATTAGACTCACGATGTCCTGCCAGTGTTTCACAAGGACCTCGGACGGTTAATTTTGTCTTATTTGAGAAAGTCTAATTTCAGGGGGTGTTTACTGCATGGTTAGGCATAAGCCCGTTGATGGAGATAAAAATAAGCGAGGCACTGATGGACAATTGCATGGCGGAACACTAGAAACCGCCGACGAATTTTTCGAGTCAATTTTCCAACAAGGAATTGAAAAGGAGAATGCGGACAAACAAAAATAACGCCTTTTCCTGGCGTTATTTTTGTAAGAGCAGTTGCTCAGGACCTCTTAAATACGACTTCTTTTAAGGTCCAATAAAAGGAGCATTTACATATTTTAGCTTCTTCTGCACATCGAGATGTCTTTTAAACAGGTTCTTTTAGATATTTCATCGGTCTGCTCCACTTTAAAATGTTCATTAAATCAAGGTTCTTAGACATTTCATCGTCTGACCCACTTCGAAATGTCCATTAAAACTGGTTTCAAATATTAAGAAAAGCACCCAACCTAAAGATTGAGTGCTTGTCCTTTATTATTTTCCTGTCTGCTTGTTCATTGCTGACATCATTTGATTGATTTTCTTCTGGGATGGTTTCATACCCATTTGCATCATCATCATTTTAAGCATTTGTTCGTTGATTGGCGGATTTTTCTTCAAGTAGCTCTCCATGTATTTACGAGCAATGAAAAATCCTAGCGCTACACCGACAACCAATGCCAGTATACCAACTAGAATTATTGTCCACATAAAACTTCCTCCTTCATGTTGTCTAACATACAGTGTACTAAACCAACAGTTATTATACAATATCTGTTGGTTTTTTTCTCTATTAAAAACACTCATTTAATAAACTTTTCGCTATTTCACAAATAAAATGCACCAAATAGTACATCAACCTGGTGCATCTTTTTTATTAAACATATTTCTGCTCTTTTATCGGTTTAAGCCAGCCGTATTTACTTGAAGCCAGATCAATGGCAAGGAATGATGATTCACATTTTCGCAGAATTTCAAAAAATATTGTTTCAGTATCGACCTTACCAAGGGAATCCAGTTCCAGCCATCTTTCGTGAACTCTAAGTGTTGCTGAACCTTTATTTGATTTGTTGTCGTATACATATGTTCCGTTATCAACATAAAACCCTTGTGCCTTTGAAAGCTGCTGATGCAGAAGCTGGTGGATGCGTAAGGCAGGAATAGGCCTGGTCACGAAATCTACCTGTTTGGATATGATGGATTTCAGATCACCTCTTGCTTGACTATATTCCAAAAATAGTTGGTAAAACATCCGTTCTCTTCCAAAATAATGAGAGGCAAATTCATCTTCTATTAGATATAGCTGGTAGGACCTCAATTGATCCCCTCCTCTGCAGACAAGCTTTTGTCTATATTATAGAAAAACGATAAGTCTGCGTTTGTCTAAAGATGCCGAAAAAATCCACTAATCCTGTCGAATTCAAAACTTTCTTACTTTTTATTATAAATACTAGCTTTTCAGTTGTCACGAATTTCGATGACAGAGCAAATTTTTCAAAAAAAAAGGCATACTCCTTGGTATTGAGGGGAATATATCAATGTTACTTTGAAAGAGAAAGGATGACTATACATGGCTACAGTACTTTATATTACAGCGAATCCAAAACCGGTTGAGGAATCATTCAGTCTATCGGTTGGGGAAGAATTTATCAAAGCTTACCGCGAAAACAATCCTAACGATGAGGTTGTAAGACTTGACCTTTATAAAATGGACATTCCGTTTATTGATACAGACGTTTTCAGCGGCTGGGGCAAGTTACAGCAGGGAACTGCCTTCGAACAACTTAGTGATGATGAAAAGCAAAAAGTGAGCTCAATCAATCAACTTACAGACCAATTTATTGCGGGAGATAAGTACATCTTTGCTACTCCTTTGTGGAATTTCAGTTTCCCGCCAAAAATGAAAGCCTACATTGATAACATTGCAATTGCCGGAAAAACCTTTAAGTATACTGCTGAAGGACCAGTTGGTTTGCTAGGTGATAAGAAAGCCCTTCATATACAGGCTCGCGGCGGGGTGTATTCAGAAGGACCTGCTAAAGATTTGGAGTTCGGTGACCGTTATCTTCGTGCAGTACTTGCCTTCATGGGAGTGACTGATGTTGAAACGCTGGCGGTAGAAGGTATGGCAGCTACTCCTGACAAAGCCCAAGAAATTAAGCAGCAGGCCATCCAGCGCGCTAACGAACTCGCAAAACAGTTTTAGTCCAACAAAAAAAGCCTGTTCAGGCTTTTTTTCTTTATTATTTTACTCCGTCCAAAGGAATTTCCTTGCGGTGGTCAAAGCTAAAACCTATTTCTTCATTGATTTGCTGTTCCTCTGCATTTCCCTGTTGGGCAGCCTGATTCGCCATAGCACCTTCCAAAGGAATATCCTTTCCATACTCAAACATTGTATCCACCTCCTGAATATTATTATGGGTATTTATAACTAATATATTTACCTTTCTGTTTCTTTTTTCCTGCAAACTTACGACAAATTTTTTTATAAAAAAAACACCCATTGATATGGGTGTTAACAATGAAGACAATTCTGAATAAATTTAGATTGGGTTAGTGAAAATTCTTATAAAACTAAAATGAACGTTTAGTCGACTCCTCGCTCAGATTACCCTGGTTACTAACTGATATAGTTTCCATATGCTTTGCAACCTTTGTGCTATAAGTAAAATCTCCATAACAATAAGGATAGCGGAAATTGTTCTTATTGCCTCCGCAATTATAAGTTTGCGGATTTTTTTCCACCTGAATTTTCGAAAACTTCTTTGCGAGCTCCTCACTATGTTTTTTACCGTTTTGGGCTACATAGTCGATATAGCCGATGCCCATATTATATGACTGAATAACGGTCGGAAAATCGACTTGCATCTTTTCTCCGTGGCTCACAACCCGGTTAAAATACTTAACACCCTGCTGTATGCTTTTTTGAGGATCCTGGATGGTATTGGGGGCCAATCCTAATGATTCAGAAGCCTGCATCGGATCACCGCCCTTCCCTTTGCTTTCCTGCATCATTAAAGCAGCAACTGTAACAGTATGCTCCTCAAGGCCTACCTTTTGCAATTCCTTTTCTATCATTGGAGTATACTTTGCTACCTCTCCAATTGAACTGTTTACACCTACATTGATTTTCATTAAGCTTTGATTATATATATCAAGGAATCTATCAAAAAGAAAGAAGCCTACAAAGGCAAAAAACAGCAACATTACCAGATTGAAATTTCTTTGGACTTGCTTCTTTTTAGGTTTCTTTTTCGTGTATTTCATTCATGACTTCTCTCCCAAATAATCTTCTTACTCTATTTTATTAGAAATCATCTAAAGTTAAAAGGGAGCTGCAATTATTTTGCAGCTCCCTTTGCCTTATTCTTCGTAAATCATTTTACGAGTCATGC
The DNA here is from genome assembly GCF_900166585.1 of Mesobacillus jeotgali. Classification (NCBI taxonomy): domain Bacteria; kingdom Bacillati; phylum Bacillota; class Bacilli; order Caryophanales; family Bacillaceae; genus Mesobacillus; species Mesobacillus jeotgali. Next base: position 812,619 of record NZ_FVZC01000009.1, on the reverse strand, counting down.
CGCCATCAATGATTATGTCTTGACCATTAATAAAATCATTTTCAGGATCCGCCAAATAAAGGCATGCCCTTGCTATATCTTCCGGTTTCCCAACACGGTTTGACCAGTGCTGATGATGGTCCTTCTCACGCAATTCATCATAATCTGCTGTCTGGATCCAGCCCGGGCTAATGGAATTCACTGTGATTCCTTTTTCTTGAAGAGAAGCGGCCAATGCATGGGTCAGGGCAACAATTCCACCTTTAGAAGATGCATAAGCTTCTGAATTTGGTTCTGACATTATTGCCCTTGTCGATGCCATATTGATAATCCGTCCGCCTTCTGTCATTTTTTTCGCAGCTTCACGGGATCCAATGAATACACTCCTTAGGTTTGTGAAAATGACATCCTCCCATTCCTCTGTCGTTAATTCAAACAAAGGTTTGAACCGGGACACCCCGGCATTATTGATCAATACATCAATTTGCCCGTAATCATTCATTATATTTTCTATAAGGCTGACAAGATCTTTTTCTTTCCTCACATCTGTTCTATAAAACGCCGCTCGTCCTCCAAACTCTTTTAGCCTGCCAATCAATTTCAATCCCTTTGCTTCATCTATGTCAGCAATACATACATTCGCATGCTCTTTCGCAAATACTTCAGCAATTCCTTCTCCAATTCCATTAGATCCACCGGTTATGATGACGGTCTTGCCATCAAACTTACCTGGCATAGTTAAATCCTCCTTTTAAAACAATATTGATTTTATTATTGATTCCACTTTAACCATCATTTTAACCTTATGTATTAAATAAGCCAGACTGCAATGACAGTCCGGCTCCTAATTACTTTTTATCTTCTGTTGATACCTGCCACTCAATTCCAAATTTGTCTGTCACCTGTCCATAAGCCGAACTCCAGAAGGTTTCCTGAATAGGCATGGTAACCTTCCCGTCCACTTGCAGTTTCTCGAAAATCTCTGCTGCTTCTGCAGCATCATTTACCAAAAGTGCAATCGTTACCTGGGATCCAAGCTGATATGGGTGTCCAGGAAATGTATCAGATAACATCAAGCTAGCATTACCGATTTTCATCTGTGCGTTCAATACTCGATCCTTGGCGTCTTCCGGCAGTGGGTATTCAGGATTCGCAGGCATATCACCAAATGTTTGCAGGCTGATCACTTCTGCTCCCAATGCCTCCTGATAAAATTTCACAGCTTCCTGGCCATTTCCGTTGGTCACTAGATAAGGAACAATTCCTATAATCATGTCAGCACCTCTTTTTATTTTTATGGAACGTGTGTTCTTATCACCACTTTACCATATTTTTCATCATAACACAATCAAGCCTTTAAACGAATTAGATAAAAGCCAAATCAGTTTCTGAAAAACGTTCATTGCTATCCTAATGCTTAAATAAAAAAAGAGTGTGGAAACACCACACTCTTTAATCAATTTACTTAGTTTTGCTCAAGTAATGCTTTTACGCGTGCTACGACATTGTTTACTGAGAATCCATACTCTTCCAGAATTTTCTCTCCTGGAGCTGAGGCACCAAATGTATCGATGGCAAGTACTTCTCCTTCATCACCTACATAACGATGCCAGCCCAGTGAAGAGCCCATCTCGATTCCGAGGCGCTTCTTGACAGACTTCGGAATGACACTTTCTTTGTATTCTTTTGATTGCTGTTCAAAGCGGTCCCATGAAGGCATGCTGATAACAGAGACATTAATACCTTCGCCAGCTAAAGCTTCTTGTGCTTTGACGGCAAGTCCCACTTCTGAACCTGCAGCAAGCAGTAATGCATCTGCCGTTTCCTTGCCTGCTGGAGAAATAACATAGGCACCTTTCGATACTCCTTCGTAGGCATTCTTGTCTGTATCCTTAATTGTCGGCAGGTTTTGGCGAGTTAGAACTAGAGCAGTAGGTGTCTTAGTTGATTCCACGGCCAGCTTCCATGCTGCTGCAGTTTCGTTGCCATCAGCAGGACGGATTACGGACAGGTTCGGCATTGCGCGAAGGCCAGCGAGCTGTTCAACTGGTTCGTGTGTTGGACCATCTTCACCAACTGCGATGCTGTCATGCGTAAATACATAGGTTACAGGCAAGCCCATTAAAGCAGCAAGTCTGATAGCAGGCTTAAGATAATCAGAGAACACAAAGAATGTTCCGCCAAATACTCTTAGACCGCCATGAAGTGCCATACCGTTCATAGCTGCACCCATTGCGAATTCACGCACACCGAACCAGATGTTGCGTCCTTCGAATGAACCTGGGAAGAAGTCACCTGTTCCCTTGATCATCGTTTTGTTTGAACCAGCAAGGTCAGCTGAGCCACCGATTAAATAAGGAAGGTTTTTAGCGATTCCATTGAGTGCTTCACCTGAAGAAGCTCGGCTCGCAAGACTCTTTCCTTCCTCGTATACAGGGATATCCTTATCCCATCCTTCAATTAGCTCGCCCTTCATTGCTTTATCAAGCTGGGCACCTAGCTCTGGATATTCACTCTTATAGTTTGAGAACAATTCATTCCAAGCTTTTTCAGTCTGTTCACCTTTTTCAGCAATTTCCTGTTTGAAATGCTCATAAACTTCATTTGGCACATGGAAATCTTCTTCAAAGGTCCATTTGTAAGCTTCTTTCGTAAGCTTCAATTCATCAGCGCCAAGTGGAGCACCGTGAACATCGGATTTACCTGAGAGGTTAGGTGATCCAAAACCGATAATTGTCTTAACTTCAATCATTGTCGGACGCTCTGAATCTGTTTTTGCTTCTTCGATGGCTCTTGCGATTTCTTCCAGGTTATTGCCATCTTCAACTCGGATATATTGCCATCCATATGACTTGAAACGGCCTTCGACACTCTCCGAGAAAGACTTATTAAGATCTCCATCCAGTGAAATATCGTTTGAATCATAAAGAACAATCATTTTGCCCAATTTGAGGTGAGCTGCAAGTGAAGCCGCTTCAGCAGAAACGCCTTCCATTAGATCGCCATCACCGCAGATGCTATATGTATAGTGATCAACGATATTATAGTTATCCTTATTGTAGACTGCAGCTAAGTGACGCTCAGCCATTGCCATACCAACTGCCATGGCAATTCCCTGACCAAGCGGCCCAGTTGTTGCATCTACACCAGCAGTGTGCCCAAATTCTGGGTGTCCCGGTGTCTTACTTCCCCACTGGCGGAATTGCTTAATATCTTCCATTGATAAATCGTAACCTGCAAGGTGCAGCAAGCTGTATAACAACATTGATCCGTGTCCAGCAGACAGGACGAAACGGTCGCGGTTAAACCATTCAGGATTTTTAGGGTTGATGTTCATGTAACGAGTCCACAATGTGTAAGCCATTGGAGCTGCCCCCATCGGCATGCCTGGGTGACCGGAATTTGCCTTTTCAATTGCGTCAATTGATAAAGTACGAATGGAATCAATTGAAAGCATATCAATTTCTTTAAACATTAAATACATCCTTTCTATAGGTACTAGCTACATCCTTAATATTATAGCGAGAGAAATTATTATACAACAAATTATGCCTGAAGGTGACAGAAAAGGCCGTATTGTTATTTATTTTGACACAAACCCTCTGTACTTATGTAAAAGCTAACAGCTAAGGAGTAAACTGGAGAACGGTTAAGGCATTGCTATTACGAGTGAAAATCTAACAAATGTCTATCCCACTTCTAACTTTCCACTAATTAAAGCCTTGTAAAATGTTCTTTTATTTTTCAACCACTTTCAAGGATAGCTTCCTGATAGATTAAAAAATAAAAATGGAATACATGGGTCATGTATTCCAAGTGAATATATTAATGTAACTTATTCTTCATTTTTTCTTCTTTTAATTTTTCAGGTGTAACATCATTGCCCTCTGGATCAACAATGGTAACTCCCTTTAGTGTATTAAGCATAGAAGAACGGAATGACTGGAGGTATTCAGCACGTAGCTTTGTTTGCTCCTTTGCTTCTTCTTCAGTCAGATTGGATGATTTTGCTTTCCTTGCCAGTTCATTGATCCTGGCAATCTTATCACTTGATAGCATTGTAAAGCTCCTTTGTAAAAAATTACGTCAACTGTCATCTTACTAAAAAATTTATAGTTTTACAAGAAAGGAGCCTTATTCTTCCTCCGACTCTATATACTCAAGATACCTTCGGTTCACGGTTGCTTTGGATACGTTATAGCCAAACCCTTTTAAGGTAGCGGCAATTTCTGCAAATGTAAGGCCATTGTTCCGCAGCCTGACAATTTCCTCAACCGGCATTTCTTTGCGGTCCCTGCCGGAATGCTCACCCTGATTTTTAAGATTCCGCTGCGGCTTGTAACCGTGCTCCACCGCTCGTTTCATTCCGCGTTTGATTTTGATATTGTGGATTTTCCTCTGGTACTCTTCTACCATACTGACAATCTGGAGCACCATGGAATCTGATTCAGAGAGCTGAAGTTCTCCATTGTGTGAGATGCTGTATAACTTTACATTCTCCTTAATGATGCAATGAAGGATTGCGACTTTTGCATTCCCTCTGCCAATTCTGGTTTCATCCTGAATCAACAGTGCACCGATCGCCTTGTCTTTAATCAACTCTAACAGCTCCAGTATTCCATCCCTTTCAAGGTCATAACCGCTAGCCTGTTCCTTAATTATGTTCACTACTTCGAACCCATAATCATCCGCAAGGCGGAGCAATTCTTCTTCTTGCCTGGCAAGTGATGTTTCCTGTGTTTCCTTGGTTGTACTTACGCGGCAATAAATAATCGCTTTCATGATGTCATCACCTTATTCTATGTACAAATTATCTTTCCGCGCCCGCTATTTGAGTGGGTTCTGCATACTCAGCTGTCACAGGGATGACGAGCTCGTCTCCTGGAAAGACCTTCTCGCCGATGATTCCATTTTCTTTTTCCACCCAGCTCACGAATTCATTTTCCGATAAATTATGTTCAGTTGCATAATTTTCAGCAATCTCCCATAATGATTGCCCTTCTTCTATAGTAACAGTTATGTATTCATCTTCGTTATTTAAATGCGCTTTTGCAACAAGTGAAAAAATGATGCTGACAGCAAGCAGGATTAATGCGTAAGAATAGTTTTCCCATATTTTTTTCATATTTGACACTCCCTAACGAATATATGTTCGCTCATTTGAATTCATTATAATACGAACATTTGTTTTGTGTCAACTTAAAATTCGAACTTATGTTTGTATCCAATGAATAGACATGGTATAATTAGGACAAGAAAATATACGAGGTGCGTGAATATGACAAAGTTATCTAAGAGGCAACAAGATATATTTGAATTCATAAAAGGTGAAGTCAAGAAAAAAGGGTATCCACCATCCGTACGCGAAATTGGCGAAGCAGTTGGACTTGCCTCAAGTTCGACAGTACACGGCCACCTTGCAAGGCTTGAAAGCAAAGGGCTGATCAGACGCGACCCTACGAAACCGCGTGCCATAGAAATTCTCGAGATTGAAGAGGAAACGCGTATCCCTAAATATAATGTCGTTAATGTCCCTGTGGTTGGTAAAGTTACTGCCGGTATGCCTATAACAGCAATTGAAAATGTAGAAGAATACTTCCCTCTCCCAGACCGACTGGTCCCTCATGATGAACAGGTATTCATGCTGGAAATCATGGGTGACAGTATGATAGAAGCTGGAATCCTTGACGGAGACTATGTCATAGTCAAGCAGCAAAAGACTGCTAATAATGGAGACATTGTTGTAGCAATGACAGAGGATGACGAAGCAACGGTAAAACGCTTTTTTAAAGAGAAAGACTATTTCAGGCTCCAGCCGGAAAACTCATCAATGGATCCAATTATCCTTCGCAATGTGTCCATCCTTGGTAAAGTTATCGGCGTATATCGTCATATGCACTAAAAGCAAGCGGACACCGCTTGCTTTTTTTTCGTTCTATTAAACTTCCATTATGCGAACCGGCTCTATGAGAAACGCATAATTACGTCCGGACAGGAAGAAACACTGACAACTTGTCCCTTTCTGAATAAGATACCGTGTAAGTATTTTAAGAAAGGAAAGGAGTTGAGTCTCGTATGGGATACAATCGAAATGGCAATGATGTTGCAGGGGTTTTTTATCCTAACCGTAACAAGAATCAGGTAAGAGCAACTATTGATTTTGAAGACCTTTGCGATGCAGTCCGCCGTTGCCTTATCAATGATTTGGTTGCTGGTGCAGAAGATGCGAATGATGATCGTGATCGCCGTCATAGAAAGTGCGGATGCAGAGACTAATTTCATCAAAAAAATCCCGAAGGCTTTGGCCTTTCGGGATTTTTCCTCATCATTGAATATTGGTAACAGGAAGCACTCCTCTTATCTCTTCCATAAATTCTGCTTCTTGCGCACTGGTAAGCCACAAATGCACCGTGCCATAATCCTGGCTGCTCCTGATCAAACGGCCAAATCCCTGTCTTAATCGAAGCAGCATGTATGGAACATCTACTTCTGCTGCAGGATTAACCGCATGCTTTCGTTTTGCCTGGAAGACCGGGTCATGTGGAGGGAATGGCAATGACGCAATAATGACCTGGATAAGAGATTCTCCTGGAACATCAAGACCCTCCCATAAACTGTACGAGCAAAGTACCGTACTAGTGTCACTCTGAAAGTCTTTAACGGTTTCACTAATCTCACGGTCACCTTCGAACAGAATGGCAAAATCCCATTCCTGATTAGCCGACCATGTTCTGAAGCGCTCCATTGCCTGTATAGAAGAAAACAATACCAGAGTGCTTCCATTTGTTGTTCGCAGGTCTGCCCCTATCTTCTCCCATTTGTTGATTTCGAAATCCTGTATATGTGCTTTCACTTCCATTTGCTCTTCATAATCAAATGGTGATGCGACAGTGAAGGATGAATATTTTTCAATCCCAAGACTTTTTGCTATATAGTTAAAGTCACCTGCTTGGGATAAAGTAGCTGATGAAAATACAAACGGAATGTTTTGTGAGAAGACTTCTTTTTTCAGAATGTCCTCTACCAGACGAGGCATGATGACAAGAGAGGACTGGACGTCATTCTCCTCAAGCCAGAAAATACCTTCATCATTCTTCAGGAATATTGATAATCCATAAGCAAAAAACTCAAGATACTCCTCCATGATCTTCAAGTGATATTCATCAATCAGGAACATTTCCGCGTCAAAAACGAGCTGGTCCATTAATTCACTGACTTTCTTCTCCAGTGTCTCAGCCGTTTTCCTTATAGATGGGTGCATCGCTACTTCTTTTCGGTTTGAACCCTCAACAGCAGTTGAGTTTTCAACCAGAAGGTCAAACCATGAATCATGGAGTTCCACAATGTCCTCTATTAAATAAAGAGATTCCTCCCTGACATCCTGATGCATGTAACCTGTTAACACCGTTGTCAATGTCTTTGAATTAAATCTGTAAGTCAAGCCTTTTTGGGCAGCAAATTCAAGCAGATGTCCCTCATCGAAAATGACTGTGCTTGCTTCTGGGAGCAGCGGCAACTGCCCTTCTCGTTTTCGTGAATCTTTTGTCCAAACATGCTCCATATAAAAATCATGGGAACAAATAATCAAATCTCCGGCATGTCGATAGTAATCACGATTTAGGGTTTGTCCGCAGCGATGGCGCCAGCTGCATGTCGAGCATTGCTGCAATGGATCCCAGGCCAGCTGTGACCATTTTTCATTCGTCACCCAAGGATATTCCTTTCGATCGCCATAACGGGAAAACGAATTCATGGAAATGCCTTCATCAAAGATAAAATCAGGAAGCTGATCATGTACATCAAGGATCTCGATATCGTCTGACGTATTTGAAAGCTCATCAAGCTTCTTAACACAAACATATTGTTCTCTAGCCTTTGCGAGACGGACGTCTACCTTCAGCCCCAATGCCTGCTCAAGTTTTTCAATATCCCCGCCTTCTTTTACAAGCTGTTCAATCAGCGTTTCATCTGAGCAGGAAACGATGGCTGGTTTCCCCATATACCGTGCATACAGGATTGCATAGATTAAATAGACGAATGTCTTTCCTGTTCCAACACCTGCTTCCGCGAAAACAATCCCTTTATTCTTGAAAGCCTGCTCCACCTGAAATGCCATATAAATCTGTTCATCGCGCAACTCATAGCCTTTTTCAGGCAAAATATCATAAAAAACATCACCAATATAATCTCCTAATAAATCAAAGAACGTATCATTTTTAGTGATGGTAAATGGAAGATTTTTTGTCATTCAAGTTCTCCTCAATAGTTGATTCAGGCAAAAAGCCAGCTTTTATCATAACAGAAAATAGTGCAGTAAGTGAAAATTTAATTCAGTGAATTATTCATATTACCTAAAGGAATCAATGGGGAGTGGTTTTTATGAATATTAAAAATTGAAAGTACATAACAATTCTTGTTATGGCTACATTGATTTTACTCAATATTTATCAATATAACAAAAGCTCTGCACTTGGAAATAAAAGCAGGAGCAGACTTTCAGCGGACAGTTAGGATTCTATCTTTTTACTTGAAAATGATGGGGGCCATCGTTGGATAAAAATCTAAATGAAAAAGATATCCCAGACTTAAGCCTGGCAGCTGTTAATGAAGGCGAAGAAATCATTGGATATATACCAGGTTGCCTTTTATGACAACTTTCTTATCACAAAGTGTATTTTTACACTAAAGGAGAATATAATGATATCGACATATACTAAGAGGTGTTTTTATGATACGAAAAATCTTAATCGTTTCTGTTGATATCCTGTTCATATGCTCCATTTTGTTCTTTTTCAAAGGGAATCCCATTTCAAGGGCAGAAGCGAAAAAACAGGCGATTGAGTATCTGGAAAAGAAATATCATGGCGAAGAATTCGCACTAAGCAATGGCGGTTATTACCCTGTAGAAGGAACGTACATTATCCGGTATGAATCCAAAAACAAAAAGGTCCATGGCAATCTTGATATCAGGAAAGGAAAAGTACTACATGAAGAAAAGGGAGCTTCCTTGTAAGGGCAAGCTCCCCCTCATTGTTTGTTTCGAATAAACATAAGGTCAGAAAGGGTCAGGCTGAGTGCCAGTCCTAATGGAACGCCAAAATCCCAGCGATCAACAGAATGAGGTTTGAAAAAATAGTTCGCCAGCCATGAAAGGGCCATAAAAAAAGCAAATGAAGCCAAAAACTTCAATAGTCTTTTTCTGATGATAGACGATGGCAATTGCCTGAGGTTCATGATGACCAGAAAAATCTGGAAAAACCCGAACAGGATCAGGAAAATTACAAACCCGATGACAAACCTGAAGGCTATCAAAGTATCTATATCAGCATATATGATGTAAAACACTATAAGAAGAGCTAACAGGAATACTCCATATAAAAAGAAATGAAAAAACTTTGCTATGTTCATACCCTTCACGATTTATTCCCCTTGCAGCAGCTTAGATTCTAAGGCTTGAACCTCTGTTTTATCTGTTAATCTCCCGTAACCTTCATTTTCTTTTTCACTGGTGATCGTTGCTGTGTCTCCCTCGAACCAAATCCGATACTCATACAATCTTTCAGGCATATTTTTCTCTTCCTGAATAAAGAAAGTGACAATTACATCTTCTTTTCTTGCCATTTCCGCTTTCGTCTTCGGGGACCATTCGATTTTAGAAAATGCATGTTCTATTGATTGAAGCACCTTTTTATCTGCGATAAGTCTTTCCTCGCCGTCATTTGTTCCATCTTCATTAATTTTTTGCACATCGATCCTTGTCAGTTCCGGCTCAAAGTTAGAACTGCACCCGCTTATGAACATCATCAACAGCATTGTAATAATTGTAAGCTTCCTCATTTTATTATCCCTCGATTAAATTTTTTATTATATACTTTGAAAACAATCCTAAAAACGCCTTTATTTAAAAATAATTTGATTATAATCTTCTTCTGTCAATTCCTCGATCGAACTTATGACTTCGAGGAAAGATTTGTACAGAAGTTGGATCTCTTGCTGCGTGTCTATTTCCTGAATAGCATCGCTATAGCTGTTTTCGTTCTTGTAAATATGTATCTCTAGCCGCTGCAGACTGTCCGTCTTGCTTTCAAGATAAAGTGTCTGTTTATCACTGAAACTGGAATAGATTTTTTCTGCTCTTAATTGAATGTCCCGGTACTCTTCTTCCCTATTGGGCTTTAAACGGTAGCTATATATTTTTACATACATAATTAAATTCTTTCTCCTTATTTTATTTTTTGGAGAAATCGATAAATTGAACAAAATTAATCTAGTTAGTCCTCTTCATTACCATTACCTTGCATTTTCCAATCAAAATATTCTTTATGAATCCTGGCAATTTGCAGCAGCTTGAATTCATTTGCTTCTGCTAACCTCTTAATTTTTTTGGCTTCGATGATTGCTGTTTTATATAAATTTTCATTAATTATTCCAGATGAAAATGCAGCCAAAAGTTCATCATAGTCTTTGTATAATACTTCTCCGCCAGGAAGGATAATGACGTCAAGGAAGAGGTCATCCATATAAGGACGGCCATTTTCGATCCCATTTTGTAAGCAAATGTCGATATACCACTGAACAACTTCCCCGCCGGCATTAAACATGGTTGTGAGGGAATGTTGAGATCCGGCAGGGAAATGCTGCATCCAGGTGTACCCATCGTTGACTATACAAATCTCTTTATTTCCGTAATGGAAATATAATGGTTCTGTGACTTTATGGACTTTTATTAAAGTAACATATCCATGGAAGCCTTCTTCCTCAAAAAATTCCTGTGTAAACTCCTTATGGATTACCCGCTTCCAATCAGCACGGTCACCGTATTTTCGTTTCAGCTTCGGGTCATTCATACAATTCTCCCAAATTATTAGTAACCGGAATATTGAATTCCTTCAGTTTTTCCAGGATTCTATACTTGTTTTGGCTCACCTTACTGTTATTTGGCAGTACGAACACTTCACCATTTTTGGCGGTAAATTTGTAGTGATCAAAAACGGTTACTCCACTATCTTTAACATAAATCTCCCTGGCTTCCTTAATATCCTTCCAACCATAGGAACGGATTTCATTGAAACTTTTTGAGTCGTTAATATGCATTCCATTGTCGTCCAAGTAATAATAATTTGAAATACTGAACAAAAAAAATGGGATGCTCCCCAACATCAGAAGACTTGTAATCCACTTATAAGCCTTCCTGTCAAACTTCCATTGAACAAACAGATAAAGGAGCAGAGTGGCAGAAATCCACAGCATGCCTACCATAAAAAGAATATAAGCGGATGGCGGTGTCACATAAAACCATTTTTCTTTTGACAGGTAAAGATAATCCTGTATGAAATACACAAACACTAATGGCATGAACAGACTGCTAATGATTAATATGATGGCAGAAACCAATATTATGTTTGAGGTGTTCTCTGTATTGAATGATATTCTAGCCATAACAATTCCCTCCTTTTTCCAGTGTATCTAATTTACGTGTATAAGGGGGAATAGTTTCATAAAAATCTGAAAATTACATTGCCAATTTCTTAAAAATGCCGTTCCATAGGCTCCGTGCAAGGGGAGTATCCATTTCTCCCATAAAACTCGATACTCGTTTCACTTGGCCATACGATGATGAACTCGAATTGATTTTCTTCAGCCCATGAATTCACTGTCGATATCAATCTGCTGCCAACACTCTTCCCTCTATATTCCGGTTTTGTATACACATTTGTCATGTATGCGAATGGATCTGTCACCCTGCCTGGACGGGGAACCTTATGGATTAATTCTATATAGATATGTGAAATGATTTCTTCTCTCTCTTCAGCAACCCAAATGAACCACCGGCCGCTGTCCAGTGAAGACTCAAGAAATTCTTCACACTCTGTTTCAAACGAATGATAGGCAACGCCTTCCGCCATTTTCGGGTAATCCTCCAGTGTAAAATCCCATCTCATCTTTATTAATTGTTTTATATCCTGTTTATTTGCCAGACGAAAATCCATTGAATTTCTCCCCGTTGTTAGAAGCTTGCAATCCTTTAGGACCGAAATTTGCTGCTTTATTAGATGACTTATTTAAGTTTCAGGTCACAATGTTTAAGGGTTGACTATCTTTCATCTATTATTTTTTTATCATCACTGACCATTTTCACAACACCTAACTATTTATCCACTAGCCACAAGCCGCCAATATTGATACCTTGGATTACTTGAATGTCCCCATCGTCATCCTTTAGACTTAATCCTCCTTTGGCAAAAAGCGGATACCAATCAAAGGAGTAATCCTCGATCGTAAAAGCTTTAACTTTTGTCCTTAGTGTTCCTTCAGTGACCACCTCTGTTATTTTTATACACTCGATCCGTAAACACTTGTATTCAGTATTCTTACTAACATACTCCTTAAAAGAATCATGATGATTCGGAACGCCAGCCCCTATAAAAAATAAAATCATCAGTGTTAATAGAACACAATAAGAAAAATTAATTTTATGATCAATGAGCAGGATCCATAGAGCAAGCACTGAGAAAAAACTAATACATAACAGCCAGCTATTATCAAAAAACATACCGGCAAAAAAGGAATTGAAGGCCAGGAACATTAAATACCGGATGACATTCACAATCGGACGCGCCCTGATTTTTTCAGTAATTTCCACCTCTAGTCCCTTCAGCGATTTATTGATAAACAATTGATAAACTGAATACAGAATGACCAGGGCCATAAACAAATAATCCATAAAAATATAATCATCATCCATTAATATCACCTATCCGGGTCATTATGAAGGGTCCTCAAGATTCAGGCTGAACCAGCGGGCATGTCCATCCGTTTCCCCAATTGTGTTCTGGCTTTTTACTCCATCGAGATAGTAATCCATGTGGAGCTTTGCATCGAACATATTATTGTAAATGTGAAAAATACCCCTTTGTTCACCAATCGTTTTTACTGTCTCTAGCAGCTTCTCCTTGCTTGCATCAGGCATTTGATTGGCCACATGTGTATGAAATACACAGATCATCTGCTCTTTAGGAATTTCTGTTGCGAGAGAGCTGAGCATTCCGACTCCGTCTCATTCTATTAATCTCAATGACTGGCTACTCACAAAACTAGCTGCCTTTTCAAAAAGTTCGCGCCTTTCATGGTGTTCCGGCCAGATTAGAGCCTTAAGCCATATATAGTCCTCTGCATCATTTACATCATTAATATGAAGGGCGATACCAATCCTGGCCCCAACTTCCAGGATAGTGCTTTGAGTTAACAGCAGTTTTTTCCCTCTTATTTCTGATGTTAGGTGAACAGCCGAATCCAGATTTCCAAATTTAATACCAGTACCATATGAGTAACTGTACTGATCCACAAAAAGCTGCAAGCCTGCACTGGTCCCGATTTCAACAAGGGCGAGCGGTTTTTTGGCCAATTGAAAAATATGGCTGAAAATCAAATAAAGATAAGAGCAGCGTCTCACTTCATTTGTCTGGACGATTTTGCTTTTCAGCAGCCCAATAATCACATCAGAATATTTCACGCAAAAATCAACGAAGACAGGATAGACGTTTTCTGCTGGGGCTGGTTTTTCTGTCAAGCTTGGAAAGAATTCAGCGAGCGGGTGTTTATATCCGTTCATTAACAAATAATGTACAGCGCCAAAGAATAGATTTGGCACGGGCTGGCCTTCCTTCGATTTACTTGCCAGTTCAAGCATTTTTGGATCTTCCGCAATTTTTAAAGAAAGGGATTCATATAACGGACTTGACCCCTTGCATTCGTAAATAGCAAATTGATTGAATTTCTCAGAAAGCCCTTTAGCCATAAAAACTTCCCCTCCACTTTTTTATATAAAAAATGCGGTTAATCCCACCATAAGAATAATTTCCTGGTCTCTTTCATTTCTTGAATTAAATCTTTGAGCGAGCCTGTTCCCTGTTCCACGATATCTGGACAAAATCCAAAGATTTCTTTTGCAAACGCCTTAAATTCCTGGCCTTCCGGGATTGCCTGATAATTCGCTTCCACCCAGTCAACATCCGCCCCTATGAGTGAATGGATACCTGTGATGCGATTCCTTGAGTTTAGCAACAACCATTTCATTGCTGATATCATAGTTCTCTCCATTGGTTTGCTGAATTCCAAGGATATCGAACTGGTCAGAAACCTTGGCTATACAAATTACTTTACGCTCAAAATCACTTATAAAAGGAAGATACCCAAGTACCTCCAATTTCTCTCTCATTCTTAGTACAAGGTCTTCTGCTTCTTCCTGTTTAACATCCAGACTGACTCCCGCAATCTCAGTCTTTTTGTCATCATATACATCTGTTTTATAAAATGGCCGCAAGCTGCTGTTGGTGTATTTTTTTATGTGGAGTATTGCCTCTTCTGAAATTAAGCTTTTATTGAGTGTTATTTCTTTTTCTGTACCTTTGCCTAAATTGAATAACCTTCTCCAATTCATTTCCTATCCCCTTCTGCGAAAAATGCTACATCCATCAGTTCATGGCAAGTTATGACTTTATCGGCTTTTCCAGTCGGATTGACCATTTTCAGATAATAATCCTCCGCTTTCCAATACCTATTCAGGAATTTTTCAATATTCCTCCGGGTTTTGGCACTTTCCCTTTCAAACCTTACATTTCGAGGACAGTCGATAAAAATTGTATAATCCAAATAACCTTCCCACTCTTCCCGCTGCAGGAAAATGCCTTCGACTATAACAACCTTTTTCCCCGTTAAGTTGAGCTCTCTATATACTTGTTGATCCCATTTATCATCATAATAAGGCAGTGTCAGTTCATCAGATTGACTAAGCTTCTTGAACATAGCTTCCTTCAGCAGCTCCACTTCCCATTGCAGAAAATAATACTCCTGCCATTCCGCTGAACCGGTGCCATACCTTTTCGTACGCTCAACAATATGGTCATCTAAATGGATCACCTGACATGAAAGATGGCTGTCTTCTAGAAAACCAGCGATTTTCTTCACAATAGTTGTTTTCCCTGACCTGCTTAACCCATCTATGCCAATAATCAACCGATTCCGATCAGATAAAACAGAAGTAAACTCTCTTTCTAAATCCACTAACACATTCAAATTTCCAACCTCTCAATTCACTCATTAAATGTCCTTAACATATTCGATAAACCACTTAATATTTCCTTTTTCAGGCAAAAAAAACACCACTTCAAATAGTGGCATTCATTATTGAAGAGCTAAGATAACTCCTGGCTTCCACGATGCTTTCCTTTAACCATATCGGGGAATTTGGATGATCAAAGATTTCTTCTGCAGCCATCCAATACACTGCCGCCACTTCGTCCGGACTTTTTGCAAAAGGTTCCCCAGAATCAATTTCACAATAAAAGACAAGATCAAGGACTTCCCTTCCGTCGGGAAGCACAAATGAAGTGTTCCTTAAAAAAATCATGTGTTCTTTTATGTGGATACCTACTTCCTCCATGAATTCCCTCTGTAAGGTCCTTTCGAGTAAGGCCTTAGAGATACCTTCATTTTCAACCTGGCCGCCGACAAGCGATAGCTGGCCTCCTGCATGTTCCTCTTTGCTGCTTCTCTCAATAATGAGCCATTTTCCGTCTTTACAAACGGCACCTTCAACATTTACAATAAACACGTTTGCTCCCCCTAGTTCACCAATGGTTATTTATGTTTCTATATCTCCTGTTCAAACTCCTTCTTTATGACTTTAGGCCTGTAACTTTTCTCAAAGTGGCATGAGATCTTTATTTTCCAAAAAGTTACACCAATTATTTACCATTTAAATTTACTGAAAATTCGATAAATTTACACATACTTTTCCACCATTACTACTTGTATAATAGTAGTACACCTAGAGTTACCTAAGGTCGACCAACAAAAATCTGGACTTTAGGAGAGTGATCAATTTGTTAGAAAACATGATTTTCGCAATGGTCATCGGTGGATTTGTTGGACTGACAGCCCATGTTAGAAAACGAGGCAAGATCATCATGCCTAGAAGAACAAAAAAATTCATTTACCTTGGTTTCCTGGAAGAAATTCTAACAGGTTCACTGGCGGCGGCTTTACTCGTTGTCTCATCTGAGGCAGACTCGCTTCTCCGTGTATTTTTAATGTCGATTATGGCAGGTTTCGGAGGTGATGCCTTACTCAGAGGACTGGAATTATTCAAAATAAGTAGCGGTAACAACGGCGGAGAGGATGTTGGCAATGAAAAAACCAATACCTCTGCCTGAGAGAAGAAGTTTGCTAACGCCATTGGTCAAGCAGCTTCCAAAGTGCTTGTTTTTTTTTGATAAAAAAGAACTTGGGAAATTTTAATAGCTTCCTTTTAATCCTCTAACAAAAATCTTCATTTAAAAATCATTATTGCAATCCTCTTTATAGCTCAAAACCACTTCTTTATTAACAACCTTTCCACTACTTTAAGCGAATCCTTTTCCATACATTTTTTTATGCGGCGGGGGAAAAGTAAGGATAAAAACGCATAGGAGAAACATGATGGATCTTAAACTTTTCAAGATGATCAACAGACTTTCCGGCCATTGGTCACCAATAGATCGAATTATGATCTTTATCTCAAATCGAATCCGCTTTGCATACCTTCTAATCATCCTATATTTACTAATCAAAAATCGCTTTAACAAAATCATAGCAGGTAATATCATCGGTCCTATCTTGACCAGCCTTGTCGCTCATTTTTTTATAAAATTGTTTTTTAAGCGGCCTCGTCCATTTATTAAAAGACGTGTCGGAATATTGATTCCATCTAAAATGGATTCGTCTTTCCCCAGCAAGCATACGATCCTGGCATTTGCTGCTTCTTCCTCAATTATGATGTTCAGGCGTAAATTAGGTACCGTTATGATGGGTATGTCTGCACTAACTGGCTTCTCGAGAGTCTGGGTCGGCCACCATTATCCTTCAGATATTTTAGGAAGTGCTGTTCTTGGTTCACTGGCTGGTGTAATGACAAGAAATATCTCACTCAGTAATGATGAGGATAAGCAGAGTGCTGACTAGATGTGCAGCTTATGAATAACTTAAAGTATGTATAGATGTCTGCTTTTTAACTGATAACGCAATGTACAAAGATTGCTGGCAGGAATCAGTGTTCATTTGAAAGCGAAGAGCAATCGGAATTTACTTTTTCCAGCTCCTGACTAATTCTGCACAAAGTGACTCCTTCACAGTTAATCTTTTAGTTCAATCCAAAACCGTTTTACTACATTGCCATCTTTCTCAATAAAGCTGACATCTTCTACTCCACCATTTTTGGTAATTGTTCTGGCTGATCCGATATTGTCAGCATCACAAACGACGAGAACCTTATCTATTCCTATTTCCCTCGTTTTTTCCAGCGAATAAGCCAGAATTTTCGTTGCATAGCCTTTCCGCCTTTCACTGGGCCTGATACCATAACCGATATGGCCGCCGCAATAAAACAGCCTTTCTGTCAATCCGTGCCTGATATTGACGACTCCCAATACTTTATTGTTTTCGTTTACGAGCCAATAGGTAGAGTCCCTAACCCATCCTTCCGGAAGGTCGATACCTTTTTCATTTTTAAGCAAAAATTGGACCATGCCGGCAAAATCAGCTGGGTCCTTTTCAATCACCCAGGGAATCATGTCCTCCCCGCTGGCTTTCCACTCATGGTAAAATTCAAGATATTCATTTTGCAGAACTACAGTTGGCTTAATCAGATGAACTTTATCTTCCATTACGAATTCCCCCTACTACCATTCCTTAACTCTTTAAAGATTTTTCTTTCGAATAGTACTACCATCAGCACAAAAGATATTCCAGCTGCTATAAAAAAACCTCTTGCATAAGAAGGAATACTAGCTTCCGGTACACGATCATTGATTTCGAAACCCAGGAAATGAATACCGATTCCTTCTCCATCAACATCTGTCCCAAGCGCCAATAAGTCCATGCCTTGTTTTAAAAGCAATCCAGAAATAACTATTAGAAAGATAGAGACAAGCCACTTTTTCAAATTTAATTCCCCCTGTTCTTTTTCATTAAATATCTCATTCATAAATAGTGACTCAAATCCATACAAAACCAATTGGAAAGCTATATCCATTTACATTTTTAAAATATTAATATAATATTTATTAGTATTTTCCGCTTAATCTTTCCGAAGAACGGGGGAACCAATTGGCGATTTACGCCAGGGGTGAATTCAGCCTGAAGGGGCTTTGCGTTTCCAAGTCCTAACCCGACAGCTAACCTCGTAAGCGACCAAAGGGAACAGAAGATCACAATCTCTGTGGCAAATGACACCTGAAGTGTCTTTTTTTACGGAGAAAAACAATCTCGCTTCCCTTGCCAATTGCTATTGCAGCAAAGAAATCACAGAAGGTGAGGAATCCAGATGAAAAGAATTAGTTTGGCAGGACAAATTTTTATTGGCTTAGTCGTCGGTATTATCGTAGGGGCAGTGTTTTTTGGAAACCCAGCAGTTGCCACCTACCTTCAACCGATTGGAGACATTTTTCTCCGTTTAATTAAAATGATCGTCGTACCGATTGTAGTTGCAAGCATCGTTGTTGCGGTTGCCGGGGTTGGCGATATTAAACAACTCGGTAAAATTGGCGGTAAAACGCTTTTGTATTTCGAAATTATTACGACACTTGCCATCATAGTTGGAATCATTGCAGCTAATCTGTTCCAGCCAGGTGCTGGAGTCAATATGAGTGAGCTCGATAAAACTGATATTGCTAGTTATGTAGATACAGCCGAAACACAAGAAACAAAGTCTATGATTACGACATTGGTGGAAATCGTTCCAACCAATCCAATAGCCGCTTTTGCAGAAGGCGATATGCTTGCCATCATCTTTTTTTCCCTTGTATTTGGCTTAGGAATTTCGGCTATCGGTGAAAAAGGAAAACCGGTTATTGCCTTTTTCCAGGGAACAGCGGATGCGATGTTCTATGCAACCAACCAAATCATGAAATTTGCTCCATTCGGGGTATTTGCACTGATTGGAGTAACAGTGTCCAAATTTGGTCTTGCATCACTGATCCCGCTTGGCAAATTAGTTTTGACCGTTTATGGAACAATGGCCTTCTTTGTAATCGTCATATTAGGCTTAGTAGCTAAAATGGCCGGTTACAACATCTTTAAATTGATTGGTACACTGAAAGATGAATTAATTTTGGCTTTCTCGACAGCTAGCTCAGAAACAGTTTTGCCAAGAATCATGGATAAAATGGAGAAAGAAGGAGCACCAAAACATATCACTTCTTTCGTAATACCTACAGGTTACTCATTTAACCTCGATGGTTCAACGCTGTATCAAGCGTTAGCCGCCATATTTATCGCCCAGATGTACGGGATCGATATGACCATTTCAGAACAGGTCTCGCTCATGCTGGTGTTGATGGTTACTTCCAAAGGAATAGCCGGAGTTCCTGGTGTCTCATTCGTCGTTCTCCTTGCTACATTGGGTACAGTAGGATTGCCTGTTGAAGGATTAGCTTTCATTGCTGGTATTGACAGAATTCTTGATATGGGACGAACTGCCGTCAATGTAGTCGGAAATTCTCTTGCAGCCATTGTCATCGCTAAATGGGAAGGCGTCTTCAAACCAAGAAAGCAATCCGATGCATTAAATAAAGCTTCTTAAATACATCCCAATAGTCAACAGGATTCCTGTTGACTATTTTTTTAATACATACCCGCCATTTATACATTGTTCCTATTGTTCGACTGCTTCATTTAAACCTTAAGCTTATATATTGCAATTTGTTCTCCCCATGGTGCAATTTCTGTCTCGACAAATCCTGCCCTCTTATATACTTCTCTTGCTCCTTCATTTTCCCGGTTATACCCTATCATGATCACAGGGATTTCATTTGTGTTGGTTCTCCTAATCTCCTCAATTACCAGTTTTACCGCTGAGGCACCAAAGCCTTTCCCCTGTTGCGCAGCATCAATCATCAGCCTGTAAATCCAATAATTATTGTCATCCGGATCGATGCCATACATCGCAAAAGCTACCATTTGATTATCTGCGTATATTCCAATGACCCGAAACTGTTCTAGGAATTGGACTTCCGCAATGGAATAGAGATTGGAAGAAATAAAGTTTTTCTGATTTTCCTTAACCTTTAACCTTATTGCTTCCTCCCAGTTGTCCTTTGTAATGGGTTGTAAAGTTAACATTAGGAAATTACTCCTTTGCATCTATAAAAATGAAAAAATTATCCGATGATTGTTGTGTTGATATTTTAGCTAATTTTACCATCTATTAAAAAATTCTCAACCTACCTGTGAAAATTTTTTATAAAATAGGTGTAACTTTTAACATTGTTAAATGTCTATGTTTACCAGAGAGAGGGGGATGGAATGTCAGACCCGCGGATTGAATTATATGAAACCTACAAAAATGCAATTTTCTTGTATCTATACCGTTCCACGCAAAATAAACATATTGCCGAAGACCTGACTCAGGACACTTTCTTGAAGGCTTTCCAGTCACTAGCCACTTTCCGTGGCGAATCCTCCCTAAAAACATGGATTTTTAGGATAGCAAGAAACACCTATATCAATTACAGCATGAAAAAACAAACCAGCATGGAGGTGCAGTCAGATATCATAATTCAGCAATTAATCCAGCAGCATGATCCATACAAACGCTCAGATAATCAATCTGCAATTGAATCTACCTTGCTGAGACTGCCCGAAAATTACCGGACATATATTATTTTGCGTGATGTGAACGACCTTACTTATGAGGAAGTTGCCGTCATTACAAACGAAACAATCGGCCAGGTAAAGGTTGGCCTGTACCGTGCACGCAAAAAATTCAAGGAAATCTACAGGAATTTGGAGGATCGGGAATGAAATTGGAACATGAAGTTGTTCAGGATTTATATCCTTTGTATGCAGAAAACGACTTAAGCCCTTCTGTGAAAACAGCTATCGATGAGCATCTTATGGAGTGCGGAACATGCAAGACATTTTATGATTCAGGTGAGAAAACCATCCAGTTCACTGATATGGATGAGCCTTTGGTTTCCAAGTCCCTTGATGACAAAATTATTTTAAAAATGAAGCTGTATCGTCTTCGGCTCATTTCTGTTGTACTTGCCGGAATTCTTTTTTCAATAATATTCACAGATTACATCAATGAACGAGAACAATTATTCATGGCGACAGATGGTTATTATGATACCCTGGGGCAAATGGACATGGTAATTGAAGCAGTGAAAAATAAAGAACCGACAGGCTTTGAATCATATGAAATGGATC
Source organism: Mesobacillus jeotgali (assembly GCF_900166585.1). Taxonomy (NCBI): domain Bacteria; kingdom Bacillati; phylum Bacillota; class Bacilli; order Caryophanales; family Bacillaceae; genus Mesobacillus; species Mesobacillus jeotgali. The sequence goes on along the minus strand of NZ_FVZC01000009.1, from coordinate 791,394 downwards.
GTTTCTTTGAATACAATAACGCGCTTAGAGAGAATATGAATTTCGTTGAGGATTATAGCATGAATTCTACAGAGTTCTCCCTAATCCTCAATGCTCCAAGGCTGAACGAGACACTTGCTGGAATGAAAACCCGGTTCAATCAGGGCAGGTGGTCTGAAACAGATGAAGAAGCATTCCAGGCGCTTAAGAAATATATTCATAGTCACAGACAAGATTTTAGAGAGGACTTTGAAAAAACCCACCATGGATATAGCTCTTACTTCCATATACTAGATGTAAAAGAGCTGGACCAGTTTTATGAAAAAGTAAACTTATTAACCTACAGTTTTACTCGTTTTCATAAAATGCCGGATGAAATAAAGGCATATAATGAGACGGAATTAAAAAAACGGATAGCGAATACATTGGAAATTGAAAAAGATAAAATAGAATTACAAAAAGAAAGTCCTGTTAATGACTTGTATGTATATCGTTTTGAGATTGGAAATGGGAATGGCGGTGACATTGATGCAATCACAGGCCAAATCACTCATTATAACGGGGATACTGGCCCGTTAACTGATGGGACTGTTATGAAAAAAGAGAAAGCTGAAGCGAAAGCCAGGTCGTATCTAGAAGGAATTTATGGAAAAGAAATAAAGCTGGAACTCGTTCCTCTAGGTTTAAATTATAATTCTTTTTCAGATGATCCCAGATATAAGGTTTATAGTTTCAAAGCTATCCCTAAGGTTGACGGTTATACAGTATATACACCATTAGAAACTGAAACTTTTCTGAATATTAATGCCAGGAACGGGAAACTTGAAAGCTTTGACCACAATCGCCATATTCCTTCATTTGGCAAACTGGATCAAGTTGACCTATCAGCTGCCCCCGACAATATTGGTGACAAACAAGCAGTTGTCATTTATTCAGCTTTAACCGGAAACTTTGAATTGGTCTTCATGCTACCCGAAATGGATTATTTTGAAGAAGGGAAATTTATTTCAGCCAAAACTGGCCTGGAGGAGAAAGTTTACTTGGACGACTTCTAAACACATACAAACAGACTGCCTGTAATGAGGCAGTCTCTTATTCAATATAAAGCTTTTCGCTTCATAAGCAACTCCTTTACCTTTAACAAATACCCCCTGATTTTCTGCTCAACTCCTAAGGATACTGATATAGCAAACTCTTCCCTGCCTTTGCCAGGCGGCTGAAAGGAGGCACTGTCAGGAAGAGAGCTTCCAAGTATCGATTCCCCGCTCCCAAAATAGTTATGAAATACCGCTCACGTTACATTGTCAGGTAACGTTTAACCACCGTCCAAATTTATTAGGATTGATAGTTGAATCATATATTACGCCAAGATACCCTCCCAGAACAAAGCAGGAGAAAACAACTTAACATACTATTTTTATTTTTTATTAATAATTGTTCGCCTGACTACTTAAGCGTTCAACTTCTTTTCCAGAAAATCAAGCCGCTGATGGATTCTGTAAATTATTGGCAAATAAGCAAGGATAACGATGACCAACCAGAGCCCACTAAGTCTCCCCTTTAGAAAATATTTTGCTATACTTCTTTTTTTATTTTTTATATCCTTTAATCATAGGATCCCTGCCTCAATTATTTGAATTTACCCCCAAGCTTTGTTACAGTTTATAAAAGGGGTAGTTTTACCTATGAGCGTGTTGTTAAATACGTTAAAGTATAAATCCGAGGAGTGTACATATAATGGAATCCACTTTTAATCAAAAAGATGTGACCGATTTCATTCAAACAAACAGAGAGCTTTTTGAAGAAAAGTTATTATCAGAGGCTGTAAATGTAGCATCTAAAATTCATGAGATTCTCCAAAAGGGAAACATCGACCTTTTGAAGAACGCAGAAAAGTTAATTGTTTACATAGTGGAGGAGCAGGAAGACAAACTGGTTGCCTTTGCAGAACAAGAAGGAATTGCATGGGCTGAACATTCGTTGACAGTCGCATTCAAACTGGAATGGATCCAGGCCATTCGCCGGACTTTATGGCACTTCCTAAACAAATATGATCAATTGCATAACAAATTTTCTACTCGTGAAGATTTTTTCCAGCTAGAGAAAAAGATCAATGATCAGGTTGACCAATTCCTGAATACTTTCTTCTTAACCTATACAAAGTATAAGGATGAACTGCTCTCCTCTCAGAGAAAATTGGTAGAACACTTGTCTGTCCCAATAATCCCCGTCAGCACTTCCGTAGCAGTACTTCCATTAATAGGAATGATTGATGAATACCGAATGCAGATTATTGAAGAAAAGGTCTTGATGGATATTTCCAGACTGAAAGTGCAAACCTTGATCATGGACCTTTCAGGTATTGCCGATATGGAAATGAATGTACTTGACCATTTCCAGAAAGTGCTGAATGGTATTGCAATGATGGGTTCAAAAGCTGTAATAACCGGAATGCGTCCGGAGCTTGTAAGGAAAATGATTCATACTGGAATCAACTTTGAACAGAAGGCAGAAACTAAGGGAACCTTGCAGCAAACACTTAGGTCCTATCTGGATAATGAAATTCAAAAATAATTGTAAAAAGGCCCCTTTGTTCAGACAAAGGGGCTTTCCACTATTTATTTCACTCTATAATCCAGTTCTTGCAGCAGCTTATTATTTTCCTCGATATCCCGATGTATCCCATTGATTTCTGATGAAATACTCAATTCTTGTTGTTTTACTGAGCCTATTTTTCGCTGCTGTGCCTCTTCCTGTTCAGTAATTTTCCTCAGGCGGTCCGCAAGGGTTGTACTCTCATCCCTCACTGAAAGGATGCCTGAAGAAATATTATTCAATTCCTGATTTTGTGACTTTACCTTTTCATCAATTTGCTGCATTAGACCATCAAAATCGATAAAGGAGGAAAAACTCGTACTGATTTTTGTTTCTATTTCTTCCAATTGTGCAGAAATATTTTTTGATGCATCTGCAGAGGCTTCTGCCAGCTTGCCAACTTCTTTTGCGACTACTGAGAATCCTTTGCCATGCTCGCCTGCACGTGCTGCTTCAATGGAAGCATTTAATGCAAGGATTTTAGTTTGCCCAGAAATAGATGAGATCGTCGAACTAATGCTTCCAATGGTCTTTGTCAAACCTACCAGTTCCTTTAACAGTTCGGAAGTTTGTTTCATATGTTCTGAAGCCTGTCTATTATCCTCGATTACAGCAACTGAGCCTTCTGATACCTTATAGATTGCCTCACTGTACATACTGATTTTAGATTCCATCTGTTCAAATACTGTAAAGAATAGTGATAATGCCTCTTTATTTTCGATTAGCTCGTTTTCCAATTCATTAATCGAAGATAGGTTGTGATTAACGCTATGTTGTATTGTCTGTGTCGATAGCACAATATCTTGGAAAGTATCCTTCATTGCGCCGACGAAAACAGCGGCCTGTCCAGAGTCATCCTTTTTCTCTCCGTCTTCACTTAAATTGTGGACTTTCTGGATCGTCTTGAAAATTTCATCAAGTGCAGGACGGTCAAATTGCGAATCACCTATATAACTGTAGCGGATGACATGGTTTTCATCCAAAACAAAGGTACTTGGAATCGCAATACGGAAACTATCCCATTTAATGGGAACAAACACTTCATATTTTTTAATGACTTCCCTGTTCCCATCAGACAGGATTGGAATTTTGATTCCCTCACTGTCAACATACGACTGTATTCCCTTTAAATTTTGGCCTGCAATTCCGAGTACTTGAATCCCGCTTGCTTTTAGGTGTTCATAATGTTCATTCAGCTGGACCAGCTGATTACGGCAGTTCGGTCACCAGGTGCCCCTAAGGAAAACGAGTATGACAGGCTGGCCGGAAAAGTCTGATAAACTGTATTTTGTATTGTTCGTCCCAGTTAAAGTAAAATCTGGTGCTTGCTTGCCTACATGCAAACCTTTATTAGCCAAAATAATCTCTCCTCTATCTACATTTATCTAAAAGCTTGGCTCACAGATTATTATCGGCCAGGGACGATGTTTGTTAACTCTTTGAAAAACTACAACAGCAGAATATCGCGGATATCTTCCTCTGTCAGGGCGGATGAGGGCTTCTCTTCAATAATTTCTTCTATCATATTACGCTTTTTATCCTGAAGCTCATTCATCTTTTCTTCAATCGTCCCGCGGGATATCAGCTTTATAACCTGGACTTTATTTTTTTGGCCCATTCGGTGTGCCCGGTCAGCAGCCTGCTCTTCTACAGCTGGATTCCACCATAAATCGTAAAGAATCACGGTATCAGCTCCAGTTAAATTCAAGCCTGTTCCACCAGCTTTTAATGAAATAAGGAAAAAGTCGCGTTCTCCAGAATTGAATTTTTCGCAAGTTTGCACCCGATCTTCGGATGGCGTTTGTCCGTCCAGATAAAAATATGGTATGCCTTTGCAGGCTAACTCCCTGCCGATCAGGCTGAGCATTTTTGTGAACTGCGAAAAAATAAGCACTCTCCTCCCGGCATATCTTGATTCATCAACGATCTTCTTCAATTCTTCAAACTTAGCCGATGTACCATCATATCCGTCAACAAACAGGGCCGGGTGGCAGCATATTTGCCTGAGTCTTGTCAATCCGGCAAGAATTTTAATCCGATTTTTCCTGATTGTATCTTTATCAAGCTGCTTCAATGTTTGATGCCGGAGCTTAGCCAAATAAGCGGCATATAGTTTTTTCTGTTCAGGCAGCAGCTCTACCGTATCAATCGATTCGATTTTTTCCGGCAGCTCTCCAAGGACTTCCTCTTTCATCCGTCTCAGCAAAAAAGGCTGGATCCTGCGCGCTATTGCTTTGCTTGTCAGCTGGCTATACTCCTTCAACCCCTGAAATAGTTCCGGGAAAACAACCCTGAAGATCGACCATAATTCTTCTGCTGAGTTTTCTATTGGAGTTCCGGTTAACGCAAAATGGTGCTCGGCTCTGATATTCATGACAGCCTTTGCAGTTTGTGTCAGCGGATTTTTGAAAGCCTGTGCTTCATCAAAAAAGACAGTGTGAAAATTGTTTTTTTCGTATAAATGGATATCTCTTCTCAGAAGCATGTACGATGTAATCACCACATCTATACCCGTCATATCGGTTAACAGCCTTGTTCGTTCGGACCTGTTGCCGTCAATGATCACCGCTTCTATTTCCGGGGTGAATTTCAGGAATTCTCCCAGCCAGTTGTAAACGAGGGATGATGGACATACAATCAGGAATGGAAGGTTCCTCTCCCTTCCATCTTCGAGTTCAGAAGCAATATAGGTGATGCTTTGCAGCGTTTTTCCCAGCCCCATATCATCAGCCAGAATGCCGCCAAATCCATAGTTCGCTAATGTTTTCAGCCATTGATAGCCCTGTTTCTGATAATCTCGCAAAATTGGCTTCAGTTTTTCAGGAATACCGAATTTGGTTTTATCTGGACTGGTCATTTCCTCCAAAAATTCCCTAAAGGATTCTTCTTCTATAAAGACAGATTGACCCTCGAATGAGTCGACCATCTGCATTCCCCGGACAACTGGCATATTCAAGCCTTTTTCCAGGTCCTCAGCTTGAATTGGCCCAGCATTCAGGAACCGCTGGATTTCTTCCCATTCCCGTGTTTCGAGTGACATAAGTGCCCCATTTCGCAGACGGAAATACTTCCTTTTCTCCTCCAGAGCTTCAAGGACATCCCGGATTTGCTTTTCCGGTATTCCATCCATTTCAAACTTGAATTCAAGCCAGTTTGTCCGTTCTTTTTTTACTTTCACACGGATTTGCGGCCTGGCAGGCTCCCTGAAAATCCTATTCCTGACAGCTGTAGTAGCATAAATCTGGCTGATTTTTTGTAACTTTGGCAGGACATGATAAAGAAATTCATACTCAAGCTCTTCATTATGTAAAAGATAGCCGCCATCTGTTTTTGCGAATGAACTGTCATCCAGCATTTCAATGATTTGCACTTCTTTTTCCATATCCCGGATCAATAAAGTATTTACTTGTGGTTCCCTATGTTCCAGTGGATTAAATATAATGTTGCCATACTGGAATTCCAGCCCTGCCAGCAAACGATTATTGACACGGTCAAGATAAAGCCTTGCCACGAGAGGGTCTGTCAAAAATTGCTTGGCGATATCTCCATTAATTTGCACCTTACCAATACGGCGAAGACCGGGAACGACTTTTTCCACAAAGAATCCCATTTGCTCCTGTAAAATCGGGATGCTGTCTGTCTTCGACCTTGCAAGCATGTTTTTCAACTCAAATAACCTGCTCGAATCCTCAGGACTTAGCTCGACCAATTCTGCATTTGAAATGACCAGATTATATTTGTTCAGGACAGTCAACCTATTAATCCCATTAATCTTTAAGGAATAATCTTTACCAGTGCCTTTTTCAAAATTGAAATTTAGAGGAAGCATTTCTTTTGATAAAGAAAAATCGGCCAGGTTTCCGCCTACTTCCAGCTTTACATCGGGCACCTTTTTTAACAGTGGCAAGATTTTCTGCCAAAAAGATGGAGGAATGATCAATATAGAATCGCATTTATCTTTATCGATGACTAATCCTGTATCCTGAATGATTAGAGTCAGGAGCTTGATTACTTCATCGGTCTCAGTTTTAAAACAATGAAGTTTTGGATCAAACACGAATAAATTAGAAAGTGTTGCTGAATTGCGATCGGCTACACTTTGCAAAAAGACAGAAATATTATGTACCCTGACAGGACCAATACTTATTGAAAGACCAAGGAGCATTTCCTGATTATTTGTGACCGGCTTGAGGCTGAACTGAGCATTCAATATCTTTCTCGTTTCAAAGTGCCTCTGATGCCCACTAGTTCTGCGGGGGTCTTCATTAAAAATAGCCAGCACTCCTTCTGCAAGCTCTTTCTTCGGTTGGTCAATATTCCTTGATAAACCTGACTCTCCCCGCTTTTGCTCATCGAGAATGGCCAGCAGCACAGCGGCCACATGCTGGCACTCATGTTTGACAGATGCAAGCTTTGGACAGTTGCATTCAGTCTGGAAACGCCCGTCCCCGGTTTTTAGGACAGTGACATGGAAATCATCTGCCCCTGTCACAATTGCTTTTACACGATCAGGATTGTACTCAGTGAATTTCACTTTATCCGCTCGATAAAATGCATCCCCGCGCTTGAAGGAAACAGTTCCGCATAAATCCTTGATCGTTTTGTGACTTAATTTGTTGTCCATGGTCTGCTCCCCCTCCTGCTGGATGCTTTAATTAATAATTTCTAGTGTAGACTTTATCACTTCATTTGTTAAGCAGGAATGTAAAAAAGCATGGAGAAAACCATGCTTTTAGGTATCAATTTTATCAAATCATGGACTGTCGGTGCTGAAAGAGTAGTGGCATTATATTGGCCTTGAATTGCCTCATCCATTAAAAATGTATTTCTCTATTTTTCAAGCTCCTATTCTTCATCCGATTCTACAAAACTTTTAAGTGCCGATAATTTGTTATCCCAGTAGATTTCAAAAAAGGAGAGCCATTCCTGCAATTCACGAAGCGGTTCAGGCTGTAATGCATAACGTGATTCACGTCCAATTTTTCTGCTCGTAACCAGTCCTGCTTCTGATAACACGAATAAGTGCTTATTGACTGCTGTCCTGGTTATAGGAAATTCTTCTGTTATGGAAGCAATCGGCATTTCTTTATCCGCAAGCATCTTAAGGATTTTACGGCGAGTCGGATCCGAAACTGCATGGAACACATCATGGTTTGCCTGTGAAGCCGGCATGTCAGCCCTCGATATAGGAAGGGAGTGCTTCGTTGACGATTTTATCCCATCCTTGATCCATGATACCCTGGACAATGGTATGAGGCTGCCCAAATTCAGTAACTTTATCCGGATCCCAGCCGGAATGGATCAAGGTGAACTCTGTCTTGCTGTCAATCTCCCTCAATTCAAATACCAAATGCCAGTCTTTCCCCCAATCAAATCCAAGACGATTCGGCGGGTCTAATTCTGTCACCTTGCAGGGGGAATCTCCAAAAGGTCCTGCGTGAAGAATGAACTCTCTGCCAAGTTCAGCTTCGAAGGTGTTAGGCATCCACCAGGCAGCAATCCCTTCTGACGTCGCGACTGCTTTCCATACTTTTTCAATCGGTGCATTTAAAATAATTGTTTTGCGAATTTCAGTCTGCATATTCATATTTGACCTCCAGTGAATTTACAACACCCTATTGTGTCACTTTTAAAATTATAACACCTTTTAGTGTTATGTCAATGTAGAAAAACCAGATACTTTTAAGTATCTGGTTAGATTTCAATGATGATGGGCAGGATCATCGGCTTTCGTCTTGTCTGCTGGAAGATATGCTGGCCAACTGCTTTCTTTATGGCCTGCTTGATGACATTCCATCTGTGTACATTGTCTTCCTGCAATTCTGTTACGGTTTTTGTTACCAGATTATTAACATCACGCATCAGATCCTCTGAATTTTTCACAAATACGAATCCGCGGGAAATCGTATCTGGGCCTGAGATAATTTTTCGTTCAGACTTGCTCAAAGTCAGGACAATTACAAGCATTCCATCCTCGGAAAGCTGCTTTCGGTCTCTTAATACGATTTCACCGACATCCCCGACACTGATCCCGTCTACATATGTGTCTCCTGCTGGTATATTCCGGGTCTGCCTGGCTTCTCCATGGTCTATATCAACGATATCACCATTTTTAATAATGAACGTATGGCCTTTTTCCACACCAACCGATTCTGCAAGCAATCGATGATGGTGGAGCATCCGGTATTCACCGTGAATCGGGATAAAGTATTTTGGCTTCATTAGTGTAAGCATCAGCTTGAGATCTTCCTGGTAGCCATGGCCGGAAACATGCATACCGGTTGTGCTGCCTGAGCCGTAAATAACATTGGCTCCAAGCTTGAAAAGGTTATCTATGATTTTTGATACATCTTTTTCATTCCCTGGTATTGGTGAAGCTGCCATAATGACTGTATCACCTGGATAAATGCTGACATCCCGATAATTGCCAGTAGCAAGACGGGCTAATGCTGCCATCGGTTCTCCCTGGCTGCCAGTACATAATATGGCAACCTTGTCAGGATCCAACTGATCGACTACATGAGGTTCGATCAGCATACCCTCTGGAACATTCAGGTATCCTCTTTCAATCGCAACATCCACAACATTGACCATGCTCCTGCCAAGTAAAGCCAGCTTCCTTTCTGTCTTGATTGCCGCTTCTACTACCTGCTGGACACGGTTTACGTTCGAGGCAAAAGTAGATACAAAAATCTTTCCTTCTGCCTTCATAAATGCCTCTTCCAAATGACCTGCGACCATTCGCTCCGATGGCGTAAGCCCAGTCCGTTCAGCATTCGTACTTTCAGAAAGCAAGGCCAGAACACCTTCTGTCCCGATTCTCGCCATTTTGTGGATTTCTGATTGTTCATCATTAGCGGGAGTCAGGTCGAATTTAAAATCCCCTGTATGAACAATATTCCCCTCTGGAGTGTGGAAAACTATTCCCAGACAATCCGGGATGCTGTGGCTCACTTTGAAAAATGAAACCTTGACCTTGCCAAAATCCAATTCTGAATCTGAGTTGATTTTTTTCAATTCAGTTCCTCTTAAAAGCTTATGCTCACCGAGTTTTAATTCTATCAACCCAAGTGTGAAGTCAGTGGCATATACTGGAGCCTTCAGTTTTTTGAAAAAATAAGGGACACCGCCAATATGATCCTCATGGCCATGGGTCACAATCAATCCGCGTATTTTTTCTCTGTTTTCCTCAAGATAAGTCATTTCCGGGATAATCAAATCAATTCCGAGCAAACTCTCATCAGGGAACTTCCCGCCGCAATCAATCACAAAAATATCGTCCTCATATTGAACAACATACATATTTTTGCCTATTTCATTGATGCCTCCCAGGGCAAATATTGATAAAGTCAATTTATAACCTCCTAAACCGTAATCGATTTTGTTAGTATTGCCCATTGTATTTCCGATTATTTCGTCCTGGAGTGGAATATCTCATACTTTGTATACCCATTAAGGAGATGGAAATCCGTTATTGGCGAAAATTTCATTTTAATGGCGGAGTTCACAATTTTATTGGCGAAAAAAAATTTTTATTGGCGATAATTAATTTTTATTAGCGAAAATCTGTTTTTATTGGCGACATGGAAATAAACGAGGCTTTTTTCCAGAAGCTTTTGCCCAAAAAAAGAAAAAAGCCAATCCACCATTTAGTGAATAGGCCAACTCTTCCTATTTCTCGATCCAGGTATACATATACTGGTCGTCTTCAATATCCTTTGCCTTCTTGACCGTTTTCAGCGGTCTGAATGTATCAATCATGACAGCAAGCTCAAGTGTTTCTTTCTTGCCGATGCTTGCTTCAGTCTTGCCAGGATGCGGCCCGTGCGGGATACCGCTTGGGTGGAGGGTGATGGAACCTTCCTTGATTCCCTTGCGGCTCATGAAGTTGCCTTCTACATAATAGAGCAGCTCATCACTATTGACGTTGCTGTGGTAGTATGGCGCTGGAATCGCCTCTGGATGATAATCGTAAAGCCTTGGCACAAATGAACAGACAACATAATTGTGCCCCTCGAATGTCTGGTGAACTGGCGGCGGCTGGTGGATCCGGCCAGTGATTGGTTCAAAATCCTCGATGTTGAATGCCCATGGATACAGATAGCCATCCCAGCCAACTACATCAAGCGGGTGGTGGTTCAACACGTGGCGGTGCAGATAGCCGCGTGTCTTGGTGATCACTTCATGCTCCCCTTTTTCTGCGAAGGATTCCAGTGTCTCCGGCCCGCGAATATCACGTTCACAGAATGGGCTATGCTCCAAAAGCTGGCCGTATTCGTTGCGATAACGGCGAGGTGTAGTAATCTGGCTGAACGATTCAACAATCAGTGCTTTGGTCATCTCTGAATCATCAGGTACAACACGGTACATCGTCCCGATTGGAATGACGACATAATCACCTGGACGGTATGTCAATGTGCCGAACATGGTCTGCACTTTGCCGGAACCATGATGAAAAAAGAACATCTCATCTCCGTCACCATTGCGGTAAAAGTGCTTCATTGGTTGAGAAATATTTGCAAATCCGATCAGCAAGTCGTCATTACCTAAGATATATTCCCTTCCACTTAAAGCATCGCCGGTCTTCGTAATCTGGTCGGTAAGAAAATGCCGGTGGTTCAATGACCCCTGCTCTTCATATTCAGGCAAATAGCTTCCGATCAATTCACTTTTAACCACTTCTGTCGGCATATGGTGGTGATAAAGGATGGACTGGGTTCCAGAAAACCCCTTCGTTCCCATTACCTGCTCACGGAAGAGCGAACCATCTTCCTTTTTAAACATCGTATGGCGTTTTTTCGGGATTTCTCCCATTTGACGGTAGTACATGAATACACCTTCTTTCTATTCTTCGATAATCTTATTTTTCAGGACTCCAAGCCCTTCAATCTCAAGTTCAACTTCGTCACCCGGTCCAAGCCAGCGGTGGACCTCCGTGCCCAGTTCAAGAATACAGCCTGTTCCCACTGTGCCTGAACCGATCACCTCACCTGGATAAAGTGTTGTTCCAGCGGAAGCACGCTCAATCATTTGACCGAAGGAATAATACAGATCCTTCATATTTCCCCGGGACAATTCTCTGCCGTTCACTCTTGCAGTCATGTGCAGATCGTACCCATTTCCTGCTTTACGGGAATCCAATTCATCCTTCGTGACTAAGTATGGACCGAATGATGTAGCAAAGTCCTTCCCTTTTGCCGGTCCAAGTCCCACCTTCATTTCCTTCCTCTGGAGGTCGCGTGCGCTCCAGTCATTCATGATAAAAAAGCCAAAAATATACTGTTCGGCATTCTCTGCTTCAATATTGCTGCCTTCCTTACCGATTACACAGGCAATTTCGAGCTCATAATCAAGCCACTCGCATGCTTGCGGCCGTTTGATTTCATCTTCAGGCCCTTTGATGGCAAGGTGATTAGTGAAATAGAACACCGGTATTTCGTACCATTCAGGAATCATCTCAAGTCCCCGGTTCTCCCTGGCCGTTTTTACATGCTGCTCGAATGCGTAAAAATCGCGGACGCTCTTCGGATTCGGCACCGGTGCCCTTAAGCTGATCTCAGCAAGTGAATAGGCTCCATTATCAGAATCTAAAGAAGCTTGATTCAGTTTAATATATTCCATATATTTTTCATGGTCCTCAAGGAATGCCAGCATATTATCCGGCAACATTCCCTTCGACGCTTCATACATATCAACGGCTTCATTTCTTGAATTAATCCAGCCTGCACGGATTGAACCATCTTTTTTCAAAAACGTTATGAATTTCATGTCATCACCTAATTCCTTTGCAGCTCAAAGGTTTTGGAAAGCGGCAGTGTATAGGTTGCACCCGCCAGTCTGCCAACTGGATTCAATTTTTCCGAATTGATCCGGCCATTTTCATACAAATCATCATCGACATGCACATGGACGACTTTCCCGATCACAAGGCTTCCAGCACCCGCTTCGTCCTGCCCGAAATGGAGGACCTGATCCAGTTCACACTCAAGATGAACCTTGGATTCCATAACCCTTGGCGGTTTGACAGCCGCACTGACAGCCTTGGTCAGCCCTGATGCTTCAAACTCATCTATATCAGAAGAGAATTCTGTTGCACAATCATTCATTTGCCGGACGAATTCCTCACTTACAATATTGATGACAAACTGCTTTGTCGCCTCTATATTGTTCAATGTATCCTTCTTCGCGCCATCAGTCCCTCGCCTCATTGGGGAAAAACAAACCATCATAGGATTTGCACTGATTACTGTAAAAAAACTGAAGGGTGCCAGGTTTGTGTTTCCGCTCTCATCCTGACTGGAAACGAATGCAATCGGGCGAGGCAGCACAGAGCCCTGTAAAAGCTTATATGCGTCTCTCCATTCAAGACTGTCTGTTTTAATTTCCAAGGCTTACACCGCCCTTTCATGGAAAAGCTGGCCTACAATTTGGAGGATGAATTCATGATCCTCCCTGGTACCGAGGGTAATCCGGAATGCTTCTTTATAGTCAGGAACCTGCATTTGCCGGACAAGCACACCATTTTCCTTCAGTATCTGGATGACAGGCATTTTCGTATATGCGAACAGGAAATTGGATTGTGAAGGGAAACTTTCAATCTCTAACTCTTTTAACTTTTCACGGAGGAATTCTCTTTCTGCACTATTTTTCTCAGCACAGTTTTTAACGAATTCCTGATCTTCTATCGCTGCCATAGCTGCAGCCTGGGCAAGCTGGTTAACATTGAACACATCCCTGACTTTGTGAAGTTCCTTTGCTACGTCTTGATGCATAATGCCGTAGCCTACCCGCAAGCTCGCAAGACCATATATTTTCGAGAAGGTCCTGAGGATAACGAGGTTTTCATATTGTGTGAGCAATGGCATTGTATCCAGATAGTCCTCAGAATCTGTGTATTCAAAATAGGCTTCATCGATGATAATCAGGACATTTGAAGGTACATCTTCAATAAAGGAAAGCAATTCTTGTTTGCCTACAATCGTTCCCGTAGGATTGTTTGGATTGCAGACAAATACGAGTTTGGTTTTTTCTGTAATGACATCCTGCATCCCCTTAAGGTCATGCCGTCCCTCGATCATCGGTACACTGACAGCTTTTCCGCCTTCTATGAGCACATTGGTTTTGTAGCGAGGGAATGTCACTTCCGCCATAACGGCTTCATCATTTTTATTGATATACGCTCTCGTAAGCAGACGGATGATTTCCTCTGATCCATTCGAGACAAGAAAGTGTTGAGGAGACAACCCATAATGTGCGGAAAGTTTTTCAACGAGTCCTGAAGTCATTCCATCTGGATAAAAAGCCAAGTTTGCAGATGCTTGCATGATGGCTTCATGTACTTTCGGAGAAGTACCATAAACGTTTTCGTTATCAGATAACTTCCTTACAGTCTTGATCCGATACTGTTCCTTGATTTCCTCAATGGCCTGGCCGAGGGCATATGGAGTGATCCCTTCAAGTTCTGCTCTTGCTTTTACGTTCATATTCATCCCCCATTTTTTCCAAATCGCCTTTTATGACAAAAGGGAGCGATTCGCCCCCTTCCTTCCTGGCTTTTATAGGTTGCCGCGTCGTTCCTGCTCACGTTCGATTGATTCGAAAAGTGCCTTGAAGTTCCCTTCACCGAAGCCTCTTGCGCCTTTTCTTTGGATGACCTCAATGAAGAGAGTCGGGCGGTCAACTATTGGCTTTGTGAAAATTTGCAGCAAATAACCTTCATCATCACGGTCTACTAAAATACTAAGCTCTTTAAGCTTTTCAATTTCTTCGTCAATTTCTCCTACACGCTCAGATAGCATTTCATAATAGGAGTCTGGAGTGCTCAGGAACTCCACGCCATTTGCACGCAATTGTGCTACTGTACTGACAATGTCCTCTGTCAAAATTGCGAGATGCTGGACACCAGGTCCGTTATAGAATTCAAGGTATTCCTGAATCTGTGATTTACGCTTTCCTTCGGCCGGCTCATTGATCGGGAATTTAATGCGGCCGCCATTATGCATAACCTTGGACATTAGCGCTGAATACTCAGTCACAATATCCTTATCAGTGAAATGCTTCATTTCTTTGAAGCCCATGACATTTGCGTAATAGTTGACCCACTCTTCCATTCTCTCCACATTGCCGACTACGTGGTCGATGCCGATGAAGCCTGCGTCATTGACTGGAACAGTAGTTTCACTCTCAACAAAACCTGGCATAAAAAGACCTTTATAATCTTTTCGCTCAACTAGTGTATGGATTGTATCGCCGTATGTACCAATTACGGCCTTCTTCAAGACACCATTTTCGTCTGAAACCTCATGTGGCGGCTGAATCTCGATCGCACCACGGCTTACCGCTCCCTCGTATGCCTTCTGGACATCATCAACAGCAAGCGCAATATCCTTCACGCCATCGCCGTGGGTCTTGACAAATTGGGCCACACGAGATGAATCATTGTAAGATCCAGTAACAACGAGCCTGATTTTCCGCTGCTGCAGCACATAGGAAGCCGTTTCGCGGTTGCCAGTTTCAAGACCTGAATAAGCGACTACCTTAAAGCCAAAAGCTGTCTGAAAAAAATGCGCAGCCTGTTTTGCATTACCTACATATAGCTCCAAATAGTCAACATCCTGAACCGGAAAAAAATCCTCGGTTGTCTGGCCAGATACCATTACTTTTTCTTCCATTGTAAAACCTCCTGTTTAAATATTTATAATATTTAAAATTATTTTATAGTAACTCGATCTACTCTCTCAAGAGCGCGGTGTAAAGCTATAATGCTTTTATGTGGTGAAGGAAATGGTCTTTAAAAAGTTTCATATTATAAAAGAGTATCCACTAACAGTTAACGAACCCTTTAACAATTAGCTACTTAACACAGCCATTTCACCCTGGATAACTTATTACCCTTGCCTCCGATAAGTTGCATTTTAGTACCAGATGAATCCTGTTCAATCCCAGTTGGGCTAGTTGAAAGATTTTTATGTGGCGCCATGAACATCTTTTTACATCAACTCCAGCAGCATCATTTTTGGGTTTTCAATCAGCTGTGCGAAGCGGTTTGTAAAAGCTACTGCAGTTGCGCCGTCTGCTACCCTATGGTCAAACGCCATGGATAAATTCATGATGGAACGGATCGCAATTTCATCCTGGTCTGTCACTACTGGCCGTTTTTTTGTTTTATGGAAGGAAACGAGTGCTGTCTGCGGGTGCTGGATGATTGGAGTTGCACCAATGCTGCCGCCCAGCGGACCTACATTGCTGACTGTAAAAGTTCCCCCTGAAATATCCTTGACTGTAAGCTTGTCATTAAGTGCAAGTTTTGTAAGCCGCTTCATTTCCTCATGGATCTGCTTCAGATTCTTCCGCTCCACATTCCTGATCACCGGAACGATTAGTCCATCTGGAGTGTCAACGGCTATTCCAATATGGTGCTCACTCAGCAGCTGGATACGTTCATTTTCTTCATCAAGCCTTGCATTGAAGACTGGGAATTCTTTTAGCCCAATCGAAAGGGCTTTAATAAAGAAAGCAGTCGCAGAAATAGAACTTCCTGATGCCTTGATTTCTTCCCGCAAAGTGATTAACTGACTGACATCCACTTCCTCAAAATGTGTGCAATGAGGAATGGTATACAATGATTGAACCATCTTTTTGGCAATCTGCTTGCGGCGTCCGCGGAATGGCAAAGAACCGTGGGATATTGTGGCATCATTTATCTGCTTGGCTTCGGAACCACCTTTTGAACCGCTCGGAACCAGATCCTCGGAATCATGCACCGGAATATCTGCTGCCTTACCTTCAGAACCTGCTTCCGAAATCTTCGCAACCCTCTTTTCAGAACCCACTTCCGAAAGACTCGGAGCCCACTGTTTATAACCTGGTTGTGAAACCCGTGCAACCTGCTGTTCGGAACCGGCTTCCGAACCATTCGCAGCTTCACTATCTCTTAATCTTGCAAAAGCCAATACATCTTGATCGGTTATTCTCCCTGCAGGTCCCGTACCGGTAACCTCCATTATGTTTACACCATTTTCCCGTGCAATTTTCCTCGTGTAAGGAGAAGCGAGAATTCGGCCGAGCCTTACGCTCACACCAATGGGAACGATCGGCTCTGCATGTCTTTCCAGAATATTAACAGCCGCTTTAGCAGGCTCTGCTTCTGTATACGCACTGTCTCTTTCTTGTTGAAGCCCACCCGTTGTTCCTTGTGCAGCTTGCCCTTCCATAATCAATAGCGTCGTCCCCACTTTTACCGTTTGTCCCTGGTTCAACAACAATTCTTTAACCACACCGGAACAGGGCGCTGGAATTTCAGCGGTCATCTTGTCAGTCTGGACTTCTACCAACGGATCATCAGCCTTTACGACATCACCTGGCTTCACTAAATAACAATTTATATCCGCTTCAGTCATCCCTTCCCCAATGTCATGGAGTTTTACTTCAACCATCGGCACGCCTCCTAAAACTTCATCACTTTTTCGATTGCAGCTGCGACTCTTTTTGGGGTCGGCAGATAGTGATTTTCAAAACCAAAGTATGGAACTGGCGTATCATAGCCAGTGACTCTTTCTGCTGGGGCTTTCTGATATAGAAAGGCTTCATCATTAATCAATGAAATCAAATCGCTTCCTGTGCCCCCAGTTGCATGTGCTTCATGGACAATGACCGTTCGACCCGTTTTCTGAACTGATTCAATGACAAGATCCTTATCAATAGGGTACAGTGTCCGCAGATCGAGGAGCTCGCATTGAACTCCCTTATTTTTCATATCCTCAACAGCCTTCATTGCCACCGGCACCATTGCCCCCCAGGCAATTACCGTCACATCATCGCCTTCGGTCAGCTTTTTGCCTTTGCCAATTTCAACGGTATACTTTCCTTCTGGAACTTCATCCCGTGAAGAACGGTAACTCCTCATTGGTTCCAGAAACAGGACAGGGTCAGGGTCTTCAATAGCGGCAATCATCAAACCTTTTGCGTCATAGGCATTGGAAGGGCAAACAACCTTTATTCCCGGCATATGGGTGAAAAGTGATTCAGTACTGTCACAATGAATTTCCGGTGCTCGCACGCCTGCACCATAAGGAGCACGGATCACCATAGGGACGGTAAAATGGCCCATGGTTCTCATCCGCAGCCTTGAAGCGTGTGTCATGATTTGTTCATAGGCTGGGTAGATGAAGCCAAGGAACTGGATTTCTACCACTGGTCGGAAACCATTCACTGCCATTCCAATAGCTGCACCTACAAAACCCGCTTCACTTAATGGAGTATCTATGACCCGGTTTTCTCCATGCTTCTCCTGAAGACCATCCGTTGCACGGAATACTCCTCCGTTTTTACCAATATCCTCACCAAGGAGAATGACCTCCTTGCTTTCTCCAAGCATCGTATCAAGACCATCTGTTATCGCCTGGACCAGTGTCAAGGTCTTAGTCTGCAGCGCTGTTTCCATCAAGCCTCACCCCCGAGCAGTTCAAAATACTCCCGCTTTTGCTTCTCGATTGTCCAAGTAGGCTTCTCGAAGACATAATCAAAGATTACTGCCGGGTCTGCTGCAGGGAAACTTTCCATTTCCTTGACTGCTGCATCAACCTCTTTTGCAGCTTGTTCTTCCATTTCTTTCGCCCATGTCTCATCAAACAATCCTTCATTTTTCAGCCACCGCTCCAGCCTGAGCAGCGGGTCTGTCTCCATCCTTTTTAACGCGCTTTCATTCTGGTCACGGTATTTTGAAGCATCATCTGCTGTTGTATGTGAACCATATCTCCAGGTCATTGCTTCAATCAATGTTGGCCCCTCACCAGTCCGGGCACGTTCAAGTGCCTTTTCGGTTTCAACAAACACAGCAAAAACATCGTTGCCATCAACCCTTACACCCGGAATATCGTAGGCAATTGCTTTTTGGGCAATCGTGGCAGAATTCATCTGCTTGCTGATTGGCACTGATATCGCATACTGGTTATTCTGGCAGACATACACAACAGGAGATTTAAAAACGCTGGCAAAATTCAACCCTTCATGAAAATCCCCTTCCGAAGTTGCTCCATCACCGAAATAACAAATGGCCGCATTTTTTGTTCCTTTTTGCTTTTCAGCGAATGCTGCTCCTGCTGCATGGGGGATTTGGGTTGCGATCGGTATGGCCGGCGGGAATATCTTTTTCCCGTTAGGCGGGACACAGCCTTCGTTCCGCCCGTTCCAAAACAACAGGATGTTTCTCAGCGAATGACCGAACACCATCGCCGCACCATGATCTCGATAGGTAGGGAACATCCAGTCATCACTATTTAGTGCTAAAGCTGTTCCAACCTGGGATGCTTCCTGTCCTTCGAATGGAGCGTATGTCCCGATCCGCCCCTGCCGCTGAAGACTGACTGATTTCCTGTCCAGCGTACGGATCCTAACTATTTCCGCATAAAACTTCTTCACTCGATCTTCGGTAACCAAATTCTTATGTTCCTCGGACACAATGTTTCCGTTTTGGTCCATCACTTGAAAAATCGGAAAAT
Organism: Mesobacillus jeotgali; assembly: GCF_900166585.1. Taxonomy (NCBI): domain Bacteria; kingdom Bacillati; phylum Bacillota; class Bacilli; order Caryophanales; family Bacillaceae; genus Mesobacillus; species Mesobacillus jeotgali. Next base: position 772,321 of record NZ_FVZC01000009.1, on the reverse strand, counting down.
CCTTATCCATCGGCTCACCCTTTTTTTAGAATAGCTGTATTATTAAATCAAAATTCATGATCATTAAAGGTTGGATATTCCCTAAAAATCTGTGATTCTATTACATCCTGACAGCCCACTTCGGCCGCTTCATATGCGAAAAGAAGCTGTTTCTCCGTGTTCTCGCTTCAATCCGGTTTTCGCAAAATTTATTCGCTGCTTCAACTGTCGTGATTCCATCCCTTTCAGCCTGGTTATATACATTCAAAAGAGAATTATAGATTGCTTTTGTCTTTTTCAGGACTCGCTCTTTATTAGGAGAGTAGAGCTCATCCGCAACCTGGATTAAACCGCCGGCATTGACAATATAATCCGGCGCATACAGAATCCCTTTTTCCTGAAGTGCATATCCATGGCGTACTTCCTTCAGCTGATTGTTAGCAGAACCAACAACTGCTTTAACCTGCAGTTGAGGAATTGTGTCATCGTTGATGATTCCTCCCATTGCACATGGAATAAAAATATCTGCTGGCTGGGAATAAATTTCATCACTGCTTACAATCTTGATTCCAGCACCCATTACCTTCGCTTTCTGAACAATTTGGTCAATCGCTTTTTGATTGATATCTGTTACATACAAATCTCCACCATTTTCAAGGAGATACTCTGCTACCTTATAGCCTACCTTGCCCAGACCCTGGATAGCATAGGATTTTCCTGATAAATCATCTGTGTCCCAGACAGCTTTGCTTGTTGCCTGCAGCCCAAAGATGACGCCCTGGGCAGTCGGCACGGAAGAATCACCGCTTCCGCCATATACTTCATCCACGCCAACGATGCAATTCGTTTCCTTTAGGGCATGGACAAAATCCTCGGGATCGGTTCCCATGTCAGTACCTGTATAAAAACGGCCCTGGATCGACTCGACAAACTGGCCGAAAGCCCTGAATAATTCCGGACTCTTATCTTTTGTTGAATCACCGATAATGACTGCTTTTCCTCCACCGAAATCTACATCGGCAGCTGCACATTTATAGGTCATGCCTTTTGATAGCCGTAATACATCTTCAAGTGCATCATCCACTGTTTTATAGGGATACATGCGGCAGCCGCCAAGGGCCGGCCCCAATCGTGTACTATGAATCGCGATAATTGCCTTTAATCCTGTCGCTTCATCATTACAGAACACCACCTGCTCGTGTTCACGAATTTGTTCAAACATATCCATTTTTCTTTCCCCCTTTATTCCGTTAAACCATGTTAGCGCTTACATTTTTGCGCAAAAAAATTTTAGCTGCCTAATATTTCAGTTATCTTTGCCTTTGGAAGGACTACTTGCTTAACTTCCCCTACACCAACTAACCTTCCCTTGCTTTCTGCCCTCACATTGGTCAGGATCGTATTCCCCTGGAGGTCAGTGACAGTTGCGGTAATGACCACTTCTGCTCCTTCAATACATGGAGCAACATGTTTAACAGTTACTGCACCACCCATTCCTTCCTCATCTTCTTCTAAAAATGGAAGTATAATTTGTCTCGACACCCATTCCATGTGATAAACCATAGAAACCGTGGAGTATACTGGATGGACGAGTTTTCCTTCAAAGCGGGCAAACATATCTGGTGTAACAATGACTTCGATGGAGGCCGTTTGCCCAGCTTTTAAGCCATCTCGCATTATATCCCACCTTTCCAAGTTGCAAATATGTATAACGTTTATTTAACGTTATCATAACATTTCGTTAAATAAATGGTCAATAAATTGTAAGAAATTTTGATATTTTCTCAAAAATAATTTTGGTATAATATTTAATTCTTTTTTCGAGAAAAAAAATAAACCAGCTATTAAGCTGGTTTATTTTTTAGCTGAGCAATGCCCTGTCACTAGCCATCTTCGTTCCGCGGATACGCTGGAACTCATTCAGCAAGTCTTCGATTGTCAGCTTCGCTTTTTGATCCTCATTGACCTCTAGGATGATCTGCCCTTTGTCCATCATGATCAGCCTGTTGCCAAGATCCAGTGCCTGTTGCATATTGTGAGTTACCATCAGAGTTGTAAGATGGTATTTATCAACAATTTCCTTTGTCAAATTGGTGATAAGCTCTGCCCGTGCCGGATCAAGTGCTGCAGTATGCTCATCCAAAAGGAGGATCGATGGCTCGGTGAAAGTGGCCATTAGCAAGGATAAGGCCTGGCGCTCCCCGCCTGACAGCATTCCGACTTTGGCATTCAAACGGTTCTCAAGGCCCAGGTGCAGGGATTCTAACACTTCCTTAAAAAGCTCGCGGCGTTTCTTAGTGACTCCACGTGCAAGCGTCCGCCGCTTGTTCCTCGAAAAGGCGATAGCTAGATTTTCCTCGATAGTCATGCTCGGAGCGGTGCCGGCCATCGGATCCTGAAATACACGGCCAATCATTTTAGAGCGGTTGTACTCGGACATATAGGTAACATCCTTTCCATCCAGTTCCACCCTTCCGTGGTCAGGAAGCATAACACCGGAAATGATATTCATCAAAGTAGACTTCCCGGCGCCGTTACTTCCGATCACAGTAACAAAGTCTCCCTTTTTTAAGGTGAGATTGATATTATCCAGAGCTATTTTTTCATCTGGAGTGCCTTCGTTAAAAACCCTATGAATCTGATTTAAGTGCAGCACCAGCCTCACCCTTTCCTTCAGAAGCAACAGCTACCATTTGCAGGTTATCAAGCTGTCTTTTGACCTTCCGCTTTTTCTCTTTGTAGCTCTCTAGCATCTTAGGAGCCGTGAGAGCCAGAATGACAATCACCGCAGTTATCAGCTTCATGTCACCTGGTTCAAGGAACTCAACTCTTAGCGCCAGAGTGACGACGATACGGTAAATGATCGAACCGCCAATTACAGCAAGAGTTGTCCTGGCAATTGATTTTGTTCCAAATAGCGCTTCACCGATAATCACTGAAGCAAGCCCAATGATGATCATACCGATTCCCATGCCGACATCAGCGAAACCACCCTGCTGGGCAATCAATGCTCCTGAAAATGCTACCATCGCATTAGAAAGACCGAGACCAAGTATAATCATCAGATTTGTATTGGAAGAAAAGCTGCGTATCATCCTTTTGTTATCTCCAGTAGCCCTGATTGCAAGTCCGACTTCTGTTTTCAAAAATGCGTCTGTAAGGAATTTTATCGCAAGAGCCACAATAATCATGAACAGCAGAATACCCCATGTCCGCGGAAGGCTGTCTCCCAACCCTACAGCTGTCAGCAAACCATTCATAAATCCATCGATGCCAGTTTTTTCAAAAAAGTCCCGTACAGAAGTCATTGCGGTATCAGTGTTCAGAAGCGGAACATTCGATTTGCCCATTATTCTAAGATTGATAGAATACAAGGCAATCATCATCAGGATACCTGATAATAGAGCATTGACTTTACCGACAGTGTGGATCAAGCCTGTCATGCAGCCTGCAATAAATCCTGCAGCAAGTGCCACCAATGTAGCGGCAAATGGATTAGAGCCATTTACAATCATAATCGCGGCAACCGCAGCTCCCGTTACGAAACTGCCGTCCACCGTTAAATCTGGAAAATCAAGTACCCGAAAGGATAAGTAAACGCCCAGAGCCATAATTGCATAAATTATGCCCGACTCAAATGCTCCAAATATTGATGTAAACAAGTTGAATCATCCTTTCCTTTATTCTTCGTAAAACTCTGCGCTGTCGCCCCATTCTTCCTTAACTTCAACACCTTGTGCTTCGGCAGCTTTTTTATTGATCGTCAATGTCAAAGATTTTGGAAGTTCTACAGGAATATCAGAAGCTTTTTTGTCGCCTGATAAAATTTGTGCAGCCATAATGCCAGACTGATAACCAATGTCATAGTAGTTAAATCCGCTGGCAGCAACAGCCCCGCGCTTCATTGAATCAAGCTCGCCAACAAACAATGGGATCTTCTTGCCGTTTGCTACAGAGATAACAGATTCAAGAGCAGATACTACTGTGTTGTCAGTTGGTACGTAGATGGCGTCAACACGGCCTACAAGTGATTCAGCTGCCTGCTTAACTTCAGCAGATGTTGAAATCGAAGCTTGAACCACTTTTGCTCCATTTGCTTCTGCAAGCTTCTTCACTTCCTTAAGCTGGACCTCAGAGTTCTGTTCTCCAGCGTTGTAGATGACGCCAATTTTCTTGGCTCCAATTTCATTGGTCATGAAATCGATAGTCTTTTTCGTAGCATCAGGATGATTATCTGTAGTGCCGGTGATGTTGTCTCCCGGTTTATCAAATGCTTCGACTAGGCCAGCTCCAACAGGGTCTGTTACAGATGTGAAAATAATTGGAATATCCTTTGTGGCATTAAGAGCCGCAACAGCGCTTGGTGTCGCATTGGCAAAGATCAGGTCAACCTTGTCACCAACGAAGTTGTTCGCAATCGTTGCTGTATTGTTCATATCAGCTTGTGCGTTCTGGAAGTCATATGTAACATTTTCTCCCTCTTTGAAGCCTTTTTCCTCAAGAGCTTTTTTGAATCCTTCTGTGGCAGCATCAAGAGATGGATGCTCCGCAAATTGGGTCAAACCGATTTTGTACTTTTCTTTTTCTGTTGATCCATTCGATGTTTCCTTTCCCCCACAGCCAGCCATCAACAATGCGCTAGCAAGAACAAGAGAAATAGCTTTCATTGATTTTTTCATGTTAATCCCCCTTGATTTTTTTATAAACCGGCATCAATCTATGTAGTTTTATACTTGTAGACAGCCGGAACGCCCCTGTACTACTTTTAACCTGGCACTTTATGAAAGCGATTCCAAAAAGTATGATATTTACTATAGACACCGTAAATATAACGTTATATTAACACCAGCCTAAAACAGTGTCAATAATATTCCGAAAATTTAGTATGTTGAGATTTCAATTGATTTCCCCCTTGTTCTTTTGCTGTGCTTGAAATTATTCTCGGAGAATAATAAAGTTCTTTTGGATACTTTACCGCTTTTATGCATAAAAGTAAATAACTTTTTGATTATTTTTTTCTGATTTGTCTAAATTTTTTTATTTAAAATAAAAACATGCTCCATAATTGAAGCATGCGTTGTAAATTTATAATATCGTTTCTGCTATCCTAAGCCGTTCCTTCGCTTGAATAACCATCCGATCCAGCAACTCTTTTACAGTTGGTATGTCAGATATTAGCCCTGATACCTGGCCGCCATTCATGAAACCACTTTCTTCGTTCCCTTCAAGCGCTCCTTTTTTATGTAAATCCTCCGTTGTCAGCTTTGCAAACTCTTCGGATGTAATTCCTTTCTTTTCCGCTTCCAGCAGCTTTCCAGCATAAGGAGTATTCAGCAGTCTTCTAATTTTTCCAACGGACCTGCCAACAATAACTGTCTCGTGATCGTTTGCCTGCAATAGCTTTTGTTTATAAACCTCATGAAATGGAGCTTCCTTTGTTGCGATAAATCTGGTTCCCATTTGAACACCGCATGCACCAAGTGCTAACATGGCAGCTAGTCCTTTTCCGTCTCCAATTCCGCCTGCCGCCACTACAGGGATGTTAACCTGGCCCACAATCTGCGGAATAAGGGCCAAAGTCGTGGTTTCCAGGTTAGAATTGATTCCGGCTGCTTCATATCCTTCTGCCACTAAAATATCTGCTCCTGCTGCTTCTGCCTTTTTGGCTTGTTTAACAGATGCTACAACGGTAATGATTTTAATGCCTGCCTCTTTTAGCTTTGGAATGAAAGGAGCAGGATTTCCAGCTGACAAAGTTACTATCTTCACACCGTGTTTGACAGTCAATCTAAGAATTTCTACCACATTCGGTGAAACACTTAAGGCAATATTCACCGAAAAAGGCATCTTCGTCCGAGATTTTGTTTCAAGAATAATTTGTTCAACTTCTTCAGCAGGCATTGTACCGGCACCAATTGTCCCTAATCCGCCAGCCTCAGAAACCGCAGCTGTCAAAACAGCATTACTAATATTCCCCATCCCCCCCTGGATGATTGGATATTTTATGCCCAGAACAGATGTGATTCCATTCACAAAAATTCCCCCTTCGTAATATTAATGTTATACTAATTTTAAAATTAAGACAATTGAGAAAAGGAGAGGGAAAAGTGATTTTATCATATTCAGGGAAAAAGCCAGCACTCCATGAAACTGTTTTCAAGGCACCGGGAAGTTATATCATTGGTGACGTTAGAATTGGAAAAGATTCAAGCGTCTGGTTCAATGCAGTGCTTCGCGGTGATGAAGATTCGATTACAATTGGAGAAGGATGCAGTATCCAGGATAATGTAACTTGCCACCTTTTTGAAGGTTCGCCTTTGGTCATTGAAGATGAGGTGACTGTAGGCCACAACGCGATCCTTCATGGCTGTACGATCAGGAAAAGATGCATTATTGGAATGGGCTCAACAATCCTGGACGGCGCCGAAATCGGGGAAGAGTGCATTATTGGCGCAAACACCTTGATTCCTGCAGGCAAAAAGATTCCGCCCCGCTCTCTTGTGGTAGGTGCGCCAGGCAAAATGATTCGGGAAATCGGTGAAAAAGATTTAGAGCTAATCCAGCTTTCAATCGATACATACGTCCAAAAGGGAAGGGAATACCGGGAAGCCCTTAAGGATATGGAATAATCAAAAGCCTGGCATATGCCAGGCTTCTCTTTAAATTCTTATTAAACCCATTTAACGATATCATCAAGCGGCCTTCTTGTTTTGGGTTTTGGTTCATTCACACGGTAGCCGAAGGCACACATGACCGAAATGCCAAAATGTCCATCTTCAAGCAATCCCTCTTCTTGAAGCAGTTTGTTCATACTTTCAATATTAAAGCCTTCAATCGGGCATGAATCAATCCCGATTTGAGCTGCAGCCGTCATCATATTCGCAAGTGCTATGTATGTTTGTCTGCAAGCCCAATCAAAAAGCGGCCGCTCCCCTTCGAGCAATTTAAAATCGGACTTCTGGAATTCCTCTATACGTTTAAGGTAATTAGCCATAAAATCCTCAGGCATCTTCTTCTTGTTTTTGAAATGATCCTGCAGATACTCAGAGTCATATTTTGTGTCCAACTTAGTCCTTGCAAGGATCACAACAAAATGGCTTGCTTCAGGGAGCTTACCGTAAGCACCCCATGCAGTGTTCTTTATTTTTTCACGAAGACCTTCACTCTGGACTACAAGGAAACGCCAGGGTTCAAAGCCAAAGGAGCTAGGCGACAACTGCCCTGTCTCCAGGATAAAACGAAAGTCCTCCTCCGGGATTTGCTTGTTCGGGTCAAATTCCTTTGTCGCATGCCTAAACTGGAACGCATCAAGGATTTCCTGTTTCAATGTCTCTTTATCACGCATCAATATCTTCCCCTTCCTAACCTCATTTTTTATTAACTTACCATATTTCTACCTGAAAATTCTATTAAAACGGAATACCTCGACAACTCTTTTGATTTAGCCGGCGGAAATTTACTGGTTACAGGTGAACGCGGCTAGTGACTTTTGACTTCTTTTCCCCTTCTCCTGCTCAACCGGTCCAAGCTTACACCATCTTTGGACAGCTTTTCTGCATTCTCTTTCAACCTGGCCAAACTTCGACATAATTTGGACAGCTTTTCTGCTTCTCCCGCGGCAACCTGTCTAAACTTCTTCCTGTTTTGGATAGGGTTTGTGTATTCCTCTCTCTACCTGTCCAAACTTGTACAGTGTAAATGGAACCTTATGGAGTCAGGCCCAGCTACATAAGGGTGCCGTTCGTGGTTAAATGGGGTCTTATGACGTCAAACCCTGACACATAAGGGTGCCGTTCGTGGTTAAATGGGGTCTTATGTGGTCAAATCCAGCTACATAAGGGTGCCGTTCATGGTTAAATGGGGTCTTATGTAGTCAAACCCTGACACATAAGGGTGCCGTTCGTGGTTTAATGGAGTCTTATGTAGTCAAATCCAGCTACATAAGGGTGCCGTTCGTGGTTAAATGGAGTCTTATGTAGTCAAATCCAGACACATAAGGGTGCCGTTCGTGGTTAAATGGAGTCTTATGACGTCAAACCCAGCTACATAAGGGTGCCGTTCGTGGTTAAATGGAGTCTTATGACATCAACCCTGACACATAAGGGTGCCGTTCATGGTTAAATGGGGTCTTATGACGTCAAACCCTGACACATAAGGGTGCCGTTCGTGGTTTAATGGAGTCTTATGTGGTCAAATCCAGACACATAAGGGTGCCGTTCATGGTTAAATGGGGTCTTATGTAGTCAAATCCAGACACATAAGGGTGCCGTTCGTGGTTTAATGGAGTCTTATGACGTCAAGCCCAGCTACATAAGGGGGCCGTTCATGGTTAAACGGAGTCTTATGTAGTCAAACCCTGACACATAAGGGTGCCGTTCGTGGTTTAATGGAGTCTTATGACGTCAAACCCAGCTACATAAGGGTGCCGTTCGTGGTTAAATGGGGTCTTATGTAGTCAAATCCAGCTACATAAGGGTGCCGTTCGTGGTTAAATGGGGTCTTATGATGTCAAACCGATACACATAAGGGTGCCGTTCGTAGTTAAAGGGGGTCTTATGTAGTCAAATCCAGACACATAAGGGTGCCGTTCGTGGTTAAATGGGGTCTCATGTAGTCAAACCCAGCTACATAAGGGTTCCGTTCGTGGTTAAATGGAGTCTTATGACGTCAAATCCTGACACATAAGGGTGCCGTTCGTGGTTAAATGATACCCTTATGAATCCAATCCCGCCCATATGAGGGTGCCATACAGGGTTAAATGGACCCTTATGAAGAAACTTTGGACAGCTTTTCTGCTTCTCCAGCTTAACCTGTCTAAGCTTCTTCCTGCTTTGGACAGCTTTCCCGATTTTCCTTCCAGAACTGTCCAAACTACCCGTGATTCAGAAATCCTTAACCCTACTCTTCACCATATATTTTCCATTCCCCCTAAAAATATTAAAACCATCCTCAGCGGCTGAGGATGGTTTATAGCTAATCCAATATATACGGATGATCCATTACATTATAGTCGACATCTTTATGCTTGATTTCATTGCCTTCTTTAAAAACCGATTCAAAGAAACGGGAGGCTGGTTCTGCGAGTTCTTTATAGTACTCGCTGAAAAGTGATGCTGCATGGCTGCCGAGCCACTTTTCAGGCAGCAGCTCTTCAGGGAGTCCAGGATCAAAGAAGAGAAATTTGCGGTATTCATGTACCAGCTTCGTCCGTTCAACGAAGCATTCCGCGTCAGACATGCTCCCCTTTTGGATTTTGTTTTTATCGATGATATATTTCTGGCTGTATTCACTGATAAAATCCTGGTATTTTGTGTTTATTTCAACAAGGTCCCAGCTTTTTTCGACCAAGCGCTTGTTTTCGTGCGGCCCTTTGTACTCTGCAACAAAAAAATCAACATATTGTTCAATTTCGTATTTGTCAATCAGATCCTTGACCTGTCTTTCCAGGTTGTTAGCTGAGATCCAAAAGCTGTTTGACATTGAACCGAAGCCGCTCCAAATCAATTCCTTGCGCAGCTCGTCACGCACATTGCGAATTTCCTCCGGGATGGTATACATAAGGATTCTCCATTTGCCGTCCCATTCTTCGGGTTTCAATTTGAAGATACGCTTACCAGCCTCGTCAATCCTTTTCTGGCCACGCGGTGTGAGAGAATAATAGCTTTTGTTTCCTATCTTTTCAGCCTGTACCCAACCTTGCTTGTTCATCCTTGAAATTGCAGCTCTTACAGACTGATCATTGTGTCCAAATTCATTCAGGAGCCTGATCAGGCTGCCAATCCAAATCTTGCTTCCATAATGGGAAATATAGTCGCCGTATAAGGTAAAAATCATTGATCGTGTATTCAAGCCTCTGTCATCCTCATTTGTTTTTGATTGTCGTTATAAAACCGTTATAAAACATTTTACAGTATTATCATTATTTTGCAAAAATAATTTGCTTAAAAGGAAAAAACCATAGGGATTTTTCCCTATGGATTACTGCGATGTAAAAACAGGTTTGCGCTTTTCACTGAATGCGTTCAATGCTTCGACACGGTCTTTTGTTGGGATTGTTACCTCATACGCTTTCGATTCAATAGCCAGACCAGTCTGCAGGTCTGTACTGCTGCCATGCTGGATCGCATACTTCGCCTGTCTAACCGCGATTGGTGCATTCTGGAGAATTTCCTCCGCAAGCTCCTTGCACGCAGCCATGACATTCTCTATTGATTCCACTCTTGTCAGGATTCCAAGTTCAAATGCTTTTTCTGCAGAAATTTTACGAGCGGTTAAAATCAATTCCTTTGCTTTCATTTCACCAATCAGCCTTGAAAGACGCTGTGTTCCCCCCGCTCCAGGAATAATGCCCCAGCTCACCTCGGTCATGCCCATCAATGCACTGTCGGCCGCTATTTTAAAATCGCAGGCCAGCATCAATTCGAATCCCCCTCCAAAAGCGAATCCGTTTACGGCTGCAATTGTTGGCTGTGGAAGTTCCGCAACCGCACTGAACACATCACGGATTTTTTTCACATTTCGGCGTACTTCTGCGTCGGTAAGGTGCTTCCTTTCCTTCAAATCCGCCCCGGCACTGAATGCTTTATCTCCAGCGCCGGTAAAAATGACCACTCTTACATCCGTATCCGTATGAAGTGTATCTACAAGTTCACCAAGTTCCGTCAGTGTTTCATAATTGAAGCAATTTAAGGATTCTGGACGGTCGATTGTAATATATGCGATATGCCGTTCTTTCTGGAATTTGATATTGTTCATTTATTTCTCTCCTATATTCTCGATAATCGTCGCGATTCCCTGCCCCACGCCGACACACATCGTCGCAAGTCCATATTTAGAATCACGCTTTTTCATTTCATATAAAAGGGTCGTCAAAATCCTGGCTCCGCTTGCTCCGAGCGGATGTCCAAACGCAATTGCCCCGCCATTGACATTCACTTTAGACTGATCCAGCCCCAACTCCCGTATGCAGCCTAGAGACTGAGCAGCGAATGCTTCGTTCAACTCAATAAGGTCCATATCTGCAATAGATAAACCCGCACGTTTCAATGCTTTCTGCACTGCATAAACCGGTCCCATACCCATGATGGATGGCTCAAGACCAGCAGTGGCGGATACGATATATTTGGCCAATGGCTTCAGTCCCAGCTCTTCAGCTTTTTCACGGCTCATCAACAGAAGTGCAGACGCCCCGTCATTCACTCCAGAAGCATTGCCTGCTGTTACCGTACCATCTTTGAATAAAGGTTTTAGTTTTGATAATTTCTCAATTGTCGTACCTGGACGAGGATGTTCGTCCGTGTCAATGATTGTTTTGTTGCCCTTTTTATCCTCATAAACAACAGGGACAATTTCATTTTCAAACTTTCCTGCCTCTATCGCCTGTTGGGCTCGCAGCTGGCTTTCTGCAGCGAACTCGTCCTGTACTTCTCTTGAGATGCCATACTTTTTCGCTACATTCTCGGCTGTTTCCGGCATACTGTCGGTGCCATACATTTCCTTCAGCTTTCCGTTCACAAAACGCCAGCCAATTGTTGTATCGAACATCTCCATATTTCCGCGCGGAAAATCCTTTTCAGGCTTTGCCATCACCAGTGGTGCCCTGGTCATGCTTTCTGTCCCGCCTGCAATGAAGATATCACCTTCACCGGCTATGATTGCTCTTGCAGCATAGTTGACCGCATCCAGGCCAGAACCGCACAGCCGATTGATCGTTGTCCCGGCAACCTCTACTGGCAGACCAGCCAACAAACCAGACATCCTGGCAACATTCCGATTATCTTCTCCAGCCTGGTTGGCATTTCCAAGGACCACTTCTTCAATATTGGATACCGGCACGTCCTGGTTTCGCTCAACCAACGCCTTGATGACAATTGCACCTAAATCATCCGGACGGATATGACGGAGACTGCCATTGTATCTTCCTATCGGGGTCCTTACTGCATCAACGATTACAACTTCTCTCATCACCATTCCCCTTTACTTTGTAGTCACCGATTCCCTATAGTCATATACACCGCGCCCAGTCTTCCTGCCAAGGCGCCCAGCTTTTACATATTGCTCTAGTAATGGGGCCGGACGGTATTTTTCTCCCAGCTTCTCATAAAGGTACCTCAGATTGTTAAGGCGAGTATCCAGACCCACGAGATCTCCTAGCTCGAACGGGCCCATAGGGTAATTGAGTCCAAGCTTAATAGCCTTGTCGATTTCCTCAGGTGAACCCAACCCTTCCTGCAGCATGTAAAATGCTTCGTTCCCTACAAGTGCGCTGATCCGGCTTGTCACGAAGCCAGGGAACTCATTGACTACAACAGTTTCCTTGCCCATTTGGATGGCAGCCTGCTGAATCGCTTCGGCCGTTTCATTGCTCGTTTCAAGTCCTCGGATGATCTCAACGAGCGGCATTTTGTGCACCGGGTTAAAGAAGTGCATCGCGATGACCCTTTCAGGTCGCTTTGTAAAAGAAGCAATTTCTGTCGGACTCATTGTTGATGTATTGGTCGCAAACAGGCAGGCTGCCGGCGCATGCTGGTCGATCACTTCAAAAATGGTCTTCTTGATGTCTATTTTTTCAGGCACCGCTTCAATGATCAGATCAGCATCCTTTACGTTCTCAGCGAGAAAGTTTGAATATGTTAATCTAGCTTTTGCCGATTCTGCTTCGTCGGCGGTAATTTTACTTCGGGAAATCCCTTTTTCAAAAATGCTGTTAATTTCCTGTTCCGCCTTATATAGTTGTTTTTCATCAACATCGATCAGTACTGTATTAAATCCGCCCAGACAGCTAACATAGGCAATGCCTCTGCCCATGACGCCTGAACCGATGACAACGAGTTTCTTCATTATATATCCTCCTGTACCTAAAGAAGAGTGCAAGCGCCTTGATCAGCCACAAGGGGGCTGAGGCTGTGTACATTTCCTTTAGGAAATTAAAATTCACTTACTATTTTAAAACTGAAAGGCGAGCACCCGAATAGAGGAGTGCTCGCCTCATTTTTACACGTTAAACGGGTTTAGCGGGCGGCTGCCGTAGTAAGAGACGATACTCTTTGTTTCTGTATATAAATCAAGTGTTTCGATGCTGAGTTCTCGTCCGAACCCGGATTGCTTATAACCGCCAAACGGAGTGCCAGGGAAGGCCGAGAATGGGCAGTTAATCATGACGATGCCTGCCTGGATTAGCTTGGAAACCCTTGTTGCGCGTCCGTAATCTTTTGTCCAGATGGCTGACCCCAGGCCATATTCGCTGTCATTTGCCAGTTTGACTGCTTCCTTTTCATCTTTGAACTTCATGACGACAACAACCGGTCCAAAGATTTCTTCTTTTACAGCCTTCATGCTGTGACTCGTTTCTGCAATGATTGTTGGCTCATACCAATAGCCATTTTCATAGCCTTCGAGATTAGCAGTTTTTCCGCCTGTTAAAACTTTCGCTCCGTCTTCAACAGCTGATTTCACATAGCCATCAATTACATTCAATTGATCTTCGCTGATGACAGCGCCTACATGCGTTTCTTTATCAAAAGGATTTCCGAGCTTCAGCTGTTTGGTTTTCGCAACGAATTTCTCAATAAACTCATCATATACATCCTCATGGACATAAAGTCGTGAACGTGCTTCACACGATTGGCCAGTATTATAGAAGATCCCAAATAGAGAACCATCAACTGCGGCATCAAGATCTGCATCGTTGAACACGATGCTCGGAGATTTTCCGCCAAGTTCAAGTGTTACACGCTTTAAAGTCTGCGATGCTCTTGCCATGATATCTTTTCCAATTGGAGTGGATCCTGTGAAAGCGACCTTGTCGACTTTCTCATGCTCAACGAGGTAGTTTCCGACAACAGAACCTGACCCTGGAATGACGTTGACTACGCCTTCCGGAACTCCAGCTTCGATACAGATTTCACCAAGGACAATGGCTGTAAGTGGTGTCAAAGATGCTGGTTTTACTACAACTGAACATCCGACTGCAATTGCCGGAGCAACCTTCCATGCTGCCATCATCAAAGGATAATTCCAAGGGATAATTTGGGCGCAAACACCTACTGGCTCTTTTTCGGTGATATTCTGGAATGCGCCAGGCATGCTGTTAACAGCACCTCGGTGGCTGACAATAGCACCTGCGTAAAACTCGAAATCTTCAATCGCCTGCATCACCTGACCCTGAGCCGCAGCAAGAGATTTCCCAGTATCAAGAATCTCCAATTCCACTAATTCATTAAAACGAGAGCGCATAATGGATGCGATTTTATTAAGAGTCCGTGAACGCTTGTTCACAGGGAAGTGGCGCCATTTACCGAAGTCGAAGGCATTTCTCGCAGCTTGTACGGCAAGTTCTGCATCTTCCTTTGAAGCCTTGGCTACTGTTGCGATTTCTTCCCCTGTAGCAGGATTATAGACTTTGTACGTCTCGCCATTCGCGCTGTCCTGTCGACCTCCATTAATGATTAGCTGATATGTCTCGCGTTTTACCGCCATTGATTCGAATTTTTGTTCTTTTACTGTTGTCACGCGTAACATCTCCTTTGAGTGGTTTTTCGTTATTCTCCCTTGAAAACTGGCTTTCTTTTTTCCATGAATGCCTGGACGCCTTCCTTATGGTCGGCTGTCTGTCCGGCAATTCGCTGGCTCTGGGCATCTTTTTCAAGATAATCCTCAAGATTAGAATGCCAGCTTGCTTTCAGATTCCTTTTTATTAGCCCGATTGCCTTTGTTGGCATACTGGCGAGCCTTTGTGCAAAAGCAGCAACTTTTTCTTCCCAGTTATCCAATGAGTAAACCTCGGTAACAAGGCCAAGCTCCTTCGCTTTTTCTGCGGGTATTTTTTCCCCAAAAACAGCCAGCTCCATTGCTTTTGCATGACCGATCAGGCGCGGAAGGTAATAAAGGTTTCCAGCATCAGGCACCAGGCCGACATGGATAAAAGCTTCGACAAAGCTTGCTTTCTCCGAGGCAACCCGGAAATCGCAGGCCAGGGCAAGGCTCATTCCTGCTCCTGCCGCCACTCCATTGACTGCCGCAATTACAGGCTTTTCACAACGTTCCAGCTCAAGGAGCATTGGATTATAACGTTTTCGGAGCACTTCTCCGTGATCCATAGCTTCGGAAACACCAGCCAAATCCTCTCCAGAGGAAAAGGCCCTTCCCGCACCAGTTATCAGCAGTGCCCTGACTGCCTTATCCCTTGAAGCGGTTTTGATGGCGGACTGGATCTCACTGTTCAATTGCTCTGTGAAGGCATTCAATTTATCAGGGCGGTTCAGGGTGATGTAGGCTACCTGATTCCGCACTTCATACAAAACGGTTTCAAACACAGCTATGTACCCCCTTATTTCCCTTTGAAGTGAGGCTTCCGTTTTTCCTTGAAAGCCCTCATGCCTTCCTTCTGATCTTCTGTGGCAAAGAGCATGTAAAAGTTCTTTCGTTCGTATTGCATGCCTTCGTATAAAGGATAATCGACCGCTTTCAAGACAGATTCCTTGATCAGCCTTACTGCTATTGGGGCCTGCTTTGCGATTGAATTTGCGAATTTAAAGGTTTCTTCCATCAGGACTTCCTCTGCAAACGTCGAGTTGATAATTCCATATTGCAAAGCCTCTTTTGCTGAAATGCGCTTACCGCTAAGGATCCATTCCATCGCTTTCGTCTTGCCGACAAGCTTGGTCAGGCGCTGTGTCCCTCCCGCCCCCGGCATGACACCAAGATTGACTTCCGGGAAGCCGAACTCAGCATTTTCAGAAGCAAACAGCATATCGCAGCATAGTGCCAGTTCAAATGCACCGCCAAGGGCGAATCCATGGACTGCTCCAATTACCGGCTTTTTAATCCAGGCTAATCGATCCCAGTCCGTAAATTGATTCATTGTTTCCATGCTGATTGCATCTGCTTCCATCATTTCATCGATGTCTGCACCCGCTGCAAATGCTCTGCCTTTTCCAGCAAGGACAATGACCTTGATTTCTGGATCATTGTCGTATGCCTCCATTGCCGAAAGTACTTCTGAAACCATCTGTCTGTTCAGGGCGTTAAGAACCTTCGGACGGTTGAGCTCGATCAGTCCGACTTCCCCTTTCACAGTTGTTTCAATGACTTCGTAGTTACTCATTAACTTCTTCACCGATCATCATCGTGACCAGATCACCCGCAAAGCTCATGACATCTTTACCGGAAGCCTTGCCTTCTGCAGATTTCATGCCAGCCTTCAGTGCTTCATGATCGTCATAATACATTTCGCACATCAAATAATATTTGCCTTCCCCACCCATTGGGCTGCCGACGATACGTGTAACTTCCATTTTACGAAGGCCCGGGATCTTGGCAGTCAGCGGAGCGTGAGTTTCAAAATAATGCTTGTCAAATGCCTCTTTGTCCTGTGGATGCTTGTAAATCGCGATTAGTTTTACCATTAAAACTCTCTCCTTTTATCATTGAAATTTTTTAATACCAAAGTGAATATATGCTTGGACTCTTGAAGCTATTAATCAATTGAAATGACATTTCCATGTCACATCAATGTTGATACTGGTTTCATGGCCTCAAAAGGATTTTTGCAAGCCTTGCAATATAAAATACTGCGGCATGCGGTTGGGCCAAAGAGATTTTCCATTGTTGTATATGTTGAACCACAGTACGGACAGTCTGCCTGCCACTCGCCTGTTTCCGCAATGTGTCTCGGAGGCGGGGCGATGCCGAATTCTTTAAGTTTTTCCCTGCCAGTCTCACTAACACGGTCGGAAGTCCATGGCGGGTGGAAAATGAATTCAACCTCAACCTTTTCGACTCCGTGAATAGCGGATACCGCATTAACAACATTTTTTTTGATGATATCCAGCGCCGGGCATCCCATGAATGTCGGCAAAAGCTTGATAAAGACTGCCCCCGGCAAAACTTCAAGCTCTTCTACCATCCCAAGTTCGATAATTGAGACACTATCGATTTCTGGATCCTTTACAGTTTGCAGTGCCTCGTAAACTTTATCTCTCAGCACTAAGAATCACCAGCTCGCTGCTGGGTTGGTGTTATACACTTCACCCAGAGTATCAAGGGCTGCCTGAAGATCGGCTGTATGCTCACCATTTCGGCCATTTCCGCTCTTCAATCCGAAATTCTCCGGTATTTCTAGACTTAATGTTTCAAAAACTGTGGACATGTTTTGTACCCAATTGGATCTCAAGGTTGCCTCTGAGTCTATTAAATTATGTTTTGTAAACTCTTCTCCTTTATCTCCAAAAGAAAACAAGCCATCAAGCTCCTGGAAAGCTGTTTCCATTGCAGCCTCCATCCTTGACCTCGCTTCTCCCCCAGCACTGACAAGCTGTGAAAACCAGGTTTTCCAGTGCAGCAGATGGTAGTAAAGCTCCATATTGATTTTGACTGCCGCCTGAGCCAAAGGCTGGTAAGAGGAATTCTTCAACGATTCAATTCTCACTTTCTTGGCCTGAGCGTAAAAATAGTTCCTGACTACAGCGAATGCCCAATCATAATGAGGTTCTGTCAGATATGTCCCCGGACCGTTCACCTTCTCCAGTAAAATCGCATTCTTTCGCTCTGCTGCTGGCCTTGCATGAGCCAGTCGGTCTGGATCACCAGCTCCGAGATCACTCAGGAGCTGGTAGAAAATTGCAGCGTGTCCCATTGTATCCTGGCAAATTGACGAGAACGCAACATCTTCCTCTATATGGGGGGCCAGGCCCAGCCACTCAGAGCCACGGTAGGCAAGAATGAAATCGTCATCGGCAAGCTGGAACAGGAGCTCTGAGGCAGCGTCTCGGAAAGCTTCGTTTTTCAGTGCATCTTCAAGTGCATATCTCATTTCTCCTGTTTCCCTCCCCATGACAGAATTTCTTTTTCATCCAGCATTTCCTGCTCATAATGGCGCCATTTCTTTTTCAAATATCCATAACCTTTTGTATTCCGATAATCCTTGTTATCCAGCCTTTGCAAAGTTTGCCGTTCTTCTAAGGACATCTTCCTTACATCATCCCGTTTGACGACCCAAATATCGGCTACCGGTTCCCGGCGCATAAAGTTTTCCTGTGCCATCACTAGTGCAAGCTCATGATTCGGTGCAAGCAGTGAAAACTGGTGCTGCATGGGAGATGTATCCGTCCGCTTGCTGAATACTTCAAACTCCTGGTAGAATCCTTTTCCAGACATGATTCCCTCTCCTTCCCTAGAAGACTGAAGGCAGATCGTCCCTGCCTCTCGTTCTATGCTTTTGCGCTTAACGCGTCGATTACCCATTTATTGTTGCTGTATGAAATCTCCCTCAACCTCAGACGCTCTTTTGACTTAGGTCCATTATTCTTGATGATTTGCTTGAACTTGCTCCAATCAGGCTGCTTGTATTTCCACATTCCAGACTCCTGATCAAAATGCATCGTTTCATCTGGCAGTTTAAGGCCGAGTGAAAGGACCCTTGGAATATACTTTGTGAAAAAGTCCTGGCGAAGTTCTTCATTTGTTTTCGTCCGGATTCCGTACTTGATGGTTGTATCCTGTTTTGATGTCCCCGTTGTCGATGCATCCCCTGGCCCAAAAAACATCAAGAGGGATTCCCACCAGCGGTCAATCGAATCCTGGATCATCGCTTTTTGCTCTTCTGTTCCTTCAGCTAATGCCATGATGATCGCCTCTCCATGCTGGGCGTGGAAAACCTCCTCTGCACATATGCGTTTCAAGGCCCTCGCATATGGTCCATAAGAAGCATCAAGCATGTTCGTCTGTGTGATAATCGCCGCACCATCTACAAGCCATCCAATCAATCCGGCATCTCCCCAGGTCTTCGCTTCCATATGAAAGACGTTGTGAAATTTAAGGTCACCGGAGAGCAAATCTTCGATGATATTCTCCCTTGATTTTCCAAGGGGCTTCATCAAATCTTCCGCCACCCTCAAAAGCAGCTGTCCGTGTCCCATCTCATCCTGCACCTTCGCCATGATTCCAAGTTTTCTTTTCAAAGAAGGGGCCTTTGGCACCCATTCCTTTTCAGGCAGCGCTCCCATTATTTCACTGATTCCATGCATCGAAATCAGTTTAATTAGCGTCATTCGATAGTCCTGCGGCATCCAGTCATCCGCTTCGATTTTTTCGCCAGCATCAATTCGGTTCATAAAATGATGATATTTTTCCTCATCCGTCAGCTGACCGAAAGAAATGGTGTTTTCCATGCTGTTTACCTCCTTATGATTACGTTCCAATTGGTTCCTTTGTTTTATCGATAATCCTGACTGCCTTTCCCTCAGAACGCGGGATTGTTTTCGGACGATGCACACGTACTTCCATTGAGATCAAACACTGGCTCTTAAGCAGGGATTGAATACTTTGTTCCAGCTGATAGACCATGTCAGAAATCGGATCCTCACCAATCAAGGTGAAGAATTCCTCCTTCATCTCAACGTGAAGCTCCAAGACCTTTAACGTCCGCTTTTGTAAAATCTGAATTTGATAATGAGGCGCAAGCTCAGGAACCGTCAGCAAACAGTGTTCAATCTGTGAAGGAAAAACATTAACCCCATTTATGATCAGCATGTCATCGATTCTGCCTTTGACACGCGACATTCTTACCGTCGTTCTTCCACAGCTGCATTTTTCCCTTGTCAAGGATGCAATGTCACCGGTCCGATAGCGGATGACCGGAAACGCTTCCTTGGTAAGACTGGTGAAGACAAGCTCTCCTTCTTCCCCATCTGGTACTGGCTTTAGTGTATCTGGATTGATCACTTCAACATAGAAATGATCTTCTGCAACATGCAGGCCTGCCTGTGCATCGTGGCATTCATTCGCTACACCAGGCCCAATCACTTCACTCAAACCATAGATATCACAGGCTTTGATCCCCATTTTATCTTCCAGTGTCTTCCTCATTTCCTCAGACCAAGGTTCAGCTCCAAAAATTCCATATTTCAGTGATGTATTGCGAGGGTCCTTGCCCATTTCCTCCATTGTTTCAGCAATATTGAGAATGTATGAAGGCGTCCCGCAAATAACTTCGGGTTTAAAATCCTCAATCAACATGATTTGTCTCTGAGTATTCCCGCCCGATACCGGTACCGTCACCATACCGAGCTTTTCACTGCCATAGTGCAGCCCAAGCCCCCCGGTAAATAGACCGTATCCATAGGCGTTATGGAGGAACTTCCCTGGTTCCCCGCCAGCAAGCGCAATACATCTTGCTACAATTTCTCCCCACATATCGATATCATGCTGGGTATAGCCTACAACCGTCGGCTTTCCGCTAGTTCCGGAAGAAGCATGTACCCTGACGAGTTCATTCTGTGGGACAGCGAATAATCCGAATGGATAGTGATTCCGCAAATCTTGCTTTTCAGTGAAAGGAAGCGCTTCCAAATCCCCTAAAGTTTGCAGCATTTCAGGAGAAAAATTGGACTCCTCGAACCTTTCACGGTAAAACGGTACTCTTTGAGCGACCTTTTCTACGACCCTCTTAAGTCTTTGCAGCTGGAGTTCCTCAATAAACTCACGGCTCTTGGTTTCGATTTCATGTAAAATCAAGTTTCCGCCCCCTGCATTACATAAAATTTTATTCATATAACGTTATATTACCGTAACACAATAAAAGTGTTATATATTTTAAAACAAAGATAACGTGTTAATAGGAAAAAGTCAATTATTTTTCTGAAAATTTTAATATTTAGTGAGAGATTTTTGTTTTGATGATATAAGTAGTGATTAGCATGACTTTCGGATTGATTGTGGGGAGTATCGGATTGATTATGGAGTAAACTGGGTTGATTATGGAGTTAAACGGATTAATTATAGAATATCGTCGCTTGAATAAAAAAGTATAACTACTTGAATTAAAAAAGCCTTGAATGGTTGCTGCCATTTCGTACTGGTTTTTACTTAAGGAATATTGATGTTCTGCAACATGTCCGAATTTAAGAATAAGTCCCAGGTAAAAAAACGGCCTCTTGAGAGAATCAAGAGGCCGTTTGCTTTCTATTAATACATGCTCATATACTGTTCGCGTTCCCAAGGATGAACTTGAGTGCGGAACATATCCCATTCAATCTCTTTTGCTTCAATGAAGTGTTCAAGGATATGATCACCAAGTGCCGCGCTGATTACTTCATCCTTTTTCAGCTGGTCAAGTGCAGCTGCAAGTGTTGGAGGCAGATCATCGATTCCTTCTTCTACACGTTCTTCCTTGTTCATCACGTAGATGTTGCGGTCTACTGATGCTGGAGGAGTCATTTTCTTCTTGATTCCATCCAGACCTGCTGCAAGCAAGACTGCCATAGCAAGATAAGGGTTTGCTGCCGGGTCAACGCTTCGGACCTCAACACGTGTGCTCAAGCCGCGTGATGCAGGGATACGGATCAATGGTGAACGATTCTTTGCAGACCATGCCACATAGCAAGGTGCTTCATAGCCAGGAACGAGACGCTTATATGAGTTTACAGTAGGGTTAGTTACTGCAGTGAAACCAGAAGCGTGCTTTAGTGTTCCAGCGATAAACTGGTAAGCTGTTTCGCTAAGCTCCAGTTTGTCATCAGATGGGTCATAGAATGAGTTTTCGCCATTGCGGAACAATGACATGTTGCAGTGCATACCTGAGCCGTTCACACCGAACAATGGCTTTGGCATGAATGTCGCATGCAGGCCATGTTTGCGCGCGATTGTTTTTACAACAAGCTTGAATGTTTGGATCTGGTCGCAGGCAGTCAGAGCATCTGCGTATTTAAAGTCGATTTCGTGCTGTCCAGGAGCAACTTCATGGTGAGAAGCTTCAATTTCAAAGCCCATCTCTTCAAGTTCAAGGACGATATCACGGCGGCAGTTTTCACCAAGGTCTGTTGGCGCAAGGTCAAAGTATCCGCCATTGTCGTTCAATTCAAGTGTTGGCTCTCCATTTGCATCAAGCTTGAATAGGAAAAATTCAGGTTCTGGCCCAAGATTGAAGTTCGTAAAACCGAGTTCTTCCATTTCCTTCAGGATGCGCTTCAGGTTACCGCGAGGGTCACCAGCAAATGGTGTGCCATCAGCATTTTTGATATCACAAATCAATCGGGCAACTTTGCCTTTCTCAGCTGTCCAAGGGAAAATAACCCATGTATCCAAATCTGGGATCAGGTACATGTCAGATTCTTCGATACGAACGAAGCCTTCAATTGAAGAGCCGTCAAACATCATTTTATTATCAAGAGCTTTTTCAAGCTGGCTGATTGGAATCTCAACGTTCTTGATTGTTCCTAAAATGTCAGTGAACTGCAAACGAATGAATTTTACGTTTTCTTCTTTTGATAATCGAATAATATCTTCTCTAGTGTACGTTTTAGCCATCCTAAATTTCCTCCTAAAAATTTAAACTGTTTTTTTACTGTTAATTTTTTTTGTGACAGCAACGAAACTTACTAAGCAATCTTTAATGAAAAAACCTCGACATGTCTCCGCGGTCCGTAGATCGGTTGAAGCGGCCTGCCTGGAGCAGTTCTTTGCGAAGCAATTTTCTTAATTCCGCATCGGAAAGATTACGCCTCGTTTTTTCAGCCTGATTTTTCTCGGCAGCACTTAATTCTGCCTGTTGCTGAACATTGAAGATTTTCTTGATGCCTGCCATGTTTACACCCTGGTCAATCAAGTCTTTGATCTCAAGGAGTTTGTCTATATCGTTCAAGGAAAAGAGTCGTTTGTTTCCTTCCGTTCTAGCCGGAGAAATCAATTCATGCTCTTCATAATAACGAATTTGTCTTGCGGTTAAATCCGTAAGCTGCATGACAATACCGATGCTGAAGAGTGGCATATTACGGCGAATTTCACTTCCGCCCATATGATTTCTCCTCCTTCCCTCTTAAGATAATCTCATTATATTTTAATGTTAGGTGTGTTGTCAAATGCATGTTAGAAAATCTCACATAGAAAATCATAAAAAAACAACAGGACCGATTTAGCAAGCATCCTGTTGTATAATTACCTATTTTAGATGGATTAAACCTTTTTCAACTAAAGAATCAATTGCGAGGAGCACTGCCATCTTCACATGCGAATAGGTCAGCCCTCCCTGTACATAGGCAACATATGGCGGCCTGATCGGTCCGTCAGCAGTCAGCTCAATGCTTGCACCCTGAATGAATGTACCAGCTGCCATTATGACATCGTCTTCATAACCGGGCATGTAGGCAGGATGCGCTGTCACATGAGAATTGACTGGAGAAGCATATTGAATAGCCTGGCAAAAGGCAACCATTTTTTCACGGTCATCGAATTGAACAGACTGGATCAGGTCGGTACGCACAGCATTCCATTTAGGAGAAGAATTCATTCCGATGCGGTCAAGGATCGCAGCCGTAAACACAGCACCTTTTAACGCCTGTGCAACAGTATGGGGCGCCATGAAAAAGCCCTGATACATTTCCTGTAAAGAATAAAGAGAAGCGCCCGCCTCTGCACCAATTCCAGGGGATGTCATCCGGTATGAACAGGACTCGACATAAGGTTCTTTGCCGACAATGTATCCGCCAGTTTTTGCAATTCCTCCGCCTGGATTTTTAATCAACGAACCAGCCATCAGATCTGCTCCGACATGGCAGGGCTCCAAATCCTCAACAAATTCACCATAGCAATTGTCAACGAACACAACGACGTCTGATTTGATTTCTTTAACAAACTTGACCATTTCGCCAATCTGTTCCACAGTGAAAGAAGGCCGTGTTGCATAGCCTTTAGAGCGCTGGATGCCGATCATTTTCGTTTCCGGCTTAATTGCCGCTTTTACAGCATTCCAGTCAACCTCCCTATTTTCAGCCAGGTTGACAGTATTATAAGAAATTCCAAACTCTTTCAAGGAACCATTCCCGGTTCCTCGGATACCTACTATTTCTTCAAGCGTGTCATAAGGTTTTCCTGTGATATATAAAAGCTCGTCTCCCGGGCGAAGTATCCCGAACAATGCAATTGAAATCGCATGTGTACCTGAGATGATTTGCGGACGCACAAGTCCTGCTTCTGCGCCGAATACCTCTGCATATATTTTTTCAAGTGTCTCGCGACCGGCATCATCATACCCGTATCCCGTCGTCGGGATAAAGTGGGAGTCACTCACACGATGTTTTTGGAAGCTTTGAAGCACCCTGAACTGATTACTATCGATTCTTTCTTCTATTTTCTTGTGCACCTCGGCGATTTGCTGCTCCACTTCACTGACAATCGTTTGCAGCAAATGTCCATTTTTCAAATGTGTAAACATGTTGCTCTCCTATCTAATCCAAAAGCCAATTTTATAACAGGGCTTTTTTGAAATATGTAATCCCTACCATAAAATATTTACTTTTTTTCTTAATTCTCTGTTCTTAAATCTCGGCCTATTTTAAAAGTAGCGATTAGGAATCAGGGCAGCTTAAAGAGAAAACTTTTTCAGTTGTCCGGTAATTGAATGGTCCTCCAAAGAAAAACCTTTGCATACATAGCCCTGTTTTTCTTCGTCAAAAGCAAGCTCACGAAGAATGGTTTCATTTTTCAGTTGCGCCAGAAGTTTTCCTTCATCTGACGGTACCAGCACATGGAATGGTTCCATCATTCCAATGAGTGCCTTTTCTATTTTCAATAGCAGGTTCTTTCGATCTTCCTCACTGAATGCACTTACGAATGCCGTTTCGTTCTGGGCGTTAGGCACAAAATCCTGGTGTGCTATATCTCGTTTATTGTAAACCGTGATTTGGGGAATTTGGTGGACTTCCAAATCCTCCAGCAGCTTATTGACTGTCTGTTCATGGGAAAAATAGTCCTCATTCGACATGTCCACAACATGAAGCAGCAAATCAGCTTCACGCACCTCTTCAAGTGTGGACCTGAATGCAGCAATCAAGGTTGTCGGCAAGTCCTGAATGAATCCTACAGTATCTGTCAGCAGCGCAGTAAACCCACTCGGTAAAATTGCTTTCCTGGTCATAGGGTCGAGCGTTGCGAAGAGCTGATTTTCCTCAAATGAGTCTGCTTCTGTCAAACGGTTAAACAATGTTGATTTTCCTGCATTTGTATAACCTACAAGCGCAATCTGGAAGGCTTTATTCTTTTTTCTTCTTTCTCTGTATCGGTCACGGTGCTGTACAATAACTGACAGCTGGGTTTTAATATCATCGATTCGTCTGCGGATATGGCGGCGGTCTGATTCAAGTTTTGTTTCACCAGGCCCCCTTGTCCCTATGCCAGCACCGAGCCGTGACATTTCTATCCCTTGTCCGCCAAGACGCGGGAGCAGGTATTGGAGCTGGGCTAACTCGACCTGGAGCTTGCCCTCCTTCGATCTGGCCCTTTGCGCGAAAATATCAAGAATCAGCTGTGTCCTGTCGATGATCCTCGCCTGTAGGCTAGCTGACAAATTCCGATTCTGACTGGGCGAGAGTTCATCATTGAATATGATGAGATCTGCCTCAAGTTCCTCTTCAAGAGCCTGGAGTTCTTCAACCTTCCCTTTTCCTATGTATGTAGCCGGATGAATTTTGGGCCGCTTTTGGGCAACCTGCATCAGGACATTTCCCTTCGCAGTTTCCGTGAGCGATTCGAGTTCCTCCATTGAGTATTGAAAACGAAGATCATCTTCTTCTGTCGTCTGGCAGCCTACAAGAATGACTTTTTCGAATACATTATCCTGTTCCAAATAGCACCCTTCTCTCCTTTTATAGCTAAAGACATCATACCAAAATACATCGGTAAATAAAAATATTGAAGACAGATTAAAAAGTAGTTGTAAATTGGAGCAAAGATGTTAAAATCAATATGTTTGTATTTTCATATTTTTAAGTCTTATGAGTTGATTTTATCTAGAGGAGAAAAGCAGAATGACATGGGAAGTTCTCAGCATGATTGGAACAGTAGCATTTGCGATTAGCGGTGCCATCATTGCAATGGAAGAAGAGTATGATATCTTCGGAGTTTATATATTGGGCATCGTTACTGCCTTTGGGGGCGGAGCAATCCGTAACCTTCTCATTGGAGTCCCCGTTTCAGCGATATGGGACCAGGGCATATTTTTCAATTTAGCCTTACTTTCAATCACAATCGTTTTCATGTTTCCCCGTAATCTTTTAAAACACTGGCAGCGTTGGGGAAACTTTTTCGATGCCATCGGGCTAGCGGCCTTTGCAATCCAGGGAGCAATTTACGCTTCTAACATGGGGCATCCACTAAGCGCAGTAATTGTAGCCGCAGTTCTGACTGGAAGCGGCGGAGGAATCATCCGCGACCTGCTAGCAGGCAGAAAACCATTAGTGTTAAAAGCAGAAATCTATGCTGTATGGGCCGTTCTCGCCGGCCTTGTCATCGGAATGGGTATGGCTGAAAAAGCAGCGGAACTCTATGGACTATTTATTGTTATCACTGCACTTCGTGTTCTTTCCTACACATATAAATGGCATTTGCCCGTCCGCAAACTCGGAGTAAACTAAATACAAGGAAAAAGCAGAGCCTATTTAAAGTTAGCTCTGCTTTTTGCTGACCGTCCATCACCTATATAATCTTTCTCCCCATCTGGCCAATTGCATAGTGGATGCCATGCTGGAGTGTCTGGAAGCAATCGAATTTTGCCAGGTTGATATTAGATTGAGTAATTTCGATACCCAATGTGGATGAAATCCCGACAAGTATTGTTTTTGTGCCGATGAGCCTTGCAGCTGACCCAATTTTCTCGATAAGGCTGACCGCATGTGGTCCTATTTCCCGATCCAACCCAGTTAAATCGAGAACAAGGTAGCTTGCTTTATATGATGGAAGTCGGTTTAGCGTGTTAATGATGAGCTGGTCCGCTCTCTCTTCGTCATACTTTCCAATCAGAGGGACGACGACGATGCCTTCAAGTACGGGTATGATTGGGGAAGAGAGTTGATGTACCAATGCTTTTAACTCTGAGGTCTTCTCCTCGACAAGGGATTCCAGTTTCTTGATTTGCTCAGACTCTTTCTTCCTGGCAAGTTGATGAATGTTGTCAGCAATGGTCACGTCGGACGGAAAATACTCAATGATGCTGTATTCATGTCCTTCCAATTGATGCTGGGTTATTTTATACCAAATATTCGTATTGAATAGACCAGAAAACACACCTGCATAATGTGCAGGCAGGAAATTGCCCCCTTTTTCTTTTCCCTGGGCTACATTTACCTTATGTTCCCAACTGTCTTTCATAAATGCGGTAAATGTTTTCGTTTCAAAATCAAGATCATTAATTATAGTTAAGCCCCATCCGGCGGTGGCATATGTATTAGTAATCATCTCAGCGGCTTCTTGGACACTGACCTCTTTCATTTTTTCAAAATATTGACCGACCACAAGTCCCTGGCGGAATCCCGTTGATTCGAACACAAGATTTGAAGCTTCTTCCCCAGAAATTTCTTCAATCGTATCAAAAAAAGTCTTCATTGCAGAAGAAATCCAAAATAGTACAGCATCCTCACCTTCATATGTGAACTTGCCGTTTTCAGTTTCCCATCCAAAACTAATACCTTTAATATCATATTTGTAGTCATACCCCATAATTTTTATAGCTCCTTTATATCTTCCTTTAAAAATAATCCAGTACTTTTATATCTCTGTATTAACGTGCAAAACCCTATTGTTTTTACCCATTTTTTACACACTTTAAACAAGATATCTAATAGTTTGTCCAATTTCAATGAAAAAGAAAGAAGAGATTAGTGACGCAGTTGGGAAAATAAAAATATAAAAAGGGATTCCAATTTAATGTGGAATCCCTTTTCTAAATTTATTTCAAGAAAGACATAATGGAATTAGGATCAAACCCCAGCACCCAGTTTCCATTCACGTTTGATTGCGGCACTCCCATTTGACCTGTTGCATTGACCAATCTCTGCGCCGCAATTGGATCTTGCTGAACATTTACTTCTTTATACGAAATCCCTTTATCGTCCAGGAAATTCTTGACCATGGTACAGTAAGGACATGTATTCGTTGTATAAACTGTAATTTCGTTCATTCTAAAACGCCTCCAGATATGTTTATAATATACCTATAAGGGTATATTAACAAATGCAAAAAACAATGTCAACAAAACTGCTGACATCATTTCCCTTTTAGATCATCTGAAAATACCAGGTCATTACTTCGCAGAGTCATCAGTTCATGCCGGTCATATTGATTTTGCATGAGTAGCCGCATTGCCTGTGCCCGTATTGATTTCTCAATCACGTTCCTGACATAACGACCATTCGAGAATGCGGCAGCCCCAAGCGATGATTTGACTGTTACAAGATGTTCTCTAAGTTTCCGTTCTGCCTCATGGCTCAGGCTATATTCTCTATCTTTCAGCATCCGCTGGCCGATTTCCATTAATTGATCTATGGAATAATCGGGAAAATCAATAACCAGAGGAAATCTTGAATGAAGGCCGGGATTCAGAGTCAAGAAAAAGTCCATTTCCCTCGAATAGCCTGCCAGAATCAAGATAAATTCATGCTGCTTATCCTCCATATGCTTAACTAATGTATCAATCGCTTCTTTTCCAAAGTCTTTCTCTCCTCCACGGCCGAGTGAATAGGCTTCATCAATGAACAGAATCCCTCCCATTGCCTTTTTAATCAGATCCCGGGTTTTTTGAGCGGTGTGTCCAATATATTCACCAACAAGATCGGCTCTCTCTGCTTCGATCAAATGCCCTTTGGAGAGGACATTCATCTTCAAGAAAAGCTTCCCGATAATCCTGGCGACTGTCGTCTTCCCTGTACCTGGATTTCCTTTGAACATCATGTGAAGAGCTTGCTTTCCGGCTTTAAGGCCCATGTCTTCCCGCTTTTTGTTCACATAGATCCAGGCATAGATTTCTTTAATCATCCTTTTCATTTCTTCCATACCAACAAGAGCTCCAAGCTCTTCCTCTATTTCCTTTAAAGCTGCGTGCTCCTGTGGAATTGACTTTGGAACCAGCTGCGGCTCAGGCAATTCCTTCGTTAACGCCTTTCTATTCTGGGCGTTCAATACAATGCTGATTTGACCGTTGTTTTTCTTTCGAAGCGGTTGGTCCAAAGATTTCACCTCTCATTCTGGAAACAATATGCGTCTCTTAACTGTATTGGTGATGTTCACCCATAAATTTAAAGATAAGTTACTAGGTCTTTTCATTTAAATTAAAACTGGGAAAAGACGCTTTTTGACAAATTCCAAAAGCATTTTTGTCTTTTTGTCACATTTTGCGGTTTCCCAAGAAATAAAACCTCTATATTTATATGTATTCAATCACGCTGGAATTCATTTTTAAAATAAACATTAAATCTCTACAGGATAAATCTCTCTTTTAGCCAATAAAAAAACCCGCAAATTTGCGGGTTTCCTACATGAATATGAATTAAGCCTGTCCTTCGAAATCAATCTGGACATTTTTTTGCGGCGCAAAGGTTGAAATGGCGTGCTTATAAACAAGCTGCTGTTTTCCTTCTGATTCGAATAGGACGGTAAAGTTATCAAATCCTTTAATTTGTCCCCTCAGCTGAAATCCGTTCAACAAAAATACGGTCACATTGATGTTGTCCTTGCGTAACTGGTTTAAATACTGGTCTTGAATGTTCACTTGTTTCATGGGCGGGATCCTCCTCTTTTATCTCTATTATTATGTATTCGCTTTTATCTTGAGCTTTCCTTCAATGAACTTGGAAATTTCAGCGAATTTTTTTTCAGCGTCATAAGACTCTGACATATCAAACCATTCCACATTCATCTTGTTTCGAAACCATGTTAGCTGCCTTTTTGCATATCTGCGGGAATTTTGTTTCAAATTCTCAATTGCCTCATCAAGGGAAACCTTGTCTTCAAAGTAGTCATACAGCTCTTTGTACCCTATTGCCTGGATGGATTGGCACTCTCTCAATCCTTTATCGTAAAAATACTGGACCTCTTCAAGCAGCCCTTGTTCCAACATTAGGTCTACACGCAAGTTGATTCGACGATAAAGCTGCTCTCTCTCCATCATCAGCCCCACCAACGCCGTATCATACAACAGTTCAGGTGACTGTTCTGACTGTAATTCTGCTGCAGTTTTGCCAGTACAATGTACGATCTCAAGTGCTCTGATAACACGGCGCACATTATTGGGGTGGATTCTTGATGCACTCACAGGATCGATCCTATCCAATTTTTCGTGTAAAAAAGCAAGGCCTTTTTCTTCTGCTTCATCTTCCAATTTACGCCGAAACCCAGGATCGGATGGTGCGTCAGTAAAATGATAATCATAAATAGCGGACTGAATATATAAACCGGTGCCGCCAACTATCATCGGCATTTTTCCGCGCGTACTGATTTCATCGATCTTCTCCCTGACCAGGTCTTGGAATTCTGCGGTCGAAAAGCTTTCTTCTGGCTCTTTCACATCGATTAAATGGTGACGAATCCCTTCCATTTCCTCAGGAGTGATTTTAGCGGTGCCAATATCCATTCCTTTATAAATTTGCATGGAGTCGCCACTGATGATTTCACCATTGAAATTTTTCGCAAGTTCAATGCTTAGCTTTGTTTTGCCAACTGCTGTCGGCCCAATTAACACAATCAATTTCTTTTTTTCATCCAAAAAATTTCACACTGCCTTTTCATAGAGGGTGTCAGGTCATTTAACTCTGACATCATGAATTTATTTTACCATTAAATAGAAAGCAGTTGAACATCTATGCATTATACCCCTGTTTTACAAGTATTATTCCCATATATCATTTTTAATAAATTTTTCCTGAACTTTTACAGTTAGATAACGATTGCGTAACATTAGCCCTTTTACCCCCAGAATCATGATAGTTTAATAGAAGTCTATGATGGTTTTATAATTTATAGGGAACTGGGTGAACACAATGTTATCTACTACAGAAATCGGAATTGATTTAGGTACTGCAAATACTCTTGTATATAGTAAAAATAAAGGAGTCGCCCTAAACGAACCTTCAGTTGTGGCGATTGATACTGAAACGAAAAATGTTCTTGCTGTCGGCAAGGAAGCGAAGGAAATGATCGGAAAGACACCTGGTAAAATTGTTGCCATTCGTCCACTAAAGGACGGGGTTATCGCCGATTTTGACGTAACTACCGAAATGCTTAAGCATATCATGAAGAAAGCTGCCAAAAAAGGCGGTTTTTCTCTTCGCAAGCCAGATGTCGTCGTTTGCACGCCTTCTGGATCAACAAGTGTAGAGCGCCGAGCGATTCAGGATGCAGTCAAAAACGCCGGAGCAAAAAAGGTGCATCTTATCGAGGAGCCTGTAGCAGCAGCTATTGGTGCTGGCCTGCCTGTTGATGAACCAGTGGCAAACGTTGTAGTGGATATTGGCGGAGGCACAACCGAGGTTGCAATCATCTCATACGGCGGCGTCGTTGCCTGCCACTCCATCCGAATTGCCGGCGACAGACTGGACGAGGATATCATCCAATATGTACGTAAAGAATACAATGTTCTGATTGGGGAAAGAACAGCTGAGAAAATCAAGATGGAGATTGGTTATGCGCTCGTAGACCATGAGGAATTGGAAATGGATATTCGCGGCCGCGACCTAGTTACAGGACTTCCAAAGACTGTAACACTCAATTCATATGAAATCAGGGATGCCATCAAGGAATCTCTTCTGCACATCATGGAAGCAATCCGTGCCACTTTAGAAGATTGCCCTGCCGAACTGAGCGGAGATATCGTCGACCGCGGCGTAATCCTTTCCGGAGGCGGCGCACTGCTTAACGGTATGCAGGACTGGCTGGGAAGCGAAATGGTAGTTCCTGTCCATATCGCTCCAAACCCGCTTGAATCTGTGGCAATCGGAACAGGCAAAGCATTGCAGTATATCCATAAGCTACAGCCAGCTGTAAGATAAATTACAGCCTAGTAAAAGATCGCTAATTAGTTAGCGGTCTTTTTTTTATGGCTAACTTGCAAATTATTTATCTCTGAGAACCTTAAATTCTTAAAGCGCTATTTGCGGCCTTGTAAGAGCTTTATTGAGTATATAGAATCTTGCTATATGACCTTTTTGGGTCAGGGACTTCTTTTTGGGCACATAGAAGATTTCTATATGACCTTTTTGGGCACATAGAATCTTTCTATATGACCTTTTTAGGTCTGGGACTTCTTTTTGGGCACATAGAATCTTTCTATA
This sequence comes from Mesobacillus jeotgali, assembly GCF_900166585.1. NCBI lineage: Bacteria > Bacillati > Bacillota > Bacilli > Caryophanales > Bacillaceae > Mesobacillus > Mesobacillus jeotgali. The sequence goes on along the minus strand of NZ_FVZC01000009.1, from coordinate 740,252 downwards.
AGACCTTTTTGGGTTTGGGACTTCTTTTTGGGCACATAGAATCTTTCTATAAGACCTTTTTTAGGGCTGGGACCTCTTTTTGGGCACATAGAATCTTTCTATAAGACCTTTTTTAGGGCTGGGACCTCTTTTTGGGCACATAGAATCTTTCTATATGACCTTTTTAGGCCAGGGACTGTCTTTTGGTCACATAGAATCTTTCTATATGACCTTTTTAGGTCTGGGACTGCCTTTTGGTCACATAGAATCTTTCTATATGACCTTTTTGGGTTTGGGACTTCTTTTTGTGCACATAGATTTCACTCTATTAAAATCCTGGAAATTATGAGGTTCATTCAATCATTTATATACTTCTCTTGAATGATCTTCAGATGATGAAGTTCATGCCCTGCGATCATATAAGCGATGGATTCTACTGTTACGTCATATCCATTAGCATTGCCTTTATTCTGCAGGGATTTTTGCGGAAGTCCTTTCAACAAACTGATTGTTGATCTTCTGACATTTTGATAGTCTTCGAGAATGTCAGCTATTTTGCGATTGTGAAATGAGGCCTCTTTTACATATACATTTTCGTCGAATCCTTGGAGCGTATTCTTGTCTCCGCGGGCAATGCGCAGGATTCTGTAGTTCATGATCCTTTCAGTATCGGTCAAGTGTCCTAAGACTTCAGATAATGCCCATTTGCCTTCCGCATACCGATAGCCAGATTGCTCTACTGTAACTGTGGAAAATACCTTACTCGTTGTTTCAAGATGTTGGCCAAGAATATCAATTATATCGCCTTCTGGAAGTAATTGTATGTAGCTCCTTGTGTATTCAGGAAACTCTTCAAGATTTGGTCGTTTGTACATTCTTTTCATCCTTTCTTCATTAGTTATATAAATTCGCTGCCATGAAGATTATCCCTTTTAAGATAATAAAAAAGGCACCAAAATTCAGTGCCTTCTGGGTCTATTCTGATTGCTGCTTCCTTAATTTGTTGAAATAAAGGAATACCGGTAAAGGAATAACTATGAATCCGAGACTTTTTATTATTTGATTGATAGCTCTGTCTTTTTGCCGCTTCTCTTCTTCCTGAACATATATGTCATAGCTGCTGCGAATTTCTTCCTCACTCATTTCATTTTTAGAACCTTCCATTTTTCCAGCAACGATCATCTGCTTGTATTCGGTATAACTTTGATAATAACCGCTTGGACTTGCGAGATCAGCTGCGCCCATAAAAATTGAAACTCCGCCTCCAATGACCATCATCAATGTTGCAAATAAAACTAGATAGGTGTATAAATGTCTGACCACTTTTTCTCCCCCTTGCTCTTTATTTTTCACTGCAAAAGCAACAATAAAAACCACAATAACAATAGGCATGATTGATAATAATAACGAAAAAACCACCAATGGATCGCCTCCTTCCTCCAATATTACAAGAATCCGAGGTATTAGCATTTTCAAATCAGTACTTTTTAAAGTTTTACTTTAGTGTAATTTTACACTATTTCTAACCTGAATAAAAGCATTTTTTATCCATGTATTGAAAAATTTTCATAAAGGGCACAAAAAAAACAGTGTATCCTTTTTGGAAACACTGTTTTCTCATATATCACATTACCCTCTTGAACATTTTCTCCATTTCATAAGTTGAATAATGAACAATGATTGGCCGGCCATGCGGGCAGGTAAAAGGATCTGACGAGCGGCGCAGTTCATCTAGCAAGGCCTGAATTTCGTCATTTCGCAAATGATGATTTGCTTTGATGGATGCTTTGCAACTCATCATGATTGCTGCTTCTTCCCTTAGCTTTTTAATATCGACCTTTTTCATTAACAAAAGTTGTTCAATCATATCTTCAATCAGGCCTTTTTCCTCCCCACGAGGGAACCACTGGGGATGAGACCTGACAATGAAACTATTGTAGCCAAATGGCTCGAGAAATACGCCAACTTTCTCAAGTTCATGCTGATACTCATTGATTTTAATGCATTCATCCGCTGAATATTCAAGAGTGATTGGAACAAGCATATCCTGGAGTTCAGTCGCAACTTCGCCTACTTTTTCCCTGAAATACTCATATTTAATTCTTTCCTGGGCAGCATGCTGATCAATGATATACAAACCCCGTTCATTCTGGGCAAAAATATACGTTCCGTGCATCTGGCCGATTGGATATAAAGGTGGTACCCGGGAAGCCTGTTCGAGTGATTGAGATTCCTGTTCTTCAAAGTAGTTCTCTTTTTCAATCACTGTGTTATCAATCTCTTCATATTCATCTTCAACTACTTTAGTATCCATAAAGGATTCCTGGGCTACAAAGGCGTTTTGCCAGTTGGGTTCCTCTTCTTTAGAATGATCCTGCTGGACAGCAGCTTTATACCGCTGGCTCAATTCAGACGGCTTTTCCTCGACGAAAGGTTTGCTGAAACTGGTTGGTTTAGTAGAGTCTGACAGTTTAACCGCCTCGGGCATATGATCCAGTTCCATGTAGGTTTGTTCTGATTTAGGTTTTTCTAGCTTCTGTGCAACAAACCCGGCAGGAATCAGTTCCTTCGTCTTAAATGCTTTCTTGATAACGCTGGACACAAGTTCATTCAGTTCCTGTTCCTTGCTCAATCGGACTTCCATTTTTGAAGGGTGGACATTCACGTCTATGAGCAAGGGGTCCATCTCGATATTCAAAAGGACAACAGGATACCTGCCAATCGGGAGCAAGGTATGATACCCCTCCTGTATGGCCTTTACGAGTGCATAATTTTTTATAAAACGTCCATTGATCATCGTTGAAATATAATTTCTGGATGCCCTTGTAATATCAGGCAAAGAAATATAGCCGCTTATATTGTAATCCAGTGACTCTCCGGAAATGGGAATCATGGATTTTACCATATTGATGCCATAAATAGCGGCGAGCACCTGGCGGACGTCACCATTTCCAGTGGTTTTCAAAAGCTGGCGCCCATTATGGACAAGCCTGAATGAGATATCTGGATTTGCCAGTGCAAGACGGTTCACGACATCGGTGATATTACCTAGCTCTGTATGGATGGTCTTCATATATTTAAGGCGTGCCGGTGTGTTAAAAAACAAGTCCGAGATACTTATATCCGTCCCTTTACGGCTGTCTGCTTTTTCGATTGCTTCGACTTTGCCGCCTTCAATCACCACTTTATTGCCTTCAATTCCAGTCGATGTCTTCATTTCAAGCCTGGAAACTGACGCTATACTTGGCAGGGCTTCTCCCCTGAACCCGAGCGTCCTGATTCGGAATAAATCATTTTCATTCTTGATCTTGCTGGTAGCATGCCTCTGAAAGGCTAAAAGAACATCATCTTCCTGAATGCCATCTCCGTTATCCGTAATCCTGATCCTGGCAAGACCTGCTTCCTCAAGATCAATTTCAATTACAGTACTGTTGGCATCAATGGCGTTCTCAAGCAGCTCCTTTACAACTGAGGCTGGACGTTCCACTACCTCACCGGCCGCGATTTTGTTCGATAAAGCATCGTCGAGCTGCATAATCTTTCCCATTTCATCACCCCCCGCGCTTATTGAATATCATACAGTTCTCATGAATGGCAATACTCTTTATGTTACTTTCGAAGCTTTTTTTGTAATTCATACAGCATATTCATGGCTTGCAATGGTGTCATGTCCAGAATTTCCAGTCCACATAACTGATCTAAAACCTGTTTCTCCTTCTTGCTTGCCCTATTGGTTTTCTGTTGTTCAGGTCCTTCATCAAAAAAAGAAAGTTGTGCTGCTGCCGCGGTTTCCCTGTGTTGCAGAATGCTTTGATTGACTTGCACTGATTCTCGAGCAATATTCTGTCTACTTTTAGCATCCCGCTCATCAAAAGACTGATTGTCGGTCTGCTCGAGGAAATGCAGGATTTCTGCTGCCCGTTCAATTAGTTCTGGCGGCAATTCAGCAAGCTGGGCCACATGGATTCCGTAACTCTTATCAGCTGCCCCTTCCCTTATTTTATGAAGAAAAACGACTTTGCCGTTTTGCTCAACGGCACTGACATGGACATTTTTCAGTTTAGCTAATTCTTTTTCCAGTGAGGTCAATTCATGATAATGGGTGGAGAACAATGTCTTTGCACCAATTTTGTCATGAATATACTCAATCATTGCCTGGGCGAGGGCCATTCCATCATAAGTGGATGTTCCCCTGCCAATCTCATCAAACAAAATCAGGCTATCGCTTGAAGCATTGATAATCGCGTTCCTTGCTTCAAGCATTTCGACCATGAAAGTACTCTGTCCTGAAACAAGGTCGTCGGCTGCTCCAATTCTGGTAAACACCTGGTCAAATATTGGCAGTTCAGCTTTATCTGCAGGTACGAAGCAGCCGATTTGAGCCATAATGGCGGTTAATGCCACCTGGCGCATATAGGTGCTTTTACCCGACATATTTGGACCCGTAATCAGCAGGACTTCGCGTTCACTGTCCATAAAGCAATCATTAGGGACATATTCCTGTGCGTCCATTACCTTTTCGACAACAGGATGGCGCCCATCCTTCAGGACGATTTTTCTGTCAGAGGAGAATACAGGTTTAACGTAATGTCTTTGCTCACTGAGCTCTGCGAACCCAAGAAGGACATCCAGTTCACTTAAAGCCTTTGCGAGACCCTGCAGTCTTGGAATATAGTCTTTGATTGTCTCGCGGATGCCGACAAATAGCTGATACTCAAGCTCGACGCTCTTTTCCTCTGCAGCAAGGATTAATTCTTCCTTTTCCTTGAGTTCAGGAGTAATGAAACGCTCTGCGTTGGAAAGAGTCTGCTTTCTTTCGTACTGTCCTTCCTGCAGCAAATGCAAATTCGCCCTTGTCACTTCGATATAGTAGCCAAATATACGGTTGTATCCAACTTTAAGAGATTTAATGCCTGTTTTTTCACGTTCCTGCCGCTCGAGCATTGCAATCCAAGTCTTGCCATTCCGGCTGGCGTCACGGTACTGGTCCAGCTGCTGGTCATAACCATCACGAATGATGTTCCCTTCTTTAACAGATATAGGAGGATTATCGACAATCGCCTGTTCAAGTAAATCAGCTGCTTCCTCACATGGATCCAGTCGCTCTGCCATCATGGCAGCTTCCTCGTGGGGAAGGTTCTCCAAAATTCCCTTCAGCAACGGTACCTGCAGTAAGGATCTTTTCAGCTGCATCAAGTCCCTGGGATTCAAATTGCCAAAAGCTACACGGCCGGCCAAACGTTCCAGGTCGTAAACATCCTTCAGTTTTTCCCGTAATTCCTGACGTTCAAAGAACTGTCCGACGAAAAGCTGGACTAATTCCTGTCTGCGGCCGATTTCGGACTTGTCTATCAGCGGCCTGTTGATCCACTGCTTGAGCATCCTTCCGCCCATTGCCGTCATTGTTTCATCAAGCAGCCATAAAAGCGTTCCTTTTTTTGCGGTAGATCGGATAGTTTCGGTAAGCTCCAGATTCCTCTTGGAGAAATAATCGATTTTCATATATTGCTGGACTTTGTAGACTGACACCTTTTGCAAGTGGTCAAGGCTTCGCTTCTGGGTACGGTATAGATAATTGAATAATCTTGAAGCAGTGGTGATCAGCTGCTCATTATCCAATTCTGCCAAAAGACCTGAAAAGCTTTCATTAACCACACAGTTATCTTCTATGGAAAAAGCTAAAATCGAGCGTTCTTTAAGTTTTTTCTGGATTTCCGGTGATACACAGCTTTCAATTACTACTTCCTTCGCGCCGGATATTGATAATTCGTTAATCAGCTCTTCCGTACTTCCATTAATCAAGGTTGCTCTGCTCTCACCTGTTGATAGGTCACTGCAGGCAAAACCGAACTGATTTTCTCCGAAAACGGTAACTGTAGCAATGAAATTATTTTCTTTATCGAGAAGCCCTCGCCCCTCCATCACCGTTCCAGGGGTAATCAGCTGGACAACTTCCCGCTTTACAACACCTTTTGCCGTCTTCGGGTCTTCGGTTTGTTCACAAATCGCAACTTTATAGCCTTTATTTATAAGCTGCTCAATATAATTAGGAGCAGAATGGTAAGGCACGCCGCACATCGGAATCCGTTCCTCGCCGCCGCCCTCTCTGCTTGTTAATGTTATTTCCAGCTCCTGCGATGCCTTCAGCGCATCATCAAAGAACATTTCATAAAAATCGCCTAAGCGGAAAAATAAAAAGGCATCCTGGTAATCTGCCTTCACTTGCAGGTATTGCTTGATCATAGGGGTATATGTAGCCATATTCTCCTCCAACATTCACTATTGCTTAATCGTATTTTGGTAAACTTGCTTTTTACTAACATTGCGTCTATACAGCTTTAGGGCAATGCAGCTTTTCAACTTATACTTTTCTCATTCTCGGTCAGCTAAGCATTTTTTTAATTTCGACTCTTACTCTAAATATCTATTATAACTCGACAAAATATAATTTTCGATAGAATCCACTTAAAAACAATTACCAGTCCAAAACTGGACTGGCAATCGTTAATCATATTTCATTTTTTTTAAACCAACCACAAAGAATATCATACTGAAAGCGAGCAGCATCAAGGTGGACTTTATGATTGCCGGGGTGTATAAGCTCCCGCTGACAATCTCACGGAATCCAGTGATCATCCAGCTTTGAGGCACTGCCCTGGCTATTTGCTGCATGAATTCCGGGACGATTTCTAGCGGCCAGTAAACCCCTCCGATCATACATGTACTGACAATCAGCACTGCACTAATCGCACCTGACTGTTGTCTCGTTTTTACAATGCTGGCCATCATCAAACCAAAACCAACAATTGTTATGATCACCAGTCCTGCAAATGGTGCAAAATAAACAAGATTTCCCCAAGAGGAACCATAAATAAGGTTCATCACCACCATAAGAACCAATAATTGAATGGCCCCCATCATGAAATAAGAAATTAAATACCCTCCCATCACCTGCGCTTTTGATAATGGAGAGGTGAGCAGCCGCTGCCACGTACCGCCCATTCTTTCGTCAAGAATGGCCGATGCCGCTCCAGAAATCCCAAACATCATGAACATTATTGTGAAACCAATCGCCATCATGCCAACTGATTCAGAATCTGATTCCTCTTTTTGGGATATTTCCCTGCTGATCCCGATTGGTTCTCTCTCAGCCACTGCGTCCAGAATCCCAAAAGCTGTATCCATTCCTTTAACCGCGCCGATTTCAAATGACTGACTAACGATCCTTCCAATCCCTTCGACATAAGTGCTTAATGCCAGATACTCTTGTGTTTTCCTTTGGACAATGATTTGGAAAATAGGTTTTTCCCGATCGTAATTCGCACTGAATGGTTCTGTCATAACCACAGCAGCGATGGCCTCCAGGTTTTCGACTGAATTTCTTGCTTGATCCTCATCAGCCAGCTGCCATTTGTACTGGCTGTTTGAAGACAATAGCTCTGTTATTGCCTTTGCCCCATCCTCCTTTGGTTCAACCACAATGACAACAGGTTTCTTATTTGAGGAAGAGCCACCAGAGCCAATTCCACCAAAAATCAGACTGAATACTATCGGCATGACAAACATTAAAACAATAGCAGATGGCGTCTTGAACAAAGATTTAAGATGCAGACCGGCAATAGAAATAATCTTAAACATTTATAGCCCTCCCTCTTACAGAAAGAGATACAAATGCAAGCAAAAGTGAAACAATCCCGATCGTGATTAAAATAACTGCTTCCATCAACACTTGCGACAGTTCTGCACCGGTCATTAAATCCAGGAATGTCTGAAGTGCAAGGGCATTAGGGAGGACTTTCACAATGGAATTCATCCATTCAGGAAATAGATATAAAGGCACCATGCTCCCTCCAATGGCCGCCATGATTTGCGTGGCAAGCATGCCGGCAGCATTGAATGTTTTCTCTGTCTTTACGAAGGTACCAAGGAGAACCCCAAGTCCACAGACACTAAAAACAAACGAAAATCCGATAACGAAGACACCGCTCATTGAATTTCCCCAGTTAACACCATAGAGATAGCGTGTTCCGAGAAAAATGATGAAAAATTGAAGAGATGAAATGAACAACAATCCAATAAATTTGCCAATAAGATAATCGCGATTGGTCAATTTAGTAATAAGCAGACGACTGTAAACATCCTGCTCTTTTTCTTCAATCATTGCACTAACCCCTGTTATGACAGTCATTAGCAAAAACATCACCCCCATACCCGCGGCGTAATATTGAAACGAGCCTACTGGCTTCTGTTTCTGTTTTACCGCTACCTCTTCCATGATATTAAAAGAATCACCGACAGAATTAGCTATTCCAGGGGAAGAATTAACACGGCCAGGTTGACCCATAACCTGCATGGCTGCACCATTGACTGCAGATGACTGATTAAATTGAATTACTATACTCTCTATGATTGACGACTGGAGGGAAGCGGACGGAATGGAGACAATTTTCACCTGTGACTCTTCACCTAAAATTATATGATCCGAAAAGTCCTTCGGAAGAATGACTCCCACAGAAAGTTCCTGCTGCTTTAATTGATCTTTCATCTCCTTTTCGCTCATTCCCTCACCATCTATAAGTTCCGGCAGCCCATTCACGAATATTTCTTCTTCCAAAACCTTCCCCAATTCACCGTCGTCAAGATTGACAATTCCTATTTTGAATTTTTTTATCTGAGTTACTTCTTCATCACCCATCATATTGCCAAAAGCTGCACCAAGAATTCCAATTAATAAAATCGGCATGAAAATAAGTGTTAACAACGCCTTCTTATCCCTCGCAATAAGAACCGCATCCTTTAATGCCAGCCACCAAAATCCCACTATGTTTCCCCCCTTAATCCCTTAAGCTTCTTCCAGTAAGGCGGAGGAAGACACTTTCTAGATTAGGCTCAACGATTTCAACAGCTGTAATTTCAAATCCCGCTCCGGTAACTGACTGAATCAATTCGCTGAGAGCTTTTTGCGGCTCCGTATGGAAGATGGCAAGCTCCTTTTGCTGCATGACAAGATCTTCTTCAGGAACTATTGGAACCAGGAACTTTTTTAAGTTTCCGAGTTCGTGCACTTCTGAAAAATTCATTACAATACGAGATCGATCACCGATTGTCTCCCTTAATTCCGAAATGGTTCCAGAGGTAATGAATTCACCGTGATCCATAATGCCAATCTTTTCACAAAGATACTCGACTTCCTCCATATAATGACTGGTATAAATCACTGTCATACCTTCTTTATTCAGCTTTTTTACTGTATCAAGGATGTGGCTGCGAGACTGGGGATCAATACCCACGGTAGGTTCATCCATGATCAATAATTCAGGATTATGTAAAATGGCAGCACCAATATTGACTCTGCGTTTCATTCCACCAGAAAAAGTCTCTACTTTTTCCTTTGCCCGGTCTGCCAAACCGATGATTTCCAACACCTCGTTTATCCTTTTTTGCAGGCTGTTTCCCTTTAAACCATACATCTTCCCCCAAAAGGCCAGGTTTTCTCTTGCACTCATCGTTTGATAAAGAGCGATTTCCTGTGGAACTATTCCCAAAAGACCCTGCCCCTTTTTTGGGTGCCTGACCATATCAATTCCTGCAATCTCAATGTTTCCTGAAGTTGGGGGGAATAAGCCAGATACCATCTGAATCGTGGTTGTCTTACCCGCTCCATTTGGGCCCAGGAGACCAAATGATTCACCCTTATTGACAGAAAAAGAAACATTTTTTACCGCCTCTAAATCTTTAAATCTCTTCGTTACCTGTTTCACCTCAAGAACCTGCACACAAGACACCAACTTTCGGACTATTTTTCTTTTATTATCTCAAAAAAGCAAGTAACATGAAATAATTTCCATAAAAATAAATCAATCCCAAAACTTTTTTTCAATTTTTATGTTATTCTTTGCCATTTGCGTAAAGGCTAAATAAAAAAAGCAAGACAAATTATGTCCTGCTTAAGATTGAAACACATTGTATTTTCTGGCTGTTTCTACCCACTCATAACGCTTATGGGAGCCGAGCTTCTCGCCAATTTTCTGCCTGTGGTTTTCTACAGTTTTGACTGAAATGTCAAGCCTTTCTGCAATATCTTTTTGTGAATATCCTTTAACAGTGAGAACGAAAACCTCTTTTTCCCGTTTCGTTATCGGGAGGTCAATGAGGTTAAAATGGTCTGCTTCCGTATCATCTTCCAAAACATGTGTATCAAAGACCTTCTGATTTGCCATAATCTGATCAAGGGATTGGATGAGGTCATCCCGCTTCAGCTGTTTTATTAAAAAGCCATCAGCACCTGCTTCATATGCTTTTTTCTGATAGCCGATATCATCATGCATAGAGAATATGACAATCTTGGCCTCCGGCAGTAGTTTCCTTAATCTCTCCAGGGTTGTCATTCCATCCAATCCTCCCGGCATTGAAAGATCAAGCATCACTAGGTCTGCTGGAAAATCCTCTGCCGCTTTTACAGCCTCATAGCCATCACAGGCACAGATCCTTCCATCGATGCAAAAAGATTGCTGAAGGAGCATGCTCAAGCCATCCCTTACAATCTCATGGTCATCGATTATCATTAAGTTCACTTTCACTCTCTCCCTCCGCTTTTATCAAAGAGACAAATCCCTCCACTCTTGTCGGTCCGCCATCTTTGCTGAGCCATTTAATATCTCCATCAAGCATTTTGCATCGCTCATACATATGCTTTAAACCAAGCCCTTTCGATTTGTATCGCTCCGATATAAACCCTTTACCATTATCGTATAAATTAAAGAATACATATTGATAATAGTTTTTTAAATGAATGGAGAAATAGGTTGCTTGGCCGTGGCGAACCGCATTAGCGACACTTTCCTGGATAATCCTGAATAAGTGGAGTTCCTTTTCGGAATCAAGCTTTTGGTCTTTGTCCAGCTCCATTTCCAAAAATATCTCAATCTGGTATAGCTTCCTCCAGTCTTTCACCGCTTGACGAAGGGACTTTTCAAGACCTATATCATAAACAAGCTCAGGCCGCAGACTTTTCGTCAGCTGTTTTATGTTATTTAGCGTTTTTTCCATGACCTTAACCATATTGGAAAGGTGATGCTGATATTTCTCGTCAGTGATGGTCTGCTTAATGACCTCTAATCCAAGAAAAATACTGTAGACACTTTGCCCGATATGATCATGCAGTTCCCTGGCAATCCTTTTCCGTTCAGCCTCCTGCGCGAGCAGTGTCTCCTGCACGAGTAGCTCGTGGAACCGAGCCCTTTCACTATTTTCGTTCTGAATAGGCTGGCGAATCCTCAGTACATAATATACTTCATTGGCAACCTTTATTTTCTTTAGGGACATTTCAAACTCTTCAAGCCCTTCATATACTGCCATATGGGAATGAAAGAAAGGTATCGGCTCATCTGTCGTCAAAATGCAGCGGTTCTCATCCTCATCCACTTCTCGTTCCTGACAATACGTACAGTATGGAACCTTCTCGCCTAGCTTCCAGCCCGTCATATTGGTTGCCTTCTCATTGAGGTAGTGAATTGTCCGTACCGTGTCCATTACAATCATGCCTTCAGGAAGGTGATCTACAATGTCGGCCAAAAATTCTGTTTGCATTAACATAACTATCCCTCGCTACCGCGGTCTCTTTACAACTACATTGTAACCTCTGTTTTTGCCCTTTAAAGGATATGTTTATTAACATTGAGTGACATCTTCTTAGAACATTATAAAAATAAAAAGACCCAAGAAGGGTCCGGATTCAACGGCATATTTTTTTTTGATATTTATTGTGATGATCAGTTTCACCTATATAGTCGAAGCCATAATCAAGATAAAATTGGTTCAGTTTGCTGTTATTAGATACACAATCTAATTTTAGAAAGGATTTCTCTGTGTATATACTTTTTTCAATCCAAGCCAGTAACTCCCTTCCCAGTCCTCTTCCAATCAACTCAGGGGCTATGGCAAATCTGTGCAAATAGAGCGAATCGTGAGCAGCTTCTTCACCAAATATATGTATGTCCCATTCGCTCTGATCTCCCGAAAGCGTGAAGGTGGCAACCAACTCATCACCGTCCATAACGATATATGTTTCGTTCCTCTTTACTGCTTCTAAAATTTCATCATCGTCACCCCCACTTAGCAGAAATCGCCATTGATTGATCCCATTACCTTTCAGCCATTTAGCAACTCGTTTTAAAAAATGGACCACCTTTTGCCCATCATTGTTTTCAGCGAGTTTAATTACAGATCCATTTAGCAAATAATCACCCTGCTCTCAATTGTTTACTATAGGGTTTCGGGAAGTTTGCCTTTTTTCCTTCAAAAAAAACAGACTGAATACAGTCTGTTCCAACTAAATAGATTATTTTAGAGATTTAAGGACTTCCTCAATATCCTCTTGGACCATTTCGGATGCTTGCGCCATAGTCCTGACATCCTTTGATGCCCAGTAATCATAGAGGCGTGCCAAATCATTCCGATTGTAAACCTGATTACCAAAATGGCTGTAAAAATAAGCAACAAGAAGGTTTACAACATTATCTGGAAGCTTGTTCCTTGTTGAGATCGATCGAAGCGCAATATTCTCCAGGCCACGGATATTATTATCTGTGATTTTTTCAACCACCTCGATGGGTTCGGCAGTTTCACAGAAAGTAAGAAATTCTGGTTCAGTTATTTGTTTAGTCATAGAAAATCTCCTGCTTCATTATTTCAGATTGATTCGAGTGCATTTTCCAATAGTTCGATGTCTTGGGCTATTGTTCTTTTTATTCTAACATCTTCACAACGCTGGAAATCTTTTTTTAGCTTTCTTAGTTCTTCGTGAAAGATCAGATATTCATAGTTGGTATTCATAATCACCCTCATTATTCTTTGCTGTTCTAAGAAATATTTTCCCATTTTTCGCTTTCATCAAACAATTTATTACTGATTAATAGGTGATTAAGCTAACATTACCATTAAGCATGTGTGAAAGAAAAGAGGTAATTTGGGGTTATTTGATTTTCCCAATTGAGGCTGCTTATGGTAATTTTTACAGTGCCAAATTGTTTCTCATGATAGACAAAGCCTTTCGGACAGCCCAGCGTTGATGCTCATGAAAAAGGTTAACGACAGCTGTGTCGAATTCTTTCCATTCTAGATGGTGATCTATCTCGGTAGGACCATCCACCTCCCCGGAGATATGAGTAAAATAGAAATTCCCTTCACCCAGATAATGTTGTTCGTCTTTTGTTGAGTAAAAATATCGTTGTGCTTTGCCTACCCATTCACCAATTGAGAGTATCTTTCCAATTTCTTCTCTGCCTTCTCTAACAAGGCACTCCTCGTGACTTTCTCCATTTTCCAAGCCGCCACCTGGAAGAAAATACTTCCCATCATCAGTACTGACTAAAGCGATCTGATCCTTATTGTCATTAAAAATGATTCCATATACTCCCGGTCTCCATATGTATTGGACACCAGCATCCTTTTTGCCAAATATAATCATATCCATGTCCTATCAGTTAATTAGATAAGTTTCTGTATTCCAATCTCTACTTCTAGTTTAATTTCAAGAGTTTATATCGATTGCTCCAATGAACAGATGGTCCATTAACCTTTCGTGTTTTAGTAACATTTCTAGGTGTTGCAAAGGAAATTGTTTTGTCTGAACGTCATTCCACTTCTTACGTCTTATTCTTCTCCATGAGGTTATTAAAGAATAAACGCGATATTCTTATTGTAATATATTGTCATAAAAAAAGCCTATTTAATGTAAAAGGGAGTCCAACTGAAAAAGATTATAGTACGGTATGTCCATATGGTCATTTCATTTTCTATCAAGTTTACTTAATATACAGAGCAATTGATAGATTTTAACGGGTGCACATTCCAGGACTTTTGAAAACATAAGGACTCTTCCTAATCATAATTGGTTCTTTCATGTTGTCTTAAAATTAATAAAGGTTTATTTGGCAAGATAAGCTTTTCTCATGATCGTCGAGGGATTGGTTTCCTTGGAAAATGGTTATTAGCTGATGCTAATAGATCAATGTACTTTTACCAAAAATCAATAGGGGTTGATATAAACCGGGGCTTCAAGTATGGGTGCTAAATCAGCTAAAAACAAAAGCGTGGATTCTTATATAAGACTCCACGCTGACATTATCTGCTGCTTTTTATAAAAGGCTGTTTTCGTAAAGATTGTTGTTAAAATCCTAAAGCCGATTTTAACGTGATAAAAGCTATTTTGCAGGTCGGTACTAAGTTGGCAAGCTCTTTTCTCTTATTAAGCGTTAATTGTGAAGAAACTTAAGTAATTCCATCCTATTTTGTAGTCAATAGCAACAAAGTTTGAAAAAAGAGCCTTATAAAAATATCACCGGAACTGCTGCAGCCAACAAGAGATAGCGAAGGATGAATCCCCCTGTGAGGACAGCACTTTCTGTCAAAACAGTTGCTGCGATACCGTATGTTCCTCCTGAAGCAATCTCCAATCCAGCTCGGCCAGAATTAAGCTTCTTAAAATTGAATAGCTCCATCCCTTCGATGATAATTGGAACGACGAGTCCTGCTGCAATCAGTCCAATCCAGAAGAGAGCACTGTATTCTCCTGATAAGAGCATGGATACCGATTGTGAGGCCGATTCATTGGTTGAAGATGTAATCAAGAACATCGTGAATATCAGGAATACTTCAGCAACCAGCAAGGTTAAGTGGGTTTTTTTAATGGACGTCACATGATGGATGACTTTTTTGTCAACCACAGCTGCGCCAAGCATTGTGCCGGCAATCCCTGTTGAAAGTGCAGAGACAACGAACAGGATTGGCAAGATGGCTGTGTTCCAAAGTGGAACGGCACCGATGACACCGATTAGGAATCCTGTGTAAATGGCAGTTGCTACAGCAAATACGATGCCGACATATTCAATGATTTTGTTTATATCTTTTTTCAGCAGCTCCATTAAGGCTATATAAGCTGAAGCCATCATGAAAAAGCTGATGAAATACGTGCCGATTGTCATGACTGAATTAAAATTGGTAAATAAATAGATGAAGCGTAATGGATCCTTCAGACCTGCTTCGGCATCTACAATGAGAAGCAAAAGACCTATTCCCATAAGAATCGGGCTGATCAGCCTGCCGACAATGCGTAGGGCAACTGCATCAGGATATTTCCTCGCCGAATAGGAAGAAGTTAAAAACGCCCCGGCGCTCAGTCCAGCCAGGAATAAATAGGCTGCGATAATTGTTCCCCAAACCATTATAATCACCTCGCGTAGTAAATTTTTGCCTTGCCTAGATCCTGTCTCAAAGGCTTGGCATTCAATTTCACAATAGCTTTTGATACTTCGCTGTTCGGATCATCAAGGTCGCCGAAAATCCGGGCATTGCTGATACAAGTAGTGACACAGGCTGGCTGCTTTCCTTCCGCCACCAGTTCTGAACAGAAGCGGCATTTTTCCACTACCCCTGTCTTGTGATCCTGCGTCCTGGCCCCGTAATGGCAAGCAACCATGCAATATTTGCACCCTATACATTTTTCATGGTCTACGAGTACGATGCCATCTTCTGTCGTGTAGGTTGCTTTTGTTGGACATACACTTTCACAGGGAGCATCCTCACAATGCTGGCATTGAACCGGGATGATTTCATTCTTGACGTTCGGGAAAACACCTGTTTCTTTTTCATAAAACTTAATAAAAGACTCTTCCACCGGAAGCTCATTCTGCATCTGGCAGCTTACCCGGCATGCATAACAGCCGACACATTTCCTAGTGTCTATTACCATTCCATAGCGTGCCATCAGCCCTTCACCTTCCTAACCTTCACGATTACTTCGTGGATATTTCCTGCTCCGCTCCATTTCTCAAAATCGAACGGCACATGCTCCATGTATCCAAAGCCGACACCGTATCCTGTCTTCAAATCCTTGGATGTTATTCCATAATGGCTTGGAACAAAAATTGCTTCTGGGTGAATCCTTTCGGTAACCTTGACGCGGATTTTGCTGGCGGCTTCACTGGATTTCAATTCCACCATATCGCCATCCTTGATTCCCAGAGCTTTCGCACGTACAGGATTGATCCAGATTCTCTCTAAATCATAATCCTTCGTAATCTGCATCAAAATTGGTATATTTGCAGTCTGAGTATGGCTGTGGATCGCCTGTTTTCCTGTGATCAGCCGGAATGAATCATCCGCAGGGGCAACCTTTGGCTCAACCCATTCCACGATTGGTTTAAAGCCAGCTTCTTTGTACGTTTCACTGTAAAATTCAACTTTTCCAGACGGTGTTTTTAATTTTGGCATTTCACCCATCATAATTTCCTGTGCAGGAAACATGATCGTTCCTTTTTCTCTCAGCTGCTTATATGTGACGCCAGTCGGTGCCAGCATTGCCTCATTCAATTCATCAAGGGTGAAATTGAAGTATTCTCCGATGCCGCAAGCTTGTGCTAACTCTGTATAGATTTCATGGATTGGCTTCGTCTTCGGGTGTACTTTTTCAACCATTTGCTGCCTTAAGGCGATTCCTGGCATCTTCCCAGACAGCCCTTCAATCACTTCATCGCGTTCAATGTATGTCACTTCGGGAAGAACATAGTCCGCCAGCTGGGCCGTTTCAGACATTTGGACATCGATCGCAACGACAAGATCCATTTTTGAAAAGGCTTCCTTCATCACTTTAGGATTACCGTAGCCTAGCGCTGCATTTGAATGGTAGTAAATCGCTGCTTTCATTTTTCCTTCTAGAGCTTCTTTGGCTACGATGGTGGCTACACCGTTGTCTTCATAAGCCAGCGGGAATTCTTTTTTGCCCGCTTTTGGAGCTTCTGGTTCTTTTGGACTTGGATGTTTCTCTTTATCCAATTTCCCAAGTGAAGGCTTCCCACCGAAAATACTTCCGCCTTTTTGCTGGTAATTTCCCAATAAAGCATTGAACATCGCGACGGCACGGCCCGTTTCGGTACTGTTTTCATAATTACATCCGAACGCCCCTCTCCATGATTGTTCAATCAATGCCTTCGGTTTCGCTTTCCCCATATCGATGGCAATGCGTGTGATATCCTCTGCAGGAATCCCGGTAATACCCGCGGCCCATTGCGGAGTGTACTTCGTCAGAGCTTTAGCATATTCTTCAAAGCCAACTGTATAATTCTTAATAAATTCAAGATCGTGCAGGTTTTCCTTAATTAAAACATGAGACATTGCCAGCACCAGGGCGAGGTCTGTTCCCGGACGAATGGCCATCCATTCTGTAGCAAGATTGCCCGTGTTATTTAATCGAGGATCAACTATGACAATCTTCGCACCGTTATCCCTGGCCGCAGCCAAAGACTGGACAGAACTTGGACGTATTCCATCGCCATAGCTTCTGCCAATGAACATGATGTATTTTGCATTGCTTATGTCCGCGCTGGTTGCTGTTTCACCAACTGTATGAAGAAAGCCAGCATCTCTGGAATTCGAACAAACGACATGGTGTGTATAATAGTTGGACGATCCAAGAGCATGTATAAACCGTGGAGAATAAAATTTTCCTGATGCCCTGGGGTCTTCTGTAAGTGCCACTGCCTGCGGACCATGCTCTTTAATGATTTTGTTTAATTTTTCGGCAATTTCTTTATATGCCTGGTCCCAGCTAATTGGCTCGAATTCATTTTTCCCCACTCTTTTCAACGGCTGTGTCAGTCTGTCTTTAGAGTATACAACCGTCGCATACCCATGCCCTCTCGCACATAGCTTCCCTTTAGAATATGGATGATCAGGGTGCCCTGTAAGCTTCCACAAACGGCCATTCTTTATATGTCCTATCATTCCACATTTGCTTGAGCATGCATTACATGTACTAGCAATCTCCTTGATATCAACGTTTGCACCAGCTTTTGCATATTCCCTGGACCATTCATTAAAACCGACAGTGCCCGCAGAGGCAAGAGCAGCTGTGGCGGCAGAAGCTTTAATGAATCCGCGCCTTGATAGTTTTGTTTCTAGCATTGAATTAGCCCTCCTTTTTCTTTTGACCCTTCCCCGCCTTCAATGAGGCAGTCTCTGGTATGATTTAATACTCTAAGCGAACAGTTCGTTATTCTCACAGAAAGCATCACCACCTTCAGGCTATAAATCTTTTTATTTATGAAATTTGTGCTCTGCTTCGATTACCTTTATCAACATTTCAGTAATCCTTTCATAAAACGGATGGATGGATTGCACATTAAGCTGTCTTTCAAATTCAGTCAGCCAATCCAAGTGATCACGGATGAATCCTTTGCTGAATTTTTCAGGAGCATTCTCGATAAAATATGCAGCCAACTCAAGCAGAATGGATAAATGATCGGGTATTCCCCGGTACTCATTGGGAATTTCTATTTGCAGTTCATTTAAAATGAAATTAATATGCATTGCCGGGTCACCTAACAAGTAACCTTTTTCGCAGGCAAAAGGAAGAGTACAAGTTTCATCTTGTGTCCATGGTTTATAAAGAGATTCAATTGGAAAAACGGCATTTTCTTCTGCAGATCCGATTGCTTTGGTATGTATACGGCAAAACTGACCAAAGTCATCAGGCAAGATTCCCTCTAATGAAAATTCAACACTATAAAGGTCAGTGACCAATGACTCAAGGTTTTTCAGAAAATCTTTTTGCTCCAGCTCCCTCCAAATCTCCAAAGAAGGAGGCTTATATAAGTCTGCAAAAATTGTAAAAACCCTCGCTGCCGCTGCCTTCCTATCAATAATCTCAATCATCTAGATACACCACCTTTCGATTACATCTTCACTATATGGCAACCAAGTTTGTGAAACAATAAACATTCTGTGGAAAATACCCCGTAAGTATGTAAAGGAATACACCTAGTTTTTATTCAGGGATTTTGAGTGGGATTTTCGAAGGGCAGTCTGGAATGTGGGCTACTACTAAATTTTTAAACCTTTATTCCTTTAACTGAATGAAAGATTGTGAACAATCCTTTACATCTGTTTGAATTTATGGCGAACACGCCTTTTTTTATATAGATTAATCGTAAAATGATAGAGTAGAAATTATGAATTTCGAGGTGACCTTAAATGTCGCTGATTGGCAATTGGATCGAAAGCTTGAGTTATGAACAAGAGATTTCTGATGCCTGTACAAGGAGAATCAGTAATATGGGTTCCTGTACAGCTTGTATAGACGAATGTCCGGCAGATGCAATACATCTGGATAATGGAAAAATAAATATTAATGGAAAACTATGCACTACATGTGGTGTCTGTATCACGGTCTGCCCAGTTCAGGCAATCAAAGGTCAATCTCCCGCGCGGAAGGTCATTCAACATTACTTGTTCCTGCAGGATGACTCCACTTGGCCTACCATGGTTGAGCTTCTCTATTATCATAAAAAGGGGATACGGATTATTCATAAACCTTTGTTTAGCGAGGATTTAATGGAGCGGGTCGACCTGGCGAATGAACTATTGAACAAAATGAATTCTGAACCAATGATTTTGGTAAACAATGTGGTTTTGGAAAAAGAGGAGCAAACGAAGATTTCCAGGCGAGCCTTATTTACGAAGCTTGCATATGACAGCAAAAAGACCATTCTTACTTCTATGACTCCAATTAAATGGCGATTCAATGAGCGCAGCTTTCAAATTCCAGGCTTTTACAAGGACTGGTCTTTTTATGAAGTAAAGATGAATCTAGAAGACTGTACGTTATGCGAGGCGTGCTTTAAGATTTGTCCTTCAGATGTATTCAACCTTGATGGGGATTCACTGAAACTTACTGATCACAATTGCAGCGGTTGTCGTCTCTGCATTGATATTTGCAAGGAGAATTCGATAGAAATTATGCAAAATTTTCATAGGAGTGCAGAAATCAGTTATAAAGTGGTCAAGAACTATTGCAATAAATGCAAAATTGATTTCTATTCCTGGACCGAATCCGAAGAATGTAAAATTTGCAGCAGGACTGAAAAACCGGCTTTCTTCCTGTAAAAGATGGATGCAAAAGAGGCAGCAACCAAACAGTATAAACAATTACCGGAAGTTGCTGCCATTTTATATAAGGCAGTTTTCGCATTCATTGCTGCTTTTAGAACAATTCGTTTATCTGAAGGTTCCAAAGATTTGTCCAGAAAGATTCGGAACAGATTTCTTTTAAAAAACAGAAGCAGGACTATACTATAATTATAGAACTAACAAAAATTCCGAATAAGACTTATAAAAAAAACTAGGAAGTACGAGCTTCCTAGTTCGATGTTATTCTTCCTCACCAAGAAGGAAGTCCGGATTCAAGTCTTCAAATTCATCATCATCGATTCCATGACCCCACTCATCTTCATCGCAGTCACATCCGCCTGGATGAGTGACGACACAAACCTTCGTTTCACCAATGACTTCCACCAGGAATTCCCTTTCAACATGAACGATGATTTTATTGCCATTTGGCGAAATGACAGCTTCAATGCAGTTAGGCTGCTGAAGAACTTCAACAAGGACATCATGGTCATCCAGGCAATCCGGATCACGGTATTTAAGCTTGATGACATCGCAGTAAGTAACTTTCTCCGTGACTACTTCTGTTTTTGTATTGTCATCGTAGGAGTACCAGATGTTGGCTTCGTAAGACCCGTTTACCTCAACCACTTTTCCTACCTTTTTCGCCTTGTACTTATGGTTTATGACCCAAGCGCCCAGAATGCTGCTTGGATGATGCGCTGGGTTGATCGTATGATTGGACTGTGTGAATTTACGTCCTTTCGCTACGACGGCTTTCGTGATAATCTCTCTGTAATCTCCCATGCGAGCGAAACCTCCTCAATCTTTTTCAATTCATCCTATGCGTGATATTAGACTAGTGTGCGATTAATTTTAGAACCACTGATAAAAACTTAGGCATAGTTCATTGTATGCCCACACGCCCTGAATGTTCCCGATTATAAAAGATGATGGGGAATTCGGTTGTATTTATGACAGGTGAATGTATATGAGAAGAACCATGGAAAAAGAACCGTATTGTAAAAAAACAAATAACATTTCAGATTTAAAAATGCCCTCAGAAACTTATCAAAAGTGATATGGGCATAAAAAAGACACCTGCTAAAAAAAACAGGTGTCTTGTTTTTATAATTAATGTTCGTGACTGTGGCAGCTTGCTCCGTTTTTGAGTGAAGCGCCCGTTTCACCGCGAAGAATATCTCCTCCAGTTGAGGCGACAACTTCATCTGTAACAGCATTTGAAATAGTTGTTGCGACAAGTTGCAGCAAGTCATTTACATCAATCTGTGATTGCTTGAATTCCTGGACAACTGGAATTGCGTCAAGCTGCTCTTCTAAAGAAGCAATCTTTTCTTCAGTCTTCTTCAAAGCTTCTGTTTTTCCGTAGTGCTGGAAATTAACTGCTTGTTTTTGGAGACCTTTAATAGAAGAAATAAGTGTTCTAACTTTTTCATTCTCATGGATCTGTGCTTCTGCACGTTTGAAAAAGTCAACTTCCTCCGTTTCCGCAATCATTCTTGCGATTTCTCTTGAACGCTCGATAATGTCATCTTTATTGAATTTTGCCAACTTAATTCACCTCAACTGGTTCGATTTCTTCTACCATTTCCCCGTTTAAAGACCATGTTTTTGCATCTGTAATTTTTACTTTTACGATTTTGCCGATTGCCGATTTCGGTCCAACGAAATTGACAAGCTTAAGCTTGCTTGTATATCCAGCAAGTACATCAGGATTGTTTTTACTTTCGCCTTCGACCAGTACCTCTACAATTTGATCCTGATACTTCTTCATTGACTGGGCAGATTGCTCATTCACCAGTGCATTCAGGCGCTGCAGTCGTTCCTTCTTCACTTCCATAGGGACGTTATCCTGCATTTTAGCAGCCGGAGTTCCTTCCCTAGGAGAGTAGATGAATGTATAGGCTGATTCATAGCCAACCTCACGAACAAGAGACATTGTATCCTCGAATTGTTCCTCTGTCTCGTTCGGATACCCTACGATAATATCTGTCGTTAAAGTCACATTAGGAATGGCCGCCTTGATCTTGCGCACAAGTTCTAGATATTGTTCCCGTGTATACTTACGTGCCATGATCTTCAATACATCGGTAGAACCGGATTGTACCGGCAAATGGATGTGGTCCATGAGATTTCCGCCTTTTGCAAGGACTTCAATCAAGTGATCATCGAAGTCACGCGGATGGCTTGTTGTAAAACGGATTCGAGGGATATCAATCTTCCTCATTTCGTCCATCAAGTCCCCAAGACCATATTCAATATCAGTAAAATCTTTTCCATACGCGTTTACGTTCTGGCCAAGGAGGGTAATTTCCTGGTAGCCCTGGGCTGCAAGATGACGGACTTCCTGGATAATATCATCAGGACGGCGGCTTCGCTCTTTGCCTCGTGTGTATGGAACGATGCAGTATGTGCAGAATTTATCGCAGCCATACATAATGTTTACCCATGCCTTAATATTTCCACGGCGCACCTTTGGAAGGTTTTCTATTACGTCCCCTTCCTTTGACCATACTTCAACAACCATTTCTTTGGACATATACGCTTCCTGGAGGATATGTGGCAGACGATGAATATTATGCGTACCAAAAATCATATCAACCTGGTTATAGGTTTTCAGAATCTTGTTCACGACAGATTCTTCCTGGGACATACAGCCACAGACTCCCAACAGGAGGTCAGGCTTCTCCCTTTTTAAATGCTTCAAATGTCCAAGTTCTCCGAACACCTTGTTTTCAGCATTTTCCCTGATTGCACATGTATTCAGGAGAATGACATTTGCGTCCTCGACACTGTCAGTAGGCTCATAACCAAGACCCAGGAAAATACCAGCCATGACCTCAGTATCATGTTCATTCATCTGGCATCCATAGGTACGGATATAGAACTTACGGCCTTCTCCCATACCGATAAATTCTTCTGGGATGTTAAAGTCCTTATGGTACTTTACTTCTTCTTTTCCGCGCTTTTTCGCATCCTTTAAAGAAGGAGCTGTATATACTGATTCAAAGTACTTGCTATAATCCTTGCTGGATTTTTTGTCCGAAGAATTTCCAGTTAGTACTTGCTGTCCTTCCAAGCGTTGGTTTTCGTTCATTACAGATCTCCTTTCATTAGAAAGCGTACAGGCAGTTTATAACCCAGAACCTAGCGCCAGGTATAAAAACTCAACCTGCAAAAGGGGTATATTCCACCCCGAAAATATTAAATATACACATTATTATAGTATAAACTCTCGAATCAATGATGACAATAGCAGGCAATGGAAATAGAGCATTCACGGCAAAAAAAGCCAACTTAATCATATTATCTTAAATCTTTCATTATCGTAGTGATACTTGTCACTTAATCAATGATTCATAATATCCTTGAAAAATAAAACCCCAATCTATTAATGATTGGGGTTTTGATTCAATCCGGCAAATTCTGTTACATGAATTCAGCAACCAGCTTATCAAAATGAGCCTGGTCAAGCTTAAGGTCTGCTTTAGAAAGCGGAGTCTCAGAATAACCGCTTACCAGATCCTGATATGATTTGCGCTCTGTATTTTGATAGATTAGTCCTGTAACCAATCCGTTATGTTTCATCAATGTCTGCATCGCTGCTTCACGGTTTAATGGATCATAACCATCGATATCGCTTAGCTTTGTAAGGTTTTCTTTGAACCAGTCGTATGTGTTTACCTTGTTGTAAGTTACACAAGGGCTGAATACGTTGATAAGCGAGAAACCTTCATGCTTGATACCTGCTTCGATCAGGGCAGTCAGGTCTTTCAGGTCAGTTGAGAAGCTTTGAGCCACGAAAGTAGCACCAGCTGTCAGTGCCAATTCCATTGGAGAAATAGCTTGCTCAATAGAACCTGCTGGAGTTGATTTTGTCTTGAATCCAGCAGCCGAACGCGGAGAAGTTTGCCCCTTTGTCAGACCATAAATCTGGTTGTCCATGACAATGTAAGTGATATTGATGTTACGGCGGATCGCATGGACAGTATGTCCCATACCGATCGCGAAACCGTCTCCGTCACCACCGGAAGCGATAACAGTCAAATCACGGTTCGCCATCTTAACGCCCTGTGCAATTGGAAGCGCACGGCCATGGATTCCGTGGAAGCCATAAGAATTGATATATCCAGAGATACGGCCAGAACAGCCAATACCTGAGATTACAGCCAGATCTTCGGGCTCAAGGCCTACATTCGCAGCAGCGCGCTGCATGGCAGCTTGTACAGAGAAGTCGCCGCAGCCTGGGCACCAGTTTGGTTTTACATTATTGCGAAATTCTTTAAAAGTCGCCATCCTAGAACAACTCCTTGCATTTTGTGTGGACTTCCTGCGGCAAGAATGGATTTCCGTCGTACTTGAGGATCTTGTGGATCTTCTCATGTCCTCCGACATTCATTTTCATGATGTTTGCCAGTTGTCCAGTCGCATTGTTTTCAATAACTGCCACTTTCTTCGCAGATTTTACAAGCTGCATCATTTCATCAGCAGGGAATGGGTGGATCAGACGTACATGAGCGTGGTTTACTTTCAAACCATCCTTCTCAAGTCTTCCCATTGCCTCTTCGATTGCGCCTCGTGTAGAATTGAAACCTACGATCAGCAGATCAGCTTCTTCATGCGGAGCATTTTTATGGATTGGCGTATCGAACTTCAGATTACTGATTTTGCGGAAACGCTTATCCATCTGGGCAATACGGTTCGCTGCAGATTCTGAAGGTTTTCCTGTCTCATCATGTTCAACACCTGTTACGTGGTGGATTCCGTTTTTCATTCCTGGAATTACACGTGGCGAAACACCATCTTCTGTCACTTCATAACGCTTGAAGTAGCCCTTATTTTCAATTTCAGGAAGTTCTTCCGCAGCCAGCTTGCCACGGCGGATTTCCACTTTTTCAAAGTTTAACGGCTCAACCGTCTGCTTTCCAAGTGACAGTTGAAGGTCTGTCAACACGATAACCGGGCATTGATACTCTTCGGCAAGGTTGAATGCTTCTGCTGCATCATAGAATGCTTCCTGAACAGTACTCGGAGCCATGACAATCTTAGGAATTTCACCATGGGTTCCATAAATCATCGCCATAAGGTCTGATTGCTCCTGTTTTGTAGGAAGTCCTGTTGATGGACCGCCACGCTGTGTATCAACGATAACAAGCGGTGTTTCAGTGATTCCAGCAAGACCGATTGCTTCCATTTTCAATGAAAGGCCAGGACCGGCCGATGCAGTAATGGCACGGACACCGCCATAGTTAGCGCCAATTGCCATTGTTGCAGCTGCGATTTCGTCTTCTGTCTGAATGACAGTACCGCCAAGAGCCGGCAGCTTCTTGATCAGATATTCCATGATTTCTGATGCAGGCGTAATTGGATAAGCAGCCATAAAACGGCAGCCTCCTGCAACTGCACCCATGGCGATTGCATCATTACCGATCATGAACAGGCGTTTCTGTCCATCAGCCTTTTCAAGCTGCATCGTCTCAGCGCCAGACAATTGTTCCTTCGTATATTCGTAGCCAGCTTTAATCGCTTCCATGTTTTTATCGACAACTTGTTGACCTTTGCGTCCGAAGATTTCCTGGACGACTTCCTCGAAAACCTGGATATCCAGGTCCAGGATTGCACTAGTCGCACCAATTGCGACCATGTTTTTCATAAGAGATGTTCCAAGTTCAGTAGCCATTTCCGTAAATGGAACCGCATACAATGCAGCTTGAGTATCTTCTGGCTTCTTAGGGTCAAACTTGGCATCAGCTAAAATGACGCCTTTCTCATGCAATTCCTTGTAGTTTACATCGATCGTTTCCTGGTCGAAAGCTACAAGAATATCTAAATCGTCAGAAATAGATCGAACCTCTGTAGTGCTTACTCGAATCTTGTTATTTGTGTGCCCGCCCTTGATACGTGATGAAAAGTGACGGTAGCCATACAAGTAGTAGCCTAGACGGTTCAATGCAATAGAGAAAATTTCCCCGGTAGATTCAATTCCTTCTCCCTGCTGTCCGCCAACTTTCCATGAAAGTTGATTGATCATCTCTTACACCCCTTTAGATACGTAAAAAAATATGTAAAAACGCTTCGTTATTAAGTGTAGCACTTTTCCAAGTAATTCACTAGACATTACCGGATATCTCTCGAGAATCCTTTAGAAATCTAGCAAATGGATGGTACTAAACGCTTACAATTCTAGACCTATGTGAATAAAAAAGCAACCCTTTCAGAATAATTATTGACGAAAATATGAATATTTTTTTATTTATTAAAATATTGTAGAAATGTTGTACTCTTACCGTTGTCTGCAACTATTTATATCGGCTGTCACTATTGAACTAAGCCACTTTGCAGCGGGAGTCTGGCAGCCATGTTTTCGTAAAGGAACTTACGGACTTGTATATCAGTATAATATTTTTGCAATTCATTACAGAGATTCTCATATTGTTCATTTCCTGATAGATTTTTCACAGTAAATTCTATACCGTCAAAATCCGAGCCAAAGCCAACATGATTCTCTCCACCTAGAGAACAGATATGATCAAGGTGGCGAAGAACGTCATCTATGGATGCTGTTTCTTTTCTGCCTGATAAAAATTCCGGGACAAAGGTGATGCCAATGACTGAATTCCGCTTGATCAGCTCTTTAATCTGATCATCCCTCAGATTCCTTGGATGCGGGCATTTCACATAACTGTTTGAGTGGGAGGCAAATACGCTCTCTGCCACTTCTAGAACATCCCAGAAACCCCGCTCTGATAGATGAGAGACATCACACGCTGTTTTTGTTTCATTCAGCAGCTGGACGACCTGACGGCCAAATTTTGTAAGCCCAGCTCCCCGTTCCTCCATCGCCCCGTCTGCCACATGATTCGCATAATTCCAGGTCAATCCTACCGAACGGACTCCAAGTCGCAGCAAAGTCCGCAATTTCAGTAAATCCTGTCCTATAGCATCACAACCCTCGAGAGTTAGTAAGGCACCAATTTCATTTTCAGCAAGCTGCCCGATTTCCGCCCTGTTTGTCACCAGCTTCATTTGAGGATTTGGCGAAAGGACCTTTTCATAGAACAAGTCAACCATCCTTAAAGCTGCTTCGAATTTTAAATCAGGATGAACCGATTCCGGCACATAAATTGCAAACAATTGGACTCTGGTTCCTGACGAATTTAGCCTTTCCAAGTTAACCTGCAATTCAGCTGACTGGCAAAAATCAAGTGTCGGGTTGATAAATAATTTATATAGTACATCACAATGTCCATCAAAGATTTTCAAATAAATTCCTCCCCGCATCAATTATACAAAATAAAAAAGAAACCTGCTTGCACATGCAAACAGGCCAGTAATATATCAATGGATTCTTATGTGTATGGCTTTATGCGCCCTACCCCACTAGCGGGGTTCAACAATCAATTTGATGGCTGTACGCTCTTCGCCATCAATCAGGATATCGGTAAATGCCGGGATACAAATTAAATCAACTCCGCTAGGTGCTACGAACCCTCTTGCGATCGCTACTGCCTTAACGGCCTGATTCAATGCACCCGCCCCAATTGCCTGAATTTCTGCGCCCCCTCTTTCGCGCAGCACTCCAGCAAGCGCACCAGCTACAGAATTAGGATTAGATTTTGCTGAAACTTTTAATATATCCATTCCTGGCTCCTCCTTATTTTATCCCGTTCTGAATGCCCTGCGTGGACATCCAGGTTAGTCTGTTCCACTGCTACTATATTCAGGAGGAAGCTCAGATATGACCGTCACAAAAAAATTCACTGTGACATATAACGATTAGTAAAGCAGATTGTTTCGATTCTTTTTAGGACAAGATCATTATCAGTGTAGCCAATGTAAGCTTTCATAATTTTAATTGTGTACTTATATGGCCTTTTCCCTTTACATTAAGAATCTATTGCATACGGTTATAGCACCCTTATGCGGCCTTCTCTATTCTTCATAAGGGTCCATTTCATCGGGGGTAAATTGCTCTTTTCGATTGTCATACTCCTCCCGCCAACTTTCCAAAGGGAAATTAAAAGACTGCTGATAAGCTGAAATTAGCTTGTCTGCAGTCTCTATGGTTGTAGCCTATTTTATGAAGCTTCATTCATAAAAGGGGTGGTCATCATTAATCAGGACTTTTTGGATTTTTACTGCTTTGCCAGTCTTCTTATCCAAATCTATTAATACTGCTGAAAGCTGGTTCCTTCCATCCTTGGCTACTTCGAAACGTGTAGGAAGGCTTGTCATGAACCTTCTAAGCACCGCTTCTTTTTCCACTCCTAATATCCCATCATACGGGCCAGTCATGCCTACATCGGTCAAATATGCCGTACCAGAGGGCAGTATTCTGTCATCTGCTGTCTGTACATGAGTATGCGTACCGACTACAGCGGAAACCCTCCCATCAAGGTACCAGCCCATAGCCTGCTTTTCGCTAGTTGCCTCTGCATGAAAATCCACAAAAATGAGGGAAGTGCGCTTTTGGGCTTCCTCAATCAATTCATCCGCTTTTTTAAATGGGCAATCTATTGGCGTTAAGAAGGTGCGGCCCTGTAAATTGATAATTGCCAGCTCTTCCTGGTTGATTTTTAGATAAACAATCCCTTTTCCAGGAACTTCTTCAGGAAAATTAGCAGGCCTGACCAAATATTTAGCTCCATCGATGAATTCAAAAATTTCACGATTATCCCATGCATGGTTGCCTAGGGTTACAGCCTGTGCACCCTGCTCAAGAAACTGTCGATAAATCTTTTCGGTGATCCCTTTTCCGCTCGCAGCATTCTCACCATTTATGATTGTAACTGTCGGCCGAAATTTCCCCTTTAACTTTGGCAGGTATTCCGTTACCATATCACGACCCGGGGAACCTACTACATCTCCTACAAATAAAATCCTCATTGCATTCACATTCCTGTCTAAGATTAAATTGATTAGTAAAATTGTATCACACTATAGATTTCAGATGAAAACTATGTACAAAGTCATTTTCGAAAAAGGACAAAAAATAAAAGCGGCGCTTAAGCACCGCTTTATTTCGCGTATTCAACTGCACGAGTTTCACGAATGACTGTAACTTTGATATGTCCTGGATAATCGAGCTCTTCCTCGATTTTCTTGCGGATATCACGAGCGAGGCGGTGTGCCTGCAAGTCATCGATTTGATCAGGTCTAACCATGATCCTGATTTCCCTGCCCGCCTGAATGGCAAATGATTTCTCGACTCCCTCATAGGATTCTGAAATCTCTTCCAGCCTTTCAAGACGGCGGATATAGTTTTCAAGCGCTTCGCTGCGGGCACCTGGCCTTGCAGCTGATAAAGCGTCAGCGGCTGCAACAAGTACTGCGATGATCGAAGTTGGCTCAGTATCACCATGGTGGGAAGCAATACTGTTGATGACAACAGGATGTTCCTTGTATTTCGTACCCAGCTCAACGCCGATTTCAACGTGGCTGCCTTCTACTTCATGGTCAATCGCCTTTCCGATATCATGCAGGAGTCCTGCACGGCGGGCCAATGTTTCATCTTCACCTAGCTCAGCAGCAAGCAATCCGGACAATTGGGCTACTTCCATAGAATGTTTTAGTACATTCTGTCCGTAGCTTGTACGATACTTCAAACGGCCAAGAATTTTGATAAGGTCTGGATGAAGCCCGTGTACTCCCACTTCGAAGGTAGTCTGTTCCCCAACCTCACGAATATGTTCATCTACTTCACGTCTTGCTTTCTCAACCATTTCCTCAATTCGAGCCGGGTGAATACGTCCATCCTGGACAAGCTTTTCAAGAGCTAAACGGGCTGTTTCACGTCTGATTGGATCAAATCCGGATAGGATAACCGCTTCCGGAGTATCATCAATTATGAGGTCAATTCCCGTCAACGTTTCCAGGGTGCGGATATTCCGTCCCTCACGTCCGATAATCCTGCCTTTCATTTCATCATTCGGAAGGTTCACAACCGATACAGTCGTTTCTGCGACATGATCAGCCGCACACCTTTGAATGGCTAGTGAAAGTACTTCTTTCGCTTTCTTATCGGATTCTTCTTTCGCCCTGTTTTCGTTTTCCTTAATCATTAGTGCAATGTCGTGAGCAAGTTCTTGCTCAGTACGCTCCAAAATGATGGATTTAGCCTCATCACGCGTTAAGCCCGAGATGCGTTCCAGTTCAGCCTGCTGATTTCGTACCATCTCGTCCACTTTGCTTTCCATCTCTTCAATATGCTGTTGTCTTTTGGAAAGAGCGTCATCTTTTTTCTCTAAAAGATTTTCACGTTTGTTCAACGAATCATCTTTACGATCAAGATTCTCCTCTTTTTGCAATAAACGATTTTCTTGTTTTTGCAGTTCATTTCTTCGTTCACGAATCTCACGCTCTGCTTCTGTACGCAGCCTGTGATTTTCATCCTTAGCCTCCAGCAGGGCTTCCTTCTTCATAGCCTCTGCTTCACGCTTCGCATCTTCAACAATTTGTTCTGCGGCGTTTTTGGCACCTGCAATTTTTGCTTCCGCAACGGATTTACGATAAAAATAGCCAACAACTGCACCGACGAATAGGCCAAGCAAAATGGAGATGATTGAAATAATTGGATCCATCATTTTCACCTCCTCTTGCTATGAACTTGTGTTACGTTTTTTAAAGTGTCGGCATGTACATTGTTACAAGCATCAACATACAGCTCTAATGCTTTTAAACGTTTTTAATACCATGAAAATGTAAAATATACATTTTTAATTGTAAAGCTGCCAATTTTTATTGTCAAGGGTTTGTCCCATACGGATTCCACTGATTTTGATTAATTATTCAATCAATTCATATTTTTAGCCAGACAGCAACATAAATAAGGTCTCCTGACATTCAGGAGACCTTAAGCAAATCTATTAATCCAATTGGAATTCTTCCTGGTCTTCATCTGTTTCAGTTACAGTGAACTCACCATCAAGGCCGTAGTGGTCACGAATCTTTTTCTGGACTTCAAGACGGATGGACGGGTTTTCTTTAAGGAACAGCTTGGCGTTTTCCCTTCCCTGTCCAAGACGCTCACCATTATAGGAATACCAAGAACCGCTCTTATCGACGATATCAAGGTCTGAACCCATGTCGATGATCTCACCCTCTTTGGAAATCCCTTCGCCGTACATAATATCCACTTCAGCTGTACGGAATGGAGGCGCAACCTTGTTCTTGACAACTTTAATCTTAGTTTTGTTACCTACCATATCATTTCCCTGCTTCAATGTTTC
Organism: Mesobacillus jeotgali; assembly: GCF_900166585.1. Lineage (NCBI taxonomy): Bacteria > Bacillati > Bacillota > Bacilli > Caryophanales > Bacillaceae > Mesobacillus > Mesobacillus jeotgali. The sequence goes on along the minus strand of NZ_FVZC01000009.1, from coordinate 709,083 downwards.
AGCACGGCGCACTTCAAGACGCACACTTGAATAGAACTTCAAAGCACGGCCGCCTGGTGTAGTCTCAGGATTCCCGAACATAACACCGACTTTTTCACGAATCTGGTTAATGAAGATAGCGATAGTCTTAGATTTGTTGATAGCACCGGAAAGTTTACGCAGTGCCTGGGACATCAATCGAGCCTGAAGACCGACGTGGGAATCACCCATCTCACCCTCAATTTCTGCCTTAGGGACAAGAGCTGCAACGGAGTCAATAACGATGATATCGATTGCTCCGCTTCGCACTAATGCTTCCGCAATTTCCAATGCCTGCTCTCCTGTATCCGGCTGTGACAGAAGAAGTTCGTCAATGTTTACACCGAGTTTCTGTGCATATACAGGATCCAGCGCGTGTTCAGCGTCAATGAACGCTGCCTGGCCGCCATTAGCCTGCACTTCTGCAATTGCATGAAGCGCAACTGTTGTTTTACCAGAACTCTCAGGTCCATAGATTTCAATAACACGTCCGCGAGGATAGCCGCCTATTCCCAACGCTACATCCAGTGCAAGAGAACCACTTGGAGAAGTAGAAATCTTAGTGTCTGTCTTCTCCCCCAACTTCATGACCGATCCTTTACCAAATTGCTTTTCGATTTGTTTTAATGCCATATCTAACGCCGCTTGACGATCACTCACTCAATCTTCCTCCTTTTATATAAAAACGAACCAGCATGCTGCCTGTCCGCAAATCTCTTATTTAAAGCCTACTATTACTATACCTTTTTCCATGCAGTTTGTCCATTAAAAAATCGAACATTTATTCGTTTTTTTTAAGGCGAAAAAAATCAACAAAACTCAATTTCTGATGCAGTTTTAACTAGATTTAATATGTAATATACCCTTTAAAATACGTTTTTGGCAAAAAGTCTGCCTATTAATTATCCATTCCATAAAAAACACGGAAGCATATTCACTTCCGTGTTGCTGATAATCTATTAATTATGAGCTGGCATCCAAATTTTACTGACCTGCTCCTGATTGCTGTACGTGACCCGCTCAGGCTTAGTTTTTCCACATGTACTGGCTGCCCCTTTATATGCACGCCGATGAAAACCGTCCCTGGCTGATGGCCTTCCAGACTTTCGGGGCCAGCGACACCGGTGAAACTGATGCCGATATCCGATTTGGCAATCGACGAAATATTGACTGCCAGCTCTTCTGCGCATTCCTTGCTGACAGCCCCATAGTTTTCTATTATTTCGGGTCTGACATTAACGAGTCCGATTTTAGCCTCATTGGAATAGCAGACAATTCCGCCCTTGAATAGGCTGCTTGCACCGGAAACAGAAGTCAATTCCTGCTGGAACATTCCACCCGTGAGGCTTTCCGCTGCTGAAATCGTCAGGTTTCTGCTTTTCAATAGTTTGGATAGTTCCAAGATTAACGAGGTTTCATCGTAACCATAAAAAAACTCGCCAACTCGCGACATGATTTCAGCTTCCACTTTATCAATCAATGTTTGGGCCGTGCTGTTAGCATCAGCTCTTGCCGTCAGCCTCAAGGTGACTTCACCGTCGCCAGCAAGCGGGGCAATCGTAGGGTTGCTTTGCTGATCAATCAAATCCTCTATCTTTGCTTCAAGTGCTGCCTCGCCGATTCCAAAGAAGCGCAGGACCCTTGATTCAATTCTTGACTGGTTCCCATTTATTCCAGCAATGGCTTCCTGTCCATATTTTATGAACATAGGCTCCATTTCTGAAGGAGGGCCTGGCAAAAGCATATACTTATGATCTGCAGTTGTAAGGAACATGCCAGGAGCCATGCCATTTTCATTTTTAAGGATAACAGAGCCCTCAATAACAAGTGCCTGCTTCCTGTTATTCTCGGTCATGACCCTTTTCGTTTTATCGAAATAAAGCTCGATCGACCTCATCGCTTCTTCATCAAGTACCAGCTTCTTACCGAGCTCCCCGGCAATTGTGTCTTTGGTCAGGTCATCTTTAGTCGGCCCCAGGCCGCCTGTAAAAACAATCAGCTCTGCCCGCTCTTGCGCGATACTGATTGCGCTTTTCAGTCTATCGGGATTATCCCCGACGACTGTATGATAGAATACATTGATTCCTAATTCCGCAAGCTGCCTGGAAAGGAATCTGGCATTTGTATTGACAATTTGCCCGAGAAGCAATTCGGATCCAACTGCAATTATTTCTGCATTCATTTGTCATCCTCCTGGCAAATTCAACTATTTAGAATTACTGAATACTTGTTTGTTCTTAGCGAAGTAATCCCATCCAGACCAGATTGTAAAGAACATGGCCACCCACAAGGCGATATCCGCAAACGGGATAGAGAAAGCTTCAAAAATAATGTTATGAAGCAACAAAGCAGATATTGCGACCGTTTGTGCCCACATTTTGATTTTGCCCGGCATTTTGGCAGCCACTACCTCACCGCCTCCTGCGAGCAATAAACGAAGTCCCGTTACTGCAAATTCCCTGCTGATGATAATGATGACAATCCATGCAGGTGCATACCCTAGTCCAACAAGAACAATCAGTGCCGAAGACACCAGCAGTTTATCCGCAAGAGGGTCAAGAAATTTCCCCAGATTGGTAACTAGATTGTGTTTTCGTGCAAGATATCCATCAACCCAGTCTGTTACAGAAGCGAAAATATAAATCAACGCTCCTACTAAATGTGTGACCGGCATTGTTGTTCCAAGCAGGGAAATTTCACCCCAGGAAAATGGAACGATCATCACGATCATGAATAACGGAATCAATAAAATCCGTGAAACCGTAATTTTATTTGGCAAGTTCATATCCTATTCCTCCAGATGATAAATACACAGCGATTTTGCTGACTTCTTTCATTATATCCAATATGTAAATAACAACATTAAATTTGCCTATGATAAGAAAAGCGCAGGCGCCTTGGTCAGCCCCGAAGCGTTTCAAGCGCAGGCAGACGCTAATCTTATGTTGATAATTCATATCCTTATACAGTAAGTATAGCCCGTATAAACAAACGTCCATACGGGCATTTTGAAGCGGAAATTGTGCGCAGGCATATATAAAAAATACGCATGCACTGCAGCACTATTTTACATACTTAATGGTAATTAACTGGGTCATATCTTCTTCAGGTGGAACTTTATACTCAACCTTTTGGTCGTTTACATAAATTTCTGTTTCTGGTGCCCGGCCTACATTGATGACTGCCTGTGCTTCGTTGGTCAAGTCTTCCGTACGACTTTCATTTTTGCCTTTAACCAGCGTTTCCTGGAAGATTGTTTTGGAACCATTAGAAAGTCCAACCCAGGTTTGTCCCAGGGAAACGATCTTAATGACAAATTTATCGGTATTCTTCAGTTCGTACACTGTATTGCTGCCACTGCTGGATGCGACAGTAAGCTCCTGTGCAGGAGTTTCAGGTTCTGCTTCTTCTTCGGCAGGTTCTTTATCAGCCGAATCCCCGGATCCATTGCCATCTTCATCAACGGACTCATCTTGAATCTCTGCAGGTTCTTCAACCTTTGTTTCCTTGCCTGTCGTTGCCGGCTCTTTTGCTTCATCCCCCGCATTTTGGACAATCAGATACCAAACCAGAGCTATGGCGCCAATAATGAAGATTCCAATCAATATCTTTGGAAGTACGTCCAGGACTTTCGAAGTTTCAGGCGAAAAACTCTTTCTTGACTGTACGCGGGACAGCTGTTCTGGCAGCTCTTCGTTGTATGTAGATGGAATTTCGGATTTATGCTGTTCAAATAGCTGATCTGGATCAAGTCCGACTGCCTCGGCATACTGTTTTATAAATGCCCGCACATAGAACTTTCCGGGCATCATAGAATAGTTTCCTTCTTCAATGCCAAGCAGATAGCGTTTTTGTATTTTCGTGATGGACTGAAGTTCGTCCAGGCTGAGGCCTTTTGCTTCACGGGCTTCCTTTAAAATAATTCCTAACTCAGACACATTAACACCTTCCAATACTGTTAAAAATCAAATCCCCCAAAATCAGAATCAGTAAACATGTGATTCTTCTGGACCATATCATAAATGATTTCTTCATCAGGATTATTTCTCAATTCGATAATATAATCAAAATCATCTATTGTATATTCCGTATTCTGGACAAAAATATCCGGATGTTCAACTACCTTTATCGCAGGCAGACGCATGATTTCCCTGACAAGCTGCCAGTGCTTTTCATTTGCCCTCCGAGTGGAAACAATACCGTCAATGATAAATAAGTTATCTGCATTATACTCATCCTCAATGAGCTGATTGCGTATTGTCTGTTTCAATAATGTTGAGGATACAAAAAGCCACCTTTTATTGGCACAGACACTTGATGCCACAACAGATTCTGTCTTGCCTACCCGGGGCATTCCGCGTATCCCAATCAGTTTATGGCCCTCCATCTTAAACAATTCTGCCATAAAATCCACAAGCAGTCCAAGTTCATCCCTTACGAAGCGGAATGTTTTTTTATCATCGGCGTCACGCTGTATGTATCTGCCATGTCTGACTGCCATCCGGTCACGCAGCTTAGGCTCCCTTATCTTTATTACCCTTATTGTATCCATTGTATTTAAAATTGACTCTAACCTCTCAATTTGATCATCATCTTTTGCAAGGATCAAGAGGCCTCGTCTTCCTTCATCCACCCCATTGATCGTAACTATGTTAATCGACAGCATCCCAAGCAAAGAGGAAATATCACCTAGCAGTCCTGGACGGTTAATCACAATTTCATATTCCAAGTACCATTCTTTCTTCTCCATCATTCTCCTCCTCTGCTTTGCCAATAATTGCGACACATTTTGACATCGAATATCTAGCTACTATAATATATGATTTTCTAAGAAGATGAAAGGAAAAACAAGCCAGAAAAGAAAACTGGCGAAAAGTCCCCTGATGTACCCATAAAAATAAAAAAAGAGAGGATTGAAAGTCCCCTCTTTGCCTAATTCACTTATCTTGTTCCGTTGTTATGAACCAGCTTTACCATCATTGTAGCAATGGCATGCTGCTCGTCAGGACTTGCTACTGACCAAAGATCTGCAAGGACTCTTTCCTGTTCGTTCTTTGGGTCGACATTCTTGGCAAGATAGTCCCCGATCTGATAGGCAAGATCACCCATCACTTCTTTATTCATTCCCTGATCCTGCGCCTGATTAAGACGGTCTCCCAGGAAGTCTTTCCACTGATTCCAATTATCCAATACGGACATATTTGACAACCTCCTTGTCTTAAAATAGTACAAGGTTATTTTGCATTCGTTCTTAAAGAATTATTCATAATGCGATATGATTAGAAAATTTGTCACATTTCGTTCAGGTTAACCATCCGCCGTTGATTGCCAATACCTGTCCGGTAATATAGGAAGATTTTTCAGATAAAAGGAATTCTACACCGCTGGCCACTTCCTCAGGATGCCCTAGACGTCCTGCTGGAACCTCCGCAGCAATAGCTTCAAGTTCCTCAAGTGAAAACCCTTCAACCATCGGGGTTTCGATCACTCCCGGGGCTACTGCATTCACTCTTATTTTTGAGGGTGCCAGTTCTTTGCTGAGTGCTTTTGCAAATGACAGCTGTGCTCCTTTCACCGTGGAGTAAGCCACCTCGTAAGATGCTCCTGTTTGGCCCCAGATCGATGACACGATTACTATATTCCCCTGTCCTTTTTGGAGCAATTTAGGTATAAGCTTTTTTGTTAAAAGAAGAGGAGAAGTGATATGTATTTGTATCAGGGATTCTGCCTGATCTTCAGTTATGTCCTCAAGCAAACCGTATAAAGCATTGCCAGCATTATGTACGATGGCATCAATGGAAAAAATCTGGTCAGCTAACTCCAGGTACCCAGTCTTTGAAGCTAAATTAGCCCTGACCGGTATATATTCACCTCCATAGGTGTCAATTTCTTCAAGGAGTTCGCCAATCCCTCTATCGTTCTGATGGTAATGAAGATATAGTGAATAACCGACGGATGCCAGCCTTTTGGATATTGCCATGCCAATTGCTCCACTTGCTCCGGTTACGAGTGCGAATTTTTTCATTTTTTCTCTCTCCAATATTCTAATTAAATATGCGCCGGCATTGACCGGCGCATACATTCATGTGTACTTTTACTTCCCCTTAGGCACTACCTGGCAGACAGTAAATCGGTCTTCGGATATGAAACGGCTGGCAGCCTGCTTCAAGTCATCCAGAGTCAGACTCTCGAGGACCGGCACGACTTCGAACAAATCCATATCATTAAAAGCGTAACGAGTGAATTGATTGGCTATATATTCAGGTGAATTGACCGCCCTTAAGAATGCCCCGATTTTTTTCTTTTTTGTTCTTTCAAGATGCTCAGCTGTCAGTCCTTGACCCGATTTCGCATCCATCAGCATCGTTTCCAGTTTAGCGGCAAGGACATCGGGTTCATTTGTATCCCCGCCAACCATCGCGAATCCAAAACCCTGCTCCTGTGTATAGTCATAGGAAAACGTATCATCAATCAGGCCTGAACCATATAGTTCAGTGTAGTTCTCAGAGCTTTTACCAAATAGAATATCAAGCATTACATTGATCGAAAGCTCATTTTTCAGCATATCCCTGCCAGATTCGGTTGGATTCGCCGCCTTAACTCCAACCAGACATTTGGATGTCTGTACATTCATTTTAAGAACTTGTTTCTTTTCTGCGGCGCCAGCTGGTTCCACATCGAATTTGCGTTGAATTTCCGGCTTGTTTTTATAATCTTTATTGCTCTGATTTTCTTTTATCAAGCCCATAATTTCATCGGCGTTGATCGGACCGACTACGAACAACAGCATATTACTTGGATGGTAAAAGGTTTCATAGCATTCGTACAGCATATCTTTCGTTATATGGGAGATTGATTCGATTGTGCCAGCAATATCAATACTAACAGGGTGGTTTTTATACATATTCTGTATAAGACCAAAATAGAGTCTCCAGTCCGGATTATCATCATACATGGTGATCTCCTGACCGATGATACCCTTTTCCTTTTCAACCGTTTTCTCGGTAAAGTACGGTTCCTGAACAAAGTCGATCAATGTTTCCAGGTTTTTATTCACATTGGATGTACTGGAGAATAAATATGCTGTCCTGGTGAAGGAGGTGAAAGCATTTGCAGAAGCACCCTGCTTGCTGAATTGCTGGAATACATCACCATCTTCCTTTTCGAACAACTTATGCTCAAGGAAGTGGGCGATGCCATCTGGTACCTTAACATGATCATCCTTTCCAGGAGGAAGGAAGTGGTTATCAATCGAACCATATTTTGTCGTGAAAGTAGCATATGTTTTGTTAAATCCTTTTTTCGGGAGAATATATACATCCAGTCCGTTCTCCAGCTTTTCGTAAAACATTTCCTCCTGCAGCTGTTCAAAAGTGATTTTCTCCATTATTTGTCCGCCTCCAATCCAGTTAAGAAGTAGACCGTATCAAGCTGAACCTTTTTGGCTACATCGACGATTTCTTCTTTTGTTGTTTTTCTCATGCCCTCAAGCCAATCATCGAGGCTGACATTTTGCAGGGATACAACATTATGGTAAAGAACCTCGACCATCCCTCTTGCAGTATCCATAGTTTCAAGCATTTGATTTTCGATTACAGCTTTAGTCTGTTCCATCTCTTGCTCGGTAAAATCACCCGTCTGCATGGCTTCCATTTGTTCCCGAATGATCTTTACAGCGAGCTCAAAATTTTCAAATTCAATCCCGGACATAACCATCATCAATCCCTTATGGCTTTCCAGACGGCTTGCAACATAATATGCGAGGCTATTTTTTTCGCGGACGTTCAAGAACAGCTTGGAATGTGAAAAGCCGCCAAAAATCCCATTGAACACCTGCAGAGCATAATAATCCTTATCGCCATAAAGTACATTTGTCCTGTAACCGATATTCAGCTTTCCTTGTTTTACATCTTCACGATCCTTAACAGTCTTCTCCTCCACAGAATCCCCCTTCACTGAATCGACCAGCTTCGGGCTGCGCTGTTCAAATTTAAGGAGTTCTTCTGAAATAGATTGGACTTCGTCCTCGTTCACATCACCAATGATGAACAAATCAAGCTCATCCTCGGCGAAAGCTTTTTTATAGTATTGGTACAGGTTTTTCTCATCGATTTGAGAAATATCATCAATTTCGCCATTCACATGGAGAGCATATGGTTCGTCCTTGCACATTTCCTGGACTAACCTGAAGTTCGAGTATCTCATTTTGTCATCATATACGGCCTGTATACGTTGTTTTAAAGTGCGCTTTTCCTTCTCGATTGTTTCTTTGTCAAATGCTTCATTTTCGACGAGAGGATTTACAAGGATTTCAGCAATCAGCTGCATTCCTTTTTTCAATAGCGGTTCCGGATCACTCAAAAACTTTTCATTGGCAATTTCCAGTGAGAAACTTAGGACCTGATATTCTCCCTTTTTTGATACATCAACGTATAGATTGGCTCCATATAGCTCATCAAGATACGAACGCAACTTCGAAGTAGCCGGAAATGCCTTTGAGCTGCTCTGGAGTACGTAGGGAAGCAGAGCCCGTTTGGTAACATCCTCCCTAGTCAGTGGTGCCTTCATCTTCCAGACAATTGTATTCGTCTTGAATTTCTCGGTTTTCACAATATGCAGCTTGTAGCCTTTCATACTCTTGATCGTTTCTGAAATGACAGCCATCGAAATCCTCCTTTATTTATCACAGCGAGACTTACAATCATTCTTCTTCACATCATTCCGCATGTTGAAACATTCCCTTAATTATGCTCTCTTTGAATGGTTTTAAGTTTTCTCTATAAAGACAACCATTTAAAAACAGCCTTAATTTATGTATACGTTGTGAAGTCTATATTTAATATTCCAATAAAGATACTCCTACTATACCTTTCACAGTTATGCAATTTCAAGGAATTGGGAGCTGAGGACAAGAAAAGCTTCCCTTACTGGGAAGCTTCTACTGTTGACTTGCTGCGGCAACCTCTTCATGTGCCTGTGAATTTAAATATGTATAACCCGTTTCAAATTTAGCCTGATTTTTGCCATTAGCTTTTGCATTGTACAAAAGCTGGTCTGTGAAACCAAGAAGTTTATCAGGCAAAACTTCACCTTTCGAAGCGGCAATACCAAAGCTCATGGTGATACTCTTGCATTCTTCACTCAAGTTCCCGGATGACAGCCTTGAGTATAAATCTTCAAAGAAACTGATTTGACGGGTTTCGTCCATAGCGGGCAATAAAAAGGCGAACTCTTCGCCGCCATAGCGGAATGCCTGTGCATCATATGCATCGGCAAGATCCTGCAAGACCCTACCTAATTTTTTCAAAATTTCATCGCCGGTCAAATGGCCGAATTGATCATTTATTTGTTTAAAGTGATCAATATCTCCCATTACGAGCAGGAAATTTTGCCGGGCACTCGTCATGACTCTTAATTGTTCCTGAAAATGCCTATGATTATACAAGCCGGTCAAGTAATCAGTGAACATAAGCTCGTGAAAGATTTCTTTTTGCCTCAAATGCTTTCGTTCCCGAATGACGATCAGCGATCCGAATACCCCGACAATCCAGATGAAATTAAGATTAACAATATACATAAAGACCGTCTGGAATTCAAAAGGACCTTGAATTGCAAAAATAGCCGAGTAACCTAGTGTCAGAAACAGCGATGAGAAAAAAGCGCCTTTTGTGCGCCAGTAAATTGTTGCGTGCATGACAACAAGGAATGAAACCGAAAAAAAAGGAGAACTTACCCCATTGGTCAAACAAAGGAGCCATACTAATGCGATATAATCGAATACTATGCCAGCCTTGGTCAATAGATTAAAATATTCATTTCCTGATGACATTTTCAGCAGGGCAATTTGGGCGCTAGCCATATATACGATTCCGATTGTCAATAATAACGGAAACGATTCCTGATTATAATCAAGCCTGTCTGCCAGTGGAGGAAAGTAAAATACCAATACAGCAACGAACAAAAAAACCCACCGTAAATAGGAAAAAATTTTCTCTGTCTCACGATCATCCATATATAAAGAAAGCTTCATATTCTTGTCCTCAGGCTACTGTTATTTTTTACTAACTTTTCCTATATTTTAACACAAAGTTTATTATCAGTATTAAAATTTTTTATAAATTTTATGGCTGTGCAACAAAAAATTCCCGGGCTTGAAGACCCGGGAATTTTTTGTAAATTTCAGTTTGAAAATTGTCCTTATCCGCACTTGACGTTGCCGGACAAAGCTTTTCCTGTTAATTATCTGCTTCCCTTGATGTATGGAACACCATTTGCTTTTGGTCCTTCTGCTCTTCCAATGAATCCTGTCAAGGCAAGGATTGTCAATACATAAGGAGCAATCAGCAAGTACACACTCGGAATATTCTCAAGGAATGGCAAACTGTTTCCGATGATACTTAAGCTTTGCGCAAAGCCGAAGAAGATTGCAGCTCCCATAGCGCCAAGCGGATGCCACTTACCGAAGATCAGGGCAGCGAGGGCCATGAAACCCTGGCCGCTGATTGTGGCGTGTCCGAAATCGGAAGTAATTGACTGAGCATATACACCGCCGCCAATTCCCGCCAAAGCACCAGAGATAATAACACCGATATAACGCATTTTGTAAACGTTGATACCCATTGTATCTGCTGCCATCGGATGTTCACCGACAGATCGTAAACGCAGACCGAATGCTGTCTTATACATAACAAACCATGCAATGACTGCAACAATGATAGCTACGTAGGAAGTATAGTATGTGTTCTGGAAGAATAAAGGCCCTATTAGTGGAATGTCTCCCAGAACAGGAATATCTACTTTTCTGAAGCTCTTCTGGATGATATCAGTCTGTCCTTTTCCGTAAATCAATTTTACCAGGAAAAGCGCAGCTCCGACTGCAAGCAGGTTGATTGCAACACCCGAAACTACCTGATCAGCACGGAATGTAATAGATGCAACTGCATGGAGGATTGATAAAATCCCCCCAACCAGCATAGCTGCCAATAATGCAACCCAAGGAGTGGCTTCTCCTAGGACGCTATCGAATGCAAGGTTGAATACAATAGCTGTGAATGCACCGATCACCATTAAACCTTCAAGCCCGATGTTTACAACACCGGCACGCTCAGAAAAGTTTCCGCCAAGAGCGGTGAAAATAAGCGGGGCCGCCCATAATAAGGTAGAAGGTATCAGGATGAGTAAGATTTCCATTATGCTCACTTATTTCGCCCCCTTTTTGCTGATACGCTCAATAAACCAGCGAATCATGTAACTTGCTGCTACGAAGAAAATAATCATGGCGATAATGATATCGACAAGCTCGTTTGGAACACCAGATTGAAGCGGCATATTTAACGCCCCGACCTTCAAGCCTCCAAACAGGATTGCAGCGAGTATGACCCCAACTGCTGTATTGCCTCCCAGGAGGGCAACCGCGATACCGTCAAAACCTACGCCTGTAAATCCACCCTTAATCGATGCGTATCCAAAAGTTCCTAGACCTTCCATTGCACCAGCAAGGCCGGCAAATGTTCCGGAAATGGCCATTGACAGGATAATATTTTTATTTACATTCATGCCTGCATATTGTGAAGCATGCTGGTTAAATCCAACTGAACGCAATTCAAAACCTCTTGTTGTCTTTTCAAGCAAAAACCACATAAAGAAAGCGGCGATCAACGCGACGAATATTCCCCAGTGGAGGCGGGAGTAATCTGTCAGGCTTTCAAAGAACGGTGAACGAAGGCTTGCAGAAACTGCAATTTTTTCCGTTTTATCACTGCCTTCTGATAGTACTGTACGAATCAAATAGTTTGTTACGTGAAGTGCCACATAGTTCATCATGATAGTAACGATAACTTCGTGGACACGGAACTTTGCTTTTAAATAACCAGGGATGAATCCCCAGAGAGCGCCTGCTGCTCCGGCAGCAATGATTGCAAGAGGCAGGTGGATGATCTTAGGAAGTTCGAATGCCACACCTACCCAGACTGCTGCAAGCCAGCCGACAATTAATTGCCCTTCAACACCGATATTGAACAATCCAGTACGGAAAGCAAAAGCTACCGCAAGACCGGCTAAAATATACGGTGTAACCTGACGAATCACTTCACCAATATAGTAGATATCTCCAAAGGCTCCACTCCATAGAGCAGCGAATGCAGCAGCTGGATTATAACCACTGACCAACATGATGATTGTTCCGACCAAAATGCCTAAGAAGACAGCGATTAACGGAACGATGATGTTTTGTACGCGATTAGACATTGGCTTCTTCACCTGCTTCCTTCCGTTTCGATCCTGCCATCAGCAAGCCAAGCTCCTGCTCAGTTGTTTCTTTCGGATCAACAATAGCGACAATTTTACCTTCATAGATTACAGCAATTCTGTCACTTACGTTCATAATCTCATCTAATTCGAATGAAATCAGCAGGACACCTTTGCCCTTGTCGCGCTGTTCAATCAGGCGCCTATGAATGAATTCGATTGCCCCTACATCCAGTCCGCGTGTAGGCTGGGCAGCGATCAGGATATCCGGGTCCCTGTCGACTTCACGGCCGATAATCGCTTTTTGCTGGTTCCCTCCGGAAAGCGATCTAGCCAGTGTGAACTCACTAGGAGTACGGACGTCAAATTCTTTTATAAGAGTCGTAGCTTTGTTGTAGATTTGTTTGAAATCTAGAATCCCATTCTTAGAGAACGGTTTTTGGTAATATGTTTGCAATACCATATTTTCGCCAATTGGGAAATCAAGCACTAGTCCATGCTTATGACGGTCCTGCGGGATATGGGCAAGTCCAGATTCAGTAATTTTCCTTGGCGTGCTGTTCAACATCTCTTTTCCGTTCAGCTTTATGCTTCCGGATTCAGCCTTGCGAAGTCCTGTTATAGCTTCTATTAATTCGGATTGTCCGTTTCCGTCAACCCCGGCGATTCCCACAATTTCTCCCGCCCGCACATTTAAGTCCAGATGGTTTACAGCAGTGACTCCACGGGTATCTTTTACTGACAGGTCTGTAATTTCAAGTACAATCTGGTCTGGTTTGGCTGCAGTCTTCTCTGTTTTGAATTCCACATCGCGACCGACCATTAGGCTTGCCAGTTCATTCGGATTTGTATCCGGAACGTTTACAGTCCCAATTCCGACACCTTTGCGTATTACTGTTACACGGTCACATACTTCCATAATTTCTTTGAGCTTATGTGTAATAAGGATAATTGACTTTCCTTCTTTTATTAGCGTTTTCATAATTTGGATCAATTCTTTAATTTCCTGGGGTGTAAGCACAGCTGTCGGCTCATCGAAAATCAGGATTTCCGCTCCGCGATAAAGCGTCTTCAGAATTTCGACACGCTGCTGCATACCTACAGAAATATCAGAAATCTTCGCCTGGGGATCGACCGCCAAACCATAACGTTCTGAAATTTCACGAACTTCTTTTTCAGCTTTTTTAATATCAATCGTAAGACCCTTTTTTGTTTCTTTTCCGAGGATGATATTCTCTGTAACAGTAAAAGTATCAACAAGCATAAAGTGTTGATGAACCATTCCAATTCCAAGATCATTGGCGATATTTGGGTTGGTGATTTTCACTGGTTTTCCTTTTACACGAATTTCCCCCTGTTCCGGCTGATATAAGCCGAACAAAACGTTCATCAGTGTGGATTTTCCTGCTCCATTTTCACCAAGCAGCGCATGGATTTCCCCTTTCTTCAATTGAAGGGTGATGTTGTCATTTGCCACGATACCCGGGAATTCTTTACGAATATTGAGCATTTCAATTACATAGTCCACTGTTTTTCACTCCCTGCAATAAGGTAAGAAATTAGGTAGTTAGAGGTCAGACCTTAACTAATATTTAAAAATGGGGGAGGCCCCCAGTTAAAACCACAAATGAAAACCAGAATCCCTATTCCGATCTTCAGTTAGAGTTTTAATTTTGAATGAATAAAAATAGGAATAAGGGGCAGGCGGGCTGCCCGCTTATTCCGGATGCATAAAGTTGTTAAAGATCTTATTTCGCCATGAATGCTTCTAGTTCTTTGAATGTGCCGGGAGCAACAATTTCGCCGCTCTTAAGCTTTTCCTGGAATTCTTTTACTTTCGCTTCAATTTCAGCCTTGTTAGCAACTTCAGCGTTGATTTCTGCAAGACCTACGCCGTCTTCAGCAAGACCGTAAGTAGTAACTTCTCCACCAGGGAAGTTTCCTTCAGAAGCTTTAAGTGAAAGGTCCTTTACAGCGTTGTCAACACGCTTCAAAGCTGATGTGATGATTACGTTGTGTTCTTTGCCGTCGATTTCTACTACACCTTCAGCAGTCTGGTCTGAGTCAACACCGATTGCCCAAATTTTCTTCTCAGGGTTTTTCTTCTTAAGGTCTTTTGCTTCAGTGAATAGACCATTTCCAGTTCCGCCAGCAGCGTGGAAAATTACATCTACACCAGAAGAGTACATTTTAGAAGCGATAGCTTTACCAGCTTCTGCTTTGTCGAATGCTTCTGCATACTGAACATCAACTTTGATGTCAGGGTTAACAGAGTGTACACCAGCACGGAAACCAGATTCAAAACGCTCGATTACCGGAATCTTCATTCCGCCAAGGAAACCGATTTTGTCTGTTTCAGTAGCCATTGCAGCTGTTACACCAGCAAGGAATGCAGCTTCTTGTTCTTTGAACAGGATGCTAGCAGTGTTTGGCTGTTCAACGACAGCGTCAACGATAGCGAAATGTGAATCTTTTTGCTGTTGCGCGATTTCATCAACAGCTGCCTGCATCAAGAAACCGATACCGAAAATCAAGTCGAAGTCTTGACGAGCAAGTGTATTCAGGTTTGTAGCATAGTCAGCATCAGATTGTGACTGAAGGTAGTCAAAGCCTTTGCCTCCCTTTTCCAAACCTTTATCCGCACCATATGCTTGAAGGCCTTCCCATGCAGACTGGTTGAATGACTTATCATCAACTCCGCCTACATCAGTAACCATTGCTACAGTGAATGCCTCTTCTGTTTTTTCACCAAAGCCCTTTGTACCTTCTTTTGTATCTTCTTTTGCGCCACAAGCACCAAGAATTGTTCCAGCAGCAAGGACAAGTGACATAGCCAAACCAAATTTGCGCTTTTTCAAGGTTTGTACCCCCCAGAGAATGTTTGTTGGATTTCGCAGGAATGTTCAGAAAAGCCTTTCAGATAGCGTTTTCATAACTAAGAAAAAATTAAACTCTTTTTCTCAAGACATGGAAACTGAACTTATCAGCTTTAAAGTAATTCACCGAATAAAGAATCGGCACATCGTTTTCATCGAAATGCATCTGCTTTAAAACAAGCAATGCTGTTTCAGGATCACATTCCAAAATTGGTGAAATCTTCTCATGATAGCCTATTGGCTCGATTTGCGCGACCGCATATGTAACTTTCCTGTTTGACATGACTTCCAGCAGATGAAGCAATGATTCATCATCATGTGAAAAGTCGCCAGAAAGGATTTTTCCTGGGATTTTGTCCAGACAATAGACAACTGGTTCCCCATTTGCGGTCCTTACTCGTTCAATCAAAGTAATTTCATCATCAATGGAACATGAAAAACGACGAATATCCTCTTCTGTTGGCCCGGTTGCCGTTGAGTTCAAAAAGATTGTTCCTGGCTTCATCCCAGCCTGCTCAATCATTGCCGTTACACTGTTAAGCTGCTCGATACCAGACGAGAACAGCGGCTTCGCATTAACAAAAGTACCTACTCCATGCCTGCGAATGATGACGTTTTCTTCTTCAAGAATCCGCAAGGCCTCTCTTAGGGTAGCTCTGCTTACGCCAAGCTGTTTTGCAAGATCAAATTCCGAGGGAAGTTTTTCTCTTTCTTTATAAACACCCTTTTGAATGTCCTGCTTCAGGTGATCGATTACTTGTAAATACAGGTGCCGGTTATCTGATTTGATCGACATGAGGCGTTCCTCCAACCCTTTTGCTCAGAGACATCAGACCTCTGATGTATAGCATTCCTACTAATCGAAAATACTATAACACTTTTTCGCAGATAAATAAATAGTGTTTCAACATTTTGTCGAAAAAAGCTAGAAAGACCAAAATTGTCATTTTTTCCGGGACAAAAAACCTACATTTTTGTTATAATTGTAGTTTGAAAGCGTTTTTAATAGTATGACACTATCAAATTCAAAGGGTTCGATTTTCCTATAACCAAATAAAAACCACCCGTGAGAACGGGTGGTTTTCTCTGCGGCTGAAAGCCTTTGTTACTGACCAAACCCTAAAGGGCTACTGAAAGGTTCGCCAATTGTACTACTTCTACTGGCCAGACCTCAAAGGCCTTCACCTCTTCTAACTTCGTTTCTTTTTCTTCACTTCTTCTCCCGTAAATGGGTCAATGTATTCCATCATCGTTAACTGCTCTGCGATTATATCATCTTGTATTTGATTTCGAATATATTCTTCTATCACCTTTTTGTTTCTTCCAACTGTATCGACGTAATACCCTGTACACCAGAATTTCCGATTTCCATACCGGTATTTCAAGTTAACATGCCGATCAAATATCATTAAACTGCTTTTACCTTTTAAGTACCCGACAAAAGAGGACACACTTATTTTTGGCGGTATACTCACTAACATATGTACGTGGTCCTTACATGCAGTTGCTTCAATTATTTCTACACCTTTTCTTTCACATAATGTGCGCAGTATTTCTCCAATATCTTTTTTGATTTTCCCATAAATGATTTGTCTCCTATACTTTGGGGCGAATACAATGTGATACTTACAATTCCAGGTAGTGTGTGCTAAACTGTTATTGTCTTTAGACATGGGACTTCCTCCGTGCTGATATTTTTGGTTGGCGAACCAAAAAATATTTTAGCACCGTGGGGAAGTTTTTTTAATACCACGCTGAAAGCTTTTTGGAACCCCGGGCATAGCCCGGGGTTTTCATTTTCACAACAAAAAAAGCCGGATGTTAGCATCCGGCTTTTGTCTTAGTAAAAATGGTTTTATGCTTCCTCTGACTTAGCTAGCAGAACGGTCCGTGGTTTACTGCCTTCATATGGTCCGACTACTCCGCGAAGTTCCATCTCATCTATCAGTCTTGCCGCCCGTGAATATCCAATTCTGAACCTTCTTTGAAGCATTGAAACAGATGCTGTCTGCATCTCAACCACAAGGTCTACAGCATCATTATAGAGGTCATCCTCTACTTCTGAGGTATTCTCAGGAATATCTTCAGGGATCATTTCCTCCTGGTATTGGGCCTTCTGCTGACCGATTACATAGTTAACGATTTCTTCTACCTCTTCATCCGACAAAAACGCACCCTGCACCCTGACAGGCTTTGATGCCCCTACGGGAAGGAACAGCATGTCCCCTCTCCCGAGCAGCTTCTCGGCTCCGCCCATATCAAGTATGGTCCTGGAGTCTGTCATAGAAGATACAGCAAATGCAATTCTTGAAGGTATGTTTGCTTTTATCACTCCGGTAATGACATCAACGGAAGGCCTTTGGGTAGCAATGATTAAATGGATTCCCGCAGCACGGGCCATCTGCGCAAGCCGTGTGATGGAATCCTCGACATCCGAAGATGCGACCATCATCAAATCTGCAAGCTCATCCACGATGACAACTATGAAGGGCAGGAGAGGTTGTTTGGCTTCTTCCTCATTATTATGCCTCTTGATATATTCATTATAGCCTTCAATATTCCTTGTCCCTGTGTGTGAGAAGAGTTCATAACGCCTTTCCATCTCGCTGACCACCTTTTTGAGTGCCTGTGATGCTTTTTTCGCATCCGTCACGACTGGTGCCAGCAAGTGGGGAACACCATTATACACATTCAGTTCCACCATTTTTGGATCGATCATCATAAGCTTTACTTCATGAGGCTTGGCCCTCATAAGGATGCTCGTAATGATTCCGTTTATACAAACACTCTTACCGCTGCCTGTTGCACCGGCAACAAGGAGATGGGGCATTTTATTCAACTCTGCCAGGACTGCTTCACCTGTTATATCCCGCCCAAGTCCGATTTGCAGCTTTGAACCAGGTTTGTTATGCTGCTTTGATTCAATAACCTCCCGCAAAGAAACCATAGCCACTTCTGAATTTGGAACTTCAATCCCAATTGCTGACTTTCCTGGTATCGGTGCCTCGATTCTGATATCCTTGGCAGCCAGAGCAAGAGCTAAATCATCATTCAGGCTCACAATTCTGCTGACCTTCACCCCTACATCTGGATGGACTTCATATTTAGTAACCGCTGGCCCCAGATGGACCTGAGTAACCCTTGCCTTAACACCGAAACTGTGAAATGTCCGTTCAAGCTTGGCAGCATTGGCATGGATCATTTCATATTCGCCGCTCTGGTCGGTTTTATTCGGAAGCTTTAATAATTCGATTGGCGGCAGCTCATATGATGTATTCTCTACCTCTGTAAAAGTAATCGGCTGCTGCAGGTCCTCACCCGCATCTTCAGTCTCCGATTCAGCTTTAGCTTTCTTTTCAGGCTGCTGTGATTGTGGTTCAGCAGGAGCTGAATACGCTCGCTCTGCAAAGCTTGAGATAAGTGGTTCCGGAGCTGGTGCCTCTGTTATATCAATAGTCTGTTCCAAAGGCTCTTCCTCAAAGGAAGTCAGTTTACCGTCCCGTTTAGGCTGTTTTGCCTTTTTAGCGGCGGATGTTTTTTGCTGTTTATTTACTTTCCATTGCTGCAGGTCATCAATGAATGAATTCCATTGTTCCCTTATAAATCTGCCAATTGGTATAAGCAGTTTTCCAGCCACTTCGGTAAATGTTTTGCCTGTAACGAGAATCCCGCCAATGACAATTAAAAGAAATGCAATCAATTGCGAACCGGCAGCATCAAACAAATAGTAAAATAACGCGAACATCACAGCGCCAATCATGCCGCCGCCCAGGTCTGTAGTGCTTGTCTCACCCTTTGCCTCCATGACATATAAATCAAAAGTATTTTTGATGACGCTTGGGTCATCAAACTTCCCGCCATTGGATAAGAGTTCAAATAATGTCACATGGCTTAGTAATAAGACTGCACCCACAATTAAATATGTACCAATCAATTTCGTATGGAAAATAAAAGGCAGATGCCGTTTCCACATAATATAAATACTAAATACGGCCAGTCCAACGAGACTGAGCATATACCACTCGCCGAAGAAAAAGCGGAAAAACATCACGATTGACCTTCCGACAGCTCCCAAATCCGCCATCGCAATGATGGCCAATGCGAGTAACGCTAACCCGGCAAGTTCAAATTGAACAGTTGTTTTTACGGCATTCTTCTTTCTCGATTGCCGTCTTTTCTTTTTGGCCATTATATCACCTGAATCTTTATAGCTTCACTAACAGCATAATCAACAAGATCAACCTTCAAACTTCTCATAAGAAGAAAAGCAGCCAATTTGGCTGCCCAATGCTGAGTGTATCCATATTATATCATATTTGCCAGTCAAAACGGCACTACGTTTTATTAAGACCGGTTTAATTAAATAAAAGGATATTTATTAAGTAAGTGTGATGGTCGACCCAGGGAGGCATGAGGGTTCCATATAATGATTCGGGTCTGTACTCATAACCCTGACAACCCGGTATTCATGATTTTCTGTCCACTCTGCCATAATCGGGATACCATTGTAGGAAATCATAACCTGGCTCACAGCTCCTTCCTCACTATGAGGGAATACCTGTTCATATGGCATCATTGTATAAAGGATCATTGTACAATCACTTCTGTCTTTTGTTTGTTCATTTCAATCAGTTCATTAAGCTTTTTCATCGCCTGTCCAATGCCCCCAACTTCGTGGATTAATCCTGTTTCCACTGCATCATGGCCAACGACGTTGGTTCCAATATCCCTGGTAAGGTTCCCTTTTGCAAACATAAGCTCTTTGAATTTTTCCTCAGGAATGTTCGAATGCTTCGTTACAAAATTAACAACTCTCTCTTGCATTTTATCCAAATATTCAAAGGTTGCTGGAACCCCTATTACCAGACCGGTCAATCTGATTGGATGAATGGTCATCGTCGCTGTCCCTGCGATAAATGAGTAATCACAAGAAACGGCTATTGGGACTCCTATTGAATGTCCCCCACCTAATACGATTGAAACAGTTGGCTTCGAAAGGGAAGCGAGCATCTCTGAAATGGCCAGTCCTGCTTCTACATCTCCTCCAACAGTGTTCAAGATGACGAGAAGACCTTCAATATTCGGGTTTTGCTCAATGGCAACAATCTGTGGAATCAAATGCTCATACTTCGTCGTCTTATTGTGAGGAGGCAACTGCATATGTCCTTCGATTTGGCCAACGATTGTCAGACAGTGGATTTTCGAATCCTGAGACAGCTGCGGTACATTTGTCTGCCCAAGCTGCTGTATTTTTTCAAGAAGGCCCGATGATTTATTTTCCTGTTCGCCCTGCGGCCCCTGCTGTCCTTCTTGATTATCTGAACTATTCAAATTACTATCCATATCCATCTTTTAAGCTCCCTTCAGACATGATAATTTTAGTATGAACATCATCTACAATTTCATTCCCAAAGCAATTCTCATACATTCGAGAGACTGAAAGCGCACAAGCTCTGTAGACAAAAAAAGTACTTGCAATGTGCCAGTACTTTTTCATCAATCATTTAACTTCCATTATAATGGGCATAATCATTGGACGGCGTTTTGTTTTTTCAAATAAATACTGATTCAATGTATCTCGGATATCCTGCTTCAAGCCATTCCAGTCAAAAGGCTCTTTGGTAAGATTTTTTTCAACAGTTTCCCTTACGAGCACTGATGAATCCGCCATTAATTTTTCGGATTCGCGTACATAGACAAAGCCACGGGAGATTATTTCCGGGCCTGCAGCAATCTTCCTGTCGGCTTTATACAGTGTAACCACAACGATTAAAACGCCATCCTGGGAAAGAAGCCTTCGATCACGGAGTACAATATTCCCGACATCACCTATACCGATACCATCGATCAAGGTGTTGCCTGCCTGCACCTTTTCTGTAGCCTTTAATTTCCCGCCAGAGATTTCAATCACATCGCCCCGATCGGGTATATAAATATTTTCTTCCGGTATACCGCATGACTGGGCTACTTTTTTATGAGCTTTAAGCATCTTATATTCACCGTGTACAGGTATGAAGAATTTTGGATTCATCAGGTTGATCATGAATTTTAATTCTTCCTGGCTTCCATGGCTTGAAACCTGGACGCTTTTTTTAATAGATACTACATTGGCACCTGCCCTGAAGAGCATATCCATTGTTTTGTATATGAATACTTCACTTCCCCTTAATGGAGAAGCAGCAAACAGAACGGTGTCACCTTCCCGGATATTCACCTGCGGGTGGGTTTGTTTAGCCATTTTCTGCAAGGCATCTATAGGCTCTCCCTGGCTGCCGGTCGTCAGAATAACGATTTCATTATCACGGTATTTTTTCAGTTCATCTATCTGTATCAGCAAGTCACTTTCAACCTGAAGATAGCCAAGATTCAAGGCGATATCATATACCCTTTTAAGGCTTTTCCCAACCACTGCCACCTTGCGGCCATGAGCCCCAGCACTGTCAAAAAGATGTTGGATCCTGTTAAGGTCAGATGCAAAGCATGCAGCAATAATGCGGCCTTGCGAATTATAAAAGACATTTGATAGTTCATTAACAACTGTTGTCTCAGAAGGAGTATAACCAGGTTTTTCAGCTTCTGTACTGTCCGACAGCAAACACAGTACTCCTTTTTCACCAATGGAAGCCATCTTTCCAATTTCCGGTTTATAAAGTGATGTTGCAGCCTGATCAAATTTAAAGTCCCCGGTATGTACAATTGCCCCTTCAGATGTATGGATGCTGATGCCAACAGAATCAGGAATACTATGGTTTGTCTTGAAGAATGAAACAGATACCACGCCGAAATCCAGTTCTGTTTCTGGGGTAATTTCACGGAACTCCAACTTGCCGGCAAATTCCTGTTCTTTCATTTTTTCCTTGGCAAGAGCAAGTGTAAGTTTCGTACCATACACTGGAACATTGATTTTACGCAGAACATAACTTAAGGCCCCAATATGGTCTTCATGCCCATGTGTCAGGAATATTGCTTTTACTCTCTCACTATTAGCGGTTAAATAGGTAATGTCAGGAATGACAATATCGATCCCCAGCATCCCATCTTCCGGAAACATCAATCCGGCATCCACTACAAAAATATCACCGTCCACTTCGGTGACATACATGTTTTTGCCGATTTCCCCTACGCCACCCAGTGCGATGATTTTTATACTTTCGTTTTTCTTCGTAATCAATTCCTTGCTCCTCCTATGCTGGTATATCCCGAACGCAATCAGTTAAAATCATTATACTTGATGACTGAATTTCTTTACAACTTTATTCTAACTGGTCATCCCGACTATGTTTTTACCTTTTGAGCTTTAGAGTTTGGATGTCGGGCAAAGCTGGGCAATGGAATGGCGCTGCTTTTACCGTTTTTGCTCCTGAGGTGATATTTCGGGCAATGCAGAGGCTTTGCTTTTACCGTTTCTCGCCTGAGTTCAATTTTTAGAATGCTGAGGCTCTGTTTTTATATAAAATAAAGCCAACCGCTTCCGGTTGGCTTTGTTTCTATTCGAATAATTTTGCTACAGCTGTTCTTTCTTGTTCTGTCAATGGCACCATTGGCAAGCGTACGGAGCCGACATCAAGACCTTTTAGCTGCAACGCAGTTTTCACTGGTGAAGGGCTTGGTGCTGCAAATAGCCCTTGCATAATCGGAAGAAGACGCTGGTGCAGTTTTGCTGCATCCTCATTTCTTCCACTGAAGTATGCTTCAACCATTGCTTGCATTTCATTTCCGATTACATGAGATGCGACCGAGACGATTCCTGTTCCGCCTATAGCCAGTACCGGAAGAGTCAAGCCATCGTCACCGCTGTAAAGAAGGAAATCATCTGGTGTGTTGGCAATGATTTTGGTCATTGCGTTCAGGTCTCCGCTCGCTTCCTTAACAGCCACAATATTAGGGATTTCAGCCAGCTTGATAACTGTTTCTGGCAGAATATTGACGACAGATCTGCCCGGGATGTTATATACCATCACTGGCAATGAAGTAGCTTCAGCTGCTGCTTTAAAATGCTGGTACAGACCTTCCTGATTTGGCTTATTATAATAAGGTGCCACGATCATGATCGCATCTACACCAATTTCTTCCGCT
The DNA here is from genome assembly GCF_900166585.1 of Mesobacillus jeotgali. Lineage (NCBI taxonomy): Bacteria > Bacillati > Bacillota > Bacilli > Caryophanales > Bacillaceae > Mesobacillus > Mesobacillus jeotgali. The sequence goes on along the minus strand of NZ_FVZC01000009.1, from coordinate 685,867 downwards.
TTCTTCGTCAATTCGACTGTGGCATAAGTGTTATTGCTTCCAGTTCCAGCAATAACAGGCACTCTTTTGTCGACTACTTTCACAACATGCTGGAATAAAGCGATTTTTTCTTCCTTGGAAAGAGTAGGAGATTCACCAGTCGTTCCGGCAACGACGAGCGAATCTGTTCCGTTATTAATCAAATGGTTTACTAGCTGGGTTGTTTTTGCAAAATCAATGTGACCTTTATGATCAAATGGGGTCACCATTGCTGTAGATACTCTACCGAATTGAACCATTCCCGTTCACTCCTATTCTAAAAGCTTCTGCCAGTAAAGACTGGGAAGCAAGGTTCTTTTTATATGTCATGCCGCTCGTATTCTATTGTTTCTTCTTCTAGTTGGAATGCATCATGGAGTGCATTTACTGCCTTTCCCAGATCCTTTTGTTTCACAAGTACCCAAATGGTTGTATGGCTGTCAGCAGATTGGAGGATCCGGATGCCTTTTTCGGATAACGCTGTGACAATCTTCGAGGTTACACCTGGAACTCCTGCCATTCCTGCACCTACAACAGAAACCTTTGCGCATTCCCTCTCTATTTGCGGAGCATGGCCTAAACCTTCCAGGACTTTTACCGCCCGGTCCGTCATTTCATCCAGCACTGTATACACAACTCCATTAGGAGAAATGTTGATAAAATCAACACTGATATTTTCATTGGCCATTGCCTTGAAAACTTCTGATTGCAGATTGTATTGATCCTTCTTGGCAAAAACCTTGATCTGGCTGACATTCGAAACATGGGCAATCCCTGTAACAGGGCGCTCCTTGATGTCTGTTCCCTTATTTTCACGGTTCAGGGTTGTAACCAAAGTTCCAAGGCCTTCCGAATAGGTGGATCTGATTCTGATTGGCACTTTGGCCTGCATGGCAATCTCAACAGCCCGAGGATGAATGACCTTCGCTCCCTGATAAGCCATATTACAAACCTCTGTATAGGTCACTACAGAAAGAGGGCGTGCATTATCAGCAATCCTTGGATCAGCTGTCATGATACCTTCGACATCGGTGAAAATATCAATCCATTCTGCGTTCAGGGCTGCGCCTAACGCTGCTGCAGAAGTATCACTTCCGCCTCTTCCGATGGTAGTTATATCCCCATTTTTTGCTGCTCCCTGGAAACCGGCTACGACAACTACATCGACCTGGTCAAGCTCACGCAGCAAACGATCACACTTCATATCAAGTATTCTCGCATTCGTATGCTCACTATTTGTCCTGAATCCTGCCTGTGCACCAGTAAGGGCTGTCGCATTGATGCCATTATCAAGCAGCATGTTTGTAAAAACGACACTGGAAATGGTTTCACCACAGGACAGCAAAAGATCATGCTCTCGCTTGCTGATTCTGCTGTCATTCCCGCCAATCAGGCTTAGAAGGGTGTCAGTGGCGTACGGATCACCCTTCCGGCCCATTGCAGAAACAACCACTACTGCTTTATATCCATCTGCAACCGCCTTTTTTATATGGCTCATTGCCTGGTTTCGGCCTTGCTCATCACGAACAGACGTTCCTCCAAATTTTTGGACGATTATTTTCATCGTAACACCTCAGAAATTCTGTCATTAAATCTACTACGCTTTTTATTTTACAAGACCCAGCTTCACAAGGCTTTCAGCAATCTGCACAGAGTTCCATGCCGCACCTTTCAGCAGGTTATCTGATACGACCCACATATGGAAGCCTTTGTCATTATCAAGGTCCTTTCTGATGCGTCCTACAAAGACATCATTTTTACCCACACAGAAAGCAGGCATCGGATACAACTGCTGGTCTGGATCATCCTGGAGGACCACTCCTGGGGCCTCTGCCAGCAACTCTTTCACTTCTGACGCTGTTACTCCGCCTTCGCCAATTTCAATATATACAGATTCGGAGTGGCCAGTGCCAACAGGCAGGCGCACACATGTAGCTGCAACCTGAAGTTCAGGCATATGCATGATTTTCTTCGTTTCATTAATCATTTTCATTTCTTCATACGTAAACCCATTATCAACAAATGTGTCAATTTGGGGAATAGCATTGAAGGCAATCTGGTAATGTTTTTCCCCAGATTTCACGGGAAGAATCTTAGGTTCATATTCTTTGCCATCGAGGATTGCACGAGTTTGATCTTCGAGTTCCTCAACCGCTGCTGCACCTGCTCCTGAAACTGCCTGGTATGTTGAAACGATGATTTTTTCAAGACCATACTTCTTGCGCAGTGGTTCCAGTGCCACTACCATCTGGATCGTGGAACAGTTCGGGTTGGCGATGATTCCATTATGATTGCGCAGGTCTTCCTCATTCACCTCAGGTACTACAAGCGGAATATTTTCGTCCATCCTGAACGCGCTTGTGTTATCAACCACGATTGCTCCGCGTTTAACGGCCTCGGGTGCCAATTGTTTCGAGACACTGCCACCAGCGCTGAAAAGGGCGATATCTATTCCTTCAAAGCTTTCCGGTTTCGCTTCCTCAACCGTTAATTCGATTCCTTTATAATGAACCTTTGTACCAGCAGATCTTGACGAAGACAGCAATAATAGTTCTGAAACAGGAAAATCCCTGTTTTCAAGCGTCTGGATCATTTGCTGTCCAACTGCTCCTGTTGCTCCCACTACTGCTACTCGGTAACCTTTTCTCTCTGACATCACTGTTTCCCCTTCCACTACCAATATCGTTTTCATATCCGGGATTTACCGGTTGTTTGTACTATAAGTATAACGGCTATTCACAAGAAAAAACACAAGCGCCTTGGTCAGCCCCGACAAGCGGCCCGAGCTGCTCAAAGCTAACGCTCTCGAAAGCGGCTCGAAGATGCACAGTCGAGGATAAAAACTGCTAGGCGCTGGAGCAGGACATTATTCTATGTGAAAATGTCTTTCTTTCTTATAAAAAACCGCCTTGTATATTATCCTATATTTTATCATAATTAATCAGTATGAAAAGTAACATTTTGCTTCACTGCCAGAGAAAAGCGTTTCCAGTTAATTAAAAGCAGCATTTTAGTCGATTCTTGCTGGTCCTTCCTTTAAATTGGGGCCAGCAGAAATTTTAGTTATCCTTATAACGCTCGACCAGGACGGGCTGAAGCTGCCTGCCGTTCATTGCCTCCACTATGGTATCAGACAGCATCTCCATTCTGGCAACCATTGAATTTGGTTTTTTCACCGGGTCATCCTGGCCAAACGGAATCATGAAAATATTCTTGGTTGCCATCAGCCTCATCAGATTTACACCATTAAGTCCCAAAGCGTCGTTAGTGGAGATGCCAAGTACCACTGGCTTTTGATTCCTTAACGTTGCTTTTGCCGCCATCAACACAGGTGAGTCTGTCATGGCATTCGCAAACTTGCTCATGGAGTTCCCTGTCAGCGGTGCTATGACCATGCAATCAAGCGGTATTTTCGGGCCAAGCGGCTCCGCCTTCACAATAGAGTCAATCACTTTATTTCCTGTGAGCTCTTCAATTCGCTGTACCCAATCTTCACCTTTTCCAAAACGTGTTTCTGTACTTTGAACAGTGAAAGTGACAACTGGCAAAACTTCAGCTCCTGCATTCACCAGCTTTTCAATTTCCGGAAAAACAGCATCATACGTACAATGTGAACCTGTTAATCCAAAACCGATCTTTTTCCCTTTTACACTCATTCTTCTTTCTCCTTTCGGTTCAAAAAGTCTTCCATAAGCAGCTGAGAAAGAACATTCGCTAAAATTTGCCCGGCTGTCTTAGGCGCTACGATTCCTGGTAAACCTGGGGCAAGCAAAGCTTTGATTCCACGTTTTTCCGCATAGCGAAAATCCGTTCCACCGGGTTTTGATGCAAGGTCAATGATCAAAGTATGGGCAGGCATCCTTGAAATCACGGAAGCAGTAACAATTTGATGGGGGATTGTATTAATGCAAATATCACTATCGGAAACCGCTTTGCCTATATCTGATAAAAGGAAAGGTTCTAATCCCATTTCCGTAATTCTAGCAATGTGTTCACTTTTCCTGGCACCTACCTTAACCTTTGCTCCAAGTGCGTGGAATGTTCTTGCAACACTCATACCGACTCTCCCAAGACCAAGGACAGAGACATTAGAGCCATGAATCGTGAAGTCCGTATGCTGAATCGCCATCATGATCGTTCCTTCCACCGTCGGAATAGAGTTATAGATGGCTACATCATCCCTGGAGAAGAGCTGTACAAGTTTCCTGTTTGCCCGCTTGGCAATTCCGGTCAAGTATGCGTTGCTAATGCCTGAATAAACTGTGCAATGTTCTGGAGTCCGTTCAAGCATTTCTTGTATGAGAACTACTTTTTCATTTGAGAAAATGGTTTCGACCTGACCATCCAGACTGGTTCCTGGAACAGGCAGGATCAAAGCATCCTGAACAGAAAAATCAACTTCATCTATCTTTTCTTTTGAGGCACCTGTAAAAGCATGGTCCAACTGCTCGAAGCCTATTAAAGAAAGTTTTGCATCAAGCTCTGTCAGCTTGCGAATAATCTCCAGCTGTCTTGCATCACCGCCAATAATCGCGATTTGCATTTCTGTCAGCATGAGAACAATCACCTTCTTTTCCATTAATCCTGGATTAAAATTCTATTCAACATGAACTACTTCAACATCATATGTATAAAAGGCGGAATAGGTGAGTTCTCTATAAAAGAAAAGCGGCTGCATAATAGGAAAGTAAATTAATCAAATGGCAAAAAAAAACAGGCTCTGCAGCCCGTTTTTATTCTTCATCATCTGGAATATCAATGATAATCATATCAGAACCTATTTTTTTAATATGCTTCCATGGCACTCTCACTTCTCCAGATTGCTTGCGGAGCCCAAACCATTTTACCGATGGAATGATCAGTGCCTCAATCTGGCCAGTTCTTTCATTAATTTCAAGGTCTGTCTGGCCCAGTACCCCTAATCTTTCAGCTCTTTTCACATCGACTATTTCTTTTCCGCCAAGTTCACTTAGTTTCATTATGGACCTCCCCGTCACTTTGTCCTTATTCTATATGTATCGTTCCTGATTCTGTTTTAGAATATAAAAACAGCAGCTCCTTTTAGAAACTGCTGTCTCATGTTTATTTATTATACTGGCAATTCGCCATTCGGGCTGATCAATGATACTGAATACTGGCTTGTAAAAATATCATTCGCCATTCCATCAACGCTGCCCTTTGTTACCTGATCAATCTGCTCGACGATTTCATCAAGTGAACGATGTCTTCCGAGCAGCAGTTCATTCTTTCCATTCCTGCTCATACGGCTATTTGTGCTTTCAAGGCTTAGCATCAGGCTGCCTTTAAGCTGTTCTTTGCTGTTATTAAGCTCTTTCTCGGTAATGCCATCTGCGCGAAGCTTTGAAAGTGTCTCCTGGATTGTTTCATACAGGACGTTCAGCTGGTTTGCACCGGTTCCTCCATAAATTGTCACCATCCCGCTATCGCGATAGGCTGAATGATAGGAAAATACAGAATATGCCAGTCCTCGCTGTTCACGGACATCCTGGAATAACCTGCTGCTCATGCTGCCTCCCAGAATATTATTCAGGACGATCAGGCTGTAGACATCAGAATGACCTATCTGCAACCCTTCGAATCCAAGGCAAAGATGAGCTTGCTCCGTTTCTTTTTTGCGGGAAACTTTTGTAGCATGGAACTCGGGTTTGATGTGCTCAATCTCCTCTTTGCTCGCTTCATATGAGCCAAAGAATTGTTCTGCATTTTTGATGAACGATTCAGGAACATTCCCGGCAATCGATATAACGACATTTTCCGGCCTATACATATCGTGCATATACTGCTCTAATTTTTCCCCGGTAAAGCTTTGGAGAGTTTCCTCTGTTCCCAGGATTGGATATGCCAGTGGATGATCGCCATAGACTGCCTGGCTTAGCAGGTCATGAACGATATCATCCGGCGTATCTTCATACATTTTGATTTCTTCATTGACGACATTCTTTTCTTTATTTAACTCTTCAGAATCAAATGTAGAATTAAAGAACATATCAGCTAATACTTCAAGGGCATATTGTGCATGATTATCCAATACCTTTGCGTAATAGCATGTGTACTCTTTAGAAGTGAATGCATTCACCTGCCCGCCGATGCTGTCGAATGATTCAGCTATTTCTCTTGCAGATCTGGTTTTAGTACCTTTAAAGAACATATGCTCAAGGAAATGGGAAATTCCATTGTTCTCAGGATTTTCATTCCGAGATCCTGTACCGATCCATACACCGATTGCCACAGAACGGACAGTGGGGATTTGTTCTAGTACAATTCTTACACCGTTTTGGCATGTATATTTCTTTATCATTATATTCCTCCTCTGGAACCTGCTGCTAAAACTGCTGCATTTACTAAGTATAGTCCATTTAACTTACTTTTTCCAAATACAATGCTATTCTTTCATATTTTTTGGCGGGAGAATCCGGTTTTCGCTCAATAGTTCTGATACAGTGCCAATTTGCAAGTTCTTACCCTTGATTTGCATGATTAATTCGTCAAGGGAGGAGGCTGTGACTTCTGTAGGATGCATCAGGATCATTGCGCCATTATGGACTTTTCCCATTACACGGTTGATTAGTTTCTCCTGGCTGGGTTTCTGCCAGTCGATTGTATCCACACTCCACATAACAGTCCCCAAATTATGGGCAGACGCAATCTGAACTACCTCGTCTTTATAATAGCCGCTTGGAGGAGCAAACCATTTAGTCTTTGCACCGGTCACTGCTTCAATGACCTCATTAGTCTTATGAATTTCCTCATTTATTTTAGGAGCTGAAAGTTCTTTCATATTCGGATGTGTGAAGGAATGGTTTCCAATCTCATGCCCAGCATCAGCAATCATTTTCGCCATGCCCGGGTTATTCTTTACCCATCTGCCCTCTAAAAAAAAACTTGCAGTTACATTATGCTTTTTTAATGTTGCAAGCATTCCTGAAAGATACTCATTTCCCCATGCAACATTGATGATAAAGCTGACCATCGGTTTTTCAGGATGTCCTTTGTAAATTGCCATTGGCGGTAAATCACTTATATGGACGTCGGGCGGCACCTGTTTAAAAACAAGTTTTTCGGGATTGTATTTCCCTTCTTTCTTCATCTTCTCATATGATTTTTTTACATCCACTTTTAATCCATTATAGCCTGGAACCACCTTCCAGACCGGATCCTTCCTTGCGTTGGACGGTTCAATTTCATATTCTTCCGCTTTCTGTTCAATTTCAGCCATCAATGAATTTTCGCTTCCAGATACAGCCACGGTTCCTGCTTTTAGTGCTGTTACATATGTATGGGAAAATGGAGCATTGACCATTGTCCAGGCTGCAATCAGCATCACAGATACCAATGCGATTTTTTTCATTCTATTTGCCTCCTCTTCTGTACGGCCTAAAATCCCTAGTATTAACGTTGATTAGCCTTATTTTAATTTATGAAGAAGAAGGACAAGGTAGAACGATTGACAGCTTAATGTATTTTTATTGAGCATGAATACGGGGGGCCCCTGGTTCACAGTAACTTGTTATTAACCGGGGGCAAATAAGAAAAAGGCCGGGGCATCCCCCGGCCTTAATATGCTTATGATTGTTTCTCAGCTTTTTCACGCTGTTCTTTCAATACTGCCTTGCGGGAAAGATTTACTCTTCCTTGTTTGTCGATTTCAGTGACCTTAACCAGAAGTTCATCTCCCAGCTTGAGGACATCTTCCACTTTTCCTACCCGCTCTTCAGCAAGCTCGGAAATGTGTACCAGACCGTCTTTCCCAGGGAAGATTTCCACGAACGCACCAAACTTTTCAATGCGGCGGACTTTGCCAAGATACATCTCTCCGACTTCGACTTCACGGACGATATCTTCGATGATTTTCTTGGCTCTTTGGATCATTTCTTCGTCTACTGAACCAATAAATACTGTACCATCTTGTTCGATATCGATTTTTACGCCAGTTTCTTCAATGATTTTATTGATCTGTTTTCCACTTGGCCCAATGACGTCACGGATTTTATCCGGTTTGATCCACATCGTAATGATTTTCGGAGCATATTGTGAAAGCTGTTCTCGTGGTTCTTTGATAGTTGCAAGCATTGATTCAAGAATATGCATACGACCTTTTTTAGCCTGTTGTAAAGCTTCATCAAGAATCTCACGAGATAACCCTTCAATTTTGATATCCATTTGCAGAGCTGTAACACCTTTTGCAGTTCCAGCTACTTTGAAGTCCATGTCACCAAGGTGATCTTCCATACCCTGGATATCAGAGAGAATAGAGTAGTGTTCTCCTGATTTGATTAGACCCATAGCAATACCAGCTACCGGTGCTTTAATAGGCACACCAGCATCCATCAAAGCTAATGTACTTGCACAAATACTCGCCTGTGAAGTAGAACCATTTGATTCGAGAACCTCGGATACAAGGCGGACCGTATATGGGAAGTCTTTTTCATTAGGGATAACAGGTTCAAGTGCACGTTCACCAAGCGCACCGTGCCCAATTTCACGTCGGCCCGGTCCGCGGATCGGCCCAGTTTCACCTACAGAGAATAATGGGAAGTTGTAATGGTGCATAAAACGTTTTTCTTCTTCGATTCCAAGGCCATCAAGGATTTGGACATCCCCCATAGCTCCAAGCGTACAGATGCTTAGCGCCTGTGTTTGTCCCCTTGTGAACAATCCTGAACCATGTGTTCTAGGAAGCATGCCTACCTCAGATGAAAGCGGCCTGATTTCATCGACTCCACGGCCATCTGGACGTACTTTTTCTTCTGTAATCAAGCGGCGAACTTCACCTTTGACAATTTTATCAAGGATTTGTTTTACCTGCTTAAGTTTGTCGTCATCCGCTTCCTGTTCTTCATAGCGAGCGACAACAGCATTTTTCACTTCTTTGATTGCGTCTTCACGGGCGTGCTTTTCCTGCACCTGGATAGCCGTAATCATGTCTTGCTCACAAACTCCGCGCACTTCAGCTTCTAGCTCTTTATCTAATTCAAATAGTTTAATTTCTCTTTTTTCTTTGCCAACCTGCGCGACGATTTCCTGTTGGAACGCGATTAAACGCTTGATTTCGTCATGTCCGAACATAATTGCCTCAAGCATGATTTCCTCAGGAACTTCTTCAGCACCTGCTTCAACCATGTTGATTGCATCCATTGTACCTGCCACAACGAGGTGCATATCGCTCTTTTCAGTTTCTTCAACAGATGGATTGATGACAAACTTGCCATCGATCCTTCCCACAGTAACACCAGCGATTGGTCCTCCAAATGGGATATCTGAGACTGATAAAGCTAAAGATGACCCGAACATGGCAGCCATTTCTGAAGAGCAATCTTGATCAACACTCATGACAATGCTGATTACCTGGACATCGTTGCGGAATCCATCCGGGAATAATGGGCGGATTGGCCGGTCGATTAAACGGCTTGCAAGAATAGCCTTTTCGCTTGGACGTCCTTCACGCTTAATAAAGCCGCCAGGAATTTTTCCGACAGCATATAATCTTTCTTCATAGTTCACTGTCAATGGGAAGAAGTCAAGATTCTTCGGTTCCTTAGACGCAGTGGCTGTACTTAATACTGCAGTGTCTCCATAACGGACAAGGACTGCGCCATTTGCCTGCTTCGCAAGCTGTCCAATTTCAACTGTAAGCTTACGTCCTGCCCAGTCAAAGGAAAAACTTTGTTTTTCTTGTTCCATGCTTTTTTAGCCCCTCTCTAACACTAAATACACCCTGGCTAAGCCCGGGTAATTATAACTTTATAAGTAAAAACTTTTCAAACTTAGATTAGTTTCAAGCTCCAATGCCTTGCCATTAAAGTCGTTAGCTTTTCTTATAAACAACTTAAACACATGTCTTATAACAAATATACCTTTATAATCGATTATAAAACCATATTCTTCCCTAACATCATGTGATAAAAGCTTGTCCAGCCCATGATGAAATCGGGAGTCATTTTTTAAATATCTTTTATGTTATATTATGCTCCAAAAAGGAGTGCTTAATATCAATCAATTGTTATGTACTGACGAAAAATTGCCTAATAAAAAAGCGGGATAAATCCCGCTTTTACAGACTATCTACGTAAGCCAAGCTTGTTGATTAACTCGCGGTAACGAGCAACGTCCTTGTTACGAAGGTAAGTCAAAAGGTTACGACGCTTACCTACCATTTTCAAAAGACCGCGACGTGAGTGGTGGTCCTTCTTGTGAACGCGCAAGTGGTCGTTCAAAGTGTTGATTTCTTCAGTAAGGACAGCGATTTGAACTTCTGGAGATCCAGTATCACTTTCGTGAACTTTGAACTCGTTGATTAGTTCGTTTTTACGTACTTTTGTGATTGCCATCCGTATTCACCTCCAATATTATAATCCCCTGTTACCGAGCAAGCGTCGGTGACTCGACTTGCCAAGCAAAGGTTCCTTTTGATACGTAAATAAGAATACATCTTTTTACGACAAAAAGCAAGTCTAAGCCCTGTTTTTTTCAAAGTACAGAATGGCTTCCTGCTTATCCTTCTCGATTTGGGCAACAAGCTGCTGGATTCCCTCGAATTTCTTTTCACTTCTCAGCCGCAGATGCCATTCAATTTTCGCGGTTTCACCGTAGATATCTTTGTTGAAATCGAAAATATGGACTTCCACTGATGGCTTGTCTTTTGTTTCCTTGTGGAAGGTCGGTTTATAGCCAACATTACAGACGCCCTCATGCCATGTACCTTCAACATGGATTTTAACAGCGTAAACTCCTGTAGGAGGCAGGATATACTGATCATCCATCAGCACGTTTGCAGTCGGGAACCCAATTGTGCGGCCACGTCGTTCCCCATTTACCACTGAGCCTTTTGTGATATAGTATCTGCCCAGCAACTCTGGCATCTCACCCACTTTGCCGTCTCTCAGCAGGCCGCGGATCATGGTAGAACTCACCTTTTCTTCCTGGGAAGTTGACAATTTGGATACGATAGAAAAATCAAATTTTGACCTGGAATGGAACTGGATCGTCTCCATATTTCCCTTCCCCATTTTCCCGTATGAATAGTCAAAGCCCGCTACGACATGGTGGACATTTAACCCAATGATATATTGGTCCACGAATTCCTGTGGCAATAAACCCGAGAATTCAGTCGAGAAACAGACGACAAATAGGTAATCAACTCCCATTGCATTGATTATTCGAGCTTTCTCCTCCAATGGAGTGATATATTCTATATGTTGAACGCTTTTGCCCAGTACGACTGAAGGATGGGGATCAAATGTCATAACCGCACTTTTTAGGCCCCTGGCTTCAGCCACTCTTTTTGCTTCATTGATCACCTGCTGGTGGCCTAAATGGACTCCGTCAAAATAACCCAGCGCCATGGCCATCGCCGGAAAATCTTCTAATTTATATTCATGAGGATGGTTTAGCTTTATCAATTCCATGAATTAACTCACCTTTTCTGACCTAGCTGCTCATTTAATCACGATACTTTCAGGAAACGCTGACTATGTATCTATCGGGGCAATACTTTTCTGTCTTATTGCTCATTTCTTAATACTTTATCAGGCTTCATCATCCCCGCTTTGCTGGGATGTACCCTGTAAATGGCGAGCGCTTTTCCGTCTTCTGTTTCTGCTACGATAGGGCCTTCAACCCCTTCAAGTTCCTCTGGAATCGGAAGCTGGGCCCCATTTTTCACTTTCTCTGCTACTTTATCATTAATGCGATATTTCGGCAAATAAGATATTCCAGCCTCTAGAGGGTACAGAGCTGTTTCTAGTTTTTCATCCAAAGCCAATTCTTCCAGCTGTTCGAAGGTAAAGCAGTCATCGAGTGAAAAGGAAGCAGACTGAATCCTCACCAATGATGACATATGGGCTGGATACCCCAATTTTTCACCGATTGTTACAGCTAATGTCCTAATATATGTACCTTTGCTGCATGAAACTCGGAATTTAAAACTGACCAGTTCCCCTTCAAAAAAAGTCCGACTGTCAAGCAGCTCAATGCTGGATATAGTCACTTTCCTGGTTGGCCTCTCTACTTCAATTCCCTGTCTTGCATATTCATATAGTTTCTTCCCATTAACTTTTACTGCAGAATACATTGGTGGGGTTTGATCTATTTCCCCAATCAACGACTGGAGAACCTTTTCGACTTCATGTCTTGTAATCGATCTGTCTACTGGCTTTTCTTCAACTTTTTCTCCTGAAGCATCTTCTGTTGTAGTGGTGAATCCAAGGGTAACTTCCCCTTCATAAGCTTTACCTGAATCTGTTATGTATTCGGCAATTTTCGTTGCTTTGCCGACACAGATTGGAAGCACGCCGGTTACATCTGGATCAAGAGTCCCAGTATGTCCCACTTTCTTTGTTCTCAAAAGCTTCCTGAGCTTAAATACACAATCATGCGAAGTCATCCCTGCTGGTTTGAAAAGAGGCAGAATCCCTTCCATATCCTTTCCTCCTTAATGTTTTATGTATTTTTAAAAAAGGCTGTTTTTGTAAAGATTGTTGTTAAAATCCTAAAGCCTGTTTTAACGTAAAAAAAGCCATTTTGTAGGTCGGTACTAAGTTGGCAAGCTCTTTTCTCTTATTAAGCATTAAATTTTGTGAAGAAACTTAGTTCATTTCATCCTATTTTGTAGTCAATAGCAACAAAGTTTGAGAAAACAGCCTAAAAAAAATATCGAAAAAAATGGATAGACGTTTTGTCTATCCATTTTTATCAGGTTAAATTCCTGACTAAATGCTTTCCTTTTAGTCATTATCCTTTTCTTGCTCTTCTTCTCCAGGCTGCTCTTCTCTGTGCAGCTCGTGGATCAATGAATTGATACGATTACCATATGCCATTGTTTCATCGAATTCAAAGATCAACTCAGGTGTCTTTCTTAGTCGGATTCGCTGGCCAATTTCGGTCCTGATGAAGCCCTTTGCCTTCGCTAGCCCTTTAAGAGTATCTTCCCTCTGTTGTTCGTCTCCTAAAACAGAGATATAAACCTTTGCCTGCTGCAGGTCTCCTGTAACCTGGACATCTGTCACGGTTACAAAACCAACTCGCGGATCCTTGATTTTCCGGCTGATGATATCGCCTAATTCTTTTTTCATTTGTTCGCCAACACGATTTACTCTATGACCCATTTTCAATCACCTCGTTAATCAAAGCCATTCAATATCGGTGATGGTACGTTCGATCTCAGGAAAAGAATCAATCATTTTCAAGGCGTTCTGAAGCTCCCTTTCGGTCGATACCTTTGATGCTGAGACAGCTGCAATGGCAATTGTAGTGCGCTGCCAGAGATCATGATGCTCTACTTCAGACACGGAAACATTGTACTTTTGTTTCAGCCTTGTGATGATTCGCTGCAGGACAGCTCTCTTTTCTTTTAGAGAATGAGCATCATAGATGATGCATTCACAGGCTGCTAAGCCTACTACCATTAACGTTCCACTTCTTCCATGATATATGCTTCAATAACATCGCCTTCCTTGACGTCATTGAAGTTTTTAATGGTAATACCACATTCATAGCCTGCTGATACTTCCTTGGCATCATCCTTGAAACGTTTTAACGCATCAAGTTGTCCTTCAAAAATTACAACTCCCTCACGGATCAAGCGAACACCGCTGTCACGGGTGATTTTTCCATCAGTGACATATGAACCTGCAATTGTTCCGATTTTTGATACCTTGAAAGTCTGTCGGACTTCAGCCTGGCCAATAACTTTTTCTGCATAAACAGGGTCAAGCATTCCCTTCATGGCTGATTCGATTTCTTCAATCACCTTATAAATAATACGGTGTAGTCGGATATCAACCTTTTCAGAATCGGCTGCACGTTTAGCGTTATTGTCCGGACGTACGTTGAAACCAATGACGATACCGTTTGAAGCTGCAGCAAGAGTGATGTCAGACTCATTGATCGCACCAACACCAGTGTGAATAATCCTCACATTGACACCTTCAACCTCCAGTTTTTGCAATGCTGCTGCAAGTGCTTCAACTGAACCTTGAACGTCGGCTTTAATAATTAGATTTAGGTCTTTCATTTCCCCTTGTTTCATATGTTCAAACAATGTATCGAGGCTTACGCGGGCTTTTTCACTGCGCTGAGCCTGCAATGCTTGCTGTGAACGAATTTCACCAATCTGGCGCGCTGTTTTTTCGTCTTCAAATACGACGAAACGGTCTCCTGCCTGTGGCACATCATTAAGCCCTGTAATTTCAACAGGTGTTGATGGGCCTGCATCCTTTACGCGGCGGCCTAAATCGTTAACCATGGCACGTACACGGCCGAAAGTGTTTCCAACAACAATCGGGTCACCGATTTTCAAAGTACCGTTCTGGACAAGCAATGTTGCCACGGAGCCACGGCCTTTATCAAGCTGCGCTTCAATAACCGTTCCAATGGCATTCCTGTTAGGATTTGCCTTGTATTCTTCCACTTCTCCTACAAGCAGGATCATTTCCAGCAAGCTATCGATGCCTTCCCCTGTAAGAGCTGAAATAGGAACAAAGATTGTTTCGCCGCCCCATGCCTCTGGAACCAGGCCATACTCTGTCAATTCCTGCATTACTCGATCAGGGTTCGCAGTTGGTTTATCCATCTTGTTAACCGCGACGATGATTGGTACTTCTGCAGCTTTGGCATGGTTCAACGCTTCTACAGTCTGTGGCTTTACTCCGTCATCTGCTGCCACAACCAGGATGGTAATATCGGTAATCTTCGCACCGCGGGCACGCATGGTTGTAAAGGCTGCGTGACCTGGTGTATCAAGGAATGTAATTTTCTTGCCATTATCCTCAACCTGGTAAGCACCGATATGCTGAGTGATTCCACCAGCCTCGCCTGCAGTTACCTTAGTATTGCGGATAGAGTCAAGCAAAGTTGTTTTACCATGGTCAACGTGGCCCATGATTGTAACGACTGATGGTCTTTCAACCATATTCGCTTCTTCATCTTCAGTGAAGTATACTTCAAGATCGGTTGTATCGATTTTGATTTCTTCTTCGACCTCTACGCCATAATCTGTAGCAATCAATTCGATAGCATCTTTGTCTAGATCCTGATTGATTGTTGCCATAACACCAAGCATGAATAGCTTCTTGATGATTTCAGAAGGTTCACGATTAAGCTTCTTGGCAAGTTCAGCCACTGTCAAGGACTCGCTGAAAGTAATCTTTGTTGGAAGCTCTTTCACCTTTTTCGGCTGTTGTGGAGCCTGCTGCTGGCTTTGTCGGCCTTTATTCTGGTTTTGCTGGTTTCTGTTCTTATTATTCTGTTTGTTCTTGTTATTTTTGTTGAAAGGCTGAGAGTTCCCAGGCTTTTTATTAGGCGTTGCTGAGCTTTTTACCTTCTCAGGAGTTGTTGCGCGGCGCTCGTCATCTGAAAAAGCGCTGGCAGTTGTCTTAAGCTGAGGTTTTTGCTGCCCTGTGTTGTTTCTTTGCTGGTTTTGGGATTGATTGCGATTCTGACCCGAATTTTGGGAATGATTGCGATTTTGCCCCTGGTTTGGCTTTTGGCCCTGGTTTCTGTTGTGCGCTTGTTTGTCGCCCTGTGAAGACTTGGGCTGGCTTTGCTGCTGCGGCTTATTCGCTGGCTGCTTTTCTTCTCTCTTTTGGTAGATCGCATCAAGCTTCTTTACGGTTTCATCTTCCATTGCAGTCATATGGTTGGAAACCTCTATGTTCATTTCTTTCAATTTTATAATCACGTCTTTACTCGATAAATTATGCTTCTTTGCATATTCATAAACGCGCGTTTTACTCATATTTTCACCCCCGCTAGAATTAATCGAGCAACGTCAACAGTTTTTTTGCAAAACCCTCGTCCAACAGGGCTACTACAACGCGGGCATCCTTTCCAATCGCCTGGCCAAGCTGGAACCTGTCCGGGACCATCTTGCAGGGAACATTATAGGAATTGCACTTGTCGGTAATTTTCTTTGTAGTATTTGCGGATGCATCCGCTGAAAGCAAAATGAGTTTCGCTTTTCCGCTTCTGATTTCTTTGACGGAAAGCTCTTCCCCTGAAATAATTTTCCGTGCTCGATTCGCTAAACCAAGCAATGACATCCATTGATTAGAATTCATCAGGATTGTCTGCTCTCCTTTTCGATGAGGTCATACAACTCATCATAAATTGCATTGTCCACTTGAGTTTCAAGCTGTTTGGACAATATATTCCGTTTCTTGGCTAAATCTACTGCTTCTTTATCTTTTGAAAGATATGCCCCGCGGCCTGACTTTTTCCCTGTCACGTCGACGGATACTTCTCCTTCTTTAGAGCGAACGATGCGAACTAGTTCTTTTTTCGGCCTCATTTCACCGGTAGCGACACATTTTCGCATAGGAACCTTCTTGTGGCTGTTCACGATCATTCACCTCACATTAATCAATGTCTTCATCTTCATAATCATCATTTGCAGATAAAAGCGGCTCATTGTCGCGTGGATAAATGCCTGAATCTCTCGCCTCAGTTTCTGCCTTAATGTCAATTTTCCAGCCAGTAAGCTTAGCAGCAAGCCGTGCGTTCTGCCCGCGTTTTCCAATCGCCAGTGAAAGCTGGTAATCAGGAACGATTACTGTTGTCGCTTTTTCCTCTTCATTAACAATGACATCAAGAACTTTTGAAGGACTCAATGCATTGGCTACAAATACGACAGGATCTTCAGACCACTTGACGATATCGATTTTTTCGCCCTTAAGCTCATTGACAACTGCCTGAACGCGATTTCCGCGAGGACCGACACATGAACCGACTGGATCAACTTCCTGGTTATCAGAATGAACAGAGATCTTTGAACGGTCGCCTGCTTCGCGTGCAACTGACTTTATTTCAACAGTACCGTCATAAATTTCAGGTACTTCAATTTCGAAAAGTCTCTTCAAAAGCCCAGGGTGTGTTCTCGAAACGAATATTTGTGGCCCTTTAGTGGTTTTTTCAACCTTGGTAATAAACACTTTAATTCTGTCATGAGGCTTGTAATGTTCGTTAGGCATCTGCTCATTGGCTGGCAGGATTGCCTCAATTTTACCCAGACTCACATAGATGAACTTTGGATCCTGACGCTGTACGATACCTGTCATGATATCCTCTTCGCGATCGATGAATTCAGAATAGATGATGCCTCTTTCTGCTTCACGTACACGCTGTGTAACCACCTGTTTGGCTGTCTGTGCAGCAATTCTTCCGAAGTCCTTCGGTGTCACTTCGAGTTCAACAACATCTTCTACCACATAGTTAGGATTGATCTTTTGTGCTTCTTCCAAAGAGATCTCAAGGCGTGGATCGAAGACTTCGTCGACAACTTCCTTTCTGGCAAAAACGCGCATTGAACCATTTCCTAAGTTCAAATCGATACGGACGTTTTGTGCCTGGTTGAAGTTGCGGCGATAAGCAGAAATAAGTGCTGCTTCGATTGCCTCAATTAAAATGTCCCTGGAAATCCCTTTTTCTTTTTCAAGAATCGTAAGAGCATCCAACAATTCGCTGCTCATGAGATATAAATCCCCCTTTTTTAACTACCCATCTTTATAAGGCTTTTTTCAGAAACTATGTAACCCAGATGGATCCAAATAGGCCTTTAAATAATAAACTGAAGATATTTTCTAGACAGATTATGAAAAAGTGACTGCAAGCCTCGCGCTGGCAATCTTTTCAAAAGGTATTGCAACTGTTTTCTTTCGTGTTTTAATTTTCACTTCCACAGTTATTGTTTCACCATTGTAATCGGTCAAAATCCCTTCAAACGCCTTTTCGCCATCGATTGGTTCATACGTTTTGACAAAGACATTCTTGCCGATTGCTTTTTGATAATCCTTTTCCTTTTTCAAAGGGCGTTCTGCACCTGGTGAGGAGACTTCCAAAAAGTAGTTATGCGGGATTGGATCAATGGCATCAAGCTTTTCGCTAAGGCGCTCACTGACGATGCCGCATTCCTCGATATCAATACCGTTGTCCTTATCAATGTATACGCGCAGGAACCAGTTCTTTCCTTCTTTTACGTATTCAATATCTACTAATTCTAGGTCGTTTTCATTCAAGATGGGAGTTACTAGCTCTTCCACTACTTCTGTAACCTTGCTCATAAAATCCCTCCTTTGACACAACATGACTTTCATACTTTTATGGATATTATCCCACGAAAAAGTGCTTAACAAACAAGAAAGAGCGGGTTGCCCCACTCTCATCTGCCAGAGTTATCCTTAGTATTTCCAATAAAAATATAACATAACCAGTTATTTATTGCAACCAAGGGGTATTTAGACGTTGTTTTCATAATGGGTTCGCGACGTTTATGGATGTATAAAAAAATAGACTCCGTATTCGGAGTCTATTCAGTTTTGTGCTTTTAAAATAATGACAGCTGGTTTTGATCCGGCATACCTTCAAGGCAGCCATGGTTATCCAGATATTCAAGAATTGTCTTTGAAATTTTCCCGCGCTGCTGGAGATCTTCTTTAGATAGAAATTCCCCTTCCTCACGCGCCTTTACGATATTGATTGCTGCGTTCGTTCCGAGTCCTGGGATCGCATTGAATGGCGGAATCAATTTATCATCTTCGATAATGAACTCTGATGCACTCGATTTGTAGAGATCGACCTTCGCGAATCCGAAACCGCGCTCACACATTTCCAGTGCAATTTCCATTACTGTCATAAGGTTCTTTTCCTTGGTGGATGCTTCGAGCCCTTTGGCGTTGATTTCCTCAATCACCGCTCGGATGCTCTCAGAACCACGCACCATCGCGTCGACATCAAAGTCATCTGCCCTTACGGTAAAGTATGCTGCATAATACATGAGCGGATGGTGCACTTTGAAATACGCAATCCTTACCGCCATTAAAACGTAGGCAGCCGCGTGGGCTTTAGGGAACATGTACTTGATTTTTTTGCAGGAATCAATATACCATTCCGGCACTTTATTCTTGCGCATCTCTTCTTCCATTTCATCGGTAAGGCCTTTACCCTTACGGACAGATTCCATTATCTTAAAAGCGAATGCCGGCTCGAGTCCCTGATAAATCAGGTAAACCATGATATCGTCACGGCAGCCGATTACTTCGCTGAGATTGCAGATATTATTATGGATCAGTTCCTGGGCATTTCCGAGCCATACGTCCGTACCGTGTGAAAGGCCGGAAATCTGTACGAGCTCTGAGAACGTCGTCGGCTTCGTATCCTCAAGCATCTGGCGTACAAAGCGCGTCCCGAATTCCGGTATCCCTAATGAACCTGTTTTTGACATGATTTGTTCTTCGGTCACACCCAGTGATTCAGTGCCGCTGAATATTTTCATGACTTCAGGGTCATCAGTCGGGATTGTCTTTGGGTCAATACCGCTTAAATCCTGAAGCATCCTGATTACCGTTGGATCATCGTGTCCCAGGATATCAAGCTTTAACAGGTTATCGTGAATCGAATGGAAATCAAAATGAGTGGTTTTCCATTCTGATGTGCTGCTGTCTGCCGGGAATTGAATTGGCGAAAAATCAAAAATATCCATATAATCCGGTACAACAATGATACCGCCAGGGTGCTGCCCGGTTGTCCTTTTTACACCCGTACAGCCAGAAGCCAGGCGGTCGATTTCTGCCCCGCGAAGCTGAAGATTGTTATCGCCCTGGTAGCCTTTCACATATCCATAAGCTGTCTTATCCGCTACGGTACCGATGGTTCCTGCACGGTATACATACTCCTCACCAAATAGCACTTTCGTATAGTTATGGGCACGAGGCTGGTATTCACCGGAGAAGTTCAAATCGATATCGGGAACCTTGTCACCTTTGAATCCCAGGAAGGTTTCAAACGGGATATCGTGTCCATCCTTTTTATATTTGATCCTGCAATCCGGGCAATCCTTATCAGGCAGGTCGAATCCTGAACCGACTGAACCATCATTGAAGAACTCGGACTTTTTGCACTTAGGGCATACGTAATGCGGCGGAAGCGGATTAACCTCCGTAATCTCGGTCATGGTAGCTACAAAGGATGAACCGACTGAACCACGGGATCCTACAAGATAGCCATCATCCAATGATTTTTTTACGAGTTTATGAGAAATGAGGTAAATGACCGCAAACCCGTTATCGATGATACTCTTCAATTCTTTTTCCAATCGGGCTTCAACGATTTCAGGAAGGTCGTCTCCGTATATACTCCGCGCCATTCCATAACTCATGCTGCGCATTTCTTCGTCAGCGCCTTCGATTTTCGGAGTATACAGATCATCTTTTATAGGCTTGATCACATCAATCAAATCCGCAATTTTATTCGTATTTTCGACCACAATCTCTTTCGCTTTTTCTTCTCCGAGGAATTTAAATGCATCCAGCATCTCATTCGTCGTCCTGAAATGGACGTCCGGCAGCTCATGACGATTAAGCGGGTTTGCTCCACCCTGGGAGTTGACCAGGATTTTGCGGTAGATTTTATCATTTTCATTCAGATAATGGACATTCCCTGTGGCAACGACTGGCAAGTCCAGCTTCTCTCCCAGCCTGACAATATTCGTGATGATATCTTCTAGTGCCTTCTGGTCCCTTACTAACTCCAACTCTAGCAAATGAGCGTAAACAGCTTTCGGATGAACCTCAAGATAGTCATAGAATTGCGCTGCTTCTTCAACCTCTTCCGGGCCTTTTTGCATCATGCCCTCAAAAACTTCACCTTTGTCACATCCGGATCCGATCAATATACCTTCGCGATGCTTATTCAGCACAGAACGCGGAATTCTCGGCACCCTGTAAAAATAATCGATATGGGAAATGGAAACTAGCTTAAAAATGTTTTTCAGGCCAACCTCGTTCTGAGCAAGCAGGGTGGCATGATATGGCCGCGCTCTCTGGAATGCTTTACCCTGGCCCATATTATCATTAAGCTGATCATGGTATTCCAGGCCTTTTTCTGATGCATCCTTTAGCATTTTCAACAATAAGTACCCTGTAGCTTCGGCATCATAAATCGCACGGTGGTGCTGCGTCAATTCAATATCGAATTTCTTGGCAAGGGTATTCAGCCTATGGTTTTTCATTTCAGGATAAAGGAAGCGGCCGAGTTCCAGTGTGTCTATAACCGGATTTGCTGCTTTTCCAATGCCGATTTTTTTATATCCAACATTAAGGAATCCCATATCAAATGAAGCATTGTGGGCAACAAGAACACTGTCTTCTGTCCACTGATGGAATTTTTGCAGGACTTCACTTACCTCCGGTGCATTGCGGACCATATCGTCGGTAATACCCGTCAGGTTAATGGTCGTTGCTGACAAACGGTGATGAGGATTGGCAAATGATTCGAATCGGTCGATGATTTCACCGCCGCGAATTTTCACTGCTGCAAGTTCAATGATCGTATCGTATACCGCTGACAGACCTGTTGTCTCGACGTCAAAAACAACATATGTATCTTCAGCCAGCAATCTATGCGCGTCATTATAGGCGATGGGAACTCCATCATCAACCAGGTTAATTTCCACACCATAAAGGATCTTAATGTCATTTTTCTTTCCGGCACCGAATGCTTCCGGATAAGATTGGACAACTGCGTGATCCGTAATCGCCACGGCTTTATGTCCCCACTTTGCGGCCTGAGCAACAAGGGAACTGACAGGAGTTACTGCGTCCATCTGGCTCATAGGTGAATGAAGATGCAGTTCAACCCGTTTTTCTCCCTCAGGAGCGGTGTCTATCCTACCTTTAGGCTTGATTTCATTGATATCGTTACCGATCATGACAAGATCGCGCACAAAAGTATCATTCTGTATACTTCCTCGAACTTTAAGCCACATCCCTTTGGATACACGCTGGTAAAGTGCTGCGTCTTCTTTATCTCTGGAGAACATCTTCACCATGATCGAGCTTGTATAATCAGTAATTTTGAAAGTTAGAAGTGTTCTGCCGCTGCGAAGCTCTTTAGTCTCAGCAAAGAATACAAATCCTTCAATAGCTACGCGACGCTCTTCATCGATAATATCCTCGAGCTTGCGGAAATCTGCATCATCTTTGATTGTCAGACCGATGGTTAACGGCCCATCCTGTGCAGGTCCGTCACCCTGAGCTTTTTCGGCTTCCTTCTTCTGCATTTCTATCATAGCCATCAGTCCACGTTCCTGGTCTTCCTTCTCCTTGGCTTTCATGAATTTCTCATACTCATCCGAAGTGCTTTCTTCGCTGACTACGGTATCAATCGTCAATAATGGAAAACCAAAACCCTGGTAGATGTCGGCAATAGTTCCGCCGTATTTTCTTTTTAGAGCAAGTCCTTCTGCTTCATTTCTGGCTGTTAAAACAACTTTTGTACCCTGGATTTTTGGTGTCTGTTCATTCAGCAGTTTTAATAATGGAGGGGCAATGCCGTCGATTTCCTTTATGCATACCTTCCAGTAATCAAGGATGTGCTGTTCAGTGATTGTCTGCTCAAGCACTCTCACCGAGTAGGATATTTTAGCAATATGCGAGAAAGTCTGTTCAAGCTTCCCTACGAATGTGCTGTAAAGCTGACAAGGAATGATTCTTTCAAACTGAAAAAAGAAATGCCACTTTCTTGCCTGCTTTTCAATTACTACCCGGTCAATTTCAGCATTTTGAAAATGAGTGACAATAGCATCTTCTGTTAGCTGCAGCTGCTGCAGCAGGAGCTGAAACCTTTCTTTTTTCCCTGACGAAAGATCACTCATGATTATTTTCTCTCCCATCTGAAAAGCTTAATTCTATCTATCAGGCTCAATTGCCCATTGGAAAACAACTCTAGTTGTGTTAATCCGTGTTTAATAGCAAAGGTTATTATAACATAAAATGTTTGTGCCGTTACCCGTGTTTGATATTTCCATTTTGGTTATTAAAACTCTTTCTAGCTCAACTGCAGCCGTATTAAATGGCTAGGGAATCATAACCTGTTAACGAAGTTACTGTTGACTGAGATTTCTTGTCTACGGAGACTAATTTCTTTTAATGTCACCGTGTACCCTGAGATTTCTCTTTGGCGGGTACATGTTCGCCTTTTATGTAACGATAATCTACTGGGTTTCACTTTTATCCGCACATGAACGCCTTTTATGTGGCGATAAAGTACATGCTTTCACTTATATCCGCACATCAAACACCGTTTACGTAACCATAAAAACACCAGATGACAAATTAACATAAATAAAGCGGATCCTTTTCTAGGACCCGCTGGTTTATCATAGTTCTTGCAAAATGTTTTTCAAAGTATCCGCTAAATCATCTTTGTGCACTTCCTGCATTTCGCCGTTTTTGCGGATTTTGACTTCGACGATTCCTTCACTGGCTTTCTTCCCGACTGTAACTCTAACAGGCAAACCGATCAGGTCTGAATCGGCGAATTTCACTCCCGGGCGCTCCTGGCGGTCATCGAACAGGATGTCCATTCCCGCTTTCTGCAGGCCTGAGTATAATTCTGCTGCCAGGTCTGCCTGGGCACCATCTTTCATGTTCACGGCAATCAGGTGGACATCAAATGGTGAAATAGTTGGAGGCCATACTAATCCATTTTCATCATTGAATTGTTCGGCAACGGCCGCCATTGTCCGGGAAACCCCGATTCCGTAGCAGCCCATGATCATTGGCTTAGTCCGTCCATTTTCATCAAGGATTTCAGCATTCATGGCTTCACTGTACCTTGTGCCAAGCTTGAATACATGTCCTACTTCGATTCCCTTTGCAAAAACAATTGTTCCCTGGCCATCTGGAGATGGATCACCTTCTTTAATAAAACGCAGGTCTGTATATTCCGTTACTTTGAAGTCACGTTCAGGATTTACATTAGTGTAATGATAATTCTCTTCATTGGCACCGCAGACGCCATTAACAATTGCTTTAACGGCATTGTCAGCGATCACTTCAACGCCATCTACTCCGATTGGACCAAGAGATCCGACTGAGCATCCCAAAACTTCTTTTGTTGTATTAGTGTCTGCCAATTCTACAACTGAAGCTTCATAGAAATTCTTCAGCTTGATATCGTTCACTTCATGGTCACCACGGACTAAAACAAGAACAAAGCGATCATCCACTTTGAACAGCAAAGACTTAATGCATACATTATCTTCGACATTCAGGAAGCTGGACACTTCTTCAATCGTCTTCTGGTTTTCAGTATGAACTTTTTTGAGCTCTTTTGCCGATTCACCGCTCTTTTCATATACAGCAGTAACTGGTGCCATTTCAATATTGGCCGCATAGTTGGAAGTATCCGAGTAAGCAATGGTATCCTCTCCGATATCTGAAAGTACCATGAACTCGTGAGTGTCCTTGCCTCCCATTGCGCCGGAATCTGCAATGACTGCGCGGAAATTAAGGCCACAGCGCGTGAACACATTGGTGTATGCCTGGAAAATCCGATCATAAACCTCGTCAAGGCTTTCCTGTGTTGCATGGAAGGAATACGCATCCTTCATAATGAATTCACGGCCGCGGAGAAGGCCGAATCTTGGACGCTTTTCGTCACGGAATTTAGTCTGGATCTGGTATAGCGTCAATGGAAGACGCTTGTATGATTTAACCTCATCACGCACAAGACTT
Source organism: Mesobacillus jeotgali (assembly GCF_900166585.1). Taxonomy (NCBI): domain Bacteria; kingdom Bacillati; phylum Bacillota; class Bacilli; order Caryophanales; family Bacillaceae; genus Mesobacillus; species Mesobacillus jeotgali. The sequence goes on along the minus strand of NZ_FVZC01000009.1, from coordinate 661,322 downwards.
GTGATGACCTCTTCATGGGTAGCACCAAGAGCAAACTCTCGATCATGCCTGTCCCTTAGCCTCATCAGCTCTGGTCCATAAGAATACCAGCGGCCGGATTCCTGCCATAGTTCTGCCTGCTGCAGCGCTGGCATGAATAATTCAGCTGCGCCGGCATGGTTCATTTCTTCCCTGATGATTGCCTCTACTTTTTGAAGGACCTTTCTCCCTAAAGGCATATATGTATAGACACCGCTCGCGTTTTGGCGGATAAACCCTGCCCTGAGCAATAGCTGATGGCTTTTGACTTCTGCATCCGCTGGCACTTCTCTTAAAGTAGGAATAAGCGACATACTCTGCTTCATTAACGAACACCTCATTATGATAATTTCATATCTTTCGAAAAAATGTTTCCTGCCCAATGAGTCTCAGGCAGGAAATTTATTTTACAGGAAAAATCTCTGGATGTCATTCCACGTGACCACAAGCATTAAAAGCATTAGCAATGCAAATCCAATAAAGTGGACCATTCCTTCTTTTTGCTTATCGATCGGTTTTCCTCTTAACGCTTCAACCGCAAAGAACGTCAGCCTGCCGCCATCCAGAGCTGGAAACGGAAGCAGGTTCATAATTCCAAGATTTATGCTTAAGATTGCTGCCCATTTCATAAGATAGAAGATTCCTGATTTGGCCACAGTGTCTGTAGAAACATAAATACCCACCGGTCCAGACAAGGCATCAATCGAAAATTGTCCCGTCAAAAGCTTCCCAAGCATGGAGAAAATTTCGACAGTCCAGAAATAGGTCTCTTTCACTCCATAGGAGATGGATTTCAATGGTGATTTTTCTACAGGGCTGTATACACCAATCAATCCGATTTTTTCGCCTTCAACTTCTTTTGATTCAGGTATAACCGGCAATTCCATACTTTGTCCATCACGATTAATCGAGAAGCCTAGCTCATTTCCAGGATTTTTACGGATGATTTCCACCACATCCTGCCAGCTTGATACTTCCGAACCCTCGATGCTGTTGACAACATCCCCTTCCTGCAGCCCCGCTTTAAGGGCACTGCCATCAGGAGTAAGCTTGCCCAGTACAGGTTCGTTAGAAGGAATTCCCTGGAACAAGGCAAGGATAATGAAAATGACCATTGCCAGGATGAAATTCATCATTGGTCCTGCGAAGATTGCCATTGTTCTTTGGCCGAGAGTTTTTGAGCCGAATTGCCTGTCATAAGGGGCAATTTGTGTTTCTACTCCATTTTCAACAAGAACAGCAGTCTTACTGACAGGGAAGGATTTCAGAAGGCTGTCGTCTTCTCCCTCCTCGTATCCTTTTATAAAAAGCTCATGTTCAATATCTGCTTTTTCGACCTCAATGATTCTTGCATTTGGAAACTTTTCCTTATTTGTAAGGATAATTTTTTGAACTTCATCGTTCTTATTAAAAAGCAAACCCACTCTATGCCCTGGCTTGATTTCAATCATTTCCGGGTCTTCGCCAGCCATTCTCACAAATCCGCCGATTGGCAGGAGACGGACCGTATAGGTCGTTTCATTTTTTTTATGTGAAAAGACTTTTGGGCCAAATCCAATTGCAAATTCCCTGCAGAGGATACCTGCTCTTTTAGCGAATATAAGATGCCCAAGTTCATGAAAGAATACGAGGGCGCCAAAAATGACAATAAAGGCAATAACTGTATTCAAATTATCTAACCACCTTTTTTAAGGATAAGAATCGACTTTTTCCTTTTATAATAGCGAATTCACAAAGCTCCTTGTCTCTTTGTCAACCTCTTGGATCGTTTCCAGGTCGGGATTTTCTATGATGTCATGGTTTTCCATTGATTTCTCTATTAAGTCTTCAATTTGGAGGAAATTGATTCTGTCGTCCAAAAAGGCGGCTACCGCTGCTTCATTTGCTGCATTCATTACCGCAGGCATTGTGCCTCCTGCCCGACCGGCATCATAAGCGAATTTAAGGCAACGGAAACGGTCAAGGTCCATGTCTGTGAAGTGAAGCTTTCCCACTTCGGCCAGGTTCAGCCTTTTCCCTGTAACTAAAGGCAGTCGGTCAGGGTATGTAAGAGCATATTGAATTGGCACCTTCATATCCGGGGTCCCAAGTTGTGCAATGATACTTGTGTCATGGAATTCAACCATTGAATGAATGATGCTCTCCCTGTGGAGCAGAACCGAAATGTCATCATACGGCAGGGAAAACAGCCAATGTGCTTCAATGACCTCTAAACCTTTGTTCATCATTGTCGCGGAATCAATCGTAATCTTAGCACCCATCGACCAGTTTGGATGGTTCAAAGCATCTGATTTAGTAACGCCCTGAAGTTCATCCCTTGTCCGGTCCCTGAAGCTCCCTCCGGATGCTGTCAGGATCAATCGTTCAATATTCTTTTCTTTTTCACCCTGTAATGCCTGGAAGATGGCGGAATGCTCACTGTCGACCGGAAGGATGGCAACTTTATGCCGCTTCGCTTCGCCCATAACGATATGACCAGCAGTTACAAGCGTTTCCTTATTTGCGATCGCAATGGTTTTTCCTGATCGAATGGCTTCGAGTGTCGGCTTTAGCCCCACACTGCCTAAGACGGCGTTTATGAGCACGTCAGCCTTGTTAAAAACTGCAGCTTCTACAAGACCTTCATGTCCATACACCATTTTTATCGAGGGAAATTCTGACCTTAAACAATCTGCATCTGCTTTCTCCTGTACTGAAACAAGTTCCGGCTGAAATTCATTGATAATCTTCCTGCTAAGCTCTACATTCCTGCCAGCAGACATCGAAACAAGTTTGAACTCCTCAGGATGCTCCCTGATGACATCTAGTGTCTGGATCCCAATTGACCCGGTAGCACCCAACAAGCTGATTCTCTTCACGATTTTTTCACTCCTAATATCTTCAGCGGGTAAAAATAATACCCGAAATTATCTGTCCAGATAAATCACGTACAATGTCCGGAACAACCATTATAGCAAATGAATTAAATGGATTAACGGCCAGACAAAGAGCAGACTGTCAAAACGGTCAAGCATGCCCCCGTGGCCTGGAAGTATATTTCCTGAGTCCTTCACATTGTAATGCCGCTTTAATGCTGACTCGACTAGGTCGCCTATTTGTCCAAAAACAGATAAGAAGGCAGTCGCAGCCAAAAGCAGGATTGCCGATACTTCCATATCGCCAAATATACTGAAAAGCAAGGCAACAACCAGTGCTGATACTATACCTCCAAAAAAGCCCTCTGTCGTCTTATTGGGACTGATTTCGGGCCAAAGCTTATGTTTGCCGATCGCCCTCCCAATAAAATATGCTCCAGAATCGGTAGCCCAAATAATGAAGAGCGAGTAAAAAACATATATCAGGCTTGCTTCCCTGGTTTCAATAAAGAAATAAAAACCAAGTCCGACATAAAGTGTCGACATGATTGAATAGGCTACATCTTCAAAAGTGAAGCGGTTTTTAGTAATGACAGTATAAGTCAGAAATAAAAGGACTCCAAGAAAGAAAAGCTCCAATTTTGTATAATCCAACTCATTTAGAAAACCACTGTATCTGCTTGGAATCAGGAAAATCCATAATAGGATCAAGGAAAGAATACCAGGAACCGAGAAAAGATTTAACTGTTTCATTTTAAGTGCTTCATATAAGGCTACGGAAGCTATCAAATATACCATTGCGATGAATGGCCACCCCCCAAAAATAACGATTGGAAGGAAAATAGCTGCTGCTATGACTGCTGTAATGATTCTTTGCTTCATCTATTTATTCACACCTTTTTTATACTCCTCCAAAACGCCGCTGCCGGCCTTGGAATGCTTCAATTGCTTCGATAAAATGTTCTTCATTAAAATCCGGCCACAGTACGTCAGTGAACCAGAATTCGGTATATGCAAGCTGCCAAAGCATGAAATTGCTCAGACGAATTTCTCCGCTTGTCCTGATCAGCAAGTCCGGATCGACCAATTCCTTTGTCATTAAGTATGATGAAAAGGCTTCTTCTGTCAGGTCATCTTCCGAAATCTTGCCGGACTTCACATCTTCCATGACTTTTTTTACACCGTCTAAAATTTCTGCTCTGCTTCCGTAATTAAGAGCAAAGTTTAGTACAAGACCTGTGTTATTCTTTGTCTCCTCCATTGCTTTGCCAACTGCTCTCCTTGTATGCTCAGGAAGCACATCCATGTATCCGATCATTTCTACACGGACATTCTCTTCAATCAACTCTGGAAGGAATGTACCCAGGAACTCTTCTGGAAGCTTCATCAGGAAATCAACTTCCATTTTTGGCCTCTTCCAATTCTCTGTTGAAAAAGCGTATACAGTAAGTGCCTTTACTCCAATTTCGTTAGCCAGCCTGGTAATTTTACGTACAACTTTCATTCCTTCATGATGGCCGGCTACACGAGGCAATGCCCGTTTTTTGGCCCAGCGACCGTTTCCGTCCATGATAATGGCAACATGAGACGGTACTTGGTGGTCTTTTATTTGAAGTATACGATCTCGGAAACCGGAAGGACTTGGATCCTTCTTCCACGGATTCATTTTATTTAACATTAGGACAGCTCCCCCAAAAGATTATCTTTAGCTCCAACAAGTCATTCAACCAGGATTGATTTTCCCTGAATGGATTGGAGCTGAAGCCGGATTGCTCACTAAAAGACATTAGAGTAATCCTTTTCTTCTCTCTTCCATTTCCATATGCCACTATCATACCAAAAAAGAATAAAGATATCTCTATAAACGGATAGACTATGGGTGATATTATTTGCTTCAGCCTGCTCAATAAAATTCACAGCTTTTATATAAGGCTATTTTTTCATTGCTTGCCGCTTTCCAAAAACAATTTGTTCTTCTGCATCCTAAAAAAAGGGTTCTGGTTTCTTTCGGCGGACTCCTAGACATGAATGGAGATGATACCTGCACTGTACCTGGTCAACCTTTTGGCAAAAGCAACAATTTTTTGCGAAACGAGCCTTATATAAAAGCTATGTTTGTCTAATAAAAATAAGAATAGATCAGCCAATATTATTATATTCTATCATTCAGGCCGTTTTCATAAACTCATGGTTTCAGATTCCCTTTAAAATTGTCTGGATTATTGACAGTTTCGGCAGGAAATTCTTACATTCCGATAAGTACCGCTTAAAAAATTGATATTATGTATAGAGAAAAAACCCCCTGGAAAACAGAGGGTTTTCGATGATCATTCCCAGGAAGTGAATTAAACTTCCATGATTTCTTTTTCTTTGTCTTTTGCAATCTGATCGATCTTGGTGATATGTTCATCCGTAAGCTTTTGAATATCGTCAGAGTATCCACGAAGATCGTCTTCAGTGATTTCTCCGTTTTTCTCCAATTTCTTCAAATCTTCATTTCCATCACGGCGAATGTTACGAACTGCAACTTTTGCTTCTTCAGCTTCCTTTTTCACAAGCTTCGCAAGTTCCTTACGGCGTTCCTCTGTCAACTGAGGGATTGCGATTCTGATGATCGAACCATCGTTCGCAGGATTTAATCCAAGATCAGATTTCAGGATTGCTTTCTCAATTTCGCCAAGGATTGACTTATCATAAGGCTGGATGACCAAGAGTCGTGCTTCCGGCACTGAAATTCCGGCAAGCTGATTAACCGGTGTAGGTGCTCCGTAATAATCCACCTGGATCCTGTCTAAAAGAGAGGCATTTGCCCTGCCTGCACGGATGCTGGCAAGTTCGCGGGTAAAAGCCTGGATCGCTTTTGACATTCTTTCTTTCACATTAGCAATTGCTTGTTTTGGCATTAGTTTTTCCCCCTCACGATAGTTCCGATTGTTTCACCCATTACTGCTCGTTTAATATTACCTTTTTCCATGATCGAGAATACAATTAATGGTATGTCATTGTCCATACATAGGGATGAAGCGGTAGAATCCATGACAGCAAGGCCTTCCTTGAGCACATCCAAATAAGAAAGCTCTTCGTACTTCGTCGCGTTCTTGTCCACACGCGGATCTGCAGAGTAAACACCATCAACATTGTTCTTAGCCATAAGGATCACATCTGCTTCAATCTCAGCAGCCCGCAGTGCAGCGGTTGTATCCGTCGAGAAGTACGGATTTCCTGTTCCGGCAGCAAAAATGACAACGCGTTTCTTCTCGAGATGCCTGATTGCCCTTCTTCTAATATATGGTTCTGCAACCTGACGCATTTCGATGGAAGTTTGAACCCTTGTCTCGATTCCCGCTTGTTCCAGACTGTCCTGCAAAGACAGGGAATTCATGACGGTAGCAAGCATGCCCATATAGTCTGCCGTCGCTCTGTCCATTCCCATTTCTTCGCCGATTTTGCCTCTCCAGATATTTCCTCCGCCAACTACTACAGCGACTTCCACATCGAGTTCCGCAATCTCTTTCACCTGGTCTGCAACATTTTTAATTACCGACGGATTGATGCCAAATCCTTGTTCTCCGGCTAATGCTTCTCCACTTAACTTTAAAACAACTCTTTTGTATTTAGGGCTGGTCATAGGGTACCTCCATATGTAATTTCAGGCTTTTCACTCGCATGGTTCAAGCGGAAAAAGCCTGATTAAAGCTATGTCCAAAAACAGGGAACACAAGAGTGTTCCCTGCAATTACATAGGCTAGTAAATAATTATTTCTTGTTTACTTGGTTCATTACTTCCTCAGCAAAGTTGTCTTCACGCTTTTCGATACCTTCGCCTACTTCGTAACGAGTAAACTCACGAAGAGTTCCGCCTTTTGATTCAACAAACTGGCGTACTTTTTGATCAGGGTTCTTTACAAATGCCTGGTCAAGAACACAAACATCTTCGAAATATTTGCTTAGGCGGCCTTCAACCATTTTAGCAACGATATTTTCCGGCTTGCCTTCGTTAAGAGCTTGCTGAGTAAGAATTTGACGCTCATGCTCAACTTCTTCTTGAGATACTTCGTCACGTGATACATATTTAGGGTTCAATGCAGCGATGTGCATGGAAACATCTTTAGCTGCTGCTTCGTCAGTAGTTCCTTCAAGAACGGATAGTACGCCAATGCGTCCGCCCATGTGAAGGTATGCACCGAATGCATCGCTGTCTGTTTTTGTTTTAACTTCGAAACGGCGAAGTGAAAGCTTCTCACCAATTTTAGCAATTGCATTGTTGATGCGAGTTTCTACTGTATCGCCATTTTCCATTGTTTGAGCGTTAGCTTCTTCAACAGATGCAGGCTTATTCTTGAGAAGGTGCTCAGCGATTTCCTTAACAAGAACCTGGAAGCCTTCGTTCTTTGCTACGAAGTCTGTCTCAGAGTTAACTTCAAGGATTACAGCTTCGTTGCCTTCTGAAAGGATGTAAGTTGTGCCTTCAGCAGCGATGCGGTCAGCTTTTTTAGCAGCTTTCGCGATTCCTTTTTCACGAAGGAAATCGATCGCCTGGTCCATATCACCATTTGTTTCCTGAAGTGCTTTTTTGCAGTCCATCATTCCAGCGCCAGTTTTTTCGCGCAATTCTTTTACCATTTGTGCAGTAATTGCCATAATGAAATTCCTCCTAAAATCTTGGTTATATGTAACTATACTTTATTTTAACTTGATTTCGCCAATATAAACCCCAATGGAATTTATCTGGAATATAAGTCTTAAAAAAAGGTGATAAAGGGTGCTTCCCTATATCACCTTATTTTAAATTAAGCTTCTACAGCTTCTGTAGTTTCTTCACCTTGCTTAGCTTCGATAATAGCATCAGCCATTTTTGAAGTTAGCAATTTAACAGCGCGGATCGCGTCATCGTTCGCAGGGATAACTACGTCGATTTCGTCTGGATCACAGTTTGTATCAACAATTCCAACGATAGGAATGTTCAATTTGCGTGCTTCAGCAACAGCGATGCGCTCTTTGCGTGGGTCAATGATGAAAAGAGCATCTGGAAGGCTCTTCATGTCCTTGATTCCGCCCAAGAACTTTTCTAAACGCTCTTGCTCTTTCTTCAATTGAACTACTTCTTTCTTAGGAAGCACTTCAAAAGTTCCATCTTCAGACATTCTTTCGATGTTCTTAAGACGAGAAATACGCTTTTGGATTGTTTCGAAGTTAGTTAGAGTACCACCCAACCAACGTTGGTTAACATAGTACATACCAGAACGAGCTGCTTCTTCTTTAACAGAATCTTGAGCTTGTTTCTTAGTACCTACGAAAAGAACAGTACCGCCGTTACCAGCTAGTTCCTTCACATAGTTGTATGCTTCTTCAACCTTCTTAACAGTCTTTTGAAGGTCGATGATGTAGATGCCGTTACGCTCAGTGAAGATATATTTCTTCATCTTAGGGTTCCAACGGCGAGTCTGGTGACCGAAGTGTACACCAGCTTCAAGCAGTTGCTTCATAGAAATTACTGACATTGTGTTTCCTCCTAATGGTTTTGTTTTCCTCCGTCCAAATCATTTTCAGCCAGGAACTGTCTAAACAGCACCATCTGGCCAAATCAATGAACGTGTGTATTAACACCATGAGATAATATAGCATAAAAAAAAATGACATTCAAGTTATTCTTGCGTATTTTGGCGAAATTTAAGCAGAAGTTCTATTTCTGTCTTTCCTTTATCCAGTTTCCTGGCTATTTCTTCTGTAGTCAAGCCCTGGGTTTTCATAGATACAACCTGGTCAATGATGCTTAGCTCCCTTGCTTCCGGTCCAGGATCCTCTGGAAGAATGCTCTCCATTTCTGTCTCTTTGGTTTCCACAGAAGCAATTGCGGCCGTTTCACTGTTTTTCTTATAAGCCTGTCGCGCAGCTTGGTATGAGATTCCTTTTCCAAGGCGGTTCTCCTGGCTCTTAATACCAGCTTCCTCATCCATATGAGTACCGACTGCATCATCAGAGGACTTAACTTGGCTAGTCTTTGCTCGTAAATCAGTATTTGCCATCAATTCAAGGAATTTATCATTCTCTTCCTTCAATTCAAAAAGATAGGACGAAAATATTTCTTCTATTTCGCTGATGATTTTTCCCTGCTTTTTCTCAGCTTCCACGAGCCTGTTTTGTCTTAAGTATAATAGGATAATTGCGAAGATCGCTGCCGCGTTTAGTATGAGGCTTAAAAGTAGTAGAAAAGTGGTCATAACATCCCTCTATCCGCTGTAATCAATCACCTTCCCTTTATAAGGGTGGTGTGGCTTTACTGGCTGAGGATCCTTGTTCTTTTGATTGCCCCTGCCGTTTTGCTCCTGATGGCCTGAATGGGAGTCCTCCTGATTCAGGCGGGCTTCTTGCTTTTGATGATTCTTAACTACCGTCTTGCGCTTTAAATCATCTTCCTTTGCCACACTTTGTGCCGCATGCTCCTGAAGATGCTGTCCCCGCTGCTGAAGTTGTTCCTGAATTTTGCCGGCATCATGTGTCCTCGGAAGAGCAATCTGCAATTCGATTGCTTTGAGGCTCATCATGTCACATCCTAACTAGTGGAGTATCGACGTTTACGATCGAATTAATGGAAATTTCACTGTTTTCAAGATAAAAACCAACACTTTTGTACAGCTGGTTTGTCAGGATTGCATATTTCCCAAAAAAGACCTTGGTATTTGGGAAAACTTTTTCATATACAAGTAAGGAGGAATGCATCCGATCCTGTTTTTCAAGCTGTAAGAGTTCCAGATCAGCCTGCAGTTCTGATAGACTCTGTTCCATCTTGAGCCTGGTATTCCGCTGTTTTGCAATCATTTGCTTCTGCTCACTCGATAGTGTACCTGTCCGCTTGCCAATTTCAGAAAGCTTAACTTCTATTTCTGTCAATTTTCGTATATTCGCTTTTGCAGTTTCGATGGATGAAAGGGTTTCTTGTTCTGTTTTTTCAAGTAAAGGATCCCAGCCGACAGCTAATTCTGTCTTGGTAAAAAGTTCATTCCCCAATTCCTTTACGGTAATATTCCGGCCAGCCGAAATTGTCCCGCCAATTATGGTTCCGGTATGGCAATCCACATTCCCTGCAGCTGTCAACTTACTATGCAGAATGGAAGATTTCACAATAATGTCCTGACCTGCTTTTACATTTGCCTGGTTTAGATAGTTCGCAAATACGCTCCCCCCAGCAGCAACTCTTCCCTTCATCGCTCCGGCCACCCCGCCTTTGATGACAATATTGCCTCCTGCCTGGATATTTGCTGCTTCTACAAGACCATCTACTATGATGTCGCCCCCAGCTATGAGCTGATATCCGCTTGGAACATTGCCTTTAATGGCTATATTGCCGACAAAATCAACGTTCCCTGTTCTCAAATCAAGATCACCTTTGACCTCGAAAACAGGATTAACTGAGATGGATTTTTGCGTAATGCTCACCTGTCCATCACATAGAGCATAAAATTGTCCAGATTCATAGACAACATTATTGCCTGCCCTAATCCTTAGAGGACGGCCGTGCTTTGCAGGAATGATTCTGCCGGAAACATTTTTCCCTGGTGTCCCTTTAACAGGCGGAACAACAGTTGCCAGCAACTGGCCTTTACTAACTGAAGGAATCTGCATAATAGTACGGAAATTAAAGACCTTCTGTTCTTTAAGGCTATTTTGATCTAGTTCGTTGCGCAAATAGGAATCTTCTCCATCAACATTCCGCGTTCCTTTCGCTATTGTCACCGGATATTGTACAGAATCGGGATTTTCTGAAATTTTCGCCAGTACATCCATTTTTATCCCGTAAACAATCTTTTCCTTCTGCAAGATCTTCAATAATTTTTCTACTGAAATAGATAGCTCTTCAACCTGAACATCCAGTTCAAGTTCTGCTGTAAGTCCGTCTTGTGATATCCTTACTCTGCACTCCGAAGCCAAATCCATCTCCATCTCCTGCCTTCTATCAGGCTGACTGCAGCCATTTTCTTAATTTAAAAATTGCCTTTGAATGAATCTGCGATATTCTGGAGGTAGATAAATTCATGACTTGACCTATTTCTGTTAACGTTAATTCTTCTTTATAAAATAAACTCAACACAAGCTGCTCTTTATCATTTAATTTTGAGATTTTATCAGCTACCTCTTCGAGCATTTCGGACTTGATGAGCTTGTCCTCAGGAATTTCAGCCTTATCATCCTTGATTACGAATGACTGGTTATCACGCTCATCATTCTCATTTGGATGCTCGTCGATGGAGAGGATATTTGCGAAAAAGTGTTCATTAATTGTCGTGTAGATTTCAGTTTCATCCACATTCAATTCGTTAGCGATTTCTTCAATGGTTGCATTACGCATCAGTCGCTGTTCGAGTCTCTCGATTGCTGCATCTATTTTTTTGGCTTTTTCCCGTGTACTTCTTGGGAGCCAGTCTTCCTTTCTTAACCCGTCCAATATCGCCCCGCGAATCCTAAATGAAGAATATGTATCAAACTTCAGATCCCTGTTTGGATCGAATTTTTCCAGAGCATCATATAAACCAATCATTCCCAGACTCCTTAAATCATCTCTGGAAACACTCTTTGGCAGACTCACTGAGATTCTTTGCACATGGTAGGAAACAAGTGGCATGTATTTTTTTATCAGCATATTCCCCGCATCCGGATCACGGGACTGTACCCATTTATCCCATGTTTCCTGTTCCTCGGAAGTGGATCCTCGTACCATTGTCATCCTCCTCACGCGCATTACGCATTATTCTTGGTGTTACTCTAATTTGATTGCTGCTTTAGTTAACGGTGTTCCTAAGCCATTTGGTAACTTATTAGCCCAAATGCTTTAATAGTTTTAAAAAACAAACATACCAGGCTTTATGCTTTACTCTCCGAAGCCAATTAATTAAATCTCACTATTACCTTTATTAACCGTCCTGATCTGCATCAAACCGGTTTTTGGGTCGAACTCGATAGTCCTGCCGCTATTACCGCCAACATCCTGTGCTATGACAGGAATCCGGAGTTCCTTCAATTCCTGTAAAACCGCTTCTACGTTCCTTGGCCCAATCCTCATCATGTCATTGCTTCCTGAGAATTGGAACATTTGTGCTCCTCCGGCGATCTTTGCTTTTATCCCTGTCTGCTTTGCTCCTGATTTTACCATTATCTCATAAAGTTCCTTAACAGCAGTATTTGCAAATTTCGCCTTATTCAGCGGTTCTGTGCGCGATAGCGATGAATCCGGCAGCATGATATGCGCCATGCCAGCCATCTCTCTCGCCTGGTCATACAATACTACTCCAACACAGGATCCAAGGCCAGTTGTCCGGATTAAGTCAGGGACCTTGACCATATTCATATCCGCAATGCCAACTTTAACGATTTCTGCTGTTTTATACATCAACCTTTACTCCCAGCGCGGAAAAAATAATATTAAAAGAATCCGGGTCAGGCAATAGGAAAAAATGCCCTTTCACGCTTTCCGGGAGCTGAGCGTCTTCTTCATCGAGGGCGGTATCTATCACGATCGCGTAATCACTTACCTGCGACAATTCCAGCAGTCCAAAACTGATAACTGCACCAACCATATCAATACTTAATGCTGGCACGGATGGATACAGGCTCAATTTAGTAAAATCAGACAAAGAAGAAAGATAGGATCCCGATAAAATATTGCCAAGTTCCTGGAGTGCCGACAATGCCAATTCATGATCCTGTTTATCGGAAAACGAGAATGATTGATTCTTAGTCAGCTGGCCGATATATTTTTCTGCCTGAGGAAGCGGAAGTATAAAGAACATACTTCCAGGAGCCTCTCCCTCAATGCGAAGAAAAACACTTGCTACGACGTTGTCTGCGCCTCCTGCCAGTTCCATCACTTCGTCAAATGAGACAACCCGGACACTGGGCACTTTCATATCTATTTTTTTATCCAATAAAGTAGATAAGGCTGTTGCAGCATGTCCAGCCCCAATATTGCCAACCTCTTTTAAAATGTCCAGATGAATGTCCGAAATGCTTTTAAGAAAAGTCATCGTCAACTTCCTTTCTCTCCCTATAAAGCTGGTACTTCTTCGGACGCCAGAATTTTATCCAGATCAATTAAAATTAATAACCTCTTATCAAGATTGGCTACTCCCTTGATGAATCCCTCTGCCGCTAATCCAACTACCTCCGGCGGGGGTTCAATCACGCTTGCTGGGATATCAATGACATCATTAGCTCCATCAACAATCAAGCCAACTTCCTTATCTTCAACAGAAACAATGATTACTCGAGTGCTATCAGAGTAACCTTGTACCTCGATCCCAAATCTTATGCGTAAATCCAAAAGCGGAGTCACAACTCCTCGAAGGTTCATTACCCCTTTTACAAATGGGTTAACATGGGGCACACGTGTAATATGCATGATTTTTTCAATTGATTTAACCTGGCTAACAGGTACTGCATATTCTTTATTGTTTAATTGGAATACGATAACTTTTAAATCTGAACCTGAATGTTCAGCCATCTTCATCACTCCTAAAATATCGTCTTCATCAGCCTGACAATGAATCTATTTAATTAACGCGTTGCAATCCACAATCAATGCTACCTGGCCATCACCAAGAATTGTTGCTCCGGAAATCGCGAATACATTTGTTAAATAGTTTCCTAACGATTTAAGGACTACCTCTTGCTGGCCAATAAAGGAGTCGACTATTAAGCCGGCCATTTTATCCCCTTTTCGGACGATTATGACAGAGTGGAATGAATCATCCTGCGCTTCATAAGGAACCTCGAAAATATCTTTGAGGAAAAGCAGCGGAACAACTTTGCCTCTAAAATCAATCACTTTTTGATTATGGGCATTCATGATATCAGAATCTTTGATAATGGCTGTCTCAATAATGGATGATAAAGGAATAGCGAACTTCTCTTTCTGGATTTCTACTAACATAACTGAAATAATTGATAGTGTTAGAGGGAGCTGAATAGAGAAAACCGTCCCCTGATTCTCTTTGGAATCAATAGAAATAGAGCCTCCCAGAGATTCTATCGTATTTTTAACAACATCCAGTCCTACACCTCGTCCAGAGATATCGGAAATCGTCTCTGCAGTTGAAAAACCTGATGAGAGGATTAATTCAAAGGCTTGTTTATCAGTAAAGCTGGCAGCTGATTGTTCAGTTATGATTCCCTTGCTGATAGCTTTCTGCAATACCTTCTCCCTGTTGATTCCAGCCCCATCATCTTCAATTTCAATGAAAACATGGTTTCCGCTATGGAAAGCCCGCAGGACAACAGTTCCCTCTTCATTCTTCCCTTTCGCTCTGCGAACTTCAGGAGATTCAATCCCATGATCCACCGAATTTCTCAGCAAGTGTACCAGCGGGTCGCCAATCTCATCTATGACAGTGCGGTCCAGTTCTGTTTCCGCACCAATGATTTCCAGGTTGATTTTTTTATTCAAGTCTCTGGCTAATTGACGGATCATTCTAGGGAATCGATTGAATACTGTTTCAACTTGTACCATACGCATATTTAAAATGATATTCTGGAGATCCCCGGATATCCTTGACATACGTTCAACCGTTTCGGTAAGTTCACCATTGTCCAAATCCTTGGATATTTGCTCCAGTCGCCCGCGGTCGATAACTAATTCTTCAAATAAATTCATTAAGATATCCAAACGCTCGATATTTACACGGATAGTTTTGCTGCTGTTAACCTGCTGTTTAACACTGTTCTTTTTTTCCTCGACAGGTGATGCATCTGGTCCATTGGATGGTAACAGTTCAGCTAGTGGAGCATTTTCCGCATCTGTGTCCACTGATTTTTCTAGAGCTTCGACTTTTAAATTCATTTTGTCTACATCAAGCTCTATTGGCCGGACTTCCGTTTTAACCACTTCAGATACCTTCATAATCTTGCTTTTAATATCCTCAGGAATCTCTCTGGAGATAAACGTTACCGAGAATTCGTGATCAAACTGTTCTTCCTCAAGCTGTTCGACTGAAGGGTTCGCTTTGATTACCTCTCCGATTTTTTCCAGGACTTCGAACACCATATAAACCCTGGCAGCTTTCAGCAGGCAATCTTCACGCAATGCGATTTCAATTTCATACACTCCAAATCCCTGTTCTTTAGACTGCTTAAGAACCGTCAGTTCAAATTCATCATAATTTGATTTTGGTGCTTCCATTACCAATGAAGCTGCTACTTCTGCATCAGCTGCTGTGTGCAGGGTTTCACCTTTTTCTATCAGAATTAACTTCTCAACTGTTTCGGACACGTCCTTTTTCCCATCGCCTCCAGCTGCAATCGACTGGACCATATCTTCGAGATGATCGACAGCCATGAAAATGACATCGATGATTTCCGGTGTTGTGAGCAAACGGTTATTCCGAATCGCATCCAGAACATTTTCCATTTGATGAGTCAGGCTGGCCAAATCTTCATACCCCATCGTGGCAGACATCCCTTTAAGGGTATGGGCAGATCTGAAGATTTCGTTAATAATCGATAAATCGTGCGGATTCTTCTCCAGCTCAAGCAGTTGTTCATTACAGGCCTGTAAATGTTCCTTGCTTTCTTCTATAAAAACTTCTAAATATTGATTTAATTCCACGTGCTGGCACCTCCGGCCTCAAATATAATTCATGATTGTTTCAGCAATGTGTTCAACATTTGCCACATCATCCACCATGTTCGTTGCAATAGCAGCTTTCGGCATCCCGAAAACAATGGATGAATCCTGCGATTCTGCAATGGCCTTTACATTCCCATTCTTCTTCATTTCGATTAGGCCTCTGGAACCATCTGCACCCATCCCGGTCATGACGACAGCTACTTTGGAGTAGTTCTTGATTGCACTGACCGACTCAAACATCACATCTACGGAAGGTCGATGACCGTTTCGCGGAGGAGCTTGGCTTAACCTGACCGCCAATGATGGACCTACATTCTTAACTTCCAGATGAAATCCTCCCGGCGCTATATATGCCGTCCCTTTTTGTAAAAGCTCCCCATCTTCTGCTTCCTTGACCGTAATGCTGCTCAAGGAATCCAGACGGGCGGCAAGAGACTTCGTAAAGCCTGGCGGCATGTGCTGGACAACAAGCAAAGGTACCCCTATATCTTTTGGCAGTGAGGTTAAAACTTGCTGCAGAGCTCTTGGTCCTCCTGTCGAAGTACCGATGCAGACA
Source organism: Mesobacillus jeotgali (assembly GCF_900166585.1). Taxonomy (NCBI): domain Bacteria; kingdom Bacillati; phylum Bacillota; class Bacilli; order Caryophanales; family Bacillaceae; genus Mesobacillus; species Mesobacillus jeotgali. Next base: position 645,277 of record NZ_FVZC01000009.1, on the reverse strand, counting down.
ATTTTCTTCGCTTCTGGACTAAATCTTTTGCCAAAAAGTTTTGCTGAATTTTTTTCTGGTTGTGTTGAAGTGTTTATCGCCATTCCTGCCGTTCGTGCTTCTTGCTGGCTGCTTAATTTAGATAGATTCGCCTTGCTTGCAGATAACACTTTCTCGATTAATTCTGTTTTGACTTTATGTAAATCAATAGATATGGATCCTGAGGGCTTTGCCACAAAATCCACTGCACCTGCCTGAATTGCCTGGAGTGTTGTATCAGCACCCTCTTTTGTTGTGCTTGATAGCATGACGACCGGCAGAGGCCGTTCTTGCATGATTATTTTCAAGACTTCCAGGCCATTAAGTTTTGGCATTTCAACATCAAGGGTGATGACATCCGGGTGTGTTTCCCGATATTTTTTCAAGGCATCCTCTCCGTTACGTGCCGTGCCAATTACTTCAATCTCAGGATGTTCTGATAGAAAGTCGCTGATCAGCTTTCGCATGAAAGCTGAATCATCTACGATGAGAACTCTTATCCTTGCCACTCGACCACTACCTTTCGAAAAGGAATTGCTTCAATCTTGTTGTAAAACTCCTGTTATCTCTCTTTTCGGCATTGTAGCTCTCTTTATTGATATATTTTCCGATTATTTCAGCCATTCCTTTTGAAGCTTGTGACCGTTCATTGAACAGCACAAATGGAATTTGCCGTTTTACCGCTTCCTGTACAGATTTATCATCGGGCAGCAGTCCCAGCTTAATCGGTGTTCTGCCCAAAAATTTCCGGAGTACATCCTCTAATCTGGCCATCGTTTCCATACCTTCCTTAATAGATCCAGCCCTGTTAACGACGAGGTAGAAAGGCAGGCTATCATCGGCGAGATGGATATATTTCATTGTTGCATAAGCATCCATCAAGGAGGTGGGCTCTGTTGTGGTTATCACGAAAATCTCATTTACCGATAAGAGTATTGAAAGCGTTTCTTCATTCAAGCCGGCACCCATATCAAAAATGATATAGTCATATTTTCTTAATACGTCACTTAAACTCGTGGTGAAATATTCTACACTTTCCTTGTCCATCCTGATTAACTGACTCAGCCCTGTCCCGCCTGAAATATATTCAACACCATGAGGGCCTTGAAAAATAACCTCTTCCATCGAAGCCTTGCCGGCTAGAAAGTCTGCAATGGATAGTGAAGAATGCTTGCCCATTAAAATTTCAATGTTTCCCATTCCAATATCCAGATCAAACAGCAATACCTTATTACCTTTCTTGGCGAGGGAAATCGAGAAGTTCAAAGAAAAATTCGATTTGCCAACCCCTCCCTTGCCACTGACAACCGCGAGTGTCTTTGCTTCCCGGTCAGGAATAGTTGTCCTGAGACGGTTTCTCAGCTTTTCTGCCTGGTCACTCATAGATGTGGACTCCAAGAATAGAATTTGCTGTTATTTCAGGGCTTGCCCCAATTATGTCATCTGGAACGTCTTGTCCATTTGTCAAATAGGCAATTCCAGTAGTGTATTTATCTGCCATATTGAGCATGGATCCATAAACAGATGTCTCATCCAGTTTTGTAAAGATGAATTTGTCGATATGGATTAGCGAAAATTGGTTGCGGATTTCTTCCATATCCTTTTGCTTTGAAGTGAGAGCCAATACTAGAAAGGTTTCCATTTCCTCATTAAAATCAATGACATCTTTCAAATCATTTACATATTTTTGATTCCGGAAATTTCGTCCTGCTGTATCGATAAAGACCAAATCAAAATCGGCAAACTTTTCAGTCGCACCCTTGAAATCGTCCATGTTGTAGCAAACCTCGATTGGCACATCGAGAATTTTCGCGTAAGTTTTCAACTGCTCAATCGCTGCGATCCTATATGTGTCAGTTGTTATGAACGCAACTCTCTTTTGATGCTTCAATACACAATCTGCAGCGATTTTTGCAAGTGTAGTCGTTTTGCCTACACCTGTCGGCCCAATCACATTTACAAACCTCTTCTTAAAACTGACCCCTCCGAAAGAAAGTCCGTTTAATCTTTGCTGAATTGCCGAGCCACACCATCCGATAATTTCTTCAGCACTTGCTGCTGCGCCGCTTAGATACCATTTTTCCAGGATGACTGAGGACAAATCATCAATTATCGTCTGGTCCACATCCTGGTTTCTTAAGTGTTGGAGATGTCTGCTTACAGGCTCAGGAAGTGGAATCCCATCGGTGCTGCCGGATGATTTTAGCAGGTCTTTCAGCTGTGATATCTCTCTGATCAAATCTCCATCAACTGTTGGGGGTGCTGCTACAGGAGGGAGCTTATTTCCAGTTTTCAACTCCACTATGGATTCCTCTGTTTTAATCACTGGAGGATTGTATTTCACTGATTTCTCGATACTGGTAGGCTTCTGAGTCATATCGGTGTCCGGATCAATGGCGGCAATGACCTCTATGCTGTTTTTCTTGAAAAAGCCCATGAATCCTCCTGTTTGTATAACACGTGAATTAAGGATTACTGCATCGCTTCCAAGTTCGGCTCTTACTTGTTTCATTGCTTCCGGCATAGATGAAGCTTTATATTTTTTTACTTTCATTCTCCATTCACCACTCCGACACTTTGTACTTCGACATTAGCTTCTAGCTCGTTATAAGACAATACAGGGATCTGGGCAAAATATCTTTCCGTCAGCTGGCGCACATACATCCTTACTGCAGGCGAGCACAGAATGATCGGAGTCTGTTCCATGATGCTCAGCTGCTCGATTTGATTGGCTACTGATTCAAGAATCCCCTGGGATACTGTCGGGTCAAGCGATAAATAGTTTCCGTGTTCAGTTTGCTGGACACCTTCTGCAATCAACTTTTCAACTCTGCCTGATAATGTGATTACCTTCAGTGTTTCGCCGTTCCTGGAATACTGGTTGGTAATTTGCCTTGCAAGTGCCTGGCGCACATATTCAGCAAGGATATCTGTATCTGTTGTGATCTTTCCATAGTCTGCAAGAGTTTCAAAGATGATGGGCAGATTCCTGATTGAAACATTCTCCTTCAGAAGCTTGCCCAGTACTTTTTGAATCTCGCCGACTGACAGAGGATTTGGCGTCGCTTCCTCGACAAGGATTGGATAGCTTTCACGCAGATGGTCGATCAGCTGCTTGGTTTCCTGTCGCCCTAGAAGCTCATGAGCATTTGCCTTGATCACTTCAGTTATATGGGTGGATACGACGGAAGGTGGATCAACTACGGTATAACCAAAGATTTCAGCCTGCTCCTTCATTTCTTCTGTAATCCATTTAGCAGGCAAGCCAAAGCTTGGTTCCACAGTATCGATTCCTTCGATCGATTCATCCTCGATTCCAGGACTCATCGCGAGATAATGATCCAACAGCAATTCTCCCCTTGCCATTTCATTTCCTTTTATTTTCAGCCTGTATTCATTTGGCTGTAGCTGGATATTGTCCCGAATTCTAACGACAGGAATAACGAGGCCAAGCTCTATTGCAAGCTGTCTCCTGATCATGACAATCCTGTCTAACAGGTCTCCTCCCTGGTTTGCGTCTGCGAGAGGAATCAATCCATAGCCGAATTCAAATTCTATCGGATCTACATTCAATAGATTGACAACACTTTCTGGACTCTTCATTTCATCCATCTGGATATCCTCTTCCATTTCCTGAATCTGTTGCTGGTCAGGTTCAGGCACACGAGAGAATGCATATCCGCCATAAGCCAATAGACCAGCTAACGGAATGGTCAGCAAATCTGTTATTGGTGTGAACAAACCAAGCAGGAAAATCGTACCACCGGCAACATACAGCATCTTAGGATAAGCAGTAAGCTGCGAAGTTATGTCGAAACCCAAATTCCCATCTGATGCTGCCCTGGTGACCACAATGCCGGTAGCAGTTGAAATCAACAACGCGGGGATCTGGCTGACAATACCATCTCCTACCGTCAAAAGCGAGTACCGTTGAGCGGCATCGCCAATTGCCAATCCCTGCTGCGTCATACCGATGACAATACCAAAAATCAGGTTAATCAAAACAATGATGATACCAGCAATTGCATCCCCTTTTACAAATTTACTGGCACCGTCCATCGCTCCATAGAAATCAGACTCCCTGCTAACCTTTTCGCGACGTTCACGGGCCTGTTGTTCAGAGATCATCCCTGCATTCAAATCCGCATCGATACTCATCTGTTTCCCAGGCATTGCATCGAGTGTAAACCTCGCTGCAACCTCTGATACACGTTCAGATCCTTTTGTAATAACTATGAATTGGATAATGACCAAAATGAAGAAAACAACCATACCCACTACTACATTGCCGCCGACAACGAATGAACCGAATACCTCAACAACTCCCCCGGCCTCTCCATGTGACAAAATAGCACGGGTTGTGGAGACATTCAGTCCCAATCGAAACAAAGTTAAAATTAACAGCAATGAAGGAAAAACAGAAAATTGCAGCGGCTCCGTCATATTCATTGTGTTCAAAAGCACCAGCAGTGCGATTGATATATTGACCATAATCAGTATACTTAACAGCCAGGATGGAAAAGGAATGATTAACATCGCAACTATTAAAATGACACCGAATATGACAGATAGGTCTTTTCCGGACATATTTCTTCTCTCCTAAACACTGCATACCTTGAAAATTACAGCACTTTATTTTTTGTTTGATATACATACGCAAGAATCTCTGCCACAGCCTTGAAAAATTCTTCGGGTATGGCATCCCCGATCTCAGCCTGACTATATAAAGCCCTGGCAAGCGGACGATTTTCGACAGACATGATTTCGTTTTCTTTGGCAATCAATTTAATTTTCTGTGCGACAAAGTCGACACCTTTGGCAACCACGACCGGCGCATCGGCCTTCTCTTCGTCATACTTTAACGCTATGGCGTAGTGAGTCGGGTTTGTTATGACTACATCTGCTTTCGGAACTTCTTGCATCATCCGCCGCATTGCCATCTCTCTTTGCTTTTGCTTGATCTTTGATTTGATGAGCGGGTCACCTTCTATATTTTTATACTCATCCTTCAAGTCTTGCTTTGACATACGGATGCCCTTTTCAAAGTCATATTTTTGGTACATAAAGTCCAATAATGATAAAAATAGCAATGCTCCGGAAGCAAAAAGTCCCATTTGGAGCGTGAGTCCGGCAATTGTCGCAATTGCTGCACCAACGCTTTTATTAGCCAGCAGCAAAACTTCTTCCATTTTAAGCCAAAGGACTGAAAAAGCGATCACTCCAATGAAGGTGATTTTAAGGATTGATTTGAGCAATTCAACTATTGCCCTCATCGAAAAAATTCTCTTGAAGCCGCTGATCGGATTGATCTTCTCCAGTTTCATCTGGATGGCTTCAGTGGAAAACATAAAGCCAACCTGCATATAATTGGCTGCCACGCCCGCAATCAAAGCGACCATCATGACGGGGCCGAGGAAAAAGGCAAGTTCATATAATATTTCAATGACAATCGACTCAATATTCTTTGCTGTCAATTCCATGAACATATAATTTTGCAGCGCGTGACGAAGGACTCCAATCAATCTTTCGACCATCGTCTTTCCAAAAAACATCAAAAACAGGAATACGGCAAGTAGAACAATTGCGGTATTTACATCCTGGCTTTTGGCAACCTGCCCTTTTTTCCGGGCATCCTGTCTTTTTTTAGGAGTTGCTTTCTCTGTTTTTTCACCTGCAAAATATTGAAGGTCCATTGTCAAAAAGTTCATTTTTAAGCTCCTCCGATCAATTCCATCAATCCTCTCATTGTCATCAGAGTGGTGGAAACAAGATCTGAAATAACCATGATCAGCACACCCATCACCGCAATTAGAACGAGAAAGCTGACACCGATTTTAATCGGCAGACCAACAACGAAGATATTCAACTGCGGAACAGTCCTGGCCACTATACCCAGGGCAACGTCTACCAGAAACAAGGTGCCTACAACAGGCAGGGACATCTGGAATGCAATAATGAACATCTTATTAAAAGAAAGAATAATGAATTCGGCGATGTTTTCGTTTCCGAATGGAATCATCAGCTGGTCGATCGGTATAAAGTTATAACTATAAAAAATGCCGTCCATTAACAAGTGATGGCCGTTTACTGTCAGCAGAAACAGAAGTGCGATTGTATATAAATACTGTCCCATCAACGGGCTTTGTGCTCCTGTTTGTGGATCGATGACATTCGCAATGGCAAATCCCATCTGAAAATCAATGAACCCGCCTGCAATCTGGATAGCAGACATCATTAATGCAGCAATGAACCCTATGAACAAACCAACCATGGCCTCCTTGATAACTAAAAGGAAGTAATTGCTGTCAATCGCAATCTCAGGAGCGCCAATTGCGGAAAACATGATGACTGAAAGCATGAAGCCAAGTCCGATTTTATGCGTTGCAGGGATCGTCCGATAAGAAAACAACGGCACCATTAAGAAAAATGACGTCACCCTTACAAAAATCAGCAGGAATGCAGGAAATGAAGGAATAAAATCTAGCATATTATCAGCCTACGAACCGTGTTAGATTCGAAAAAATCTCTGTTGCATAGGAAAGCATATAGCTGAGCATCCAGGGTCCGAAAAAAATCACACCCACCAGGACCGCCACTATTTTTGGAACGAAAGCCAGTGTCTGTTCCTGGATTTGAGTAGTTGCCTGAAAGATACTGACGATCAACCCAACAACAAGCGCCAATATCAGCAATGGTCCTGAAATCATTAAAACTGTATATATTCCTCGTTCGGCTATGGAAATTACCGATTCTGATGTCATTATCAATCACCTGCTTAAAAACTTTGTAATAACGATTTCACGACCAAATACCAGCCATCCACCATGACGAACAGGAGGATCTTGAACGGCAATGAAATCATTACCGGAGGCAGCATCATCATACCCATAGACATCAGGACACTCGCTACTACCATATCAATTACCAGGAAAGGAATGAAAATCATAAATCCGATCTGAAAGGCAGTCTTGATTTCACTGATGGCAAAAGCCGGAACCAGTGCCGTCAGCGGGATATCCTGGATCGATTCAGGAGTTTCAGCCTTTGAATATTCAAGGAACAATGCAAGATCCTTTTGCCTGGTATGAGCGCTCATGAACTCCTTAAAAGGAATCGAAGCTTTCTCATAAGCCTGCTCAAGGTTGATTTCTTCATTAAATAATGGCGTAAGGGCCTGTTCGTTCACTTCCTGGAAAGTTGGGGCCATGATGAAGAACGAAAGGAACATCGCTAGACCTACCAATACCTGGTTTGGCGGCATTTGCTGAGTTGCAAGCGCCGTTCTGACAAAGGAAAGAACGATGATGATTCTTGTGAAACTAGTCATTAAAATCAAGATGCCTGGCGCAATAGAAAGGACAGTCAGCAATAGCATCAGCTTTACAGAAGTGGATACACTCTCCGCATCACTGCCGTTGAAAAACTCCATGAACTCATTCATTTTTCTCTGACCCTTTCTTTTGCATCTCCGCTAGCATTTTCTTTCTTCCGCTCGCCATGTCATTCAGCTGACTCTTCAACAATGCGGAAAAATTGGAATTCTGTGTATTGTCGCCATCTTTATTCGTTCTTTTAAGCAACTTTGTCACAATATCGCTTGGCTGCATAAGCTGTTCCATTTTATTGTTATACTCCTGGATGACTTGACTGTACTCTTCTGGATCGTCTATTTCTCTTAAAAGCTGGATATTCTCGCCTACTCCAACGATCAAAAGCCGGTTTCCCGCCTTGACGATCTGTACCGATCTATTGGCTCCAAGGCTTGTACCACCGAGATTTTCAACAAGCTGGGAACTTTTGAAAGACCTGCTTTTTTTATTGATGAATCTGAGAAGGAAATATAATAAAGCCGCAACAAATGCGGTTGCAAAAATCATCCTGACAAAATCCAGGAAACTTACTCCTACCTTTGTTCCTTCTTCACCTGATTGGTTTACTGTTTTTTCTGCCTGCCCATCATCACAAGACCCTGGTTTTTTTATGCAGTCCTGCACACTTTTATTCAGCTGCTCTGCGTTAGCGAAGCCAATCGGGCCCAACAGAGCAGCTAATAAGAAAAGTAGTGTCGAGGCAGTTCGGATTAGTCTTAACAATTGCCGCACCCTCTAAAAAAGATAAATAGTCCATTAACCTAAAGTTTTGGAAATAGCTTCAATAACACGGTCCGCCTGGAAAGGTTTTACGATAAAATCTTTGGCTCCTGCCTGGATGGCATCAATGACCATTGCCTGCTGGCCCATTGCTGAACACATAATTACTTTGGCATTCGGATTGATCTTTTTAATTTCCTTCAATGATGTGATTCCGTCCATTTCCGGCATCGTGATATCCATTGTGACAAGGTCTGGCTGGAACTCTTTATATTTTTCAAGCGCCTGAGCTCCATCAGCTGCTTCTGCAACTACCTCAAAACCGTTCTTGGTCAAAATATCTTTAATCATCATTCTCATGAAAGCCGCATCATCAACGACTAAAATTTTGTTCGCCATTAGAATTCCTCCTGTAGATTATTTCAATTTTTTAATTCGATCGCTCTGGCTGATAATATCTGTAACCCGGACTCCAAAGTTCTCATCAATGACGACAACTTCCCCCTGGGCGATCAGTCGGTTATTGACTAAGATATCAACAGGTTCGCCTGCAAGCTTATCCAATTCAATGATTGACCCTGCTCCCAGTTCAAGAATATCCTTCACCGACCTTTTCGTCCTGCCCAATTCCACAGTAACCTGCAATGGAATATCAAGCAGCATATTCAGGTTCTTTGTTTCGGCCTGCTGTTGAGGCACCGTATCGAAACTGGAGAAGACCGCTGGCTGGACCGTTGGCTGGCTTCCAGTCATCACATTGCCAAAATGCTGTGGTCCCTGCTGCATCGTCTGAGGGTTATATCCATAGCCTTGTGGCATATTCTGTGAGGCATGAGGCTGATAAAAAACCTGCTCCTGCTGCGGATAATATTCTGGTTGCTGATAACCCTGCTGTTGGACAGTGTTTTGCTGCTGCCCCTGCTCAAAAGAATGTTGTTCTGTTGGAGCGTGGCTTTCCTGCGGGCTTTGAGGCGTACTTTCCTCTGGCTGGGCCGCCCCTGATCCTCCTGGATTCAGCAATTCATCTACAAGACTTTTTGCAAAAGTTACAGGCAGCAGCTGCATGATATTTGAATCAATTAAACTGCCAATTTTTAATGAGAAGGAAACCTTAACTAAAATATCATCTTCAGGAATTGACTCTGTACCTTCGCCTTCAGCAACATTCAACAAATTAATATTCGGAGGCGAAATATCCACTCTCTTGCTAAATACAGTCGACATCGAGGTTGCAGCAGAACCCATCATCTGATTCATGGCCTCCTGCACTGCACTCAGCTGAATCTCATCGAGCAGTTCTCTTGGATTCAATCCATCTCCGCCAAGCATTAAATCCGCAATAATCGCTGCATCATTTTGCTGGATCACAAGCATATTGCTGCCGATGAATCCTTCAGTATAATGAACCTGGACGGCCACATAAGGATCCGGAAATTCAGATTCAAGTTTTGTCTTGTGTACAACTGTAACCGTTGGAGTATTAATTTCCACTTTTTGGTTCAAGAGTGTAGACAAGGCCGTTGCAGAGCTGCCAAATGAAATATTCCCTATTTCACCAAGTGCATCTCTCTCCATAAAAGAAAAATAATCATCTACATCAATCGCACTTTCACCTGGTTCCTCCTCATTAGAAGTTCCTTTTAGAAGCGCATCAATTTCATCTTGAGATAACATGTCATCGCTCACCATCATCGTCTCCCCCCTTAAATGTATCAAACACTTGAATGGCTAATTTTTTGTTCACTTTCCCTGGCTGTCCTACAAATTTAGGGATATCTCCGACTTTTATCAGTAAAGGCTGGTCAATCTGCTGGTTCAATTCGATTACATCACCGATATCAAGCATCAGGAAATCCTGGATTGAGATTTCGGACGAACCTATTTCAGCTGTAATTGAAACGTCAGCTTTTTGAATTTCACTCTGCAGAATTGAATTTTCGATAGGCAAGCTCTGTTTCTTGTCTGACTGCATCCAATATTTCACTGACAATTTAGGAATGATCGGCTCAAGGACTACATGCGGAATACATATATTGATCATTCCGCTTGCTTCACCGATCGTGGTATTCAAAGAGATGACCACGACGGTTTCATTTGGCGAAACCATTTGCAAAAATTGTGGATTGATTTCAAATTCTGAAAGCTGCGGATCTATATCAGAAATCGATCCCCATGCCTCCCTGAAGTTTTCAAAGGCTTTCTCAAACATGTTTGACATGATCCTGGTCTCAATTTCTGTTAAACTATCGACCTTATTGTGGCTTGTCCCCCTGCCTCCCAGTAATCGGTCCATCATAGCATAGGCGATGTTGGGATTGACCTCCATGAGGATTCTTCCTTCAAGCGGTTCTACATCAAACACATTCAATATCGTAATCTTTGGAATAGACCGGATAAATTCTTCATAAGGTATCTGGTCAGCTGATGCCACGCTGATATTGACATATGTCCTTAGCTGAGCTGAGAAAAAGGTTGTCAACAGCCTGGCAAAGTTTTCATGAATCCGGGTCAGACTGCGGATCTGATCCTTAGAGAAGCGCAACGCCCTCCTGAAATCATAGACTTTGACTCTTTTTTCTACCTGTTCCTTCTTTAATTCATCCGCATCCATTTCTCCTGTAGACAGCGCGGATAACAAAGCGTCTATTTCATTTTGTGATAATACCTCTCCCGACATTCTCTTCACCTCCATACGGTTACGGTAATAGGATTCATTCTGTTACTGGAGGAGAGAACCTGTTATGTAGACCTTCTTGATTTTTCCTTCCTGCATCAGGTCATTCAACTTCATTTTGAGAGTTTCTTCAAGGTTCTTCTTGCCTTCCTTGCCTTGCAATTCTTCAGCCTTTTTCTCGGATAGTTCATAAATAATCAGATTCTTGACCTGAAAATCTCTTTTCTCAAGCTCTTCTTTTGCCTTTTTACCGTCTGTTTCAATTTTAAATGAAATTTTAATAAAATCATTTGAAGCCAGGTTCGTAGTGACCTCTGGTATATCCACTGAAGCTTCCAGCACTTCTTCAATACTTGGTTCTTTTTCACCATCACCAGCTTTAAGCTTCATGACCGCTACAACTGCAACTGTCCCGACAAGCAGGATGGCTACCAGCATGACTGTCATAATCATAACCAGTTTATTCTTCTTCATTTTCCTTTTCCTCCAACAACCGCCCTCTAAGAAGGCCGATACTCTGGTAAAAATTCTTCATTAAAATGGCCACTTCATCTTCACTTTCCCTGACAACATACTTTCGGCCATTCGTTAGCGTAATTGTGGTATCCGGAAAGGCCTCAACAGTTTCAATAAATAAAGAATTGATACTAAATGGTTTACCATTTAATTTAGTTACTTTGATCACTATTATCCACAGGGGCTAAAAGGATGCCCTTTCAGCCCTGCTCCTCTCTTAATCTATCGTTTTAGGTTTACGAGCTCCTGGAGGATTTCATCAGATGTAGTAATGATTCTCGTATTAGCCTGGAAACCACGCTGGGCTGTAATCATCTCTGTAAACTCTTCAGAGAGATCCACATTGGACATTTCAAGTGCACCAGCCGCGATTGACCCGCGCCCTTCACCAGGAACATTGATATTTGCAGTACCAGAGTTCACTGATTCCTGGAATGTATTATTCCCTACTTTAGAAAGGCCAGATGGATTGCTGAATTTGGCAAGTGCTAATTGTCCAAGAGTAAGGACAAGACCATTTGAAAAGACACCGTTAATTTCACCTGTTGAACCAATATTGAAGCTTTCAAGCGCACCCTGGGTGTTGCCATCAGGGTAGGCGTTCGCATCCATGCTGCCGCCATTCATCGTCAAATCTTCAATAGAGACTTCTACAGTGAATGGAGTCTCCCCACCAAGATCTAATTCCAATGTGAGATTTGCACGATCACCTTGAAGATTTATCTGTGCCGGCTCAGGAACGATAGGGGTTGGATTTTCTAATGCCTTGTTAGTAAATGTTACATTCCATAACCCATTCTGTGCATTTGCTGGGTTAATAGCCATATCTATTACATGCTCAACGCCATTGTCATCGACTATTTTTAGTTGTTGAAGCAATTCTGAAGAACCTTTTGCATCCTTAGGTAGATTCCCTTTCATAACTAACTCATTTGTTTGCTTTGCAGGCAATAAAGCATTCACGTTAACGGTGATATCTTCCAATTGACCTTTCTCATTCAAGGACTGAACTTTCAATCCATCTCCAGTAACGAGTGTTCCATTATCATCAAGATAAAAGTTACCGGCACGTGTATACATTTGAGATTGTCCTTGTTTTACTACGAAATAGCCATCTCCTGATATCGCAAGGTCAAGTGCACGTCCTGTAGTTTGCAAGCTTGATTGGGTATCGATTAAATCAATGCTGGCGATTGTGGAGCCAAGACCTACCTGCATAGGGTTTTTTCCGCCCTTATTCTGTGTCGCTGCGCTTGCCCCGGAGATGGTTTGATTCATTGTATCTTTAAAAGTAACACGGCCTTTTTTGAAGCCGTATGTATTAACATTGGCAATATTGTTTCCGATGACATCAAGTTTCGTTTGAAAGTTTTTCATTCCGCTGATTCCTGAATACATTGAACGAAGCATATCTGTAAAACTCCTTTCGATTTAGGGGCTGCTTCAATCGGTCCACAGCCCAGGCCTCCGTGAAGGTCCAGCCATTTTGAGTATTTTAGTTTTCCATTACTATGGTGCCGTTAATATTTGTGAAAATTTGTTCTGCTGCTTCCTGTCTTCCCATTGCAGTAATGACAGTGTTGTTTTTCGCACTGACAATAAGCGCTGCGTCCTTTAGCAGAACAAGCGAATCACTCACGCCCTTGGCCTTTGCCTGGCTGACTTTTTCCCCTATCCTTTTCCAGCGGTCTTGTGATATCTCTATCCCCCGCTGTTCAAGTCTTTCAGTTGCATGCTTGCTGATGGTAAGCCCACTCTTCGATTGAATTGCCGATTGCAACTGTAAGGAAAAAGGTGCTTGCGATAAATTGCTGGCTTTAACAGGTTTTTGGTAAGGTCTGCTAACAGGCAGTGAATGAATTGGACGAAAATTTGTTTTATCCATTACATCACTTCCAAACATTATTGAATTTTTGTTATTTGTGAAGAAACGATGCTTGTTTGATTCTCATCATCTAAAACATAAGATGTTTTCCCATTTTTGAATGACACCGACAGGACACTTGCGGATTTTTCCTGTTTGTTTTCGTCAAGGTAAGTGACGGTTTTACCAATCAACATACTAGCCTGAAGCATTTGATTTTCGCTTGAGACTTCATTGATTTGAGAAATATTTGCCGGTTCCAGTTCTGTACCGTCTTCAAGCAAAAATGCTACGGTATCCTCCTTAAACTGGACAGATGCGACCTTTCCGCTTCCCTGCCGAACTGTCTCCTGTCCGTCGGCTGTTTCTATCTTATGCCATGTGATTTCCCTGCCTACGAACTGGCTATAGGAAATCATCTTGTTTTGCTGTTCAGCCTGCACAAATCTGTCAATGGATTTCCCCATATTTGTAATCTGTTCAAGGGTTGAAAAGGTTGCCATTTGGGCAATGAAATCTTTATCCTGCATCGGATTCAAAGGATCCTGATTCTGGAGCTGTGTCATCAGGATTTTCAGAAAGTCATCTTTTCCCAGAATATCTGAACCAGCTTTCCTATCTTTCTGAAGATTGGAAAGCAGATAAGAAGAATTAATTGAATTCACCATTTCCTTGCTCCTATGCTTCTGTATTTAGCAGTGCTTCCTCAAAGGTAAGATTAAAGTTCCCGTTATCTTCCTTCTTTTCACGTTCCCTATTGTCAGGCTGTCTTTCTTGCTGCTGTTGGGAATCTCTATTCAGGAAACGTTCCTGCTGGCTTTGTTGCTGAGAAACTTCAATCCTGTCTACTGAAAGGTTTTGTGCAGCAAAAGCCTGCTTAAGACCATTAATCTGTGACTCTAATGTTTCTTTTGCCGTACCAGAACTTGTAATGATTCTAGCCATCATCGTCTGATCCTTTTGGAATAACTCTATCCGGATGCTCCCGAGGTGTTCGGGAAACAGTTTTATGAAAAGCTTTTGTGTTCCGCCGCTGTTCATGAATTGAGACCTTGAAAGAATGGACTCAAATTGTTTGATTAATTGTTCTGCAGAAACTGGCTTATCTGGACCATTCATCATCAATGTCAACTGCTCGGATTTCGTCATTTGAGGAAGAAATGAGATAGCTCCTGTTTGTCCCTCGCTCTTTATGGACGCGCTAGATTCTATGAAACTATTACCTTCTGAAAAAGTTACTTTTTTCGCATTCATTAGGTTTAACTCTTTAGCTAACTGGGTAAAACGATTTTGGATATATTCCGTTTGGGCCATTCCTTTGTCAGGTTTTATTAGACCTGTCAACCCTTCGTTAATAGTCTGCATCGATTCCTTTATTGATGCTGAGTTTTTTGATTCATAACCGTCCGCATACTTGGACATCAGCTCAAAAAGTTTTAGAGCCTTAATTACTTGTGCGTCGTTTGCATCAAGCTTGGATGCTAGTTGTTTTTGGGGCAAATTCGCGATTCCCGCCAGCATTGCGGTTAATGAATCGAGCAATTCGCTTCCCGGATCGCTATCCGGTAATCCCTCATTGAAGCCCGACCATTTCTGCAGAAGAAGCTGAATTTGATCTACGCCTACTCCTAAGTGAGAAAGAGCCTGCTCTAGAATATTGCCGGGATCCGCCATTAGTGTTTCCAAAAGCTTTAACCCGTCTTCTAATTCCAGTAGGTCCCCAGTGTTTAAAAAGTCGGCAATATCTGTTAGCACAGCCAGTGATTTTGACTCCCGTTCTGATGTTTCAGCTGTCTTTGCGCTATTTGCTCCAGATACAACCGTTGCCATCATGCCAGCAAAACTGCCTGCGTTTTCACTCTTGCCGGACACAGACTGTTTACCAGCTGCCATTGTATTAACCAAACCAAGGCCGCCTATCTCCATATTTTCACCCCCTTTCAGATTTTCTGAGTTTAATTGCTGCCCGTTTCATTTGTTAATAACTCTGTATACTTGGCCGCTTCATCAGCTGGCATTTTCTCCATAATCGCAGCAAGCGTTTCAGGCTTTATATTAGTCAGAATTTTAACTGCTTCCTCTGTTTTCATATTGGAAATAATCGGTGCCGCACTTTTGGCTGACATCGTTTCATAGGTTTTGACGATTTCCCTGAATGCTCGCTTGTTGTCTTCCTGGATCGCTGTCAATTCCTCTATTTGTGCCTGAAGCTGGGCTTTCTCCAATTCCGTTCTTTTAAGCTGTGTATCCTTGCTTTCAATTTTGGACTGAAGCTGTTCCACCTTGGCTTCACGGTCCTTTATCTCCGCTTCCAGACTGACGATATTCTTTTGAAATTCCTCGACAGATGGCTGCTTATCCTCTTTTATGATTTCTGATATGAAAGGGACCTTCCCGCCGATAT
The DNA here is from genome assembly GCF_900166585.1 of Mesobacillus jeotgali. Lineage (NCBI taxonomy): Bacteria > Bacillati > Bacillota > Bacilli > Caryophanales > Bacillaceae > Mesobacillus > Mesobacillus jeotgali. The sequence goes on along the minus strand of NZ_FVZC01000009.1, from coordinate 629,711 downwards.
CCTTGGCTGTTTCAAAAATATTGATTCCAAGAAAAGAAAGGGCAACCAAAGCGACCACAATCGCAAATAAAATGGGTATTGCTACAACCAGCAAAAATCCCTGAAACTTACTTTCATGCTGACTTTCTTTTTCTTCCATACTCTGCGCCATTCGATCACCTAATTTCCCGGTTCATGTATTGCTGAATCGAGACTTCGTCCATCAACCTGCTCTCTGCATACTTTTCATTCGCAAGAAACTGGAGATGGTCTTTCTCTTTAATTTTTTCATATTTCTTCACTTCGATATTTTTTTCCATTAGCTGAATTTGTTGAAAGTTCATTATATTTCTCGCGTTCATAACAATTTTTTGATAATGGGCGATTGATTTTTCCAGATTGCCGATAAATTGTTGGTGGTGTCTAATTTCCTGTACCGGCAATCCCCCGAGAAGGCGATCAGACTGAAAGCTCTCGAGGTCCTCTTTTTTCTTTAAGAGATGATAGAGTCTTTCAGCTGCATCTTCGAATTTCTTGACTGAATCCTGATAAACGACTTGTGCCTCGTCCATTTCTCTCGACTTGAGCGAAAGGATCTTATCAAATTTGTATTGATAACGCATGAAACGATCAACCTTTCCTTACTAGCTTCAATAGGGCCTCTACACTTTCATTGATCGAGACCTTTTCATTGGTACCCTGCTTCAAAAAATCAAGTATAAGTGGATATCTCATTATAGCTTCATCGATTTCCGGAGATGTGCCTTTCTTATAAGCTCCAATATTGATCAAATCCTCGGAGTTAATATAAGTGCTTAGCAGTTCCCTCAATCTCTCTGCCGCCTTGACATGCTCATCACTGACAATATTGTTCATGATCCTGCTGATGCTTTTCAAAACATTCACTGCAGGGTACTGGCCTTTGTTGGCTAAATCCCTGTCCAATACAAAGTGGCCATCAAGGATTCCCCGAACTGTGTCCGCAATCGGTTCATTCATGTCGTCCCCATCAACGAGGACAGTATAAAATCCTGTAATCGATCCGAATTCATTTGTACCAGTTCTTTCGAGAAGTCTTGAAAGAATCGCGAACACCGAGGGAGTATACCCTTTCGTGGTTGGAGGTTCGCCAACCGCAAGGCCTACTTCACGCTGTGCCATGGCGACCCTGGTTACAGAATCCATCATGAGCATGACATTCAAGCCCTTATCACGAAAATATTCTGCGATGGCAGTTGCTGTATACGCCCCTTTGATCCGCATCAGTGCCGGCTGGTCTGAAGTTGCGACCACGACAATCGACCGCTTTAAACCTTCAGGACCTAAATCTCTCTCTATGAATTCCCTTACTTCACGTCCGCGTTCTCCAATCAGTCCGATGACATTCAAATCTGCTGTGGTGTTTCTGGCAATCATTCCAAGCAAAGTACTTTTCCCAACACCGCTTCCTGCAAAAATCCCAACTCGCTGACCGTTGCCAACTGTCAGCAGGCTATCAATCATCCTTACCCCGACTTCAATCGGCTCCGAGATTGGCGGCCTGCTCATAGGGTTGGGAGGATCCTGTTCGGTAGGTACGGATGCCAGCCCTTTTGGAAGACTTGTTTGATCCAATGGGACTCCAAGAGAATCTACAATTTTTCCAATCAATCCTGGTCCTGCTTTTATCTCAAGCGGTTTCATCGTCGTTTCCACTAGACTTCCAGGTGAGATATCATGAAGAGATGTATAAGGCATTAGAATGACACTTTCATCTTTAAAACCTACTACCTCGGCCTGGATCTTCCGTTTTTTCTTTGTGCCTACATGGATGAAGCAGACGTCTCCAATTGAACTTTCTGGTCCCTGTGATTCGATCATCAGGCCGACTACCCTCTTAACCCGGCCATAACGTTTAAAGCTATCCAATGAGTCGACATGGTGCAATAAATCCTCAGCCTTCACTATTGTTCACTCTCCAGAATCTCAAAAAGCTTGGTCTTGATTTCCTCCAACTGGCTGTCCATGCAAGCGTCTATCCTGCCATTCTCTGATTCAATCAAACATGCAGTCTCATCCAGTTCATCATCTGGATATATATAGAAAACAATTTCTTTTGGAAAAATGGCAATCAATTCATCTTTATGAGCAAGCAATTCCTGGTAGTGATCTGGGTGGACATGCAGTTGAATGTCCCTATAATCCCTTGCGTTTTTCAGGGCTCTTTTCACCAGTGGAAGGAAACCTTCATCAGCAGCCAGTTTTTCACCAAGAATTTTCCCAGCGATTTTCACACCAAGATTGAGTATCACTTTTTCGGATGAATCTATATGGTGCTGATAATCCCGTTTCGCTGCTTCAACAGTCTCTTGCGCGAACATTATTGTCTGTCGGTATTCCCCGTAGCCCCGGTTTCTGCCTTCTTGAAAACCCTGTTCATAACCGGATTGCCTGGCTTCTTCAGCGAGTAAATTTTTTTGCTGCTCCCACTGCTGCTTTTCCAGTTCAATTTGCTGACGAATATAATCGGCTTCTTCAACTGCCTGTGAAACAATGCGATTCGCTTCTTTTACCGCATTGTCGAGGATTCTATTCTTCTCAGCCTCTGTATGGGTAAATACATGTGAAACTTCAGATTCTCCAGTAGTTTCGAGCATACGAATGGAGATCACTTTCTTTTCGGCTGGCATAGCAGTGGTGAACTGTGATTTGATTAACCTAGACAATGATATCATCTCCCCCGCCACGGGCAATGACGATTTCACCAGCTTCCTCCAGTCGACGGATGATGGCTACAATCCTTGATTGTGCTTCTTCCACATCACGCAGCCTTACAGGGCCCATGTATTCCATTTCATCCTGGAAGGTTTCGACCATACGTTTAGACATATTTTTGAAGACTATTTCTTTTACCTCATCGCTTGATACCTTAAGAGCAAGCATGAGATCCTCGTTTTCACAGTCGCGAATGACACGCTGGATCGCACGGTTATCAAGGGTAACGATATCTTCAAATACAAACATGCGCTTTTTGATTTCCTCGGCCAGCTCTGGATCCTGTATTTCCAGGGCATCTAGAATTGTGCGCTCGGTTGCACGGTCAACGCCATTCAATACATCAACAACCGCCTCAATTCCTCCGGTTTGTGTATAGTCTTGAGTCACGGTCGCAGAGAGCTTTCTTTCCAGTATTTGTTCTACCTCATTGATGATTTCTGGCGAGGTACTGTCCATTACTGCAATACGGCGGGCAATATCTGCCTGGACCTCCTGAGGGAGTTCGGATAGTATCTGTCCTGCCTGAGCAGAATCCAAATATGAAAGGATAAGCGCAATCGTTTGCGGATGTTCATTTTGGATAAAATTCAGTATTTGTCCTGCATCGGCTTTACGGGCAAAATCAAATGGCCTTACCTGAAGCGACGATGTCAGCCTGTTTATAATCACAGCAGCCTGGTCAGTTCCCAATGCTTTTTCAAGCACGGTCTTTGCATATCCTATTCCGCCCTGGGTGATATAGTCTTGAGCCAATGCGATGTGATGGAATTCCTCCAGTATTTCTTCCTTGGCGCTGGAATCCACTTTTTTTACACCGGATATCTCCAGCGTAAGTTTTTCGATTTCTTCTTCGCTTAAATGCTTATACACAGAAGCAGAAACATCTGGTCCAAGCGAGATCAGGAGGATGGCTGCCTTCTGTTTTCCGGTTAACTCTTTTTGGTCTTTCCTCACTGTCGGTCCCCCTCCTAATCTTCAGAAATCCATGTCCGCAATAACTTCGCGAAATCCTCTGGCTTCTCTTTCGCCATTTTTTCCAGCTGTTTTTTCTTCATCGAACTCTCTGTTTCAAATTCCTTGTTCACATCCGGAACACGAATCGGTTCATACTTTTCTTCCATGACATACTCTTCTTCTTCGACGTTATTCTTTCTTGACTTCAAGAATAGCAGCAACAGAACAACGATTGCCGCAAGCAATAATCCGCCGACCAGGTATACCCACCAAGGAAGCTTTTCGACTGTGTTTTTCTCGAATGTAACCTTGCCATTAAAAGGCTGGACTGATACGACGACTTTGTCCTCGACCAATTCATCAGTCAGCTCTGTTCCAAGTGCCTCTTTATCGATTGTTGTCCTGACAATGGTTCCAAGGATTCTAGTAATATCTTCAACGCGTTCCTGAGGCAGTGAATTAGGGTCATCAGGCGTCGGCGGTTCCACCATCACTTGAATCCCCAGGTCTCTGACTTTGTACGGGCTTTCAGTTATTTCTTTTCGGATTCTGCTTACTTCATTATTTATAGTTTCTTCCACTCGTTCATAATCGCCATTCCCGTTTGCTCCCTCAAGATATTGGGATCCAGTCGTTTCACCTGGATTTCCGCCTTCAGGGATGCCTCCGGCCTGGTCTGCGTTTCCGGTAAAAGTCTCAGTAATTCGCTGGGCACTTATTGCGATACCTTCCATATTTTCTTTATCAACAGGCTCCACGAGGTTTTCTTCTCTGTTTTCCTGGGTAAAGTCTATATCGGCAGTTACTGAAACAACTACTTTTTCATGACCCATAAGGGTTCCAAGCATATTCTGGACTTGTCTCTGAACATCCCTCTCAATCTCTTGTTTGATTTCATGTTGAGAGGCGAATGTAGCCCCACTGGAATTTTTTTCATTTTTTAAGTCAAAATACTCAAAAAACTGATTCATGATGACGATATTATCAGTAGGCAGATTTGGAACACTTTTCGCAGCCAGATGATATAGTGCAGTGATCTGCTCTTCCTTGAATTGGTATCCAGGACTCGTATTGAGCACTATAGATGCCGAAGCAGGCTGAGCATCGTCAGTAACGAATATCCCTTTCTCTGGAAGATTGATCATTACCTTTGCATCATTGACTCCTTCAATGCCTTTCATCAAATTAGCAAGCTCTGTTTGCATTGCTTCTAACTTCAGGACCCCAAACTCATTATCTGTCATGCCCATCCCGGCATTCTGGCTAAAGAAAGAATAATCAATACTTCCCGATTTAGGAATCCCTTCAGCAGCCAGCTCTACCTTCAGGTTGTCAACAGACTGTTCAGGTACCATAATTGTCTTTCCGCCGTCAGTTATTTCTGATTCTATCCCTCTGGCATCAAGACTTTCTTTTATCGTTCCAGTTTCAGCTGGTGAAAGATTACTGTACAGTGGAACCAGTGAGGTCCTGGTTGTAAAGAAAGCTGTAAGGCCGGCAACTGTTAATATAAACAACACAGACGCACCAAGACTGATCTTTTGCTTTCTGGTACGTCCTTGCCAGAAATCCTTCATTGTATGTAGATACTTTTGAACGGTTTCTTTCATTTCAATCCCCCGGTTATTAAGTCTCTTCTTTTTTTACAGCTAATAACCGATATATCCTTAGTTTTTAGCCAATATTATTAAACTTGCATTCTCATTATTTCCTGATAAGCCTCGATCACTTTATTCCTGACTTCCATAGTGGCCTGCAATGTTATGCTTGCCTTTTGACTTGAGATCATTACCTGATGGAGATCAACATTCTCTCCGCGAGCCAATTTTTCTGTCAATACATCCGACTGAAGCTGAGTTTTATTTAAATTTTCTATTGATTGCTTAAGTACGGACGAAAAACTTTTCTGTGCTTCGTATGGTGTAGATGTGGGAGTAGACCCTTTTGTTTCAAACGGCTTAACCATTTGGGTTACAGAATTGATCCCAGCTGAGTTCATTTTGTTATCTCCTTACTTTCCTATTTCAAGTGCTTTCATCATCATGCCCTTTGAGGCGTTGAAAACTGTAACGTTTGCTTCATACGAACGTGTGGCGCTTATTAAATCCACCATTTCCCTTAATGGATCCACATTGGGATATGCAACATAACCGTCCGCATCAGCATCCGGATGCTCAGGATCGTATACCATTTTGAGCGGGTTTTCTCTATCTTCTATGATTTTTGTTACTTTAACTCCATTTCCTGCTCCTGAGCCATCTGTTCTTCCCATTGCTTTATTAAGGAATGAAGAGAAGCTGCCTTCGTTCGGCTGCATGACGACCATCTTCCTGCGATATGGCTCTCCATTCACTCCTCTTGTTGAATCGACATTCGCCATGTTGGATGAAATGACATCCATTCTCAGACGCTGTGCAGTCAACGCAGAAGATGTCGTATTCATGCTATGAAAGATTGTCATCCCTACTTACCTCCCCTTATGACCGATTGGAGAGAGTTGAATTTACCATTGATCCTCTCAGTCAGCGCATTATAGTAAATTTGATTCGTTGCCATATCGGCCATTTCTTTATCCAAATCAACGCTGTTTCCATTCTCGTTATAATTGATGTTTGGTTTATTGATGATTCCCGGCATCCTGTTTGGCCTGCTGCTGAAATCATAATGTCTCGAGTCTGATCTATGCGCTTGAAAGGATTGTCCCATCACTTCCTGAAATACCGCTTTAAAAGACACATCCTTCGCCTTGTAGTTAGGCGTATCAACATTGGCAATATTTTGTGAAATAACTTTCTGCTTTGCTGAAGAGTAATTCAAAGCATGTTCCAGGGTTGATACTGTATTGGAAAACAACTTCAATTTTTGCACCTCTCATTTACAATAAAGGATGATTTTGCTGAATTTTGTAATTCCTTGCTGAATTTCGTCATCATAACCCTAATTGTAAAGAATCTGAAATAATCTGTCTATGTACTTTCAGTTAATTTTTATCATGCATTATGCTCATTTTTCAAAACAGGACAAAAGACCTATAAGTTTACTTATTTTTATAGTTTATATAATACCCTCCATTTTTTTGTAAAGTTTTTTTAAATAAACAGGAAAAAAGAATTAAGAAAATAATCAAAAAACATCACCGACAAGGTATAATTACCTATCTGCTTTATTTGTTTTTCCATAATTTTCTTTATTATTTTCAAATAAGAATTCACGTAGAAACTCTTTGTGTAAAAATAATGAAATCAATTTGTAACATTCATAACTGTAAAAAAAAATAAGTTCTGGCGGTCATAAAATCGCAAAAAAAAAATCCGCTGATATTCAGCGGATTTTTCTTAGTTATTTTTGAGCTTTTCCAGTTCAAATAAAAACTTATCATTTAAAACTTTGATGTAGGTTCCCTTCATCCCTAAAGAACGGGATTCAATCACCCCTGCACTTTCCAGCTTGCGCAGTGCGTTAACAATTACAGAACGAGTGATTCCGACTCTGTCAGCGATTTTGGAAGCTACAAGCAAGCCTTCTTTTCCATTTAGTTCTTCAAAGATGTGCTCAATTGCTTCAAGTTCGCTGTATGAAAGTGAGCTGATTGCCATTTGTACTACAGCTTTGCTGCGTGCCTCACCCTCGATCTCTTCAGCTTTCTCGCGAAGGATTTCCATCCCTACTACTGTCGCGCCATATTCACCAAGAATAAGATCATCATCATGGAATTGCTCCTCAAGACGGGCAAGGATCAAAGTTCCAAGTCGCTCACCGCCACCGATGATAGGCACGATTGTTGTTAACCCGCTTTTGAAAAGCTCTCTGTTTTCAACCGGGAATGCTGTATACTCACTGTCCACATCCAAATTTGGGGATGTTTCCTGGATATTGAATAGATTCTTTGTATACTCTTCCGGGAATTGGCGGTCTTCGAGCATTTTAACCATACGCTCGTTCTCGATTTGCTGGTTGATGGCAAAGCCAAGCAGCTTTCCTCTGCGACTGACAACAAAGATATTCGCTTCAATTACTTCACTTAGTGTCTCTGACATTTCTTTGAAGTTCACCGGTTTGCCGGCAGCTTTTTGGAGCAGGGCATTAATTTTTCTAGTTTTTGATAGTAAGTCCATTGTTTGTTCCTCCTATTTGCTTCAAACAAAAATACATTTATTTTTTATACTGGCTTGTTTTAATCGAACAGCACAATAGGCAGCCTTTATTTGTCTACCCTATTGAGTATGCATTAAAACGGTTAACCACTACAATATGAACTGGCTTAAATCCTTATTTCTAGAGATAGCGCCAAGTTTTTCTTCCACATATTGCGGGGTGATTGCTACCTTTTCCAGATTAATATCGGGTGCTTCGAAGCTCAGATCTTCAAGAAGCTTCTCAAGGATTGTCTGCAGCCTTCTTGCTCCAATATTATCTGTATTCTGGTTTACTTCATATGCGACTTCCGCTATCTTACGAATAGCATCGTCAGAAAATTCAATTTGTATACCTTCTGTTTCCAATAAAGCTTCATATTGCTTTGTCAGCGCATTATCCGGCTCAATCAGAATCCGGTAAAAATCCTCAACGGTCAGCTTAGTCAGCTCAACTCGAATTGGGAAACGGCCCTGGAGTTCAGGAATCAAATCGGAAGGCTTAGCCATATGGAATGCACCGGCGGCAACGAATAAGATATGATCTGTTTTTACAGGACCATATTTCGTATTAACCGTCGACCCTTCTACTACCGGGAGTATGTCTCTCTGGACGCCCTCCCTCGACACATCTGCGCTAGAACCGCCTGAATTCTTGCTGGCAATCTTATCTATTTCATCAATAAAAATGATGCCCGCCTGCTCTGCACGATTTGTAGCCTCCTGGGTAACTTCATCCATATCAATCAACTTTTGGGCTTCCTCATTGATCAATAATTTTCTGGCTTCCCTAACAGGAAGCTTTCTTTTCTTTCTCTTTTTTGGCATCAGGCCGCTTAGGGCATCCTGCATGTTCATACCCATTTGTTCCATTCCTGAGCCCTGGAGCATATCAAACATGGAAGGTGCCTGTTCTTCTACTTCTACTGTAACCAGTTCATCTTCAAGTTCACCTTGTTCCAGCTTCTGCTTGATGTTTTTCCTTTTTTCAAATAACCCTAAATCCTCTGATTGACTTGTATCTTGTTCAGGCTGCTGCTGGCTGCCGCCAAACAGCATTTCAAGAGGGTTTTTATAATTCACGGATTTTTTTGCAGATGGCACAAGAAGTTCAACCAAACGTCGATTCGCGTTTTCTTCAGCTGGTTCCTTAACCTTCTCGATCTTTTCTTCTTTTACAAGCCTGATTGAGGTTTCAACCAGATCCCTGACCATTGACTCGACATCACGTCCAACATACCCGACTTCAGTAAATTTGGTTGCTTCTACCTTGACAAAAGGAGCGCCAACCAACTTGGCCATTCTTCTGGCTATTTCCGTTTTACCAACGCCAGTAGGTCCAATCATCAGGATATTCTTGGGGATGATTTCATCTCTAATATTTTCAGCGAGCAATCCCCTGCGATATCTGTTTCTTAGAGCAACAGCAACGGCTTTTTTTGCATCCTTTTGTCCGATGATATACTGGTCCAGCTTTTCAACAATCTGCCTTGGAGTTAAATTTGTCGTTTGCTTCACACTTATCACTCCCCTTTTCATTACAGTTCTTCCACGATGATATTGTGGTTTGTGTAAACACAAATATCAGCTGCAATTTCCAACGAAGATTTCGCAATCTCTTTAGCTGTCAAGTGTTCTCCAGCATATTGCTTTAGTGCACGGCCAGCAGACAAAGCATAATTCCCTCCAGAACCGATCGCGAGTATGCCATCATCAGGTTCAATCACTTCACCTGTTCCTGAGATAAGAAGCATATCACTATCATTCATTACAATCAGCATAGCTTCCAGCCTTCTGAGGACTTTGTCACTCCTCCACTGCTTCGCAAGTTCTACCGCTGCCCTTTGAAGATTGCCGTTGTATTCCTCCAGCTTTCCTTCGAACATTTCAAACAAGGTAAACGCATCAGCGACTGAACCAGCAAATCCAGCAATTACTTTACCATTAAACAACTTTCGCACTTTCTTTGCTGTGTGTTTCATCACTACAGCATTCCCAAAGGTAACCTGGCCATCGCCAGACATCGCACATTGGCCTTTATGTTGAACTGCAAATATCGTTGTAGCATGGAATTCCGACATCTCTTCGTCCTCCTTTTGGCTTATGCCCTCGGATGATGGGACATATAAATACTCCGTAAGTGCTCCTTTGTAACATGCGTATAAACTTGCGTCGAAGAAAGGAAGGCATGGCCAAGCAGCTCCTGGACAGTCCTCATATCTGCTCCATTACTCATCAAATGTGTCGCAAAGGTATGGCGCAATTTATGAGGATGGATTTTTCCTGTCAGAGCCGACTTTTCAATCAGTTTATTCAGGACTTCCCTGATCCCTCGGTCTGTCAGTGGTCCTCCGCGGAAATTTAAGAATAAAAAGCCGTGGTCATCCTTACCTTGCAGCAGGTCTGGCCTTCCATTCTTTATGTAGTCAAAAAGGGCATCTTGAGCAAAACTTCCGAAAGGAACATATCTATCCTTTTTCCTTTTCCCATGAATTAAAACAGTCGAAAGAGATAAATCAAGTTCCTTCACCTGGATTTTACAGCACTCACCTACCCGGATTCCCGTTGCATAAAGCATCTCCAAAAGTGCTTTATTCCTTTTTCCTAACGCAGTATCGGTTTCACAAGCCTGGAATAGCTGAGATAGTTCCTCTTCGTAAAAAAAATCTGGCAGCCGCTTTTCCAGTTTCGGGATGGATACAAGGGAAAATGGATTATCAGTCACCATTTTTTCCCGGAGCAGAAACTTGTAAAAGCTGCGCATGCAGGAGATTTTCCTTGCCACTGATTTTCTTGATAGCTGCTGATCAAACAACTTTGTAAGATAAATCCGTGTATCGGCATACTCGATCTCATCCAGACTGGCCAACCCTTGTTCAGACATGAACAAAAAAAATTCCCTAATATCATGTTGATAATGTTCAATTGTATATTGTGAGTAATTTTTCTCGATTTGTAAATATTCAATAAATAACTTTAAAGAATTGTTCACATTTGCTTCCATTTCGTCACCTCACAAGGGCTACTAAATAGTATCATATTTGTATAGCCCTCGCAATATAAATTACAAATTTTTCACAAATTTCTGAATTGTTTCCAATGCTCTGGAAGCATGCTTTTCGTTACGTTCTTGCTTAGCCCTAATTTTCTCAGGGAGATCAGGGAAAAGTCCAAAGTTTGCGTTCATCGGCTGGAAGTTTTTCGCATTGGTTGTTGTAATATATCTGGCCATACTGCCCATCGCTGTTTCATGAGGGAATTCAACTGGTTCTTCTCCTTTTACAAGGCGTGCTGCATTAATTCCCGCAATCAAGCCGCTGGCAGCTGATTCTACATAACCTTCGACTCCTGTCATTTGTCCTGCAAAGAATAAATCCTCTCTATTCCTAAATTGATATGTCGCTCTCAGAACCTTTGGAGAGTTGATGAACGTATTGCGGTGCATGACGCCATAACGGACGATTTCCGCATTCTCCAGTCCAGGTATCAAGCTAAGCACTTCTTTTTGAGGACCCCATTTCAAATGCGTCTGGAAGCCAACTATATTGTAAAGTGTGCCCGCAGCGTCATCCTGCCGCAGCTGGATAACTGCATATGGCCTTTTCCCTGTTCTTGGATCCTCTAGACCTACTGGCTTCAAGGGACCAAACAACATTGTTTTTCTGCCTCGTTGTGCCATTACCTCAATTGGCATGCACCCTTCAAAAAAGATCTCTTTTTCAAATTCCTTCAGAGGGACTGTTTCAGCCGCGATCAATGCCTCGTAAAATCTGTCGAATTCTTCTTCTGTCATAGGACAGTTTAGGTAGGCAGCTTCCCCTTTGTCATATCTGGATTTCAGGTAAACTTTCTCCATATCGATGCTATCCTTCTCAATAATCGGCGCTGCAGCATCATAAAAATAAAGATATTCTTCTCCAGTGAGCTGTTTCAATTGTTCAGACAATGCTGGGCTAGTCAATGGGCCTGTGGCAATGACTGTAGGCCCTGCCGGAATTTCTGTGATTTCTTCATTAATAACCGTTACATTAGGATGCTCTTTCACCGAATTCGTAACGTGGGCAGCAAATTCGTGACGGTCAACTGCCAAAGCACCGCCAGCTGGAACAGCACATGCGTCCGCCGCCCCAATGATGACAGAGTTCAGCATCCTCATCTCTTCTTTTAAAACACCTACTGCATTTGTTAATGTATTAGCACGCAATGAGTTACTGCATACCAATTCGGCAAATTTATCTGTATGATGGGCAGGTGTCTGCTTTACTGGTCTCATTTCATATAGATTAACTTTAATGCCTCTCTCTGCAAGCTGCCAGGCAGCCTCACTTCCTGCCAGACCGGCACCAATGACATTTACTGTTGCTTCAGTCATATCTCTATTTCCTCCATTGCTAAAAAAAGTAGTCCCAATTGTAAAATTATGTCTTGGTAACAACATTAATTTTTGAATTTTAGGCAAAATCACACCAACAGCCTTATCAAAAAGCTTATTATACCATCTGCCTTAACATAAAGCTTCTATTATATACTCCATCTTACTTACTTTTCCCTGATACCTGTACATTTTGCACTTTACTATACGAAAAAGAAAGAAAAAAGTTTCAAATCATAAAAGCGCAAGCGCCTTGGTCAGCCCCGACATCTTCTATACAAACATAAAGAGTGAGCACTGGGCTCACTCTAGCTTTGGGGTTCTTCTTTGTAATCACATTCTGTACACTGAACCTGGACACCCTTTTTAAGCTTCTTCTCGACAAGCATATTTTCGCATTTCGGGCATTTTCTTGCAAGTGGTTTGTCCCAGGAAAGGAAGTCACATTCAGGGTAACGGTCGCAGCCGTAGAAAATGCGGCGTTTTTTGCTCTTCCGCTCGATGATATTGCCTTCTTCACATTTGGGGCATTTGACCCCGATCTCCTTGACAATCGCCTTCGTGTTCCGGCAATCCGGAAAATTGCTGCAAGCCATGAATTTACCGTACCGGCCCATCTTAAAGACCATCGGCGAACCGCAGTGTTCACAATCTTCTCCGGCAGGTTCGTCCTTGATTTCGATTTCCTGCATTTCCTTCTCCGCTACTTCGAGACTCTTTTCAAAATCACGGTAGAAATCATCAATGACTTTAACCCAATTGATTTTCCCTTCCTCAACATGGTCCAAGTTCTCCTCCATTTTAGCGGTGAACTCCAGGTCGAGGATTTCCGGGAAGAACTCAAGCATTAATTCATGAATGACCTCGCCCAGCTCTGTAGGAACGAATCGTTTATTATCAAGGGATACATACCCTCTTTTCTGGATCGTATCTAGAGTTGGCGCATATGTGGATGGCCGTCCGATCCCCATTTCCTCAAGCGTCCGGACTAGCCTCGCTTCAGTATATCTTGGAGGCGGCTGTGTAAAGTGCTGTTTCGGCTCGATTTCTTTTTTGATGACCTCGTCTCCTTCCTTAAGGTCTGGAAGGAATTTATCTTTTTCCTCAACCTGGTCATCAGTTCCTTCTACATATACCTTCATGAATCCAGGGAATTTAACTTTTGAGCCAGTAGCACGGAAAGTGATATCCCCATTCATTAAATCAACACTCATCGTATCCATGATCGCTGAAGCCATCTGGCTGGCTACAAATCGTTCCCATATCAGCTTATAAAGCCTGTACTGATCCCTTGAAAGAAATTCCTTTATCTTATCCGGTACTTTCAATGTGCTAGTCGGCCTTATCGCTTCATGGGCATCTTGCGCATTGGACTGCTTCTTTTCTTTTCTGGCTTCTGTCTGTACGAAATTTTCACCATATTCGCTAATGATAAACTCCTTAGCTTCTCCCTGGGCAACCTCAGAAATCCTGGTAGAGTCCGTCCTCATATACGTGATCAAACCGACTGTTCCTTCTTTTCCAAGATCGATTCCTTCATAAAGCTGCTGGGCAAGCATCATCGTCTTCTTCGCGCGGAAGTTAAGTTTTCTTGCTGCCTCCTGCTGCAAAGAAGAAGTGATGAATGGCGGAGCTGGATGTCGCTTCCTTTCTTTCTTCGTCACTGAATTCACTGTGAACTTGTTTCCCTTCACTTGTTTGAGAATGTTTTTCACATCCTCCTCTGACTTCAGTTCTGCTTTCTCTTTGCCGATTCCATAAAAAGAAGCTTCAAATGCATTTTTCCCTTTAAGGAATTCTGCACCAATTGTCCAATATTCCTCCGGCTCAAACGCGGCGATTTCTTTTTCGCGGTCAATGATCATCCGTAAGGCAACTGATTGAACCCGACCTGCGCTCAACCCCTTCTTTACTTTCTTCCAAAGAAGCGGACTGATATTATATCCTACCAGCCTGTCTAGTGCACGGCGAGCCTGCTGGGCATCTACCAGATCCATATTGATTGCCCTTGGATGTTTGAATGATTCCTTGATGGCATCCTTGGTAATCTCATTAAATACTACACGGCAATCAGAATGTACATCAACGTCGAGACTTTGGGCCAAATGCCAGGCAATTGCCTCCCCTTCTCTGTCGGGGTCGGCTGCGAGATAGACTTTCTTTGCCTTTTTAGCAGCTGATTTCAATTCCTTGAGTACGGGACCTTTCCCTCTGATCGTAATGTATTTTGGGTTATAATTGTTTTTCGTGTCAATTCCCATCTGGCTCTTAGGCAAATCTATTAAATGGCCCATAGAAGCTTTCACTTTATATTTTTTTCCTAGATAACGTTCAATCGTCTTAGCCTTTGCTGGCGATTCGACGATGACTAAAAACTCTGACATCCAATTGTCCTCCTTAGAGGTTTAAAATTATCATTAATTATTATATACATATCTTAAAATTGTCAAATTTACCCTTAAAGTAAACGGTTTCAACTAATTTGGGGATTTTAAAATACCTGATGCAAAATGTATAACAGTTTTAAAATTATTTCAACCTTTTTGTTGCAAATTTTAATATAAATCTAAAATCCTCTTTCAAAAGCAGGCTGAAAATCCAGCTTATTTGTGCAAATATTTTCACGACCTAGCCCCAATATAAGGCTTTTTAGCATTATATACATTTCTCTTCTTATCATTCCACATTACTTCCCGAGTTCCTCCAGGATATCTTCAGAAGTTCTGATCAATTTTGCACCCTGCTGAATCAAATAGTGGACGCCATCAGAGTCAGGGGTCAGGATACTACCAGGAACCGCAAACACATCCCGGCCTTCATTCAATGCGAAATCTGCAGTAATCAGTGATCCGCTCTTCTTCCTTGCTTCAATAACCAGTGTACCCATTGAAAGGCCGCTGATAATCCTGTTTCGCATTGGAAAATGCCATTTTGCCGGCCGAGTGGCTGGAGGATATTCAGATATAACCAGCTGATTTTCCATCATAAATTCTGCCAGCTTAATATTTTCCCTCGGGTACAAATGATCAAATCCCCCTGCAATGACCCCGATCGTCTTCCCTCCAAGCTTTATGGCTCCCTTATGGGCATGAGCATCAATCCCTTTTGCGAGACCACTGACAATCATTATGTCCCTCTCTATTAATGAAGGAAATAAGTAGTCAATTGTCTTGATCCCATATTCTGTCGCATTCCTCGAGCCAACGACAGCAAGGCTCTTATTCATCTGAAGCAAAGAGACGTCTCCCTTTGCGAAAAGAATCCAGGGAGGCTGATAGATGGTCTTAAGTCTAGCGGGATAATTATCGTCAAAAATAGTAATCAAGTGAATATTCTGTGAGGAATAATGATAGAGAAGTTGTGCTAGGGAAATTCGCTGATGGTCTCTGAGGAGTTTTTGGGTTTGAGGCAGATAGGAGGCATATCCGGTTTCTTCATTATTATTGCTGGCAGAATCGCGTTTCAGGATTGAGTATATCGCTTTCCAGTTTGCATGCCTGCTGTGGACAAGCTGGATTAGCTTCTTATTAAAATCATCCATTTTCATCCCCCTGGGATTAATAAACAGCCCCTCTAGTTAGAGGGACTGCTTGTTAAATTATATTAGTGAGTTTTACACTTGTCGTACAGACCTTGCTCTTTCAATACGCCAATCAAGGTTTCACCCATAACAGATGGAGTTTCAGCAACCTGGATGCCGCATTCGTTCATTACGCGAATCTTTTCGTCTGCTGTACCTTTTCCGCCAGAAATAATCGCACCGGCATGACCCATGCGCTTCCCTGGAGGGGCAGTTCTGCCGCCGATAAAACCGACAACAGGCTTAGTCATGTTAGCCTTCACCCATTCAGCTGCTTCTTCTTCAGCTGTACCGCCGATTTCACCGATCATGATGACAGCATATGTTTCTGGATCTTCATTGAATGCCTTAAGGACATCGATAAAGTTTGTTCCGTTAACTGGGTCTCCGCCGATACCAACAGCTGTAGACTGGCCGATCCCTGCTTGAGTCAACTGGTGTACTGCTTCATATGTCAGCGTTCCTGAACGTGATACAACGCCAACATGGCCTTTTTTATGGATATATCCAGGCATGATACCGATCTTGCACTCTTCAGGAGTAATGACACCCGGGCAGTTAGGACCAACAAGGCGTGTTTTCTTCCCTTCCATATAGCGCTTAACCTTAACCATATCCAATACCGGAATATGCTCAGTGATACAGATTGCTAAATCAAGCTCTGCATCAACAGCTTCGATAATCGCATCCGCAGCGAATGGAGCGGGTACATAGATAACAGATGCGTTTGCGCCTGTAGCATCGACCGCTTCTTTTACTGTATTGAAAACAGGAACGCCTTCTACTTCAGAGCCGCCTTTGCCTGGAGATGTTCCTCCAACAATTTTTGTACCATATTCAAGCATTTGTTTTGTATGGAAAAGGGCTGTTGAACCCGTAATACCTTGAACAATGACTTTAGTGTCTTTATTAATGAATACGCTCACGTCAAATTCTCTCCTTTCGATCCTACTTAACTAATGAAACGATTTTTTCAGCGCCGTCTGCCATAGATTCAGCCGCAATGATATTTAAGCCAGATTCGTTTAGAATCTGCTTTCCAAGATCCACGTTAGTACCTTCAAGGCGAACTACAAGCGGAACTTCCAGCCCAACTTGCTTTGCTGCTTCAACTACTCCTGTAGCGATAACGTCGCACTTCATGATGCCGCCGAAGATGTTAACAAAAATCCCTTTAACATTAGGATCCGAAAGGATGATTTTAAATGCTTCCGTTACTTTCTCAGCAGTCGCACCGCCCCCAACATCAAGGAAGTTGGCCGGGTCCCCGCCATAATGCTTAACGATGTCCATCGTTGCCATCGCAAGTCCTGCACCGTTGACCATGCAGCCGATATTTCCATCCAAAGAAATATAGCTAAGGTCGTACTTAGATGCTTCGATTTCCTTTGGATCTTCTTCCTCAAGGTCACGGTATTCAAGTATATCCTTTTGGCGATATAGAGCATTCGAATCAAAATTCAATTTAGCGTCAAGTGCCATAACCTGACCGTCGCCAGTAACGACAAGCGGATTGATTTCAGCGATCGAGCAATCCTTTTCGATATACGCATTATATAATCCCATCATGAATTTAACAGCCTGGTTGACAAGCTCTTTTGGGATATTGATGTTGAATGCGATGCGGCGAGCCTGGTAAGGCATAAGACCTAATACAGGATCGATTTCTTCTTTGAAGATTTTCTCCGGAGTCGCTTCTGCAACTTCTTCGATTTCGGTTCCGCCTTCTTCTGAAGCCATCAGGACAACATGTGAAGTAGCGCGGTCAAGTACAAGACCTACGTAGTACTCCTTCTTGATGTCACATCCTTCTTCGATTAACAGGCGTTTTACTTCCTTGCCTTCTGGACCAGTCTGGTGAGTAACCAGTGTCTTGCCAAGAATTTCAGAAGCATATGTACGTACTTCATCAAGGTTTTTCGCTACCTTGACACCGCCGGCTTTACCCCTTCCGCCAGCATGGATTTGAGCCTTTACGACAACTACTGAAGACCCAAGCTCTTTTGCTGCTTCAACAGCTTCGTCAACTGTAAAAGCAACCTTTCCATTCGGTACTTTTACCCCATATTTTCTGAGGATTTCTTTTCCTTGATACTCATGGACATTCATTTCCCATCCTCCTATCTATTAGAAAAACACACTGATCACTAAGAGTTACACGGTGATCATTCATTCTCCTAAGTAGAAAATATAATTCATTTAAATTTTGAAAAAATAGACTGCGCTTTCATTTTATATAATGAAATATTGATTGTCTACCTTTATGAATTAAATATTTCCTCATTTTAAATATTGCAAAAAAGCTTCACAGCCATAGACTTACATCATAAAAAGCCGGGATGATAACCTTTCCCGGCTTTTTGCGTCGAAATTATAGTTAAAAAAACTATTTTTGTTTCATTTATCGATACCAGAAAATATTAATTTCGCTTGCCTGTTTGCTGGTCGAGATGATAGATAAAGGAAAAAACCTCTGCTACTGCCTGGTATAACTCTTCTGGTATTCTCTCATTTAATTCCAGCTGCGACAAAACTTCGACAAGTGATGGGTCTTCCTGAATGGGAATGTCATGATTCTTTGCTTTCTCAATGATTTGCTCTGCTACGAGACCCTTTCCCTTCGCCATCACTTTTGGAGCGTCCATACTTCCTGCATTATATCCAAGTGCTACAGCTGTTTTCCTCGTGTGCTTAGGAGTCTTCATATTTTTATATCCACTCCTGAATATTCTTTTTGCCCATATAATTCTGACAGACTCCGCTGATTCCATACTGCCTTTGATTCTCCTGGAGTATGAAAGTGGACAGAGGATAATTTGTAATCCAGTTCAGACAACTTCTTTTTCAATATCGGCGTCATCTGTTCGGCCATTTTCTTCAAAAATGGATGATCATTAAAAATCTGTAAACTCATCACTCGATTCTGAACCTGCATATCGACGATTGTATCATCAAGATTCTGTAACTTCAGATAGAAGAGCACGCGGCAGTAATCAGCGTCTATTTTTCCGTCTTCGGTCCTTTTGCCACTCCACTGCATTGTCAGATCTCTCGCGTTTCCCCCAAGAATAAATGGAACCTGAACGACCAGCTGCTGGATGGGGCCTGCCTCCTGCGAAAGCAGCTGAAATCCTGTCAGTTTATTTAGAAGCGGCTCCGCAGCTTCCCTCACCACCGGCGGAGGATTCTCATTCAACAAACGAAGAAGCAAAGATTTAAGTGTATCCGGTACTTGGAGCCTTCCACTCTCCCCAGCCTTCATGGCTTCACTAAGTTGCTGTTCATAAGATAGTCCCAGAGCGGAAAGGAAGCTCTTAATCCTGGAATCAGTCAGCAGTGAAGTGCCATTTTCACCAGGCACTAGAGTAGGTTCAGTTTTGACAATTGCCTCCGTTAACAGCTGTGCCTGCACACCTGTCAACGGGATAGACTGCTGCCGGCTGGCTGCCTCCAATAACTTCACTCCAGCCTGCTTCCAGTCAGCTTCCCCCCTCAGCAACAGAGGTAGAGTCCTGCCATCATTGGTGAGTGACAATAACCCCTTAAAAGCCTGTAGCCCTTTCTGTAAATCTCCCTCTTTGCCATTTGTTTGGTCAACAAGGAGCCTAAGAGAGTCCAATATGCGGTTAACAGCGACTGTTTTATCGTTTGTAGAGCCTGTTAACAACTGTCTTGCGGCTGGAATTTCACCATTCTCCAAGAGAGTTATGACAGACTTAACGAACCTTAGTCCTGCAGGCAGATCCTCTTGCGCAGTCTCTAGACTTTGAAGTTTCGATAACATCTGTTGCAACACGTTGCTTTCCTCGTTTTTCGATGGAACCGCTCCAAACCGTTTAAGCAGATCCAGTGCAGCTTGACTTTCCTTTCCATTGTCCTTCAGCCATGCTGAAACCAGGTGGTTCAGGGCAGTCTCTGATGTCAGAGACCTGTTTGATGGCAGCATCTCGTTCAAAAGCCTTCTTAGGCTGGCACCTGTATCTGTTTGGTTCACGGATTCCAAAGCCTTTCCCAGCTGTTCCATAAGAAGCACCAGTGACTGTTCCTTGGTGATCGTAGATAGGGCGTCGAATGAAGACCTTGTGACGGGAATACCCCTTGTCAGCATCATTTTTATGGCATCCTGACCGGCAGACAGGGAATCGGCTGTTTTTAGCCATTCTGACGCCTGCTTAAGGAGATCAATGTTAACAGGGAGTTGTTCCTTTATGAAAAAACGGATGAGCTCGAGATTTTCCTTTGTCGGCTGCATTGAAAATTCGGCCAGGATTTTCGTAAGGTTTCCTGACTGGCCCTTATCCTCTCCACTTGCACTGATCACCTTTAAATGGACCTTTCCTTCTCCAGACTGGACCTGAAACCAGTAGCGTTCATTTGCTGACAATGGCACTTCTAATTGCGCTACCATGATCTGGTTCCCAATTTGAACTTGAGCTACTTGGTCAGGATAAAGTTTTACTATTTTACCATTAATGATTTGTCCTGGACGAAATTCAGCAGCTTTTGTCTGCTGTGTTGTCTTAAGGTTAAATAAGCTTTTCAGTGCTCCTGTTTCCATATTTCACCCGCTTTGCCTAGTTCTGCTGGATACACTCTCTTACTGGAGCGAATGTCTTCCTGTGGTGGTCTGTGACGCCGTGCTCTCTTAAAGCATTTAAATGCCCAGCGGTTCCATATCCCATATTTGCATGGAACCCATATTGAGGGAACCGGTTACCTAGCTCCTTCATCAGCCCGTCCCTTGTTACTTTGGCAATGATGGATGCTGCTGCAATGGAGATGCTCCTGGCATCACCTTTGATTAATGCTTCATATGGATAAGGTGTATCCAGGCTGACAGCATCAATCAATAAAAAATCAGGTTTGGTCTCTAACTGTGCAACAGCATTAAGCATTGCTTTTTTGCTGGCCTGAAGAATATTAATCTCATCAATTTCTGCAGCCTCGATGATGCCGACCCCGACAGACAAGGCTTCCTCAATAATGATTTTAAAATATTCTTCCCTTTTGGCTTCTGTCAGTTTTTTAGAATCATTGATTCCCAGAAGATAAAAGTTCTCCGGCAGGATGACTGCTCCTGCAACCACCGGTCCGGCAAGCGGACCTCTGCCAGCTTCATCAATACCAGCAATTAAATGGAAACCCTTAGATCGATATTCCCTCTCGAAGGAAGTCATGTCGATGAACTGCTGATGGACTTGCTTTCTTTGCTCTTCTTGCTTCTCCCACTTCATAACGAGTCTTTGGACACCCTTGCGGTTATCTTTTTTTAATTGCTCAATGAATCGGCTGTCAACATCCTCTTCACTGAATAACCGGCGATCGATTTCGCCGATAGTCAAATTTTCCATATTCAACTTCCCCTAGCTGCTTCTTTATTATGTATCGTCAGTAGGAACGAAAAATAAAGGCCCTGGTTTCAGGACCTTTATTTTTCTTCTTGTTTTTCTGTAACTTCATCTTTTACCAGATCCTGAGGCCTTTCAAAGGAAAGAGGTCCTAATTTTTCAGTACGTATTTCCCTGATTACCAGTTCAGCGACTTTATCATAGTCGACATAACCCCCTGGCATTCTGCAGCCACGGAAATCGCCAATCTGGTCAAAAAGTTCAACGATTTCCTCAGGCAGGGCAGACAGCTTGTATCTTTCCTGCAGACGCTCAGGATAGCGTTTTTCAAGGAACCTTAGTGCATATACGGCCAAATCCTGGAGATTAAGGATGGTATCCTTGATTGCCCCTGTGACCGCGAGTTTTGTTCCGACTTCCTGATCCTCAAACTTCGGCCATAGGATTCCAGGAGTATCAAGGAGTTCAAGTTCCTTTCCCACCTTAATCCATTGCTGGGCTTTCGTTACACCAGGCCTGTTTCCGGTCTGAGCGATATTTCTCCCGGCAAGGCGATTGATCAATGTCGACTTCCCGGCGTTAGGGATGCCCACGATCATGGCCCGTATCGCCCTTGGCTTGACTCCCTTTGACTTCAGCCGATCGAATTTATCTTTAAGCAGCACCTTAGATTCCTGTACAATCGGCTTTAATCCTGTCCCAGCCTGCGAATTGATTGCAAGAGCGGTAATCCCTTTTTCGCGGTAGTAGCGGAGCCATTCTTCCGTGACAGCCTTGTCAGCCATATCCGCTTTATTCAATAACACAATTCTTGGTTTGTGCTGAATGATTTCATCAATCATTGGATTCCTGGATGAATATGGAATCCTTGCATCCACCAGTTCAAATATCACATCAACAAGCTTTAATTTTTCCGTGACCTCTCTGCGAGCCTTGGCCATATGGCCTGGAAACCATTGGATCGTCAAAGCAGCCACCTCCTATCTGTTTTACATCTCTGTTATCGGCGGCCGGTCCCTATCTAGTCTATTGTTCTAATATCCTCAATTGGCCAGTAGATGACATTGGTTTTTCCCAGCACCTTTTCGAACGGTACAGTGCCAATGTGCCGGCTGTCCTTGCTGAATCGGCGATTGTCACCCATTACGAAAAGATGGCCTTCAGGGACTGTTTCTGTTCCAATCTTCTCTTCTAGCGTGAATGGATCAGTCAACGGACCATCGATCACCTGTTTTTTATATTCTTCCAAGTATGGTTCTTCATATGCTTTGCCATTCACATATAGCGTATCATTTTTATATTCTATCTTATCCCCAGGCAGGCCAATCACTCTTTTTATGTAATCCTTGTTCTCGGGTGCGTGAAAAACAATGATATCAAATCTTTCAGGCTCTCCGATTTTATAGCTTAGCTTATTAACGATCATCCGATCCTGGTCATGGAGAGTCGGCATCATCGATAATCCATCCACCACTATTGGTGCAAATAAAAAGTATCGAATCACTGCTGCTAGTACTACAGCAATGAGAAGCGCTTTCGTCCATTCCCACAGTTCATTCTTTTTTTTCTCGGCCATTCTTTTCCCACCATTCTAAAATAAATGTAGTTTGAGTACATAACTTTATTTTACATAAGTCAGTCAAGATAAACACGATGGGCGATGATTTTTTAATTTTTATTTAACATTACAATGAATCATGTTCCATTCTCGCGAGCAGAAACTGAATGAAAAAGGAGCTTGGCTAGGCAAGCTCCTTTTTGACATTCATTCTTATCGAATTTCTTTAATACGAGCTTTTTTACCACGCAGGTTGCGCAGGTAGTAAAGTTTCGCACGGCGGACTTTACCGCGGCGGATTACTTCAAGCTTCGCAATTTTTGGTGTGTGAACAGGGAAAGTACGCTCAACGCCTACTCCGTAAGAAACTTTACGTACTGTAAAAGTTTCGCTGATTCCACCGCCACGACGCTTAATCACTACACCTTCAAACAACTGGATACGTTCACGAGTTCCTTCAACAACCTTAACGTGAACACGTACAGTGTCACCAGGACGGAAAGATGGAAGATCAGTGCGAAGTTGTGCTTTTGTGATTTCTTCGATTAATTGTTGCATCGTTTTCAACTCCTCCCACGAATGCTCTTGCACACTTTCATTGCAGCGGAACATTGTTATAAGCAGCATAAAGCACGTTTGCTTCAAGCCACAAGAAGTATCTTAACATAAACTAGGCCTGACTGCAATATTATTCATTAAGTTTTACTAACTCATCCAGCCACTTTTTTTGCTGCTCGGTCAGATCTGCATCCTCAAGAAGATCTGGTCTTCGATTCATAGTTCTTCTCAAGCTTTCCTTCATCCGCCACTCATCAATCAGCTTATGATTGCCAGAGATCAGGACATCCGGCACCTTCATTCCCCGGAAATCAGCTGGTCTGGTATAGTGGGGATGCTCAAGCAGGCCAGTACTGAAGGAATCCTGGATGTGCGACTCTTCGCTCCCCAGCACACCTGGAAGAAGGCGCACTACACTGTCGATCACCACCATAGCCCCCAGTTCTCCTCCTGTCAGGACATAATCGCCGATTGAAATTTCATCTGTGATGACATGCTCACGGATGCGTTCATCATAACCTTCATAATGGCCGCAGATAAAAATTAAATGCTCTTCCTTCGCCAATTCCTCTGCTTTTTTCTGCGTATACCTTTGCCCCTGGGGACACATGAGAATCACTCTTGGTGAAACACTTTTTGCCCGTTCTCTTAAATCCGTTACTGCATCGAAAATAGGCTGCGGCTTCAATACCATCCCAGCGCCGCCTCCATAAGGATAATCATCAACTGTCTGATGTTTGTTATCGGCATAATCACGGAAATTGACTACATTATATTTAGAAGCCCCTTTTTCAGCCGCCTTTTTTAGGATTGAATGGCCGAAAACGCCTTCAAACATTTCGGGAAAAATAGACAAGACATCGATATTCATCATGAGAGAAGCCCTTCCATCGGCTCAATCAGAATCATCTTTTCTTTGAGGTCAACTTTTTTCACGATGTCTCCGATATACGGAATCAGTATTTCTTTGCCCTTCGATCCCTTTACAACCCATACATCATTGGCGCCTGGCGACAGTATCTCAATAACCTTGCCAAGTTCTTCACCTTCTGTAGTTACCATTGTGCATCCGATAATATCCTGGAAATAAAACTCGCCTTCCTCAAGTTCTCCTCTTTGAGTTTCAGGAACCTTCAGAATGCCGCCCTTCATTCTTTCCACCTGATTGACATTGTCATGGCCCTCGAATGTCAGCAGGTTGAAGTTTTTATGGGTCCTGTGGCTTTTCACTACAAGCTCCTCAGGATCCTTAGAACCAGGCATGAATAAATATAGAGTGTTGCCTATCTTATAACGCTCTTCGGGGAAGTCTGTCCTAGAAATCACTCTTACTTCTCCTCGGATGCCATGAGTATTGACGATCTTACCGACATTAAAAAATTTCTCCATTCTTTGATCACCTCTCGCGTATTTCGGCCACGATGCCATCTTTTACAATAATAGTCTTTCCTGAAAGAAACCCTTCCCACTGGTCACCTTCATTTATTTCAACGATGCCCTGCAGCTCTGTTTCTTTAATTTCACTCCCAAGCGGAAGAATATGTAGTTGTTCTATTTGAAAATCCAAAAGCTTGATCTTTTCTTTATGGACTTTAATTTCTTGTTCGAAATGCTTTTTCAAGGTTTCAGGCGGAAACTTTTTAGATTTTTCGAGTTTCTTCATCTCAAATTTAAGCTGGTCACATTCCTTCTGAAGCTGCCGTTTTTTTGAGTGATACTTTTGGTGGATTCTTTCCCTGCTTTCTTCTGTCAGCACCTGTTTGACGATAATCGTTTGAAGTACCTTCAAAGCATTTCCCCCTTAAAGCTAACATCCTTTATGGCTGCGAAAATCTGTTTTAGAAGTGACTTTTCCTATATTAAATAATCCATACCATAAATTCCCTTTTGAGTTAATGGTTCTAGTCATTATTCCTATGTCGACTGGAGCAATGCCAATGAACTCTTCGGTTATTCATTATACATTAATTCTTGATAAATAGAAAAAAGGAGGGTCACCCCTCCCTTTAAAATACAATCATATAGAGTTATCTCCATCTGCAAACGCAGCTGATTGTCATTCGACGATTTCCAAGAAAATCTTCTTTTGCTGTGACGAGCCTGCTGCATAGACTACTGTTCGAATCGCCTTTGCAACGCGTCCCTGCTTTCCAATTACTTTGCCCATATCACTTTTGTTGACGGAAAGCTTGTAGGTTACGCGCTGATCCTCTTCATGTTCATTGACATGAACATCTTCCGGAAAATCAACAAGTGGCTTCACGATCGTCTCGATTAATTCTTTCATGGGCGTGTCCACAATTACTTGCTAAGCTTTGAGTTGTGGAATTTTTCCATGATACCTTGTTTTGAGAACAAGTTACGTACTGTATCAGATGGCTTAGCGCCGTCGTTTAACCACTTAAGAACCAATTCTTCGTTAAGTTCAACCTGTGCTGGTTGAGCAACTGGGTTGTAAGTTCCTACAGACTCGATGAAACGGCCATCACGTGGTGAACGTGAATCAGCTACTACAATACGATAGAAAGGAGATTTTTTAGCTCCCATACGCTTTAAACGAATTTTTACTGCCATTTTAAATAAGCACCTCCGAATAGTTTCACACAAGATAGAATAATACCAAATTGAAAACAGCTTGTAAAGTGTTTTTTCTTTACAGACTGAAATTACCGGAATTTTACATGTCAAAAAGGATTGAACGGCAGTTTGAATCCGCCTTTTTTCTTGCCTTTTTGCTGCATGTTCGTCATCTGTTTCATCATCTTTTTCATATCTTCAAATTGCTTGAGCAGACGGTTGACTTCTTGGATGGATGTACCGCTTCCTTTAGCAATCCGTTTCCGCCTGTTGGCGTTGATGATTTCGGGATGAGTCTTTTCATTCGACGTCATCGACTGAATGATTGCCTCGACATGCGAGATTTGCTTTTCATCGATTTGAAGATTGTTCATGCCTTTGATTTTATTGGCTCCAGGCATCATTTTGAGAATTTCATCCAGCGGTCCCATCTTCCTAACCTGGCCAAGCTGGTCCAGGAAGTCATCAAGGGTAAATGATGCTGTGCGCATTTTCTTCTCAAGCTCTTTCGCTTTTTCTTCATCGACGTTTGCCTGGGCCTTCTCGATCAGGGTAAGGACGTCGCCCATACCAAGGATTCTGGAAGCCATCCTTTCAGGGTGGAATGCTTCCAGTGCATCAAGTTTTTCTCCAAGGCCGACAAATTTGATTGGCGTATTTGTCACGGCGCGGATGGAAAGCGCTGCACCGCCTCTAGTATCGCCATCAAGCTTTGTCAGGACTACCCCTGTCAAGCCTAACTGTTCATTGAAGCTCTGGGCTACGTTGACAGCATCCTGCCCTGTCATTGCATCGACGACAAGGAAGATTTCGTCCGGCTTGGAAAGCTCTTTAATTTGCTTAAGCTCATCCATCAGGTTTTCGTCAACATGCAGCCGGCCCGCGGTATCGATAAGCACATAGTCATTGTGGTCTTCCTTCGCTTTAGCGATCGCCTGTTTCGCGATCTCGACGGGGCTGACCTGGTCGCCTAATGAAAATACCGGCATGCTAAGCTGTTTGCCAAGCGTTTCAAGCTGCTTGATTGCCGCTGGACGGTATATATCCGCAGCTACTAGCAACGGCTTTCGGTTGTATTTTTTTCGAAGAAGATTGGCAAGCTTTCCGGTCGTCGTCGTTTTACCTGCACCTTGTAGACCGACCATCATGATGACTGTCGGCGGACGGCTGGAGGCAGCAATCTTGCTTTGCTCCCCACCCATCAACTCGGTGAGTTCTTCTTTTACAACCTTGATAACCTGCTGTCCTGGAGTAAGGCTTTTAACGACCTCCTGGCCAATTGCCCTTTCAGTGACCTTCTTTACAAAATCTTTTACAACCTTAAAGTTAACGTCTGCCTCAAGGAGAGCCAGACGGACCTCTCGCATCATTTCTTTAACATCCGCTTCGGATACCTTTCCTTTGCCGCGGATTTTTTGCATCGTATTTTGCAGTCGGTCGGCCAATCCTTCAAATGCCATATCATGTGCCTCCCTAGTCTAATTTCTCAATCTCATCTACTAGTTCTCCCAAAGCGCCGGGGTCTCCATTTTCAGCAATGAGCTCTCTCACTTTTGAAAGCAGCCCGCTTCGCTTCTGGAATTTGTCGAACAGAAGAAGCTTCTCTTCATACTCCTCGAGCATCGCTTCGGTACGTTTGATATTGTCGTATACAGCCTGCCGGCTAACATCATACTCCTCGGCAATTTCCCCAAGAGAGTAATCATCAAGATAGTATAGAGCCATATAACTGCTTTGTTTTGGAGTCAGCAATGCCTGATAAAAATCATACAAATAATTCATGCGGTTCGTTTTCTCAAGCATTCATATTCCCCCATGTTAAGTGAAATACCTTTACATTAAGAGTTTACACACGTTCGTCTTACCTGTCAAGAAAAGTTCTTTACAGCAATTTACTGGTAAATCAAGATTCTTCGGCTGTTTCTTCTTCCTCTACCAGGTCAGCGAACAGGCCATAAACATATCTTTCAGCGTCGAATTCCTGTAGGTCATCCATTTTTTCGCCAAGACCGACAAATTTTACCGGAATATTGAGCTCTTTGCGTATCGCTAGCACAATACCGCCCTTGGCTGTCCCATCAAGCTTGGTAAGCACAATTCCGCTTACGTCGGTTGCTTCCTTAAAAGTCTTAGCCTGAATAAGTGCATTTTGGCCGGTAGTTGCATCCAGAACGAGCAGAACTTCATGTGGTGCGCCCGGCACTTCGCGTTCAATCACACGCTTTACCTTTTCAAGCTCCTTCATTAGGTTGACCTTATTTTGCAATCTGCCAGCAGTATCACAGATTAGAATATCAGCTTTTCTTGATTTCGCAGACTGAACCGCATCATACATGACTGCAGCCGGGTCGGAGCCTTCTGCCTGCTTGATGACATCCACACCAACGCGATCGCCCCATACTTCGAGCTGCTCAATTGCCCCAGCACGGAAGGTATCTCCAGCAGCAAGAAGGACATTCTTCCCTTCGCTCTTGAATTTGTGAGCCAATTTGCCAATGGTCGTCGTTTTCCCTACCCCATTCACGCCTACGAATAATATAACAGTCAATCCGTCTTCCTGAATGTTCAGCCTGAACGATTCATCCTCAGTACCGTCCTCATAGATTTCTACAAGCTTCTCGGAAATGACTGCCTGTACATCCTTCGTATCCTGGATGTTTCTGCGCTTGACTTCTTTTTTAAGCTCTTCGACTAATTCCATTACGGTATCAAAGCCGACATCTGCCTGGATCAAAATTTCCTCAAGTTCTTCAAAAAACTCCTCATCCACCTTCCGGTAACGTGAAACAAGATCATTTACCTTGTTGGAAAAATTGTCTCTTGTTTTCGTCAGGCCATCTTTGAATTTCTCTGTAACACTTTCAGTCTGTGTCGAAAACTTTTCTTTTAATTTCTTAAAAAAACTCACAGTCCATCGCCTCTCTCATTACATTTTGACAAGTTCTTTTGAATCCTCCAGCCTGACGGATACAAGCTTGGAGACACCTGATTCCTGCATGGTGACACCATAAAGGACATCCGCTTCCTCCATTGTACCCTTACGGTGGGTGATGACAATAAATTGCGTTTCATCACGGTATTTTTTCAAGTATTGGGCGAAACGGTATACATTGGCTTCATCCAATGCGGCTTCCACCTCATCCAGGATACAGAATGGAACGGGACGGACCTTAAGAATCGAGAATAACAGTGCAATCGCAGTCAATGCCCGCTCACCGCCAGACAAAAGCCCAAGATTCTGGAGCTTCTTCCCGGGCGGCTGTGCGACAATTTCCACACCTGTGTTTAAAAGATCATCAGGCTGTGTCAATTTCAGATCTGCTCTTCCGCCGCCAAACAAGGCCTGGAAAACAGACTCAAAGTGTGATCGGATGCCAGTAAAGGTCTGCTCAAAACGTTTCTTCATTTCCTGGTCCATTTCCTCAATAACAAGGAACAATGTGTCTTTTGCTTCCTGCAGATCGTTCTTTTGCTCGAGCAGGAATTCATAACGCTCAGATACCCGCTCGTATTCTTCAATTGCTCCAATGTTGACTGTGCCGAGCTCTTCAATCGCCATTTTGATAAGCTTCACTTTTCTTCTTGCTTCATCAGCCGGGATTGTCAGCGGATATTGTTCTTTAGCGGCTTCATAGGAAAGCAGGTATTCTTCCCGAAGATGTGCCAGCTTATTGTCCAGTTCTACATCGAGCCTGTTCAATTTCACTTCCTCATCCTTCAGTACTTCATTCATTCCTTTTTGCAGTCTTCTTAGTTCCTTCGACTCTAGTTCCTGATCCTCAAGTTTGTTTTGCAGCTCGAGACGTTCATGTCTTCTTGAGGCAATCAATTTAAGTGTTTCATTTTTATCCTGGAGCTTCTGTTTTGCTGCTTCCTCCAGCTGGGATTCACCAGACGAGCTATCAGTCATCTCTGATGATAGCAAAGAAAGATCTTCTTTCATGAAAGCCAATTTTCCTGATTGCTCTTCTGCCTGAAAGATTGTGGACTCCAGTTTTTCCTTCACATGGGTAAGCTGTTCCTTTTTGGAGGCCAGAATGATTTTCAAATCACTGATTTCAGAAATAAGCGTATCCTTGGAAGTAGAGTTAGAGTTTTTGAGCTCAGTCAATCTTTCTATTTCTTTATCTAATTGGACAAGTGTCTGCTGATGCTTGGCCAATAGCCGATCAAGTTCTGCCAGTCTCGATACCAGCTTTTCCCTGTCGGTATCCATCTGGGTCTTTTCAGAATCGTACACAGACAAACGTTCATTGATATTTTTCTGCTCAAGCTCGACTTCCCTAAGGTCGCCTTTTAGGGTCTGTTGCTTAAAACGAAGCTCTTCCCCTGTTTTCCTCAGTTCTTCCAGCCTCAATTCGCTTGAGTGGATATCCGCCTTCAATGCTTTGACCCTGGATTCTAGCACCCTTGTTTTTTCTTCCATATCGGCTAGCTTGTTGGTTAAATCCTCTAATTCGCCTTTTCTGCTTAAAAGAGAGGAGGATTTTTGCTTTACCGCTCCACCAGTCATCGAACCGCCAGGGTTAACTACATCTCCATCAAGGGTGACGATTCTGCTGCGATATTGCAGCATTTTTGCTATTTCGTTGGCACCCTTCAAATCCTTGGCAATAATAACATTCCCTAACAGGTTTTTGACCACCTCGGCATACTTTTCATCATATTGAATCAAATCCGCAGCAGTGCCGATATAGGCACTGTATCCCGAAAGAAGCGTGGTCTGCGAGCCGGTCAGGTATTTACCCTTTATGATACTGAGGGGGAGGAAAGTCGCCCTGCCAAATGACTTTTGCTTTAGATACTGGATGGCGGCTCGTGCATTCTCTTCAGTCTTGACAACAATATGCTGCATAGCGCCGCCCAGAGCTGTCTCGATTGCCGTTTCGTATTGCTTAGGCACGTTAATCAGCTCGGCAATTGCTCCTTCAACTCCCTGTAGTTTGGAATTCCTGGCTTTCAGCACCTCTTTTACTCCCTGGAAGAAACCAGAGTAATCCTCTTCCATTTCCTCCAGCATTTCCTTCTTTGATTTTGCCTGTTGCAGGAACTGATAAGCTTGATAGAGAGTTTTCTCTTGCTTTTCATAATTACTTCTTAAAGATTCCAGCTTTTTCTGTTCTTCAAAGAATAGCTTTGCCTGTTCTTCCAATTCTTGCTGTGCGGATGCCACCTTATCCTCGATTTCTGCTTTCTTTTCATTTATTTCATCGCGGATCCCTACAAATCTGTCATTGTCATGATCCAGTCTGGATCCTTTGGCTTCCTGCTGCTGCAGCTGCTGCTCGATATAGATTTTTTCATTTTTAGCGCTGGCCTGTTCATTCAGCACCTCGATGTAATCACTTTTGATTGAATCGATTTTAAGCTCGACATCTTCGCTATAGAGCTTTAAATGCTCCTGTTTTTGCTGCAGCTCTTTTTGGAGGGCACCGGCTTCTTCGCTCAATTCGAAAACAGCTTTCTTATACTCGGCCTTCTGTTCCTCCAGTCTGGCAATGGAAGAAGTCAGTTCTTCAATATTCTTTTCAAGCTGGCCTTTATTTTGCGAAGCATTTTTCTTTCGTTCCTTGAGGACTTCTCTCCTGCCTTCCAGCTTCTCGAGCTCCTCACTCGCATGCAGAAGGACATTCTGAAGGTCGCTGACCGATTCATCGAGTGCAGCTAAGTGGTCCCTCATCTTTTCAATTTCCGCTTCTTTCTTCTGCAAAAGGGCAGACTGCTTTATTTCATCTTCTTTATGGTGTTCCAGCTGTTTGGAAAGCTGCTCCCATCGGGCATGCAAATCTTCAATTTCATAGGCTGTCAGCGCTACTTCAATTTGCTCAAGCTCTTCCTTTTGCTGAAGATAATCCTTAGCAATGGAAGCCTGGATTTTTAACGGCTCAACCTGAGCTTCCAGCTCATGGATAATGTCTGTTACACGGTTTAAATTCTCCTGCGTTTCAAAAAGCTTGTTCTCAGCTTTTTTCTTTCGGGATTTATATTTAAGGACACCTGCCGCTTCTTCGAAAATCGTCCTGCGGTCTTCTGGCTTGCTGTTGAGGATTTCCTCAACTCTTCCCTGGCTGATAATAGAGAATGCTTCACGGCCAAGTCCTGAGTCCATGAATAGATCGACAATATCCTTCAATCTGCAGTTCTGTTTATTAATTAAATATTCGCTGTCACCTGAACGGTAGACACGTCTGGTTACACTTACTTCGTTGTAATCAAGCGGCAATGATTGATCTTCGTTATCAAGAGTTAACGTGACTTCTGCAAAATTCAGCGGCTTCCTGGAATCACTGCCGGCAAAGATGATATCTTCCATCTTCGAACCTCGGAGCGACCGGGCAGATTGTTCACCAAGAACCCATCGAATGGAATCTGTGATATTGCTCTTTCCGCTTCCATTGGGTCCCACGACAGCAGTAACACCCGGTACGAATTCCACAGATATTCTCTCGGCAAATGATTTAAAGCCGACTACATCTAATCGTTTTAAAAACAATAGGGCTCTCCCTTTCCTGTTACTTTTTATCTGAGATGTCGTAAGAAAAGCGCCAGCGAATAGGCCATTTCTAAGCCACCACTTCTCGGAGGATACATGGGGAAGCTATCCTGGGAAGAAAGTTGGCCAGGCTCTTATGCTCGACACTTCTCACTTTTTTGTATTAGTTAAGTTGTTAGGATCAATCTATTATGCTATTTAGCTGTCCTGCTCAGGGGCAGCCTCTATATGAGCCTTCAGCTTTTCAAGGGCCATCTGGGCAGCATGCTGCTCTGCTTCTTTCTTGGAGCGGCCAGTTCCTGTTCCTAATTCCTGGCCATTCAGGTAGACTCGTGATTCGAACTCACGGCTGTGCGCAGGTCCAATCTCCTTCATAATCCGGTATTCCAAGGACCCTGCGGCGTCACGCTGTACCAGTTCCTGTAGCTGGCTCTTAAAATCCATCACATGAGAAAAAGCACCGGCATTGATTTTTGGAAATACAATTTCTTCAAGAAATGTAGTGACTGTATCAATTCCTTTATCCAGGTACAATGCACCAATGAATGCCTCAAAAACGTCTGCCAGAAGTGCAGGCCTCGTTCTTCCGCCTGTCATTTCTTCTCCCTTGCCGAGTAAAACCAACTCTCCAAAGACTAACTCATTGGCAAACGCAACGAGTGACGGCTCACAAACTACAGCTGCCCGCAGCTTGGTCAATTCTCCCTCGCTCATCATCGGATATTTTTTAAATAAAAATTGAGATACAGTCAGTTCCAAAACAGCGTCCCCGAGAAACTCAAGTCTCTCATTATCCTCATGGGGTTTCCTGCGATGCTCATTCACATAGGATGAATGTGTAAAAGCTTGTTTTAATAGCTTGTCACTCTCAAAATGAATCCCGATTCTGTCCTGGAATTCTCTGAATTTTTGGTCCTTTGCGCGGATATTCTTCTTTTCTCTTTCTCTTCCATTGTTGCGCATGATTTATTCCACCTTGCTCATAATTTAAAGCTGTTAATTATGAATCGCATTTTTTCAATCCAACCGCAATTCATTACAGACTACTAACAGTTTACAAAAAATAATGTCCATAAAGCAAAAAAACTTGAAGTAATTCCAGCAGATTCCTTCCTTCTTCCGGCTTATTCCGTTATTACTAACTGGAATGTATCTTGGAAAGAGCACGAAGCAATCGAGAAAAACAAATAAAGAACTTTATGTAAAAAGCAATTCAGAAAAGACAAGAGCTTTTTTACAGAAGAAAGCCCCGTTTTTTATAAACGGAGCTTTTCAGTAAATAGAAATTACGCTTGGTTATTTATGTAGTTCACAGCGTCACCAACTGTACCGATTTTTTCAGCGTCATCGTCGGAAATTTCCATGTCGAATTCGTCTTCCAGTTCCATAACTAATTCAACAACATCAAGGGAATCAGCACCAAGATCATCTTTAAAAGATGCTTCTAAAGTTACTTGAGACTCATCTACTCCCAAACGGTCAACAATAATTTTTGTTACGCGTTCTAAAACGTCTGCCATGCTCGTTCACCTCCCCTCAAGCCATTATAGATGATTTTATATAATTAATAAATGGCTGCAATAATTTTTATTTTCATGATCCTGAAGATGCTCAGCAATGCTGAACGTTTACATGACCATGCCGCCATCCACATGGAGGGTTTGCCCTGTCATATAGGCACCGTCTTCAGATGCAAGGAAAATAACAGTCCGGGCAATATCCTTTGGCCCCCCAAAACGTGCCAATGGAATCTGCTTCAGCATTTCCGCCTTGACGTCTTCATTGAGCTTATCTGTCATGTCTGTCGTGATGAATCCTGGTGCAATGGCATTCACCGTGATTCCTCTTGAGGAAAGTTCCTTCGCTGTTGTTTTCGTCAGTCCAATCACTCCTGATTTTGCCGCGACATAGTTAGCTTGACCAGGGTTTCCACTGACACCCACAATCGAAGAAATGTTAATGATCCGGCCATTTCTCTGCTTCATCATTTGTCTCGTGACAGCTTTTGTACAAAGGAAAACACCCTTCAAATTGATGTTAATGACATCATCCCACTCGGACTCTTTCATTCTCATCAAAAGGTTATCTTTTGTTATACCCGCATTATTCACAAGTATGTCAAGCTTTCCGAAGCGTTCAACCGTTTCCTTGACCATATCAGTGACTGAGTCGGAGCTGGAAACATCTGCCTGAATCGCAAAAGCATCCCGGCCCATAGCTTTGATCTCATCCACCACTTCAAGTGCTTTTGCTTCGCTGCCCGCATAGTTGACAGCAACTGAAGCACCTTCCCTGGCAAGTTCCAATGCGATTTCCCTTCCGATTCCACGTGAAGCCCCTGTTACGAGTGCTGTTTTACCTTCTAGTCTCATTCCTCTTCCTCCTTCAATGCGGCAACGGCCGCTGCACAAGTTTCTGCGTCATAGATTGCGAATGTCCTTGCAGAGCGGTTCACTTTCTTAACGAGACCTGACAACACCTTTCCAGGACCAATTTCTACGAAAGTATCGACACCAAGTTCAAGCATTTTCGTTACGGAGTCTTCCCATAATACAGGAGAGTAAAGCTGCTCTATCAGTCTCTTTTTGATCTCCGCTGCTTCAGTAATTGGTTCAGCAGTCACGTTGCCGATCACTGGGATCGATGCATCCTTGAGAGTAACAGTATCCAATACTGACTCAAATCTCTCTGCTGCCGGCTTCATTAACGAAGAATGAAATGGCCCGCTTACATCCAAAGGAATCACTCTTTTCGCTCCAGCTTCCTTTGCTTGTGCAGAAGCTTCTTCCACTCCTTTTCTGGAACCAGAGATGACAATTTGCCCGGGGCAATTCAAGTTAGCAAGCTGAACAGCACTTCCGCCGGCAGATACCGTCTCGGTCACATCCTGAAGTTTTTCTCGATCCATCCCAAGAACAGCTGCCATCGTGCCTTCGCCATTCGGCACTGCTTCTTCCATGAGTTCTCCACGTTTACGGACAGCATACACAGCATCCTCAAAAGAAATCGCATCAGATGCTACCAGTGCTGAATATTCTCCCAGGCTGTGGCCGGCGGTGAAATCAGGTTTAATACCGAACCGGCTGAAATATCTGAGGATGGCAATGCTGGTCGTCAGCAGTGCAGGCTGCGCATTAGTTGTAAGTGTCAGTTTGTCCTGGGGGCCTTCAAAAATCAATTTGCTCAAAGACTCCCCAAGGACTTCATCCGCTTTTTTAAAAGTTTCCGAGACTGTTTGCTCTGATTGAGCCAGTGCCTGTCCCATGCCAACTGTCTGTGACCCCTGCCCTGGAAACAAAAACGCGATTTTTCCCATGAAAGATTCCCCTTTTACGTATTATTTTATGATTCTATTGAATGACGTCTTCTTGTCTCTCTACTGCCGTCCTGATGGTGCCAGATACATCCTTTTCAACCATTTCTCTAGCCTGTCGGATTGAGTTGAATACTGCATTCGCATCCGATGATCCGTGTGCCTTTATGACCGGGGCCTTTAAACCAAACAAACCTGCACCACCATACTCCGTATAATCCATTTTATTTTTCAACTGAGCAAGATCAGGCTTCAGAACAGCTGCAGCCATCTTGCTCTTCAAGCTGGAAGTCAGAGCGGTTTTCAGCATCTTAAATACTGACATGGCGGTTCCTTCAATTGTCTTCAGCACCATATTGCCGGTGAATCCGTCAGCCACGACAACATCTGCCACACCATCCAGTAAATCCCTCGATTCTACATTTCCGATAAAGTTGATGTCAGCCTCTTTCAGTAATTCGAAGGTACTCCTGACTAACTCATTCCCCTTCTTCTCTTCTGTACCGATATTAAGCAAACCAACCCGCGGTCTTTCTATCCCTCTTGCCTTCTCACTGTAGATGGATCCCATAATCGCATATTGAACGAGATGCTCCGGCTTAGCATCAGCATTAGCACCTACATCAAGCAGCAAGAAACCCTCTCCGCCAATGGTAGGAAGTGTTGGCGCAAGAGCTGGCCTTTCAATTCCATTGATCCGGCCAACTACGAACAATCCCGCTGCCATGAGAGCCCCTGTGTTTCCGGCAGAAATACATGCATCGGCATTCCCGTCTGCTACTTGCTGTGCCGCAAGAACCATTGATGCGGTTTTTTTCCGGCGAACAGCCCTGACTGGTTCATCTGTACCTAGGATGACCTCTTCCGTATGAAGGATTTCTATTCTTTCTTCATTCGTCAAATGCTCCCTGATTTTTTTTTCATCACCCACAAGAAGAATATGTATGTCTTTGAAATTATCTACTGCTTTCATTGCTCCGAGGACAATCTCTTTTGGTGCATTGTCTCCGCCCATAGCATCTACTGCAAGCCTCATCGCTTTTCATCCCTTACTTATCATTATTTGATCTGTACATTTCAAACTCACCTTTGAAGACAAGCTCATTGTTCACATAACTCATTACTTCTACTATTGTCCGGCCATTTTCATTATCTATGTTCGTGACCCTTGCTTTGGCGATGACCCGTTCACCTTCTTTTACGGATCTTGTAAACTGGATATTTGATTTTGCTGTCAGCGCCAGCTCATCGTTAATCACAGCCACCGCCAAAGAATTCGCCTGAGCAAACAAGTGGTGCCCTCTGGCAATTTTATTCCTTTTAAAAACATGTTCCCTTTTTATATCAAGTATTGATATTGCACTTTGGTCAAGCTCAATATCAATGATTTCTCCAATAACCTCTTCCAGCGGCAATGAACGGACTTCGTCTTCAAAACGTTTTTCAGCAACGTTCTTGATTCGCTCCCTTAGTTCAGGAATCGACAATTCGAGTCTGTCCAGCCTTATAGTCTGGATGCTGACAGCAAATTTCTCAGCCAGCTCCTCATCTGTTATAAATGGATTTTCTTTTATCGTTTCAGTCAACATTGACTGCCGATCTTTTTTATTGCGTTTCATCTATAAAACACCGCCCGAGCTATTAAGACTAGGTACTAATAGTAGTATATATATAATAAAAAAAGATTGCAAGAAGAAATATATTTATTAAAAAGGCTGACTTTGCAGCTGTCTCACTTTCCGCTGAGTCTCCTCTTTTCTTTGCTCCTGCGGGACTCACCTGACCAGCTGCGCCCGCCGGAGTCTGCGCGCCTTCCATTATAATCAACAGGTTATATAATTCAAAATTCAGCCTTTACAAGTCCATTAAAAAAGGAAGCAGATCACTGCCTCCCGCTCTATCATTCTACTAAATATAAATAGATTGGATGTAATCAATCCAATTTTTCATTCGCAAGGGCTCCAGACTCCGCCAGATACTCCCGCAATGAACGATATTTTTCACTTTGCCAAAAAGCTTCTGACTTGACCAGCAATGATGCATCATTCCTGGCAGTTTCAAGTGCACGATAATCATGGACCATGTCTGCTACTTTGAATTCAGGCAGCCCGCTTTGCTTTTTGCCGAAGAAATCGCCAGGTCCTCGCAGCTCTAAATCCTTTTCACTAAGAACAAAGCCATCATTCGTCTCAGACATGATTTTCATGCGCTCTTTTCCAACTTCACTTTTGGGGTCGGCGAGCAAAATGCAATAAGATTGGTCACTGCCGCGTCCAACCCGGCCTCTTAGCTGGTGAAGCTGCGCCAGTCCAAATCTTTCTGCATCATAAATCACCATTACTGTAGCATTCGGAACATTCACACCTACTTCAACGACAGTAGTAGATACAAGCACCTGGACTTCATTTTCACTGAATGCCTTCATGACCTGGTCTTTATCTTCTGAATGGAGCCGTCCATGCATTAAGCCTACAAGATAACGTTCCTTAAAATAGAAACTCAACGTGCTGTGAACATCAATCGCATTCTGGACATCCAATTTATCCGACTCCTCGATCAATGGACAGATCACATACGCTTGTCTTCCTTTTGCCAGTTCTTTTTCCATGAACGAGAGTACCCGCTCAAGCATTTCATGTTTGGCCCAATAAGTTTCAATTATCTTACGGCCAGCCGGCATTTCATCGATCACTGAGACATCCATTTCACCAAAAACGGTGATCGCCAATGTCCTCGGAATTGGTGTCGCGGTCATGAACAGGACATCGGGATTTTCGCCTTTCTCCCTCAGGACCCGCCTTTGTTCAACCCCAAATCGATGCTGCTCATCTGTGATGACGAGACCGAGTTTTTGAAAATCCACTTCATCCTGAATCAAGGCGTGCGTACCAATTAATACATCTATATCACCCTGTTTCAATTGTTCCAGAATCTCTCTTCTGCGTTTCCCCTTTACCGAACTTGTCAGCAGGGCTGTTTTCACTCCAAATGGTTCTAACAATTGTGTCAGGGACTGTGAGTGCTGTTCAGCCAAAATTTCTGTTGGGACCATTAACGCACCTTGATAACCAGCTGTCTTGGCGGAATACAGGGCAATTGCAGCTACAACTGTTTTACCTGAACCAACATCACCTTGAAGGAGGCGGTTCATGCGATAAGGAGATTTCATGTCACCAAGGATCTCATTGACTACCCGCTTTTGTGCCCCAGTTAACGGAAATGGCAGGCCGCTGATGAATTTTTTAAGCTTGTCCAATTCATATGAAATAGAAATTCCAGGACTCTGTTCCCGCTCCAGCTTCCTCAATGATTGCATCTTAAGCTGGAATAATAGGAACTCCTCGTAAACAAATCTCCTTCTCGCCTGCTTCATCTCATCGGAACCTGACGGAAAATGCATAATTCTCAGAGCATCCCTGCGGTTCAGTAATTTATATTTCTGAAGAAGCTCCGATGGCAAAATCTCGCCAATTTCGTGTCCGAACTGGGAGAATGCCTGTTTGATCAGTCTTCTGATGGTTTTTACCGTCATCTTCCCTTTCACCGCATATACCGGTTCAAAATCCTGACTTTTTGCATGCTCACCCACTGACATGTGACTGGCTGTGATTGTCTGTCTATGCTGGTCCCATTTACCAGTCACTGTAATTGTTTCACCAACAGCAATTTTTTGCTTTAAATAAGGCTGATTAAAGAATGTGACAATGATTAAGTATCGTCCAACAAGCATCCTGACAGTTAAGCGATTTTTTTTACGGCCATAGTATACAAGTGCCGGCTCACTGTGAACCTTCCCCTCCACCGTGACCTTCTCATCATGTTTTACTTCTGCCAGATCTTTCAGGCGATAATCCTCATAACGATACGGGAAGTATTCCAGCAAATCACCGACAGAGCTGATGTGCATATCCGCCAGAGTTTCCGCCATTTCATTCCCGATACCCTTAACTGCTGTTACTGGTTGCATTAATTGCTCATTCACGTTTATCAAGCGGTATGCCGAAATTCTTGGCCTTCAGCTCCCGGCCAATCGGTGTAGCCGCTTCCCCCCTCACGCTGTTCCTGTATTTCTCATTTACCCTTTTTGCCAGGGTTGATCCTTTTTGGGTAATGCGAGTGTTTTTCTCACTGCAGTCCCCATGCTTTTGCCCTTTTTCCTCATGCAGCACGTCTTCGGGCAATGCATACCCTTTGCTTTTACTGTTTTTCAACTTGCTGCACGTTTTCTGGTAGTGCAAACCTTTTCCTATTACCCTTTTTGCCAATATTGCACGCTTTAGGGTCATGGGTCTGTCATTACATTTAACTTTTCACATAAGATTCTATATATATTAAATCTCTTTATAAACAAAACGAAATAGAAGGGGATTCCCCTTCTATTTCTTAGTATCATATACCAATTTTATTTGTCCAGCAGGAGAGTCTCCCATGCAGGAATAATTTATTCAATTGCAAAAATGAAGGCGTATAATGGCTGTTCTCCATTATGAACCTCGATCTCCACATCGCCATATTTACCTTCTACAAACTCGACGATTGAATCAACATCTTCATCTGATGCGTCTTCACCTTTTAGGATTGTCAGGATTTCAGAGTCTTCATCCAGCATCTGTTCCAGCAGATCCTTCGCTGCTTTAACTTTGTCCTGATCTTTCAGCACGATTTTTCCATCCGCTAGACCCATGAAATCACCTGTTGAGATTTCAAGGCCATCGATGCTTGTGTCACGGACGGCATAGGTCAGCTGGCCGGTCTTCACATGCTGCATTGCTTCGGACATCGCTTCTTTATTTTCGGCAGGATCAGCTGATGGGTTGAATGAAAGCAATGCTGTCATTCCCTGTGGCACAGTTTTAGAAGGAATGACTACCACTTCTTCCTCTGCTACCTCAGCAGCCTGTTCCGCCGCCATTATAATGTTTTTATTGTTAGGAAGGATGATAACCTTTTTCGCATTTACCTCTTTAATCGCCTTGACGATATCCTCAGTACTTGGATTCATCGTCTGGCCGCCTTCAATCACCGCATTGGCACCGATGCTGCGGAAAAGTTCAGCAATTCCGGAACCCATCGAAACAGCGACAATTCCGTATTCCTGCTTTTCTTTCTTGGAGTCATTTGACTTTGTACGCAGTGGTGTAGTCGGTTCACCAACGATATCCGTGTGCTGCTGACGCATATTTTCGATTTTCATATTGATGAGGCTTCCGTATTTTTGTCCATAAGTCAGAACCTGTCCAGGCTGTTCCGAATGGATATGTACCTTTACGACCTCTTCGTCAGATATAACAAGGAGAGAATCACCATACTTACTTAAGTCCTGACGGAAATTTTCCTCAGAAAAATCCTTTCCTTCAAGCTTGACCATGAATTCAGTGCAATAGCCGAATTCGATGTCCTCCGTATTCATGTGACTCTGGATGCTCTTGTGATGCTCGGCGCTTACAAGGTCATTCATGTTCGGCATGGCAGATGGGGAATCAGGCAGCTTTTCGCCCTTCAATTCTGCAAGGAAGCCTTCATAAACGAATACTAGGCCCTGTCCTCCACTGTCGACGACTCCTACTTCCTTTAGGACTGGGAGCAGGTCAGGGGTACGGTTCAATGACGCTTTTGCTTCTTTCAGCACTTCTTCCATTAGGCCAATAAGACTTTGATGGTTGTTGGCAACGGCCACTGCGTGCCTGGCAGCATCCTTGGCAACCGTCAATATCGTGCCTTCTACAGGTTTCATAACCGCTTTATATGCTGTTTCGACACCTGCATTCAAAGCAGCGGCAAACTCTATAGAATTCACAGTCGGCTTACTTTCGATTGATTTTGCAAAGCCGCGGAACAATTGGGAAAGGATGACTCCAGAGTTTCCTCTTGCTCCCATCAGCAGGCCTTTCGCCAGGGCAGAACCAACCTTTCCGATATGTTCCTGCACATTGTTTTTTACTTCCTTGGCACCGGAAGTCATGGATAAATTCATATTCGTTCCTGTATCACCATCAGGAACAGGGAAGACGTTCAACGCGTCGACATACTTTGCATTCGCCGCCAAATGATTGGCACCCTGAATCACCATCTCCGCAAAACGTTTTCCGTCTAGAACATTAATAGACACAAATCTTTCCTCCTCTTACGGGTTCGTTACACGAACTCCCTGAACGTAAATATTGACCGAGTCAACAGCCAGCCCGACCGTTTTATCAAGGGTGTACTTTACCTTTGACTGGACATTGTGGGCAACTTCGGAAATTTTCGTCCCATAGCTCACAATAATATACATATCAATATGTACTTCCTCATTTTCCTGGCGAACGATTACTCCGCGAGTGAAATTCTCCCTGCGCAGGATATCTGTCAATCCGTCCTTGATCTGGTTCTTTGAAGCCATCCCGACAATACCATAACAATCAACTGCTGCACCGCCTGCAATTGTTGCAATGACATCATTTGATATATCAATTTGTCCGTACTTCGTTTTTAGCTCGATGGACATGATTCGTTCCCCCTTTGGAAAAATAGCATTATGCTACAGTTATTTTACTATAAGCCAATCAATTTTTAAAGTTATTCTGCACTTCCCTATATTATTCAGCAAGAATCTTAACTATATGTCAAGGTTTTTTTCTTTATAGCTTTTGCCAGAAGTATTGCAAATGGGAAATTTCTATGATAAATTATTAAAGTATGTCAGAGAAAAGGTTATCCTGTTTAATTCGCCGTTCTGACGATATGCAAATAATTGCAGCAAAAAATAGTATCAGCTTTTGTCAGTTAGGAGGGAAATCATATGCCACGTAAATGTGTAGTAACTGGTAAATCAACTCGTTCTGGTAACGCACGCTCTCACGCAATGAACGCTAACAAGCGTACATGGGGTGCTAACCTTCAAAAAGTTCGTATTCTTGTAGACGGTAAGCCTAAGCGTGTTTGGGTATCTGCAAGAGCTCTAAGATCAGGTAAAGTTGAACGTGTTTAATTAAAAAGCCGCAGATCTTCTGCCTGGCTCCAGCAGCCGGCAGGAAGCTGCACGGCATCCACCGGGGTGCCTTTTTTATTTGCCTGATTTTTGTCGCATTGCCACTCCGTTACTCCTCATTCTTCCCAATTGAGATCAAAATAATAGCACCCTGTTTCAAGGGTGCCCAAACCGAATATTTCATTCTTTATTATCTTTCAGCTAAGCGGTCTCAATCCTTTTTAAATGCACCTAACATCGCCCGTACGAGGCCCCCTAAAAATTTAGGAAGTTTGATTGTATAGAATCTCATACCGTCCCTCCTCACCATCTCTCGCCAAACCAGTCTTCTTTCTGCATCCCTATAGTATATTCAAGGGTATTCAAAATTTGCTCCTTCCAGGGGAAGAATTCATCTCCTCGAAAAGAACCCTGAGCTAAGTGAAGACATTTTAATCCCTGCTTCTTACAACTAATAATATGCCTTCAGAAAATGAAAAAGTACCATGACCTCTAATAAGTTCATTACTAATACATAGTGTCGACCCTATGGGAATATGACAATCATTTAAAGGGTATTTAAAATTTTCGAGCGACAGTCCGGAGACAGCCGGCGTG
Organism: Mesobacillus jeotgali; assembly: GCF_900166585.1. Classification (NCBI taxonomy): domain Bacteria; kingdom Bacillati; phylum Bacillota; class Bacilli; order Caryophanales; family Bacillaceae; genus Mesobacillus; species Mesobacillus jeotgali. Next base: position 586,522 of record NZ_FVZC01000009.1, on the reverse strand, counting down.
ATTGGAAGGAATGAAATATATTTAAATTCGTCATTCGGTTCAGCAGTATAGCTTCCTGGTTTTTTTACATATAAAATGTTCTGGGTATCAATGATTTCTATGTGGACAGCAGAATTCTCCTGAAGGGGTTTGACCAGCAGCTGAATATTGGCCGTTAAATGATCCAGACGCCCGCCTGTTGCACCAAAGATGGCAATCGATGCTGGATTTTGGCAAAGAGCCCAGTTTAGAGCCAGCTCCATATCCGTCTCGTCTTTTTCAGGCCTGAATTTTTTAAGATCAGCAACCGCTTTTTCAATTTGTACCATCTCTTCATGTGAAACGGAATCAAAGTCGCCAAATGCCGCTGCCGGCTTGACTCCTGATTCCAATAAGTAGAATACGCCCCTATCAATCCCAACCCAGACTACTTCATTTCCATCGTGTAAATGAAATTCGGGAATCAAGTTACGCGGTCCACCCGCTACCAAGTTTATTTTCATCAAGATGATCTCCTTTAGTTCTGGACATTTCCTTTTCATTCTATTGAATAAAGCCAGCCTTTGACGGCTGGCTTTTATTTATGGTCTCAAGCTGGCAATTGCAGCTCCTCTGTCTTCTTTATTGAAAACAGCCGATCCTGCCACTAAAACATTCGCTCCTGCTTCTATAACAAGCTTAGCGGTTTCCTCGTTCACTCCGCCGTCAACCTCGATTTCCAAATGTGGATTCAGTGCCTCAGCCAGTTCTTTGACCTGCCTGATTTTCGGAATAACTGAAGAAATGAACTTTTGGCCGCCAAATCCAGGATTAACGGACATAAGCAGAACCATATCCACATCCTCGATGATGTGCTTCAGACTATCTACTGGAGTTGCAGGATTTAATACAACACCCGCCTTGGCACCAGTAGATTTTATTAACTGAATAGTCCTGTGCAGATGCCTGCACGCTTCTACATGCACTGTGATATAGTCTGCACCCGCCTTAGCAAATGCTTCGATATATTGGTCAGGATTTTCAATCATTAAGTGCACATCAAGCGGAAGCTTGGTAACCGGCCTGATTGCCTCAACTATCAGAGGCCCGATTGTGATATTTGGCACGAAATGTCCATCCATTACATCTACATGAATATAGTCTGCCCCGCCGCGCTCGACGTCCTTTATTTCTTCACCCAGACGGGCAAAGTCGGCTGATAAGATTGAAGGTGCGATCTTTACCATGTCAATACCTCGGCTTTCTATCTTTGATTTCTAACAAAAAGTCTTTATAATGCTCATATCTGTACAAAGGCAATTCACCTGAGTCGACTGCTGCTTTTACTGCACATTTAGGCTCGGCCATATGAAGGCAGCCGCGGAACTTACAATCGTCGCTGATTTTAGAGATTTCAGGAAAGCAAGAATTAAGTTCCTCGGCCTCAATTTCGGTGAACTCAAGGGAACTGAAACCCGGTGTATCAGCTACAAGCCCATTGTTAATGGAGATTAATTCCACATGTCTTGTTGTATGCTTTCCACGTCCCAGGTGGGAGGATATATCATCAGTTTTCAGTTCCAGATCAGGTCTGATGGCATTGAGCAGAGACGACTTTCCGACTCCAGACTGTCCTGCAAAAACAGATATCTTGCCTTCGATGTGAGGGCTTAGCTTCTCCAGCCCCTCTGAAGTTTCCGAAGAGGTAAAAATGACCTCATATCCCGCATTTCGATAATCTTCTGCAAATGCCTCAAGTCTCGACTTCTGCTGGTTATTTGTCAAATCCATCTTTGTAATGCAAATGATGGGCTCGATATGGTTATACTCAACAAGGACAAGGAACCGATCAAGCAGTGCCGTACTGAAATCAGGCTCTACTGCCGAAAAAACAAGTATCGCCTGGTCCACATTTGCAATAGGAGGACGGACAAGCTCATTTTTCCGTTCTTTGACTTCGAGGATATAGCCTTCTGTGTCATTTTCAGCTTGATAAACGACCTCATCGCCTACTAGCGGTGTAATCTTATTCTTGCGAAAAACCCCGCGTCCACGGCATTGCACTATCCCATCTTCATTCGCAACATAATAAAAACCGCTCAGCGCCTTGATAATTTTGCCCTCAGGCATAGCAACACTCCCTGTCTGTTAGTCTTTTGGATACTCAACGCTGCCACTATCAAAGATTTCTCCATCGCGTATGATTCGATAATCACCCTTTTTGCCAGGCGCGATTAGAAAATCAAGACTAATAACTGTGTCCTCTGTGATTTCAATCGTATCTATTGGAGTTTCATCTGTATGGTTTACGTCATTCATGTAAATCTTGATTTCCTGTGGAACGCCTTCTTCTTTAGGCTGATATGGTACAGTAATTTCAAGTGTCTTTTCTTTCGGAACAGGTTCCGGTCCTTTTGAAATGACGACACTTACCTTACTTCCTGGCTGCAATTGAGTTCCTGCTTCAGGTTTTTGTGAAATAACCAATCCGACGGGTACGGTATCATGAAACTCCTCCGTACTTTCAATAACAAGCCCAGTGGTGTCAGCATAAAGATCGAGATTTCTCTGGTTATATTCTTTTAAATCACCTAGAGTTACCAATTCCGGCCCCATGCTGATCTTGAATTCCAAAATTGTGTCCTCTGGAACGACAGATTCCCCACCAGGAGGATATTGTTCTAGAATGGTACCAGGCTCGCTATCATCATGCTCTTCGGTTTTTTTGATATCTTTAAAGCCTTTTCCTTCAAGCAGTTTGACGACATCATCGTAGATCCTGTCGGTGTAATCCGATAATTCAAGTTCTTCTTTACCGGTACTGATATACAAATCGATTTCATTACCCTCTTTGATCATTTTACCGGCTTTCGGATTTGTTCTTATGACATTACCTTCTTCGATCTCTTCATCGCTAATTTCTTTTTTATCACCAATAATAAAACCAGCTGACATGAGTTCAGCGACAGCTTCTTCTACTTCCATTCCGCTGACATCGGGCACTTCCTTATCCTTTGGCCCAAAAAGATCTGGACCAATCGTCACCATGACAATACCCGCAGTAAGAATGAGCAAAAACAAAACGGTTAGAATAATCGGCCACTTCTTTTTCTTCTTTTTCGCCGGTTTATCCTTTGGTGCCTGCTCCTGCGAACCAGGTGCATCTTTGCGGATGATGGTTTCATCAAGATTATGATAAGGGCGGTCATTCGTTATGATAGGAATTGCCTTGGTTGCTTCATCGTCCTCGGGTATGACAAATTTGTCCTCATTCAAACGCTTGCTGTCAAGTGCCGTCCTTAAATCCTCTTCCATTTCATCGACATTATCATATCGATGGAACGGATCCTTTGCAGTTGCCTTCAGAACAATATTCTCAACGCTTTGGGGAATTTGAGGATTCCATCTTTTTAAAGAAGGCGTCTCTGACTGAAGGTGCTTCAATGCAATCGAAACGGCTGATTCACCTGAAAAAGGAAGCCTGCCTGTGAGCAATTCAAACATGACAATCCCGATTGAATAGATATCAGATTTTTTGTTCGCCATCCCGCCTCTGGCTTGTTCTGGCGATAGGTAATGCACCGAACCGAGAACTGAATTCGTTTGGGTTATGCTTGTTGCACTCAATGCCATCGCAATACCAAAGTCAGTGATTTTGACAGTTCCGCTTGCGTCTATCAAAATATTATGCGGTTTAATGTCACGATGGACAATATGATTATGATGCGCATGTGAGATAGCGGATGTTAGTTGTTTCATGATGTCCAGGGCTTCCTCTACCGGGACTGGCGCATGCTGCTGTATGTATTGCTTTAAAGTCTGGCCATCGACATATTCCATCACTATATAGTATAGCCCGTCCTCTTCCCCGACATCATATATACTGACAATGTTCGGATGTGCAAGACTAGTTGCGGACTGGGCCTCTCTGTGGAACCTGCGGATGAATTCATCGTCATTGGCAAAATCAAGACGAAGCATCTTGACTGCCACATCCCTGTCAAGGATCATGTCATGTGCCAGATAGACATTCGCCATGCCTCCGCCGCCAATCATATCCTTGATTTTATAACGACCGCTGATTCTTTTTCCGATAATCATATTCTTCACCTGCCCTCGTTGAATTCCTGGTATTCGACGATTGCAAGAGTAATATTATCTTCGCCGCCGTACTGATTGGCCCTTTTGATGAATTCTGCAGCTTTATCTTCAAAAGACATTTCCTTGTCCGTTATGATGCTTTCCATCTCTTCCTGGCTCACTTTATTGGAGAGCCCATCAGAACAAAGCAACAATACATCTTCCTCTTCAAAGATAATCGTCTTAACATCCATCTCGACTGATTCTTCTGTCCCAAGGGCTCTCAAAAGAACATTTTTACGAGGATGATGCTCTGCATCTTCTTTTGAAATTTGCCCAGATCGAACAAGCTCATTTACAAGAGAATGATCTTCAGTCAACTGTTTGAAGCCTGATTCGTTCAGTAAATAACAGCGGCTGTCACCTATGTTTACAACAGTCGCGAATAGATTTGTGCAAATGGCCGCCACTATGGTTGTTCCCATGCCTTCACATTCAGTATTTTTCAAAGAGTGCTCATAAATCTTATGATTGACCTGTAAAACGGATTCTTCCAGCCAGTTTTCTGCCTCTTCTGCTGTTTGTATCTTCGCTGATGTTTCCCAGAGAACCTTCAGATGCTTGATTGTCATATCACTGGCTACATCCCCTGCACGGTGGCCGCCCATGCCATCTGCTACGATGGCAAGGCGCTGCCCGTGAGAATTCATAAAGATGCCGCCGTTGTCTTCATTATGCAGGCGAACCTTTCCCCTGTCTGTCATGAAAACAGCCTTCATCTTGTCACCTCGTCTCTTCTTTTCTTTCTTTCGCCCGAAGTTGTCCGCAAGCTGCTTCAATGTCATGCCCTTGTTCTCTTCTTATTGTTACATTCACTCCACGGTCGCGAAGAGTACGTTCAAATTTGAAGATTTGGCTCTTAGGTGTTCTTACGTAATCACGTTCAGGTACATAATTGACCGGTATCAAATTGATATGGCACTTCAACCCTTTTACAAGTTGTGCAAGCTCTTCAGCGTGTTCAACCTGATCATTCACTCCTCCAAAGAGCCCATATTCAAAGCTGATTCTTCGGCCGGTTTTGTTGACATAATATCGGACTGCGTCCATTAAATCCGGAAGCTTGTATGCACGGTTGATTGGCATCAATCTGCTGCGAAGCTCGCTATTCGGTGCATGAAGGGAAATCGCAAAATTGATCTGCATGTTTTCATCAGCAAATTGGTAAATCTTCGGAATGATACCGCTTGTTGATACGGTAATATGACGAGCACCGATATTCATTCCTTTTTCATGGTTCATAATTTTCAGGAATGAGAGCATACTGTCATAGTTATCAAACGGTTCGCCGATACCCATTATGACAATCGAACTTACTCTCTCATCTGTCTCATCAAGTGCCTGTTGTACTTTTACGACCTGGGCAACGATTTCTCCTGCTTCAAGGTTCCTTTTTAAACCGCCAAGTGTAGAAGCACAGAACGTACACCCAATACGACAACCAACCTGAGTAGTGACACAAACAGAATTTCCATATTCATGCCTCATAAGAACCGTTTCAATTGATACGCCATCTTGCAGTTCAAACAAGAACTTGATCGTTCCGTCAGATGATGTCTGCTGCACAATCGTACTCAGGGTTGTGAGCACAAAATGCTGCTCCAGCTTGTCCCTTAACTCCTTTGACAAATTGGACATATCCTCAAATGATGCTGCTCTCTTTTTGTAGAGCCAGTCATAAATTTGTTCTGCCCTGAATGGCTTTTCTCCTTGTTCCTTCAGCCAGTCTTTCAATTCGTTAAGCTGAAGGGAATAAATGGATTTTTTGACTGTTTTTTCTGTCGCTGATATTCTTGTTGTTTTTTCCTGTTCCATTATTCCACCTTCTTTCTCAAACAAGCAATGTAAAATCCATCAGAGCCAAAGTCCTGAGGAAGAATCTGTACATCAAAGCCATGTATTAAGGGCCTGATTGCTTCTGGCATTCTTTCTGCAAGTGTGGTATCTCCTGAAAATTCGGGATGCTCGCGTAAAAATTCTTTAATTACTTCCTGATTTTCTTCTCTGTCCACCGTGCAAGTGCTATAGACAAGCGTACCGCCAGCCTTAAGCAATGGGGCGACAGATTTGAGCAGACTCAGCTGAATTGATTGCAGCTGGCTGAGATCCTGTTCTTTCTTCGTATACTTCATGTCCGGCTTACGTCTCATTACGCCAAGCCCTGAGCAAGGGGCATCCAGTAATACTCGGTCAATCGATCCATGCTCGAATTGTTCGGCTGCCTGGCGGCTGTCCATTTTTTTCGCTTCTATATTTTCAAGACCAAGACGTTCAGCGTTTTGGGAAATAAGCTTTACCTTATGTTCATGGAGATCGAGAGAGATTACTTTCCCGCTATTGCCGAGTTTTTCAGCGATATGCGAGGATTTACCGCCTGGGGCCGCACAAGCATCGAGGATTACCTCTTCATCTTTAATGCCGAGTGCATGGGCAACCAGCATAGAACTCTCATCCTGAATTGTCAACAAACCATATTTGAATGCCTTCGAGGAGGCAAGGTTGCCCCGGAGGCTTTTGATTGCTTCCGGCAGAATCGGGCTCGGTTCCACATCAAAGCCTTCTTCAGCCAACAATTCCAGGCACTCTTCACGTGAAATTCTTGTCAAATTAACCCTGCCTGTCTGCAGCGGGGCAGTCAAATTCATTTCACACATTTCCCTTGTCTTTTCAATTCCGAACTGGCCAACCCATCTTGTGACTAACCATAATGGATGGCTAGTTTCTATTGATATTCTTTCCGCAGGATCTGAAATTGAATCGAGCGAAGGAAGTCCATTTCTCTGAATGCTGCGAAGGACTCCGTTCACAAGGCTGGCAATTCCCTTATGGCCGCGCCGCTTCGAAATTTCCACTGCTTCAAAAATCGCTGCCCTGTCTGGTATTTTATCTAAATAGACCATCTGGTAAACGGTCATGCGGAGCAGATTGACCACCCAGCTTTGCAGCTTCTTATTTTTCTCGATAAATGGCTTAAGGTAAAAATCAAGAGTCATTTTACGCTGTAAAGTACCGTATACCAATTCAGTCAGCAAGCCGATATCAATGGGACTAATTTCATATTTTTCAATAGCATTGTTCAGGAGCAGGTTGCTGTAAGCCTGGTTTTTTTCAACCGTTTCCAGGAGCTGCAATGCAGTATCCCTGACATTTTTCTTTTTACTCATTTTAGTCTCCTAACCTTACGCCGGGCTCTAAGTTCGCCCCTGCCCCGAGCAAAAATTGCCTTGCGTCCATCTTTTTCTTGCCTGCGGGCTGGAGTTGTGTAATTTTAATAACAGTATCATCTCCCGTCGCTACTACAAGACCGTCTTCTTCAATTCCTATGAGGGTTCCGGGTTGGCTGTTTCCTTTATAGTCCGACTTCACCGCACTCCACACCTTTATCACTGCCCCGTCCATTGTTGTATAAGCAACCGGCCATGGGTTCATGCCGCGAATATGGTTATAGATTTTATCACCAGGAGCGTTCCAATCAATTTTCTCCTGTTCTCGCTTGATATTCCAGGCAAAAGTAGCTTGATCATCATTTTGCGGAGTTGGTGTGATTTCACCGTTTAAAAGCTTTGGAATCGTTTCAGATAAAAGGTCTGCTCCAGCAGCGCTCATTTTATCATGCAATGAACCAACTGTATCTGTTTCCGTAATCGGTACTTCAACCTGCGTCAAGATATCACCTGCATCAAGCTTTTCAACCATGTACATAATGGTTATTCCAGTCTTCTCTTTTCCCTCAATGATCGCGTAATGGATCGGCGCACCACCGCGCAGTTCTGGCAATAGAGAAGCATGGACGTTTATGCAGCCATACTTTGGTGCCTCAAGGAGTTGATTTGGTAAAATCTGTCCAAAAGCAGCTGTGACAATCAGATCCGGTTCAAGCGCGAGGATTTTTTTCAGTTCTTCAGGCTGGCGGATTTTTTCTGGCTGATAGACCGGGATGCCATGCTTCACCGCTTCTGCTTTTACAGGAGGCGGTGTAAGAACCCGCTTTCTGCCAACCGGGCGGTCAGGCTGCGTCACAACACCGACAACGTCGTAGCCTTCCTCCAGCAATCTTCGCAAAACCGGTACAGAAAAGTCCGGAGTTCCCATAAATACGATTCTTGTCATTCCTGGTTCAACTCCTCTAACTCAGCTTCTTCGATATATTTTGATACCTTCGTGGTAAATAACACACCGTGCAAGTGATCGATTTCATGCAGAATTGCCCGTGCCAAGAATTCCTCCGCTTCGATCTCAAATGTCTTACCTTTCCGGTTTTGGGCCCTTACCTTTACATAGTTTGGGCGTGTAACCTCTCCGTATAAACCCGGAAAGCTTAAGCAACCCTCCGGACCAGTCTGCTCACCGCCGGTTTCCAGTATCACCGGGTTGACCATTTCGATTGTTCCATGCTCATCATCGATATCGACAATTGCAATCTGCTTTTTTATATCTATCTGAGGAGCGGCCAGACCTACCCCATCAAATTCAATCATGGTATCGTACATATCATCCAGCAATTTGGCCAGTCTTTTATCAAAAACTGTGACTTTTTCACATTCCTGTTCCAAAATTTCTGCCGGATAAGTAACTATTTTTCTTACTGCCAAAATAAATCCTCCAATAAATCCTTTATATATAGTATTAGCTTGTTCAATCTGCTTTTACCGTAAACTTTGACGTTTCCATAAAAAGTTATCATTACATCAGAATATATGGGTTCAAATCGACGGAAATCTGCAAACCGCCAGTTCCCATTTCCTGCTGGTAATGGTCGAGTACAGTTTTAAGAACATTGCTAAGTTCTGGTTCCTTTTTGTATTTTATCAGACATTGATAACGATATCTATCGTTGATACGAGGTATTGGTGATGCTACCGGTCCCAGTATGACTGCTTCCATCGAAAGCTTGGATGATATGAATTTTGCTATTTTTTCCGTAACAGCAACTACTTTCATCAATTCCTCATGGCTGACCGTCACAAGAGACAGGTAGTAAAACGGCGGATATTGATGAATCTTCCTCATGAGCATTTCCTGCTGGTAGAAACGGTCGTAATCCTGTGTGCCTGCTAATTCGACGCTATAATGTTCAGGTGTATAAGTCTGGATTACTACCTCACCTGGAAGTTTGTGCCTTCCTGCCCTCCCGCTGACCTGGGTGAGGAGCTGGAATGTTTTTTCCGATGAACGGAAATCAGGCAGGTTAAGCATCGTGTCTGCCGAAAGAACCCCAACAAGCGTAATATTAGGAAAATCCAGCCCTTTGGCTATCATTTGTGTCCCTAGTAAAATATCGGCCTGTCCTTCCTGGAAAGCAGTCAAGAGTTTTTCATGTGATCCCTTTCTCCCTGTAGTATCGACATCCATCCTGATGACCCTCGCTTCAGGAATCAGCTTGACGAGTTCTTCCTCTACTTTTTGGGTACCAGTTCCGAAATAGCGGATATGTTCACTATTGCATTCCGGACAAATTGTCGGCACCCTGTCCTCATGTCCGCAATAATGGCATTTCATCTGTTCATTATAACGATGATATGTCAGCGTGATATCGCAATGCGGACAATTCATAACATAACCGCAATCCCGGCACATAACAAAGGAAGAGTGACCCCGTTTGTTCAGAAACAGAACAGTCTGTTCTTTTTTTTCAAGCCTGTCTTTGATTTTTTCAAAAAGCTTTACCGAAAACATGGAACGGTTACCTGTTCTCAGCTCTTCCCGCATATCAACAATTTCTACAGAAGGAAGCGGCTGGTTGTTCATACGTTTTGGCAGTGACAACAACGTATATCTTCCTTTTTGCGCCCTGGCAAACGATTCGAGTGACGGAGTAGCGCTGCCGAGAACAACCGGACATGCAAAGGTTTTAGCCCGCTGGATTGCAACGTCCCTTGCATGGTAGCGTGGATTTTCTTCCTGTTTATAGCTTGTTTCATGCTCTTCATCAATAATGATGATGCCAATATTCTCGAATGGCGCAAATATGGCCGACCTTGCTCCAACGACAACTTTAACTTCCTTCCGCTGGATTTTCCGCCATTCATCATATTTCTCACCTGCAGATAATCCGCTATGCATGACAGCAACCAGGTCGCCAAAACGCTCCTTGAAACGAGTGACCATCTGGGGAGTCAATGAGATTTCCGGCACAAGCACAATCGCTTCTTTTCCCTTGCTAAGAACCTCCTGGATCGACTGCAAATAAATTTCGGTCTTGCCGCTTCCTGTTACTCCGTACAAAAGAAAGACTTCATGTTCTTCCTTTTCAATAGAAGAAAGGATAGGACTGATTGCTTTTTCTTGTGCAGCAGTCAATTCCAGGGCCGTTTTCCGTTCAAATTCCCGTTCTGAATAGGGGTCCCTGTATACCTCCATCTCTTCTACTTTCAGGATCCCTTTCTTAACGAGGGATTGAATCGATGCCTGGGAGACCCCCAGAGTGGAAAGCAGCAATCTCTGCTCCACAGGCTCGGGATGCTCCAAAAAGAAATCCAGGACTGCCTGCTGTCCTGATGCCTGTGCAGAAAGGCCGGCTCTTGCTTCTTTAAGCGGTTCCGCTTCAATGTTTGGATAAACATGTTTGAGCAGCTTTTTGCGCACACGGTCCTTCACTTGATAGACGACTTCAACCTTGCCTGCTGCAGCTTCCCTTTGCAGCTTTTGGACGAACCCCTTTGCAACTGCATCGTCCCATTTTAATTCACTATTTTCTTTAAATAGTTGTGCCAGACTTTCAGGGAGGTCACTTAACTCAATCCCTTTAGCCAGCATAATCTTTTTCTCATATTTTGCTTTTAGGGCAGCAGGGAGCATTGCCTGATAAGAGGAGATTTTATAGCTTAAGGTATGTTCAGTCAGCCACTCTCCCAACTGCAAAAGCTCCTCATTTAATACCGGTGTCAAATCCAGCGGTTCGATAATGGACCGCAGCTTTGAAAAGTTGGATCGATCCTTGAGTCCCGTGACAAAACCCTGGATTTTACGCGGGCCAAAAGGTACGATTACCCTTGTCCCAGGCTTGATGACATCTAAGAATTTATCCGGTATTTTATAATCAAAAGTCTTGTCTGTCTGCTTGGCAGGAACATCGACAATAACGCTTGCTATATTCATTAGCTTTCATCCTTCTTTAAAAGCAGGGCGACTTCTGACAGGATCCTGCGGGCAACATCCGTTTTTGCCATCAGAGGTAATTCCAGCTTACTTCCATCCGCCTTGAATATAGTCACTATATTTGTATCTGTGCCAAACCCGGCCCCTTCCTGCTTAACGTCATTTGCTACAATCATATCAGCATTTTTTCTGACGAGTTTGCCCTGGGCATGTTTTTCGACATCATTAGTTTCAGCCGCGAACCCAACGATGACCTGCTTCTCTTTTCTCTGTCCAAGTTCAAAAAGGACATCTTTTGTGCGCTCCAGTTCGAGTGCCTGATCGCCTTCTTTTTTCTTCATTTTTTCTTCATATATATATTTTGGCCGATAATCCGCTACAGCTGCGGTACCTATCAGGATATCCGCTGCACCGAAATATTCCAGGGCAGCGTTGTACATCTCCTCTGCGCTTTCTACTTCGATCAGCTCCGCTCCACCTGGCGGGTCAAGAGAGACCGGGCCGGAAACCAGAATGACTTTCGCTCCCATTTTCAAAGCTTCTCCAGCAAGGGCATAACCCATTTTTCCGGTTGAATGGTTGGTCAGGAAGCGAACAGGGTCTATTTTTTCACGAGTCGGGCCGGCAGTTATTAAAACCGTCTTGCCCGAAAGTTCCCCGCTCGGCTTATTGAAGAATCGGATGGCTCGCTCTACAATTGTCTCAGGTTCTTCAAGGCGTCCTTTTCCTGTATAGCCACAGGCCAAATATCCTTCTCCTGGTTCAATAAATTCATAGCCAAAATTCCTTAGCGTATCCATATTTTTTGTGACAGCCGGATGCTGATACATATGCACGTTCATCGCCGGAGCTATCCATACCGGTGCAGTCGCGGCCAGCAATGTCGTCGAAATCATGTTGTCAGCAATACCATTGGCAAGCTTGCCAATGATGTTTGCAGTAGCAGGAGCCACAATGATCAGGTCAGCCCAGTCTGCCAAATGGATATGTGCAATATTTTCAGGATTTTTTTCATCAAATGTATCAGTATAAACTTCACTTCGGGACAAAGCCTGAAATGTGAGCGGAGTGACAAATTTAGCTGCTGATTCACTCAGGATTACCTTCACCTCTGCACCAGCCTGCGTCAGCTTACTTGTCAGCGCAGCGCCTTTATAAACAGCAATCCCGCCGGTCACGCACAATAGAATCTTTTTACCGTTCAGCATGTCAGAAAACCCCCATTTTACAACAAACTATCATTATGATAGAACTATAACATTTTTTCACAGAATACGCATGAAATAGGCAATATAAGACAAAGGGTTTTGTCATTATTTGCGCTCTTAATTGAGAAAGTATTTTCACGGTGATTTTTTTGCAGTTTAGCTTCTCATGGTTTTATTGAACATACTCTATGTGACCTTTTGGGCTGCTTGTTGCGTATTTCGGCTTATAGAATGATTCTATGGGACCCTTTTGGCCTGCCCGGTGCTCGTTTGGGCTTATAGATTGAATCTATGTGACCTTTTGGGCTACTGGTTGCTCGTTTTGTGCTTATAGAATGTTGCTATGTGACCTTTTCACCTGCTGTTGCTCGTTTTTGGGCTTATAGAATGTTTCTATGTGACCTTTTCACCTGCTGTTGCTCGTTTTGGGCTTATAGATTGTTTCTATGTGACCTTTTCACCTGCTGTTGCTCGTTTTGGGCTTATAGAATGTTTCTATGTGACCTTTTCACCTGCTGTTGCTCGTTTTTGGGCTTATAGAATGTTTCTATGTGACCTTTTCACCTGCTGTTGCTCGTTTTGGGCTTATAGAATGTTTCTATGTGACCTTTTCACCTGCTGTTGCTCGTTTTGGGCTTATAGAATGTTTCTATGTGACCTTTTCACCTGCTGTTGCTCGTTTTTGGGCTTATAGTTGCTCGTTTTGGGCTTATAGAATGTTTCTATGTGCCCTTTTCACCTGCTGTTGCTCGTTTTGGGCTTATAGATTGTTTCTATGTGACCTTTTGAGCTACTGGTTGCGAGTATGGGCTTATAGAATGTTTCTATGTGACCTTTTCACCTGCTGTTGCTCGTTTTGTGCTTATAGAATGTTTCTATGTGACCTTTTCACCTGCTGTTGCTCGTTTTGGGCTTATAGAATGTTTCTATGTGACCTTTTCACCTGCTGTTACTCGTTTATGGGCTTATAGAATGTTTCTATGTGACCTTTTCACCTGCTGTTACTCGTTTATGGGCTTATAGAATGTTTGTATGTGACCTTTCTTGCCTTCTAAACATTCGTTTTAGAACTTTTCTATTTTTACCTTCATATATAATGAGAACCATCAGGTCTTAATATTAAATTGACAGAACAAAAAAATAACAACCCAATAAATAGGTTGTTATCAAGGTGTTATTCGTTGATATTTAACTCTTCGTGGCTTCCTGCAGTTTTGAAGTGAAGCTTTTCAGCGTTGATTTCTTCAAGTGCTTTACCGACGAATTTGTTGGAAACATACTTGTCGATTTTCGGATCCATGTGGACCTGCATGCTGCGTGCGCGCTTGGCTGCAACAGAAACCAATGAGTATTTTGAGTCAATTTTAGTCATTAATGAATCAATAGAAGGATAAAGCATTTATTCTACCTCCAGCATTTTTTTATAACGATGTTGAACTCGTTCCCTGCGGCAGTGCTCGGCAACGACGATAGACTTTACTCGTGCTGCTGCTCTTTCTACCTGGTCGTTCTCAACAACATAATCATACAATTCCATCATGTCAAGTTCTTCTCTCGCAGCTTTCATCCTGCCCTTGATGATATCCTCCGTCTCTGTGCCTCTGGTCACGATCCGGTTTTCTAGTTCTGAAAGGCTAGGCGGTGCCAGGAAAATGAACAGGCCTTCCGGGAATTTTCTCCTTACCTGGCTTGCTCCCTGAACCTCAATTTCCAGAAAAACATCTTTTCCAGCATCTAGCGTTTCCCGGACGTACTCAACAGGAGTGCCATAGTAATTGCCAACAAACTCTGCATACTCCAAAAGTTGGTCCTCCCTGATCATCTCTTCGAATTCTTCCCTTGTTTTAAAGAAATAATCTACTCCATTCCGCTCTCCTTCACGAGGAAGTCGGGTGGTTGCAGAAACGGAATATTCAAAAGCGGTATCCGGTTGGGAAAATAACTCTTTCCGAACCGTTCCTTTTCCAACCCCGGATGGTCCTGAAAGAACAATTAACAATCCTTTTTCCTGCATTAAAACGTCCTACCCTTCATCTATAATATCATCTCGGTCATTCAAGCGGTGTGCTACCGTTTCCGGCTGAACCGCTGAGAGAATGACATGATCACTGTCCATCACGATGACAGCCCTGGTCCTTCTTCCGTATGTAGCATCTATTAACGATCCTCGGTCACGAGCATCCTGGATGATCCGTTTGATAGGAGCTGATTCAGGACTTACGATTGAAATGATCCTGTTCGCTGAAACAATATTGCCGAAGCCTATATTTATAAGCTTTATTGCCATGATGGTCCCCCAATCATCAGTTATTTATTTTGGCCCTTACAGACCCTTTCTAAACGCTACTCTATATTTTGTACTTGTTCCTTAACCTTTTCAAGGAGACTTTTCATTTCGACAACTTCTCTGGCAATCCTTGAATCATTCCCTTTGGACCCAATCGTGTTGACCTCTCGATTCATTTCCTGAAGCAGGAAATCGAGTTTCCTTCCCAGTGGTTCATCCGCATTTAGAATTTCTTTAAATTGGTTCACATGACTTACAAGCCGGGCAATTTCTTCACTGATATCTGCTTTATCAGCAAAAAAAGCGGCTTCTGTCAGAATCCTGCCTTCGTCTGCATCTCCTTCTATGATATCAGACATCCTCTTTTTTAGCCTCTCACGGTACTGTTCGACAACATCGGGAGCAAATTGTTTCACACGCAAAATGTGATTGGTCATCAGGTGTATATACTGTAAAACATCCTTTTGAAGGGCGGCGCCTTCAAGCCTGCGCATTGCGACCAGCTGAATACCGGCTTCTTCAACCGCTGAGAGGACTAGCTGTTCCAGCTCTTCACTTTCCGCTTCCTTTTCATCAATATGTATGATTTCTTCCCTGTTGACAATATCGCGAAGTTCTATGTCTCCAGCTAAGCTGTATCTGTTTTTTATTTCGGATATGTTTTGGACAAATTCGTCCAGGGCTTCCCAGTCAATATGTACACTTCGGCTTACTATGCCTTCGCCCTCCAAAGTGACAAATACTTCGACTCTTCCTCTGTTTATATGCTCGCCAAGTTTCTTTTTGATTTTTTCTTCCGTTTTCAGGAGCTGCCTCGGCATGCGAATATGAAATTCACAAAAACGATGATTGACCGTTTTCACTTCAACAGTGACACTGAATCTTTCTGATTCTGTTTTGCTCCTGCCAAATCCAGTCATACTGACGACCATTCCAGACACATCCAATCTCTCCAAAAAGTCGAGTTCCTGTTGACACATGGAACGGGTAATATATGTAAAAAAAAAGAAAGGCAATAGAGCCTTCTCTATTACCTAACGGATTATATCATATTTCTCCTTGTTTTTCTTGCAAAAAATGTTCCTGCCAGTAAAAATGTTGGAACAGCCGATAAACCAAGGATCAATAGCCAGTCAGCAGGCTGGATAGAAACTGTATGGAAAATCGGCTGCAATACCGGTGAATAAATTACGCCAAGGACCATAACCAATGAAGAAATAACGGCCCAAACCAAATATTTGTTACCAAATGGATTGCGGGCAAAGATTGATTTCTCGCTTCGGCAGTCAAATACATGGATCAGCTGAGCCATTACTAGTGTTGTAAAGGCAATTGTCTGGGCGTAAATAAGTTCATCAGGGTTTCTTTTGTATACAATCATGAATGCAATCAATGTGACGAGACCGATCAAGAATCCTCTGGAAATGACTTTCCATCCTAAACCGCGGGAGAATACTCCTTCTTTAGGATGGCGGGGAGCCCTCTTCATTACATCGTCTTCAGGCTGGTCAAGCCCCAGAGCCATCGCTGGCAAGCCGTCTGTTACCAGGTTTACCCACAGGATTTGAATCGGCACTAACGGGAGCGGCAAACCTAATATCATTGCGAAAAGCATGACCAAAATCTCCCCAACATTTGAAGCCAGGAGATAACGGATGAATTTCCTGATATTTTCATAGATATTACGGCCTTCTTTGATGGCCGCCTTGATGGTGGCAAAGTTATCGTCGAGGAGTACCAGAGAAGAGGCTTCCTTCGCCACATCTGTACCAGTAATCCCCATAGCCACGCCTATATCGGCTGCTTTGATAGCCGGTGCGTCGTTTACCCCGTCTCCTGTCATCGCGACGATATGGCCTCTGTTTTGAAGTGCCTTTACAATTTTTAATTTATGCTCCGGCGAAACTCTTGCAAAAACTGAGACATCGTCTACAATATCTTCAAGCTCTGAAACTGACATCTCGGACAAAGTTTTGCCTTCTATCACTTTACTGTCTTTTGTTAAAATGCCTAACTGCTTGGCAATTGCCTTTGCAGTGATGACATGGTCACCCGTAATCATAACGGTTTTGATGCCTGCATCACGGCATTCTTTCACTGCGGTCTTCACTTCTGGGCGCGGCGGATCAATCATCCCCTGCAGGCCGATAAAGGTCAAGTCCTTTTCAGCTTCGTTTTCATGCAGGATAACATTGCCTTGCGGAATCGACTTAAAGGCTATCGCGATAGTTCTCAATGCATTCCCTGCCAGTTCGTCAATCGCTCCCTGGACTTTTGCTGTCAGCTCTTTCGTTAACCTCTGCTGTCTTTCATCCCAAAGAATCGAATCACTTAAACCAATCAGGACGTCTGGCGCTCCTTTGACCACTGCAAACTTTCTTCCTGATTTATCTTTAACTATCATACTCATCATTTTTCGCTTTGAATCAAAGGGGAATTCATTGACAATCTCAAATTGCTCGAGTAGGCCATTTTTTCTGTACCCTGCTTTCATCGCAGCAACCAGAAGCGCACCCTCTGTAGGATCACCATCAATGATGTATTCACCATCTTTTTCAATCATTTCAGCATGATTGCAGAGCATACCGAATGTAAGCAGCTGCTGCAAAGATTTTTCGCTCTGCGGATCTATACTCTTATCTTTATGGAAAAACAACCCAGTCGGGGAATAACCTACTCCATCTACTCTCCAGGTTTTGTTGCCGCTCCAAAGATGTGTTACGGTCATTTTGTTTTGTGTCATCGTCCCAGTTTTATCAGAACAAATGACAGATGCACAGCCCAGCGTCTCCACTGCTGGCAATTTCCGGACAATCGCATTCTTTCTGATCATCCTCTGGACACCCAGCGACAATGCTACCGTTACGATTGCCGGCAGCCCTTCCGGAATCGCTGCTACTGCAAGGCTGACTCCTGCCAGGAACATGGTATAGAGATCATGTCCTTGAAGGACACCAATTCCGACTACCAATATTGTCAGGAACAGTGCAGCAGTGATGAGGATTTTTCCCAGTTGTTCCAATCGGCGCTGCAATGGCGTTTCCTGTGCTTCAGCACTTTGCAGCAAGTCGGCAATTTGCCCCATAGCCGTTTTCATACCTGTAGCTACAACCACACCGGTGCCGCTCCCTCTGGTGACCATCGTGCCCATAAATGCCATATTTTCCATATCACCAAGACCTGGATTTGGAATCCGTAACGGACTAGTGTTTTTTTGCACAGGGACCGATTCTCCAGTAAGCGCTGATTCTTCAATTTCAAGACTCCAGGATTCTATTAATCGGATATCGGCACCAATCCTGTCCCCACTGGCAAATTTCAGGATATCGCCTGGGACGACTTCCTTCGATGGAACCTTTGTCCACTCTCCGTCCCTTAACGCATGGACCTGTGGCGCAGACAATTCCTTTAAGGCATCCAGTGACTTTTCGGCTTTTCTTTCCTGGAAAAATCCCAAAATACCATTTACCAGAATGATGGCGATAATCGCAATCGCATCAACCATCTCACCAAGAAGGCCTGATATTAAGGTTGCCGCCAAGAGGACCAGCACCATAAAATCCTTAAACTGGCTGAAGAATAGTAACAGGGCGGATTGCTTTTCGCCTTCCGCCAGAGCATTATACCCATGCTGTTCGCGTCTGCGTTTTACTTCCTTTTCATCCAATCCTTCTGTAAAATCTGTTCTTAAGGCACTAGCAATTTCTTGTTCATTCATCTCATGGAACTTCATGGGGCCATCACACTTCCTCCTTGTTTGTCCTACTCTAAAGAAAGCTTATTCAGCCCTGTCCAAAAAAATGATAAGATGTTTATAGAATAGAATAGCGGAGGCGACTGTCCAACTCCGACAAGCGCTGGAGGACCTGACAGTGAAGTCGTTCTTTGACTTCATTGGCAGGGCCGAAGCGACTCGAGGAGTTAGGAGCCGCAGCTGGACACTATAAAAGCGGAAGCGCCTTGTCAGCTCCGACAAGCGCTGGAAGGCCGACCGGTGAAGTCGCTCTTTGACTTCATCGGTCGGACTGAAGCGACTCGAGGGGCTAGACGCTGCAGCTGGACAATATAAAAGCGGAGGCGACTTGGCCAGCCCCCTTTGAAGGAACGCTAGATAAAAGAAAAGGATGTAATTCAAATGTCATTTGACGGATTGTTTACCAGAGCGATTACAAACGAACTTTCCTCCACGCTTAAAGGAGGAAGAATCAATAAAATACACCAGCCATTCAAAAACGAAATTATTCTTGCTGTTAGAGCGAATGGAGTCAACCATAAGCTGCTGCTGTCAGCTCACCCAAGTTATGCGAGGGTCCAGCTTACGAATGAGCAGCATGAGAATCCTAATGAGCCACCAATGTTTTGCATGCTTTTACGTAAGCATCTTGAAGGTTTTATTATTGAAGATATCATTCAGGCTGGGCTGGACAGGATGATCATTTTTGAAGTGAAGGGCAGAAATGAAATCGGCGATATTTCATATAAAAGGCTGATTATTGAAATCATGGGTCGTCATAGCAATATTATCCTGGTCGATAAAAGCAGGAATGTGATCCTTGACAGCATCAAGCATATTTCCTTTGCCGTTAATACACACCGGGCGATCATGCCTGGCCAGGAATACATCATGCCGCCACAACAGGAAAAAATGGACCCACTGGAGGCGCAGGAAGAAGATGTGCTAAGGATGATTGATTTCAATGCTGGAAAGCTTGATAAGCAGTTGGTTGCTAATTTTGCCGGGGTATCTCCGGTACTGGCAAGAGAGATCATATATAAGGCAGGTCTCGCCAACCGGACAACTCTGCCTAAGTCATTTATATCCACAATGGAAGAGCTAAGAGAGCATCATTATAAGCCGTCAGTCACCTATGGCAGCAATAAGGAAGCTTTTTATCTCGTTCCCCTCGAACATTTAAAGGGTGAGACAAAATCTTTCGAGACGCTTAGCCAACTGCTGGATCGCTTTTACTTTGGAAAAGCAGAACGTGACCGAGTCAAACAGCAGGGGAACGATCTTGAACGGCTGCTTGCGAATGAGAAAGAAAAGAACGAGAAGAAAATCAAGAAGCTTGAAGCTACCCTGGAGGACGCAAAAAAAGCAGAACAATTCCAGCTTTATGGTGAATTGCTCACTGCTAACATCTTCATGGCACAAAAGGGAATGAAAGAGATTTCTGTCATGAATTATTACGATGAAAACGGAGCTTCAATTACTATTCCATTGGACCCAAGGAAAACTCCGTCGGAGAATGCCCAAAAGTATTTTACTAAATATCAAAAGGCTAAGAATTCTGTCAATATCGTAAAGGAGCAAATCGAATTAGCACAAGCCGAGGTTGCCTATTTCGATTCCTTGCTGCAACAGGTTGAGGCTGCTTCGCCGAAGGATATTGAGGAAATCAGGGAAGAATTAATCGAAGGCGGATATATACGGGCGAGGCAGAAAAAAGGCAGTAAAAATAAACAGAACCTTAAACCTGTTCTGGAAAAATACCGTGCCACTGACGGGACGGAAATACTGGTAGGAAAAAATAATAAGCAGAATGATTATTTGACAAACAAAGTAGCGGCACGCGATGAAATATGGCTGCATACTAAAGATATCCCCGGATCTCATGTCGTGGTCCGCAGCAAAGAGCCCTCAGAAGAAACCATAGTTGAGGCAGCCCAGATTGCCGCTTATTTCAGCAAAGCAAGGAATTCCAGTTCGGTACCTGTAGATTTCACAAAAGTCCGGCATGTTAAGAAACCTGCCGGTGCCAAACCAGGGTTCGTTATTTACGAACAGCAGCAGACTGTATATGTGACACCTGATGAGGACATGATTTTAAATTTTAAAAAATGACATATGAAGAACCCGCCTATCATGGCGGGTTTGTTATTGTTTGCTTTTCAGAAATGGAGAAACCTAATTATATAAGTTTCGGATAAAAAATTATCAAGCTTCGAATAATAATTTCATCTTAACTTAACACTTAAATAATATGCAGGATGAAATTATTATCGGAGGTTTTTGCATTGAAAGATATCACCCATAAAGTTTCACTGACATCTGGAGAGTTAGCGAACCTTTGGACTCAATATATGAATGATTCACTATCCATTTGCATACTTACCCATTCTATTAATAATTTGCAAGACGAAGACATCAGGAGCCTCCTTGAATTTGCGTTAAGCATCGCTAACCCCCACCTTGTTAAGATCGAAGACTTCCTAACCCAGGCTGGCTTTCCAATTCCAAAAGGCTTTACCTTGGAAGAGGATGTAAACCTTAATGCTCCTTCCTTATTTTCCGATACCTTCATGCTGGTTTATATGCATATTATGACTTTACACGGAATGACTGGTTATGCCGGGGCTGTTGGGACCTCCGTCCGTGCTGACCAGATTTCATACTTCATCCGATGCAATAAAGAAGCAATGGAATTATACGAGAGAACTGTGCATTTAATGCTGGAAAAAGGGATTTACAGCAGAACTCCTTATATTAACAGTCCCAATCAAGTAGATTTTGTAAACAGCCAGAGCTATTTAACTGGCTGGTTTGGAAAAAAGCGGTCATTGAATGCCATGGAAATCAGTGGTCTTAGTTTTAATATGCAAAAGACAGCGGTTAAAGTAGTATTAGAAATTGGATTTGGCCAGGTTTGCCGATCAAAAGAACTTCAAAAATATTTCAATAAAGGGAAAGAAATTTGCTTGAAACACTTTGAAACCTTTAGAAGTTTTTTGCTAAAAGACAATTTGTCCTCACCTAATTTATGGATTTCGGAAGTTACCAATTCCACTGTTGCTCCTTTTTCAGATAAGCTGATGTTATTTCATATAGAGACATTGATATCCGCGGCAATAGGGTTTTATAGTGCAGGTTTGTCAGTTTCTCAAAGACGGGATTTGGCACTGGAGTATACAGGACTAATCACGGAAATAGGTTTATATGCTGAAGATGGAGCTGAGCTTCTAATAAAAAATGGCTGGATGGAACGTCCGCCAATGGCAGGTTACATAGGAGACCATAAATAACCTAAAGCATCCATTTATATCCTGTGTAAACTTCTGAATAATCCCCATTATAATAAAACATGCAGCCTTATCTTTTGGCTGCATGTTTCTTTAGATTTTTTTTGCTGTTCCCCACTCTGAAGGATCCTTACGCCATTCAGCAAGACTTTCAACATTTTCTTTTGTGATTAACCCTTTTTCCTCTGCCAGGTTAGAAAGAGTGGTAAAGTCCGTCAGGGAAACAGCTGTTATTCCAGCAGATTTAAGCTGCTGCTGCCCTTTCTCAAGTTCATATGTAAAAATAGAAACAACTCCCAGTACATCACAGCCTGCTTCACGCAGGGCATTCACTGCCTCGATTACGCTTCCTCCGGTTGAAATTAAATCCTCAACAACTACGACTTTTTGACCCGCTGTCACTTTCCCTTCAATCTGGTTCCCTTTTCCATGACCCTTAGCTTTAGAGCGAACATAGCTCATTGGCAGATTAAGCAATTCACTGACCCAGGCCGCATGTGGTATACCTGCAGTAGCTGTACCTGCAATCATTTCTGCATCAGGGAAATGCTCGACAATCAAATTCCTCAGCCCTTCAGCCACTTTTCTGCGGACTTCAGGATATGAAAGTGTGAGCCGGTTGTCACAATAAATTGGCGACTTCATGCCAGAGGACCACGTAAACGGATTTTCCGGCTGCAAGCTGACCGCCTCAATTTCCAATAACGCTTCTGCTATTTGTCTTTTCATATGCCTGCACCCTTCCATTCATTTTTAATTTTAAGGTAGCTTTCAAGCGGATCGGCAGCTCTTGTTATCGGCCTCCCAACAACTATTGCAGAGATTCCTTGTTGTCTGGCAAACTCAGGAGTTGCGGTTCGCTTCTGGTCTTGCAGTCCGCTTTGAGCTGGCCTGATTCCAGGTGTAACGGTAAGGAATTCAGTTCCCATCCTTTCATGAATAGATCTAGCTTCCTGTGGTGAACACACCACGCCATCCAGCCCTGACCTTTTGGCTAGTTCAGCATAATTTAAAACGGATTCTTGCAATGATACTCGTATAAGTTGTTCTGAACTCACCTGTGCTTCAGAGTTACTTGTCAGCTGGGTCACCGCAATGCAATCTGGCCGCTTGACGCCCAGCGGAGTGCCAGCATCCAGTCCATCAATCGCAGCCGCCATCATCTCAGAACCTCCGGCAGCATGCAGATTAACAAGGTCACAGCCCAAACCTGCGAGTACCTTCATCGCACTTTTCACGGTGTTAGGAATATCATGAAGCTTCAGGTCCAGGAAAATTCTATGATTATGTTTTTTAACACTTCAATAATCGATGGTCCTTCTGAATAAAAGAGTTCCATCCCAACTTTTAGAAAAAGCTGTTCATTACCGAATGGCTCTAGGAACTGCAGCACATGCTCCTTGTTTTGAAAATCAAGTGCGATAATAAGCGAGTCTTTCATTCTTCTTCCAGCTCCTTCCTGTTAGCTCTGATATATGGTCTGCCCCAAAACTTGCAATCAACTCTGGCAGTTCTTCAATGATTTTCGGGCATACAAATGGATCCACGAAATTCTGTGTTCCTACGGCAGCCGCACTTGCACCTGCAAGGAAAAACTCTAAAACATCTTCCGCTGACTGGACTCCTCCCATGCCAATAATCGGGATGGAAACATGCTGGCTGACTTCATATATCATCCTGATGGCAACTGGTTTAACAGATGGACCGGATAATCCTCCGGTTTTATTTGCAAGAACTGGCTGTCCTGTTGCCAGGTCAATTCGCATTCCAAGCAAAGTATTGATCAATGTTAGGCCATCTGCTCCACCATCCTGGACCGCCTTTGCAATGCTGACAATGTCGGTAACATTTGGGGAAAGCTTTACATACACAGGCACTTCAGAAACTTCTTTTACCTTTCGAGTCAGTGCTTTGGCCATGTCCGGGTCTGTTCCGAAAGCTATTCCCCCTGTTTTGACATTTGGGCATGAGATATTCAGCTCGAGAGCATGGACATTAGGAGCCTTTGACAATTGGGATGCTACCTTTACATAATCCTCTTCTGTTGACCCCGCGATATTCGCTATGATTGGTACATCGAACTGCTCCAGCCATGGAAGTTCCTCATTGAAAACCTGATTCAGGCCTGGATTTTGCAGGCCGATGGCGTTCAGCATCCCTCCGGATGTTTCGGCCACTCTTGGGGTAGGATTGCCGAACCGGGGTTCGGGTGTTGTTGCTTTAATCATGATGGCACCGAGCTGATTAAGATCAAATAATTGGCTGAACTCTTTGCCAAAACCAAAGCAGCCAGAGGCGGGCATAACCGGATTCTTCAAATTGAGTCCAGGCAGCTTGACTGATAACGAACTCATATGACAACCTCCCCTGCTTTAAACACTGGTCCATCGCTGCATACCTTTTTATATGTAAACCCTTTTGGATCTTCTTTCAGATGGCAGACACATGCAAAGCAAGCCCCTATTCCGCAGCCCATGCGCTCCTCAAGTGACAAATATGTTTTCGGCGCATATTGCCCATCCTCAATGGCTCTGAGCATCGGCGTAGGCCCGCAGGCAAACACGATATCCACTGATGCATTCAGGCTGGTAAGGACGTCCGTAACAAACCCCTTCCTGCCGTAAGAGCCATCCACAGTAGCCACGTATACCTCACCGTATTCAGCGAGTTCTCTTTCGTAAAATACGGCACTTTCTGTTTGGAAACCGATGATGCTTACAACATTGACCCCATTTCTGGCAAGCTGTTTAGCCAGTTCATACATCGGAGGCACACCAACCCCTCCTCCTACAAGCACTGCTGTTTGTCCCGGCTTTGCTTCTTCCACCGGAAAGCCATTCCCCAAAGGTCCCAGGACATCGATTGCCATCCCTGATGATTTTTCAGCAAGCAGGGAAGTCCCTCTTCCCTGCCTCCTGTAAATAATCGTAAACGTTTCCTGATTGATGGACGATATGCTGATCGGCCTGCGCAACAGAGGATCTAACCCATCTGCTACTTTTATGTGGACAAACTGTCCGGGCTGCTTCATTTCATGTGACATTCCGCCGCTCAGGACAAGTTCGAAAATATTGTCGGCGATTTGCCTATTACTCTCTATCCTGCAGATTTCCTGCCTGATCATAAAAGTACACCTTCTTTTACGGCATCCATCGGCTTTAAGGATTCTGCTGAAAATGTCATTGATTCTATGACTCTTAAAATTGCTTTCGCAGTATCAAGGGAAGTGAAGCATGGAACGCCATTTTCAACTGATTCCCGGCGAATCCTGAAGCCATCCCGTTCAGGCTGCTTGCCTTTTGTCAGCGTGTTGATGACCATCTGCGCTTCTCCTGTACGAATCACATCAATGAGGTTCAGTCCTTCTGAGCCAATCTTGCCAACGGTCTTTACTTTTATGCCTGCTGTTTGCAGGTATTTCGCCGTGCCCTCAGTCGCCATCAATTGATAGCCAATATTCGAGAATCTTTTGGCCAGTGCAAGTGCTTCTTCTTTATCCTTGTCAGCCACTGTAAGAAGTACAGTTCCAAACTCCCTGAACTTCATTCCTGCAGCAACCATCCCCTTATATAAGGCTTTTTCCAGAGTGGTATCCTTGCCCATGACTTCTCCAGTCGATTTCATTTCAGGCCCTAATGTAATATCTACCCGGCGCAATTTTTCAAACGAGAATACTGGTACCTTGACAAAGACTCCCTCTTGCTCCGGCACGATGCCTGTTCCATAGCCCTGTGAGAGAAGGCTTTGGCCAAGGATTACCTTTGTCGCAATTTTTGCCATTGGCACGTTTGTAATTTTGCTCAGGAATGGTACAGTACGGCTGGAACGCGGGTTCACCTCGAGTACGAACACTTCTTCATTGGCAATGACATATTGGATATTCAGCAAACCGACGATTTTCAGCCCTCTCGCAAGGTCAATCGTGTATTGGACCAGTTTCTTTTTTACTTCCTCACTAAGGCTTTGCGGAGGATAGACTCCAATCGAATCACCAGAATGCACTCCGGCTCTTTCGATATGTTCCATGATTCCAGGTATCAATACGTTTTCACCATCAGAAATCGCATCGACTTCCACTTCTTTTCCTGTCAGATAACGATCGATCAGCACAGGATATTCAGGATTGACCTTCACTGCGTTTTTCATGTAATGAAGCAGTTCCTTTTCCTTGTAGACGATTTCCATCGCCCTGCCGCCAAGCACGTAGGATGGACGCACCAGGACTGGATAGCCAATTTCAGCAGCAATGACAGCCGCTTCTTCCACAGATTTTGCCGTGCTTCCTTTTGGCAGTGGAATTCCCAGATTCGAGAGTGCCTGTTCAAACTTGTCACGGTCCTCTGCTCTGTCAAGGTCTTCAAGAGTTGTCCCCAGGATGCTTACACCCCTGTCAACCAGTTTCGATGCAAGATTGATTGCTGTTTGCCCGCCAAATTGGACAACTGCGCCAATAGGCTTTTCGAGGTTGATGATATTCATGACATCCTCAATTGTCAGCGGCTCAAAGTACAATTTATCCGAGATGCTGAAATCAGTTGAAACTGTTTCAGGATTGTTATTAACGATGATTGCCTCATATCCGGCTTCCTTGATGGCTTTAACGGAGTGGACAGTTGCATAGTCAAACTCAATTCCCTGCCCAATCCTGATTGGTCCGGATCCCAGGACAATCACACTTTGTTTGTCGCTGACAACTGACTCGTTTTCTTCCTCATATGTGCTATAAAAGTATGGTGTTTCTGATTCAAATTCAGCTGCGCATGTATCGACCATTTTATAGACAGGCAGCAGGTTCTGTTCAAGACGCCATTGATAT
Organism: Mesobacillus jeotgali; assembly: GCF_900166585.1. Classification (NCBI taxonomy): domain Bacteria; kingdom Bacillati; phylum Bacillota; class Bacilli; order Caryophanales; family Bacillaceae; genus Mesobacillus; species Mesobacillus jeotgali. Next base: position 559,995 of record NZ_FVZC01000009.1, on the reverse strand, counting down.
ACCGCCTTTTCTTCTACATTCCATAATTCAGCCAGTACCTTATCGGCAAAACCTTTTTGCTTTGCTGCCCTTGCCGTTTCCAAATCGAACGGCCTTTCAGCAACCTGCTGCTCAAAAGCTATCAATCTTTCTAATTTATAAAGGAAGAATAAATCGATTTTGCTCCAGCTATGAAGCGTTTCAATTGTATTCCCTCTCCTGATGGCCTCTGCCAGGTAGAATAGTCTTTCGTCACCAGCTTTACGGATTCTCTTTTCCAGCAATTCATCGTCAATTTCATTTCTATTGTTAAGAGTGAGATGAGTAACGTCCGCTTCAAGGGAACGAACCGCCTTAAGTAGAGACTCTTCAAAGTTACGGCCAATCGCCATCACTTCCCCAGTAGCTTTCATCTGCGTTCCGAGCGTACGGTTCGCGGATTCAAACTTATCGAATGGCCAGCGAGGAATCTTGGTTACAACATAATCCAGCGCCGGTTCAAAGCAGGCATATGTTTTGCCAGTCACAGGATTCAGCATTTCATCAAGAGTTAAGCCTACGGCTATTTTTGCTGCAAGCTTGGCGATTGGATAGCCAGTCGCTTTTGAAGCCAGAGCGGAAGAACGGCTGACACGAGGATTCACTTCGATAACATAATAATTAAAGCTGTCCGGATCAAGCGCCAGCTGTACATTGCAGCCTCCTTCAATCTTGAGTGCCCTGATGATTTTCAGACTGGCATTCCTAAGCAGCTGGTATTCTCTGTCGCTCAATGTCTGACTTGGAGCTACAACAATGGAATCACCCGTATGGACACCAACAGGATCAAAGTTTTCCATATTGCAGACCACTATCGCATTATCATTGCTGTCTCGCATCACTTCGTATTCTATTTCCTTGAATCCAGCGATACTTTTTTCTAGCAGACATTGACCGACAGGACTGTTTTTGATGCCGCTCGTCACGATTTCGATCAGTTCTTTCTCGTTGCTGCATATGCCTCCGCCGGTTCCACCCATTGTAAAAGCAGGCCGGACAATCACTGGATAGCCAATTTCCTCCACAAAAGCGTATGCTTCATCAAGACTGTGTATGATATCACTATCCGGAACAGGCTGACCCAGTTCGTTCATCAGACTTCTGAACAGCTCCCTGTCTTCTGCTTGATTGATGGCTTCAAGCTTTGTACCTAGAATCTCCACACCGCATTCTTCCAGTACACCTGCCTTGGACAGTTCAACAGCTAAGTTCAGTCCTGTCTGGCCGCCAAGTGTCGGAAGGATGGCATCTGGGCGTTCCTTGCGGATGATCCGCGCCACAAACTCAAGAGTAAGCGGCTCTATGTATACTACATCAGCGATTTCAGTATCTGTCATGATGGTTGCCGGATTCGAATTGACGAGAATGACCTTATACCCTTCTTCACGAAGTGCAATGCACGCCTGTGTTCCAGCATAATCAAATTCCGCCGCCTGTCCAATGATTATAGGACCAGACCCGATTACTAGAATACTATTTACATCTTTACGCTTTGGCATAATTGACAGCCTCCTTTTTTTTCTGCTTTCACTAGCTCGATGAATTGATTGAATAATCCGTTCGCATCTTCAGGTCCAGGTGATGCTTCCGGATGATATTGGACAGTGAATGCTGCTGCATTTTTATGTGCAAGTCCTTCAACAGTTCCATCATTCAAAGCAAGATGGGTAACTTCCAGCTCTGTCCCAGTGACAGAATCCTCCGTTACTGTATATCCATGATTCTGTGAAGTCAGAGCCACTTTTCCTGTACGTAAATCCTTGACAGGGTGGTTGGATCCTCGATGGCCGAATTTCATTTTTTCCGTATCCGCTCCGCATGCTAGTGCGAATAATTGGTGACCCAGGCAAATTCCGAACAGCGGAACCTTGCCAAGCACACCCTTGATCATTTCAATGGCTTCAGGCACATCCTTCGGGTCCCCAGGTCCGTTTGAGAGCATGATGCCATCTGGGCTTAAACTTAGGATCTCATCAGCGGCTGTATTATAAGGGACCACAATGACATCACAGTTCCTGTCATTCAGTTCTCTTAAAATCCCATGCTTCAGTCCGAAATCCACAAGAACGACTCTATGGCCGCGGCCCGGACTAGGGTATGCTGTCCTGGTCGATACTTCCCTCACCTGATCCTTTTGCAGTGTTTCCCGTTTCAAAGAGGCAGCCATCTCTTCTGCATTTACATCTAATCCGCAAATGGCCCCCTTTAAAGTGCCATACTTACGGATGATTTTCGTCAGCTTTCTTGTATCGATTCCAGCTATTCCCGGAATGTTCTTCATTCCCAGGTAATCATTCAAAGGCATCTCCGAACGCCAATTGGAAGGGAAATCAGCATTTTCCTTCACAATCAGGCCACGGACTGCGGGACTGATTGATTCAAAGTCATCCCTATTGATTCCATAATTGCCAATCAGCGGATAAGTCAATGTTACGATCTGTCCACAGTACGATGGATCTGAGAGTATTTCCTGGTAACCAGTCATACCTGTATTGAAAACAACCTCACCAATTGTCGATGTCTCACTTCCAAATCCTTTTCCTATAAAAACTGTGCCGTCTTCTAAAATCAGCTGCTTCTTCATGCTGTTACAACTCCCTTTTCCCAGACTATTTTTCCTTCAGCAATCGTCAGTACAGGCCATCCCTTGCAGTGCCATCCGCCAAATGGTGTATTCTTTCCTTTGGTTAGGAATTTTTCTGGATTGATTTCTCTTTCTTCGTCCAGGTCAATCAGCACAATGTCTGCGGGTGAGCCTTCTTTGAGCTCACCGTATGGAAGCCCAAACACCTGAGCAGGCTTGATTGTTAAAAAGTCGACCAGCTGCTTCAATGTAATGATGTTTGTTTTAACAAGATGCGTATACAAAAGCGGGAATGCTGTTTCAAGTCCGACAATCCCGAATGGCGCCAGTTCGATTCCCTCTGCTTTTTCAGCACTGGTATGCGGTGCATGATCTGTCGCGATGAAATCAATTGTGCCATCAAGCAGGCCTTCAATTAAAGCCTCCTGATCCTGTTTGCTCCTGAGCGGAGGGTTCATCTTATAATTTGCATCGTTTCCTGGTATGTCGTCTTCACATAAAAGTAAATGATGCGGAGTGACTTCAGCGGTCACTCTTATGCCATACCTCTTCGCATCCCTGACTGCCCTGACGGATTCTTTCGTACTGATATGGCAGACATGGTAGTGGCACCCTGCCTCCTCAGCAAGAAGGATGTCCCTTGCAATATGTACTGACTCACAAACTGACGGAATTCCGTGAATTCCTAGTTCTTCAGCTTTCTTCCCCTGGTGGAGCGAGCCTTTATTGATCAATGTATTGTCTTCACAGTGAGCAACGATAGTCATGTCAAGTTTTGCTGCCCTTTTCATTGCTTCAAGCATCATACCTGCTGACTGAACCCCTACCCCATCATCGGTGAGGGCAAATGCTCCTGCTTCCTTCAGTTCACTAAAATCAGTTAGCTCCTGTCCAAGTTCTCGAATAGTGATTGAGGCATAGGGCAGAACCCTTACATAACCCGTTTCCTGAATCCTTTCCTGGAGCCATTCCATCTGGGCCTTTGAGTCAGGGACAGGTCTTGTATTAGGCATGGCAGCAACTGTAGTAAAACCACCCTTTGCTGCAGCAAGTGTCCCTGTAGCAATCGTTTCTTTCTTTTCTCCGCCAGGCTCCCGCAGGTGGACATGCAGGTCAATCAGCCCTGGTGCTACCAGCTTTCCTTCTGCGTCAATTATTTGATCAGCCTTTGAGGAGAGGGGGCCAACCTGTGATATTATTCCGTTTTCTATGAAAATATCCATTGTTTCAAAACCGTTTTCAGTAAGCAGTTTGCCATTTTTGATTAGCATTGACATGATCCATTCCCCCATTCTTGTTTTCAAGTGCTCTTTTCAAAACAGCCATTCTTATATACACGCCGTTTTCCATTTGCTTAAATATTCTCGACTTTGAACATTCCACTAGTTCATTTGCAATCTCTACTCCGCGGTTGACTGGTGCGGGATGGAGAATGATACTGTCTTTTTTCATCATTTTTTCCCGCTCGCGGGTTAATCCGTATCGTTGATGGTAATCTTCTTTTTCAAATAGAATTTTTCCATCATGGCGTTCATGCTGGACACGCAGAAGCATAACAACATCTGCCTCGCGGATAGCGTCATCCACTTCCATATACTCGCATCCGTGGGGGAGTTCAGATAAGTTCACCCAGCTTGCAGGACCGGAAAAAATGACCCTGGCCCCGAGCCTGATAAGAGCATCGGCGTTGGATCTTGCCACCCGGCTGTGCAGGATATCGCCAATGATGGCTACTTTGATTCCCGTGAACCGGCCAAATTCCTGTCGGATGGTCATAAGATCCAGCAGTGATTGTGTGGGGTGATGCCCCCTTCCATCTCCCGCATTGATGATGGGGATTGATATTCCTTGTTTGAGCTCAGAAAAGTAATTGTCCGCACTGTGCCTGATTACCACTGCATCAGTGCCAATTGCTTCGAGGGTCCTGACTGTGTCATACAATGTCTCTCCTTTTAAGACGCTTGATGTCTGCACCTCGAATGGAATAACCTCAAGCCCCAGCTTTCGTTCAGCCACTTCAAAACTCGATTTCGTCCTTGTACTGGGCTCAAAGAACAAATTGCTGATAAAAACCTTTTCATTGGGCTGCCATGTCTCCCCCATGGCGAATCCTGTTGCACTTCCAAGAATTTCTTGGATTTCATTAATGCTCAATTTTGATGTTGTCAGCAGATCCCATTTCATGATCAGTCCGCCCCCTTTTATGTAGAAAAAAGCACCCTGTCTGTTCAACAGGGTGCTTTGCATGAACTTGCCGGCATAAATCCGCTGAATCGCGAATTTATGTGCATGTTGAATAAGCCGGTTCGCCCATGACACCCTTTTAAGCCTCTCTGGACCTTTTTAAAAGGTGAAACTATGCTACATCGTTCTTTTTCTCAGTTTTTTTTTCCGTTTCAACTTCAAACATATCTTCTTCAATTTCCGGGCGTCCTGGAAGGATGATGTTCAGAACTACACCGATGATTGCTGCCAGAGCCATACCTTGAATTTGGAACTGTTCTGATACCTTAATGAATGCCCCGCCAATCCCAATAACCAGGATGACTGAAGAGATAACAAGGTTACGCGTGTTGCCAAAGTCTATTTTGCTGTCTACCAGCATTCTTAATCCTGATGAAGCGATGATTCCGAACAGCAGGATGGAAACCCCACCCATTACCGGTGTAGGAATCGAGCTGATCAAAGCAGTGATTTTACCGATGAATCCGAAGACTGTGGCAATAATGGCGGCTCCAAGCAGGACATAAACACTGTACACTCTTGTGATTGCCAGCACTCCAATGTTTTCACCGTAAGTTGTTTTAGGCGGTCCGCCGATTAAGCCTGAAATCATGGTTGCCATGCCGTCTCCCATGATAGAACGGTGCAAGCCAGGTTCTTTAATATAGTCTCTGCCGACTACCTTGCTCAGGACAAGCTGGTGGCCGATGTGTTCTGATAATGTCACGATTGCTACCGGTACCATCAGAAGGGCGATTTCCATTGTTACTTTCACTTTGTAGTCAACGAATGGGATGATGAAGTCAGGCATCTCAAACCATCCGGCTTTTTGGACTACTGAGAAGTCTACAATTCCAATAAACAATGAGTATACATAACCGACGATTATCCCTGCAAGGATTGGCACCATGCTCATCATGCCTTTTCCATATATCGAGAAGATGATTGTTGCTGCAAGTGTGACTAGAGCTGCAGAAAAGTGAAGCAGGCTATACTCGGTCGTGCCAGGAACATTCATCGCCATGCTGACGGCTGTACCAGCAAGTGCAAGCCCGATGACAATGATAACTGGTCCAACAACAACAGGCGGCAATAACCTCATAATCCAGCGATAGCCGGCTTTTTTAATAATGAGAGCGACCGTTCCGTAGACGAGGCCGGCCAGGAAAGTTCCGATCATTGCGGCACCCGGGCCGCCGCCTGCTTTTGCTGCAATGACAGGAGCAATGAAGGCGAAGGATGAGCCAAGGTAAGCCGGTACCTGGAATTTAGTGATGATCAGGAATGCTATTGTACCCAGTCCGCTTGAAATCAAAGCGATTGCCGGGCTTAAGCCTACAAGGTATGGAACCAGGATTGTGGCGCCAAACATCGCGAATAAGTGCTGAAGACTAAGTGTGAACCATTGGAATGGTGTTGGGATATCTTTAATATCTAGAATTGGTTTGTTCATTTTTATTCCCCTCTCTTTTATAAAAACAAAAACCCTCTTTGCCAGAAGGTGCAAAGAGGGTATGGGCAAAAAAAGCCCGCACAAAGCCATAAGCCATGTGTTCCCCCTTCTCAGCCTCTCTGGACTGCTTTTAAAAGGGCACTATTTATTTATCATAAATGCTTACTCGTTCTTCCTGGTCTACTTCCTGCAGTTCGACAACGATTTTTTCAGCGCTTGAAGTCGGTATGTTCTTGCCTACAAAGTCTGCTCTGATTGGAAGCTCCCTGTGTCCCCTGTCAACGAGGACTGCAAGCTGTATGGTAGCCGGGCGCCCGATATCGATCAGGGCATCCATCGCAGCCCGTACAGTCCTGCCAGTGTATAGGACATCGTCTACCAGAATTACTTTCTTATTCGAAATGTCGACCGGAATATCCGAACCCTTTACTTCCGGTTCCTGGTCACTCGTCTTTTTTGTCAAGTCATCACGATACAGTGTGATATCAAGGTCTCCTACGGGTATTTCAGCACCTTCAATTTCCTGGATCCGATCGGCGAGCCTTTTGGCGATAAAAATCCCTCTGGTTCGGATTCCAACGAGCACGCAGTCTTCGATGCCTTTGTTTCTTTCGATAATTTCGTGGGCAATCCTCGTTAATGCTCTGCGGATTCCTTGATTATCGAGCACAACCGCTTTTTCTGTCACTTGTTTTCACTCCTTCTCTTTCTATGGTTGAAAACGGATATGTTCAGTAAAAAACCCTCCTGCCAGTTTGGGCAAGAGGGTAAACGTGTAGTGTCAGCTGCAGCAGAGCATCAAGAAAATGCCTGTTGCAAATCCGTTTCCTTCTCAGCCTCACGGGACTGTCTTAAAGGACTTATTAAACTATAGTCATCTTAAGACACTTGCAGAACTTTGTCAATGATTTTCTCTTAAATCATTTAAAAGGTCTATGAAATATTCAGGCATCGGCGCTTCAAATTCAATATACTCACCGGTTCTCGGGTGATCGAAACCAAGCACGCCTGCATGCAGTGCCTGGCCGCCGATATCAAGTGTCTTTTTAGGACCGTATTTAGGGTCCCCGGCAAGAGGAAAACCGATATACTTCATGTGCACACGAATCTGGTGAGTTCTTCCTGTTTCGAGCTGGCACTCAACTAAGGTAAAGTCCTTAAAGCGTTCGAGCACATTAAAATGTGTCACAGCATGTTTTCCTTTATCGACGATCGTCATGCTCTGGCGATCCTTAGGATCACGTCCAAGCGGAGCATCGATTGTGCCATGGTCATGCTGAATATTGCCGTGGACAAGTGCCTTGTATTTACGGGTTACCGTTTTTGCCACAAGCTGGTTCACCAGGCTTTCATGGGACAGATCGTTTTTAGCCACCATCAATAGGCCAGAAGTATCCTTATCGATCCTGTGGACAATACCCGGGCGTAAAACACCGTTAATCCCGGATAGATCTTTACAATGGGCCATCAATCCATTCACCAGGGTACCTGTCATATGTCCAGGTGCTGGATGGACAACCATTCCTTTAGGCTTGTTTACAACCAGTACATCCTGATCCTCGTAAAAAATTTCGAGGTCCATCTCTTCAGGGATGACATCCAGTACCTCAGGATCCGGGATGATGATTTCCAGCCTGTCATTCAGGCTGCATTTATAATTTGTTTTCACCTGTACTCCATTAACCAGCACGCTGCCATCCTTGATCCATTGCTGGACCTGGCTTCTTGACCACTCAGGATCAAGCGTTGAAATAATCTTATCTATTCTGTCACCAGCCTGTTCTTCACTGATGATGTGTTCCATTTTCTCCATAAGCTTTTCTTTTCGCCTCTCTCTCTTCCCTGATCATATCAATCATCAGCAGACCCACACCAATTACCAATGCAGAATCGGCAATATTGAAAATAGGGAAATCGTAACCGAAAATATATGTGTTGATAAAATCCACCACTTCTTTCCGGTATACCCTGTCGATGAAATTCCCAATCGCCCCGCCAAGCATGAAACCAAGCGAAACACCAAGCAGCATCTTGCCTTTGGCTGCCTTCTGAATATAAATGACAAGGCCAATCACCACAACAATCGTTATGACATAAAAGAACCACATTTGCCCCTGCAGGATTCCCCATGCCGCCCCACGGTTGCGATGAGAAGTGATGTACAAGAAATTCTCTATAACCTTTATGCTCTCTCCAAGCTCCATGTTTTTCACAATGAACCATTTAGTAAGCTGGTCAAGCAAGATCACAAACAGCGCAATTATGTAATAAAACACAAAGGTAACCTCCACATCCATCATATATACCTTTGCATTTTAGCACATAAAAGATTAAAACGACAGATTTTATAAGCTTTTATGATGTTAATGACATTGAAAGGTGGTAAAGCACCTTATTAAGGTTAAATTTGTATTAAAATCTGTGAAGTACAATCATGATTTTCAGTGAACTCGAAAAACTTTTTTTGGTGAAAAAATATTTTTATTGCTGTTTTTCGATGTTTTAATGAAATCGTTATTCGCGAAGAATTAATTTTATTGCCGACTTGGAAACTTGCAACGGAATTTTCCATTTCGTTTTTTGTTTTTCCCAAACCCCTGACCAAGTGGCACAAAAAACTCACGAATATATTGGTTTTCGGTAATATTGTTCCATTTGGTTTAATTCACTGGCTGATCTAGCTGTTGGGATTGTCTGTAAAAAATCGTATGGGAGATATTCTCCAGATAATTCACATTTTCCATACTCTCCATTATCCACTTTCTCCAATGCTGCTTCGATATCGCGAAGTTCATCTTTTATATATTTCAAAATTCTTACGTCTCTATCGCCATAGTTCAGGTACGTTAACAATTCTGTCTTCGTTTCGCGGAGCTCATTGTAAATGTAATCAAGATTACTTTCCATATATCTGCCCCCGTTCCTGTTTACAGCTATTATTTCCACAGGCAGGATGCTGACTCAACTTAACTTTTTACATGTACTGCAGGATTTCCCAAGCAGGATGTTATTTGGCATACATAAAAAAACTCCGGGGCCAAAAACCCGGAGTCATGTATTATTTAGTAATTTTCTTTTACTACTGTTGCACAGCGCTCACAAAGTGTTGGATGTTCTTCAACTTTACCCACTTCTGGTGTGACAACCCAGCATCTTTCACAAGTTTCACCTTCAGCTTTGGTTACAACGATTGCTGCGTTTTCAAGCTTGATGGCATTTTCTGGAGCCTGGTCATAGCTTCCTGCAACTTCAAAGCCTGAAACGATGAATAGCTGGCTTAAGTTTTCAGAGATTGCGTCAAGAAGCTCTTTTGTACTGTCGCTTACATATAATGAAACTTTTGCAGTCAAAGACTTTCCGATCACTTTTTCGTTTCTCGCTTCTTCAAGCGCTTTAAGGACATCGTCACGGAGTTTCATGAAGGCATTCCACTTTTTCTCAAGTTCTTCCCCATTCGCGATTTCCTTAGCTTCTGGCATATCTGTAAGCTGAACGCTATCTTCCTTCGCTGATGGAATGAATGCCCAAACTTCATCCGCAGTATGAGAAAGGATAGGTGCAGTCAGCTTCACTAATGCAAGCAAGCTTTCATGCAAAACTGTCTGGATTGCACGGCGCTCAGCATTATCTGCTGCTTCGATATACAGGACATCCTTCGCGAAATCCAGATAGAAGGCACTCAAATCAAGTGTACAGAAGTTGTTGACCGCATGGTATACGCCTGCAAATTCATAGTTGTCATAAGCATTTCGTACATATTTGATTAGCTTGTTCAGTTTGACGAGCATGAACTGGTCCACTTCGCGTAACTGTTCGAATGGTACGGCATCCGTTTCAGGATTGAAGTCTGAAAGATTGCCAAGCAAGAACCTGTATGTGTTGCGGATTTTACGGTATACTTCAGCAACTTGCTTAAGGATTGCGTCAGAAACACGCACATCTGATTGATAGTCAACAGATGCAACCCAAAGTCGAAGGATGTCTGCACCTAACTGGTTCATGACCTTGGCAGGAACAACGACGTTTCCGATTGATTTACTCATCTTGCGGCCTTCACCATCCAAAGCAAAACCATGGCTGAGAACTCCTTTATATGGTGCCTTGCCAGTTACTGCAACGGCTGTTGATAAAGAAGAGTTGAACCAGCCGCGGTATTGGTCAGAGCCTTCAAGATAAAGGTCTGCCGGACGCTGGAGGTCATCGCGTTCAACAAGCACTGCCTGGTGAGAAGATCCGGAATCGAACCAAACATCCATGATGTCCGTTTCTTTTGTAAATTGGCCATTAGGACTTCCAGGGTGGCTGAAACCTTCTGGCAGCAATTCCTTCGCTTCTTTTTCAAACCAGATATTTGATCCATGCTCACGGAATAGATTTGAAACATGTTCGATTGTTTCGTCAGTGATGATCTCCTGCCCGTTCTCAGCGTAGAATACAGGGATAGGAACACCCCATGCGCGCTGACGGGAGATACACCAGTCGCCGCGGTCACGGACCATATTGAACAATCTTGTTTCGCCCCATGCAGGAACCCATTTTGTTTCCTCAACAGCTTTTAGCAGCTCGCCTCGGAAATCTTTAATGGATGCGAACCATTGTGCTGTAGCACGGAAGATAACAGGTTTCTTCGTTCTCCAGTCATGCGGGTAGGAGTGTGTGATGAAGCTTAGCTTCAATAAAGCGCCAGCCTCTTCAAGCTTTTCAGTGATTGGCTTGTTTGCCTGATCGTAGAACAATCCTTCAAAGCCTTCTGCTTCAGCCGTCATAACACCCTTATCATCAACAGGGCATAAAACTTCAAGGCCATATTTCTGGCCAACATGGAAGTCATCTTCACCATGTCCAGGAGCCGTGTGTACGCATCCTGTACCAGCATCAGTCGTAACGTGCTCTCCAAGCATGACAAGTGAATCACGGCCATACAATGGATGTTTTGCAAGAACGCCTTCAAGCTCCTTGCCTGCAAATTTCTTGACAGTAGAGACACTATCCCAGCCGATTTCATTCGTTACTGCTTCAAGCAGTTCTTCAGCAACAAGGAATTTCTTTCCGTCGGCTTCAACCACTACGTAAGTCAATTCGGGGTGTACAGAAATACCCAGATTTGCAGGAATCGTCCACGGCGTTGTTGTCCAGATGACAATTTCAACATCCTGGTCTAAAACACCCTTACCGTCTTTTACAGGGAAACCAACATAGATGGAAGCTGAACGTTTATCCTGGTATTCAATTTCTGCTTCTGCCAGTGCGGATTCACTTGATGGTGACCAGTAAACCGGCTTTTTACCTTTGTAGATATATCCTTTTTTGGCCATCTCGCCAAACACCTTGATCTGCTGTGCCTCATATTCAGGCTTCAAAGTGATATAAGGATTTTCCCAGTCGCCTCTGACCCCAAGACGCTTAAACTGCTCACGCTGGTTGTTGATCTGCTCATATGCATATTCTTCACATAGCTTCCTGAATTCAGCGACTGTCATTTCCTTGCGTTTTACACCTTTGTTGGTCAATGCCTGCTCAATCGGCAAACCATGTGTATCCCATCCGGGAACATATGGAGAGCAAAAGCCGCTCATTGACTTATAGCGAACGATAAAGTCTTTTAAGATCTTGTTTAATGCATGGCCCATATGGATATCTCCATTCGCATATGGAGGTCCATCATGAAGGATGAACAGCGGGCGTCCTTCCGTGTGCTTTTGGACTTTTTCATAGATATTCATTTCTTCCCATTTTGCCTGGATTTCCGGTTCCCTGTTTGGAAGGTTCCCGCGCATTGGAAACTCAGTCTTCGGCATGAGCAATGTGTCTTTGTACTCCATTTAATTGATCCTCCTAATTTTACCGTTGCAGCCATGAAATAACGATTCCAGGAAAATAAAAAAACCTCCCCATCCCTGGAAAGGGACGAGAAGGTTTTATTCCCGCGGTACCACCCTAAATAGACAAGAAATCTTTATCCTGTCCTCTTAGCATTCTTAACGCGAATGTCACGCCTGCACTTACTGATCCTGTATGGATGTTCAGCTCGGAACTATCGGGTGATCTTCTGGCAATCCGCTTGCAATGGGCTTCCACCTTCCCCATTTCGCTGAAAAAGCAAGCAACTGGAACGCCGTACTGTCCCTGTCATCGTTTCTGTCATGTAATGCACTTTGTTATGAAATTATATGCGAAATAGCGCGTCTGCGTCAAGCCAGTGAATCTTCTTCTTCTCTTGCAGTCGCCTTTAATTCTGTTGAATCCAGTTCATATTCCAGCAGGTGATCCCAGTCATCTGTGTTCAGCATATCAAGCTGTGCTTCAATCAGCATCTTGAATCTTGTCCTGAATACTTTGGATTGTTTTTTCAACTCTTCAATCTCCAGGGCAATTTTTCTGGCCTTTGATAATGATTCGTTGATGATCCTGTCAGCATTCTTTTCTGCTTCCTTGATAATCAGCTTGGCTTCTTTTTGGGCATTGCGGCGGACTTCTTCTCCCGCTTCCTGTGCGATGACAATCGATTTATTCAATGTTTCCTCGATGTTTGTAAAGTGTCCAAGTCTTGAATTCATTTCATTGAGCTTTTCTTCAAGCTCTTTTTTCTCTCGGATTATTAGTTCATAGTCCTTGATGACTTGATCAAGGAACTCATTCACTTCATCTTCATCATACCCGCGAAATCCCTTATTAAATTCTTTGTTGTGTATATCTAACGGCGTTAAAGGCATTACGCCACCTCCCATTTCGTTATAATCCTTTATGTACTTAAAGCAATGATTCGACAAAAACACTAAAAATCCTTCTTCTTTACTATATAATTATTTTTTTCTTCCGGCAATAACTCGATATTTATCTTTCTTTGTTTTCCCATCAATTGTGATGATTTTCGCACGTCCATATCCACGCGCGGAGATGACATCGCCTTCACCGCAGTCGAAGGCAGTGTTCTCAATCGCAGTCCAGTTTACTTTCACATGCCCATGCTGGATCAAAAGCTGGGATTTTTGCCGTGAGAGATTAAAGAGTGTGGACATCACTGTATCAAGTCGTAAAGATGATATCGTAGTATTCATTTCATTCCATACCTCATCGATCGTCAAGGCGTTTGCAAGCGGCTGTTCCGTCAGCTTAATGGATGCCCTCCCTACTGATTCCAATTGAAGACGGATATAATCTGCAATTTCTTCAGCTGCAAAAAATTGGACCGTATCCCCGTCAATCAGAATGTCGCCAAACTTTCCGCGCTTCAGTCCCAGGGACATCAGGCTCCCGAGTACCTGCCGGTGTTCAATGTTCACGAACTTGCTGGCGTACTCGATGCCAAACAGTTTAATTTGGAAATCCTCTTGCTTTACCTCCAAATACTCAGGAAAAAGGAATGCCCGTTTTCGTTCAGTTCCTGGTGCACCCCCAAATAATTCCCACTTCACGTCAGGATGTTTTCCGATAACAACCGAAAGAATCTGCTGTTCACGGGGATCCAAAAAGTCCGTCAGCTTTGGAGCATAATTTTGCTCAACATATTCTTTCCAATTAATGACCTGGTCGATAAATTCCCGTTCCTCAGGACGAAAATGCTGGTAGATACTCATTTCGTTCTCCTTCTAAGTCTTGATAGAAAATAAGCAGGGCCTGAATCAGACCCTGCGAAGTTCCTTGATATTAGAACCATAGAGCCAATTGCCGTAATCCATCAACTGCAAAACGCAGCACCAGAAATGCGACAATTGGTGAAATGTCAATCATGCCGATTGAAGGCACGATCCGGCGGAACGGCTCCAGAAATGGCTCGCAAATTCTCGCCAGGAACTGGCCGATCGCTGTTTCCCTTGCATTAGGGAACCATGACATGAAAATATAAATAATCAGCGCCCATTGGTAAAGACTAACTAACTGAGCTATGATACCTATCACTAAATCCATTAAATCTACCACCTCGACTCTTGGTAATCCCGCTCCTGCATCAGTTCAGAAATATTCCCTGTTACTTCCACATTATCCGGGGTACATAAAAAGATATTCATGCCAATCCGCTGGATATCTCCGCTGATTGCATAAACAGTTCCGCTTAGGAAATCCACAATCCTTCTCGCCTGGTCTTGTTCAATACGCTGCAGGTTTACGACAACAGCCCGGCGATTCTTCAAATGGTCAGCGATTTCCTGTGCTTCAGCATACATCCTTGGTTCCATAAGGATAACCTTGGATGCTTTTTGAACGCTTTGAAGGCTTACCACATTCTGCTTTTGCTGGACAGGCTGTTTGCTAGGCTTAAAGGGTTCCGTTTCTTCCTCGAGCATTTCCTCATCATTATAGTCATATTCATCTTCCAGGAAAAAAAATGTCTTTATTTTTGATTTTAAGCTCATATTATTGCACCTCCGATTCATTGCCTACCAGGGCTGTACCGATTCTCACCATAGTGGAACCCTCTTCAACCGCTATTTTAAAATCATTTGACATTCCCATTGACAATTCATGGCATGGAGCATATTCCAGTCTAAGCTGTTGGATCTCTGCCTGAAGATTTTTCAGTGTTCTGAAGCAACTTCTGATTACCTGTTCATCTTCAGTAAATGGGGCCATCGTCATTAATCCGCTTACTTCTATATTCGGGCACTGCTTCAAATCTTGTACAAATCCAGTGACATCATCCGGATTCAGTCCATGCTTGCTCTCTTCCCCAGAGGCATTCACCTGAATCAGGCATTTAACCTTTGAGCTTGCTCGTTTGTTGATTTCCTTTGCAAGCGACAGCCTGTCCAGTGAATGGATATATGTAACGTGGTCTATGATACTTTTGACTTTTCTTGTTTGTAAAGTCCCAATAAAATGCCACACAGGCTTGTCCTGCAATTGGCTGATTTTATGGAGCAAACCCTCATCCCTATTTTCACCGAGATGGATTACACCCGCGTCAATCGCTTGCTTTGCCCTTTCTGGGGAGACATATTTCGTCACGGCAATGATTTTCACCTCGTCCTTGCTCCGGCCCGAAGCTTTACAGGCATTTGCTATTTGACCCTGGATAACCTCCAGATTTTCTGCGACATTCATTATGGACGGCTATCCTCCTTCCACCCGATATATGCCATCATGCGGCCTGCATTCCCCTTATCCCGTCTATGGGAATAGAAATGCTCACTATGGCAGCTGGTACAGTAATCGGTTACTTCTATATTCTCGTCTTTGACACCGGCCTTCACTAAAATAAGGCGGTTTAATTCTTTCAAATCGAGAGAATATTGTCCTTCACTAACTTGATTATATGGTAAGTTCTCGACACCATCTAGTATATTTTTCACTAAATTAATGACTCTCTCATCAACAATATAACATTTTTTGCATATTGATGGGCCAATAATGGCAGAAATTTTTTCGGTTTTTGCCCCATTTTGCTTAAATTTGCTGATCATCTCGTCTGCAATGCCATGAACAGTGCCTTTCCATCCGGCATGCGCGACACCAATCAATTTTATTTCCGGCTCAATAAAATAAATGGGTACACAGTCTGCGAAACAAAGAGTCAGCAGAATACCTGGTTCAGCTGTGAAAAAGCCATCGGTTCCCGAGTAAGAAGATGCATAATCACTCGAGCCCCTTCCTTGATCGGATTTGTCGACTTTTGCAATGCAGATGTCATGGGTTTGTTCCGCTCCTACCCAACTGGAAAGCGGAAAATCGATCTTTTCAGCCAGAAGGAGACGATTCTCGCAAACAGCCTTTTGTTCGTCTCCAACATGGAAACCGAAATTCAAACCGGAGAAAGCCTCCAGCTGGCTTACTCCGCCATTCTTTGTCGTAAAACCGGCTTCCAGGCCAGGATGACGATCCATCCACTTTTTTATCATAAAATATTCTTGACTGCCGATGATGAATGGCTCCATCCTTTTTACCTCACATGTTTTTTGTCTAGTTTATCATATACACCCGGCAATACAACAGAATTACGAAGCTAGTCTTCCCGATCAACCTGCTCCTGATATTCCCCGCTGTCCTTATACCGGACCAAAATAACATCTTCACCTATTTTCAAAATATTCCTCCAGGGGATTATGACCTCATCTTCCTTTCCGAAGAAGCCAAGAACCTTGCCCGAACTTCCGATTACAACTGCCTCGATTTTCCCGGTATTCAAATTAATTTCAAAATCCTCAATATTCCCAAGCCTTTTTCCATCGGAAACATTCACGACATCCTTCACTTGAAACTCGGTAACCTTTACCATGCAGATCCCTCCGGATTTCACTGTGGTGTTATCCACCCCTTATATAGCATTATATGAAACAGAAAAAGATGTATGAGTATATGTGATTTCCATACAATTGAAAAAGCTGCCCTTGGAAGGCAGCTTAGCTTTGAATATTCTTATTCATCTGTTTAATGGCTGCTTTTTCAAGCCTTGAAACCTGGGCCTGTGAAATCCCGATTTCGTCTGCAACCTCCATCTGAGTTTTACCCTGGAAAAATCTTTTCCTTAGAATCAGCTTCTCTCTTTCGTTCAGGCGCCTCATGCCCTCTTTCAATGCAATTTCCTCTATCCAGTTTGTATCCTTATTACGTTCGTCACTCAGCTGATCCATAACAAATATTGGATCTCCGCCATCATTATAGATTGGCTCGAACAAGGAGACTGGATCCTGAATGGCATCAAGGGCAAAGACTATTTCCTCATGCGGCACTTCGAGCACCTTGGCAATTTCTTCAGCAGTCGGCTCTCTTGAAGCCTCACTCATCAGCCTTTCGCGTACCTGCAATGCTTTGTAAGCTATATCCCTAAGTGAACGGGAGACTCTGATTGGGTTATTATCTCTTAAATACCGTCTGATTTCTCCAATGATCATCGGGACGGCATAGGTAGAAAACTTTACATTCTGCCCCAGATCAAAATTATCAATGGATTTCATAAGGCCTATACACCCGACCTGAAACAGATCGTCGACAAACTCGCCCCGGTTGTTAAAACGCTGGATTACACTTAAAACAAGCCTTAGGTTCCCATTCACAAGTTTTTCTCTTGCTGTGATGTCACCGCTTTGCATCTCTCTAAAAAGTTTTCTCATTTCCTCGTTTTTCAGAACGGGAAGCTTAGATGTATCAACACCGCAAATTTCAACTTTGTTTCGTGTCAATCTTTTCCCTCCTCACAGGAGCTGCTGTCAAAATTCAGTATCTCCGCAGGGAGGAAAAATATGCACTATTTACCTTTAGGTTAGTCTGACAAAAGGAAGATTCAGCCAGCAAACCCGCTAAGTAATCGATATTTTTAAAGTAAAAATTTTTTTAAAAAAATTTTACTGTTATACCATTTTATTGAATTCTTTTCTTAAGCGCTTAATAATTCTCTTTTCCAAACGAGAAATATATGATTGTGAAATACCCAGCATATCGGCAACATCCTTTTGCGTCTTTTCCTCACCGCTTCCAAGGCCGAAACGCAATTCCATAATCTGCTTTTCACGGTCAGAAAGCTGCTGAAGCGCTTTTACCAGCAATTTTTTATCAACATTCGATTCGAGATCCTTCGTGATAATGTCGTCATCTGTACCTAGAACATCAGACAAGAGCAGCTCATTTCCATCCCAGTCGATATTCAGAGGCTCGTCAAAGGATACTTCAGAGCGAAGTTTATTGTTCCTCCGCAAATACATCAGGATTTCGTTTTCGATACACCTGGATGCATAGGTAGCCAGCTTGATTTTTTTCTCTGGATTGAATGTATTGACCGCCTTGATCAGTCCGATTGTTCCAATGCTGATTAAATCTTCAATATTGATTCCTGTATTCTCGAATTTACGGGCAATGTAAACAACTAATCTAAGGTTTCTCTCTATAAGAATCGACCTGGCAGCTTTGTCCCCGTTTGGAAGTTTATTTAACAGTACCTCTTCCTCTTCTTTCGTTAAAGGAGGGGGCAAAGCTTCGCTACCGCCGATATAATATATTTCATCTGTTTTCAGGCCTAGTTTCATTAATAATTTATACCAGTAATAGGATATCCGAAGCCGCAAATTTTTCATTGATTGTCCTCCTTCTAAATTATGTATTTCTGAGTATAGTAATATTAGCTTACCATCACCTTGGACTCTGACTTTGCCATTCCCGCCAGCATCTTAGGGTGGATAATGCATTGGAAGCTTCCATCTCCCGATAATTCCTGTGCTGTAAAAGAAATCAAGCTTTTTTCGGCCATATAAATATCCTCATCAGTGGTGATTTTGATTTCGTCCGGATTGAAGGCAATGATTAATTTATGCTCTTGTCCGACTACCTTGCATGGTATGATTCTCATTCGATTTTCGAGGTGCTGTGAAAATTGTCCATCACCTGTTAGGACACAATCAGGATCTTCGGCTATCTTTCTAATTTCATTTGGTATGCTATCCAAACAGTGTGCAATCGACAAAATCATTACCGGCATTTTGGTGATGGGGTCGTATAACTGATTTCCGCTGTCAATCAACCCTTTAATGTTAAAAT
The DNA here is from genome assembly GCF_900166585.1 of Mesobacillus jeotgali. NCBI lineage: Bacteria > Bacillati > Bacillota > Bacilli > Caryophanales > Bacillaceae > Mesobacillus > Mesobacillus jeotgali. The sequence continues at coordinate 541,252 of NZ_FVZC01000009.1, read as the reverse complement.
TCATCTCCATGAAATGGACTTCGACTTCTGCCAGTGAATCATATTGAATCTTTGTCATTTCAAATTGCTCAATGTTCCGCCTGGAGAAATGCCAGGCCAGCGGAAAACCCAATAATACAAACAGCCAGCTTACTGGGTCGCCGAATCCTTTGATTTGGTTCATGGCGACATTTGTGGCTAGATCCATATCAAACTGGATGAAATAATGGACCCCCGTCAACGTACCACCCAGGAGGAAAGTCGCAACATAAAAAGTCATAAGTGCTTTAATGAAAAAACGCATTCTCTTGTAACCAAAGGCTGTAAGTACCATCATAATTGAAAAGACCAATTTTCCCGCTGGGTGCCCGGCTGCTGCATGAATTGGCGTAATCGATAATATAATGACCAGTGAACCTATAGCTCCTCCTGCAGCCAAACGCCAGAGCTTGACCTGCCTTTTCAGGATGATGGCAGTCAAATATAGAAGGAACGTATCGAACAACAGGTTCAACGCCCAAATAACATCCAGATAGACCTTCACCTCTCATCCCCCTGTACAGAATTGCAGGTGCCTTGATTTCCTCTTAAATGAATTCTTACAAACCATAACCTATTTATCTAAGGAGCAAATAGATTTTTGGCTGGAAGGATAACGAGTGGCACCGGGCAAGGTGGCAGCAAATCACCTAGGTTTGCCCCTTGCTCTATCATTCCGTTACGAAAAAGTATATCGTCAATGTGATATGAAGTGTGTCACTTTCTGGCAACAAAACTACAGAGATTTTCACTTATCCTTTCGGATTTTGTCAATTTTCAGATATTTTATTTAGCGAGGAAAAAAATGCGTGGATTTACTAGTCCTGAATTCCTTCAACGATATTTTCATTTAATCAATCTGGCAGATTCCAAACAATAGAAAAAGGCATAGCCTTATCGGCTATGCCTTAATGTTATAAAATTAGCGTCGTCTATTGCGGTTGCGCAGGAATGTTGGAATATCAAGAGCATCATCATTCTGGGAAGATTGATTGCTTCTTGGAGCTTCCTGCTGGATTTCTTCACGTTTTGGCTGTTCGCGCTTGATTGCGCCCATTACCGGCTTTTGCTGGCCTCCAAAACCAGGTCTTGTCGGTTTTGGCTGGACAACTTCCTCATTGAAGCCTGTAGCGATGACAGTAACAATGATTTCATCTTTTAAGTTTTCATTGATAACGGAACCAAAGATCATGTTGACATCCTGATCTGAAGCAGAAGCTACAATATCTGCCGCCTCCTGCACTTCATACAGGCTAAGATTTGTGCCGCCTGTAATGTTCATCAGGACACCTTGTGCTCCATCAAGTGATGTTTCAAGCAATGGTGAAGAAATAGCCTTCTTAGCAGCTTCTGTTGCTCGGTTTTCACCTGAAGCAACACCAATGCCCATCAATGCCGAACCTTTATTGGACATGATTGTCTTCACATCAGCAAAGTCAAGGTTGATTAAACCAGGTGTTGCGATTAAATCAGAGATACCCTGTACACCCTGGCGAAGAACATTGTCTGCTTCACGGAATGCTTCGAGCATTGGAGTGCTTTTGTCAACAATCTCAAGCAAACGGTCATTCGGGATGACAATTAGCGTATCCACCGCTTCTTTCATCGAAGAAATTCCTCCGCCTGCCTGTCCGGCACGCTTGCGCCCTTCGAAAGTAAATGGACGGGTAACTACACCAACTGTTAAAGCTCCAAGGTCTTTCGCAATTTGAGCGATGACAGGAGCGGCACCTGTACCAGTACCTCCGCCCATACCAGCAGTTACGAACACCATGTCTGCACCTTTCAGTACTTCTTCAATCTGCTCTTTGCTTTCTTCGGCAGCCTTCTTCCCTACTTCAGGATTAGCGCCGGCACCAAGTCCGCGTGTTAATTTTGCACCGATTTGCATTCTAATCTCGGCTTTGGAAAGGTTCAACGCCTGTGCGTCTGTATTAACCGCAATGAACTCCACACCCTGTACACCGTGTTCGATCATTCGGTTAACCGCATTATTTCCGCCGCCGCCAACACCGATAACTTTTATAGTAGCAAGTGAATCTAAATTCGTATCAAATTCCAACATGACAAATCCTCCTAATTCGTCGATTTCCTGTTAGCTCTGATTATTCAAAAAAGTAGCCAAGAAATTTTTTCATTCTTGAGGAGACTTTTTCTTCAGGCTGTTTCTCAGGCTTCGATTTTGGATGCGGCTGTTTTTGAACTCTCTTTTCTTTCGGTTCTACTTCAGTAAACGCTGCTTCCATTTTCTTCCCTTTTAATTTCGCGTTTTTATAAGCAAATTGGATTAAGCCTACTGCAGTTGTATATTGGGGTTCCCTGACGCCAATATAGTCTGGAATGGCAATCCTCACCCTGCTTTGGAAGATGTCCTGGGCAAGCTCAAGCACTCCTTGCATATTGGCTGTTCCCCCAGTCAGGACAAATCCGCCAGGCAGGTCCCTGATGTTCATCTGTTTCAACTCATCCTGGACAAGGGAGAATATTTCTTCCATTCTTGCTTCAATGATATCCGCTACTTCCAGCTGGTTGAACTGCTGCTGCTGGTCACTTCCGATGATTGAAACTTCAAATATCTCTTCTTCGGAAGCATGGTCATAAAAGGCATGTCCATGCTTTAATTTTAATTTATCCGCTTCTTCAGTTGTAGTGCGCAAACCGATTGATAGGTCCTTGGTAATATGGTCGCCTCCAACAGGAATGACAGAAGTCCCTCTTAAGTGCCCATTTTCGAACACCGCTACTGTTGTTGAACCGCCGCCAATATCAATCATGGCGACACCCATATTCTTTTCGTCCTTTGAAAGTGCGAAGGCACCTGCAGCAAGTGGCTGAAGGCCTATATCAACAATTTCAAGTCCAGCACGCTCAACACAACGGAGAGTATTATGTAAGATTGTCTTTGATCCTGTAATGATCGTTCCTTCCATTTCAAGCCTGACACCAATCATGCCTCTTGGATCATTGATCTCATCAAGACCATCAACGATAAATTGCTTTGGAATCACGTCTATTATCTCTCGCTCAGGCGGGATCGATACCACCTGTGCAGCATCAATGACTCTCGCTACATCCTCATTTGTAATTTCGCGATTGTCGCTGGACACCGCAACCACACCATGGCATGGCAACAGTGAAACATGATTGCCGGTGACACCTACAATCACCTGGTTAATCTTCAAACCTATCATTCTTTCAGCCTGTTCGATTGCCCTCTTAATAGAATGAACGGTTTCATCTATATCAACAATGGAGCCCTTTCTTAACCCTTCGGACTTCACATTGCCAACACCAATTATATTCAAAGTGTCATTGACCATTTCCCCAATGATAACCTTAACACTGGATGTACCGATGTCAAGACTGACATATATATCATTGCTGTTCATTCTCTGGCACCTCCTTCAACAATTCCTATTGTTTGAACAACAATTTCCTTCTGCTATCTAATTGCGTTTCAATTTTAATTACATTACTTTATTCGTCACAATTAAATATTTCCCTTTTAAAATATCATTTTTTTTTCTACTTTTCACTGCCCGTTGACCATTTTGTCAACAAAATTCTTCTGATGACTGCTATATTCTGGAACAGCCTCACCCCGAAGGCAAAAACTGCTGCTAAATACAAGTCTACACCAAGATGAACACCTAGAAAAGCTAAACTTGCTGCCAATACTATATTAAAAAAGAAACCTGATACAAAAACTTTCTCATCATATATATTTTGAAGCTGGGCGCGGATCCCGCCAAACAATGTATCGAGGGCTGCAAGGATCGCTATTGATAGATAGTTCGAGTATTCTTCAGGAATTCGGATATCGGTGAGCAGTCCGATGATGACACCGATGATCAATCCCATTATTGGAAGCCACATTATCCGTTGCCTCCCCCTTTTTCTGTTTTAGCGGATTCCATATATCTGATCCTGATTGTATCCTGATAAGCCGGTACAACCAGATCGCCAACCGGCCTGTTAACCTTCACTTCCAGGTTATCAATAAAAAAATCCTCAGCAACCGCAGATACCTTCATACGATTATATAATTTTTCAGCTGTATCCCCATTATCGGTAATGATCTTCACTTCTAGGGGAAACCGGTTTAGGGAATGGTTGTTGATTTTCGTGACCCTGTTGATATCCCTGATGACAGTTGTATTGATGACCCTCTCGCCATCAACAGATACGTGCTTCGCACCATACATGTTCAATTCATTTAACAGCCTTTTTAGCAGATCTGGAGAAACCGAGGGAGGGTTGTCCCCTTCGGCAATCAGGTTGAAAGCAGGTTCAATCGACAGAGAGAGACCGGGTCCCGTCACTTCTGTCAATCCAGCTTCATTCTTTAGCTCAGCAAGTGTTTCACGAAGGACTTCTTCCTTGCTTTGCTGCCGTTCAGTTTCATACTTGGCGATTTTTTCTTCGTTCGACCTGATTTCGAAGAGCAGCTTGGACTGCAATTCCTTTTCTTTCATCAGGTCCTCCCGAAGCTGCCAGGTGTCACGTGTATCCCTGACTTCTGGTTCCCTGACTGTTTGGAACTGGATGGCCACCATCAATCCGATGATTGCAGCAATCAAGCTGAAGCTGAGATTTTTAGGTCGGCCCATAGTTTTCACCTTGCTTTCTTTAGGCCATTAACTTTGTTTTTTTATTAAGAGGCCCTTTACACCATCTTCATTCCAATTTCGGCAATGGAAAAGGAAATACGCTTGGCGTCATTTCCCGAGAATGGGTTCCATTGCAATATCTGTCTTTTCTTCCAAAGAAAAAACAATCTGGTCATTTACAAGCTGATCTTTTACCCCACCGGTAATGTTTAAAGCGGAGGAAAGAACATCGGGGTCACCTATTGCAGTGATTTCAAATGGGGCAGGATGCTGGTAGCCATCAACAGTGATAACGGGGCCAGTACACAAAATATATGAATTATGCGCAATTCTCTGCCCGTTCACAGCAATTGCTGCTGCTCCTGAAATGTAGAGTTCATTAATCACCTTGAATACATGATGCTCATGGACAAGGTAATTATTGATATTCTCTTCATCAGGGTTGTACTCTCCATCAGCAAGAGTTACTTTTACACCTTCTCCGCTGACCTTTACCTTCCCGAGGAACATACGGTATTTTTCTGCGTCTTCAGCCATGTTAAAAAACACTTGGGCTTCCTTGGACAGGCTGGTTTCAATTTCCCTCACCTTTTCCTGCTTGGAATTCAACTCTTTTTGAAGCTCCCGGTTTTTTTCTTCCTGTTCAATCAAATCATTTCTCAAGCTGATGTGCTTCTCCCACTGCCTGTCAGTCAGCCCTTTGCCGTTGTCAGTGTCATTCTGGGTGACACGGAATGAAAAAGCGACCATGAAGCCAAGCACCAGGAATACGACTGAAAGAACTACACGGTTACTGTTCATTTTCTTTTTCAATTTCAACTTCTTCAGCTTCCTCTGCTTCATATGCTTTAAAATAAGAGCCAACTTCGAGATCGATTACTCCCTTTTTACCCGGGTCAAGCTGGCTGACAATGGACGGATAATGTTCCATTTTTTCCGAAAAAGTCCTGAGCGTCGCATTTACTTCGAAACCATCATTCATGTACAGCTTAATAAGATATTTATCTGTTTTCACCGGTTTTGAGTGGATTTCAGAAATGGAGTTTATAACCACTTCCGGCAATTTCTCAAGAGAAGCAATCATTTCATCCAATACTTTTCCTTCTTTGAACCCTATTAAAATAGGGGCATTGACAGGAATTTCATCAATTTGCTTTTCACCAAGTATATTTCCATTTTCAAGGACCGGGTAGAAATTTTTGCCTTTTGATATGTAAGCAAGACGGTCATACTCCTCAATATCGATTGCCACTGTATTTGGCAAAACAACATCGACTTTTGCCTTCTTGATTTCCTGGATTCGCTCCAGCTTCTTTTCAATCTCTTCCCTGCTGACCTTCCACACATTAGACTCCAGCGACAGCCCGCTTTTTCCAATGATTTGTTCATAGGTATATGATTGGTTACCGGAAACCGTAATTTCCTTCACCCTGCTCAGTGGCGATTGGAAATAAATAATACCAGCAATCATTATAAAAAACAAAGCTAGCAGCATAATCAGCCGGCGGTTGGCCTTCTTGCGTCTTTGATGTTTCAGTTTCGGAATCCGGTCTTCAATTGAGACGATTTTCCCCTTTTCCATTTTCAATCCCCTCTTTATCGGCTGAACCCATTCCTTTAACGATCCATCTATTATCAGAGCCTTACAGGTTAAAGCCATCATTATAGTACTTCATTAGAAAGGAAGCTTGTCCAGTCATCAAATTAATCACTGTAGGACAAGGCTTTTTTGTATAAGTCTTTGGGCTCTTTTCGAGAAGAATTCCGAGTCGGAAATACATTAACATGTCATTAAAACTTTAATGATAATGAAAAGAGCCTTGGACAAAGATAACTAACGGCACGAGGAAGATTCATGGCGTTTTCGCATCTAATCTAATGAAATATTATATCACAGTATTTGACAGCCTGAATGATTTTCCTGCTATTTCCGGCCGATAATTTCAACCTCAGTCTCCATTTTAACCCCATGCAATTCAAGGACTGTATCCTTTACATGCTGAATAAGACCAAGAACATCCTCCGCTTTGGCATTTCCTTTATTGACAATGAAATTCGCATGAAGTTCGGATATCTGTGCGCCGCCGATTTGATGGCCCTTCAAACCGGATTTCTCAATTAAATTACCAGCATAATTCGGAAGGGGATTCCTGAAAACACTGCCGCAGCTTGGATAATTGTATGGCTGGGTCTCTTTGCGATAATCCTTGTTTTTCTGGAGCTCTGATACGATTTTTTCCCTATTTCCTTCCTTCAGCTGGAATACTGCAGCCACTACGATGCCAGGACGCTCCTTTTGAAGGACTGATGTCCGGTAGGAAAACTTCATTTCTTCATTTGAGAGCCACTCCAGTGATCCATCCTCAAACAAAACATACGCTTTCTCGAGAATTTGTGAGATATCTGACCCGTGGGCCCCAGCATTCATATATACTGCGCCGCCGATCGAACCCGGGATTCCTCCTGCGAATTCAAGTCCGGACAGGCCTTTACGACTGATTGTAATTGCAAAGTTTACAAGTGAGAGACCGCCGCCTGCGGTAACTCTTGTGCCATCAATCTCCAACTCATCGAGGCCAGAGCCAAGTTTTATGACTGCTCCTTCGATTCCTTTGTCCGATACAAGAAGATTGGATCCTCTCCCGATTACCGTTAGCCCGACTCCGGACTCCTTGATGGCTTCCACAGCCTTTTTCAAATTTTCTATTGATGAAGGCTCAATAAGTATGTCTGCGGGACCGCCAATTTTCATCGATGTATGGTTTGCCAGCGGATCGTTTTCCTTTACCGAACCGATATTCAATTCTCTAAGTTTGTTAGCCAGATCCATCATAAATTACCTTCCTTTCACGAGACAGCTTTATTCAACCAGTTTATGCAGCTGCATCCCTATAGGCTACTTCGATGCCAATTCCTCCATCAGTCGATAGAGTCTTTGAGCTGCATCTGGTATCCCAAGTTTCCTTGCTGCTTTTTTCATATTAGCCAGCTTCTCCTCCTGCCCGAGAATCTGGTCAATACTCTCTACCAGCCTCGGCCCTGTCAGATCTTTTTCCAGGAGAAGGCGGGCTGCTCCATTTTCACTCAAGGCACGGGCATTCTTTTCCTGGTGATTATCCGTAACATATGGGCTTGGAATCAATATACTTGGTATTCCCAGGGATGTCAGTTCTGCAAGGGTAGTCGCTCCTGCCCTTGCTACAGTCAGATCGACACCAGCCAGCACCTCAGGCATATTGTGAATGAATGGCTTGATGATTACATTTTCCGGATTTCCGACAAGCTCGACTTCTTTCTGTACTTCCTCGAAATGCACGTCACCCGTCACGTATAAAACTTGGTATGGTTTACTGCTCAATTCTGTCAAACTTTTGATGACTGCTTCATTGATCGGCCTTGCACCCCTGCTGCCTCCAAATATAAGAACTGTAGGAACCTTGAGCTTAAGGCCTGCAGATAATCTACCTTTAATCCCGTCCTGTCCCAATACTTCCGACGCTCTGGGATTACCGGTCAATTCAACCTTATTATCCGGGAAGAATTCCCTTGCTTCCTCAAAGCAGATTGCCACCTTATCTACATAACGACTCAGGAATTTATTTGTTAATCCAGGTATACTGTTTTGTTCATGAACAATCGTAGGTATACCCATTTTGGCAGCTGCATAGACAACCGGACCACAAACATATCCGCCCGTCCCGATGACCACATCAGGTTTGAATTCCTTCAGCATCTTTTTACTATCTCTGACTCCTTTGAGGAATCGCAGTACCGTTTTTACATTTTCAAAAGAAATTTTTCTTTTAAAGCCCGTGATATGTATTGATTTAAAAGGAATATTCTCCCTCGGTACAAGCTTGCTCTCAAGCCCTTTTTCCGTTCCTATGTAGAGAAACTCAACATCTTGTTCTTTCTTTTGGATTTCCCTTATCAGTGCAAGCGCAGGATATATATGTCCACCTGTACCGCCGCCGCTAACTGCAATCTTCATTTTCCACACCTCAGCAACTTATCTCTATTTTACCCCTATCCATCTTGCATGGAATCTCCAGGAACTGTCCAGGAGCAATATAAATAATTATCAAAAGTGCCCTATAAAAAGGCACTCCCCGGTTTTACCCTATTCTACTATATTCTAAACTCCAGAACAGTTTTTAAAGATATTGTTATTTAAATGTAATATAGCATGAACATAGCCATATTCCTAACATATTTATAGATTATGTCCCACATTTCTAATCCTTTCAGTATTAATTCCCAAAAAGAAAATACTCACAAACAAAAGACCCTGATTGCCAGGGTCTTTTGTTTGTGCATTGGCCTTAATACCTTGAGTGGCGGCTGATATTCAACAGGACCCCTATAGCCATCAGCATTAAAGTCAGGGAAGATCCACCGTAGCTAAGGAAAGGGAGTGTAATTCCAGTGACAGGCATAAGACCTGTGACTACACCGATATTGATCATTACCTGAATGGCAATCATCGCAATAATGCCGGTTGCAAGGAATGTACCAAACAAATCAGGTGCCCCGAGGGCAATCCTTATCCCCCTCCAAAGCAGTAAAGAGAATAAAAGGAGAATCAAAGAGCCTCCAATGAATCCAAGTTCTTCTGCAAGAATCGCGAAGATAAAATCTGTCTGCGGTTCTGGCAGATAAAAGAACTTTTGCCGGCTCTGTCCCAGCCCCAGTCCAAACAATCCTCCTGGACCAATAGCATAGAGTGATTGAATCATTTGAAACCCGCTTCCAAGGGGATCCTGCCATGGATCAAGAAACGATGTGATCCGTTTGATCCTGTATGGTGCAGAAGCAATCAGGCCGACAAACCCCGCAACACCGAGGAGGCCGAGACCAACGAAATGACTGATCCTTGCTCCGGCGATAAAGATGATCACTACAGAAGTTCCGACCATAACTGTTCCTGTGCCCAGATCAGGCTGCAGCATTATCAGGCCAAATGCCAAAAAGACAAGTCCCAGCGATGGGAGAAGACCCTTTTTAAAAGAGGTGATTGCCTTCTGGTTCTCTGATAAAAACTTTGCTAGAAAAGCTATCATCGCAATTTTCATGAATTCTGAAGGCTGGACAGAAAAGGCGCCTACTCCGATCCAGCTTCGCGACCCATTCCGTACATTTCCTATTCCAGGAATCAATACAAGAATTAAAAGGACAAAACAGATAATTAATATGACTTTCGACCAAGTCCGCCATGTCCAGTAATCAATATTCATAATAAAAAACATCGCAATGATTCCAACTCCGGCAAACAGCATCTGCCGTTTCGCAAAAAAGAAAGAGTCATTAAACTTATAGTCTGCCCAGACAGCACTGGCACTGTAGACCATGATCAGGCCCACAGTCAAAAGCGCAAAGGTAACAATCATGAGAAAAATGTCTGGAGTCGTTTTTTTTGTTGGCAATGCAATACACCTCGGCTGTATGATTTAGGGCTCATATGCCGCTTCCCATCAGCCTGCGGAAGGCCAGGCAGCCAAAGTCATGCTGTTCAAGACAAGCCCTTACTTAAGCTTATGCACTGCCTCGATAAACATGTCTCCCCTGACCTCAAAAGTTTTATATTGGTCCCAGCTGGCACATGCCGGTGAGAGCAGGATGACATCGCCGGGGTCTGAATGTTCAAATGCAACGGGAACGGCTTTTTCCACATTATCGACGCGGAGGATCGTTTTTATTCCCGCCTCCTGTCCAGCCTGTCCCACTTTTTCAGCAGTTTGTCCAAAAGTTATTAATACTTTGACGTTTTTTAGTGATGGCACAAGTTCATCAAAGGAATTGCCCCTGTCCAGTCCGCCAGCAAGCAATACAATCGGCGCATCAAAAGCTGCCAGTGCATTTTCTGTTGCGAGTATATTCGTTGCTTTTGAGTCATTATAAAATTTTCGTCCATCTAAATTTGTGACGTATTGAAGCCTGTGCCGAACACCTGCAAAGGATGTAAGCACCTTGACAATCGCATCCTGATTTCCGCCGGAGAGCAGTGCCGCAGCCACAGCCGATAAAATATTCTCAAGATTATGCTTGCCCGGCAATACAATATCCTTCGTTTCGATAATCTGCTCACCATTGAAGCAAACCCAGCCTTCTTTCACAGATGCCCCTGTGTCCAGTACTTTTTTCGTTGAAAAAGGAACGATTTTAGCTTTTGAAGTACGGGCAATATCCATAACTTCTTCCTGGTCTGCGTTAACGATGAAGTAATCCTCTTCTGTCTGGTTTTTCGTGATCAGCGCTTTCGCTGCAACATATTCATCCCTCGTACCGTGATAATCAAGATGAGCATCGTACAGGTTAGTGATGATGGCAATCCGCGGCCTAAATTGGTCGATTCCCATTAATTGAAAAGATGAAAGTTCAATGACTATCGTATTCTCCTCTGTAGCTTCCTGGGCAACACCGGAGGCAACCGTTCCAATATTCCCCGCAATCATTGGCTTTTTATTGCCCGCTTCGAGCATTTCAAAGATCAGCGTTGTTGTGGTTGTTTTTCCGTTTGTACCCGTGATTCCTACAAGAGGGGCTTCAGAAACCTGGTAGGCCAGTTCAACCTCAGTAATAATCGGTATTCCATTTTCTATAGCCTTTTGGATCATAGGATTATGGTAAGGGATCCCAGGATTCTTGACGACCAGCTCAAAACCTTCGTCCATCAATTCGATTGGATGGCTTCCGCAGACAACCTTGATTCCCTGTTCCAAAAGCGCTTGTGCTTCCGGATTTTCTGACAAAGGCTTGCTGTCATTGACTGTAACAAAAGCTCCTAGTTTATGTAGCAGAGCAGCGGCACTGACTCCACTCTTGGCAAGGCCAAGTACAAGAATTTTTTTATGTTGATATGTTTTAATATGTTTCATCTAGATCCACACCTCAATATAAATTCCAAGGATTGCGAATAGGAGGCCAACAGTCCAGAATGTGACAACAACCCGCCATTCAGACCAGCCAATCAATTCATAGTGGTGATGAAGCGGGCTCATCCTGAAAATCCTTTTTCCTGTTGTTTTAAATGAAATAACCTGGAGGATAACAGACAATGTTTCAATGACAAAAATGCCGCCTATGATGATCAGGATTATTTCAAGCTTTGCCAGGATTGCAACAGTTGCAATCGCACCGCCCAAAGCAAGTGAACCGGTATCTCCCATGAACACTTTCGCAGGGTGTGCATTGAATACAAGAAAACCTAAAACAGCTCCGACAACCGCCACTGAAAAGATCGACAGCTCGTATTGCGATTGGCTCCAGGCCAGTACAGCAAAAGCACCAAATGCAATCGCTGCGGTACCGGAAACCAGCCCGTCAAGCCCGTCCGTCAGGTTAACGGCATTTGAGAAACCCACCATCCAGAAAATAATGAAAAGTGCGTATCCCCACCCGAGGTCAAAAGAAATATCCGTTAAAGGGATGCTGATTTCTGTTGAAAAATCACTTTGCTGGAAAATGAAATAAAAAATGACGGAAATAATGATTTGGCCAAACAGTTTTTGCTTGGATGTCAATCCCAGGTTCCGTTTCATTACGACCTTGATAAAATCATCCATGAAACCGAGAAGCCCAAACCCCAATGTGACAAATAACAACAGATAAGTTTCCACAGTCGGCTGTGAGAACTTACCTGTCATGATTAGCGTAGTAATTGTAATCGAGATTAAAATCATAACGCCGCCCATTGTAGGGGTACCAGTCTTTTTCTGGTGTGATTTCGGCCCTTCTTCCCTAATACTCTGGCCAAATTTAAGCCTTCTTAAAAAAGGAATAAATACTGGTGAAAGCAGAACCGTAATTAGAAAACCCATTAATATTGTGAAAAAGATAACTTGCTCCAGCATTCTATTCCTCACCTGCCTTGCTCTGATTGCTGCCAAATGCATTGATTTTTTCGGCCATCACAGCTATATCATATGTTTCATCCGTTTGATTAAGAAGCCCTTTGTCGCTGAAAATGAATTCCGTTTTTTCCTTGGTTGCTTCGTGTTGAGTCAAATAATTCAAATATAAATTCATAATTTCCTCTAAGCCTTTCAAATTATCTTGTGTATAAAAAATGGGGAAGTGATTGGGAGCATAAGTCGGAACCTTCTCTCCTTCAGGCCAAAGAGCTGCTACGGCACCATTCGAAATGGCTTCCTGTAACGTTCCTGATTCTGATGATAAAGGAACAAACAGCCCTTTTGGCTGTCGGGCTCCAGCAAGGCTGCTTACTGATTGAAAGCGAATATTTTCATCTTTGATTCCAGTCGCTTTTGAAAACAGACTTGATACATCCTGGTATGTCAGCATATTACCTCTCCTCTATCGCCTCACGCGCAACAATCCTATCATCAAAGTCAAAAGTTCTGTCTCCAATTTGCTGATATGTTTCATGGCCCTTCCCAGCAATCAGGATCACATCTCCTGAAACGGCATTCTTAACAGCATGCTGGATGGCTTCTTTCCGATCGATAATAGAAATATAAAACTCTCCCTTTACTCCTGCTTCCATGTCTCTGATGATTTCAGCCGGATCCTCACTGCGTGGGTTATCGGAGGTGAAAATGGCGTCTGTAGAATATTCACAGGCGATTTTCGCCATGAGCGGCCGTTTCGTGCGATCACGGTCTCCACCGCAGCCGACTACACAAAAAATCCTCTTTTGCGCAAATTGCTGAACGGTCTTCAGTACATTTTCCAGACTGTCTGGAGTATGGGCGTAGTCAACAATTACGGAGAAATCCTGCCCCGCATCGACGACTTCAAATCTTCCCGAAACCCCTTTGACACTTTCAACTGATTCGATGATTGTCTCCAGGGAAACACCGGAAACAAGAGCTGCTCCAATACTTGCAAGTACATTGTAAATGCTGAATTTGCCAATCAGCTGGATGTTCACTCTTGTTACGCCAAATGGGCTGACTAAATCAAATGATGTTCCACTGGCTGTCATTGATATATTTGTTGCCTGCAGGTCGGCATGGTTGTCAATCCCATACGTCAATAAGTGGGCTGATGTCAGTAAAGCAAATTCTTCGCTGGCCGGATCATCCGCATTCAGGACAGCAAATTTCGGTTTTTCATGGTTAAAGGCATTTCCAAGCTGCGAAAACAGAAGCCCTTTAGCCTTTTTGTACTCTTCCATTGTTTTATGGTAGTCCAAATGATCCTGTGTGAGGTTCGTAAAGACAGCGACATTGTAGTCAGTACCATGAACACGGCCATAGACAAGCGCATGTGATGATACCTCCATCACGGCAGTATCGACTTTGTCGTCTACCATTTTCTTGAACGTCTTCTGGAGGGTGAGACTCTCCGGAGTTGTGTTCTTGACTTCAAAGGTTTGTTCGCCAATCTTAGTATACATCGTCCCTATCAAACCCGTTTTTTGTCCAGCATCCTTGAAAATCTTTTCAATAATGTGACTTGTCGTCGTTTTTCCGTTCGTCCCCGTAATTCCCACCATATGAAGCTTCTGGCTCGGCTGGCCGTAAAAAGCATCAGCAAGCACGGCCATTGCCCGCATTGTGTCCTTTACAACAATCACCGGGACATTAACAGGAATTTCCCTTTCAGCAAGGACAGCTGCGGCTCCATTTTTTACAGCCGATCCTGCAAAGTCATGACCATCAACTGTATATCCCTTAATACATATGAATAAACTTCCTGGAGTCACTCTTCGGTTATCATTTTCAATCGAAGTAATGTCGGGATTTTCTCCCTTGTAATCCACGAACGGGTGTAAATAACCAATCAATTCGTGTAATTTCATAAATATCAAATCCTCTCAAACAACATGGCGACTTTTATTTTACATGATTAGGCTGAATTTAGCCATTGTTGAGCTGAAAAGTCCTAGCCCTTTTTATAATAAAAAAAATGTAACCGATACCTTAAGTCCTGCATGCAAAAGCAGCGGCGGATGAAGGATCCTGCCGCCGCCTGCTATCAATCATTCATATATACCCTAATAGTTGAGCCTTCCTTGATTTTCACTCCAGGTGAAGGAAGCTGTTTGACTACTTTCTCCCCATCTCCAGCAATATCAAGTTTGAAATTGATCAGTTGCTGTCTAAGTTCTGTCTTGGATAATCCAATCAGGTCAGGCACCTCTACTAAAGGCGTATCAAGCCATGTCAATTCCTTTTCAATCTGTTCCTTTCTCGGCGGAACCTCCATCGCCCTCAGGCTATCCTCCATGATATCACCGACAATAGGAGCTGCAACAACACCGCCGAACTGGACAGTACCTTTCGGATTGTCTACTGCAACATAAATAACGATTTGCGGATCATCCGCAGGGGCAAAACCAATAAAGGAAACGATATGGTTATTTTCAAGATAACGGCCATCTTTTGCCTTTTGCGCGGTTCCTGTCTTGCCGCCAACCCTGTAAGAATCTACATAGGCATTTTTCCCGGAGCCTTTTGCAACGACACTCTCGAGCGCATGCCTGATTTCTTTAGAGGTTTCTTCGGAAATGACTCTTCTTTTCGCCTGCGGGGTCTTTTTCATGACAATCTCCCCAGAGACCGGGTCAATCAATTCTTTCGCAATATAAGGCGTATAAAGTATGCCTCCATTAACAGCTGCTGAAACGGCTGCAACTTGCTGAATCGGTGTTACGGATACACCCTGACCGAAGGCAGTAGTTGCCTGTTCAATCGGACCTACTCTGTCAAGGTTAAAAAGAATTCCTTTGCCCTCTCCCTGAAGGTCAATGCCTGTTTTCTCACCAAATCCAAAATCCTTTACATATTTAAACAGCTTTTCTTTTCCGAGTCTGTCCCCAAGCTCGACAAATCCCGGGTTACATGAATTCTCGACAACTTCCAGGAAGGACTGGCTTCCATGGCCGCCCTTCTTCCAGCATCGAATCCTCGCACCCGCCACTTCCACTGAACCAGAATCATGGAAATGATCTTTTTCAAGATTGACCTTCCCCTCTTGAAGGGCAGCCGCCAGGGTAACAATCTTAAATGTAGATCCTGGTTCATAAGTGCTCCAAATTGGCAGATTTCTGTTATATACTTCGGGAGGGACATTCCTGAAGTTTGCAGGATCAAAATCCGGCCGGCTCGACATTGCCAGGATTTCACCATTATTCGGGTTCATTGCGATTGCTATTATTCCATCGGGATTGTATTTGGCCTGGGCAATATCCAGTTCCCTCTCAACGATTGTCTGTACCCGGCTGTCGATCGTCAGCTTCAGGTCCAGCCCGTCCACCGGCGGCTCGTAATCATCTGCCATATTGTGCATCCGCTGCTGTTTGGCATCAGCATAAAATTGCACGGAACCTTTTTCCCCTTTTAATTCCTTGTCATAAAAGAGTTCCAGTCCCATCAATCCTTGGTTATCGACTCCTGCAAATCCAAGAACATGAGACAGGTAGCTTCCATATGGGTAATGCCGCTTGGAATCTTCTCCAATATAAATGCCTTTAATATCCATCGCCCTTATTTCTTTAGCTTTTTCGTGAGAGATTTTCCTTCCCTCAGGTATTCTCTCAATCATCGCTTTTTTAGTAATATGCTGATAGGCCTTTTCCTTTGGCATATTCAATGCCTTTGCCAAAAATTCAGCTGCCGCTTCCGGATCCTTAACTTGTCGTGGTACTACATAGACTGTCGGTGCACTGATATTCGTTGCCAGCGCCACACCATTCCGGTCCGTGATTTCCCCCCGCTGAGGTTCGAACGGGACATTCCTGCTCCACGAGTCCTTCGCCTTCCCTGTCAAAAAATCACCGAGCATAAATTGCACATAGCCAAGCCGGACATCTATGATGAAAAACACCAATATCCCAATCACAAGAACGAGAGCCAGCCTTTTTCTGACCGTCACATTTGATACACGCATATATTAAACGAACCTCCCCCTATAATTGTTCCGATGAAAACAAGGACACTCGTTCAAATATATGCTTGTACGATTTTGAATATAACAAGAAGTGGAGACAGGCTAAGAGTAATGTAAAAGTGCGGATTAGTTCGGACAACTATTAGATACGGCTTCGCTCTTTTGTACTAACCTGAAGTTACTCCGGATAAATTATTGAGTTATCAGCGCCTTTTTGTCTGAAGATGAAGTTACTTCTGACAAAAAAGAGAGACCGGCGTTGTTTTGTCTGAACCCTGGGGTAACTTCGGACAAAACCAGGGAGACCTGTGCTCACTTTGTCCGAATCCTAGACTCCTATAAGATCCTTGGGTGTATTAAGATGAAAATACAAAAAAACAGAGGAAGGGCTCAGCCGCCAACTTCCTCTGTTTCTTCGCTCTTTTCTTCTTTTTTCAATGAATTCTCGAATTGCTGGAGTGGTGTTTCCAACTCCACAATGAGATTTTCTCCTTCATTGATCGGTAATCCTGGTTTTAGGCTTTGTTTTGTTACATAGCCGCTGCCAGCTTTGTTTAACTTGATACCTGTTATTTGTGCGAGCTTCATAACATCCCTTAGCGACCAATCTGTCAGATCCGGGTAGGTCATGGTGCCTGAAGCTTTTATAAGGATCTTTTCTCCTTCTAAAGCCACTATATCAGCCTTTGGTGATTGCCCCTCTACTTGATTGCCATCACCTATTATCACTATTTCAAATCCTTTGGATTCAAGCAGCTTCTTTGCTTCTCCCGGCTCCATCCCCGTTATATTCGGCACCCGACTTGAATCAGCTTTTTCCATGGAGGCAGGCTTAATGTTCAGATACTGGAGACTGCTTTGCATCACTGACTTAAATATCATAGATGTTGGAATCGAGCCTTTGAAATAGTGGTCAATTTCCGGCTGCTGGACCGCGACATAGACAATCAGTTTAGGATTATCTTTAGGTGCCATTCCAAGGAATGAGAATAGATAGTCATTTGGCCCGTTTAGGTATTTACCATTTTGTGTAAGGTTAGCAGTACCTGTTTTCCCCGCAACCTTATAACCATCTATTGCATATGATTTGCCAGTACCATGCTCAGATGTTATGACTGTTTCTAGTACATCACGAACCTCTTTTGCCGTTTCAGCGGATATCGGCTGTCCAACTGACTCGGGTTCAGTTTGTTTTACTATCTTACCAGTATTCGGGTCAACTATTTTATCAATTACTCTAGGCTTCATCATGGTTCCGTCATTGGCAACAGCAGTAGCAGCCTGAATCAGCTGAATTGGAGTCACTGTAGAACCCTGGCCATATGAAGTAGTTATTTTTTCAATCGGCCACTTATACTGGATTTTTCCAACAGCTTCATTTGGCAGTTCTATTCCAGTAGGGTTATCGAATCCAAACTTCGTCAAGTATTCCCTAAATTTTTCTGTGCCGATTTTTTCATTTACCAACTTGGCAACCGCTACGTTAGATGAACGCTGAATGCCTTCAAGATAGGTAATCGTTCCCCATCCCTGACGGCCATTGTGGTCACCTATACTTCCTGATTTTTCGGTAACTTTATAGGAACCTGATTTATAGAGTTCGCCCGGATTCCATTTTTTCTCCTGAACGGCTGCAGCAAGCGTGAAAACCTTCATGGTTGAGCCCGGCTCAAGAGGAGTTTCAACAATTTCGTTATGCCAGCTGTTATCCAGGCCTTCTCTAGTTGTCGGGTGGAAGGTAGGACGCTGGGCCATTCCAAGTATTTCACCAGTTTTAGGATCGGCAACGACTGCGAGGATTTTTTTCGGCTCGTACTCCTTATCAACTCGATCGACAGCATCCTCTACAAAAGTCTGGATTTTTTTATCGATCGTTAGATAAATATCATCGCCATCCTTTGCGGGAGTCACTTTTTCTTCCGCACCGGGAAGCAGGAAGCCCCATAAGTCACTTTTAAAGGAAATGGATCCATTTTCACCAGTCAATTCATCGTTCAATGTTTTTTCCACACCAAGCTTGCCTGAGGTGATCGTTTTGTGATCCTCTGTTTCTTCCTTTTCTACAAAGCCCACCAAATGCGATGAAAATACACCGTTTGGATAGAATCTCTTTGAATCTCGTAAAAAAGTAATTCCCGGCAGCTTTTCCTCTTCAATTTCACGCTTGGTCTGATGGGTAATATCCCGGCCTGCCTTTCCGAATTCAACCTGCCAGGCTCCTTTTTTGGTCAGCCGTTTGTATATTTCCGACTCATTCATATCTATATACTTTGCCAGCACGGAGGCTGTTTTGGCTGGATCGCTGACATGCTTTGGTTTCTTTTTATTCGTTGTCACCGAATCATCTAGGATGGCGACAAGCGTATAAGAAGTAGTATCCTCAGCAACGACTTCACCTTTACGGTCAAAAATCGTGCCTCTGACAGCTTCGATTGTTTTTTCATTGGAGTATTTTTGTTGTGCCTTTGCCGCCAAAGCTTGTCCATGCACCTCACCCGTGACCTGGATGGAAACAAACCTGAAAATCAAGATAAAAAAGAGCAGGCTGAATATTACGAATAATACCGCTGCTCCTGCATTCATATTTGGCTGTTTCTTGATCATCAGTTTTCAACACCTTTAACATTGTTTTCATTCAATGTTAAGCCGAGCTTTTCTGTTACCTCTTTAATTCTTTCATAGGTACTTAACTCGCTAATCTGGACTTCAAGGTCACTATTAGTCTTTTGCTGCTCCTGAATATTGCCTTCAATGATTTGGATTTCCTTGTTGACTTCGTAAATGGCTGCTTGTTTTGATACCATGAATGTTGCACCGAAGCAGACAATTGCTCCGAAAACAAACATCAGGATTTTTTCGCCGGGCGTTAGAATCGAATTTCTTTTTGCCGGTGCTTTTGCTGGTGCCTGAACTGTACGTTGCTGCTGCTCCTGCTGCAGTTTTCTAGCCAGATTGCTCATCATTTTCCCTCCTGAAATTTTATATTTTTATTTTTTTGCTTTTTCAGCGATCCTTAACTTTGCAGACCTTGCCCGGTTGTTGAACTCGAGCTCTTCCTCTGAGGGAAGGATTGGTTTTCTGGTAATTAGTTTCAATTTTGGCTGATACTCTTCCGGAATGATTGGCAGCCCAGGTGGAAGCGGCGGTGTTTCGCTCGCTTTTTTGAGGGTGACTTTGCAAATCCTGTCCTCCAGTGAGTGGAAAGTGATGACGCTGATCCTTCCTCCAACGGCAAGAAGATCAATCGCCTGCTCTAAAGATTTTTCGAAAACGCCAAGTTCATCATTAACCGCGATCCTTACTGCCTGGAAAACTCTCTTTGCTGGATGGCCGCCTTTTCTCCTTGCTGGTGCTGGAATCGCGTCCTTAATTAACTCGACAAGTTCACCAGTCGTTTTGATAGGAGCATTTTCTCGCGCAGCTTCAATCTTCCTTGCGATCTGTTTTGAAAATTTTTCTTCTCCGTATTGGAAAAAGATTTTGACCAATTTTTCATATGGCCATGCATTAATTACATCATAAGCAGATAATGGCGCATCCTGGTCCATCCGCATATCAAGCGGGGCATCATGATGATAGCTGAAACCGCGCTCTGGCGTGTCAAGCTGGGGTGAAGATACTCCGAGATCGTAAAGAATCCCGTCCACTTCTGTAACCCCTTGATTTTCAAGCTCGTCCTTCAGGTGAAGGAAGTTGCTTTTAATGATTGTCAGCCTGTCTCCATACGGAGCAAGCTTTTCTTTCGCATTCGCAATCGCGACATCGTCCTGGTCAAACGCATATAGCTTTCCTTTGTCAGATAGCTTGGACAAAATCAATTCACTGTGGCCTGCGCCACCGAGAGTGCAATCCACGTATGTACCGTCAGGCTTGATATTGAGCCCGTCTACTGTTTCTTCCAGTAAAACTGTTGTATGTTTGAACATCATGATCCACCTTTCCAATCGAGGAGCAGGTAATATTATATCAGAATAATGTTACCCTTAAATATCAAATCCAATCATATTTTCCGCAATTTCAGCAAAAGATTCCTCAGATTCTGCGAAATAATCTTCCCAGATGGCTTTGCTCCAAATTTCAATTCGATTGGAAACCCCTAAAATCACACATTCTTTCTCAAGCTTGGCGTATTGCATCAATGGGGAGGGAATATTGACTCTCCCCTGTTTGTCAATTTCACTCTCGGTAGCACCCGAAAAGAAAAAACGGGTAAATGCACGCGCATCTTTTTTAGTCAGCGGAAGCCCTTTTAACTTTTCCTCAATCACTGACCATTCAGAAACGGGATAGCCAAATAAACACTGGTCAAGCCCACGGGTAAGAATGAACATTTCTCCCAGGTTTTCACGGACCTTGGCAGGGATGATCAATCGGCCTTTGCTATCAACATTATGATGGTATTCACCCATGAACATGCCACTACCCCCACTTTCTAAATACAATGTACCACATTCCCCCACTTTTCACCACCTTATTTTAAATATTCTCCCCACTGCCATGAAATCCTTCTAGAAATCTTAGTTTCCATGAATTTCTTTTCTGCTTTCTCATATTTTCTCCTGTTGCATTTATTTTGATAAAAGCATGGTTTCCGCCTTTTCCCATATAGCCGTTTAATCCATGATTTAAAGTAAAAAGGATGCCCTCTCTCATGCAGATAAGAACTTGCCAATAAAAAAAGCTCCATCCCATAAAGGATGAAGCCTGTATTACATTTTTATGATTTTGTGGGTTCCGTCGAACTCATAATGAAGCTTTAACAATTCCGATATCAGGTTTAGGCCGTATTTATTAAAATAGTAGAATGGGTTCCACACTCTTTCCTGCGGAGACCCGTCTGGTCTTAAGGCATTTTCTACTCTTGAGAATTTACGCAGGATATGGTCATTCTTACGGCAAATTGCATCAACAATTTTATTCTCCATGAATTCCATCTGATTTAGAAGGATGGATTCGTTCTTTTCCAGCATCGGAAACAAGACCGGGTCAATTCCGTTTGCTCTTTCGCGGATGGCTTTATATTGATCTGTCAGCATTGCTTTAGCATTTGCAAATAATTCTTCGACTTCCCGATCCTTTAGGGAGTCAATGAATCTTAGTTCATGACCGCTTGTTCCTGAAATCAAAACTTCTCTCAAGTCGAGTTTCAATTCCTCCAGATCAGATTCTATCGACCTTTCGAGTAAGGTGATGTTGAGTCTTGGAACGAGTGGAGGCATTTGGATACCGAAATGTTCGAAAACAAGTTTAAGTTCTGCCCAGTAGGCAATTTCCCCAGGACCTCCAATGAAGGCAAGCGTCGGGAACAGCCATTCCTGCATTAATGGACGTGTCACTACATTGTTGCTGAGTTTCTCTGGGAATTCGTTTGCAATCTCGACCAGTTTATCATATGTGAAGCTTACTTCCCCATTTTTACCGGCGAACCCCCCACTTTGTGGGTCAAACTGAAGCAAAATTCGCTCATTTACTTTCTCATCATAATAGAACAAATTGGCCGAGTTTTCATTTATATCAATCATATTCGAAAAACCAGCGGCTTCGGTCTTTTCCTGCTGACCCAGGACCGCTGATGTGATTTTGCGATGATTTTTTATTTGATCGATAAAATAATCTTTTTCAAGCTTTCTAAGTTCCCTATTCCCGGAATCAACAATCAGCAATCCAGAATCCTTGAAAAGGTCCATGATGATTGTTGCAAAAAAATCAACGAAGGATTCTGCATTCTTTAATGATTCAAGAACAAATGCCAGTACCTCCTTCGTGTGTTTTGTCTCACCAAAGGTTTCTACGATTCCCTCGACCCAGGAATAACACAAATCACGATTGATACAGACTTCTGAAATCATCTTCTTCTCAAGGTTCTTTTCAGGATAAACCCATTTCTCCTGCCTGTTTTCCTTCATGACGTAAACATGGTTCACTTCCTGGTAGTCGTGGTCTTCGCCTGCAATCCAGAATACAGGTACGACCGGTATACCCAGCTCATGTTCTTTCTGTTCTGCCAGCTTTATAATCGAAATTACTTTATGGATCGTATAGAGTGGTCCTGTCAGGATACCAGCCTGCTGTCCACCAATGACGGCAACGCTGTTTTCTTTTCTGAGTTTGCCGATGTTCTCAGTAATTTGATCAGACTGTGCATATCTGTTCATAAAGGACTGAATATGGTCGGCAAGCTCTGACCTCATAAAACTTCTATTTTTCAATTCATCCAGGCGATGAACATAAGCATTTTTGTCTGTAAAATTATAATGAAAGAAGCTCTGCAGTTCAGGGCTCCCAGCAAGGTAATCTGTCGCAAACCGGTTCGCGGCCGGAAGAGAGAGATTCAACATCTCCATTAAATTGTACTTCCTTTCTCGTTAACAATTTTCACTGTAATGAGTATAGCATTGTTTGAAATGAAAAGAAAAAAACTTTGCCTTTCGAAATTTCTAAAATCAAAGTTTATTAGAAATGTACAAGTATAGTACCAAAGAGGGCTTGATCTTCAAAGGCTGAAACCCCATAAAAAATACTGGACCTCTTAGACCGATCCAGCATTCAATCAAGCAAACAAAAAAGTCAGGCGCTTATACAAACCGAATAGCACAAGGATGATATAGGCCGAACTGAAAAGGAGAAAATTAAAACGCCAATAGCCCTTGAATACCTTTGGCAGGACGATTTCCTCTTTATACTGCCAGTGAATCCAGACGAATAATGCCGCCAGTCCAAACAAAATAATCAATATCAGCCACAGGAAAGATTTTTCCCAGATGGTGAGAATCAAAAAATGAACAGACAATACAAGCAAAATAGTGCTGAAGTCAATGGCCAGATTAACTGAACGCCGGTGGTTTCTTGTAATTTGCTTGGTAATGATGAACACAGCGAGGTATCCAATTATAGGGACTGTGATCAATATGGCAACCAGTGCGGAGAAGAATCCCGGCATTATGCTCCCTCCCTTTCTTGCTCCTTCCCCTTGATGCAATGATAATAGTTATGTATTAATGGAGCTTTGATATTTTTGCTTATTGATAATTCGAGCAAATAACCAAGGATGGCGTCAATCTCTGTTTGTCTGCCATTTTCTATATCCTTATACATCGACGATTGATTATTTGCCGTTTTTTCACAAACTGTTATCAAGTTCTGGAGGTACTCTTCCTGATTCTCCAGTCCAAGTACGAGGGTACACTCCGAGAACATTTGCATTAATATTTTAAAGTAAAAAGAATTGCTGATCAGCTCGCCATTCCTAACCTTAAGGATGGCAGTCAATGGATTGATAACCGCATTTACCACCAGCTTCTTGATAAGCATATCTTTATAATCATCTTCAAGAATAAATGGAAAATCAGCAGGAGCGATATTAATTAATTCTCCAAGAGGCCCTGCATCTCCTCTAAACACTGCAGTTCTGGTAACCGCGATGCCATTATGATGGACCGTGTAGTCATTTGCCCTAACTGCTCCATGTTCGACCGAACCCACATAAATAGCAGGAGCTGATATCTCCGGGAGCAACTTAATATGACCATAGCCGTTTTGCAAAAAAAGAATGCTGTTTTTCGCATTGGCCTGTATTTCTGTCATTAAGCCTGTAAGCTGATATTGCTTAACGGCAACAATCGTTAATTCCTCATTTCCCTTCCATTCCTGGATGGGGGCTGCCGGAACTTGGACGGGAGGCTGCACGATGCCTCCTTTTACAAGAGAAAGTCCCTTCTCATTGATTCGATCTGCTTGCTCCTGTGTCCTTGTATATATTGAAACATCGTTCTTGATGCTCAGGTAATAGGAAAATAATAAACCTAATGAACCGCCGCCTATTATCGCTATTTTCATAAGAACCCCTCATTAAGGAGTCAGCCGCAACCCTATCTGCGCCGCTCCTGGAAATCTGCCACTTTAGTCATATTTTAGCAGAAAGAATGCTTTATTAGGAAGCAAGGTTTAAGGTTTTTTCATTTAATTTGTGAGCTGGAGAAAAATGAAACGGAGTCCCTAAGGGATCTCCGTTTCATTTTTATACTGGATAGACAGGGTGTTTCCTAACGCTGAATTCCATGTCTTTTGTTTCATATAATTTGAATCGATCAATCAGAGCATTCCTCAAATCGTTTGCTGCGACTATATCATCTACGATTAGTTCGGACGCCAGCTTATAAATATCAATGCTCTCTTTATATTCCTGGTGCTTCTGCTGGACAAAAGCGATTTTTTCTTTCTGGTCTTCGATTTGATTGATTTTATTCGAGTATACCGCGTTCACTGCGGCTTCTGGTCCCATGACCGCAATCTGAGCAGTTGGAAGGGCAATACAGCAATCTGGTTCGAACGCTGGACCTGCCATCGCATACAAACCTGCTCCGTATGCCTTTCTGACAATAACCGAAATTTTTGGTACAGTAGCTGAACTCATCGCAGCAATCAGCTTTGCGCCATGACGGATGATACCAGCCCTTTCAACTTTTGTGCCAATCATGAAGCCCGGTACATCAGCCAGGAAGAGCAAAGGAATATGGAAGGCATCGCAGAGTGTAATGAATTTTGCCGCCTTATCGGCTGAATCTACAAACAAGACTCCGCCTTTCACCTTTGGCTGGTTTGCAATGATTCCTACCGCCCGGCCATCAATGCGGGCCAGGCCGGTGATAATTTCAGGAGCGAAAAGCTTCTTGATTTCAAAGAAACTGCCTTCATCAATCAACGCATCGATTCCTTCATACATGTCGAAAGGAGCGTTCTGGTTCAACGGGACAATCTCTTCAAGGCTTCTTCCTATTTTTGGAGCCACGCCTTCGATGACTTCCGTCCTGGATTGGAAGTTGGAAGGGAAATAACTCAAATAACGTTTCGCTGCTTCGATGGCTTCTTGCTCACTATATACAAGCATATCCCCAACACCGCTTACAGAGCAATGCATGCGTGCGCCGCCCATTTCTTCTAAGGTTACTTTTTCACCAATTACTTTTTCCGCCATCCTAGGAGATCCAAGGTACATTGAAGCATTTTGGTCCACCATGATAACGATATCGCAGAATGCAGGGATATATGCCCCGCCGGCTGCGGATGGCCCGAATAGAAGACAGATCTGCGGGATTACCCCGGATAATTTAACCTGATTGTAAAATATCTTTCCAGCGCCCCTTCTGTTCGGGAACATATCTAGCTGATCTGTAATACGGGCACCTGCTGAATCGACTAGATACAATAAAGGCACTTTCAGCTTTTCGGCAGTTTCCTGGATCCTGATAATCTTTTCGACCGTTCTTGCGCCCCATGAGCCAGCTTTTACTGTTGAATCATTCGCCATGACACAAACAGTCTGGCCGCCGATCTTACCTATAGCTGTCACCACGCCATCAGCAGGCAGATCCCCAGCCTGGAAATTGGCGAACTTTCCATCTTCCTCGTAGGTTCCGCCGTCAAACAAAAGATTCAAACGATCGCGCACGAACATTTTATTTTGCTCAGCCAGCTTGTCATGATATTTCTGTTGGCCGCCAGCTTCGATTTGCTGAACTTTCTCTTGTAATGTATCCGTTAAAGTCTTTGCAGTAGTCATTGTTCCCCTCCTAAAAACTATTTGATCATGGCCTTTTCCCTTTTAAAAGGGTTCATTTAACATTAATTGCCCCCTTATGCTGCTTTGCTGCTCTTCATAAGGGTCCTTTTCGACACTTATTGCGCCCTTATATGGCCTTGCTCCTCTTCATAAGGGTCCTTTTCTACCCTTATTGCACCCTTATGCAGCCTTGCTGCTCTTCATAAGGGTCCTTTTCGGCATCAGTTTGGGTTATTATTCTAGTACCAGCAGTACGTCGCCTTCATTCACGAAGTCGCCGATGTTAACCTTTACTTCAGCAACCTGGCCTGCCCCCTGGCTTTCAACAGGGATTTCCATCTTCATCGATTCAAGCATCATTACTTCCTGGCCTTCTGTAATTGAATCTCCAGCAGATACCATTACGTTGAGTACTGTTCCTGCCATATTTGCTGTAATTTCTTTCATGTTCGTTTCCTCCTATTTAGATGTTAATTTTCTTTCTGTTAAATATGCAGTTGTATAATTACCAGATTTAAAGCCGTCTTCACTTAGGATTTCTGCAAACAATGGAGCATTCGATTTTATTCCCTCTAGCTTCAGGCTTCCGAAAAATTCCTGAGCGATCTGGATGGCTTCTTCTCGGTTACTTCCTGCAACGATGCATTTCGCAACCATTGGGTCATAGAAAGGTGTTACAGTAGAACCCGATTCATAGCCGCCATCGACTCGTACTCCTTCTCTACCCTCCCATGAAAACTCCTTGATTTTACCTGGTGAAGGAAGGAATCTGACAGGGTCTTCAGCATAGAGTCGGAATTCAATGGCCCACCCCTTTTTCTCAATTTCATCCTGGAGCAAAGGCAGTTTTTCACCTCGAGCAGCTAGAATTTGCCACTTCACCAGGTCCAGGCCTGTAATTGTTTCGGTGACCGGATGTTCCACTTGTAATCTGGTATTCATTTCAAGAAAATAGAAATTTTCGTTTTCATCTACAATGAATTCCACAGTTCCCGCGTTCACATAATCCACAGCCCTGGCTGCTGTTACTGCTGTTTCATACATTTTCTGCCGCGCTTCATCTCTTAAGAAGGGTGAAGGTGCCTCTTCAATCACTTTTTGGTGGCGGCGCTGGATGGAGCAATCACGTTCAAACATATGCACATGATTGCCATGGGTATCGCCAAAAATCTGGACCTCGACATGGCGGGCATTTTTGATGTACTTTTCAATAAAAACCTCATCCGAACCAAAATAGGCTTTTGCTCTGCCTTTGGTAGAATCAAAATTCTTAGCGAGCGCTTGCTCATTTTCACAAAGCACCATGCCAATGCCGCCCCCGCCGCCGCTAGCCTTCAGCATGATAGGGTAGCCAATTTCACCAGCAAGTTCGATGGCATCCTCAAGTGTCTTTAAACCCTGGTGACTACCCGGGACGACAGGTACCCCTGCTTCTTCCATCGTTGTTCTCGCGACAATTTTGTCTCCCATTTTTTCAATCGTTTCGGGTGTTGGTCCGATGAATGTCAAACCTGCTTCATTCACTTTACGGGCAAACTCTGCGTTTTCCGATAAAAAGCCATAACCAGGATGAATTCCATCTACATTTTCTTCTTTTGCAATTCTTAAAATTTCATCTGAATTAAGATAAGATTTTTGAACAGGCGGCTCACCAATTCTGAAAGCACTGTCAGCTTCTTTAACAAATGGCAGCTCCTGATCAGCATCAGAATAGACCGCCACCGTTTCAATCCCAAGCTCACGGCAAGTGCGGATAATGCGAAGCGCTATTTCCCCTCTGTTTGCAACTAATATTTTTTGCACGCTTTTTCCCCTTTCCCGTAAAAAATACGCTCACTATATCAAATTCTACAATATTCTGTATATTTCCTGCAAAAATTGGAACCGCTTTCTAAAATTCAAATGCAGAATTTTTCATGTTTTTATAATATAATAAAAACAGAAGGGATAATACACATAATTTTCAGCTGCCTTTTTTATATCTAAAGGGCTTAGGAAAAGAATCATGAATAAAATATTGATTTGCGGCATGATAGGGGGAGTGTTTTATGGTGAAAAAAGTGGAGAAACTGAAAATCAATTATAAGACATTAGAAGAATTCAAGAAGTTCAAGGAATACGGCCACCAGGAGCTTTCTATGCTGGAGGATTTAGAAGCGAATATTGTGGAGAATGATAGTGATTCACCATTCTACGGTATTTATTTTGGCGACAAGCTTGTTGCAAGGATGAGCCTTTATCAGGTAAAAAAACAGTTTGACCGCTATTTCGAGCCTCCTCAGGATTATCTGGAACTCTGGAAACTTGAAGTACTTCCAGATTATCAGGGCAAGGGCTATGGGAAGGCGCTTGTTGAATTTGCAAAGAGCTTTGGCCTGCCAATCAAGACAAATCCAAGGGTAAAATCCCAGGACTTCTGGGACAGGATGGACTTCACACCTGTTCATTATGATGTGGAGAGAGACCGCGGTGAAAATCCGCTTGTCTGGTATCCTGCTGGTGTTACCGAACAGTTGCAATAACCTCAATAAATTAGCGCCTCCCGGGGGGTCCGGCAGGCGCTTCTTATTGTTTATTTTTCAACCTTCTCCAGGTTCCCTTTTCCTTCAACCTGGAAATTAATTTTATGCTGTTTTTCTTCGTCTTTAGGCCCTACTCTTTTTTTTGCCCGCTCCATGATATCGATCAATGCTCGATAGTCTTCTTCCATTGAACGCAATTTTGTCTCCAATTTTTCATTTTCAGCAGACAAGTAATAGATTTGTTTTTCCAGTCCGCGTATTTTCTCTTTATGTTTATCTTGGCTTGTGAGCGCTCCCGCTTTTTCATAGAGGTCATCAAGATATTGTTTTACGGCTTCTATGCTCAGATTTGAGCGTAGTTCCTGGTTTTCCCTCGCTGTGCTTTGCGCTTCGTTAACTTGTGTTTGGGACGCTTCTGTTTTCTCTTGTGACTTTGCCTGTTTCTTTGCTTCTTTTCTTTGTTTCTTTGCCAGTTCTATACCTGATTTATATTGCTTCCTTACATAGGAATTCCAGCGAAAACCGCAGGCAGCACCTGTTCTGGACAGTTGTTTGCCTACCTCTTCAAAAGCTTTTAATTGAGTACCGCCTTCACGGATATTACGCAATACTACTTCAGCAAGTAACAAGTCTTCGTCCTGTGACCATGCATCCTGACGGGTAAGTGGCATCAGAAAACCCCTCCTATTGTTTTTTATTCATTCTTATGCATCTAATAGGAAAGATAGACTGATATCATCCAATCACGGTCAATTATTTTTATTTTTTTTGCTCATGAATTCGTCCACTTTTTTGTGATGGGCATCATCTTCCCATAGCACAGCACATCTTGCCGCTTCTGCTTCCATCCTTTCTTTCATTGATAATAACTCCCATTTTTTGTTCATTAATGATTTATAAGCTTCTAATACGGACGTCTCTTTTTTCAAACTTTCATTCATGAATGAGAGACAGGCATCAATAGGGTCTTCTTTATAAATATAGTTCAGGAATCCAAGTTCCAAAAGTTCTTCTGCAGAATGGACTTTTGCATCCATCAACATTTTCATCGCGGCATGAGGAAGCCTTTCCAGGAGAATGGAGCCGCCTCCCCAGCCAGTGGTGATCGCCAGGTTTGCCTGAACGAATCCGGCTTTCATTCCCGCCCTTCCAATCCTGAAATCGCAAGAAGTAGCTATTTCACAACCTCCTCCTACAGCAGAACCATTCAGGATTGCAATGGTTGGTTTCTGCAGGGTCAGCAGCTTATATAAAATACCCGCCATCCTTGAAAGCATCCCATATGCCTGTTCTTCTGTCTTCAATTGATGAAAGGCAGACAGATCGCCACCAGAGCAGAAAGCCTGGTCACCTGCCCCAGTAATGGCCAAAATTTTAACATCGTGGTTCTCAGCCATCCCGATTGCTTTTTCCAGTCCTTCCATTACCTCAAAATTAATTGCATTTCTTCTATCAGGCCTGTTGATTATAAAAAACAGTATCCCGTTTTTTTCTTTTGAAATTATGTAAGAATCCATTATGCTCCTCCTAAAATACTAGTCCTATGAATTGTATCAATTTTCTGTATAAGGCATCAAATTTTCAAAAATGAGTACAAAAAAAAGCACAGGGACGCATTTGCATCCTGTGCTTTCTTCTGATAGAAAATTAGTCGTTAACAACTTCTTTTCCTTTGTATGTTCCGCAAGCTTTGCACACACGGTGAGCAAGTTTCATTTCACCGCAGTTAGGGCATGCTACCATACCCGGAACTTGTAATTTAAAATGAGTACGGCGTTTTCTTTTCGCAGTTTTAGATGTTCTTCTAAATGGTACAGCCATTCTTCCCACCTCCTTAAAAGGAATAAGAAAGTTTATGAAGGCCAGTCCTTTTCTGGACCTCCACGCTCTTTTTTAATCAATTAGTCAGAGGAATCCTTGGAATCCTCAAAGAATTTTGCAAGTCCGGCAAGTCGGGGATCAAGTTTTTCGGATTTCTCCTGTTCCTCGATTACTTCCCAATCCTTACCTGACTGGGGTGCGCCTTCTTGGCCAGCGCTATCATCACAGAATACTTGCATCGGCACTTCCACTAGCAAGATCTCCCTGATGATGGGTTCAAGATCAATGACATCGCCTGTTACTTGATGAACTTCCTCATCAGCCTCATAGTCATGGCTGTTTAACATGAAAGTTTCAGTTGTTTCCACATCAATCGGATATTTTACATCAACCAGTGTCCGTGAACAAGGAAGGATTAAATGACCGTCAATCCTGACATGGAATGTCACTCGTGTAGCGCTGATGTCAGCCCTTCCAGTAAGATGGATGGGAGATACCTCACGGATTGTCGGATCAATTTCCTTAATCGAATCCATTCGGACAAACTCGTCAATCAGAAAGTCCTTGTTTCGATGTTTTTGTATCTGACTTATTGTCCATTTCATAGAATCACCCCAAGGCAACAAAGGTAATTATAGACCTTCGCATAATCATTTGTCAATATTTTTTCTTTACACTATAATTTACATAAATACATTAATCTAAACTTCCAAACAATGCAATATACATCTTAACACGAAGGGGTACAAGAATGAAAGCTGTTGGTGTCGTCGTTGAATATAATCCTTTCCACAATGGACATCTATTCCATGTCCAGCAGGCCAAAAAACAATCTGGTGCTGATATAGCCATTGCAGCAATGAGCGGAAACTTCCTTCAGCGGGGAGAACCTGCGCTCGTCTCCAAATGGGCCAGGACAAAGATGGCTCTTGAGGCGGGTGTAGATATTGTGTTTGAGCTTCCCTACCGGTACGCGACACAGCATGCTGAAATTTTTGCTGAAGGTGCTGTTTCAATCCTGTCTGCAGCCAGGGCAGACATTCTCTGTTTCGGAAGTGAATCAGGAGATCTGGAAGCTTTCAAACGAACGATTGCCTATCTTGCAGATAACAATGATCGATTCCAGGAAAATATCAGGTCATTTACAGCGGAAGGAAATAGCTACCCTAAATCAATTGCCCTTGCCTTTCAATCCCTTTCACCTTTAGAAAGCTTCATTGATATTTCACAGCCAAATAACATTTTAGGAATGCATTACATACAGGCCATCCTAAGACAAGATAGTCCAATGGAAGCACATACCATTACGAGAAAAAGTGCCGGCTACCATGATGAGTATTTTGCTTCTGCAACCATTGCCAGTGCAACCAGCATCCGTAAGGCATTATTCGGTGCCGCTGGTGACATGGACACCATCAAGCAATACGTTCCCGAAACCACCTATAACCACTTAATCAGCTACAAGAGTGAATATGGAGGATTTCATTCTTGGGAAAATTACTGGCCGTTATTAAAATACAGGTTAATGCAAAGCAGCCCTGAAGAGCTTAAAGAGTTTTATGAAGTAGAAGAGGGCCTTGAAAATAGATTGCTTGCAGCTGCTGCTGCCTCAAACACATTCCAGCAATTCATGGAAGCCATTAAAACAAAACGATATACATGGACCAGGCTGCAAAGGGTCTGTCTTCACATTTTAACCAATACGCGAAAGAATCAAATGGCAACCCTCAAAAGAACAGCAGAATATTTGAGATTATTAGGGGCAACAAAAAAAGGACGAGCGTACTTGAACCATAAGAAAAAGGATTTCAGCCTGCCTCTTGTCTCCAGGTTATCCGCATATTCAGGACCTGATATTGATCTCGATACCAAAGCTGCCAGAATTTATGCACTCGGCCAAAATGGCAGCGGCCAGGAAAAGCTGCTTGCTGAAGAGTTCGCCCAGCCGCCTATTATGTTAAAAAGCTAAAAAAATCACGCTGGCTCAGCGTGATTTTTCTTTTAGATTCTCTAGATAGGATACAGCTTCATCGAAAGTATCGACTGGGACGATTTTCATTTTTGTTTTTATATCTTTCGCAGCGATCAGTGCTTCTTCATAGTTCGAGCCTTTCACGCCTTTTTCAAATGGCGCAAGGAAAATTTCGGCGCCAGCCTTATCTGCAGCTACTACTTTCTGCTGGATCCCGCCAATTCTACCAATTGTTCCATCGGGGCTCATCGTCCCTGTACCTGCTATTTGATATCCTTTTGTCAAATCTTCCTCATTCAATTGATTGTATATCTCTAATGAAAACATTAGCCCAGCTGATGGTCCGCCTATCTCATCCGATTGCACTGTAACATCAGGCTCCACTTCAATTTCTTTATCGTCTACAAGCTGGATGCCTACTACCGGACGATTGCTCCCGTCATCAAGTTCTTTAAGAGGGATTTGTACTTTATTCGCTTTCCCATTACGTTTATAATCCAGTTCAACAATATCGCCTGGTTTCTTCGAACTAATATATTTTATGAATTCTTCTGATGAATTAAAAGGATTGCCATCAACCTTGAAGACGAGATCCCCTGGCATCAGTTTTCCATCTGCCGGCATTCCCTCCATGGTCCTTAGTACATAAACCCCTTTATAAGTATAATCCACTTGTTTTCCAGCTTTTTCATAGGCAACCTCGATAGCTGCTGTCTTAGAGTTATCCATCATGTGCAGCTGTCTGATATTGTATTCTTCATCCGATTCATTCTCTGCCCTGATCTCTTCCACTGGGTATAATTCCTGGTATTTGCTGAACTTGGCAATGATATAGGCATATATATTAGCTCTGCCCATCCTGACTGTCGTCAGCATGAAATTGCCTTCTTCATCATAGCCATCTTCAACCTCGACTATTGGTTCAAGCTCTTTAGCCATTCCCGGCTTTGTTACATAGTATGGCAAGTAGTAAAATGCGCTCGCCATTAATAGAATAGCTCCTAATATAGAAAGTCCTATGGACGTTTTTCTGTTCATTCTGTTTGCTGCTCCTTCCATTGTCCGATACATTTTTTAATCTTATTGATATGCTTCTTCGCCTCTTCTTCCCCAATCGCAATAATTTCTTCTATATTAGTAAATGCTTTTGAATTGTACATTTCAACTGGCGGCCGGAGCATCACATCGGAAGCAACCTCCCGATTAGCGACAAGCTCCATTTGCATGATATCAATACTTTGCATGATAACATCAAAAATTGAAGTAACATCCTCATTGATTTTCACACTAGAAACGTCTACTGCAATGACGATATCTGCTCCCATCTCCTTGGCGACAGAGACAGGAATGCGGTCAACGACCCCTCCATCAACGAATAATCTGCCATCTAGCTTCTCAGGTACAAATATTCCCGGTATGGCAATGGATGCCCTGACAGCCTCTGCAACAGGACCTTGTTTGAAAACCACCTTCTCTCCCGACATTAAGTCTGTGGCGACAATTCCAATCGGGATATCCAGTTCCTCGATCATTTTGCCATGGGTAAAAATTCTGATTAGCTCTTTTACCCTTTTCCCGGCGATAAATCCCATCTTCGGAACCGTAAAGTCAAGATAGTATTTCCTTTTGAAAACGCGAGAAAGCTTATACAGCCGGTCAACATCAAGTCCGGCACCATAAAATGATGCCACAAGTGCCCCCATGCTGCTGCCAGCTATTAAATCAATAGGAATGCCTTCTTCCCTGAGAACCTTTATGACACCCAGATGGGCAAATCCTCTTGCTCCACCTGAACCCAGAGCTAAACCGATCTTTGGACTTGCCAAAGCTTTTTCCTCCCTTAAACCCATGTTTTTGTCGATACATACTAAACTTGGTCTAATTTGAAGTTCAGCGAGTATATTGATTTATATGAGGACAAGGCTGAGAACTAATCATATTTTATGTGATTTTTAGGCAAAAAATTGATTTTAATAAAATCGGCATCCCATTAAACAAGGCCTTTCGCAAATATGACAGCATGGCAGGTAAATAAAAAATGTGTTGGGAAATAACCCCACCGTTAAGTTTTTCTCTATTTTACCACTGATTAAAAAAGTTTCACAGCAAGACCGGAGGAAGGAGAATTTTAAGTGCTAAAATCCAGATTGAAAACACTATTCCTTGCAGCAGCCGTCACCTTAATGGCTGTTTCGCTCATTTCATTTCCCCAGCAATCCTTTGATGCTTCCATCAGGGGATTGAATATGTGGTGGGAAATCGTCTTTCCCTCGCTCCTTCCTTTTTTCATAGTATCAGAAATGCTAATTGGGTTCGGCGTTGTCCGTTTTATCGGTGTTCTTCTCGAGCCTTTGATGAGACCCCTTTTCAAGGTACCGGGTGTAGGAGGATTTGTCTGGGCAATGGGAATGGCCTCAGGCTTTCCGGCAGGGGCAAAGCTGACGGCCAGGATGCGCCAGGAAGGGCAGCTGACAAAAATCGAAGCAGAAAGACTAGTATCATTCACAAACTCTTCTAATCCTCTTTTCATATTCGGGGCTGTATCAGTTGGTTTTTTTTACCATGTACAGCTCGGTGTCATACTTGCTCTTGCTCATTATCTTGGCAACATTAGTGTTGGGCTTATCATGAGGTTCTATGGGAGCAGCGATGAAGAAAGTACCGCAAAGGATAAAGATAGAAATTTATCCATCAGAGAGGCATTTGCAGCCTTGCACAGAACAAGGATAAAGGACAACCGCCCAATTGGAAAGCTGCTTGGCGATGCCGTGATGTCTTCCATCCAGACCCTCTTGATGATCGGGGGCTTTATTATCCTGTTTTCTGTTATAAACAAATTATTATTTCATCTTAATATTACTGGTTTCCTCGCAGAGTTCATTGAACTTCTACTTGTAATGCTGGGAATGACTGATATGCTAAGCCTTCCATTTATTTCAGGACTATTCGAAATCACACTTGGAAGTCAAATGACCAGTCAGGTCCAGGATGCCACATTAATGCATCAGGCTGTCATAACCAGCTTCATTCTTGCGTTCAGCGGTTTTAGTGTACAGGCACAGGTTGCGAGTATTCTTGCTCAGACAGACATCCGTTTCAAGCCTTTCTTCTTTGCAAGAATCATTCATGGGATATTTTCTGCTTTCTATGCTTTCATCCTTTGGAATCCAGTTTATGAACGTTTTTTCCAGGATGGCCAGCCATCAAATGCCATGCCGGTAATGGAATACCTTTCTTCGGAAGGAAGCCGCCTGGCAGAGGTTTACAGCTTGTTAGTTACAGTGGGGCCATTGTTTACGATTGGCAGCTTGCTCATTTATATCTGGATATTGGGAAGCCGGATCATACAAGAAAAATAACGGGCATCTCTGCCCGTTATTTTTCTTCTTCATTGAATTTTTTCAGTAAAGCTTCCTCTACTTCCCGCGGAACCAATTCTGAGATTTTCCCGTCATACTTGGCAACCTCTTTAACAATACTCGAACTCAAAAATGAGTACTGATTGTTTGTCATGATGAAAAAGGTTTCAATTTTATCACTCAATACCCTGTTCATCGATGTGATTTGCATTTCGTACTCAAAATCTGAAACGGCCCTCAATCCCCTGATAATTGCGTTGGCATTGACGCTTTCAGCATAATCAACCAGCAAGCCCTGAAAGGAATCCACTTTTACATTCGGGATATTCTTTGTGACCTGATCGATGAGGTCAATTCTTTCTTCTACTGAAAACAGCGGTTTTTTTGATGAGTTATTCAAAACGACTACATAAAGCTCATCGAAGACTTTCGCTGCTCTTGTAATAATATCTAAATGACCGTATGTAATTGGGTCGAAACTGCCTGGACAAACAGCAACTCTAGCCACTTAAACTTCCCCCTCATTGTTTCCATCAACGTTAAAAAGAGTTATTCCGATAATACCATATTTTTCATTTCTGGTTTGTGCAAGTTTCCCTATTTTTTCAGGCAGACTGAAATCTGAAGCATGCTCGCAGATTATCAATCCCTCTTGATGGATAAGCCCCTCGTTTTCAATCATTTCCAACAGCTTAACCAGCTGCTGTTTTTTGTAAGGAGGATCCAGAAAAATATAATCGAAGACCAGGCCTCTTTTTTGAATAGCCTTTAACGCCCTGACAGCATCATTCCTGTATACTTCTGCTTTCCCTTCCAAATCGCATGATTTAAGGTTCTCATTTATAACATGTATGGCCTTTCCTTCACGGTCAACAAAAATCACCTGATCCAGCCCTCTGCTAAGAGCCTCGATTCCCAGGCCTCCGCTTCCTGCAAACAAATCCAGTCCCAGACCTCCTGTAAAGTAAGGACCGATCATATTAAACAATGCTTCCTTCACTTTATCAGTGGTAGGTCTTGTAGACGTCCCAGGTACCGCCTTTAAAGCACGGCCCTTTAATTCACCTGATACAACTCTCATCTTTATACTCCTCAAATATGCAAGCTTTTTCCTCATGAATGTGTAAATTACTCCCTTATCCTACCACACATTCAAAAAATTAACCAAATCAGTGTATATCCCTTCCTAATGTGGAAATAATGATGATTAACAACATCAATTTGAGGATGTTGTTGCCAACCGCGGAGAAGACTTACGTTTCCCCATAAGTTTTCCTCCGGTTTCTCCTCTCCCTTTGCCTTCTGCACTTTTAAAGTGCATGGAAGGAAGCCTTGAGCCTTTATGGTTCAAGGCTTTGTTTTTGTTTAAGGCTGTTTTCGTAAGATTGTTGTTAAAATCCTAAAGCCGATTAACGTAATAAAAGCCATTTTGCAGGTCGGTACTAAGTTGGCAAGCTCTTTTCTCTTAATAAGTTTGATTTTCTGAAGAAATTTAGGTAATTCCATCCTATTTTGTAGTCAATAGCAACAAAGTTTAAGAAAAGAGCCTTGTTTAAAAATCTTTTCCTGCAACTCTTTGGCAGCGGGGATCATTCTTTTTACAAACATTCACCACTTTCCTTTTTATTGTACTCCTTTATCTTTTTCAAATCCTATATATCAAGAAGGATCCTGTCTTTGTCTTCTGAAACCCTAACCTTGAAAATTGCCTCCAGCCAATATTTCTCCAAAAACCATTCTCCATTCAGTTTCTGGAATGGCAATTCCAATAGACCGTAGCTCTGGCCGTCCAGGGTGAATGTCTTATCCTTTATGTTGAAAGAGTATTTTTTATAGGCTGAGGAGATTTCGAGCGGTACGAGCTCCGGACCGGCTTTGGTCACCATACCAATGGCCGACATTGTCTTAGTTAACGGAAACAATGTTTGATCATCTTTTATGATTACATCCAGCCCATCAGTTTCAACCCCGTTGATGAGGACGCTCCTTGTGTCGGTAAAAAGCATTGGTATAAACTCAGCTTCATTTCGGCTGTTGGATTTGAAAAAGCTTGTATTCAACCCAATGATTTTTGATAAGTATCCGTCAAGAAACTCCTCTCCAATCATTTTCTCTTTGGAGAAATTGGCAATAAAATCCGTTAATTGTTCCTCAGTCAATATGTTCCTCAACTCCTCCAACATTGCCTTACTCTTTGGAGTATCCGTTTCCTGCCTGGTCACAAGTAAAGCCAGTACCTCATTGATCACATCCAGGTCCGGCTCATCCCCTATTAATTTCGTTGATAAAAAAGCCTTAGCTGCCAGCTTCTCAATTGCTTTATCAGAATGCCGGTTTCCTGTTACAAGAAGCCCGTTGCCGAGGGCTGGCCGATAATCATCAGTAATAATTACGGATAAATGGTTATCTCTCGAGAGTGTATTCAGATTGTCAAACCGGTAAATGAGCTGGTCCGTGCGGGAGGAATAATAATCGATTCCCTTTTGACCAGAACTTTTTGCCAGCGGTTTCTCCTGCCAGTACAACGACGGGCTAGGATTAAAACCTGCAAAGACATAATAATTCAGAAGCTCCGTTTGCTTATAGCCTTTTAGAGGAACTCCTGTCACCCATGTTCCTTTTCTGTAAAATTTGTCCACCACTTCGATTCTAGTATTTTTAACTCCTGTATTCTTTAGGACAATAAGCCAATCATTCAAAAATAGCGAATTTCCCTGCGCGGATGGTATATTGTACTCAAAACGCAGCTCTTTTGTTTTAGTCATATTCTTAACACACCGATTTCCGTTTCCTTTGCTGCACTTTAAGCCAGTGGCCTCCACCGGTATGGATGCCTGGTACTCTTGACTGCTGTCCAGATTATTGAACACTTGCTTTATGTTAAGCCCTTTTTCATCCACCATCACTACAGCAGCTACTGTGATTTCTTCTCCAGATTCAGCTTTGCTTATATTACTGTCTGAAAAAGTCCTCCACTGCCAAATAACGGCTGCGCATATCATCAAAGTTAATCCAGCGGCTATCAGAAATGAAACTTTTTTCATTCAAAACTCTCCTATCTACTCTTACTACTAAAATAGCAAAAAACAAAGCAAGAGAGTAAGACCTATTTTTAAAAGACGGCTATAGACAGAACAGCTTCAAATTTAGGACTGCAAATGGTAAAGTATGATGGAAGGATAAGTTGGAAGGGGAATTAGAAGTGATTCAACGTTTTATCGAGCTTGGAGAAGGCTATTCGGACCTGTACGAATTGGTCGAGATGGCAAGGGCAAATCAACACCGATTGATGCACTTAATGGCCATCCACACAAAAATAAATGGCAAAGATGTCAGTTCTCTAATTATTGTACTTAAGCCGACAAACCCAGGTAGCTTTCAGGCATTATACATCTGCAGAGAGGGAATTCCAAACCCTCATGTACTAAATAACAAACGCTTTGATATGTTCAGAGAGCTGGCTGAAGAACTGGACAAAACCATTATTGAATTCGATGCAAAACCATCGACAATGTTCCCCGAAAAAGAATTGTACTATCAGCATTTAATTGGAATCTTAAGATTAAACCATTACATTCCACCACTGCAATAGCCTAAACATACAAAAAAGGCGGGGGCCTCCCCTCGCCTTTTTTGCATGCATACTATATTCCCATCTTATAGTCGTATTCTTTTGCCTTGTCAGGGGAAGAGTTTTCGAATTCCATCTTTAAGAATGGTTTATAAGAAGGTTCCACCTTTTTTACAAACGAATAGGACTTGATCTTTTCCATAAGTCCTTCTGCCTCTTCAAGATTGCAATAAATTACGGCATATTTCAGTCTTTTTGAGACAAAATGAACATTTCCAAATCTTCTGAGCATCTTGGCCTGCTTCAAAGAATACAGCCAGACGATGATTCCCTGCCTCTGTCCTATCATATTCTTTTCCCCTTTGGTAAACGTTTGCTTTGTACTAGTCTAGCACATAAAAACCAGTCTTTTCAATCATCAATCACGGCGAAGCAAAATACAAGCGCCTCAATAGAAACTCAAATGGGTTTCCCCGCTCAAATATAGCCAGTTGCTTTTAACCGATTCAATTAATAGTCTCTCTTCCGAATCAGCTATCTATTGGCTTTTCCCATTTTCTAGACGATCTTCTCTATAGGAAAAACAACTGCTCTACTTTTATTTTGAATACTCTTCCTCTTTTTCGATAAATGTAACCACTGTGCTTTGCCGTTCTAGCAATACTATTTCTTTTTACGGTTGATGCAGCGATCATATCGAGCAAAAAATCCCCATATCTATTACTGAAAAGTATCCAGTAATCATAAAAAAACTGCACCCCCCATTGTTAGCAATGTCTAACAATAGGGGTGCAGTTCACATACCATGCGTCCATATTACGCTGAGCATCCACAGCTTCCTCCGCTGCCGCAGCCTCCACCGCATGAACTTTCAAAAAATGGGTTGCCGGTTGGCACTTTTACGCTGTCGGAAACGGATCTGCCTATGATGACACTCACTTCGTCAAGGAGGCTTTGCAAGTCATTTTCCGCTTTCTTGAATTCGGCAATTGACTCATCCATATCAAGCTCTCTTTTGACAATTCTGATTTTGCCCATGATTTCCTTGTAGTCAGGGTGGTATTTTCCGAAGCGCTGGACCTCTTCATAGCGCTCCTTCATGTCGACAAATTCACGGACCTTCCTTTGTGTCTCCGCATTGTTTTTAACATTATATAAACATTCCCGATAATATTCGGCAATATCCGATTGTAAGATCATGCTGACTAACTGTTCAGCTTCTTCCAATAGTAAAACTCTTTCTGATGTAACAGCAAGCAATGCTGGCTCACCTCCGAACCTCATTTTACCATGAAACTCCCAGAAAAGCTAAGTATTCTGAATCGATCACATCTGGGAATCAGACATTCGGGTTAAAAAACAAAGCTTCCTTCAAAAAGAAGAAAGCTTTGTCATGATTGGGAATTCATGCTTGAGAACATATGCATCATCATTGAGGCCATCTGGACGTTGTTTGAAAACTTCTGAACCTTGTGCGGAATGGTTTTTTCGAAATGATGCAGCGCTGCAATTTGGGCGGAATGAAGATCCCTTGGATCACGGCTCAGCTTCCTGTACCAGTGAGGCTGGGCTCGGACGAACTCAATCAATTCCTTATTCGATCGCAATTGCTCCATGATATCTCTTCGCATACTTAGCCTCCTTTTAATCTTTCCTGAAGGAAAAAGGGTGTGAAGGCCCTGTGTTGCTTGGCCCCGGTGTTCCGCCTGATTTCCCCTGGAACTGGGAAAGCACTCCCTGAATCGCCCCAAGTGCCTGGCTTATATTTTGAATCTGGCCTTGTACCTGGTCAGGATCCATTTTTTTTACTGCGCCCATGATCGTCCCCAGCCAATCCGTTTTCTGTTCCTTCTCATCATTTTTTTTGCTTTTTTTATTGTCTGCTTTGGTATTCCATCTTGGATCATCCTCACCGAGCAAGTACCAATCCTCAAACATCTCCTGCCAGGTCGTGTTTCCCTTTCGAACTTCCTGCGCGAGTTCCGGGTGTGCTTTTACAAATTCCTTGAACTTTTCAACAGAGGGATGAAGTTTCTTCTTGGCCATGCCTTTCACCTCACAGTGTAACAAATGCCTATAATAGCATATGAAAATCAACATGAATGGTGATGGCCATCACGGAAAACTTCAAATTTGAAAACAAACTTCATCTCTATTTTCTAAAGTGTTAAAATAGAGAACAGAGTAAAAGGCTTTTCTAATATAATGATAAAGATGAAGAATGAGCCAATTGGAAAGAGGTATAAATATAGTGGAAAAAGAATTGCATCAGCTATTGGACGAATGTATCTCGCTATCAGGGGAACCGGAATTAGAAGCACTCAGAACTGTTTTGGCCGGGGTTAAAAATAAACTTAACGGCAGGAATAGTACGTATATCGACGGCCTTCTGCATATGGACAGAAAACTGGACGACCAAACATGTGAAATTAATATTCCCATAACAAGTGTATTGGACAATACACTTGGAATCGTTCATGGCGGATTTACCGCCACAATATTGGATACGGCTATGGGGACACTTGCGAACAGGCTGTTGCCAGAAGGATACGCTGCTGTCACGTCACAGCTTAACATCCATTTCCTTGCCCCTGGAATCGGCGAAAATCTTCATTGTAAAGCCACACTGATCCACAAAGGAAGAAGCACTGTAGTTCTGGAGGCCGATGTGGTCAGGTCAGATGGCAAAAGAATAGCCCATTCTTCTGGAAGTTTTTTTGTTATTGAAAAGCAGCATAAATAAGGGGAATATGCATGGTTACAGCGATCGCGATTCCAATTATCCTAGCCTATTTTTATTGGGTGACAAAAAAAGAAATGCAGCGGAATTATCAGGAATGGATCGAACTGGAGGAAGTTGCTGAAGAAGCAATCGTAAGCGGTAAAATTCTAGAGATCCACGAACACAAGGAGCGGTTTTATTATCACAGGTTCAACCATGTTACAGTTTTAAAAATCAATACCGGCATAAAAGAATTGATGGTGAAAAAGGTTAGCCCACTCAGAAAAGGGGCTGTTCCTCCTACATTCAGGGAAGGGGAAACGATTTATCTTTATGGCAATTGGAAACATGGCTATTTTTCCATCAACAGGGCAGTACGGAAAGAAAAAGGAGCATGACAGGTGATATGCTCCTTTTCTGTAAATTATAAGGGAGTAAAATTGCAATTACTGCTGCTTCCACATTTTTAAAAAGTTCTGGGTATAGTGCTTCTGATACACTCCGACTCCAAGATGAGAGAATTCTTCGTTCAACAGCGCCTCACGGTGAGATTCACTATTCAGCCAGCCTTCTACCACTGCTGGTGCATCCGTATAGTTGGCAGCTATGTTTTCCCCTGCCACTTCATACAGTATATCCGCTGATTTTAATCTCTTTGAAAGATCACCGTATTTTTCCGATTCATGGGAAAAATAATCTTCAACTGCCATATCCTTACTGTGAGCATAGGCTACTTCAGATGTTTTTTCGTCCCACTCCAAAAGTTGCAGTTCATGTCTTATTCTAATCGCATTCGTAATATCAAGGATTTGTTTCTCGATCCCTGCTTCAATCCTGACCCAATCTCCTTCACTTAATACAGGAGGTTCGACCAGCGTACCTCTGTAAACCATTTCATACGGCCGCTGTTTGATAATTGTTTCCTTGTCCATATACCGGATGCTCGAAACGGAACTCGTGAATTTATCAATATAAAGCTGCACAAAATATTCGCCCATCTTAATGACCGGCCGCGTGTTCATATCCTGTTCTGAAAGCTCGAACTTGTAGGAGCTTCCATTATGTTCGA
This sequence comes from Mesobacillus jeotgali, assembly GCF_900166585.1. Classification (NCBI taxonomy): domain Bacteria; kingdom Bacillati; phylum Bacillota; class Bacilli; order Caryophanales; family Bacillaceae; genus Mesobacillus; species Mesobacillus jeotgali. Next base: position 498,176 of record NZ_FVZC01000009.1, on the reverse strand, counting down.
ATGTCACTTCAGGCTCAATGACATTCATGGAAAATATTTCTTCGATGTGCTGACCAATTTTAAATGGTTGTACATCTACCGCAGGCCCAATACCATAAGCGGTCACAACCTTGCCATTCAGGACACCCGCCTGGATATATTGGTCAGGTTGATTGTTGAAAATCCACCAATGAAACCCGTAAGCAGAAAGGTCAACCCTGGATGGATTTCCTAAAAGCCCCTTCAATGAATCTATATCCTTTCCCAAAAGGGAGGCTACACCCTGTTGTGGCTGGTCAATGCCTTCACTAAGATTTTGTTCTTCGATATCATCTTCAAGAGATTCATCCACTTTCGGAATCGACTTCTGTTCTATTACCAAAGCATCATTATTTTCTTTGTTATAGCCCAAATATAAACCTATAAATAAAAATATTGCCGCAAAAATCAAAATCCTTCCAATTGTTCGCAGATGTTTCCCCCCCTTTATTAAAACTTTGGATTCAAGTTTATTAAATACAAGATATAGTAAAAAAGAAACGATTCTCTCTATCACTATATGAGCGATTTTTGAATTTATTATACCATTTATCTTCTTCTTTTTAATAGAGGCTGTTTTCTCTGCTTTAAAGATACGAAGTCACACTTTTTTTGCGAAAATCAACCCAGGTGCAACTTATCTTTTCATTAAAAACGCCACTATTTCGTCCTTTCCTACATCCGGTATTCCGTACTCCTCTGGACTTTTAGCCTTAATGAAAAAAGGCACCCCTTATGCAGGAGTGCCTTACAGAATTATTGCATAGGGTTCTGTGACTCTGAGATTTGTGACAGAGCGTGCTGAGCCTGCTCATCTGTCATTTCATTGACAGCAAAGTCACCCAGCGCCACGATTCCTACCAATTTTTCTCCTTCTACTACTGGCAGCCTTCTGATTTGATGTTCCGCCATAAGGCTTGTTGCCTCTTTGGTGGTCATGTCTGGCGATGCTGTAACCAGATGGTCACTCATTACACTTTCAACTTTAGACGATGGCGGATGTTTTTCGGCTATCCCTCTAATGACAATGTCCCGATCGGTGATCATGCCTACAAGTTTATCTTGGTCAACGATGGGAATGGCCCCAACATTCAGTTCCTTCATTTTCACCGCTACTTCGAAAACATTATCCAGCAAGGTGCATGTCTCTACATCGCTTGTCATAATATCACGGATTTTGCGCACTTGATTTTCCTCCTTATGAATCAAAGCTTATTCTGCTCAATAATAGGGTTGCCGTGAACATGTGAATTATGCCATATTCATAAAATTCTTATTCAGAATAAGATGCCTATGAAGTATCCCATGAAAACACTTAAAATCCCTTTTATATTCATTGCAACTTAATGATATTTTTACTATTATTAAATTTGAGATATACTCTATTTTAAGCGTTAATTTTGCAGTGTGTTTTTTTAGGAGGGAAAAAGGATGAAATTCGAAAATACAGGTATCGAAAACCTGAAGGCGGATTTGAATCGTCTTGATGAGGTTATGCTTGAGCATGGTCTTGTACGTGAAGGACAGTGGGACTATGAGCGAGTGACTTATGACAAGAAGCTAGTTGTCAAGGAAGGTACATATTATCTGCGTGTCCAAGGTCATGTCCACGAGGGTGATGTTGGCTCACACAAAGCAATCATTCAGTTGATGACCCCTCTGCTGGGCAAACATTATTATCCGCATGGCGTCGAATACGGTGAGGGTGAACACTTCCCAAAATCACTTGTTAGCCAATGTGAAAAACTTTTGAATGAAGTGAAAGCTGAAGTAGAGACATTCGCAATCTAATCTTTTTAAAAAAGACGCATTCACTGCGTCTTTTTTACTTTTATGCCTGTAATGATGACATCTATTTCTTCTGGTAAAAGGGAGGTAAACAGCAAGATTTCCTCAGCTATACGGTGCTGAAGCTCCATTGCATTATGATAGATTGAATGCTCTCCAACAATTGTTGTAACAAATAACTTTATTTTCACATTTTCCTCATCAAGTTCACAAATCACCCCATTATCCGCAAAAGAAAATTTGCGCAAGGCTGGTATCCTACTTTTAGTCACAGATTGATAAAAAAACCGGTTATCATTAATATTTGCATGCACAATCGCACAAATGGCTCGGCACAACTCTTTAAAATGTACAGGAATGGCCTCCCTTGAATTCTTCATAGCCTCACCCCCAGATGTCTAAAGTGATTAAACTAATGTACTTACAATTGGGTAATCTTTTGGCTAATTTACGGTCAGAAATAACTTTGTTATTACACTCTTCTCAGTGAATCAAATGATTAAAATTTCCTAATATTTATTAAAAGTCCGGGATAGATTTTTAACTCTGTCAAAATTTAAGAAGATCCTTTTAAAAAGCGATGGATTAAAGCCGATTTTTGTTGTTTCTTATATTAAATGCGTACTATAATTTAAGTGTTAAGGAAATTTATATTTTTTGCTTAATTCGCCTTAACTCAAAGCTTTTTAGAGGTATATACTCTTCAAGGGTATAGAAAGGAGTTACACTTGTCCGGTATTTTCACGAAACGAACGATCATATTTGCATTAATTACTTTCTTAGTGGCAGCAATTCTTTTTATTATCATTCCGGTTTCTATTCCGTTGATTGCCGCTTTGATCACTGCTCTTTTCCTGGAGCCTGCTGTGGTTTACTTTCAGAAAAGATTCCGGAGCGGACGCCGTCTGGCTGTTCTGGCGATATTCCTCCTTTTTGTCTTGCTTATTGTAATTGCAGGCTTTTTCCTCACTACAACTGCGGTCACCGAAGCAATTGATTTGATTGATAATACTCCAACCTACATTAATGAAATTACAAACGCCTGGTACAAGGCCGAAAATAGTTTTGTAGAAGCAGCGAACGACCTTCCAAAAGAGGTAGTCACTGAAATCAGCAACCGGGCCGAGGATTTTTTGAATAACCTCAAGAATGACATGATTGCTTTTATCAATATAGATAATTTAAAAGCATTGTTAACATATATTCCGAATTTCCTGATCAGCTTTCTTGTCTATTTGATTGCCTTATTTCTATTCTTGCTGGAGCTGCCTTCTTTAAGGCAAAGTGTCGATCGTCATATGACCGAAAGAACAGCAGACAAAGTGCACTTTATGACTTCTCGCCTTTCATACGTCGTTTTCGGTTTTCTTAAAGCGCAATTTTTAGTAAGTGTCATTATATTTATCGTTGCTCTCATCGGATTGCTCTTCATTACTCCGGAGTACGCGATTGTCATGTCAGCAATCATCTGGCTGATTGATTTCATTCCGCTGATTGGCTCAATCATTATCCTTGCACCCTGGTCCATATTCCATTTGATAACAGGAAATATCGCGCTTGGAACCCAGCTTGCTGTACTGGCGGTTATCCTGCTGATTATCAGGCGTACAGTCGAGCCTAAAGTAATGGGCAGCCATATTGGTCTTTCTCCGCTATCAACACTAATTGCCATGTATCTTGGCCTGAAAATCTTTGGTTTCTTGGGTTTTATCATCGGGCCGCTTCTATTGATCGGGTTCAATTCAGCGAAAGAAGCGGGCATCATTAAATTGAAGTTCAAAATTTAATCAAAAAATAACCCGGGAAGATTGATCCCGGGTTTTACTTTTATCCGTATGAATGATCAAAAGAAATCATAAAAGAATGGCTTGAATTCAGGAACCATTTTCTCAAGTTGTTCAACTTCATCTATAACCCCTTTTATCAAACCAATTTCAAACAGCTCCTTAGGCCGTTTGTAACCGAACAGTATCGCCGTTAAGGAATTAATCGACAAATGCAATCCCCGTTTTGGAGCTGTAATACATGAACCGCCTTCTTTCACAGGATAAAACTTTATTCCATCACTGCCGATCAAATATGCCCCTGTATTCCATGGAGCCGAGCTGTCTTCAAGGTGGAGAAAAATATCCCTGCTGATATCTCTGGTTTCGAATGGATAACTGGATAAGGCTCTTTCTGCATTTACTACCCTCCCCATAAAATACGGGGAAATTTCCGTCTTAAGCTTAGGTTGTTTTAAAAAATACGGAAAAGGGTCATGTACGGATAAATTCACTTCAACTCTATCTACCATCGAATCGTGCTGGCAGATAAAGTTCCATAGTCCTTTTCTTGCCTCATGGGTTAATGAAACATATTCCTCGACCTTAAGTATATTATCCTTTACCTCGTATAATAGATATCCAGCTGCTTGATTATTTGAATCATAATAAACCGCTGCTGTTTGGGAACCGTAAATATTAGACTTCCACCATTCTGGATTTCTCACCAGCATTCCGCTGTGTAAGCTGGCATATTGTGCATATACCTTCTCCATATCAGTGGTATGGCCTTCTTCAGTATGACGCTTTACCCTTCCAGTTTGACTTTCCGTTGGATATAAATCTATTTTTTCGACGATTACCTTCCTGTTGTCCGAAACAACCTCCCAGCCAAAGCGCCTGTAAAAATCAATCTGGAAAGGATGAAGGAAAGAAACGAGATCCCCCTCTTGATTCATTTCCTCTAATGCTTTTTTCATCAAGGCATTCACATGGCCTTTGCGACGAAATTCAGGATAAGTAGCAACACCGGCGATTCCGCCCATTTTCCATTCAGTTTCACCCAGCATCACTTTTAAAGAAAGAATGTGCAGCTTTGATGCGAGTTCATTTCCTTCAAATATCCCAAGCAAACGCTGTTTCTTCAGTGTTTCCAGTCTTTTAGGAATATCACTTTCCGGCACTTTATATTGAAAGGCATACATTGATAATTTCATTGACTGTAAAAAATGGTCTTCAGTTAAAATTTTAATCTCCATGAAATTCCTTCCCCCTTTATACAACCTTATAAATTCGCCTAAAAGTGCAAGAATACCTGCATGTATATCAAAAAATAGCCTGTAAACTAGACTCATTTAAGACAATACGATAACAAAGAAAAAGAAAAAAACATTGCTTATCGCAATGCTTTTCAAAGTTATGTTCCGAGTATTGCTTTAATGACTGATGTGGTTTCTCCACCCTTATAAAATACATAAAGAAGCAGATAGACAGCAACACCGGTAATTCCGGTAAAAAACCAAGTAATACTTGTTACAGGTCCCAATTTACGATGGCGCTCCAGCTTGTTCTTGTATCCTGTGTAAAGAGAGATGATTCCAAGGACTGCTCCAATAGTTGCGAGTGAAATATGGAAAATCAAGAACAAAGTGTAGTAGATTTTGATTTCATCAGGACCACCAAAGGAGGTGTTTCCGATGAAGATGGTCCTTGAAGCGTAAATTACAAAGAAAATGATGGCAAAAACACCCGCAAGTGTCATTGTCTTTCGATGCTGATCAATCTTCCGTTTTTTTATCTGGGCCCAGCCAATTGCCACAGTAATGGCACTCAGGACAATAAAGGTCGTGCTGATCGTAGGCAGAATCGGTAAATTCGACATTTCTTTTCCCTCTCATTCATTATTTCTCCATAAGATTAATTGTAGGTGACCTGTCCCTATTTTTCAATCTTTGATTGCCTAATTGACAATAATAATACTGGCTTATGTTAAATAAATAGGCTCTTTTCTGGAAACTTTGCTGCTATTGACTACACAATAGGATGGAATTACCTAAGTTATTAAGAGAAAGAGCCCGCCAACTCAGTACTGACCTGAAAATGGATTTTATCACGTTAAACAACAATCTTTACGAAAACAGCCAATAAATAAAAGCTCCCTTTTAAAGGAAGCTTTTAGGGGACGTTTATTTTAGCGGCTGTGGTGCGCTCGCAAGGTTAATTGCATCCTGTTCTGCCTGTCGGTCTTCTTCGTTCCGGAACCATTGGAAGAATGCATATCCAAGGAAGATTCCATAGACAATTTCCTGGATTACCTTCATGATAACCCCACCGAGCTGCTGGTCATGCAGCAGGGAAATTGAACTGAATGTTTCTGGACCGCTAAGATTCAAGGATGAAAGCATCGTTGGCGGGACACATAATTTCAAAGCTTCTCCCCACGCATTTGGGTCTGAAAAAGTAGCATACATAGGCGTGTCTGCAAAGATGATCAATGCACAGGCTGGAGTAATTAAGACACCATCTGCAAAGATATATCCCATCTTTTTTACACCTGATAATGTTTGATATTCTTCCAATTTATTAACAAGCGGCCACCACATGAACATCGCAAGGACAAAAAGCATCGAAGTATAGCCTGCATGCAGCCACATATCGGTTTTAACGAAGTCAAAAATCAGCGGAATATGGTAAATTGAAAATATCCCATTGAACATGATCAAGGCAATTAGCGGCTTCGTAAAGAAACGAAATAACGAGTCCACTACAGGAAGAGACAGGAATGACCGCCATAGCCAGTCTGGCAGACCAAAAATCAATAGTGGAGGAACCACAAGGTAAAGGACAGCCATTTGAATCATATGCATATAAAACGTAATATGGGCCATTAAATCGACAGGAGACCCCTTAATGATATACATCACAATTATTGCAGATGTAAAGTAAACAGCCTGTTTGCGTGATGCAGGTACACCATTTTTGAAACGATCAAAGTATTTGAAGACAATTAGATAATAAGCGACTAATAGAGCTGCCATCACCAGAAAAAATACTGGGCTCCAAAGGGCTCTGAACCCGAATATATCTAGAGTAAGCATCGTTTTTCACCCCGTCCAGTTTTAGAACTTTACTCTCATTATACTTTTATTGGTATGCAACATCAACGAAACGGAACTTCCATTAAATACTAACTTCCCATGCATCATAGAAAAAATCGGCTTTTTACAGCCGATTTTTTCATCAAAGTATAAGGTTTACCACCAGATAATTGTAGTGAAAGCCAGGATTGTTATGGCTCCTACAAGTACTCCTGAATACAGGAATAATGATGGTGCTTCATGCCCTTTATGGCTCATATGCATGAAATAGTATAGCTGGAAGATTACCTGAACTACGGCAAGCAGAAGGATAAACGGAACTGTAAACCAGCCTGAAAATCCTTCATATCCAACTGCAACAAAGGCAACGATTGTCAAGAAAATCATTAATGCGAAGGAAACGATTTGGTATCTCATCTCTTCGGCGCTTTTTTTGCGGCGATACGCGACGTCTACTCTTGGGTTCCCTGAACTTGGTTGTTGATTAGCCATCAGTTTATCCCACCATTCCCATTAGATATACTACCGTGAAGATGAATACCCACACAACGTCGATGAAGTGCCAGTATAGGCTGGCTACGTAGAACTTAGGAGCGTTGTACAGATTCAAACCACGTTTTGAATTACGGACCATCAATGTGGTGATCCAAAGCAAACCGAATGCCACGTGTCCACCATGGAAACCAACAAGCGTGTAGAAGGCTGAGCCGAACGCACTGCTTGTGAAGGTATGGTGGAACTGATGTACATAGTGATTGAATTCATAAATTTCAAGCGCAAGGAAGGCTGCACCTAAAGCTACTGTCAACCCGAGCCATAGCTGCATCTTCTTGAAATTAAAGTTCTTCATGTGATACATCGCATATACACTTGTCAAAGAACTCGTTAATAGAAGCATTGTCGCTGCAAAAGCAAGCGGAATTTCAAAAATATCCTTGGCCAGTGCATGATCTGCATTAGGCACCTTATCTTTTAATGCCAGGTATGTTGCAAACAAAGTTGCAAACAAAACTGTCTCTCCGCCAAGGAAGAACCAGAAGCCCAAAAATTTGTTCTTTGCTTCAAGGGTGGCTTTTTCAGGCTCCGCAGGCCATGTTTCATATGTGAATTTTTCTTCAGCTTGCATTATGCCTTTACCCCCTTATCGTTATTATCATCCATTAAATCTTCTTTATGAATATGGAATCCATGATCATCTTTAATAGAACGAACGAACATTGCTCCTAAAGTTACTGCCATACCGAGGATCAATACTAGCAGTCCCCAGCTTGTTTCTGCACGGTACATTGCACCGAATGCTGCAATGAAAAGACCAAGTGAGATAACAAAAGGAATGAAAGAGTTATTCGGCATATGGATATCGCCAAGCGGCTCTGCAGGCGTCATCTCCGTCTTGCCTTCCATTTTCTCCAGCCAGTAAGCATCCAGTCCGCGAACAAGCGGAAGCTGTTTGAAGTTGTAGAATGGCGGCGGAGATGCAATAGCCCACTCAAGTGTTCGGCCATCACCCCATGGATCATTTCCAACTTTTTCATTTTTAACTTGTGTCATGATGACGTTAATTAAAAGAACTACTACTGCTACTGCCATGAAGATGGCACCTATAGAACTGATCAAGTTTCCAGTTTCAAGTCCCTGTCCAGGAAGGAATGTGAAGATACGACGTGGCATACCCATCAATCCCAAGAAATGCTGGATGAAGAATGTAAGGTGGAAACCAATCAGGAATAACCAGAAAGTGATTTTACCAAGAGTTTCATTTAACATTGTGCCAAACATTTTTGGCCAGTACAGGTGTGCACCTGCAAATAGAGCGAAAACTACCCCGCCAACAATAACGTAGTGGAAGTGAGCGACAACGAAATAGCTGTCGTGGTACTGATAGTCAGCCGCAGCAGATGCTAGCATGACACCAGTTACACCACCTGCAACGAATGAAGGAATGAAGGCTACCGCCCAAAGCATCGGAGTTGTGAACTTGATGCTTCCTCCCCACATCGTAAACATCCAGTTGAAGATTTTGATACCTGTCGGAACGGCAATCGCCATTGTTGCAACAGCAAAGATTGCATTCGCGATTGGTCCAAGACCTGTTGTGAACATATGGTGAGCCCAAACCATGAATCCTAGGAAACCGATCAGGACAGTTGCGAATACCATGGATGAATATCCGAAAAGACGCTTTCTTGAGAAGATGGCAAAAATCTCAGAGAATATACCGAAAGCCGGCAAAATCAGGATATAAACTTCTGGGTGTCCAAAAATCCAGAAAAGGTGTTCCCAGATAATCGTGTTACCGCCATTTGCAGTAATAAAGAAATTAGATCCGAACATACGGTCAAAAATCAGTAAGAACAATCCAACAGTCAATGGAGGGAATGCGAAAAGGATAAGAGCTGATGTTACAAAAGTTGCCCAAGTAAACATCGGCATACGCATGTAAGTCATTCCCGGAGCACGCATGTTAATGATTGTAACCAGGAAGTTAATACCCCCCATTAAAGTACCAGCACCGGAAATTTGCAATCCAAGTGCATAAAAATCGATACCATGGGTCTCTGACGCAATAGATAATGATGCATATGAAGTCCATCCTGCATCAGGAGCTCCCCCTAGGAACCATGAAAGGTTCAGGAAAACACCACCAAAGAAGAAAAGCCAAAAACTTAAAGAGTTCATGAACGGGAACGCAACGTCACGCGCACCAATTTGAAGTGGCATAACAGCATTCATAAATGCAAATACAAGTGGCATCGCTGCAAGGAATATCATTGTTGTTCCATGCATCGTCAGGATTTCATTGTAGAATCCTGCGCTTACAAAATCATTGTTTGGTACAGCCAGCTGAATACGGATGAACAAAGCTTCAAGTCCGCCAAGGACAAAGAAGAATCCGCCAGCGATAAGATAAAGGATTGCGATTTTCTTATGGTCAACCGTTGTCAGGTAGTCCCATAATGTAGCGCCAAATCCCTTTTTCTGAGCATAGGTACTCACAGTTTTACCTCCCTTTCAAACAAATCCCCTTATTATTTCTGGACTTTCAAGCCCATTAGATATTCAGTTAACGCATCCAGTTCTTCAGTTGAAAGCTCAGGATACTTGCCAGTCATCTTGTTGCCTGGCTTATAAGCTTCTGGGTCTTCAAGCCATTTCTTCAGGTTCTCTGGAGAATGGTCAAGAACACCAGCAACACGTGAACGTTCACCGAAGTTAGTCAGGTTTGGACCTACACGTGCAGCTTCAGGCGCAGTGTTTGCCGGAGTAACGGCATGGCACCCGATACAGCTGTTATTGAAGATTTCCTGTCCTTGCTGTGCAGCTGCACTTTCAGCCTTTGCAGGTTCTTTTACTGCTTGCATGCCTGCTACCCATTGATCGAATTCAGCGCGAGGCATTGCCTTTACTTTGAAGTCCATCAATGCGTGTGAAGGTCCGCATAGCTCAGCACATTTTCCATAGAAAAGGCCGCCAGCTTCGTCTGCACCTTTGCTATCAAACTCAAGCCAGAATTTATTGACGTTATCCGTATTGGTATCCATCTTTCCTCCAACGGAAGGAATCCAGAAAGAGTGCTTAACATCAGATGCCTTAAGGTTAAAGTAAACCTTTTCATCTGTTGGCACTACCAACTCCTGGCTAGTGATGACTTCTTCATTTGGATATTCGAATTCCCACCAATAAAGGTTAGCTCGGACATTAACCACTAGGGCATCCGTCTTTCCTTCGGCATTTTTCTTTTCCATAGGAGAAACATCCGCAAGTTTGAATGTCGCAGCAACTGTAGGAACTGCAAGAATGAGTAGCAATAAGATCGGGATAACAGTCCAAAGGATCTCAAGCTTGTGGCTTCCTTCAACCTGCTTTGGAACTTCGTTGTCATTCTTCCTGCGGAATTTCATAACAACATAAATAAAAATGATCGTGACGACAGCAATTACTCCCACCATAATCGCCGTGCTCAATAACATGAGTTCATACTGGGATTGAGCAACTTCACCTGCAGGTCTTAATGTAGACAGGTATGGCTCACCACAGCCGGACAAGACTAATGCCATCAAAGTGAACAATGACAGCAGACGCCATTTAGCAAGCATCTTCATAGCTTAATTAAACCCCTCTTTCGTAAAAAATCTTATTAATTTGGTTTTTAAATATATGGAAAAATCCTCTCTCAACAAAGAGTGAATCTCCTAACAAAGGTTAGATGAGTGTGACAATTACCATAGCGACAAACATGACTGTTAAGTATTGTAATGAGTATACAAACATCAGTTTTGCCCATTTTATATCATCTTTAAGCTTTTCAAGATAGATTCCCAATACGATCCAGCCAATATTCAGGATGGTTGCCAGGATCATAAACGGCATTCCCAGTTCAGGAAGGAAGAATGGTAATGGAAGCAAAGCGGTGATCCAAAGGTAAATAGATCTTTTTGTCGCTTTAAATCCTTTGACAACTGGAAGCATTGGAATTCCGGCTGCCCTGTATTCTTCTGCTCTCCTCATGGCCAATGCATAGAAATGGGGAGGCTGCCATGCAAAAACGATGGCAAAAAGCATCCAAGCCATTATATCGAGATTTGCGTCAACAGCTGCCCAGCCAATTAATGGCGGTACTGCTCCCGAGATACTTCCAACAATTGTGTTGGATACATATTGTCTCTTTGACCATAAAGTATACAGAACTACATAACTAAAAACTCCAAACAGTCCAATTACAGCAGCTGTAATGGTAGTTGTAAGCAAAAATCCCGTGCCAATCCCAATCAACAGGAAGCTCATCAAAGCTACTTTACCCGGCTGGACTTTCCCGGTTACAGTCGGCCTGTCTTTTGTCCTCTCCATTAAATGGTCGATATCCCGGTCGATATAGTTATTCAGGCTGCAGGAACCTGCCACAATCAAGGATGAACCAATCAATGTAGCAAGAATCAAATCAATACTGTCCAGGAATCGCGCACCGCTAAAATGAAGCGCAAGCCATAACCCAGTAAAAGTCGTCATCGCATTTGAATTTACAATTCCCACTTTAATTAATGCAAGAAAATCTTTCATCATCGATTTCTCCACGACTGCAGGCTGTCCGTTTTCTATTACAGCTTCTGAAAAAGCTTTTGAATTAGACATCCAGTATCCTCCTCCATCCCCTTTTCTTTCAAACCCGCATTCGAATTTTTACAAAAAAAAGAAGAGTATTTTAAATTTATATCCCCAATGGTTTTCACTATTTTTAACGTGTTTAGACTGTTAAATGTTTGTGTAGAAAAATAAAGCCTACGTTGTATATTAAATCACACTTCACAACTTTTTTGTGAATTTTTTTTGAACAGAATTTGACTAATTTGTGTCTTACCGCCATTATCCTTAAAGTTCATTTTTATTGCAAGGAATTTCCTCTAGAAATGAAAGTTTGTTAATAAGGATGCTTAAGACCTATTTATACATATTTTTGGATAATATTTTTCGGGAAGTTAAATATGCTGCTATGTAATAATGATCTGCCATGATACAGCTAACATGAGCATTTTACTGATAAAACTGATTAATGTCCATCATCTATCATTAGTATTGAAAATAATCTTTATATTGTGTAGTATCTAAAGTATTGTTTTCTATCCTTTTTCGTCAAAATTCGTTATTATAGGGATAGAATTTTTTTATTTTCTACAAGTTTCTTTCATTATACATGTCAAGTTTATAATTTGACAACTTATCGAACTTTGAATGAGCAGGTGATGATCATGAATCGTTCCCTTAAGTGGCTGGCTGTTTTAACCACGATTGGGATGCTTTTTGTTTTGCTCGGCGGAGCATTGGTTACGAAAACTGAATCTGGAATGGGCTGTGGGAAGTCGTGGCCGCTTTGCAATGGTGAATTTGTCCCAACCGATATAACACCAGAGCTTGTCATTGAGCTGGCACACAGATTGGTCTCAGGAAGCGTGGGCATCATGGTACTGATTTTATCCATTTGGACATGGAAAACCATCGGACACATCCGGGAAACAAAATTTTTGGCCATTTTGTCATTTTTCTTTTTAGCTCTGCAGGCTTTAATCGGCGCCGCAGCTGTTGTCTGGGGGCAATCCGATTTTGTCCTGGCTTTGCACTTCGGCATTTCACTTATTTCTTTTGCATCTGTACTATTGTTGACCTTACTAATATTTGAGGTCGATAAAAAGTTCGAGGCAGAGAAATTAGTGATTGATAAAAGAATGAGATTCCATATTATTGGACTCGCAGTCTACAGTTATATGGTCGTATACACCGGTGCGCTTGTCAGACATATGAACGCGAGCCTGGTTTGCAAAGATTGGCCGTTGTGTTCGAATGGCGGTTCCTTCCTCCCTTCCAATATCTACGAATGGGTGCAGATGGGCCACAGGGCTGCTGCAGGATTCATTTTTATTTGGATCGCTTATGTAACCTATATTGCCGTAAAACATTATAAGCATGAAAGAGTATTATACTGGGGATGGATTATTTCCATGGTCCTCGTTTCACTGCAGGTTATCGCCGGGGCTTTGATTATCTATACAAGACTTAATTTGTATATTGCCCTGGGACACGCCTTCTTCATCTCAGTATTATTTGGGGTATTCAGTTACTTCTTGCTTCTTGTTTCCAGAAGCAAGAAGAATGCCGCAAGCGTACAAAAACCTTCAGCAGTTGACCTATCTCCGGCAACCGTAAAATAAGAAGCTGCAGCATTCGCTGCAGCTTCTTTTTCTTTATATTTATGACCTGAACTTAAACGTATTCTGATTCACCATGGAAGGTGAAGGGTTCGGCTGGGAAGCTTTGTCCTTCTTATATTTTTCTTCGTAATTAACAAACATCGATACATTGACCAAAATACCGGTTGCAATTGCAAGCTGAATCAATGAAGAACCTCCATAACTCACAAATGGCAGTGGCACCCCTGTCAACGGGATGACACCTGAAGCACCACCCAGGTTGACAAATGACTGTATACCGATCATGCTCGAAATTCCAATGGCAAGCAAACTTCCAAAAGGATCTTTACACTTAAGACCAATATGGATCCCTTTTAGGACTATGAATGCAAGGCTCAGCAATACGAAACTTACTCCGAATATACCAAGTTCCTCTGATATGACGGCAATGATGAAGTCTGTGTGCGGCTCGGGAAGATACCCAAGCTTTTGTACACTTTCCCCAAGGCCTAAACCTTTTATCCCGCCGGAGCCAATTGCGTAATATGAATTGGCCAGATGATAACCAGTATTTTGCTCATCCGTAAACGGGTTGCTGTAGGCTGTAAATCTGCCAATCCTTGTTTCAGAAAAAATTTCATCCTGCAGAAATATCACAAATGGGGTCAAAAATGCCAGTCCGAATAAAATCAGCTTGGTGATATTTTTCAGATTCATTCCAGAAGAAATGATGATTGTGGCAGCAATAGCAAAAATAATGGCTGCAGTACCGAAGTCAGGCTGGATGGCAACAAGCATGCAAACCAGGATCAAATATACAAGGGGCGGAACTACTCCTTTATTGAACTGGTTTATGTAGGACTGTTTTTTGGCATATACCGCAGATAGATAAATAATAACGCTCAATTTGGCAAATTCAGATGGCTGAAGGCTCCTAGCCCCAAGTTCAAACCAACTTAACGCATTGTTCGTCACTTTCCCGAATAAAAACAATGCACCAAGTCCTCCCAGGATAAATACGACCATTGGAAGCAACAATTTTGTGCTTTTCATCGCTTTATAGGGGAATATTGCCGCAATAATGAACAAGACCGAAGCTACTAACAAATTGATCTTTTGCTTTTGAAAGAAAAAATCACTAGGATAGTCATACCTTTGAATGGCAGTGACCATGCTGGCACTGTATACCATGACAAGTCCGAATAAGCATAAGAGCACCACAACAATGATCAATGAATAGTCATAGGATTTCAGTATTTTTTTAAACATTGTCTCTTCCCCATCTTCTAAGTTGTTTAATCTATTCTACTATAAGTTGAAATATCCTGCCTTCGTTTATGGAAAAGTTATGGAACTGTAATAAAGTCATACCTCTCTTAATTAAAACTTAAAGAAAATACTTCACAAAAAAACTCAAACATCCGCCGGGATCGTTTGAGTTTTTAGGATTTATTTTTTTAACGAAGCTTCATGCAAGATGGAAAGTTCTCTCTCTAATTGTTCAAGAATTACTTTCCCATCTGATTCTTCGATTAAGCCGAGCCTTACTGCAAAGTCTATCTCTCTCGATAATCCAAACATCTGCGTATCTAGAACCTCTTCATAAAGAGGGCATTGAGGCATTGTAAGGTTATCCATTTGCACTTTGATCAGCCTTAAAATTTTATCAGCGTCAGCCTTTAATAAGGCATGGGCTTTTTCCTGATGGTTAATAATCATATCAGACGCCAACTTGATCCCCCCGTTTCCGAGCGATTACCCAATCCTATCTATAAATTTTACCCTTATGCGGACAAAAAAGCAAGAATATTAGGGAGGAAGAAATAAATGATCCTGTCATTCGGGATAGACGAAATGACATTCGTCCCAAATATCGGTATACTTGATTGTAACATGCAGAACAAAGGCAGGAGGAAAACATGGAAACGATTATCCCTATCAAAGGAAAAGTTAAATTCAAAATCACATTGGATCCGGGCGTGTGGATTTTCGATGACAGAAAAGTAGATTTAAATACATATTTTACTGAAAAGCATGAAAGCGAAGATCATATTGAACGATATACGAAGGCAGTTTCTAAGCATTGGGACCGTGAAATCATGGAAGGAGCTGTTTATCCCCCGACACTTAAGACTGAAGTAAAGTTCGAGAAAGAAAAAGCCTTAACTGGTACATTCGGCATTCCTTTCAAATCATTTCTTGAAAACGCTGAACCAGAACCCGAGTCGAAAAAAGTAGTGATTGAATACGGTGAAAACGATCAGGCAGTGCTTTCTATCGAAGAGGCTACTGGGATTATCCTCGGTTTTTCAAAGGACGGCAAACCCTTAAAAGAAGATGGGCCACTGCATGTATATTACAAAGATGGGTCTAATAAGGATCATCCAATCAAAAATGTTACCGGTTTTACCGTCGAATGATATGTAAGGCACACCAACGGGCATCCAGCAGGATGCCCGTTATTTACTTTTCTTAGCTCATTCGTCACTGATGCAAAAGTTCATTCGGCTTATTTTAATATATCGGCAGCCAACTGGGCTAGAGGCGACCTTTCTCCTTTGACCAGTTGTACATGGCCTGAAATTTGCTGGTCCTTGAACTTTTCGACGACATAAGTCAAACCGTTATTATATGCATCCAGGTAGGGGTGATCAATCTGGTCAGGGTCCCCCATCAGGACAATTTTGCTCCGCTCCCCGACCCTGGTCAGGATTGTTTTCACCTCATGTTTTGTCAGGTTTTGAGCTTCATCAATAATGATAAATTGATCCGGAATACTTCTTCCTCTAATATAGGTTAGTGCTTCGACTTCTATTGATCCCATTCCAGCGAGGATTGCATCCAGCTCACCTGGTTTTTTCGTATTGAATAGGAACTCAAGATTGTCATAAATTGGCTGTATCCACGGCCTGAGCTTTTCCTGTTTTTCGCCAGGCAAATATCCAAGATCCTTCCCGACGGGCACAATCGGTCTGGCGACAAGAAGCTTTTTAAAGATGCCCAGGTCCTCAGTCTGGAGCAGACCTGATGCCAAAGCCAGCAAGGTTTTGCCTGTACCTGCGCGGCCTATCAATGTAACGAGGGGCATGTCTTTCCGTAAAAGCAATTCCATTGCCATTATTTGCTGTACATTTCTCGGCCGGATCCCCCAGGTATGTTTCCCTTCGTGCTCGAATACAAGCTTTTTCACCTTTTTATTTTTGGTATCTACCATTCCTATCGCAGATGCTGAACTGCCAAGAATATCTTTCATGATCACAAATTGATTCGGATAAAAAAAATTTTGCCCTTTTAATTCAGCGAAACCAAGTTCGCCTTTTTCATAAAAACGGTTCAAAACCTCAATTTCAAGATATACTTCTGCATAACCAGAATAGAGGTGATTCATATCAACAACCCTGTCGCTCAAAAAGTCCTCAGCGATCAACCCAATCGCATCAGCTTTTACCCGGACGAGTGCGTCTTTGCTGACAAGGATTACCGGACGCCCATCCTCTTTGGTTTCTTCTTCGAGGCTCAGGTTTTTTGCCACTGCGAGGATTCGGTTGTCATTCGTTTTTTCAACAAAGATCTCCTGAAGTTGATGGAAGGAGCGATGGTTCAACTCAATCCTGAGTGTACCTCCGCCTTCTAGATTGATTTTCTCGTGAAGCTTCCCAGTTTCCCTCATGCCGTCTATTAGCCTTGAAACCTGGCGTGCATTCCGCCCAATCTCATCCATATATCTTTTCTTTGAATCCACTTCCTCCAGAACTACAGCAGGTATGACAACTTCATTGTCTTGAAAGGAAAAAATTGCGTGCGGATCCTGTAGTAAGACGTTTGTATCCAGTACGTATATTTTACTCAAATTGATGCCTCCCGCCTTATTGATCTCGACTTTGGCCAACTCGGCAGCCTTGGCCGGGACTTTGGTAAAATATATGACTTTCTGAATAAAGATAGAAGATGTTTTGCACAATAACCTTTGAGCATTTGTTTTTTTATATAACATTACAGAATGTTTAATGGTGTTTTCAGATTAAATATCCGGAGGGATTTAATAATGATAAGATTGGTTGCTGCAATAACGTTCATTTTTCTATTGACTGCATGTAATGGGCAGAATAACGCTAACCAGAATGGCAATAATCATGAGGTCAAGGTGCAAAATAGTGTGATTGAGGATGTTGACCGCCAATCAGGACAGAAGATTTCCCGCCATCTTGTAAATTTAACAACCCATATCCCGAATGTAGAGGATGCCGCTGCTGTGGTTATTGGCCCTTATGCTATTGTCGGAATAGACGTAAATGATAATATGGAGCGGTCGGAAGTAGATACAGTAAAATATACGGTGGCCGAGGCTTTAAAGAAAGATCCTCATGGTGCCAGTGCTGTTGTGATAGCAGACCCGGATATCACTGCTAGATTGAAGGAAATTGGAGAGGACATAAAAAGTGGACAGCCGCTCAGGGGAATCCTGAATGAACTTTCCGATATTACAGGAAGGATCATGCCAGAGGTCCCTGCGGATATGATTGACCCGCAAACAAAGAGTCCGACAGAGGAACCAAAGAAGCAACTGAATCAGGGCGAGAGAAAACAGCTGGAGAAAGATCAGGAACAACAATCAAATTATCATAAATAGGGCAGGATTGAAAAAAGCTTAGTCTTCGACTAAGCTTTTCTCATTGCATCCATTACTTGCTTATCGAGGCGGGCTGCCGCATCCTTATCATATGTCTTGTCATATTGTGGTTCTGCTACGATTTTCGAACCATAGAACATGACGTCTCTTACTTCGCTGATCTTGATTTCGACTAATGCCAGCTTCAGCGGTACTCCTTCAAGCTTTTCCTGTTTAACACTTGCAGTGCCGCTGATTGAGTATGTAGATTCATTCGCAATCAGATTGATTACTGCCTTATGATTGCTTTTGATGTTCTCGATGATTCGAGATCTGTTATCCACTGCGAAATAAACAGTTTCCTCGTCCTTTGCAAGTACCCATGAAATGGCGCTGACATTTGGTCCGCCAGTTTCATGATCAACCGTCGCCAAGGTGACAAAACGCTCTTTTTGAAGTTCATCGAACAATGGTTTAATTAGTTTAGGTTCTACTTGATTTGCCATATTCACCCTCCTTAAACTATCATAATATTACTACGAACCGATTATTCGGAGCAAATCAAACGATTCCCCTTTTCCCGGTTTTAAACCATGATATACTATAATAAATCTAAACTCAAATAAGCTATGTAAGCTAATTATCGATAAGAGGTGCAGTATGAGAGTCAAGTGTGTTTTATGCGACAAAATTGAAAATATCAATAGTGATACTCTTCAGGCAAAGAGGCTTCGAAATCGTCCAATCCATACATATATGTGTGATAACTGTAATGAGAGAATTGCCGAGAAAACAAACAACCGTATCGCCACGGGCAATTTCAAACTGTATCGAAGCCGGGTTAAAAAGGATGACTGGTGATTGCCATGCTATACCCAGGACTAAAAACAGGAGCATGAGTGGAGGATTTTGACAGCATTTTACGGTTCGCTTCCAGGCTGTCATTATTTAAGGTGGATTTTGACAGCTTTTCTGCTTTCCTTCACTCACCTGTCTTAACACAGGGATTATCTGATAGCTTCGGTGCTATCTTCTTCAAACCTGTCTGAATTCTGGACTTTTTTTGACAGCTTCGGCGCTTTTTTCCTCCTGTCTGTCTTAATACTGGACTTATCTTGACAGCTTCGGTGCTTTCTTCCTCCTGCCTGTCTTAATCCTTGACTTATCTTGACAGCTTCCTCCTCCTACCTGTCTTAATCAAGGATAATTTGAATGCTTATGGTTGTTCTTTCTTCTCAATAACATCCCGAACCTCACGAAACATCAAAAAATCCGCCCATCGCTGGGCGGATTTTTTAGTCTTGCTCTGGATAGTTCGCGTATTTGTCTGGTTCCTGTCTGATCTGGTCAAGCATGACTTCAATCAGGTCGCGGGGGAAACGGTATTCCTTGGAGTTTCCTTGTTGGACGACAGTGACATAATACATCAGTGCATCACGTTTCAGTTCTTTTGACTCAACTTGATGTTCCTCGGCAAGAATTTGCTCGAACAATTGGGTAGTTTCCTGGGCTGCTGTATCTTCTGGTCTAGCGTCGCTGACGATTTTGATAGTCAGCCAATTATAAATTGCATCCTGGAGTGATTTCATTTCCCCAACTCCTATTTGACATTCGCTTCTGCTTTTTTATGCTGGCGCAGCCTGAGTTTGTAAATGATCAGGATGAGTGCAGCGACCACAAGTCCTTCCGCAATCGGAAGGAAAATAGCAAGGAAGGTAAGGACTGTAGAGCCTAGCAATAAAAACATGTAGATGATGATACTTTTCAGCAACGGCAGCTTTTGTGCAAATCCGAGTTTATAAACAAGGATACTTAAAGCGGCAATCGTTAAATAAAGTAACCACATTCCGACTGTTGGGTTCTCATCTACCCTGAATAATGCAGCAAAAAATGATAATCTCTGGCTTACATCCATACTTCTTCCCCCTACTTAATTAAGCTTCAGCGTATTTTTTCTTTTTCGCCTGTCTTTCACGCTCATTCTTATCAAGAATCTTTTTACGGAGTCTGATTGATTCAGGTGTTACTTCACAATACTCATCATCGTTCAAGTATTCCAAAGATTCCTCAAGCGTCATGATTCTTGGCTTCTTGATGACAGAAGTTTGATCCTTGTTAGCAGAACGAATATTAGTAGCTGCTTTCACCTTAGTGATATTTACTGTAATATCATTTTCACGAGTGTGCTCACCAACAATCATGCCCTCGTAAATTTCAGTTCCTGGCTCAACAAAAATAGTACCGCGGTCTTCTACCTGCATGATACCGTATGTTGATGATTTTCCAGATTCCATTGATACAAGAACACCCTGGCGGCGTCCGCCAACCTGGCCTTGAAGCATTGGCTGATAGCTGTCAAATGTATGGTTAATGATACCATATCCGCGAGTCAATGTTAAAAATTCTGTTGTGTATCCAATAAGTCCACGTGCTGGTACGTTGAAAATCAATCGAACCTGGCCGCTTCCATTGTTGATCATATCGAGCATTTCGCCTTTACGTGCACCAATTGATTCCATGATGGATCCTGTATGTTCTTCAGGAACATCGATTTGAACTCGTTCAACCGGTTCACATCTCACTCCGTCGATTTCCCTTACGATAACTTCCGGTTTAGACACTTGAAGCTCATAGCCTTCACGACGCATGTTTTCAATCAGGATAGACAGGTGCAGTTCTCCACGTCCGGAAACGATCCAGGCATCAGGGGAATCAGTGTTGTCTACTCTAAGACTAACATCAGTTTGCAGCTGCGCGCGAAGTCTTTCTTCGATTTTCCTGGCAGTAAGGTATTTACCCTCACGGCCAGCGAACGGACTGTTATTGACAAGGAATGTCATTTGAAGTGTCGGCTCATCAATACGTAAAACCGGCAGCGGATCCTGGTTGTCGAATGGACATACTGTTTCACCGACATTGATGTCTTCCATACCAGATACTGCGATTAGGTCCCCAGCATATGCTTCCTGGATTTCCTGACGCTTCAATCCGAAGAATCCAAAGATTTTTGTGACACGGAATTGTTTTACTGAACCGTCAAGCTTCATAAGTGCTACCTGTTGGCCGACTTTCATGGTTCCGCGGAAGACACGGCCGATTCCGATTCTGCCTACATAGTCATTATAATCAAGAAGGGCAACCTGGAATTGAAGTGGCTCTTCACGATTATCAACAGGAGCAGGGATGTGGTCAATGATTGACTCGTACAATGCCTGCATGTTTTCATCCTGTTTATCAGGATCCATACTTGCAGTTCCGTTGATACCAGATGCATAAACAACCGGGAACTCAAGCTGGTCCTCATCTGCGCCTAGTTCGATGAACAAGTCAAGGACTTCATCAACTACCTCTGAAGGACGGGCAAAGTCACGGTCGATTTTATTTACAACCACGATTGGGGTTAAATGCTGTTCCAATGCTTTCTTTAAAACAAAGCGTGTTTGAGGCATGCAGCCTTCATATGCGTCAACAACAAGCAATACGCCGTCTACCATCTTCATGATACGCTCTACTTCGCCGCCAAAGTCAGCGTGACCAGGAGTATCAAGAATGTTAATACGTGTATCTTTATATGAAATAGCTGTATTTTTCGCGAGGATGGTGATTCCCCGTTCTCTTTCAAGGTCGTTGGAATCCATTGCACGCTCTTCAACGTGTTCATTGGAACGGAATGTACCCGACTGCTTTAGGAGCTGGTCAACCAATGTCGTTTTACCATGGTCAACGTGTGCAATGATTGCTATATTTCTAATATCTTCTCTTAATTTCAAAAAAGTCACCCTGCCTTTAATTCGTAATTTATCGATTGGCTTTTTACACAACTTACATATTATAACACAATAAGAGTAGAAACCTAAAAGCATTTTAATGTACAATTAAATATATTATTATTTGCACCAAATGTCGAATGGGGGGAAACACCTTGAAGCAGATAAAATGGCCATTATTATTTTTCGCATTTGCAGCCGCTTCATGCATGATTGGGATTGGGATCGCCATAGGTGAACGAAGTGTTGCCGGCGCTATAGCTTGTATCATTGCGCTTGTATTAGTTATGGGATTCGGATTTAAGAAAAAAAAGAAGATGAGAGAAGCAGGAGAGCTTTAAAATACAATAGCAAAACCGGCTGGAATACAGCCGGTCATTCAAGAGGGCGGACCATGATTAAAAAGGTTTCGTCCTTATTTTCTTCTGTTTTGAATTGTTCGAAACCGCAGTCAGCCAAAAAGTTGGACCATTCATATTCATCAATAGGAACACCCGCAAAAAGTGCCTTATTCCCTTTTGCCTTCATTTCGTTTGAAAGTATGTCCAAAATGGCAGAGGCGAAACCACATCGCCGTTCCTCAGCTTTTACCAGTATCGTCCCTAACCACGGTTTTTTATTCGAAGGAGCCGAATCGACATGGAAAGTAACAGAAACAGGGCTGCCCCCTTTTTCCCATACCCTCCACTCACCTGATATATCCTCATACTGGTTTAAGTAATCCCCGAGGCTCATTCCTTTTAATTCATTTTTTATCCATTTTGGACTGGTTGCCACAAGCTGTTGAAGAAGTTCCGAATCTGAACCCCGATATGGCCGTGATATTAACTTTACCATTTTCCATCTTTAAGGTAATTCGTTAAAATTTCACCGTGAAGGCCAGGCTTTGAAACAAACAGAGAATTCTGCTTCAGCATATCCAGTTTTTCTCCTCTGAGGTTCGTGGCTTCTCCGCCAAGCTCCTTGATCATGATAATGCCTGCAGCGATATCCCATGGAGCAAGCCTGGGTGTCATATAAGCATCGATCCTGCCAGTTGCGACATAGACCATTTCCATCGCGGCTGAACCATATGAGCGTGTCCCTCTTACGTCCTTTACAAGAGGAATAAGCAATTGGTGATCGATTCGTTTATTTGGGGCAACCCAGATAGCATTAAGGGCAATAATCGCTTCACTGACCTTTGCTTCTGTCAGTGTTGGAATCGACTTTTCATTTAAATACACTCCGTTGCCCTTTATACAATGGTATAGTTCATCATGGACTACATCGTATATAAGGCCGATCATTCCCTCTCCATCAATATAAATGCCAATTGAAATGGCAAAATTCCGCTGTTGGTGGACAAAATTCATCGTTCCATCTATAGGGTCTATTATCCAGACGACACCTGATAAATCAGTGACCTCGTCGCCGTAACCTTCTTCACCCATAATCTTATGGTCCGGGTATGTTTCTTTAATTTTTTTTATAAAATATTGCTCTGTTGCTTGATCTATATCTGTAACCAGATCATTAGGATTCGATTTAGACGTTACATTCAAAGTCTTGGGAAAGGAATCCCTAATATTCTCTCCGGCCTCTTTTATCCATTCTTTCGCGTATGTATCAATTTCTTTCAGATTATATTCCATTCAGCTTTCCCCCGTTCTAATAATTTTACCATCAATCAAGCTTTAGGAATCTACTTAAGCTTATCCAATTCACTTCGTTTCCATCAAGTATTAGGATTTCCCTTGTCAACTGATTAACATGCAAGTTCTATTCGTTATGTTTAAGACATAAGAAACGAACTCCATCAGCATCAAGGGAGTTCGTTAAGTGTCTGGATCACCGCAGTATTTCATTTTCCTGATCATTTGCTATCTTCTTCCTTCAAAGTACGTTTTCGACAATTACAATGCCTTTAAACGAAGTAATTCTTGTCGAATTCTTTCTAATTTTTGTTTGCATTCTTTCATTTTCGGTTTATCTGATTCCGTCATGGCATCAAAAAGTGTCGCTAATTCATAATCCATTTCAAGTCTTAAGACAGCGGTTCTCTGCAGTTCACCATTTCTTTTCCTTGTTGAATTTATAAGTTGTTTCATTTATTTTACACTCCTCTATTAATTTAAGTTTTTTCTTCATTGTATGAAGTTTCATTTGGCTGTGGTACAAATATGTGCGGATACCCAGGTCCCGAAAAAGACCTGTCGCTTCTATTTTCGAAAAGCTTTTGCTACAATATTTGACAAAGCATTAGGAGGTTTTTATATTGTCATTTCAAGGATTCGATAAAGCAGATTTCGATGTTTTTAAAATTAACGGTCTCGATGAACGAATGGAGGCTTTAAAATCCCATATTCGCCCGAAGCTTGAACAACTCGGCCAGCATTTCGCTCCTACCCTTTCAAGCATTGCCGGCGAAGAGATGCATTACCATGTAGCCAAACATGCCAGACGGACGAAGAATCCGCCAAAGGATACATGGGTCGCTTTTGCCAGCAATCCGAGGGGGTACAAAATGCTGCCGCACTTCCAGATTGGCCTGTGGGAAACGCATGTCTTTATCTGGTTCGCCGTAATATACGAGGCACCTGATAAGGAAGTCATCGGCAAGAAACTGGAAAATAACCTTGATTCTATTTTTTCTCGGACTCCTAAGAATTTCTATTGGTCAGCCGATCATATGAAACCAGAAGCGACCATGCATGGAGAGCTTTCTAAGGAAGACCTTCTGTCGATGTTCCAACGTCTCCAAACCGTTAAGAAAGCTGAAATCCTTTGTGGATTAAACATTCCTCGCGAGGAAGCCGTCAAGCTTAGCAGTGATGAAATGCTTTCGAAAATTGAGTTTGTATTTAAAGAAACATTACCCCTATATAGATTGGCATAAACCATTTAAAGCGTAGGCGACTGCCCAATTTCGACAAGGGCTGCTGTCCTAAATAAAACATTTTGGAGTTGCCGGATGCAGTACATCGTGTTTTCTCTAAGGACCTGACAGCGCATTTGTTCTTTGACTACATAAACATGACCTAAATCGAAAAGTACAGCTGATGTCAGAAACGCAGAAACTTGAGGACTCTGACAAAGGTGTTTTTATGCTGGAGCTGGCGGAGGGCAAGTTTCAGAGTTTCTAGGCTACGACATTAGACATGCGTTTTGAGTAATTAGGGGCCGCACCTTGACAATAAGAAAGAGCCCATTCTTATATGGGCTCTCTCTTATTGTTTCAGCAAATTACCTTTTTAACTTTTTTGAGGCGACCTTAATCTTCTCACCGGTAGCGGTTTCTTTAATTGCTTTTACTGCCTGAAATGAGACGTAGCCGCTAACTTCCTCAAATTCATTGAAAAGTGTTTTTTCCTGTGCTTTAGCAGGGACAATTTCTTTAAAACGCCTGTATGCCTCAAGCAAAGCATCGCGATCAATCCCTTTTTCGTAGGCTTGCTCAATACATTCATAAAAATGAATGACGTCGACAATTTCATCAGTTGACCATGTATAGTCTATCGGATATTGGTATTCCATCTGTGCTCACCTGCTTTTATGCTGTATCCGGGATGTCCCAGACATCGTTTTTATGTTAATCGATTGTACAGTTATTTCCTAGAGAGCGCAAGCAATGAGGGTCTTTATCTGCTCCAGGATGTTCTGATTTCTTCTGCTTCTTTAATGATCCTGTCAAACAGCTCAGACACTGTAGGCGAATCTTTGATTAATCCCATTACCTGGCCGGCCCAGCCAAAGCCGTTTTCCTGATCGCCTTCATAAATATACTTCCTGTTAGCTGCTCCGCTGATCATTTCTTTCAAGTCTTCATATTTGCCGCCCTGTTTCTCTATTTCAAGAATTCTATCAGTCAATGGGTTGGAGATGGCCCTTGCAGGCATGCCTAATGTTCTTTTTATCACGGTTGTATCATTCTCTGTACCTTCAATTAGCCTTTGCTTGTATAACTCGCTAGCATGAACGCACTCT
Source organism: Mesobacillus jeotgali (assembly GCF_900166585.1). NCBI lineage: Bacteria > Bacillati > Bacillota > Bacilli > Caryophanales > Bacillaceae > Mesobacillus > Mesobacillus jeotgali. The sequence goes on along the minus strand of NZ_FVZC01000009.1, from coordinate 472,487 downwards.
TTTGTAGCAATGAAACGTGTACCCATCTCTATTCCCTTCGCACCCAAGCTTAAAGCCGCCATAAGGCCCCTGCCATCCCCAATTCCTCCTGAAGCGATAACCGGAATATTTACTGCATCCACGACTGAAGGAATCAGTACCATTGTGCCAATATCACTCTTCCCGAGATGTCCTCCTCCTTCCTGTCCGACCACCATTACGGCATCCGCTCCCAGCTCCTCTGCTTTTTGGGCCTGTCTTTTAGCGGCCACCAGTACAAGTTTTTTTGTATTGGTTCCTTTTAACTGCTCAAAAATTGGTGCGGGATTTCCTCCTGTCATTGAAATAACAGGAACACCTTCTTCAATGGCTACATCCAGGTAATGAGAAAATGGCCTTCCGTGCTGGCCGATTGCGAAATTCACTCCAAATGGCTTGTCCGTAAGTTCTCTTACTTTATGTATCTCTGCTCTTAGGGCATCCGGGTCAGGAAGTGACATTGCGGTAATCTGACCCAATCCTCCTGCATTCGATACAGCTGCAGCCAGGTCAGAATAAGCCAGATAAGCCAGTCCTCCCTGGACAATTGGATATTGAATTCCTAAAAGGTTCGTAACATCATTATTCCAGTTCATATTCCCTCTCCTTCGCAATGCTTGTATCGTTAATACTTCTATTAAAAGAACCCTAATTCCTTTTTCTTTTAAACTGGATCCCCGTCATTTTGAAATTCTTTGCAAACACCTTGATTAGTGCTATAATGCATGTGTTTTATTTTTTTAAAAGCTGAAAAATACTCATAACCTATAAAAAGGGAATCCAATACAATAAAGAGGTGTGATCATCAATTGTCACAATACGAAACACCATTATTTACAAGTCTGTTAAAACATGCAGAAAAAAACCCGGTCCAGTTTCATATTCCCGGGCATAAGAAGGGCAGCGGGATTGATCCTGAGTTCAGGGAGTTCATTGGGGATAATGCTCTCTCCATTGATTTAATCAATATCGGTCCGCTGGACGACCTGCATTCTCCAAAAGGAATCATTAAGCAGGCTCAGGAGCTCGCGGCTGAAGCTTTTGGCGCAGATCATACCTTTTTTTCAGTACAGGGGACAAGCGGCGCAATCATGACTATGATCATGACTGTCTGCGGACCTGGAGACAAAATCATTGTTCCGAGGAACGTTCACAAATCCATTATGTCTGCGATTGTGTTTTCTGGTGCGATCCCTATTTTCATTCATCCTGAAATCGATAAAAAACTGGGAATTTCCCACGGTATTTCAACTGATTCCGTTGAAAAAGCACTCGAGCAGCATCCGGATGCCAAAGGTTTGCTCGTAATAAATCCAACTTACTTCGGCTTTGCTGCCGATTTAAAGAAAATCGTTGAAATTGCCCATTCTTATCATGTACCTGTGTTAGTCGATGAAGCACACGGTGTCCATATCCACTTCCATGAGGAACTTCCGCTCTCAGCAATGCAGGCAGGAGCGGATATGGCAGCCACGAGCGTGCATAAGCTTGGTGGTTCGATGACGCAAAGCTCCATCCTTAATGTAAAAGAAGGACTGGTTTCGGCAAAACGTGTCCAATCCATCATCAGCATGCTGACGACAACTTCTACTTCATATCTATTGCTCGCGTCACTGGATACTGCAAGAAGAAGGCTGGCAACTGAAGGAAGGGACATTATCGACAGGACAATCAAGCTTGCTCAATGGATTCGTAACCAGGTAAACGAAATTGAACATCTTTACTGCCCGGGCGAGGACCTGCTTGGTACTAATGCGACTTATGATTTTGATCCAACAAAAGTACTCATTAGCATTAAAGATTTAAACATTACAGGATATGAAGTCGAAAAATGGCTGCGTGAAAAATACAATATCGAAGTTGAACTTTCAGATTTGTATAATATCCTGTGCATCATCACACCTGGTGACACCCAAAAAGAAGCTGATATCCTTGTGCAAGCATTGCGTGAGCTTTCAAAGGAATTCCATCATTTAGCAGAAAAAGTCCATGCCGAGGTCATGCTTCCAGATATTCCTTTATTGGCTTTGACACCTAGAGATGCATTTTACGCAGATACAGAGGTAATCCCGGTTGAGGAGTCAGAAGGACGGATCATTGCCGAATTCGTCATGGTTTATCCGCCAGGGATACCAATTTTTATTCCAGGGGAAATTATTACTAAAGAGAACCTGCTGTATATTAAGACGAATATGGAAGCTGGGCTCCCTGTACAAGGACCAGAGGATGATGAGCTTAAATCATTCAGAGTTATCAAAGAACACAAAGCAATCAGATAAAAAAAGAAGGGCATGCATCGCATGCCCTTTTGTCTATTCTATCTTTCTTCCGCACCTTCATGGTCGCAGCAATTGCATTTTTTTGAATATAACACTGTTACTTTCTCATCTTCGAAATGGTCAATTGTAGAATTGCATGTTTGACATACGATAGTTCCCATCATTTCAAACTCCTTTTCGTTATGAATTTTGAAAGCGCTTCATCAACTTCTAAATATATAATAATATAACACTATTTATATTTCAAGCCTAAATTGTATAACACTTTTATTTTTTAACGGGGAATTTGTGTTAACATAAATTAAATTATATGTCCCTTTTTAAATTAGTATGACACTTTTCTCGTTTTTCCTAACAATCACTAAAAGGAATCGGTATCGTGAATGATCAAAATTAAAAACAGGCCTGCAATTGGCCTGCTTTTACATAACCTTATTCGTATTGGGTCTGGAAAGGGGCTGTTGGCAGTTCTTCATTAAAAAACAGCGCAAGGTCCTCTGCCTGCCGGACTTCTGAAATATGAAATGCTTTCTGTAAATATTCTACGTCTTCTATGTCCTTTGGGTCGAGGAGTGCCGAACGCCCTGTCTGCATGCAGACTACTAGAGGTTTTCCGAAAAACATATTGGTATACACGATCCCAAAGTCATAACGAGTGTCATAAGTGGTGAACCCAACAAACCTGACCTGAACCTTTTCGTGCTCATCATAAAGCTTTTCGAACAGTTCCATATGCCTCCTCCTTTAAATTAAATATTTAGAATATTATTATAATTCTTATTTGAGAAAAAGGCAAGTAACACAAAACTAAAAACCTTTTATTCTATTGTCAATGCTTTTTCAGGAGTGATAAAATGGTGGAGAATAGATAGGAAAAGGGGATTGGACAATGTCTAGTAATGCATATATCAAACTTGTTCCATCATCATCTCAGCAAGCCATTTCCACGGAAGAACTGAAAGATTTATTTAATTATTATAAGGAAATCACTGCAAAAACAGGCGACCAGGTAGACTGGAACTACGAAAACTCAGCGTTCCCTTACGATTTAAAGGAAAAAGAAGACGGAAAAGGAACCTGGTTCTACCTTCAATCATCCCAGGATCGTTATAATACCATTCTTATTGGTGTTGACAATGAAAAGGTTGTTCAAGAAGACGGCTCTGAACGAGAGCAATCCTACATACAAATCACACTGCCTCCTTCAGCAACAGCTGGCGATAAAGGAAAGGCCAATGAGTTCAGCAAATTCATTGGTAAAAAGTTGCAGGGGGAACTCCATTTATTCAATGGGAGAGTCATGTACTTCTATCCTCGGAAATAAAGTTATAGCTAACCAGAAAACGGCTGCTAATGAGCAGCCGTTTCTTGATTTACTGGTGTTTCTATAAGTGAAGGGTCAACAATCTTAAACCCTTTATTCTGAAGGCCATTTACTATGTCCCTTAATGCCTCGCTTGTCCATTTTCTGTCGTGCATCAGCAAATTGGCTCCGTTCCTAAGCAAAGGTGTGTTGACCATGATATCAGCCAATGCTTCTTTTGATTGATATTCTTTCTCCCAATCATATCCATAAGTCCAGTTCATGACGAGCATCTTTTCCTCAGCAGCAAGCTTCATACTGTAATCCGTATTCATACCAAATGGAGCTCTGAAAAATCTAGGCCTTTCGCCTATTAACTCCTCAACTTTGTCGTTAAGGTCGATAATCTCTCTTCTTTGCTGTTCAACGGGTAAATCCTTCAATGTTTTGTGATTATATGTATGATTGCCAATTGGAAAGCCCATTCGATGAATTTCCTTTAAAACTTCCCCTTCTTCAGGAGTATTAAGAAAATGTCCATTCACAAAAAAGATTGCTTTAACATTTAATTCCTTTAATGTTTTTGCCATCTCCAGTGCATTTTTGTCAGGTGCGTCGTCTATTGTCAACAAAACAATTTTTTCATCGGGGTTCTTGATATTTTCAATTGAAAAATCAGTTTTCATTCTATACTGAGGAGTTACCTGGGCTGCCTCTTCACTGACCGAATCTTCTTCAGGCGATTTATTTACTGGTTCTGATTCATTGCTTTTTGGTGTCTGTTCCGCAACTTTTTCCTCTGTAACGATTTGTTCTTTCTCTTTATTTGATCCTTTTGTCTTCTGTACATTTTCTGCTGTGCTGCAGCCAGTTAACAATAATGCTGCTAAAAGTGCAAGTAAGAAAACTTTATCCAATCCCTTCCCCTCCTGCTAGTACGTCTTTGCTGACAATGATGATGGATTTCAGGCATTCATCTCGGTGAAATGTCAAATTTTATATGATAAAAGACATTGTAAAATGAAAAGATACATATATAACAAGACTTAAAATGGTAATTAAGAAAGTCTTTCTTGCAGATTTCATTATATAATTACCTATTATAATTGCCAGATAAAAAAACACCATAAACATAATTCCATTATAAATCGGATGATCGTGTTTGGATAGCCATTCCATTAAGGTATACCCACTCCAGATTATTGATTGAAGCAATAAAACAGTATAGACCTTCAAATCCTCCACCACCATGTCTAAATTATCTTTCCCCAGCAACAGACTGCTAAACATCTGTTGTTTTTACTAGTATATGTATTGTAATGGTGGATATTTTTCATTTATATAACAATTCAATAACATTCCATTCTTTTGGAAATTGCTATGATAGAATATGGACAACTAGTTAGCCAGTGCGAAACATAATTTTAAAAAAAGTGAGGCAAAGATAAATGAAATGTTTGTCTTTTGTTTTTGTCGCTACATTCCTTTTCCTTACAGCTTCATGCAATCCGGTTAACGATTCTGATGGACTGGAGCTTGATGAAAATATTAAACAGGTTGTCTTCTTCTCAGATGAAGAGAATTATAAGCATGAATCCTCCTACTATGACGCAATCATAGAATTAAAAAAGGAATACCCTTCGGAATTCGATAATATTGTTGTCATTCCGGCTGCGAATGCGAATAAATACTATGACCTCTTTGAGGTGGAAAAGTTTCCGGCCATCTTGATTGTCCATCGTGACCAGGTTCTCGCAAATGTAAATGGAAGTGCAACAAAAGAACAGATTATCGAGCCTCTCTCTGCTGTTTTGAATAGTAATTAAAAAAATCCTTCCCAAGCTGGGAAGGATTTTTTTTGCTTTATTTTACGATATGAATCGGATTTCCAAGCGCTACTTCTGCAGCTTCCATCGTGATTTCACCTAATGTTGGGTGAGCGTGGATAGTCATTGCCAAGTCTTCCGCAGTCATGCCAGCTTCAATTGCAAGACCAAGTTCTGCAATCATATCAGAGGCATTAGGACCTGCAATTTGCGCACCGATGACAATATCATCTTCCTTGCGAGTGATTAGCTTCAGGAAGCCATCAGTCTGGTTAAGTGAAAGTGCACGGCCGTTTGCAGCAAACGGAAACTTCGCTGCCTTAATATCGATGCCAGCATCTTTTGCTTCTTTTTCAGAATAACCAACCGACGCCAATTCTGGGTCAGAGAACACAACAGCCGGGATTGCCAGATAATCGATTTCAGAAGGGTGTCCAGCAATAGCCTCAGCAGCAATTTTCCCTTCGTAAGATGCTTTATGAGCCAGCGGCGGTCCTTCTACAATGTCGCCGATTGCGTAAATATTGCTCACATTTGTGCGGCATTGTTTGTCAATTTTGATAACACCACGGTCTGTCATCTCGATTCCTACTTGTTCAAGGCCAAGTTCATCAGTGTTTGGCTTTCTGCCTACCATGACAAATACGTAGTCCGCTTCGACTTTTTGCACTTCACCTTTAACCTCATAGGTCACAGTTACGCCAGTTTCACTTTCTTCAACACCTTTAGCAAGAGCCTTCGTGATTATTTCAGCACCCTTTTTCTTAAGGTTCTTTTTCACTAGTGATGACATTTGCTTTTCGAATCCATTAAGAATTTCGTCAGCACCTTCAAGGATTGTAACCTTAGTGCCAAAGCTTGCATAGGCACCGCCAAGCTCTGTACCGATATAACCTCCGCCGATTACAACAATGCTTTCAGGCAGTTCCTGAAGATTCAATGCACCAGTGGAATCCAATACACGCTTTGAAAATTTGAATGCTGGAATTTCGATTGGACGGGATCCAGTCGCCAGGATTGCATTTTTGAATGTATATGTCTGCGCTGAATTTTCGTCCATAACACGAATTGTGTTAGCATCAACGAAATAAGCTTCGCCTCTAACAATGTCAACCTTGTTGCCTTTCAATAGACCCTCAACGCCGCCTGTCAATTTTTTGACGACTCCAGCCTTGAATTCCTGGACCTTTGAAAAATCAAGTGTTACGTTTTCAGCTATGACTCCCATATCCTCCGAATGCTTTGCATTCTCGAATCTGTGACCAGCTGAAATCAAAGCTTTCGAAGGGATACATCCGACGTTCAAGCAAACTCCGCCAAGAGTTGCTTTTTCAACGATCGTTACCTTCTGGCCCAGCTGGGCAGCGCGAATGGCTGCCACGTATCCGCCAGGGCCGGCACCAATGACAAGAGTATCAGTTTCGATTGGAAAATCTCCTACTACCATTTATTACCCCTCCATTAACAATAGTTCTGGATCGTTCAACAGGCGCTTAATGTGATTCAATGCATGCTGTGCAGTTGCACCGTCGATCATGCGGTGATCGAAGCTTAAGGATAGCGCAAGTACTGGAGCAGCTACAATCTCTCCATCCTTGACCACAGGCTTTTCTGCGATACGTCCAATTCCAAGGATGGCAACTTCCGGATGGTTAATAACCGGAGTAAACCATTGTCCGCCAGCAGATCCGATGTTCGTGATTGTGCAAGAAGCACCTTTCATTTCATCTGGAGCAAGTTTGCCATCACGTGCTTTTCCTGCAAGTTCGTTAATTTCATTTGAAATTGAGAATACAGACTTGCGGTCAGCATCTTTAACGACAGGTACGAGCAATCCTTTTTCAGTATCAGCTGCAATACCAATATTGTAATAGTGCTTGTGAATGATTTCGCTTGTTGCATCATCTAAAGATGTGTTAAGAGCTGGATATTCACGTAAAGCACTTGTTAATGCCTTTACCACATATGGAAGGAATGTAAGCTTGATTCCTTTCGCTGCTGCCACTTCTTTGAACTTCTTGCGGTGAGCAACAAGTTTCGTTACATCTATTTCGTCCATCAAAGTAACGTGTGGAGCTGTATGCTTGGAGTTAACCATTGCTTTGGCAATTGCTTTTCTTATGCCGCTCATCTTTTCGCGAGTTTCAGGATATTGTCCTTCAGGAATCGCTTGAGCTGCTGCCGCTTTAGGAGCTGCCTCAGTTTCAGCCGCCTGAACTTGCTCAGCCTGTGGTGCAGCAGCAGGAGCTCCTCCGCTCATGAAGCTATCAATATCACCTTTAAGGATGCGGCCGTTCTTGCCTGAACCAGCAACCTGGCGGATTTCTACACCTTTTTCGCGGGCATATTTGCGGACAGATGGCATAGCTACAATACGGCGGTTAGGGTCGACCTCTGCTTGTGGTGCAGCCGCTGCGCCAGCACCAGTAGCACCTGCAGGAGCCGGAGCATCTGCTGCCTCTTTTTTCACGTCCTGGCCAGATTCTAATGTAGACTGTACCTGAGCTTCTGTCTTTTCCTGTTTAGACTGGTCAGCAGGTGCATCTTCTTCTTCGCCTTTGAACTTAAGGTCCTCGTAGCCTGGTGCATCAAATGTTATAAGAACTTGTCCTACTGTTGCTACTGTTCCTTCTTCTACTAAAACTTCTTCGACTGTACCAGCGACAGGTGAAGGAATTTCTACAACTGCTTTGTCATTTTGCACTTCACAAAGTACATCGTCTTCCTGAACTTTATCGCCAGGCTTTACGAACCATTTGACGATTTCACCTTCGTGAATACCTTCGCCGATATCTGGCAGTTTAAATTGGAATGCCAATGGAATTCACCCTCCTAAGTTTTATCGATCCTGTTTGCTTATTTTAGAATTCAAGAACTTTCTTCGCTGTTTCGATTACATCCTTATAGTTAGGCAGCCATACATTTTCCGCCTGGGAGAATGGAAATACTGTGTCGGGAGCAGCCACTCTTAAAACTGGGGCTTCAAGGCTAAGGATTGCACGGTCATTGATTTCTGCAACGATTTGACCAGCCATTCCAGCCTGCTTTTGTGCTTCCTGGACAACGATAGCTCTTCCTGTTTTTTCAACAGAAGCAATGATTGTTTCAATATCGAAAGGCATAACTGTCCTTAAGTCGATTACTTCCACAGAATGACCTTCTTTTTCAAGTTCTTCTGCAGCCTTCAATGATTCATGGACCATTGCCCCATAAGTAATAATAGACAAGTCTTTACCTTCACGCTTAACGTCCGCTTTTCCAAGTGGAATTGTGTACTCTTCTTCTGGAACTTCCTGGCGGAATGAACGATAAAGCTTCATGTGCTCAAGGAAAATAACTGGATCATTGTCGCGAATCGCTGAAATCAACAGACCTTTTGCATCATATGGAGTCGAAGGAATGACAACCTTCAAACCAGGCTGCTGTGCAACCATTCCTTCAAGGCTGTCAGCGTGCATTTCTGGTGTATGTACGCCTCCCCCGAATGGTGAACGAATCGTTACTGGTGAACTATAGCGGCCGCCAGAACGGTAACGCATACGTGCCATTTGTCCAGCGATTGCATCCATTACTTCGAAAACAAATCCGAAGAACTGAATTTCCGGAACAGGACGGTATCCCTGTAATGCAAGACCGATAGCGAGTCCGCCAATACCGGATTCTGCAAGCGGCGTATCAAATACGCGATCTTCCCCAAACTCATTTTGCAGGCCTTCTGTCGCACGGAATACACCGCCGTTAACACCAACGTCTTCCCCGAATACAAGTACGTTAGGGTCATTTTTCAATTCAACGCGAAGAGCGTCTGTAATTGCTTGAATCATTGTCATTTGAGCCATGGCTTACTTCGACTCCTTCTCTTTGTATATTTCATATTGTTCTTTTAGATGAACTGGCATTTCTTCATACATAATATCCATCAAGTCTGTTACTTTTTGCTTAGGAGTATCATCTGCTTCTTTGATAGCGTTTTTGATTTCTTCTTTTGCTCTTTCAATTGTTTCATTTTCCATCTCTTCAGTCCAAAGGTTTTTCTTCTCAAGGAACTTGCGGAAACGTACTAATGGATCTTTCTTTTCCCATTCGTTGTCCAGATCAGCTGTACGGTAACGAGTTGGGTCATCACCAGCCATTGTATGAGGACCATAGCGGTAAGTCATTGTCTCGATCAATGTAGGGCCTTCTCCATTAACTGCGCGCTTACGAGCCTCAAGAGTAACTGCGTATACGGCAAGCGGGTCCATTCCGTCTACCTGGATACCAGGAATACCTGCAGCAACTGCTTTCTGGGCAATTGTTTGTGCAGCAGTTTGCTTTTCTACTGGAGTAGAAATGGCGAAACGGTTATTTTGAACGAAGAAGATCGCTGGCGCTTTATATGCACCTGCAAAGTTGATACCTTCGTAGAAGTCTCCTTGAGATGAACCGCCGTCACCTGTATAGGTTACAGCAACAGCTTTTGTTCCGCGTTTCTTCATTCCAAGTGCAACACCTGCAGCCTGGATATATTGAGCACCGATTATGATTTGCGGAGAAATTACATTGACGCCTTCAGGGATTTGATTACCTTTGAAGTGGCCGCGCGAGAACAAGAATGCCTGTGTCAGCGGAAGGCCATGCCAGATCATCTGTGGTACATCACGATATCCCGGAAGGATAAAGTCTTCTTTTTCAAGTGCGAACTGAGATGCAAGCTGGGAAGCTTCCTGTCCTGCTGTAGGAGCATAGAAGCCAAGACGTCCCTGGCGGTTCAATGAAATTGAACGCTGGTCCAAAATCCTTGTGTAAACCATACGCTTCATCAATTCTTGTAATTGCTCATCCGAAAGTTCAGGCATTGCCGCTTCATTAACGACTTCGCCCTCTTCATTCAATATCTGGAACATTTCAAATTGGCTTTCGATCTTTTCGAGCTGCTTCACTGCATCAACAATGTTGTTTTTCGTTTTAGATGCCATCAGAGCCACCTCTTCCTTTCTAACTTCATAAATTTTAATTAAATATACAAAAATAGGTTACCCAATATCAGGATAAATTTCCCCGGGTTTATAAAATACCTCTTGAGCAAAATTGAGTTTAGTTAATGGGAGACACAAGTAAAGCACTCCCAGCTGAGGGCTCCATGTGAACACACCATTATGTATTTTTCCACAGATTAACTCTAAAAAAACTTTTATTTCTCCATTTCCTTTATATAAATACTGTATCAGTAAAAATATAAAATAGAGTAATACAATCCGCTCATTCGTTTTTAAGTTTACATTACTAAAATAACTCCGTCAAATACTATGTTTTATCTTTTTTGATTTTATTCACCATCATTATGTTATTATCCTAAAAAAGCATCTGTATCATTGTACTCAGATTGCTGTACTATAATAAATTACTTTTAATTCAAACTGTGTTAATGGTCAAAAACAGGCTGGAACTCGCTATTTTAAGGCGAGTTACGACATCCTAATATACTTGAGACTTTTAAGACCGCAAAAAAGCCGCTTTTGCAAAGCGGCTTTTTTGTTATTCCTATTTTTCCTTTTCAGAGCTTACTTCTATTCCAGCTTTTTTATAAAAGGCCAATTTTTCTTTGTTGTATTGATCTGTCTTATCATTGAATTCCTGATTATTTTTCAGTACCGTTTCATAAATTCCATTTACTTTATTGATTTGTTCTTCCAGTTTTTCAAAACTTAATTCTTTATCTTTTAGCATTTCATACAGTTCTTTATCATATTGATGACCTTGCTTGTAGTTTTTGTACAATTCATCATGAATTCTGTATCGTTCATTCATTGTGTCCTTCAGTTCTGTTGCCTGCTTCTTTAAACTGGAGTCCTCGATTTCTTTTATAGTTTTGTCGATTTTTTCAAATTCTTTTTCTGATTCATCGATACTTTCTTTTTCTTTATCTATATGCTCAGCTCGTTTGTCGGCTATTGCTAATGCTTCATCAGCAAGCTTTACAATTTGGTCATACTCCTTCATCCCGAGCGCAATGATTTTTTCATATATTTCCTTTTCCTTTTTTTCCAATTCTACAAGTGGATCCTGCTGATCCTCAAACTTTTTTTCCATCGAGACAACCTTCTCCAGCTCTTCGAACATCTTTTCCTCTGGTGATTGCTTGTCCAGACACCCAGCTAGGCTGAAAACTACAGCCATCACGATAAAAGCTAAACTTATTTTTTTGAATATGGACAAAATGATAACCTCCTCATAGATACCAATTTTACTATAGCGATTGCGGCGGGATTTGACAATAGATATGAAGTTTCGCATTTTTTTGTCTATCGCGGAAGTGAAATAGACTTGTCCTTTCACTAAATATATTCACAATAAAGCAATTTATGCTTTAGGCGTGCGCCTATACCTTCTAATTTCTTTTGCATAGGCTATAGCAATCGACCCGAATTGCGGGCGAATTACAGAATAGAGGAGGTTTCCATATGTACGGTTACGGTTATGGATGTGGTTATCCTGCAGCAGGAGTAGGTTATGGCGGTGGATTCGCTTTGATCGTTGTGTTGTTCATCCTTCTGATCATTGTAGGCTGCGCTTGCTGGAGATTCTAATGATGAAAAGAGAGAAGAGATTTGATCTCTTCTCTCTTTTTCGATTTCTAGTTAACTTTTTGTACTACATTTGTTAGACTTAACATTATTACATACCAGAGGTGAAATTTATGTTGACGATGGATGATATCGTCCGTGACGGACATCCCGTGCTCCGAAAAGTTGCGGATGAAGTTACAATGCCTCCTTCACAGGAAGATACCGCAATTCTTGAAAGCCTGATTGAATATGTGAAAAACAGCCAGGACCCTGAAATAGCACAGAGACACGGTCTTCGACCAGGTATTGGTCTTGCTGCTCCTCAGATAAATGTTTCAAAGAGAATGATTGCCGTTCATGTGGCAGATCAAAACAACAACCTGATCAGCTATGCCCTTTTTAATCCTAAAATTATCAGCCACTCGGTAGAACGCTCCTATCTTGCTGCGGGTGAAGGATGTCTCTCAGTCGATGAGTCAATCCCCGGATATGTCCCGAGATATGCCAGAGTAACAGTAAAAGGTATCGACCTGGATGGAAATGAAGTTAAAATCCGCCTTAAAGGTCTGCCAGCAATTGTATTTCAGCATGAAATCGACCATCTGAACGGCATCATGTTTTATGACCATATCAATAAAATCGACCCATTTGCAGACATCCCAGACGCAACTCCAGTGGAACGATAAAAGCCGAATCTGATCAGATTCGGCTTTTCATTTACTTAATTATTCTCACATTGACTTAGCACGGATGCATGACGAAACTTTTGGAGGCTGAACCCAGCCACCAGTCTAAGTTCATTCTTATTCTTGCCTGGTTCGGGGCTGCTCCGTTAACCAATCATAATTCCATGGGGTTTTTGACAGCTTTTGGCCTTATCCCCGTCACCCTGTTTTAATTCCCTGGGTTTCTTGACAGCTTGGAAGCTTTTCTTCGTCAACCTGTCTTAATCCCCCGGGTTCCTTACAGCTTCTCTGGTCCCTCTTTAATCAATTGGAAATTTTTTAACAACTTCTCCGAACTGCCCAGTAAAAATTATCTTAATCCTTGCCGAGGTATTTACCCTAAATCAATTTGAGCTCTTTCAATCCATGCCAAATTCCATCGTCATCCACATCACGTGTTACCATATTCGCAAGCTTCTTCAATTCCGGTACGGCATTTCCCATGGCAACTCCAGTGCCTGCTGCCTGAAGCATTTCAAGGTCGTTAAGGCCATCTCCAAATGCATAAACATCTTCTGGCTTAAACCCTAAACGTTCTACCATCTTCTTTATGCCTTCCGCTTTTGACCCTCCTGCTGGAAGGATGTCAACAGAATAAGGATGCCATCTGATAAAAGTAAATTCAGGATAGTTCTCCCGGTAAAAATTTTCCTGGCCATCTTCACAAAACAAGAGGGTTTGGAATAAGTTCCTGTCAACATAAAAACGATCATCATGTTCCGGGTGGGGGAATTTAAGTCCGCCCAGGCTTGTTTCAATGTAATGGTGGTGCTTAACGGATGACTTCATTGTCTGATGATTCATAAAGACAACCGGATGGTTCTTGTTAGCAGCTTCCCTATAAAGCTCCTCTAATTTTTGGCTGTTCAAGGGATTCTTATAAATTGGTTCTCCTTCAAATACAACATATTGTCCATTAAAGCTTACAAATGAATCTATATCCAGATCGTTTCTAAGGTTCTCAAACATAAATGGAGCCCTCCCTGTAGCAATCGCTACAAATACTCCATTATCCTTCAATGTTTCGATTGCCTCCCTTGTGGAGGCCGGCAGATTTTTATCGTCGTCTAATAGTGTTCCATCAATATCAAAAAATACGATTTTGCTCATGATCTTCTCCTTTGATGCTCTTAATGAAGGTATTCTTCTACCCAAGGTATTTATTTATGTAATCTTGGTAGTCTACCAAATCGTCACGTGCATGTACAGAAAAACGCAGTACCTATCTGTGTCAATAAGATGACAATTATATCATTCCATGAATATCCATGAAAAAATTTGCTATTTCATCATATAATATAAATAAAAAGATAGGAATTTGAAAAATAATCTTTGCTAAACTTTTCCTTGTTTACTTTACATTGGACAAGGATAGTTTAAAATAAGAATTAAGGAGATGATCCACTATGTTAAAGAAGCTAAGAAAAAAGCTTTTAAAACAGTGGAAAGAATTGCTTCGTAAAAAAACAATCGCTTAACTTTTTGAGCCCTTCAAACTTGCGAAGGGCTCCTTCCTTATTGTAAATTGGTTAATAGCGGAAAACATGGCACGGTTGATAATAACAATGGCAACATTGTTCATTTTTTATATAGGGCTTATTTCGAATTGATTTTTTATAGCTATACAACATTCCAGTTGTGGAAAAGATATGAATTCCATCATTTGAATCACGTACTGGCTTAAATCAGTTCAGTGAAAAACATCCTATAAAATAGAAGTTAATTTAAGGAGAGAGATTTTTAATGATTTTTAAAGTTTACTTCCAGGAATCCAACAAGCAAGTACCAGTTCGTGAGAAAACACAGACCATTTATGTTGAAGGTGACTCTGAAAGAGATGTACGGACAAAAATAGCTGACCGTCAGTATAATATTGAATACGTTGAGGCAGTTCAGGGTAACTATCTGGAATATGAGAAGCAAAAAGAAGACTTTGAAGTATTGGAGATCGAATAATTTATGAAATTCGTTAAAAATGACCAAACAGCCGTTTTCGCGCTCGGAGGATTGGGCGAAATTGGCAAGAACACCTATGGCGTGCAGTTTCAAGATGAAATCGTTTTGATTGATGCAGGCATTAAGTTCCCTGAAGATGAATTGTTGGGAATTGACTATGTTATCCCAGACTATTCTTATCTTGTAAAAAATGAAGACAAAATCAAGGGCCTTTTCATTACTCATGGCCACGAGGATCATATCGGCGGCATCCCTTATTTGCTCCGCGAAATCAATATACCGATTTATGGAGGCAAACTCGCGCTGGGTTTGATTAAGAACAAGCTTGAAGAGCATGGCTTGCTGCGCAAGGCAAAGTTGATTGAAATCAAAGAAGACGATATTATCAAATTCCGGAAAACATCTGTTACGTTCTTCAGGACCACCCACAGTATTCCAGATTCATACGGGATAGTGGTGAAAACACCTCCAGGACAAATTGTCCACACTGGTGATTTCAAGTTTGATTTCACCCCTGTTGGCGAACCAGCCAATTTAACGAAAATGGCTGAAATTGGCAAAGAGGGAGTATTGTGCCTGTTATCTGACAGTACAAATGCAGAGGTCCCTCATTTTACAATGTCTGAACGCCGTGTGGGCGAAAGCATTCAGGATATTTTCCGGAAAGTGGATGGCCGTATCATCTTTGCTACCTTCGCTTCCAATATCCATCGCTTGCAGCAGGTAGTTGAAGCAGCAGTGGCAAACGGCAGAAAAGTGGCCGTATTTGGCCGCAGTATGGAATCAGCAATCAATATCGGACAAGATCTTGGTTATATTTCTGCACCAAAAGAAACATTTATTGAAGCGCAACAGATCAACAGGCTGCCCGCCAATCAAGTCACCATCCTTTGTACAGGCAGCCAGGGTGAACCTATGGCAGCTTTATCACGGATTGCAAACGGGACACACCGACAAATCCAGATTCAGCCGGGAGATACAGTCGTTTTCTCATCATCTCCTATTCCTGGGAACACCATCAGCGTAAACAGGACCATCAACATGCTTTCCCGTGCCGGGGCTGATGTTATCCATGGTTCGTTAAACGACATCCATACCTCTGGCCACGGTGGCCAGGAAGAGCAGAAATTGATGCTTCGACTGATCAAACCGAAATACTTTATGCCGATTCACGGCGAATTCCGTATGCAAAAGATGCATACAAAACTTGCTACCGACTGTGGTGTACCTGAAGAGAACTGCTTCATTATGGATAACGGCGAAGTACTTGCTCTTGGAGATAATGAGGTTAGTGTGGCTGGTAAAATCCCTTCTGGCAATGTCTATATTGACGGAAGCGGTGTAGGCGACATCGGGAATATTGTTCTTCGCGATCGTCGTATCTTATCAGAGGAAGGCCTAGTGGTTGTAGTGGTAAGCATCAATATGAAGGAATTCAAAATTGCTGCTGGCCCTGACCTGATTTCACGCGGATTTGTTTATATGAGAGAATCCGGTGACCTGATCAACGATGCCCAAAGCCTGATTAATAAGCACTTGAATAAAGTAATGGAAAGAAAAACAACTCAGTGGTCTGAGATCAAAAACGAGATCACTGATACACTTGCTCCTTTCCTTTATGAAAAAACAAAACGACGTCCAATGATCCTGCCGATCATTATGGAAGTATAATAAAAAACCGTTGCGAAGTCGCAGCGGTTTTTCTCTTTATCATTCCTTCAAAAAAAGTCTGTCTAACTATTTGAATCAATATTATTATTTTGGCCAGGTCTATTCCTCTTTCTTACAATAAAAATAATCGCTGCTACGAACAATCCCACTATGATGATAATCGGTAGATTCCCAACAAAAAATACAATGATTCCCGACCCTGCGGCAAGAAGTATGTTGATATTATCTGCGAACTGTTTCTTGATTTTTTGCCACGTATTGAGATTCTCTTTATCGATTTCCGGTACAGCAACCAGATTTTCCTGCAAAGAAATAGTTACAGTGGAATACGCAGTTTGATTTTCGAGAAACTTTTTCCTCCCTGCAATCTGTTCAATTTCTTCCTGGACATCAGCCAGATCTGAAGATATTTTTAATAAGTCCTCTGTTTTTTGGGCTTCTTTCATAAATTCAAGCAGCCTGGTCTCCACTGCTTTTTTCGATTTTAATCGTGATTCCAAATCCACATACTCCTCGGTAACATCCTGCCCGCTCACTCTCCGGTTATTGACCTGGACAGAGAGACCTTCTGCATCATTCAAAAAAGCATGAAAATGCTCTTGTGGAATCCTGAACGTCATTGCACCGCTTTGCTGTTCCTCATCATATCTGCTTGAATCAGATTGTACTATATAACCATTGTAGCGCTTAGCCTTCTCTTCGAGTCTTTTACGAGCAGTCTCAAACTTTTTTACAGTGATATCCATTTCTGCATTATAAATCACCATTCGCTGGATATCAGATACCTTTTCTGACACACCTGCTTTATTCCCGTCTTTAGCTTTCTCCCCATCCGCATCCTGTTCTTCACCTTCTGACAAACCTATCTCGCCTTCACTTCCGTTCTCCATATCTGCTGACTTTGCATCTCCAGCAGAATTGTATTCACTTTTTTCACTGGATGACCCACCACTGCAGCCGGAAAGCAACACAATAAACATAATAAACAAGAACAAATTCTTTTGTAACACTGAAAGGCCCCCTTGGAATCTTTATCTTTATGGAATAGACGGCATTTCTGTAAAAATGTTACATGCGCCCAATAAAAAAAGCCTTTTAAAAAAGGCTTTTTAAACTGCATCCAGCATATTGAACTGTGCCTTGACCAGGTCATGATATTCTCCCTGGAGGTCCATCAACTGTTCATGATTCCCTCGTTCGATGATCAATCCATTTTCCAGAACGAAAATATTATCCGCTTCCCTGATGGTAGACAGCCTATGGGCAATGATTATTGCTGTTCTGCCTTTCAACAGTGTCTTCAGCGCTTTCTGGATTTTCATTTCTGTTTCTGTATCGATGCTTGCTGTTGCTTCATCCATGATCAGGATACGCGGATTAGCAAGCAATGCCCTGGCAAAGGATAGAAGCTGCCGTTCCCCTACAGAGAGGATATTTCCCCGTTCTTCCACTTCTGTTTTATAGCCATTTGGCAGCTTTTCAATGAACTCGGCTGCTCCTACCGCTTCAGCTGCAGCCTTGACTTCCTCCTCTGTTGCATCCGGCCTTCCGAAAAGAATATTATCATAAATCGTTCCGGAAAAAATAAAGGTATCCTGCAAAACAATACTGATATATTTTCTGAGGCTGCCGATTGAAATATCTTTTAGATCATACCCGTCAACCAAGACTTTTCCTGATGTCGGGTCATAGAACCGGCTGATCAGATTTGCGATTGTGGTCTTTCCTGATCCGGTATGCCCTACCAGCGCCACAGTCTGGCCAGCCTGCATCTCAAGGCTGATTCCCTTCAGTGCTGTACGTTTATCATCATAGGAAAATACAACTTTTTCAAATTTTATTTCACCGCGGAGGTCTTCCAATTCGATAGGATTATCAGCTTCTGAGACAATTGGCTTTTCATCAAGGAATTCAAAGATCCGTTCAGATGATGCCATCCCCATCAACAGCTGATTATACACCTGCCCCAATCTGGAGATTGGTTCCCAAAACATCCCAAGATAAAAGGCAAAAGAAACGAATACGCCAATGGAAATGGTTCCATTTTGGATTAAGCTGGCGCCATACCAGATTAAAACTGCCGTTCCAAGGGCATTTGTTAATTCCACCATTGGCCTGAACATGGCATTTTTTTGTGAAGCTGACTTCCAGCTTTGAAACGTTTCGTCATTAACTCCATCGAAGAAAGCCATATTTTCTCTTTCTTGAGTAAATGATTGTGTAACCCTGATTCCCTGTATGCTTTCATTCAAGTGTGAATTGAGCTTAGATTGCTTCATACGAACATCCTGCCAGGAGCGCCTGATATTTTTTCTAAGCTTTGTTGAAATTAAGAACATTATTGGCAGGATCACCATGATTGCCAATGTAAGCTGCGGACTTAACGAGAACAGGATAAAAAATATTCCGATCAACAGGACCATATCCATCAGCAGATTGATGACACCATTAGTGAACAGTTCCTGGAGTGAATTTATATCATTCATGATCCGGACTAGTATCGAGCCAGCAGAACGCTGATCAAAAAAACGGTGAGAAAGATTCTGCACATGCGTGAACAAGTGCTTACGCAAATCATATATGACATTTTGCCCCAATTGATTCATCCAGCGAATCCGGAAAATATTCGCGATATAGGAGGCTGCATATAATCCCCCAATGAAAGCAACCAGCCAAAAAAGCATCGTTCCATCCTTGTTTTTCACAGCCCTGTCAAGAGTGTAAATTCCAATTAAAATTGGAATAACAAGCCTGACCGCCGTTGTGATTAATACCATCGCAATCGACAGAGGCACTAGTGTTTTATTGTACGGCAGCATGTAACTGAAAAGCCTTAACATCTGTTTCCAGTTAAAAGGCTTATCGATTACTTGATCCGTTGAATAGTGAAACCTTTTTAGCACTTGCGTATTGCTTTTCCTGCTCAAATACATTCCCCCCGGTAAAACTGATTTCAATTCTTATAGATGATTTACAGATTTTATCAGCCAGTTTGCATCACCTTTTTACGGTCTTTGAACTGGATATCATAGATTTTTTGATATGTTCCGCCGTTCTTTATCAATTTTTCATGGGTCCCGCGTTCAGCAATGGATCCATTCTCGAGCACAAGAATTTCATCGGCATGCTTTAGTGAGGAAATGCGGTGTGCGATAATAAAGGTAGTCCGTCCCTTCATGACTTCCAATAATGCCTGCTGTATTTTGAATTCAGTCTCCATATCAACAGCACTTGTGGCATCATCCAGGATCAAAATGCTCGGATTGACACAGATTGCCCTTGCAATGGCAATCCTTTGCTTTTGGCCTCCTGAAAGCCCCATGCCTCTTTCGCCAAGAATTGTATCGTATTGATCTGGCAGTTCCATTATGAAACTATGAGCCTGAGCCCTTTTTGCTGCAGCAATGATTTCATCCATCGTCGCGTTTGGATTTCCATAAGAAATATTGGCTTTAATTGATGAAGAAAACAAGAATGATTCCTGCAGAACAATTCCGATATTGCTGCGAAGTGAACGGAGCGAATAATCCTTGATATCCCTGCCATCAATGAGTACCTCGCCTGAAACAGGTTCATAAAATCTTGTCATCAGCTGGGTTATGCTAGTTTTTCCTGACCCTGTCGATCCAATCAGTCCAATCGTCTGTCCGGGCTTTGCCTTAAAGGAAATATCATATAAGGCCTCATTTTCATCTTCTCCATATCTTAGGGTCACATGATTAAATTCTACCTCTCCGGAAAGCTTCTCTATCTGCAATGCTCCTTCTTTCTCTTCAATATCAGCATCAGCTTCCAGGATTTCTAATAATCTTTCACCAGATGCTTTTGATTGTGAAAATAAATTCACCACAAATCCCAGGTTCATGATGGGCCACATAATGTACCAGACAAGGCTGTAAAAAGCGACTAACTCTCCTGGAAGCAGGGAACCATCCATGACAAGAAAGCCGCCATAACCTAATAACAGTACAACACTTAAATTTCCCAGAAACTCCATGAGCGGAAAATATTTCGCCCAAATCTCTGATGTAAATAGATACTGATCCTTATAATTCCCATTCGAATCATTGAATCTCCCAATCTCATAATCTTCACGTGAAAGGGATTTAACCGTGTTGATACCACTGATATTTTCCTGAACTTTCGTGTTCAATTTTCCAAAAGATTTTCGGATCCCCCTGAAAGCGGGATGAACTGCCTTGTCAAATTTATAAACAACTACTGCCAGAAAAGGAAGTGTCGCCAGGGTCACCAGGGTCAGTGGTATGGAATAATAGAACATCACAGAAAAGCTAATGCCGATTAAAAGAACAAAACGAATCAGTTCAGAAAAGCCAAAGCTAAGAAAAAAGCGAAATCCTTCAACATCTGCAGTGAGGCGAGACATCAAATCCCCTGTCTTTGCATTGTCATAATAACGAAAGGAAAGAAATTGAAGTTTCTCATAAAGCGAGTTTCTCAGTTTATATACAGATAGGATCCCGAATAGGTCCCCTGTATATTGATAAATATAAGTACAAATCCCTTTAACAATCATGAATCCTACGAATCCTGCAGCCAAAACTGGTATCATTTCATACCTTCCGCCAATGACAGCTTCGTCGATTGTTAGCTGAAGAATCATCGGATAAACCACCGTGATTGCCGTTACAATTAACATAAAGAATATCGACCATATAAAGTAGTTTTTAAAAGGCCAATAATACTCCTTCAATTTTTTGAATGTCTCCATTCATTTCCCTCCTTTGGAAAAGCTTAACAAAAAGAAAAGGCACGTATACATTAATATATCGATTTTCGAAATATTTTTCCAGACTTTTTTATGAATTTTTCAATTTTTTTGGATATAGGAATTATCTGACTTTATTTGCAAGTTAGAGATATACAGGGAAATAACTTATAGGAAGCGAAAAAAGAAATAGAGGATTTTGCCGGCTCTATCGGACAATTCAAACATCATCTTCATGAAAAAAAGTCCGATAGCAGTGTTCTATCGGACTTTTAGATGACTGTTTCCTTATAAAGTGTCCGTTATTAGGGCTCTATTGGACATTCTGATGACTATTTTCTTGTAAAGTGTCCGTTAGAAGGACTCTATCGGACTTTCTTATTACTGTTTCCTTGTAAAATGTCCGTTAGAAGAGCTCTATTGGACATTCTGATGACTATTTTCTTGTAAAATGTCCGTTAGAAGAGCTCTATTGGACATACTTATTACTGTTTCCTTATAAAATGTCCGTTAGAAGAGCTCTATTGGACATTCTTATGACTATTTTCTTGTAAAGTGTCCGTTAGAAGGGCTCTATTGGACATTCTGATGACTATTTTCTTGTAAAGTGTCCGTTAGAAGGGCTCTATTGAACATTTTGATCATTATATTCTTGTAAAGTGTCCGTTAGAAGGGCTCTATTGGACATTCTGATGACTATTTTCTTGTAAAGTGTCCGTTAGAAGGGCTCTATTGGACATTCTGATGACTATTTTCTTGTAAAGTGTCCGTTAGAAGGGCTCTATTGGACATACTTATTACTGTTTCCTTATAAAATGTCCGTTATAAGAGCTCTATTGGACATTCTTATGACTGTTTCCTTGTAAAGTGTCCGTTAGAAGGGCTCTATTGGACATTCTGATGACTATTTTCTTGTACAAGTGTCCGTTAGAAGGGCTCTATTGGACATTCTGATGACTATTTTCTTGTACAAGTGTCCGTTAGAAGGACACTATCGGACTTTCTTATTACTGTTTCCTTGTAAAATGTCCGTTAGAAGAGCTCTGTTGAACTTTCAAAAAACAGCAAATTGTCCTAAGGAGTACTTTATCAGACTTTATATATATAATTTTTAAAGAAAACGGATCGATGAAGTGGTGTTACCCGGGCATAGCTCAGGCTGGTACAGTCTTTAAGATGATGTCATATTTTGGTTTTCTGTTTCTTCGACCACTCGGTTTAATCGCTGTTCCAGCATCTTCAATCCGCTTCCGCCAGCCTGGAAATGCCTTAACAACCCATTTTTATCAAAAAGGTAATATGCTGGGACGTATTGGTTTTCAAACAGCTCTGTCAATATATGTTTATCGTCAATGAAGATGGGCTGGATGATGTTATGTTCTGCTGCAATCTGTTTGATTGTTTCCATATTCATGTCATTTTCTGACCGGGGCATATGGACAGCCAAAACATTCAATTTATCTTTGTAATTGTCACGAAGTTCATTCACCAGTGGCATCGCTACCTTGCATAAATGGCAGCTGATTGCCCAAAAGTGGATCAACGTCGGCTTTTCACCAACCAGTTGCTCTCTGGTTACTTCCCCATTCAGCCATTCAGTGGCTCCCGATATTTCTGGCATTGGATGACGTAATCTCATATCTAGCACCTCTTTTTGAAATGTTAATTTCAACTCTTAGTTAAAGCCAGACTGATATTTTTATTTACTTTTATACACAATATATTCTGTCAATAACTCAATGGCAGTTTTGATGGCTTCTTCATCGGGGTTCAATTTGGCATGATGGAGCCCATGACCTGAATTTACACCCAGCCAGAACATGATTCCTGGAATCTCTTTCAGCATGTAGCCGAAGTCTTCGCCAGTCATAGCTTCATTGCAAACCACCACTTCTACGTTTTCCTTTTTTTCGGCGAAGGCGATAAAGTCACGTGCTATTTCCTCATTATTATAAACCTGATGGTACATGGCTCCATAGTCTATTGCAGTTTCACATTGATAGCCTATTTCAATGCCTTTGACCAGTGCCTCGATTCTCTCCTTGACTCTTGCCATGGATTCTACAGACAAAGTACGGATTGTTCCTTCCAGTCTAGCTGTTTCAGCGATGATGTTCTGCACAGTTCCTCCGGTGATTTTGCCGATTGTGATCACAGCACTATCAAGGGGATCAACATTTCTTGAGACAACCGATTGAAGCTGGTTCACAAGGGCACATGCAGCAACGACCATGTCGTTTGTTTGGTGTGGATAAGCGGCATGTCCCCCTTTCCCTTTAAGGTCTATGAACAATTCTGAAGTATTGGCAAATAACAGGCCTTCCTTTGTTGCAATCGTACCCACAGGATATTCAGGGGCTATGTGCAAGGCAAGGATCATATCAGGCTTCCATTCCTGCATGACTTCGGTCTTGAGCATAGGTTCTGCACCACCTGGTCCTTCTTCTGCCGGCTGGAAAATAAACAGCAAATGATCATCGATCGGATGCTCTGTGAAGAATGTAATCAGTCCAAGAGCGATAGTCATATGCAAATCATGGCCACAAGCGTGCATCTGTCCTGGATGAAGGGACTGGAATTCCAGCCCTGTTGCTTCGGATATCGGAAGGCCGTCAATATCTGCCCTGTATCCGATCGTCTTCTTCGGGTTCTTTCCTTCAATTTTAACAAAGATACCCGTTTTCCATGTCCGTACTTCCAGTCGGTCCTGAGGAAGATTTTTTAAAACATCAAGGAGATACGCCTGCGTCTTGAACTCCTTGAACCCCAATTCAGGAATCTGATGTAAATCCCTTCTAATTTTAATGAAAGTGTTCCATTTCATTTTATTTCTCTCCCTTAAAGAGCAAGCACCTTGGTAAGCATGCCAATCGTTGCCCGGCGAAAATTTAACATTTCATTTCTTATAAAAAAAGCGCGGACCAATAATCCACGCTTTCATGCTTGCTATTAAAGCTGGCGAAGCTCCTGCTTGATTTCAGTTTTTGATTTGGTTTTTTCATCGATTTCCTTGATGACACGGGCGGGTGTTCCGGCTACGACTGTGTACGGAGGCACATCATCGATGACAATTGCACCTGCAGCAACCACTGCTCCCTTGCCAACTGTCACCCCTTCAAGGACAACTGCATTTGCCCCGATGACTACATCATCTTCAACAATAACAGGCTTTGCTGAAGGTGGCTCAATAACACCAGCAAGAACAGAACCTGCACCAATGTGGCAGTTCTTTCCGACTGTCGCGCGTCCTCCAAGGACTACATTCATATCAATCATCGTGCCTTCGCCGACGACAGCACCGATATTGATGGAGGCTCCCATCATGATCACGGCGTTATCGCCAATTTCAACCTGGTCCCTGATGATGGCGCCCGGTTCAATACGCGCTTTGATATTCTTCATATCAAGTAATGGGATTGCAGAATTTCTGCGGTCATTTTCAATTACATAATCTTCGATTTTAGCCTGATTGGCTTCGATAGCCGGGTTGATTTCGGCCCACTCACCGAAAATGACACCAGTGTTGCCGGAGATGAAGGACTTGGTATTCTCGCCAAAGTCGATTCCTTCCAGGTCACCTTTAATATATACTTTTACCGGTGTGGCTTTTTTGCTATTTTGAATGAACGAAATAATTTCGTTCGCATCCATCATCTTCATAATCTTAACCTCCAAATATGTATGTGATCTTAGACTCTTTCCCGTAGCCTGTTATTTACCAAAGCAATTGAAGGAAAACAGCCTTTTCTAAAAATTACTTTAACAAACAAAAGTCCTTAAAACAAGAAAAACTAATTAATGGTTTTCTTTGAATCCACTATGTGTTCCTTGACGATTTCAATGAAGGCCTGAACCTGCTTTAATTGGAAAGCTGACTCGTAGCCAAGAAGCCAGGTGTCCCTCCCTAATGGTTCATTGTTTTCGTCGTGAAGAGGGACTTTGAAGATGTCCTTTTCAGCACCATTGAGAGTAATTGCCGGAAGGATTGCATAACCGATGCCATTGAAGGTCATTTGCTTGCAGGTCTCAATTTGGTCGACAATGATTGTTCTTTTAGGCGCTGTCTGGAATTGCCGCAGCCACCAATCCTGAATTTCCTGATAGTAATTAGAATCACTTTTAAACTGGATGAACGGCCGGTCTGTTTCCAACACTTGTTCCGGACTGGTAATCTCAGTGTCAACCAAGTAGAGATTGTCTTTGAAAAGGTGGATCTTGACACCCTTCCAGTCTGGTGTTCCCCTTATGATTCCAACATGAACCTGATCCTCGTAAAGTGCCCTTGATATTTCACTGCTCCAGCCGGTCACCAGCGAAATTTTAGCTTGAGGATAACGGTTAACATATTTCTTCAGCACCTGAGGCAGCCAATTTTGGCCTACAATCGAAGCCACAGCTATTTTAAGAGTGCCATATACTTCCGCATTTAAAGCATGGATTGTTTCTCTCGCTTTTTCTTCCCTGGCAATTGTCTCATTAACAAATTGGAGTACAACCTCTCCCGCGGGAGTCAGGGTTAGCCCCTTTTGAGACCGAAGAAAAAGCTTCGTGCCCCAATCCTTCTCTATGGATTGCAGGCGCTGAGACAAAGCCGGCTGAGAAACAAATAGTCTTTCCGCGGCCTTTCTCATATTCATTTCCTGTGCTAGCACTGATAATAAATGAAATTCTGAAATTGATGACATCTCTTAACCTCTATATTAGATTTCATATTATATAGTACCATTCATATGGGTTACTTCGTAAATAAATAAACTGCAGATATATTAATCTGCAGCTTTTTCTTCTTTTGGCAGGAATAGAATGAACAGCAAGCTAACGACTGAGAATATGAACACAACAATATAAACAGAATGCAGGGCGTTTGTCAGAGCATCCTGGAGAATGCTTTTCATTTCCGGAGATAGCTTCATTCGTTCTGCTTCATTGAGCAGCACGTTAGCTGCATCGATTGAAAGATCCTGATCTTCAGCTCCTTTTCTTTTCATATAGCTCAATATACTGCTGTTAAGCACACCGCCCAGTAAGGCCGCACCAACTGTATTGCCAAGGTTCCTCATGAACATATTGGCTGCTGTGGCAATTCCCCTTTGCTGCCAGGCAACCGTACTTTGGATTGACACAATGAAAGCGGTACTTGTCAGTCCCATCCCCACTCCTACGAAAAATGATGCGGTAGCCGCCCATAATGGACCAGCTTCAGGGGTAAGTGTAACAAACAGAATGCTGCCAAGGATTAATGCAGCACCTCCTAACAGCGAGGTTTTTCGATAGCCAATACTAAGTAAAAGGTTTCCGCTGGCTGCAGATGCAATAGGCCAGCCAATTGACATAGCCGTCAGTGTAAAACCAGCTACGATAGGTGACCTTTCCATGACACCCTGGACAAATGCTGGCAAAAAGCTTGATATGCCAATGAGCATGACACCTGTTGTCAACGAAGTCATATTCGCGATAAAAATCGACCGTTCACGCCAAATATTAAATGGCATCATCGGCTCTTCTACCCTTCTCTCCTGAAGGATAAAGAAAATGAATCCGAGAACGCTCAAGCTGATTAACCCGATTGTTTTTGGAGAAGTCCATGCCCAGTTCGTTCCAGCCTCCACCAGGACAATCATCAATGAACTAACTGATACAGTCAGCAATATAGCTCCTGGATAATCAATTTTATGCTTCTTTTTCTCGACATTCTCATGGAGATACAGCCAGAGTCCTGCAATGGCAAGTATACCGAGTGGAACATTGATCCAAAATACGTATCTCCAGCTTGCATATTCCACAAGAAGGCCTCCGAGTGCAGGTCCTGAAACAGCTGAAATCCCCCACACACTGGAGAGGTACCCCTGAACTTTAGCCCTTTCCTCCCGTGAATAGATATCCCCTACAATCGTTGTAGCTATAGGCATGACAGCCCCTGCGCCAAACCCCTGGATAAACCGGTAAAAAATCAGCATCTCCATGGTTTCTGCAGTTCCGGAAAGGATAGAGCCGATTAAAAAGATAACAATGCCAAATGTCAGGATGGGTTTCCTTCCAAATAAATCGGACAGTTTTCCGTAGATTAGGACCGTAACAGCATTCATAAGCAAGTATGACGAGAAAACCCAGCTGTATAACGCAAACCCTCCTAAATCCCCGACTATTGCCGGCATTGCGGTTGAAATGATGGTTCCCTCAACAGCCCCCATAAACATGGCCAGCATAACTGTTGCCAGGACCAGAGGACGTTTTGTTTCTTTCTTGGCCAGCTCTTGTTCTGCTTGTCCCATACATGCACCTCAAAAGTAAAAAATTCAGCTCCCGAATCCGGGAGCTGCCTCAGACACTATTTTTTATGATTCCTTTTAACATTGTTTGTCATTTTTTGCAAAACGGTTCGCCTTGTCAAAATACCCTCAAATAATCCGGTTTCATCTTCTATGCAAAGGAATGGGTGATCCACCAGCAAATCCAATGATGACTGCAAGTTTGACTTGATGTTGATTCTTGGGATATTTGTATTCATTGCGGCTTCGACTCTTTTGCTCTCAAGCTGCTCAAATTCGATTCTCTCCAGGCCAAGGATAGAATCCATTATGATAGGTGTACTGATCAAACCCATTAAACGATAATGGGGATCCAGAACAGGAATCGCTGTATATCCGCTTTTTGTCAGCACAAGGAGAGCGTGCTCAAGACTATTGCCAACTTGGACATGGGCAACACGTTCAGAAGGAATCATCAGGTCCTTAACCGATAATTCCAAAAACTCAGCGCTGTAAAGACTAATCATGACGAAAACTCCCTAAAATGGATTTCATTCCATTTCATTTTATCATAAATTATATGGTGGTGCTTTTATTTAGGTTCTCCCAGTGAACAATACTGAGAACAAAAAAGGACCGCTATATGGGTCCCTTTGTTTACAGACCTTTCGTTATTGAATAAGGTCAAAGATCTCGATCGTAATCATATCAATGTTATCAAATTGATATTTCTTAGGTTTTTCCTTGTCGTTGTATACTTCCAATTCGTACGTTTCCGTTTTTGGATGGTATGTAACCTGGCATTTGCGCTCCCCATTCACTTCGAAAAAGCGCTGAGAAGGCTCTCCTCCATTAGACTGCTCTTGCAAATTCTTTAAGCGGGTTATTATTCCTTGAAGCTGTGACATAGCTCCCTCTCCTTTCCAAACAAAAACCAATAACTTATCAATAGATTTTGCAATTGGCCTATTTATATCCATGTAAAATGATTTCAGAATTTTCTATACATAATTCTTTACATGTCAATATTAACAGAATAAAATATTGTCAGACGATGTACAAGTAAAAGCTTTGCGAAAGGAGTGTTTTTTTGAAAAAGCCCGTACAATTATCAAAAAATGTCTATCTGATAGATGATTACGACCTGAAAATGGAAGAACGTACCGGTACATATGTTTTAACAGAGGACCGGGTTACGCTCATTGAAACTTCTGCCAGTCCATCCATTCCCTTTATTTTAGAAGGCTTGCAGACCCTGAGAATATCCTCAGAAGATATATCATACATAATCGTTACACATATTCATCTCGATCATGCTGGCGGTGCCGGGTTGATGCTGAAGCATTGTCCTAACACAAAAGTCATTGTCCATCCAAAAGGTGCAAGACATCTCGCTGAGCCATCCAGATTGATACAGGGAGCAAAAGCCGTTTATGGCGACAAGTTTACCGAACTATTCGACCCGATTGTTGAAATAGCGGAAGATCGATTAATCATTAAAGGTGAGGGCGATACACTTAAAATCAGCGAGAAGCTGACACTGGAATTTTTGGATACCCCGGGACACGCCAATCATCATCTCAGTGTTTTTCATCCCATAACAAAAGGAGTTTTCACGGGTGATACTGCAGGAATTTTTTATCCGCAGATTTACCGCGAAGGGATTGAATTCTATCTTCCTACAACCTCGCCAAACCAGTTTAATCCTGAAAAAATGCTGCAATCAATGAATAAATACAAGGAATTGGGAATTGAAAGGATTTACTTTGGACATTACGGCATGTCTGAAAATCCTGGAGAAGCATTCAGACAGGTGGAGAACTGGCTCGATGTTTTCATTAGTGAAGCAGAGCGAGTTTTTTTAAATGAAAACCAGCGGGAGAAGCTGGTCGAAAATATTACCATAAACCTATATAATAAAATTTGCTCCCATTTAAAACAGCAAGGTCTTGCGGAAGATCATCCGATTTACGAGCTGCTCTACCTGGACATCAATGTAAGTTCTATGGGGCTGGCAGATTATCTGACAAAACTAAACGGAGGAAAGCATTAAAATGAATGACATCATTGTATATACTCAGAATGATTGTCCTCCTTGCAAAATCATTAAAATGTTCCTGATGGAATTCGGTTTTTCTTTTACCGAGAAGAATATCAATGATGATGAGACAAGCAGGCAAGAGCTGACACAGACTTACAATTCCTACTCAACTCCTACAATCGTAATAGGAGAAGAAATTATTACAGGTTTCAATCTGGATAAGTTAAAAGAAGTCCTTAATATAAGTGAATAGGTCAAAAAAAGAGGTGCCATGGCAGCACCTCTTTTGACTTTTATAATAAACCAAATAAAATCGTTTTATTTTCGTTCCGGAATATAACTCCTAATTCCATAAACGTTTTCAGTGTGGAGAAATTTGGCCCGAAAACTATTTCCCCGACAAAAGGCTCAGCTCCATTTTCGTTTTTGGCAGCCTGTTTATTTTTATTTTTAACTTTATCAGGAAAAGCCTGATTGATAACTTCCTGTGGTACCTGATCATACAAATAATCCGCTACTTTCCATCCATCCTTTTCTTTTATAAGCTTTAAACCCTCGTAGTGATCTTCATAGCTTACCGGTCCTTCAGAGGCAGCCGGGAAAAACTCAACCACATAAATTTCATTTTCGTTTTCTACAACCTTTGTCTTTTCGGAAAATGCATAAAACGGAATGTAATAAGGAGCAAAATCAGTCCCATATGTCTGGTATTGATTTTCCTGCCCGACAACATTTTCCTTTATGAATTTGGATTTATAGTCTTCAGTGAAATGTGGATCCAGGATAGAGTTAATCTCCTCCAGGGTCCTTCCTTCCTCACTCAGTGAAACCTGAGACTCAAAAGCATTCCCGAGGAATTCAAAAACTTCTTCCCTTCCATGCAACTCTGACTGTGCATATACATTAGCCGGCACCAAAAATATAAAGAATCCAAATAATACAAATAATAGCCTAGAGTGCTTGTCCATGTTCTCCCCTCTTTCTTGATGACTAGTAAATACAATTTTACCAACATTTTCCCTATATGATTACGAAATTCCTTCGAAAAATAACTGCACCATCTGACATAAAAAGCGGCTGTCTATTCTCAAATTACCCAAAACTAACTCGAATTAACGCAAATGCCGAAAAAATTGTTGTTTTATCAAGACAAAAAAAATAACCCCCATTGTTCTGGAGGTTAATATCTGGCTGTTGTCACAGCAAAATAAACGATAAACAACAGGGTAATTGAAAGGACAATTATATACGTTAAAAAGATTGGGTTCCTGATGTAAGCGTGTCCCTGGACTACACCGGGAACCTGGGAATCGAGATTACCCTGAGCACGTTTCTGCCCTTTGCCAAATGCCCATGTATAGAACAGCCCAGCAACCAGTACTCCCGCACCTGCCAATAAAAGCATTGTCGTATAAATACTCAAGTAAATCCCCCTTTATAGAAGGCTGTATCTATAAATTGCGCTTAATTCGCTTTCCTATTCTCTATTCTGCCTGTCAAAATAACCCTTCCCGTTTATGCAAATAAGATGCGCTTAAGTCAACAAATAAAAACTCCTTGTCATTCAATGGCAGCGAAAACGTTCTTATGACTTCCCCTGTTTCGATATCACTGTAGCGATCTGAAAGAATTCCCTTCTTCCCGCTCCTCATGCGGATGATATTTTCGAGGAAGTAAGGGCGCCAGCTCCAATTCTTGTTTTCGTATTTGGGCTGGATAATCCATTCATCGTCTGTTTTGTAGAGATTTGGCGAGAGCTGGAATCCGTCTTCATCACAAATATACATCCGGAAGGCAATCCCATCCATGCTTTCACCAAGGGCCTTCAATAACTCGTTTGAGCTATGTCCTTTTTTATTCCTGTTAATCAAATCCTGAAACTTGCTGTTCAATTCCACTCTCAAATCATAGTATGACTGAAGCCGTTTCTTCTCAGATAAAATAAACCCATGGATTTCAGCCTTCAATTTTTCCTTAAGGATATCTTTTTCCAATAAATCAGTTTGAGGTTTCTTCAAATAAAACCCCTGATAAAACCTGCCCCCGTTCTTCCAGGCAAATTGGAGTTGATACGGTGTTTCTATGTTTTCAAACAAAATCGCTGCGCCAATTTTACGGGCAAGGATGGAAAGGGAATGGAGGACATCAAGATAAGCAGGACCGGAATTATTGGAACGGAGTGAGGACATATCAATTTTTAGTATATCTGGCTCAATACCCGCTATACGGTTTAAATAACTGCTTTCACTGCCTACTTTACCCACCGCGATTTTAATTCCGTAGGATTTGTAGTAATTGATAAGATGCTCAATATGGTTTTGCACGTGACGATCCGATATTTCAAGGACAATATTCTCTGGACGAATGCCTTTTCCTTGAAAGGACAGGATGGATTGTAAAAATCCTTCACCATCATCCATCATTAGAAGACCTGCTTCCCTATTGACGAACCACAACAAATCCTGCTCACCTGAACAGGAAGCAACTTCCATTGCTTTGCTAAAAACCACATTTTCCACTTCAATCCGGTATTCTTCTGGAATCATCTCATCTTGGAAAAAAGAGCCCAGACTTAATTCTTCCTTTTCGCTAACATAGCGGCCCAGAATTTCGTAACCAATGATTTTATGTTCCTCAGCGTTAAAAATTGGCTGAAACAATGGAACTACATTCTCAAGGTCGGTTAAAATATCAAGAGCATCCAATTAATTCAAACCTCCCCATCCTTCAATATCTTCAACATCTTTTAACATTACTTTGATATGAACGATTTTACCACAATATGATTGATCCCTCATTTACACTGTTTCCAATTTTCACAAGTCATAAAAGCATCCAGTTGACTAACACTAAAATCAGAGCTTATGGAAGGATGATGACATGAAACCGTGGCATTTCATTGGCATTCTTCTTCCACTGCTTGGATGCAGCCACGGCTCGCCCGCCGAAAATCAAAAGACACTAAAGTCCGAACTTGAACCAATCGTTATCCAGGAAATTCCTGAACCGATTCAGGAAATGGCGGTCCCGAAACCAAACCAGAACTTAGATTTGCAGCAAAAACGTGACAAGCAGATACTAATGAATGTACCCATGATCGAGCAAAATCCAGAATTAAAGTATGGTTGTGAAGTAACCAGCCTCGCTATGGTACTGAAGTATGCTGGGGCTGAAACAGACAAAATGAGGCTTTTCAATGAGATAAAAAAAGACAGTGACTCTCTGAAACGGACTGCTAACGGGGATATCATAAGCTGGGGGAACCCAGCTGAAGGCTTTGTTGGAGATATGACGGGAAAACGTGCAGGATATGCTGTGTTTGATAAGCCTATGGTTGATTTGATTAATAAATATTTGCCAGGCCGGGCTGTGAATTTAACCGGCCAAGAGTTTGAAGCCGTTCTGGAGCATGTCGCTGAGGGCAATCCCGCGGTCGTCTGGACGACAGGGGACTATCGAATTCCGGATCGATGGGAATCCTGGACGCATGGCAAGGAAGTCATAAAAACGCCACTAGACTTACACGCCGTCGTCCTCGTCGGCTTCAATGACACCTCGGTTTACCTGAATGATCCCTTGTCAGGCCGAAAACAAGTACAAGTAAACAAGAATCGCTTTATTGAGACATGGAAAGCGATGCAATCAAGGGCAGTCAGTTATCGTTAAAAGGTCGGGACATTGGCTGGTATCCAATCCGGCCATGTCTTTTTAACTTCCTCCTTTTTTCTTCTCCAGAGATTTATGAAGTTTGGCAATAGAATGGACAATGGTTCGCTTCTTATTAAAGCCTTTAGCTGTTGCCGATACTCCATTAAAAACAGCTATAGCGTTTCCCCAGGTTCCTAAATGGTTAAAACCGGAAACGAAAACTTTTAAATAGCCATTTTTCATAGGAATGAACATTATTTCCATCCTCATATCATAATATTTCATCAACAACACCTCATTTGCTGAAGGACAAGTCAGTTTTTCCTTTATCTTCCCTGCAGAAGTGGCTGAGAAACACAAAAAGCCTGGCTTCCCTAAAAAAGGCACTTCTTTTTTCCATGTATGTTTGCTAGTATAGTAGAGAAAATTTGGAGATAGGTTGGTATTTTTGATGTCTGAACAAATCACCCGGAGACAGTTTATTAAAAGGGCAGCTGGCACCATATTGGCTATGGGAGGACTCACTACTGGCGGCTATTTTTATGCCCGTGAAGTTGAACCACGAATGCTTGATGTCACCCGGCATACTGTTGCAAGCGCTATGCTGCCTGCTGGTTTCGATGGACTAAAAATCATTCAATTCAGCGACACTCATATAGGCTTTCAATATACGGTTGGTCAATTAAAAAAACTTATTGACCTGATTAATACGCAGAATCCGGATTTAATTGTTTTTACAGGTGATTTGCTCGATGACCCCAGACACTTTACCGGAAAAGACAAGATTATTTCGCTGTTAAGCCAGCTCGAAGCTCCGTTAGGAAAATTTGCTGTATACGGAAACCATGATCACGGCGGATATGGTTCCGATCTCTATAATCAAATTATGGATCAAGCGGGATTCACTTTGTTACTGAACAACGCTTCTGAACTTAAACTCCTCGATGGTAGTTCAATCTGGATATCTGGTATTGACGATGCCATGCTTGGCAGGCCTGATTTAGGAGCGGCTATGTCAAAAATACCGAATAACTGTTTTACTATCCTATTGTCACACGCACCTGACAAAGCAGATGAAGCTGCTAACTATCCTATTCAATTACAGCTTAGCGGACACAGCCACGGCGGACAGATTCAAATTCCCTTTTTTGGTCCGCTTGTCACCCCTCCATTTGCCGAAAAATACGTGGAGGGCTTCTATGGCTCAGGAACCAGCAGTGATTTTAAGCTATATGTAAATCGTGGGCTTGGCACTACCAGGCTTCCATTCAGGTTTTTATCACAGCCGGAACTTGCCGTGTTTACACTAAGCAACGAAAAAACAAGCAGCTGATCAGCTGCTTGTTTCCGTTTTTATTATAAATCTTTCCTCTGCTTCATTTGCTTTCAACGGTCTGGCAAAAAAGAATCCCTGGGCTTTTTCACAATCAGCATTTGTCAGGAATTCTACCTGAGTCTGCTCTTCAACACCTTCTGCAATCACTTCCATGCCAAGGCTTTTCCCAAGGTGGATAATGGTTGTAATGATGGCTGCATCCTTGCCATTGTTTTTTATATCGCCTATAAAACTCTGGTCAATTTTCAGTACATCGATTGGGAACTGCTTTAAATAACTGAGTGATGAATAGCCTGTGCCAAAATCATCCACCGATATCTTTATTCCCAGATTCTTCAACCGTTTAAGGATGGGAATGGTTTCATTCGTATCCTGCATAGCCCCTTCTGTTATTTCGATTTCCAAAAGAGATGGATCAATATTGTACTCCTCAATCGCACTCTTGATAACCCTGACTAAATCAAGCTGAAGAAATTGCTTCGGAGAAATATTAATCGCGATTCTGATTGGTCTGCCGGCCTTGCCTGACCATTCTTTAATCTGGCGGCATGCCCTGTCAATTACCCAGTTTCCAATCGGGATGATCAAACCAGTATCTTCTGCAAGCGGGATGAAATCTGCAGGCGAAATAAACCCAAGATCGCTGCTGTTCCATCGCAGCAACGCTTCAAAGCTGGATATTTCATTTGTAATTAGGTCAACCTGCGGTTGGAAATAGAGCTCCAATTCTTCACGCTCGATTGCTTTTCTTAAATGGGCCTCAAGCGCAATGACATTAATGCCTGTTGATTGCATGTCAGAGCGGTAAAATTGATAATGGGCTTTCCCCTTCTCTTTTACGCTATACAAAGCCTCATCAGCAAATTTAATCAGTGATTCCGCATCCCTGCCGTCATTAGGATAAAGACTGATTCCGATGCTCGGAGTTATATAATACTCCTGGGAATTAAAATAAAAAGATTCATTGAATCTGGATAATATTTTTTGAGCAAATTCACCCGCGGCAAGCCTTCCTGTCTCTTCAAGGACAATGATGAACTCATCCCCGCCCTGTCTGTAAACGGTACAGTTTTCTTTTTGGATGTCCACTAATCGATCGGCTACCTGTTTTAAAATCTGATCCCCTACAAGATGCCCCAGTGTGTCATTAAGGTACTTAAAACGATCGATATCGAGAAAGAGAAGGGCAAATGGAATCTTCTTCTTCTTTCTGTTCTTTACCAGACTATCCAAATGATCGAGAAGCGCGCGCCTGTTGCGCAAGCCTGTCAGCTGATCATGGAATGCCATGTACCTTATCAGCTCGGTGCTCTTAGCCTGTTCGGATAAATCCCGAATAATAATATACATGCCTCTTATTTCAGAATCAATCACGATTGGAATGGTTTTAAGATGAACCGTGAGGAATTTGCCCTTTCGGTGCATGAAACGGCAATCAAGAGATTCCTTTGCATTCCCCAATTTCGTATCCGTCAGCAGCTCATGAAAAGGGGGCAGGTCACTCTCGCAAATCAAGCTGGTGATTTTCCTGGATTTCAGCTGCTTTACTGTATATCCAGTCAATAATTGTGCAGCCGGATTTACATCAAGGATCTTTCCTTTTAAATCAATTGAAAACACAGCATCCAGGTTATGGTCAATAAGGGAACGATATCTTTGCTCACTGTCTATCAATCTGTTTTTTTCCTTAAGAGTTTCAGTAATGTCCCGAGTGACTGCAACAACATATTGAACCTCACCGGTTACATTCCTGACGGGTGTCAACAGCGTCTCACCAAACACCTGCTTATCATGCTCCAGATCGACCTTCTCCTGGAATACAACTTCTTCTCCGGCTTTTGCCGCTTTAGAGTATTGCTTTTGCAAACGGGTGAACCGGTCGAGCGGCAATACTTCCTGCAGCGTCTTTCCGATATCACCGGGAGCCATTCCCGCATGGAGCAGTCCGATTTCATTTGCAAATAAGTAGCGGAATTGATATCCGGGCTCTACCTTCATGATAAAAACAAGATCCTTCACATGTTTAAAGATAATGTCTGAAATCATCTGCTCTATTTTATTGGGAGCCGGCATGCTCCTCCTCTTTGTCATTCGTGATTGCTTCGTCTGATCCATCTAACCATCCTCATTCCAGAAGTACAATAGTACCTGGTCCATGATCCGAAATAGTTTTATATTCCCATTTTACCTTTTTAAAAAAGGAAAAACGATACTATTTTTTAAATTTTTACATTTTTTCGCTAAAAATCGACACCAAGACTCGTCAGGTGCCCTTCCCATCCTTCCAGCATAAACTGATGCAGAGGAGGAGATCTTAATGTATCATATTGTGAAACCAGGAGAGTCCCTTGCCGTGATTGCCTCAAATTACCGCCGCACGCTTCGGCAAATCCTTTCAGTAAATCCCGGTATCATTAATCCGGTGCTAATATATCCCGGCCAGCGTATTTTGATTCCCGGACTCCCGGATCCTTCTGCCATCCCTTACTCGATATCGGTATCTTTAAGCGGTAAGAGGCTAAGTTTATTCCGAAACGGCAGGCTGGTAAAAACCTACCCAGTGGGCATAGGGAAAATGCTGACCCAAACCCCTGTCGGAGAATATGTGATTGTAAACAGGGAGCCTAATCCCGGCGGCCCTTATGGGGTAATGTGGCTATCCCTGTCAAAACTCGGTTATGGCATTCATGGAACAAATAACCCTGCATCCATTGGTAAGGAGGTTTCAAAAGGCTGTATACGCATGTATAACAAAGATGTTCTCGAATTAGCACGACAGGTATCGAATGGAACAAGAGTAAAAATAAGTCGATAGTATCACTTAAATGCTCCTATTTTTCAAATAGCCATATTAAGGGTATAATAGAAATATGGTTAAAAGGACTTGCATAAGCCCTATTCAAGAAAGGAGCCTATTCCATTGAATAATGAAAGGAACTATATTCCTCAACTCCGTCCAACGATTGAGAACCTCTCACAAGCAATCTTCACTGTGAACCGTCATGCCAAGACTGCTCCCAATCCGAAATTTCTCTATCAGTTAAAACATGATGCGATAAAAAAAATGCTTAAAGAAGGAAAAGCAAAAAAAACTGGCCTTCATTTTTCCAATAATCCACGGAACAGCCAACAGCAGTCCGACGTTCTGGTAGCTTGTGGTGAGTATACGTTTCATATCCCGCCAACTAAACAGGATTTTGAGCAGCTGCCCCACCTGGGGAAGCTTGATCAGTCTGTCAGAAATCCAAGATCCTCGATATCTTTGACCACCGCAAAAAAATTATTGTCAACATACACTGGATTAAGGGAATTACAGGAAACCGCAGACACAGCAAGGACCAGAAAATATGCAAAGCCGGTATTTAAAAAACTGGGTGAAAGATATCCGTAAAAGAAAGCTGGAGCCCAGCTTTCTTTTTTTAGATCTAATCTGTCTTTATAAAATCAATTCATCAATTTTTAAAACCAGTTCGCTGATTTCCGGCTTACTGATCTGTGCATCCGCACCAACCCCACTCCCCTTATGGCGGAGCTCATTTGTGATCAATGAAGAGAAAATGATAACTGGAAGTTTTGACAGAGCCGGATTCTCCTTAATCCTTTTTGTCAGATGATGACCATCCATCTGGGGCATTTCTATATCTGTGATCACAAGATGTACTGTCCCAATGAGCTCTTCCTGGTCCCCTGCCAGATGTTCAAGATAAGAGATCGCATCCTGTCCATTCTCAAAGAACTCAAGATTTTGGAATCCAGCTTCACTTAAAGTCTCATATAGCATTTTTCGGAGCATCGCAGAGTCCTCAGCGATTACAATCCTTTTCAAAGAGCGTTCTCTGGGACCAAGTTTCTTGACGTCGCTAACCTTGATTCCAGACTCAGGATTAATTTCAAGAAGGATTTTTTCAAAGTCCAGGAAAAGAACCATTTCTCCTCCCAGCTTGATAACTCCGATAATTTGGCTCTCCTGCCCCTGATACATGCCTGACGGCTTTTCGATTTGCGCCCAGGAAATCCGGTGGATTTGTGAAACCGTATGGACATGGAATACTGTCTTAAGCTGATTGAATTCCGCAACGATGAACTTATCCAGCTGATGATTTTCCGATTCCTGGAGTCCTAGTGCTGCGGCAACATTGATGACAGGCAGCACTTCTCCCCTTAATTCCATAATTCCCTCAACATACGGATGGGCGTTCGGAATCGCCACCACCTGTACTGGGTTCAGGATTTCTTTGACTTTCATCACGTTTATCGCAAATTTATTATGGCCAATGCCAAACTCGACAATTTCCAGTTCATTTGTTCCTGATTCTAATAAAATACTGCTTTCATTCATCATGCTCTTCCTTCACTCTATAAATTAAGTACTATATACCTATTATCGGCAGAATGGCAGTAACTTTTTAGCAAATCGCAACATAATTCTGGCCTTCAAAAGAATTTCAGGGTAATGCGCTCATTAAATAAGAGCAAACCAAAAGCAGTTTGCCCGGTAAAAATCATTTTGTGACTGTCCTGCCCAATACAGCGTCTACTTGTCTTTGATGATGGAGATCATGCAAGATAAAGTCTGTAAAATATGTATTTATTGTCATTTGGTGATCGGAAATCTTAAATGAAACACCAAGCCTTTTACTATCCATTTTTTCTAAGATGCTATGGAACTCTTTCCGAACAGCCAGAAGTTCATCGAGGATTTGATCCTTGCTTGCCTGTTTTTCTGCGTATTCACGTGCCCTGTCGTTCACATACTGAAAATCAGGGTAAGAAGGCAGAATAGCTCCTTCCTTAAAAAGCGGAAATCGTTCTTCCAATGAATATTTATCCCAGAACAGCAGATGGGACACCACCGCTGCAACCGTCCAGCTTCCTTCTGCCAATGGCTTATGCCACTCGCTGTCTTTCAGGTTCCTCAATGATTCGATCCAGCCATCAAACTTCACATAATGTTCTTTCATATGTTCTAATACCAAATGGAACACCTCTTCCCTGTTCTATTTAGATAATAATTCGCTATTTTGCTGCTTTACCCTTTTTTACTTGCGGCGGAATTTACAACTTTATGCTTCATCATGGTAAAATAGTGATGATATCGGAGGGATGAAATACGTGGAACATTTAATTAATAATCGAGTTAAAAACATAGAAATTTCGGGAATCAGAAAGTTTTTTAATATGGTTGCACATGTCGAGGACATGGTCTCTTTGACTATAGGACAGCCGGACTTCCCAACGCCGGAACATGTTAAAAAAGCAGGCATGAGAGCTATAGAGGCAAATATCACTACATATACTCATAACGCAGGACTCATTCAGCTAAGAGAGGCAGCGGCAGACTTTTATCGAAAAAAGTATCATGTCGATTATTCAGCAGATCATGAAACAATTATTACAGTTGGTGCCAGCGA
Organism: Mesobacillus jeotgali; assembly: GCF_900166585.1. Classification (NCBI taxonomy): domain Bacteria; kingdom Bacillati; phylum Bacillota; class Bacilli; order Caryophanales; family Bacillaceae; genus Mesobacillus; species Mesobacillus jeotgali. Next base: position 432,748 of record NZ_FVZC01000009.1, on the reverse strand, counting down.
AGCAATCGATATTGCCTTCAGGACCATTCTTGAGGAGGGATGCGAGGTCATCATTCCTGGCCCAGTTTACCCAGGATATGAACCAATCATCACGCTCTGCGGTGCGATACCGGTCTATGCTGATATCCGGAAAACCCAATTCAGGATGACCGCCCGATTAATTGAAAGCCTGATTACAGATAAAACAAGGTGTATAGTCCTGCCCTATCCTTCCAATCCGACAGGCGTGAGTCTGAACGGAGAGGAATTGAAGGAAATAGCAGATTTGCTCAAAGACAAAGAAATATTCGTGCTGGCAGATGAAATATACAGTGAACTTGTATACGACCAAAACCATATTTCAATCGCCAAGTTCATGAAGGAAAAAACAATTGTAATCAACGGTCTCTCAAAATCACATTCCATGACAGGCTGGAGAATTGGAATGCTTTTTGCACCTCAGTATCTTGCAGGGCATATTTTGAAGGTGCATCAATACAATGTGACATGCGCAACGTCCATTACACAAATGGCGGCTTTGGAGGCCTTGACAGCGGGAATTGATGACGCCTTGCCAATGAAGCGGGAATACCAATCAAGACGCGATTATGTATTCAACAGACTAAAGGCCATGAATCTTGAAGTTATCAAGCCTGAAGGCGCATTTTACCTTTTTGTAAAAATCCCTCAGGCCGGTATATCGTCTTTCGATTTTTGTATAAAACTCGTCAATGAGGCTAAATTGGCTGTGGTACCAGGAAGCGCATTTTCTGAACTTGGCGAGGGATATTTCCGCCTTTCCTACGCTTATTCAATGGATACGCTAAGTGAAGGTATGAATCGACTTGAACGATTCCTGGAAAACCAATAGGAAAAAGGCCGTTCCTCGACAGGAACGGCTTTTCATTACCCTTTATATTTCCCGTTATTCTTTGGTGCTTTTTCCTTCTTTGCTTTATCCTTGTGAATCTTGTTAGTTGCTGCACTGCCCATTTCATGGGAGAATTCAGAATCAATTACAGCAGAGTCAAAACCCTTTTTGTTTTTTTGCTGCGGATCGTTCTTTTTAGTCCTTTTAGCCATTTAAGTCCCCTCCTTTAGGTTTTAGTATCTTTACCTGGGAAGAGATATATGAATAGCAAAAATTATGATTGTTTCCAGTACTTATATAATGCCTGTGTACCGCTGTTTTCTTCTCCCTTTTCAGCAAGCAGCTCATACAATGAAAGAGCAAGGGATAGTCCAGGGACCTCCATGTCCATACGTTTTGCTTCGTCAAGGGCGATTTTCATATCCTTGATGAAATGCTTAATAAAGAAACCTGGCTCGAAATTGCCGGCAATCATTCTTGGTGCAAGATTGGATAATGACCAGCTGCCTGCAGCACCGGTCGAAATACTTTTTAATACAGTCTCAGGATCAAGGCCCGCTTTCTCAGCATAGATGATCGACTCGCAAACCCCTATCATATTGGATGCAATCGCAATCTGGTTAGCCATTTTAGTATGCTGCCCAGCGCCCGGCTCGCCCTGATGAACAATATTGGTGCCAAGTATATTTAACAGTGGTTCTACCTGTAGGAATGCATCATCATCGCCGCCTGCCATAATCGCGAGCCTTGCTTCCCTGGCGCCTACATCCCCGCCGGATACAGGGGCATCAATCGCATGAAGGCCCTTTTCTTTTGCTTTTTCATAAATCTTCTTAGCAAGGGATGGCGTAGATGTTGTCATGTCTATTAAATAACTGCCTTGCTTGGCATTTTCGATAAGTCCATCCTCACCTAAATAAATTCCTTCAACGTCTGATGGGTATCCCACAATCGTAAACACCACATCCGCCTTTTGCGCAATCTCACGCGGCGACTCGGACCAGTCAGCACCCTTTTCAAGCAAACTTGCTGCCTTTTCCTTTGTTCTAGTATAAACAGTAAGCTGATAGCCTGCATCAAGCAGATGACCTGCCATGCTTTTCCCCATTACACCCGTACCGATAAACCCAATAACCGTATCTTCTTTGGACAGCATATGTATTCCTTCTTCCATTTTTAATTTTATTTATATTCTAACATTATAAAATAAAAAAGACCGAGAAATTAATCCTCGGCCTCCAGTACAATCTACACTTTTATGCGCTTCAATATTTTACCCGATCAGGTTTGTTTTCAAACATCTCTTTTTTGCTTTGGAAAGATATAAATTTGACCAGGCATGTTAAAAATTTTTATACTGGGTGTATTACTAACTTTTGAGGTGGGCGTATGTTTTATAAAGAGATATATGTTTACGACAATGACAAACCTGTTAAAGCAACTTTCAGAAACTATACCAAAGACGATTTTGGACAATTGATACGAGTACAACAGGAAGCCTTCCCTCCTCCATTTCCAGAGGATCTTTGGTGGAATGAGGAGCAGCTGACAAATCATATCAGCTTTTTCCCACAAGGAGCTATATGCGTTGAAATCGACGGCAGGATTGCAGGCTCTATCACTGGCCTGATTGTCAACATGGAAACTGGCGACGAAGATCATTCTTGGGCTGAAATCACTGACAACGGCTATATCCGGAATCATGACCCTGAGGGTAATACCCTTTATATTGTGGATATTTGTATCAGTCCTGCCTACCGGAAACTTGGATTAGGTAAATGGATGATGCAATCCATGTATGAGACAGTCGTCCAGCTAGGGCTGGAAAGACTACTCGGGGGCGGCAGAATGCCGGGGTTCCACCGGCATTCTGCTGAACTGACAATTAATCAGTATGTCGCGAAGGTATTGGCAGGTGAATTGAAAGATCCAGTCGTTTCATTTTTGCTCCGCTGTGGCAGAACACCCGTTAAACCCGTCGCCAATTATCTAGAAGATGAGGAATCCTTAAATTACGGAATGCTGATGGAATGGAGGAATCCATTTAAACGCTCCTGAAAAGCTCCAGATTAGCAGCTTTTTTTATTTGAAAGTGGAGCCTTTATTTCGAATACCGTTAATTAATTGGTTCTGCCTCTCTTTTTAACAGTTAAAACAACAGCAGCCTAAGTGTCTTGTTTATAAATAAAAAAATGCCGGCTGATAAACAGCCGGCCAAATCTGGGGGAAAATGAGAATGATTAGCTTACTTTCAGTCTAACCAAAGTGCTTACTCATCTATACCCGCCTGATATAGGTTAAAACATTTTTTATATTACAAAAATATTACAAAGAAACTTTTTTATTTACCGCCTCGACTACTTCGTCTGTTGTGCTCATGTTCAATACCTCAGAAGCGAGCTTTTCCATATCAGCTTTGTTGAGGTTTCTGATTAGAGAACGAGCTTTCAGGATGGAAGAAGCACTCATGGAGAACTCATCAAGTCCAAGTCCTAACAAGATTGGTATTGCCGTTTCGTCTCCGGCCATTTCACCGCACATGCCGGCCCATTTGCCTTCTTTATGGGCTGCATCAATGACCATTTTGACAAGACGAAGAATGGAAGGATTGTATGGCTGATACAAGTAAGAAACCTGCTGATTCATCCTGTCCGCAGCCATAGTGTATTGAATCAGATCATTTGTTCCGATACTGAAGAAGTCGACTTCCTTAGCGAACTGGTCTGCAAGAACTGCTGTAGAAGGAATCTCAACCATTATGCCAAGCTCAATGTGGTCAGCAACCTCAATGCCCTCCTGTACAAGCTTCAATTTCTCCTCTTCCAGCATAGCTTTTGCTTCCCGGAATTCGTTAAGGGTGGCAATCATCGGGAACATCACCTTTAGGTTGCCATGGACGCTCGCACGCAAAAGAGCACGCAGTTGTGTCCGGAAAATATCTACTTCTTCAAGGCATAGTCGAATAGCCCTGAAGCCTAGGAATGGATTCATTTCTTTAGGTAAATTAAGGTATGGAAGTTCCTTGTCGCCGCCGATATCTAATGTACGGACCACGACTGGCTTGCCTTCCATGCCTTCTAGTACAGCTTTGTATGCGGTGTACTGTTCCTCCTCGGTAGGAAGCTGGTCCCTGTCCATGTAAAGGAATTCTGTACGGTATAGGCCAACTCCTTCGCCGCCATTTTCGCGCACACCCTTTAAATCCTTAGGAGTTCCGATATTTGCGGCAAGTTCTACATGATGGCCATCAGCTGTAACTGATTTTTCATTAACAAGCTTTGACCATTCTGCTTTTTGCTTTTCAAAATCTTCCTGTACCTTCTTGTAAGCTTCAAGCACCTCAGGAGTCGGATTAAAATGGACTTCACCTTTCAAACCGTCAACAACGACGATGTCACCATTATTAATTTCTTCTGTAGCTGCCTTCGTTCCTACAACAGCAGGGATTTCCATGGAACGGGCCATGATGGCAGAATGTGACGTACGGCCGCCTATATTGGTTGTAAAACCTTTTACAAACTGGCGGTTTAACTGGGCTGTATCTGAAGGAGTCAAATCTTCGGCAACAATGACTACTTCTTCCGCAATCATGCTTGGATTAGGAATCTGTATTCCTAAAAGATGTGCCAGCACGCGCTTTGTTACATCGCGAATATCTGCGGCACGTTCTTTCATGTACTCATTGTCCATAGACTCGAACATGCCGATGAACATGTCAGCTGTTTCTTTCAATGCATGTTCTGCATTGACATTTTCAGTTGTGATTTTATCTTCAATGGGTGAAATCAATTCTGGATCGCTTAAAACTAGAAGATGCGCATCAAAAATAGCTGCTTTATCCGCACCTAATGCCGTTCCGGCATGATCGCGGATTTTTTCAAGCTCCGCCTTTGCTGTTTGAAGTGCTGCCTGAAAACGTGCAACTTCTTCAACTGGAGCATCAACCGTCTTTTTTTCAAAAGAAAAATCAGGCTCTACAAGCTTGTATGCTTTTGCGATGGCAATGCCATTTGAAGCAGCAATACCCTGGAGAAAGCCCATTATTCAGCTAAACCTTCTCTTTTAAGTGTTTCTTCTAGTGTGTTAAGAGCATCCTGCTCGTCGCTTCCTTCAGCGATGATTGCGATGTCCGCTCCCTGGCCGATTCCTAATGACATTACACCCATGATTGATTTAAGGTTTACCTTTTTTTCTTTATATTCTAAGTGGATTTCTGAATCAAACTTACTTGCAGCCTGAACAAGCAGCGTAGCAGGGCGAGCATGGATTCCTGTTTCAGCAACAACCTTGAATTGTTTTTGTACCATACTGGATCATTCTCCTTTTATATTAAATATTTAAGATGACCATACATGATGCCTTCCAAACCAAATGGTTCAATTCAGCGAAAGGTCAAAATCTGGCCTGGCTAAAATGATAGTTGTATTTTACCCATTTGTGTTATTCTTTCACACCATATATTGTTTCCAATCATTTCCTCAGTAATATTGATTGGCATCCCACACAAAAGAATAGCATTTCACTCTTGCATAAACAATGAAAAAACCCTGATTTTTAAAGGTTTTGATCATTTTTTTTAGTAAAACGTTTTCATTTTAACGAAATTGTGACAAAAGGTTCTAATTTCGTTTTAAGACTTTTTTTAAGGTACCTTTTAACCCCTGCTTTTGTTCCTCTTTACGTGATTTTTCTAAAGTGATGAACTGTTTTTTGATTCTTCTGATATCGTCTTTGAACCAGCCAGCAATATGCTGTTCCTCATATTCACCATACCTTACCTTTTCGTAGGTATGGACGGTCCTTGATTCAGATTTAATGCCGAGCCTGTTGAACCATTCTTTTATTGATTCATGATTAAGCCTGCCCAGCCCTTTCTTATGAGCAAATTTCTCAAGCAGGAAGATTTCCTTCCTAATTTGATTGACTGGGGCAACTGAGCGTCTATTTAATAGCTGGTTGCCATGAGCTGGATCATTTAATTGTGCACTGGTAATAAAGCCGGGCTGCACATTACCCGAAATTTGTTCCTTCTTAAATAAACTCGATTTTTTAAAAATAAGATAGAAGGTGATTCCGGTTATAATAGCAAAAAGAATTGGTCCCCAGAATTCAGGATTAAAAACCGGCTTTGCCGATTCAATCGAAGAATCATATTCGGCATTAGGGTTTTGATGGGAAAATACTTCTGCAGCTCTTTCCTGTATGGACCGCGAAGTAATCCAGGAGAAAAATGGATATAACATCAGGGAAAGTACCCACCCAATTGTCTGCAGGACAAGAAAAAATAATTCCTTTAAAAGATCTCTGCCAACCGTAAATACCGCAACCAAAACCAGTGTCCAACCGAACAGCTTGGAATAGGAGATAACAAACCTTCTTTTCGAGGCAGTTTCAAAATCCAGCCACTTTAGCAAGAATTGCCCCCATAAAATAAACAGTAACTGAAAAATAAGGAGACAGCCTATTTGAATTAAATATTTTCCTCCATAAAAATACGCAAGCGGAGAGATGAACACTCCAATCAAGAATGTGACGGCCAGCCACAAACTCTCAGAGTGACTAGTAGTATCTTCATGGAATTTAAGGATTCTCCAAAAAATGAATAAAGCCATTATGGTTCCATAAAAAAGCTCCAGGCCGCTGACATTTCCTATGAAGACAATCAGCGGGAAGATGATCAGGAAAAACAATGGCTTGCCAAGATGCGGCTTTTTGTTCAACGAAATAGCAAAAACAATCGATCCAGCCGCCGATATCCCCATACTTGCAGTTAAGGGGAATTGCTGGGAAGATAGCAAATGGAAAATGACAAAAATCAGGCTGATAAACGTCCATTCGATATAAAAACGAAAAAAGACATGCAGGACCCGTAGATTCATTTGCCCGCCACATCCTTTGGCATGATGGTTAGCTGCTCCAGGTATGCACCTTGATTATGATGCTGTAATTCAAAAAGCTGCGTCCCTTGTCTTGCCCACTCATTAATATAGTCATTGGTCCTTAGTGTCCGAATCCCTGCATGAACCATGAGCGGAGCCATTGGAAAATGCCTTTTATAGAAGAAAAGAAGTTGTTCGTGCGGTATTGTCGGTGAGTGGAAATCTGCGATCGCCAATAAATCCATAAGCTTTTGAAGATGATCCTTTCCGGACCCTAGTGGCAGATAAGTAAATGGTGTCGATCCTGCAGATCGAATATTCATGCATAGCGAGAAGGGAATATTATTCCGATGGAAATAATATCCCATTTCAGCAATACTGCTCATTAAAAATTCAAGCTTGCTTGTTACCGAAAAACCGTCAGAAATATTAACCATTAAAACAGCCCCAGCTTCATTAAGCCTCTCAAATTCCTTTGTCTGCAATGTCATTTGCCTGGCACTTGCTTTCCAGTTGATCCTGTTAAAGCCGTCTGTCGGCAAATAATCCCTTGTTCCAATTGGCCCCATATTATCCTCAAAAACGGAAAAAAGGGATGGACTGGTGCCAGGTTTAAAGGATTTGTGCCGATTAATATTGCTGACCGGTATCGGCCGCGGAAAGACAAGTGTTTCCATATTGATTACATCTCTAAACTCGAGAATCGTGTCGCCGAAGCCAAAAAAATGAGGTATATGAATCTCCAATTTCCTTATTTTCGATAAACCCCGCTTTTCAGCGATAAAAGGGATATCGACAATGATACTTTCTTTATGTCCAATCGAAAATGGCAGGCTGACATCCACTCTTGATTGATGGATATGATATTCACCGAGAGCGGGGACTACTGGGCTGTCAAAAAAGACGAAGAGGTTTCCTTTCATGATAGGCAAACCTTGATTGACGAAATGAAGGCTCCAACCACTGCTGTCACCGATAAAAAACCGAGTGCGCTTCCGGTTATTTTCAAAAAACAACCCTTCTCCTATATGCTTTAAATAGTAAGAATTCGATCCTGCCAAGAAAATGATCATAATGCCGGTACCGAATAGCATCCGGGAGTTTATGTAAAAGCTTGCGATAATCAATAAAATACCGAGAAAGACCAGAATGGATAAAAAACGATCCTCAATTACGATTTTATTCCACTGCATTGCATCAAACCTCAGCTTCTACCGGAAGGGCGATGGATTCCAGCAAATCCTCAACTACCTTTTCAGGTGTCTTCGTCAAGGAGGCCTCCGCGGATAGATAAATCCTGTGGGCTAACACAAATGGAGCCATTTCTTTCACATCATTAGGCAAAACATAGTTTCGTCCCTTAATGAGCGCAAAGCCTTGCGCCGCTTTAACCAAAGCGAGCGTTCCCCGCGGACTGATGCCTAATTCGATTGAAGCATGATTCCTTGTTTCCCTTGTGAGCCTTAATAAATACTCCTGAACCACCTCGGATAGCGTGACATTTTTAAGTTCCTGCTTAAGATAAAGAATGTCATCTTCATTAAAAACAGCCTTATTTTCAATGGTACCAGTTCCAAAGCGATGTTTTTTAATCATCTCTCTTTCCTCATCTATTTCAGGATAGCCAAGAGAAAGTTTAATAAAGAAACGGTCCAATTGAGCGATTGGCAGCTGGAAGGTACCTTGCTGGGATTCCACAGGGTTTTGTGTTGCAATTACAAGGAACGGAGTTTTCAAGGGAATAGTATGTCCATCGATTGTTACCTGATGTTCTTCCATTGCTTCCAACAGACTGGACTGGGTTCTTGGTGTAGCACGATTGATTTCGTCTGCAAGCAGGAGATTAGTGACAACTGGCCCTGGTTTTAATTCAAACTCCTGAAGTTTTGGGTTAAAAAACTGAATTCCTGTTATGTCACTTGGCAAAACGTCAGGTGTAAACTGAATCCTCGAGAACTTGCCAGATATGGAGCTTGCGAATGTTTTCGCAAGAAGCGTTTTTCCTGTTCCCGGGACACTTTCCATAAGAATGTGGCCATCATTCAAAAGGGAGACAACCATCATGTCTACTTCCTTGTTCCGCCCGACTACAACCTTGCCTATTTCCTCCTTGAGCTGCTCAAGCTTATAAATCAAATTCATCCCTAATCCCCCTCTAATCATTATATCTCCCTCTAGGACAAGAAGTTCACATTAGAACAAAAGGGACACTGCTTGAGTGTCCCTTTGATGTTATTTTGGCAAAACCTGAAGTTCTTCCTGAAAAATATTTAACAGCCGGTCAAGCTCCTGGCTGGCCGAAATGGTCTGTCCGCTTTGAAAACCAGTTTCCTTTGCCGAAAAAATCATTTCTCTTCGTTTTTGTTCGATTTCTTCCTTTATTTTTTTCGGGCACAAAGTTTCCATCTGCGTTCACCTCATCAGTCTATTTTAATATTTTACTACTATTCCACTAATAGTCATAGTGCATTTTTCCTCTAATTGATTTGTGTACCTTAGGTCAGCTCCTTGGGTCATCCATATATTGATAGATTACATCCCCGCCTCTTTGAGCAATCCCTCTAAAATGTTTAAAGTCATCCCTTTTCACGAGCACCTCTCGGAAGTTCATAAAATCCTGCCTTGCAACAAATATTTCTTCAACTTCTCTATTTTTCAGGCTTTCAAGCATCCTAAAAGCTTGTTCCTTGTCCAAATCCTACACCCCTTGTCACTTCTAAGTTAAAACTATTTTATCTTCTAATGCTGAATTTGCAAATTCCTAAGTTGGCATCTGAATGATCCGAATTGATTAAATAGTAAATGCATTAAAAATTTCCTCTAGATGGAAAAGACATTTATATATATAATAAGTATTATATATTGAATTTTCTAACTTTTAAATTTGAAAATTTCGTGAACATTTTAAATTTATCACGCATTTTCCTTTACGCTTAATAATATTTAAGGCAAAATGTTAGTAATTCGAATTATGACGAAGGAGCGAGTTATTTGAAGAAAGCTGAAGTTGGAAATGTAATCGAATTCAAAGAAGGATTACAGGGAATTGTGGAGAAGGTCAATGAGAATTCTGTAATTGTTGATTTAACTTATATGAACAATTTTAGGGATCTGGAACTCGACCAGCGCACAGTGATCAATCATAAAAACTATAAGATTGTAAAAGAAACAGCCTATTAATATACTGGAATCACTGAATAAAAAGCAGCCCCGGCTGCTTTTTATTCTTTTTGATCTGACTTTAACGCTTTTTCAGAAATGTACAGGCTGGTTTTGAATTCCAACATAACTCTTACTTAATAGAATGCAACTTTATCTTATTCCTTTGTTTCTTTGCCAGCCAGTTCCTTGTATGACTTCACTTTGCCATGAGGATGCTGTTCCTGTTTGCGGACTGTCCAATTGCGCTCCTTCTCACGCTTTGATTGAGACATGCTATTCCCTCCTATCTTTTATCGTTCAGTCTTAACATTCCCCATCTGGTAGAAATCATTTCCTTACAACTTTAATGAATTATTTGGTACAATAAATTTTGTTTGTGGAAAGGGGTTTTTGAAGAATGAAGAATTGGATGGCGGATCGCAGACTGATTACAGGTATCTTGATCGCGCATCTGCTGATGTTTTTTACCTTCGAAGATAAAAACGTATTCTGGTATATATTCACAGCTACAATGCTTGTTCTTATCAGCTACTCCATCATTAATGAGGAAATAGAGGACAATACATCTGCCCTCTCATTCTTAACAATAGGGATTGCTTCGGGAGCAGGATTATTCGGGCTCTTTTGGTTAGGCAGCTTTTTGATCGAGCTGCTTAATATCCCATTTTCAAGTCAGATTTCAAGCCTGTACAGCAGATTCTCTCCAGATTTATTATGGCATTATATTGTCCTGGTATTGATTATAGCTCCAGGTGAGGAAATATTCTGGCGTGGTTTTATTCAAAAACGCCTGAGCAGATTTTTTGGAATGAAAATGACTATAGGTCTATCGGTGCTTTTATATGCCTCTGTCCACCTCTATTCTGGACAGTTCATTCTGGTTCTTGCTGCAGTGATCGCCGGACTAGCCTGGAGCATTTTATATGCATGGAAACGGAGCATGCCACTCATTATTGTTTCCCATATTGTCTTTGATCTATTATTGTTTGTTTTTCTTCCTCTAAGATAACACCTGTTCCAAATGAAATCTGGAATGCTAAAAATGATCCATGCGCTTTCAGGCTTATGGGTCATTTTTATTATTGTTATGTATGCTTGTCCATGTTATTTTGAAAAGCGACAGGATTGTAACATTCTTTCTTTTTTTTCGTCTAAAATTGTAGAAAACAGCAAATGAAATGACAGGGGGCAATTTTTCCATGAACAAACTAGCAAAACCATTCGCACTCATCGGATTATCAGCATTTATGATCGCTGGATGCGGTGGCGCAGAACAATCTGAAAAAAATAAGCAGACTCCGCAATCACAGCCCGCTTCTGCACCAGAAACTGCGAAAGAAGATCAGCAGGCTGCAGAACAGGAAAAGCACCAGGAAGAGGGCCTGATCCGGATCATGGAACAAAACCTTGACTATACTTTGAACGGCCAGGAGAAACAGCAAACTGGCTTCCTCAAGTACAATGATAATCAAAACTATTCAATGTATGTCATGCCTGATTATGAATTGACAGCAGAAGAGCCGAACAAAGATGTTCTGATGTGGAACGAAGATGACAGCATTTTCATGAGAATCGAATTGCTCCCCGCTGATGCAGAATGGTCCTTGGTTGAAGAGAATTCAAAAGCCCAGTTAGCTGCAGTCGGACCAGAGGTAAAAGAAGCGGAAACACCTGAGGATCCATTCTTCAAAAATGCATGGGCGATGGAAACAAAAAACGGTCCGGACATTGTCACAACTTACCTTATTAAAAACGAAGATCAGCCTTTGAAACTTACCCTTTTTACCAAAGAAGGCGCTGACCACCGTGATGCCTTCACCCAAATGGCAAAGACAATCTTGAAAGAAGAAAAATAATATTAAAAAGAAGGGGAATTCCCTTCTTTTTTATTTTGGCTGTTTTCGTAAAAATTGTTGTTAACGTGATAAAAGCCATTTTGCAGGTCGGTATTTAGTTGGCAAGCTCTCTTAATAAGCGTTAATTTTTTGTAGTCAATAGCAACAAAGTTTAAGAAAAGAGCCCTTATTTTTTCTTCAAATTAATTGGTTTCAACCATAATAAAATAATGAAAATTAAACTGATATAGCCGAAAACAGGATATAGTAACGAAAGAAGTGTCCCATATTCGATCAAACTGATGAAATAACAAATAAGGAAGAGAAAGGACACGACGAGCATACTTGGCAATTTAATATGTTTTTGAATCTGTCTTTCCAAACCATAAATATTGCCGATTACAGATGTAAAAATCTCTCCGTATACGACTAAAACAAAAACCCAGTAAAGCCCGGCTGCCAGCTGCTTCATAACCACGGCCATCGGAATTCCGAATGTTTCAAACCCTGGAAGCATAATCAATGTCAAGTGACTCGAAAGCAAAATGATTGTGAGCGCGATTCCACCAATTATTCCCCCCCACTTGACTGTATTATCGTCCTTCATCTCAGCCGCAACAGGTACCAGCACAGCCTGTGCAAGCGACAGATTCAGCGCAGTATATGAAAAGGGGCCGATAACGGCCTTCCAGCCATCCTCTGCATAGGGAATAAAGGCAACCTGTTCCATGAATCCGGGCAATTTAACAGACAGGAAAAATAGTATCAAACTGAATGTGACCATCATTGGTACAACAAAGGTATTGACAGCAAAAACACCCTTCAAACCGACAACCATGACGGCAAGTGACAATGCAATGGTAACAAAGATGCCAAGTGATTTTGTCAATCCAAGCTGCTCCTCAAACACGGCCCCTGCACCCGAAAGCATAACAGCGCAAACACCAAGAAGCATGAACAGCATCATTATATTGATGATCCTTCCAAAAAACCTCCCGAATAAATGTATGTTCATTTCTTCATAAGAACTGGCTCCTATGGCCGCAGCCATACGCATCAATTTTGCACCCATATATGTAAGAATGTATCCCGCCATAAAAATTCCGATTAAACCAAATAAACCAAATCTGGAGAAGAATTCAACGATTTCTCTCCCTGTAGCAAAGCCGGCTCCTACCACAGTGCCGACATAAACTGCGGCAATTTGAAAGGCAGCACCCCAATTTGTTTTCAAAGCGTTCCCCTCCCTCTTTTTCAATATATGTAAGGATAGACAAACCATGACGAGCTTTTTAAAAGGGAGCAATATATACAGCTAGTTTTTTTAAAAGAATTAAGGTCTGGATAAATTTCCAATAACTTCCGGAGGCAAACAACTTGAAAGTCAAATTTGGTCAAAGTATAATAAAGTTAAAATGATCAAAGATAGTCAAAGTCAAAAAGACTATTGGTCATAAAGAGAAACTTTGAAGGAGGAATTTAAATGCTTTGCCAAAATTGTCAGCAAAATCATGCCACTATTCAATTTAAAGTTAGTATAAATGGTAACCAGAAGCATTTAATGCTCTGTGAAGAATGCTACCAAAAAGAGAGAGAGAAATTAGGTGCTTCCTTTGGCAGCCCAATGTCCGGTTTTAACGGAATTGGAGGTTCGCCATTTAATGATATGTTCAATCAATTTTCGGGGAATCTGATTAACGGTCCCCAGAACCCCAAACCTGCTGCGGCAGAAACTAAAGCAGCTGGCGGAGGAAATGGTTTTATTGACCAATTCGGCAAAAACCTGACTCAAATCGCAAAGACAGGCTTGATTGACCCGGTGATCGGCCGTGACGAAGAAGTGAAGCGTGTAATTGAAATTCTTAATAGAAGAAACAAAAACAACCCGGTACTTATTGGTGAACCGGGTGTTGGTAAAACAGCAATAGCAGAAGGACTTGCCCTGAAGATCGTCGAAGGAACGGTACCAGAGAAATTGAAGGGTAAAGAGGTATATCTTCTCGATGTTGCTTCCATGGTATCCAACACCGGAATCCGCGGCCAATTCGAAGAACGGATGAAACAATTGATCTCTGAACTACAGGCTCGGAAAAATATCATTCTTTTCATTGATGAGATTCACCAGCTTGTTGGAGCAGGATCGGCTGAAGGCTCAATGGATGCAGGCAATATCCTTAAGCCAGCACTCGCCCGCGGTGAACTTCAGGTAGTCGGGGCTACAACCTTGAAGGAATATCGTCAAATTGAAAAGGATGCTGCACTTGAAAGGCGTTTTCAGCCAGTGCATGTCCTTGAACCAACAATGGACGAGGCAATTGAAATCCTGAAAGGTATACAATCCAAGTATGAAGATTTCCATCAGGTAAGCTTCCCAGAAGATGCGATTAAGGCTTGTGTTCAACTTTCTCACCGATATATCCAGGACCGCTTTTTGCCAGATAAAGCGATTGATTTAATGGATGAAGCAGGCTCCAAGCTTAACCTTCTCACAGGCTACACTGGCAAAAATGACGCTGAAAGCCGTCTCACGGAAATTGCCAGAGAAAAAGAAGCTGCCTTGAAGAATGAAGATTATGAAACAGCTGCAAAGCTTCGTGATGAGGAAACAAAGCTAGAAAAAGCGATTTCTAATGACAGTAACTCCGAGCGTCCCATTGTTACCGTCCAGCACATTCAGGAAATCATCGAGCAAAAAACCGGTATTCCTGTCGGCAAGCTTCAAGAGGATGAACAAGAGAAGATGAAAAACCTTGCAGCCAACCTTAACAGCAAGGTCATTGGCCAGAAGGACGCTGTAGAAAAGGTGGCTAAAGCAATCCGCCGCAGCCGTGCAGGCCTAAAATCGAAGAACCGTCCAATCGGCTCCTTCTTATTCGCAGGGCCAACAGGTGTTGGTAAAACGGAACTGACCAAGACTCTCGCTGAAGAATTATTTGGTTCTAAGGATGCGATGGTTCGGCTTGACATGAGTGAGTACATGGAGAAGCATAGTGTCTCCAAGCTGATTGGTTCCCCTCCGGGATATGTCGGCCACGATGAAGCAGGACAACTGACAGAAAAGGTACGCCGAAACCCATACAGCATCATTCTGCTGGATGAGATTGAAAAAGCACACCCTGATGTCCAGCATATGTTCCTGCAAATCCTTGAGGATGGCCGTCTGACCGACAGCCAGGGGCGCACTGTCAGCTTCAAGGATACAGTCATTATCATGACTAGTAATGCTGGTGTCGGCTATAAGACAATCAAAGTAGGATTTGACCAAAACACTGCAGTCACTGAATCAAACATTCTTGATTCACTAGGCGGATTCTTTAAACCAGAATTCCTGAACCGCTTCGACAGTATCATAGAATTCAAGTCTCTAGAGAGAGAACACCTTCTTCAGATTGTTGATCTAATGCTTACTGAACTCAATGTCACACTTGCTGAGCAGAACATCAGCCTTGAAGTGACAGATGAAGTGAAGGTTAAACTGGCTGAGCTGGGATATCATCCTGCATTCGGCGCCCGCCCGCTCCGCCGCTCGATCCAGGAACAATTGGAAGATTCCATTGCCGACTTCATCCTGGAAGAACCGGAAGCCCAACAATTGATAGCGACCATTAAAAATGATCAGATTACCATCAAAGCAACATAATAAACTATTTTTAGCCCGGAGTCTGAGACTTCGGGTTTTTTATTTTTTACAGTTTAAAAATGAATTTTATATAAAGGGCATATAGAATAGAGTCATAGCTTTTATAAAAGAAAAGGGGTAAAATTCCATGGGATTTTTGACAAAATTCAGCCTTAAAAATGCTTTTGCTGTTTTCATTATTTCATTTTTACTGATCCTAGGCGGCCTGTACTCCTTCACCAGGCTTAAAGTTGATTTGCTGCCAAATATCGAATTTCCTCAGCTATCTGTAGAAGTCATCTATCCAGGGGCCTCACCACAGGATATCAATGAACAGGTAACGGAAAAGCTTGAAACGAAATTCAAAGGCATCGATGGAATCAAGAAAATGCAGAGTTCTTCATTTGAAAGCATTGCGATCATCAATCTTGAATTCCCGTTCAATACTGAGTTAGATGATGCGGAACAACAAGTCAACTCATTCATAAAGGAGGCCGGACTGCCTGAGAATGTAACGACTAATGTAAACCGTTTTTCATTTGGAACATTCCCGATATTCAATATCTCTCTGTTCGCAAAAGATAATCAAGATCTTGAACAGCTTGTAAACGAAGAAATAATCCCTGAACTGAACAAAATCCAGGGAATCAACAGTGTATCTGTTGGCGGCATGACAGAGGACATCCTCCAGATTACCGTTGATCAGGATAAAGCTGCCCGGCTGGCACTTAGCCTGAATGACATTAAAGAAACACTTAACGAAAAGAAATTCAGCTTCCCGGCTGGCAACTTGAATGAAAATGAAATCCAAGTGCCGGTAAGGGTACAGGAAAAAATAGAAAAAATCAATGAACTGGAGAATCTGGTCATTCAATCTAAATTCTCAGCTGATGCTCCTCCAGTTAAATTAAATGAAATTGCGGCGATTGATGTAGTAACTGAAAAACCGGAAATCACGCGTTATAACGAAAAAGAATCTTTATCAATGGCCATTACGAAAAAGCAGGATGCGAATACGGTCGAAGTGGCTGACAAGGTTATGGCTGTAATCGGCAACTATCAAGACCGACTCGAATACGCAATTGGTTTCGATTCTGCTGAAGGAATTGAAAAATCGGTCAATACTCTCGTCAAGGAAGGGTTGCTCGGAGCACTGTTTGCTTCAGTTGCTGTATTGATATTCCTGAGGAATTTCCGTGCGACAATTATCGCGATTGTATCCATCCCTCTTTCTCTATTGATTTCGTCAATCTTCCTGAATCAGCTGGATATTTCATTGAATATCATGACGCTTGGCGGAATGGCTGTAGCGGTGGGACGTGTCGTAGATGACAGCATAGTTGTTATTGAGAATATTTTCCGAAGAGTCCGCAAAACCAATCAGGGAATGACAGATGATTTGATTCAGGACTCAACAAAGGAAATCCTGAAAGCCATCACTTCATCAACAATCACCACCGTTGTGGTATTCCTGCCACTCGGTCTTGTCGGCGGAATTACAGGAGAATTCTTTCTGCCATTCGCATTGACGATTGTGTTTTCGCTGCTCGCATCCTTAATTGTAGCTGTTACAATCGTACCGATTCTGGCAAAGTTCTCATTCAAGAAGGTTCCAACGGAAGAAAAAGAAGGGGCAATGCAAAGAGCTTATGCTCCTGCTATAAGATGGTCTCTGAACCATAAAGCTCTTGTCATCTTCCTGTCGATCGCCTTGCTCGGAGGTTCAGGATTCCTTGTCAAAGGACTTGGTTTCACTTTCATTCCCAATGAGGAGCAAAAATTACTGGTGGCAACATTCCAGCTGCCATCCTCGACATCAATTGATAAAACAAATGAAGTTTCCCTGCAAGTCGAGGATATGTTCGCAGAGCAAAAAGAAATTAATGATGTCACCGTTGGCATCGGCAGCCGTGATTTCCAGACTGGCCTAAAACGCCAAAACCAGGCGAACTATTTTATCACCCTTGGAGACGGTGCAAGTGTTTCAGAATTTATTCCTAAGCTCGAAAAAGAAATGGAAGAAATCGTCCTTTCAATTGAGCCGGATGCAAAAATCGGAATTCAGGAACAATCTACAGGAGGCCCTCCTTCGAATAATAACGTCAACATCGACTTGTATTCTACTGACCTTGCAGCCCTGCAGGATGCGGCAGCAGAAGTCGAAGATTATATGAATAAGCAGGACGACTTAAAATATGTAACTAATAATTTCTCGGAAAAACAAAAACAAGTAATAGTTGATATCGACCCGGAAAAAACTGCACAACTGGGAGTATCCGGCTTCCAGGTTCTAGGTACGATCACTGATAAAACGAAGCCAATCGATGCTGGCGCAATGGAGCTCAATGGAGAGGAACGCAAAGTTTCGATTACCTATGATGAAAAGACTGAAACAATCGATGACTTAAAGACCACAATGATTTTTACACAACAAGGACCTGTTCCAATCACTGAAATCGCCGATATCACTGAGACAGAAGCCTTTACCTCCATTCAAAAATTGGACGGTAAAATATTCGCCCGGGTTTCTGCTCAGATTGACGCAAATGATATCAGGGCTGTTTCAACAGCTGTTATTGAAGGTGTTAAAAATGATATTGACCTTCCAGATGATGTGTCACTTGAAGGCGGCGGCGGAAGTGATGAAACGGTTGAAACATTCACTCAACTGGGAATTGCCATGGTAGTGGCCATCGGCCTTGTCTACTTAACCATGCTCATCACCTTTGGGCAGGCAAGGATTCCGTTTATCATCCTGTCATCCCTGATTTTTGTCCCAATCGGTTCGCTTCTTGGTCTGTGGATTGCAGATGAACCGATGTCAGTAAGTGTAATGATCGGACTGCTGATGCTGATTGGAATTGTCACAACCAATGCAATCGTCATGGTCGACCGAATCGGCCAAAACCGAACCGAAAAAGGAATGCCAATCAGGGAAGCACTTATAGAAGCAGGAATTACAAGGCTGCGTCCAATCCTGATGACTGCTTTCGCAACCATCGCTGCCTTGATTCCATTGGCGCTCACCACCTCATCAGGCACCCTGATTTCCAAGGGTCTGGCAGTAACAGTGATTGGAGGACTTACCTCCTCCACCCTGCTGACACTGATCCTGATACCGGTCATATATGAATTGTTTTTCTTCAGGCAAGTGAAAAAAGAACGCAGTATGTAAAATGGAAGCCCGCATCTTCATGCGGGCTTTTAAAATTTAATTTACAGTTTCCGATGGATATATTACCATTTGAGCTCATTCTATAATTTTCAGGAAATGCAGCGACTCTCATTTTACCGTTTTAAGCCCAGCCCCCTTTTTTCGGGCAATGCAACAGTAACCGCCGCCTCTAAATCAATGGAATATGAAAAAAAGACTGCAAACAACCGATTTTCATCGAGTTTGTCTGCAGTCTTTGCCAAAGCCCCAAGGCTTTGAATTCTTTTACAGTTTGCTATCATCCACTGATTCTAACCAGCTATCAATCTCGCCGATTACTGACTGGACGCATCCTTCTTCAAATGGTGAGATCAGGTTGGCTTCTTTAACCAGCTCGGTGAATGCCATACTTCCACCCAGTTTGCAAAGGTGGGTATAGTCTTTCCATGCTTCTTCCTGATTTTCTCTTGAACGCTTCCAGAATTGGAAGGCACAAATTTGTGCAAGTGTGTAATCAATGTAATAGAACGGTGAATTGTAGATATGGCCCTGACGCTGCCAGAATCCGCCTTCTTCAAGATATGTGTTGCCGTCATAATCTTTGTGCGGAAGATATTTTTTCTCAATTTCCCGCCATTGTTGTTTTCTCTCGGCAGGAGTAGCCTCAGGGTTTTCATATACCCAATGCTGGAATTCGTCCACCGAGACGCCATATGGCAAGAACAAAAGGCCGCTGCTTAGATGCGAGAATTTATATTTATCTGTATCTTCTTTGAAAAATAAATCCATCCATGGCCATGTAAAAAATTCCATGCTCATCGAGTGTATTTCACAAGCCTCGTAGGTCGGCCAGTTATACTCTGGAATTTCAAAATGGCGGCTGGAATATACCTGGAACGCATGACCTGCTTCATGTGTCAGGACATCGATATCCCCTGAAGTTCCATTGAAATTCGAAAATATGAACGGTGATTTATAGTTTTCAATAAATGTGCAGTAGCCTCCGCCGGCTTTGCCTTTCTTGGCAACGAGATCCATCAGGTTGTTTTCGATCATATAACGGAAGAACTCTCCTGTTTCAGGGGAAAGCTCATCATACATCTTCTCGCCATTTTCAATGATCCACTCAGGACTTCCCTTTGGTGCAGCATTGCCCGTCTTGAAATCAAAAGGCTCATCGTAATATTTCAACTCATCTACGCCTATCCGGTTCTTCTGACGTTCCTTGAGTTTTGTCGCTACTGGCACAATGTATTTCTGCACCTGTTCCCTGAATGAGGCTACCATGGTGCTGTCATAATCGGTACGGAACATCCGGTAATATGCCAGTTCAACAAAATTGTTGTAACCAAGCTTATGCGCCATTTCCGTCCTGACTTTTACAAGCTCATCATATATCTCGTCGAACTCTTCACCATGCTCTGAAAAGAATGCGAATTTAGCTTCACTGGCTTTTTTCCTTGTTTCACGATCTTTGGACTCTGTAAAAGGATCAAGTTGCGCCAGGGTCCTTTCTTCTCCCTCGAACATAATTTTTGCCGAGGCGACAAGCTTTGTATACTGGGTTGAAAGCTTGTTTTCCTTCTGCATCAACGGAACAATCTCAGGAGAAAATTGTTTTAACTGTGCCTCCGCAAGGGCAAACAACTGCTTCCCCCATTTTGCTTCAAGCTCTGCACGGAATGAGGAAGACACAAGTGCTTCATAGTATTTTGTTACCAGACCTTCTACCTGAGGAGCCAATTCATCGAGAAAATCCTGCTCTTGCTTATAAAATTCATCTTCCGTATCAATTGAATGGCGGATATAACAAAGATTGAACATGGTTCCAACGTCATTCCGCAAACCATTGATTCTATCCATTGCGATACTTTGTTGTTCAACCGACCCAGCATTTTTAAACTGTTCAAGCAGCTGGTCAAACTTTTTGGTTACTTCGTCCAATTCCGGCCGCGTATATGTATATTGCTCAAATTTCATTCCATTGCCCCCTTATCTGTATAAGAGTGAAAGTCACCCATCTTCATCCTATTCTACGAACAGTCCCTTTTTTCCTGTTTTTGAATAGCATTTTCGAAATATTTTTAGGCCCTTGAGATTTTCCGTACAACAAAAAAAACGGCAATTTGCCGTTTTTAATATTTGCTTACAGATAATCCAAGCTTTTTTAACAGCTCAATCGCAGTGCCTTTTTCATCATCAGACAGGCTGTCCATTAATTCGTGAATCAATGCACTATGTTCTGGAAAAATTTCTTCTATCAATTTTTTGCCGTCTTCTGAAATTTTTGCGTATGTCACTCTTCGATCTTTTGGGCAGGCAACCCGATTTAGATAACCCTTTTCTTCGAGCTTATCGACTACATAGGTAATACTGCCGCTTGCGAGCAGAATTTTCCCGCCAATCTGCTGAAGGGGCTGCTCCCCTTTATGATACAGGAGTTCAAGAACGGCAAACTCGGTTGGGTTTAGTCCATTCTTCTGAATGACTTTGTTCACTTTTTCATTTACTGCCCGATAAGCTCTGGACAATACAATAAATAATTTCAAAGATTTTTCTGTCTCATTGTTCATGCGTTATTTCATTCCTTTACCTTAAACGACTAATCCATAACTAGAGTATATCTGAATTCGCGGTTTTTATCAGTAATTCCCTCTATTTTATCAAGAAAAACTATTTAAGTTCAATATTTGGATGTTTTTGATTAAAACAAGGCTGAAAAGATTGTGTAATGAAGAAAGTTTAAAAACCTGTCCATTAAGGGAAAATACCCGCATCTGCACCATTCACGGTTCTTTTCGTTAAAACCTTAATTATTTTAGCGAAAACAGCCTACAACAAAGAATTAGGAGTGTCTTCAATGAAAAAAGGTTTAGGAATTGTTATTGGGTTATTAGTAATTCTCGGAATTTTCATCATGATGGGGGTTGGCAGCTACAATAGCTTTGTATCTGAAGAAGAGAATGTCAATCAGGCTTATGCCCAGGTAGAAAACCAGCTGCAAAGAAGGCTGGACTTGATCCCGAACCTGGTGAATTCAGTCAAGGGATATGCAGCACATGAAAAAGAAGTTATCAAATCAATCTCAGATGCCAGGGCAAGATTAGCAGGTGCGAATACACCCGAAGAACAGGCTACTGCCAATGCTGAATTATCGGGCGCACTTAGCAGATTACTGGTGGTTGTTGAAAATTATCCAAATCTAAAAGCAGACAAGCAATTCACTCAATTGATGGATGAGCTTGCTGGTACAGAAAACAGGCTGTCAGTGGCGAGGAAAGATTATAATGACCAGGTGTCCATTTATAACAAAAAGGTTAAACAATTTCCAGGTGCCCTTATCGCAAATATAACAGGATTTGATGAGAAGGAATACTTTAAAGCAGACCCAAGGGCACAGGAGGCTCCAGAGGTTGACTTTGGAGGCTGATGATGAGTCATAGGATATTCCCCGGATTAGCAGCTTTTCTTGCCATCCTGCTCTTGCTGCTTCCATCCGCGGCATCCGCGGCACCAAGTGAGATACCGGCACCTGTTGGAGATATCTATGTTCAGGACTTTGGAAATATCTTAAGTGATACCGATGAAAACCAGCTAAGAAACATTGGCAGGTCGATTGATGACCAGACAACTTCCCAGATTGCGGTTCTGACCGTAGACTCGATTGGGGAGAGAAGCATCGAGGAATACTCAGTTGATGCCTACAGAAAATTCGGTCTCGGAACAAAAGAAAAAGATAATGGCGTTTTGCTCGTCATTGCCATGCAAGAAAAGAAAATCAGGATTGAAGTCGGCTACGGTCTCGAGGGTGTTATTCCCGATGGCAAGGCGGGGAGAATACTTGATGAATTTGCCATTCCCCATTTAAAAAATGGCCAGCCAAACCTTGCAGTGATGAATACGTATCAGGCACTAGCAAATGAAGTGTCAGGGACTAATGAATTCGGAAGCCCATCGCAGGGTGACCAGGGTCAACAGGATTTACCTATCCCTTCCTGGCTGCTGATCGTTATTGTTATCGGTGTGATTGTCCTCGACTTCATGTTCTTTGGCGGTACCCTTACCTACCTGCTATTATCTATAATTTCCAGAGGCGGCGGAGGCGGAGGACCCCGTGGAGGAGGCGGCGGCTCTTCCGGCGGAGGCGGAGCAAGCCGGGGCTGGTAGTTAAAAAAATGACCGCGCCCTATCTTTAACTTCAACACCACGAAAACACCAGAAGCATTTGCTCTGGTGTTTTTTGTTAGTCTGCCTTCATTTTTTATACCTATTACAAAGCATTAATCAATATTCACAATTGGTTGTTTATTTTTGATCCTGTCCGCGATTTCTTCCATCATGGCCAGTAAATTGTCATTCCTGTCCTCTGGAGCGATTTTCTTATGCAGTACTGCATACAGGACAACATCCCTGAGCATGAGGAACAAAGGGACTTGTTCCTTCCAGCCTTCTGGAAGCGTATTCCCTTTCTCATATCCATGGATAAAAGAGTCCAAAAATATTTTCCCAAAACGCTGGCGTTCCTCTCTATCAGTGACAGGAATTCTATAAAGTATGGAGTAATATAACGGTATCGCGATGTCCGATGCAAACCAATGGTAACTAGCATCATCAAAATCAAAAACCTGAATCTTTTCTCCATCATAAAAGAAATTACCGGAATGGATATCTGTGTGGATGACTCCATAGCTATCGATATTTTTCGAAAGTGTAGTTATAGCTGATATTACTTCTTCTGCATTCCTTACCAAGTCCCGCTCTTTGTCGGGGTAATACTTTTTGACCTGAAGAAGGTCATCATCGTCCCAGCTGCCACGTCTTTTGATCCCTTCTGATGGATGGTAGGTTTTGGTCGCACTATGCATCTTCCCTGTCATTTCTCCCCATTTTTCAAATAATTCAGTGTTGAATTGCTCTGAACGGACAGAGACAGGGTTCCCTCCCGCTTTAGCGTATAAGCAGCAGAAGAATAGACTTCCATCTTCTGCAGCTGCCTCTTCAACTAATTTTCCGCTTTTCGACTGGAAGACCTCTGGAACAGACAGGCCGTTACTGTGCAGATGTCTCATCCAATCCAGTTCGGATAGAATTTCATCCTTGATCCGATGAGAACTATGAGTGATTCGCATGATATATGGATGGCCCTTCTGATAGGCTTCAAAAACATAATTCTCGAAATCTCCCAGCTTTTTTACTTCCGGCTCTAATCCATAACGCTCCAGGAAATCATTCAACAGTTTCTCGCCCATCAGCGATTCCACTGCCTTTTCCATATTCGCTCCCCCTTTTAAATAATCTTTATTTTCTTAAATTATATTAGACAATATATTTGAATACAAAATCTATTTTTATCTGGTGACTTTTTTTGTAAAATGATATGTAGGAAACCGAAATACTTTTTTAAAAGGAGACAATCATGAGCCAATCAGCTGCTGCAGTCAAAGTAACACCCCAGAATCAAAATGAAACAACGTATAAAATACTTTTTATCATCGGTTTAGTTCACTTGTTGAACGATTCTATCCAGTCTGTCATTCCGGCGATGTTCCCAATTTTGGAGAAATCGATGGGTCTTTCATTTACCCAATTAGGAATGATCGCCTTTTCATTGAATATCGTTTCTTCCATTCTTCAGCCTTTGATTGGAATGGCAACCGACAAAAAACCGATGCCATATGCCCTTCCGCTCGGCCTGACCTCAACAATGTTCGGCGTACTTGGCCTTGCATTCGCTTCGAGTTTTGAATTGGTCATCCTTTCTGTTTTATTCATCGGTCTTGGTTCTGCTGTTTTCCATCCCGAAGGATCGCGGGTTGCCTATATGGCAGCAGGCCCTCGCAGAGGGTTGGCCCAATCCATTTATCAGGTCGGCGGCAATTCCGGGCAGGCACTTGCCCCGCTCATTACAGCGCTGATTTTAGTCCCGCTTGGCCAGTTCGGCGCGGTATGGTTTACGCTTGTTGCGGCAATTGCAGTTGGACTGCTCCTATATATAGCTTCGTGGTACACCCGCAAATTGGATTATGAAAAAATTGCGGCCAAAACCAGCCTGGCCACCAAAAAATTTAATAATGGCATCTCAAAAAATATTAAAATGGCCCTTATACTGATTCTATTTTTAATCTTTGCAAGATCCTGGTATATCTCTGGCATGACGAATTTCTATGCCTTTTATGCGATCGACAAATATGGACTTTCGATTAAGGAAGCCCAGATGTTCCTGTTCGCATTTCTTGTTGCCGGTGCGTTCGGGACATTCTTCGGCGGCCCGCTCGCAGACCGTTTTGGAAAAAAGAACATTATCTTTATTTCCATGGTGGCGACTGCACCTTTGTCGGCAATCATGCCGTTTGTACCTAGTTCGGTTGCCTTCTTCTTGTTGTTGATGAGCGGATTTATCTTGATGTCTAGCTTTTCAGTAACGGTTGTCTATGCTCAGGAATTGGTACCGGGTAAAATCGGAACGATGGCCGGCCTGACAGTAGGCCTGGCGTTCGGAATGGGTGCTATCGGGTCTGTCGGACTTGGATATCTCGCAGACTTGATTGGGCTGCCCCTGATGATAACATGTGTCGGTTTCCTGCCTTTACTTGGAATCTTAACTATTTTCCTTCCGTCAGATCAAAAACTGGCTGAATGGAACAGGTAGACATATCGGGTGTCTCATCTCTATTAATATTTTCCATTTGTACATTTATGTTTAGGCATGCTCCTGTTAAGGAAGAAATATAAAGAGGATAAAATGAAGGGAGATTATCATGTCTAAGTTTAATATTAATTATTTTTTTGAAAAAGATTTTAAAGTTTCTAGACCAATCGAAGTGGAGAACATTTCTGAGGCTATCCAGGATGCCAAGGACCAGGAGGGCTTGATTGAATTTACTAGTGAAGATAATGTTTTTTATAAATTCAATACAAAAGACATTAAGCTAATCACGATTACCCAAGCTTAATTCTATATAGAAAGGGTGAAGCCGGCAGCTTCACCCTTTTTTCTTGTTATATCAACTTAATGCGCTCGGCCAATTCTTGCTTTTCTTCCACACTTAGCATATTCTCTGCCATTGGGAACAGTATGCTCTCTTCCTTAGAGAAATGGCTTACCAAAGTATAGTTTGCATTCTTGATCAATTGAGCATTTTCGACCATCTGCTCCTTGGTGAATCCTGCAGCTCCATCCCTTGTGTTATGCAGGAAAGTCCCGATGAAGTGTTTAGCCTGATCATGCTCATACTCCATAACGGCAATAGGACCCATTTCCCTGCCTATATAAGCTGCCATCATCTCAAACAAAACACCCTCTTCACGCTCAGAATGCGGTTCCAGCGCAGCGAGGAACTGGACTACGAGCCTCCTGAGCTCTGAAAAGTTGTTGTCCATTTGCTTTCCTTCCTCTATTTCCACTGAAAGATCCAGAAGTTTTGCCAGCATTGCTAATAATGGCGGATGTTCATTTTTTAACTGTTGAAGACCCTCACTTAATACGAAACTTGAATCAGAGTTTAATCCGCTTATACAGCCTGTCATGATTATTGGCCTCCTATATATCTTGATACTTTCATTATAGGAACCAATCCACTTACATGTTGTGATGGGAATCACAATTTGTCTTTCAGACCTGAAATTGTGAAAGAAATATGACACTTCGGTAAAATTTCTAAAAATTTTAACAATTAGCCTTCAATAATATTAAAACCTTACATATAATGAAGTTATAGCCTAATGCAAAAGGAGTGAATGTAGATTGCAGAACTCTTTATATCGGGATTTCTATGTAACATCACTTGTCCCAGCTGGTGTAACTGACCAAAAGAACTTTCTGGATATACAGCCTGATTTGATCCTGACACATTTAATGATTGGATTGCAGGGCCATCAGGAAGAAGGCAAAGATTTTTACCATTGGAATGTAACGATTTATAAATCGGACCAAAATGGAATCTACGATGGTGTAAACCCTGTATATGCCTCAGCACTGTATGAGCGTTTTGATGATGCTGTGGATGCAGCGCGGAGAATAGAAAAAGATATCCGCAACGATCAGCTTCACTTAATGCACCTGCAAGAAAAAATCAGCTAACCCCTCTTTTGTCCCCTCTCATATAGCTTCACTCTTTTTAAACCCATTTGTGAATAAACTTACATATTATGATAATAGAAGTATCTAGGTGTGGTATGCTGTTCCCATGCTGGTCTGTTCCCATTTCAAGCAAATTGATTCTTAAAACTGCTATGTGTTCTTTTCTTTTTTCTGACTAGCAGCCTCCTTTCTCAATTTACCCCTACTTACATATTCTCACTTAAGCCCTGTGGCCCCCCTTGTGCACTTAAGCCTTGTTTGCCTTATCGTCAATGCTCTCCGCTGTTCCAATGTTGAGTCAAATGTCATGTAGTCTCCTTTAGGCACCAAAAAAGCATTAATAAAAACACACAAAAGCTGGGGACCAAATACAGTCGCCAGCTTCTCCTGATTTTACATTATGCAAGCCTGAAAACGATGCCATGACCGCCCTTTGGATATTCCCATTTGATGTTCTGGTATGGGCAGCCAATCCGGCAGCTTCCGCACTCATGACAGCCTTCGTAGCCTACCTGCATCCTTTTCCCTTCCCACTTGTAAACCTCAGCCGGACAGAATACGGTGCAAAGTTTATCCGGGCATTGCGTCATGCAGACATCATGGTCCAGGACTGTCAGATGTGATTTTGTGTCACACTTAAACCTTAAAAGAAATTGTTTTTCCTCGATGTTTGTCGTTGACATTATTTCACCGCCTTCCAGGCACGATAAATATCTTGCATAACCTTAAAGGTTCCTTTTTCGGCCGTTACGCTGCGCATGATTTCTTTTTGTTTTTCTCTCTTTGGTGTCCCATCCACTGTAAAGAACTTGCTCATTGCTTTGTTCATCATTGGCAGGTATTCCTTGAAGTACTGGGGGTATGTCTCAAAGGTATGTGCAGCATCCTTATACTTTTCAAGATCCTTGATGATGAAGCTTCCGAATAATGCTTCCTTATAGCGGTTCAGGCTTTTCTCGCTGAAGTCGCCATCTTTTTTAGCCTCTACGATTGCTTCAGCAGCCATCTGGCCTGATGCCATCGCCATATTGGAACCCTCACGGTGAATCGCGTTGACAAGCTGTGCAGCGTCTCCTACCACGAGCACTCCATTGCCGGCAACTCGCGGGACCGAATGGAATCCTCCCTCAGGAATCAAGTGGGCAAGATATTCTGCAGACTCGCCTCCCTCTAGATAAGGACGCACCATTGGATGCTTTTTAAGATAATCCAGCAGCTCATATGGCTTTAGCTTTGCTTTGATCATGCTTGATAGTGTTGTTCCTACTCCAATATTCAAGCTTTCTTTGTTGGTATAGAGGAATGCTGTACCCAGGTTACCTTTTGTTGAATCACCGAAAATCTCGATTGTGGTTCCATGATTGCCTTCAAGGTTGAATCGTTCATTGATTTTATCCTTAGGAAGATTGATAACCTCCATAACTGTCAAGGCAACTTCATCAGGACGGAATTCCCTGTGGAAACCAAGCTGCTTGGAGAGCAGGGAGTTTACCCCATCAGCAAGGACTACGACATCAGCAAATGCTTCTCCATCAGGCCGGTCTGTACGGATGCCAACCACTTTCCCATTTTCAACAATACATTCTGTAACAACTGTTTCATTGATCAATAATGCACCTTGCTCGACTGCTTTCTGTGCGAACCACTGGTCGAACTGTGCACGCAGCACGGTGAAATTATTATATGGTTCAGCAGCCCATTCAAGACCTTTATATCCAAACTGGACGACCGATTCCTTATCCATCATCCAGAATCGCTGTTCTACGACTGGTCTCTCAAGCGGCGCTTCCTTCCAGAACTCGGGAATGATATCTTCCATTTGCTTGCGGTATAGAACACCACCCATAACATTTTTCGAGCCAGGATATTCACCGCGTTCAATCAACAGTACTTTCAGTCCGCTTTTCGCACAATTGTAGGCACAAGATGTTCCAGCAGGGCCGGCTCCTACGACGATGACATCAAATTTTTCAGACATAGCTCATTTCCCCGCCCTTCTCTTTGCTGAGCTCTTTGAATTGCTTAATCAGCTTTGGAACGATTTCCAACGCATCACCGACAATCCCATATGTTGCGACATCGAAAATTGGTGCATTTGGATCTTTATTGATAGCGATGATCAATTCGGAATTTTTCATGCCCTCCACGTGTTGTATTGCCCCAGATATCCCGATGGCAAAATAAATTTTAGGTGTTACAGTTTCTCCAGTCTGTCCAACCTGCTGTTCATGCTTCAGCCAGCCTGCTTCTACGACATCTCTCGTGCCGCCGACGCTTGCTCCTATGACTTCAGCCAGCTCATGAATAAGCTGGAACCCTTGTATATCGCCTAATCCTTTTCCACCTGCTACGATAACATGCGCTTCTGCCAGGCTCGCTTTTTTTGTTACGTCCTTCACAATTTTAAGCACTTTAGTGCGCATGTCCTCTTCCTTTAGTTCCAGCTCTTCCTGTATGATGACTCCCTTTCGGCCAGTATCAGGTTCAATGGCTTTCATGACCTTCGGGCGTACTGTAGCCATTTGTGGTCTATGTTTTTTACAAAGTATGGTGGCCATAATATTTCCGCCAAATGCCGGACGGCTTGCCTCAAGCAGCCTTTTCTCAACGTCAACATCAAGCATTGTTGTGTCAGCAGTCAGCCCTGTACTTAGATCCGTCGCAACTGCACTCGCAAGGTCCTTTCCATTTGGAGTCGCACCATAAAGGAAGATCTCCGGCTTATATTTTTCTGCCAGTACACACACACCTTTCATGTATGACTCGGTCCGGTAATC
The DNA here is from genome assembly GCF_900166585.1 of Mesobacillus jeotgali. Taxonomy (NCBI): domain Bacteria; kingdom Bacillati; phylum Bacillota; class Bacilli; order Caryophanales; family Bacillaceae; genus Mesobacillus; species Mesobacillus jeotgali. The sequence goes on along the minus strand of NZ_FVZC01000009.1, from coordinate 403,392 downwards.
TTTCAGTACCGGATGGTCTACAACATAAACCTGGTCCGCTCCAGCATAGATTACTTCGTTTGCTAAAGGGAGGACACCTTCACCAAGCATCACTCCGGCTAGCGGAACATCCAGCTTGTCGGCAAGCTTCCTTCCAGCACCCAGTAATTCAAGTGACACGCCTTCGATTTTTCCTTCATTTACTTCAATGAATACCCAGACTCCCTGGTTTTCTTCCATCCTTTTATTCCCCCTTTAAAATTGGAATCAAGAGTTGGCTGTATTTAATTTCAATAAATCTTTTCGTTCCAACAATACTCCCATCAGCTGTTCTACCTGAGAATCCGTGCTTCCTTCAAGTCGTTTCCCTCCTTCAAGCTTAGGAGGACTGAACATTTTGCCAACGATTGTTGGCGACCCTTTTAGGCCCAGCTGTGTTCTATCAACATCCTCAAGGTCATTCACCGACCAGATCACTGGTTCAAATCTGGCAGCCTTGATCATATTTGGCAGTGGTGCATACTCTATGTCATTAATCTCCTTTTCAACTGTCAACAGGCAAGGAAGCTGAGATTGGAGGACCTCATAGCCATCTATTTGTTTTCGTTTAATATGAACATATTTTTCATCGCTATTAACCTCTGAAACTTCTATAACATTCGTAATGGGCGGAATATCAAGCCGACGGGCAATACCTGGTCCTACTTGTCCTGTGTCGCCATCAATGGCATGCTTACCGCAGATGACAAGGTCAATCGGATTATCCTTTGAAATCTTTTCGAGTGCTTTGGAAAGGGCATAGCTTGTAGCCAGTGTATCTGCACCCGCGAATGCTCTGTCAGAAATCAAGTAACCCTTGTCAGCGCCAATTTCAACACTCTTCTTTATGACAGCGACGGCCTGAGGCGGGCCCATGGATAGAACCGAAATCGTACCGCCTGTTTTATTCCTGATTTTCACTGCTTCCTGGACAGCATGGGCATCATAAGGATTCAATATGGCCGGTGCACTTCTCCTGTCCAGAGTATTGGTTTTGGGATTAATTTTAATGATTTTTGTATCGGGCACTTGCTTGACACATACGACAATGTGCATACTATCTTTTCCCCTCCTCAAAATGTAAAACTATTAATTTGTAAGCGATTACTTTCTGCTGTTTTCTTTTTAAAATCGTTTCTATAAATGAGGGAAATTTAATAAGGAAGGAATTTTTGATACCAAGAAAAGTCCTCCAGATTAGCTGGCAATAGCCCTTGAAAACGATTAGGATGAAAACAGCTGTAATAAAGGCATATGTGACATTATTTTTTATAATGAAGGCAGCAAGTTGCTTTTCACACAGCCTTATATAAATAAATGCTATGTAGTACGATATATGACTCGTATTACATGCATAGTACCAACAATTAAAAAAGTAGATAACATAGGTGATATTGTTTTGTTTAAAATGAGGTTAAACAATCATAAACAAATTAAGTCCGCTGGAAAAATGAATGAAAGTAAAAATATGAGGTGCGAATGCAGAATGATGATAAGAAGCTATCTATGTTAAAAATATATAAAATAAGCTTATAAAAATATGATAAAAATCACACAAAGAAATATTATCGTGAAATTTTGAGCAAATTGTTAAATTTTTTATCAAATGCTCTGTAAATTTTGTATGATTTATTCCATATATAGTTTTATCGTTTATTCCAGGATTTTGCCTATAAAACATTTTAGCCACTGCCGGTTTATTGGCAGTGGCTAATTTTTCCGATATGTCTGAATGTACTTACGCATGCGATAAAATATATTGTTTCTTTGTAAGCAGGATCATCTGTCTGAAAAGGATTCTTGTTCTCTGCCGCTGTAATTCCGTCTCCCTGCACAATGCTTGATATTCATAAATCAAAGTGTCAAGTTCCTGGCTGCGACGGACTGTTTCTGCACTTGTATATCCAGTTTCCAGTGCAGCAGCCATCATCAATTCCCTAACGCGATCAATTTCTTTCAACAAAGCATTTTGCGATTGATACACTTCTATATCTCCTCTACTACTTTAATTGCTTAATAAAATAAATAGATTACTTGAAGAATTATGGCAAATGCTTGGATGAATGTAAATAGATTCGCAAAATAAGACAAGATTTACTGCCGAAAAAATTTACTTCGACAAAGTTTGCGCTCCGTTATGATCACTGGCTGATTTTTTCCTCTTCGTAAATTGGCACCCAGCCTTCAGTTGTAACGAAAATTCTTACCGCAACTACTCGGCGGTCATCCTGAAGGGTGAAATAATGACGTGTATTTTCAGGGACTGAAATTAAGTCTCCTGGATTCAGGAACACTTCAAAAAATTCGCCATCCTTCCCCTGAATGACAAACACCCCATGACCGCTGACGATGAACCTTACTTCATCATCTGTATGGTGGTGTTCCTGCTTGAAATTCGCAAGCAGCTGATCAAGATTAGGTGTATTGTCGGAAAGTGAAATTACATCCTGTGCTTTATATCCCCTGCGAGCTGAGATATTTTCTATTTCTGTTTGAAAAGCATTAAGGATTTGCTGTTTTTCTTCATCAGATAACAAAAACTTCTCTTGAAGATGTGCTGGCAGTTTAGTGATATCCCATTTTTCATAGATGACTTCCTGCGTATTTAAAAATTCTTCTACTTGCTGTTCGTCAACGATTCTTTCCTGTGTGTTTTGCTTTACGATGTATGCCATCTGAATCTCTCCCTTTGTGTTTAATGATTAGCTTTGTTAGATTCTGCTGTTGGATCAATGCCTTTTAGAAGGATATTGATTTTTAATTATTATTTAAACAACCTTGAACAATTGGAATGGCTTGTGCTCCAGCAGCCTTAATTGATAACGGAATAGAAATTCGGTTGCTTCAAGGATTTTCTTTGCTTCAAATGCATTCCTTCCCCAGACTGTAATGCCGTGGTTCCGGATCAGGACGGCACCCGTATCGCCTTTTACGTGCTCTGAAAATGCTTTAGCGAGGGTCGGTATATGCGCATAATTAGGAATAATGGGAATTTTAAGAACAGCATCTTCCTCCCAAATATCGAAAGCTTTAATCAATTCCTGTCCCTGGAATTGCACTTCTCCCCTGTCCCCATAAACTTCCGAGATAACATTGTTATCAATGGTATGGACATGCAGGCTGCAGCCAGCATGTGTTTTCTTGTATACTTCGACATGAAGCAAAGTTTCAGCGGAAGGCCTAAGATGTGTTTCCTCGACTGGCCGGCCATATTCGTCAACTAACAAAAAGTCTTCGTCTGTCCGCTTTCGTTTATCTTTTCCACTCGCAGTCACAAGGAATTCTACTGGGTCACTATTTACTTTAATTGCAAGGTTTCCACTGGTTCCCATAAACCAGTCGCGTTCAGCCAGTTCTGCTTTCACGTCAGCCAATTCTTCCCACTTCGTCTCTACACTGCTCATCCTCTCACCCCTATCTGAAATTTAAGAGCTTCAATACAATCATAGAATGTCTCAAAAGGCGTATATGGAATCTTCCATTCTTCACATTTATCTTTCAAGTAATCTCTTGCTAATACGTAATCTCCCTGTTTCGCCGCTTCCAAATCGGTCACAGAATCACCGATGACGATTTTGTATATTTCGCTGTGTTCGAGTTTCCTCATGATTGATGGCTTACAACACCCACACTCATTTGAACATCGATCATCACAACTATTTGGCCATACAATTTTTATAGTTTCTCCGGTAAAATCAGAGCCATTGCAATAAATGTCCGCAATCGGACCAAATGGCTTGATGATCGGCTCCAGGAAGAAATCAATGCCGCCGCTGACAATATAGACCGGAATTCCTTCTTCTTTTGCGAAATCAAGAAATTCTTGAAAACCTGGACGGATCCTCGCATTCTTCAGGGCAAATTCAATGATTTCATCCTTCAGGCCGACAGGAAGGAGTGAGAACATTTTGCCGACTCCTTCCCTGATGGAAATAGTACAGTTCAGCACTCCTTCCTTAATGTCTTCCCAGCCCTCGGGAGCAAACCGGTTCATGATAGCAATGATGTTATCCTTTTCGGTAACTGTTCCATCGAAATCGCAGAATATGACTGGCTGGCTCATTTTGCTACTGCCTCAGTTGAGCCCCAAAGGTCTATTGCAGTTTTTAACTCCTCGTATTCAAGAGCGCCTTCTTCAAGCGATTTACCTCCGAGCACAGTGTCAATAGCCTGCCTGAAGGCTTTACCTCCGCCCTGTGCTCCGCCAGGATGGCCATGGACACCTCCGCCAGCATTGATGATTGAATCTAACCCGAAATCCTCTACTAGGAGGGGTACCATTCCTGGATGGATTCCTGCGGACGGTACAGGGAAGGTTCTCTTGAAGCGGTCCTCAACTGTCAAAGCCTCAGCAATCGAAATGGCCTGCTGCTTTTCAAGAGCGACACTTCCATATGGCGATGGGAACAATGAAAAATCAGCGCCAGCATATCGGAGAAGCTTGCCGAGCAGCAATGAATGCGAAAAACCATACTCAGCAGCTGATGTGAAAGCCCCGCTAACCGCTGGATGCGCCATAATGGGTATGCCAATTTCATCGTCTTCCCTTAACTCCTGCAGCACATCGAGACCATAAGCAAAAACATTGAACAGCAGAGCGTCGGCTCCAAGCTCAGCTGCTTTTCTTGCTTTGTCCCTCAGTTGAGTTGTTCTGCCCGTCAGATTAGCAGCATACAAGGTTCTGTGACCAGTAGTTTCATATACTTCCTCGAGAACCTGTTTCCCAGACGTGATTCGTTTTTCAAATGGAGCAAGTTCATTTTCAAACAATATTTCGTCATCCTTAATAAGGTCTACCCCGCCAAGACTTTGTTCTTTTAACTGCTTCAACAGGTAAGTAAGGTCGCGGCCGATAACCCCTTTGAAGATGCTCATCAGCAGCGGCCTGTCATGCACATTCACCTTATTTCGGATTCCTTCAATTCCAAATCGCGGACCCGGGAATGCCTTTTTCAATTCATGCCCGAAATCAAGATCAATCAGTTTCACTTTTCCATCGAGCGATAGCTTGCCAAAAACTGTTGTAAGAATCGCCGGAATGTCTGCGGAATAATTAATTGCCGGATAAGCGATTTTAATGGTCGCCACTGTTTCCGAATTGGCATCTAAACTGGATCCTTCAACAGAAACAACTCTTCCCTTATGCTTTTTTAATTGTTTTTGGTCGAGTTCTGGCAAATCGGTCCAGGATCCTATAGTCAAGCCAAGCGCTATGCCCTCTGCTTTTTTCTGCGGATTATGCTTATCGTCATGGACTATATAAGTTGCTGTAATTTCACTCATGAAAAATCAATCCCTTTCTGTTAGAAAAACGCAAGCGCCTTGTCCTGCCCTGACAAGCGTTGGAGAGCCTGTCAGTGAAGTCGTTCCTTGACTTTATTGACAGGACCGAAGCGTCTCGAGGGGGCTAGGCGCTAGAGCTAGTCATTAATCAAATTGTAAAAAACACATAAAAAAACCTCTTCGAAAAGAAGAGGTTAGAACGTTCACTAAACTCTCCTTATCTATCAGCTTCCGCTGCAAGAATTAGCACCGTGCCCAGCATAATGCTGGATCGGTTGCCGGGCTTCATCGGGCTCGTCCCTCCGCCTGCTCTTGATAAGAAAATAATTTAATTAAGTTATTTAATTGGTTAAAGTAAATTTATTAATTAGGATTATGTCAGGTTCACAAATCATTGTCAATATTTTTTTTGAAAATTTCTAAGCTTTTAATTCTGTTGACTGCTTCCCTCAGTCTTTCTTCAGATGTAAGAAGACCTACCCGCACATAGCCTTCACCATACTCTCCAAAACCGATTCCCGGTGCCACGGCAATATGGGCTTTTTCCAATAGAAAATCAGCGAACTCAACTGAGGTAAACTGTTCCGGAACCTTAAGCCAGGCGAAAAAAGACCCTTTCGGTGCAGTAACCCTCCAGCCAATATTTGTTAACCCTTCAATGAGCACGTTTCTTCTGGATTCATACAAATTATTCAGCCCTGATACACATTGCTGGGGCCCTAGCAATGCTTCTGCCGCTGCTTCCTGCACAGCACCAAACAAACTGACATACATATGATCCTGAAGTAAATTAATGGCGGCAATTACACTCTTGTTTCCTGCAGCGAAACCTACACGCCAGCCGGCCATATTATATGTTTTCGACAATGTATAAATCTCGATTCCAACCTCTTTGGCTCCCTTGGATTGCAAAAAGCTATATGGGCGTTTCCCGTCAAAACCAATAGCCCCATAGGCAAAATCGTGGACTACACATATTTCATTTTTTTGGGCCAGTTCGATTGTTTGATCAAAAAACTCTTTATCAGCAATTGCACCTGTTGGATTATTAGGATAGTTCAAAAACATTAATTTTGCTTCGGCAAGTTCCTCTGGACTTAATTCAGTGTAATTTGGAAGGAAATCATTTTCTTCACGCAGTGGCATTTTTACCATTTTGGCCCTGGCAAGTTCAACTCCAGACCAATAGTCGGGATATCCTGGATCAGGAACAAGGATTGTATCTCCTGGATTCAAAAGGCATTGAGGAATTTCAACCAAACCAGCCTTTCCGCCAAACAGGATGGCGATTTCCTCTTCAGGGTCAAGATCAACACCATATTCCCTTTTATAAAACGCAGCCGCAGCTTGCTTTAATGAACTTAATCCCCGAAAAGGAGAATATTTATGGTTCACCGGATTTTCCGCAGCAATCTTTAATTTCTCCACAATATGTTCTGGAGTCGGCTGGTCGGGATTTCCCTGTCCAAGATTGATGACATCCGCCCCTTTTTCAGTGTACGAGCCCACTTTTTGCACGAGTGAAGCAAAAAACTGCTTGGGCAGGCTTTTCAATAACTCCGATTGTTTAAATTCCATTCTCTCACCTGCTTATTAATTTATATAAGATTTAAAATTTTTAATTTGAAATTCTAGTCACAAATGATATAACGTAAATAGGAACTTGTAAAGAAATAATTTTCAGACATTATGGCGGTGAATAAATATGAAATTCAAGATAGCGTGCCTGCAAATGGACATTGCTTTTGGCAACCCCCAAGAAAACTATAGCACTGCGTCTCGTATGATAGAAAAGGCCAGCTTGCAAAATCCAGATATCGTGGTACTTCCTGAGCTCTGGACAACAGGATATGATTTGACCAATTTAAATGGCACAGCTGATGAAGGCGCCAAAGAGGCCAAAGTATTTTTCCGGGAGGCAGCTGTGGAGCACAAATCCCATTTCGTCGGCGGTTCTGTTGCCAACAAAACTGAGGCTGGTATTGAGAATACAATGCTTATTTATGATAAAAACGGTGAATTTGCCGGAGAATACAGCAAGCTGCACCTTTTCCAGCTGATGGATGAACATTTATACCTTTCTGCTGGGAAGGAAAAAGGTTTATTTTCATTGGAGGGCCATAAATTTGCCGGCTTGATTTGCTACGACATACGATTCCCTGAATGGGTGCGCGCTCATGTCCTGCAGGATGTCGAAGCTCTCTTTATTGTCGCAGAATGGCCTATCCAGAGGCTTGAACACTGGCGAGCATTGCTAATTGCCCGTGCCATTGAAAATCAATGCTATGTCATCGCATGCAACAGGGCAGGCTCAGATCCAAACAATACTTTTGCCGGCCATTCTATGATCATTGGTCCCTGGGGTGACGTGATAGCGGAAGGCGGGGAAGGAGAGGAAATCCTTTTCGCCGAAATCGATCTCGGCCAGGTTAAGGAGGCCAGAAGCAGGATTCCTATTTTTGCTGACCGACGTCCCGAACTATATTAATTAGCAAGGCTCTTTTCTCAAAATTTGCTGCTATTGACTACAAAATAGGATGGAATTACCTCAGTTTCTTTACAAAATTAACGCTTATTAAGAGAAAAGAGCTTGCAAACTTAGTACCAACCTACAAAATGGCTTTTATCATGTTAAAATCGGCTTTAGGATTTTAACCACAATCTTTACGAAAACAGCCATTAGCAAAAGACCGCCACAGACAATGCTCGTGGCGGTTTTTGAATTGTTCTTGGGAGCATCACTCTGGTTTTGCCCACATCTCAACCGGATTAAGTTCGTATATCCCATTTTCGCGATACATATAGTGATTGATGATAAATTCACGCCTGATTGTCGCATAGTCCTCATGAAACTTTTTAATATATTCGTTCAGCTCCTTCTCGGGATATTTTTTCCCCGCCTTTAAGCCGCTGACCATGTATTCGAATACCATAAGCTTCTTCTTCCGCTGGGCAGGAATGTTTTTCAACTTACCGTCTTTTGTCATGAAGTTCTCAATGATCTTCTGTTTATCGATGTTGTGGCTGTCCAATGCTTCCCCCTCCTCTTCCTTTTTCGTGATTAACCGTCCAAGCGACTTAGCCTGTTGCTTTATAACCGACTCGTTCAAATGAAAATAAATCGTGTTCTTATCCCGGCGTTCAAAAATAACGTTAATATCACGCAGTTTTTTTATGTGATGAGTGATCGTGGGAGGGGTAAGTCCCAGTTTGCCTGCTATTGCCTGGCCATGAAGCGGGCCCTTTGCCAGCAGTGCCACAATCCTTATCCTGGTAGGGTCACCCATCGTTTTATGAAAAGCGACAATTCTGTCCAGTTGCACTAAAAACACCTCTTCTAATTTCACTGATATCTAATTAGATTTATATCTAATATATAATATTTTCCAATCTTTGAAAAGCTTTAAAATTATTTTTTAGAACTTTAACTGTAGGGGCAAACAGCAACTTAACGTTCAGGTCATCTATGAATAAGGATAGTTATAAATAAGACCTGAAAAGCAGCCATAAGGATAGAGCCTTACTGGCTTAAGGAACTCAATATGAAAAAAAACGCCTGATTGAAAACTTTCAATCAGACGTTTCTTCAGTGGTTGGCAAATAAATATGGAAGTTGGTTCCTAACCCCACTTCACTTTCAACTTCAATAGTTCCCCCGTGTTCTTCAACAATCTTGAAACTAACCATCAATCCAAGGCCGGTTCCTCGTTCTTTCGTTGTGTAAAATGGTTCCCCAAGCTTCTTGATTTTGTCAGGCGGAATCCCTTCCCCTTCGTCTTTGATCGAGATATGTATTCTGTTACCTGGCGCCATGCTGACTGTAACGTACACGAAACCGCCTTTTGGCATGACTTCTATTGCATTTTTTATGATATTTATAAAGACCTTTTTTAATTGATTCGGTTCACAAAGCAGCTGTGGTAAATCATTCTGATAAACAGTCCTGAATTGGACATCATGGAGGACTGCCTGTGCGGTCAGAAGATCAACGGTCTCCTTCATTATTTTAGGGATATCTTCCTCTACATACTTGATTGCCTGTGGTTTTGCCAGTATCAAGAACTCATTGATAATGGAATCAATTCTCTGAAGCTCTGATTTGATCACCTGGAAATACAGGGAGTAAGCATCACCCGTGCTATTCTCGAGCAGCTGGATGAAACCCTTAAGAGCAGTCATTGGATTCCGAATCTCATGAGCTATTCCTGCTGCAAGCTCACCAAGTATATTCAATGTATCAGACTTTCGAAGCTGGGCTTCCATTTCAACTTTTTCTGTGATATTCCTGAAGATAATTAAATTTAAGCTGTCTGCGAGATGGCGTTTGACCGTATATTCAAAATGCTTCATCCTGCCTTCTTCATAAGGAATGGTAATCCTTCCATCCAGCCTCCCTTTCCGGAGCAGCTCCTCAATCTTTTCATCAAGCAATCTCTCGGATATTCCAAGATTAACGAATAGCTTCCGGAAATTTTCCTCTCCAAGATCCTCTTGCTTCAATTCTAACTTTGCCATGCCGGAAGGGTTGATTTCATAATGTTTGCAATTTTCGTCCCAGAGGATCATTCCCTCGATAGATCCTTCAAAGATTTTCCTGAACCGCTCTTCACTTTTGCGGACTTCCTGTTCCATGCGGAATTTTTCACTTACATCACGCAAAATTGTCATATGGTATCCTTCACCAGCATTTAACTTCACAGTAAATTCCAGCAGCCTTTTTTCTCCACTCGGGAGCAGGAAGAACGCTTCTTCACGAAGGGCTCCTTTTTCATGGAGAATTTTTTTCATTTTGCTATATTTATCATCTTTTTGGTAAATAAAATCAGAGATATTATGCCTTAATAACTCCTCCCGGGAGAGTCCAAAAATCTTGCAGGTTGCTTCATTCGCTGAGATGATTCGCCCGCACTTCCCCCAAAAAACGATTCCGTCCAGAGTGTCGTGAAATAAGCTATTTAATAAGCCCTCATCTTCGAGAAGTCTTTCTTCAATAATTTCAAATTTGTCCACTGGTGATGTGTGAAAAGAACAGTCGGTGGCTGCCTGCTGATCTTTAATTTTCTTTTTTAAAGAGGAATTTTCTTGTTCTAAAGCGGCTATTTTGTTCTTTAGCGCCTGAATCTCATCATGTTCGTTAGCACTCCCCACCAGAAAGCCTCCTTGCCGTATTCCCATTTTTCTAGTTATTTCTACATTGATGTTTAAAATTCCTTTTAATTCGTGATTATTTCCTGTTTAAAAAAGAAACTAATAATAGAAAAAAGCCAGGAATATCCCCCGGCTTCTTAGTTCATATAGCAGTTTTCTCATTCATTCTCGCCTTCGACAACCTGCAGATGTTTTCAGGGTCAGACCACTGAATCAGAATTACTGGAAGGGTTGTGAAAGCTTAAAAAAATGAAAAGAACTTTTCTTATAAATATTCGTTTTCGTGCTTCGCTTTTAAACGCTGCCATCTTTTATCTACTTCTTCTTCAAATTCAACAAGCATGTCTTTGTTTTCTTCTTTTAACAAATGTTTGGTCTTGCCCATATATTTCAGCCAATCAGACAAGGGAATCTTCTTGTTCTTCGCTTCAGGGTCATAAGTTATGTTCGTAATTCCCTGTTCCACTTCATAAAGCGGGAAAAAGTTTGAATTGACCGCTGCCTCGACAATTGTCTGGCCAAAACGGTCTTCTGATTTCCAGTTAAGCGGGCATGTTATCAAAAGCTTGCCGTACACAGTACCTACATTTTGTGCATACCATTGTGCCTTCGCTGCTTTTTTAACAAGGTCCTGTGGGAATGCTTCCGTTCCGGTGAATACATAAGGAATATTGGCAGAAGCCATGATCTGCGCTGTATCCTTATGGTGGAAAGCTTTTCCCTTTTGCGCTTTGCCTACATTTGAAGTGCTGGTCATATGGCCAAATGGAGTAGAGTATGAGAGCTGGGAACCTGTATTCATATATCCCTCATTATCATATTCAAGCATGATCAGCTTGTGTCCGCGAAGTGCTGTACCGATAGCCGATCCCATTCCAATGTCCATTCCGCCATCGCCTGTCACCATCACGAAAGTTGCCTCTGCTGAAATTTCGATTTCACCCCGGCGTTTCAATTCAAGGAATGCTTCGAGTGTTCCTGATAATGTCGCCGCCCCATTCTGGAAAAGATTATGGATCGTCGTCTGCTTATGCGAAGTATGTGGATAAGCTGTAGTCACAACGTAAGCACAGCCCGTTTGGAACAGAATGACGAGGTCACCTTCAATTCCTTTAAAGAACAGTTCAAGTCCTCCGAAGATACCGCAGCCAGGACATGCGCCATGACCTGATGCAATGCGTTTCGGCTTTGAGGTAAGAGCCCTCAATGGCGGAATTTTGACATTCAGTTTATTCTTTCCTTCATCTCTTGTTACCTGGATAAGTCCTGACTTGTAGACATCGCCATGCTGTGGCTCAATGACCTGCTTCAATGCTTTTTCAGGCTCACCAGCAACCTGTCCGTAATAGTCGAACGGTTTTTCTGCAACTCCCTTTTCCATGGCATCAATTGCCATTGTGAAAAATGCTTCCGCATCATCCGCATAGAAATCCTTGCCGCCAAGTCCAAATACCCTGCTCTGGACGATTGTTGCATTGTTCTTGTCTTCCTGGAGAGCAGATTTAACTTCGTGTGTCAGGTTTGGCCCGTGTCCGCCATAGGAATCAGCACGCTCACCTACAAGAAGCGATTTTACATTCTTCAGTGCATTCCTGATTTCATGTGCCGGGAATGGACGGATGATATTTGGACTGATGACGCCAGCTTTGATTCCCTTTTCACGAAGCCTGTCGACAACATCTTTGGCAGACTCTGCAGCTGAGTTCAACAGGAAAAGTGCTACATCCGCATCTTCCATTTGATAAAGGTCAAGAATATCATAATTGCGGCCTGATAGTTTTGCATATTCTGCAGCAATTTCCTTATATACATCCTTCGCTCTGTAAATCGCTTCTGATTGCTGGAAGTGGTTGTTCATCAAGTCGTCGCCATTCATGTGGGCTCCAATTGTCAGCGGCTTCTTCGGATCCCTGGCAAAATTATATTCAGTCGGTGCCTCGCCCACAAATCTCTGGACTACCGCCCGATCTTTAAAATAGTTCACCTTGCGCTTTTGGTGGGATGTAAAGAAACCGTCGTATGCAACCATGACTGGAAGGCGTACATCTGAGTGTTCGGCAATTTTCAACGCCATGATGTTCATATCGTAAACTGCCTGGGGTGTCCTGGCAGTGAGAATTACCCATCCTGTATTTAAGGCGAAATACAAGTCTGAATGGTCGCCGCGGATATCAAGCGGACCGCTGATTGAACGGGTTACCAGGTTAAGGACCATTGGATAACGTGTTCCAGACTGCACCGGAAGCTGCTCCAGCATATACATCAACCCGTTTGCACTGGTCGCATTAAAGACGCGCGCTCCAGTTGCTGCTGCACCGTAACAGATCCCTGCCGAACCGTGTTCTCCATCTGCAGGGATCAATTTAATATCATGCTCTCCTCTGGATTTCATCATATCCAGATATTGCGCCACTTCCGTAGAAGGGGTAATCGGAAAATAGCCCATAATATGATAATTGATCTGAGCTGCAGCCATAGCCGCCATTTCATTTCCGGATTCAAAGGTAGTCAGCTGTTCTGCTGTACTCATCGATTTTACATTTTCTTCAAGAACGGACATTAAGAAACCCCTCCAGTCACATAAGGATAGTTATGTTTAACTTGATTCTCCTCAGCGTAGCCAATCATTTCCCTGAGCTCACTTAACGCAGTAGTTGGACATGCCTCTACACACTTCAGGCAGCCTTTGCAATATTGATAATCGATTCCCTTTAAGAACATTTGCTTTCTGCCGCGTTTGTCTTCTCCTTCTTCCCAAACAAAGCAATAATCAGGACATGCGGTATCACATGCAGCGCAATTTATGCATTCCTGCTGGTTAAACTGAGGCAGGAACCCTTGTCTGGAACCGCTCAGATCCTTGAGGAGACTATTTGCCTGGGCTGTGATCACTCCGCCTATCTCCTGTGTTTCATATCCAAGAAGCGGAGTTGGGCGCTTGTATTTCTTGCCTTGAGCCCCTTCCTCTGGTTCGTATGTTTTAAATTGAACTTGATTGTAGCCTCTCTCGAACGTTCTGATATTTGGCTCAACTAAATGAGGATATTTCTTTTCAAAAGTTTTTCGGATCACATTTTTCATCGCTTCAGGATCAAGGAAATCAATGATGCGGTACAACGCTCCAAGCATCGCTGTATTCACCTTCGTTTTTTCCTCAACGGCGATTGAAAGGGCATCAACAATCGCCAGTGTTCCATGCTCAAGATGAAGGTCATTTTTGATGTCGTCAAAGTCTCTAGTCGAATTCACCAGCAGGATTCCATCTGGACGCAATCCGCTGACTACATCAACCATTTTATAGAGCGCCTCATGGAATACACCAACCACATGCGGCTCCTCAATTGGACTGTGGACCCTGATTTCAGTTTCAGGTTCACAGAAACGGACAAAGCTCTTAACCGGTGATCCTTTTTTCTCTGATCCATACGAAGAAAAGTTGGATCCATTTAAACCCAGACTCAGGACACCTGCCTCGGCAAGCATCTTTCCGGCTAAGTTAGCACCGAGTCCCCCAATCGATTCAAGTCTGATCTCATAAAAGCCTATGTCGTTCTTTTTCGGTAAGATAGACATATTCTCCCTCCCCATTTTTGTAAGGTTGCTTAATTTGAACATTCCCCACTAATAATTTTATAGAGTCTCACAATATTAAGCTGTGACTTATATCAACATTTAAACTTTTTTAATGAAACACACCCAAAAATATACGAATATGGCCGTATTTTATAATGGCTTTCTTTTATATAACAGATAGAAATATGTAATAATACAGAATCCATGCCTGATTAGCACAGAGTTCCTGTACATGGAACATTTTCCTCAGCTTGGTTCAGGTTCCTTAATTTTGAGCAAATAGCCTGGTTTGTTTTCATCTCAATCAGGGTAAAAAAATGTTAGTATGTTCTGGGGGTCTCTAATTAAGGGAGGAATTATGAAACAACGAGATTACTACTTTGACAATGCCAAGTTCATCTTGATTTTTTTCGTGGTATTTGGCCATCTTCTGCGCTCGTTCATTGAAGATAATGAAATGATATACAATATTTATAAAGTCATATATACATTCCATATGCCAGCGTTCATCCTAGTCTCAGGTTTTTTTGCAAGAGGTTTCAATAAAAAAGGTTATGTGATGAAAATAGCCAAAAAGTTGATTTTGCCCTATTTTATTTTCCAGCTTATTTATTCAATTTTTTACTATTTTCTGTACAACAAATCGACCTTTACAATTGATCCGCTGAATCCACACTGGTCATTGTGGTTTTTAATCAGCCTTTTCTGCTGGAATCTGATGTTGATTGGTTTCGCAAGACTGAGCGCACCAACAGGCCTTTTGATTGCTTTCGGTTTGGGACTTGCCGTCGGGTATGTTGACTGGATATCCAACTATTTAAGTCTTTCAAGGACCTTTGTTTTCTTTCCGCTGTTCCTGCTTGGATTCCATTTAACCAAAGATCATATTAAGATTCTGACAAGGCCAGCATTTAAATTTGGAGCTCTTGCAGCCTTTACAGTCGTCTTTTTAGGATTTTATTTTAATCCTGAGATAGACTACAAGTGGCTCCTTGGGTCCAAGCCATATTCAATGCTCGAAGCTGCGTCTATTACCAGCATGTTCACTCGTTTAGGCTTTTATCTTTTAAGCGTTATGATGGTATTCAGCTTCCTGACAATTGTTCCAAAAAAGCAATATTTCTTTACGGATCTGGGCAAAAATACCCTTTATGTGTATCTGCTTCATGGATTCTTTGTCCGTACCTTCCGCGAAAGCGAGGTACAGAACTTCTTCCACAGTCCAGAGCGTTTTATCCTGCTGGCGTGCATTGCCCTGCTGCTGACCTTCCTGCTCTCAAGCAAGTATGCAGCCGCGTTTGCTCAGCCGCTAATTGAATTCAAGACTTCCAGAATCAATCGTCTGAAAATCAGGGTTGCTGCAATCGTGCGATTCTATCGCAGGAAGCTATTGAGCGAGTAGGCAAATATATCTTGACTGACTTAGAGCCATTCAACAGGAATGGCTCTTTCTTTTTTCTCGGCTGGTTTCGGCCTGTCTTTTTTGTATAAACTGAGGTATAATTATAAGTTGATTTACTGTGGATTTATACAAAGGAGATTTTTTAATGAATATTGTCTTAACTACGCTTAATGCGAAATATATACACACGAACCTTGCCATCAGATACCTGAAGGCATATGCCCAGCCGGAATTTGACGCGAGGATCGTTGAATTTACCATTAAAGACCCTGTAATCAACATTGTTTCAGATTTAATACAAAAGAAACCCGAAATCATTGGTTTCAGCTGCTATATTTGGAATATTGAAGAGACTATCAAAGTCATCAAAATGATTAAAAAAATCAACCCCGAAATCCTGATTGTTGTGGGAGGCCCGGAGGTTACCTATGATGTACAGGACTGGATGGAGCAAGTCCCGGAATTTGATGTGATCGTCATCGGTGAAGGTGAACAGACTTTCAAGCAGCTTCTTGCTGGATTTGCAGCGGGACAAGATTATTCAGACGTGCCTGGTATCGCCTATCGAAAAGGAGGCAGCATACATGTCAATCATCAGCGCAATAAGCTCGACTTAAAAGAGCTCCCCTCTCCATATCGATTCGAAGAGGATATTGCCCATCTTCCCAAGAGGGTCTCATATATCGAAACTAGCCGCGGCTGTCCGTTCAGCTGCCAATTCTGCTTGTCCTCCATCGAAGTCGGTGTCCGTTACTTTGATAGGGAAAAGGTCAAGGAAGATATTCGTTATTTAATGGCAAACGGCGCAAAGACCATTAAATTCGTCGACAGAACCTTCAATATCAGCCGAAGCTACGCAATGGAAATGTTCCGATTCCTGATTGATGAACACTTGCCGGGGACTGTGTTCCAATTCGAAATCACTGCTGATATCATGAGGCCAGAGGTCATAGCATTCTTGAATGAGGAGGCTCCTGCCGGATTATTCCGCTTTGAAATCGGAGTCCAATCAACGAATGATTATACAAATGAGCTGGTCATGAGAAAACAAAATTTCGAAAAGCTCCAAAGGACAGTTACAATGGTCAAGGAAGGCGGCAAGATTGACCAGCATCTGGATTTGATTGCTGGTTTGCCTGAAGAAGATTATCATTCCTTTAAAAAGACCTTCAATGATGTGTTTAAGATGCGGCCAGAAGAGTTGCAGCTTGGTTTTTTGAAGATGCTTAGAGGGACTGGGTTGAGACTGAGGGCTGCTCAGCATGACTATGTATATATGGACCATTCTCCCTATGAAATCCTCGGGAATAATGTCTTGAACTTCAATGACATCATAAAAATAAAACAGGTAGAGGATGTACTTGAGAAGTATTGGAATGACCACAGGATGGACCATACAATCGAATTCCTCGTCTCCAAGGTATTTCCGTCACCATTCGATTTCTTCCAGGAATTCGGCACCTATTGGGAAACGAAAGGTTGGTCGAGGATCGGGCACCAGCTAGAGGACTTATTCAAAAGACTTTACGAGTTCCTGAAGGAAAAAGAAATGGAGAATCTCGAAGCCATTGAAAGCTTAATGAAATATGACTACCTCGCCAGCATGAAATACAAACCACGTAAGCCTTGGTGGGAGCTGAAATCGGACAAACAGCAGCGTTCTGAATTGTATCGAGGAATTCTTAAGGATCCTGCTGTACTTGGGCGGCATTTTTTAGAGTTGAACATCGGTGAAAAGGATTTGTACAAGCATACTTTGATTGAGGACATCACAATTGATCTGAAGAAACTGAGAGAAGATGGAATAATTGAGAGTTCCTCTGCTCATATGCTTGTCTATTTTGACTCTAAATCGGAAACACCACAATTTTTCACATTTAACATGGAAAACATGAAGCCGGCTTGATTCAGCCGGCTTTTTACTATTTGCAATCTTTATCAGTTCTGTCTTTAACCTTTTTTCCGGAAAAGGGCAGTTCATAAAGTTTACTTGCGTTTATATCGCCAAATTCCATGCCGAACTCCACGTTTAACGGCTTCCGGTGCCGGCCTTGATGCTTATTCATCATGATCTACCTTTCCTGCCCTGCTTTGAATTCCTGTTAGCAAATTTTCCGGGATCCTCACCATGGGCAAATTCTGCAGAAAATTCACTTTCCTGAAGGTTTTTCTTAGGAGTGTTTGTATATTTAGCCAAAGCATTTCTTTCTGCCTTCCGTTTAGCCATTCTAACCACCTCCATTCATTATTTTTTTCAATCAATGATTTGCTATGTATTAAATTGATTACCTTATTTTACAAAGAGAACTGTCTTATAAAAAGCTGCATTCAACAAAAAATAAACTCAAAAAGGAGGAGCTCAAATGGATGTTAATGATCGGAGTCTGAAACCATTGGATATTGAGGAGACACTGCCCCATCAAATAAGCGCCCCAAGCTTCAAGGATACAGGCATAGAAATGAAGGCGCCATATAAAAATGAGCACGGTGTGATAATCGGGGACAGCCTATATGCATCCAAAAATTCACCGTTGGAAAATTGGAGTGACGACACGGACCCGGCTATCATGGCTGGTGATGAATGGGTCCACCCTACAAATGATATTGGCTGGAATACATCAGAAAACAAGGAACTGCTCGAGGAAAAGAGGAAGCCTCAGGCCTATCCATTCATGCATCCAACCAAGGATGTAAGCAAAGGGCAGGATTAAAAAAATCCGGGAAAATTCCCGGATTTCTTGTTCCTTTATCCAATGATTACTCGTTCTTTAGGATAATGAATGCTTTCCTTCTCCGTCTTCCCACCGATTATCAACAGGAAGGAAATGACTCCGACTCTTCCGATGAACATCAGGATAATCAGAACGATTTTTCCAATATCGGAGAGGTCTGGAGTGATTCCCATTGATAATCCTGTTGTCCCAAAAGCAGAAGCGACTTCAAAAATAATCGCGAGTAAAGCATGATCTTCTGTTACCATCATGATAATGACAGCCAGAAAACAGATCAGCACGGCCATAATGGATACAACAAGGGATTTAATAATATCTTCCTGATGCAACTCCCTGTTGAAAATTTTGATTGCTCTTCTGCCACGTGCAAAATGGTAAAGGAATAATAGGTTCAACGCGAAAGTTGTTGTTCGAATCCCACCGCCCACTGAACTTGGAGAAGCACCGATAAACATAAGAGCTGCCATCAGGAAAAGCGTAGGGTCCGTAAAATCATTGACATCCATTGTCGCTAAACCGCCGCTCCTGGTTGTCGTAGATTGGAAAAATGCATAGAAGAATGAATCGAGCAGTGATTTATCCGATAAAAAATGATTAAATTCCAATGCCCATATCGCAGCTGTGCCAAAAATCAGGAGCATTAGAAAAGTCAAAGTAGTGATCTTAAGGAATAGGGAAAAATGGAATGGAACAGATTTTTTTCTTCTAAATAGGTAACTTTTGAACTCAACTAATACAGGGAAACCAATTGCTCCAAGAGTAATCAATATTATATTGATGGTCTGAACAAAATAATCCTGTGCGTAGGGAATCAGGGAGGCTCCAGTGATATCGAATCCTCCATTCGTCGTGGCACTTACGGACGCAAACAAACCATGGAGAAAAGCCTCCTGCCAGGTCGGAAAGTATTTGAGAAAGTATAAGCTTAGGAGCAAAGCACCTATCAGCTCAATAATCACAATGATAATAAGAATATCTTTAAGCATTTTTACCAGTCCGGACATAGTCGTCTGATTCTGATCCAGCATGATCAATCTCCGTTCCTTCAAACCGATTTTCTTCCTGATGATCAGCCAGAAAAATGTACCAAGGGCCATGACGCCGATACCACCGAACTGAAGGACAAACATGAGTATAAAAATTCCTGGCACAGTAAAAGTATCGCGAATTGTAACGACAGAAAGACCAGTAACACTGACAGCACTCGCAGCAGTAAATAAAGCATCCATGAAAGTCCATTTTGCGCCGGGCTGTATGGCAACCGGCAAACTCAATAAGCTCATTGATACAATTACCGCTATTAAATAATAAGCTACGATAATTTGTGCCGGAGATAATTTGTCTAACCTTCTTCTTAGATTAATCTTCATACTCTTATCCTTTCAACCCTCAATTCATTACTAACTATAATAAAGAAACTTCAACGAATAATAAAGTGTTTTCCTGCAGCCTCCTAAGTCAATGCACAGGTGTCGGTTAAATTTATCCAAAATCCCGGGTGATTTCATACGTTAACTACTATAAAGAAACAATTTAACCGAACCAAGATATAAAAGTTACCAGTCATGAACTTGCTTGCAATGTTCAAACTATCTAGTACAGGGATATAATTTTCTCTGTAAACCCTCAAAAGGAGACGATCACATGGCACGTAATTCAAATAAATTGCTTGTTCCTGGCGTGGAGCAATTCATGGACCAGGTTAAATATGAGATTGCACAGGAATTTGGCGTAAACCTGGGTTCTGACACAGTTTCCAGAGCAAATGGTTCAGTTGGAGGAGAAATTACTAAACGTTTAGTTCAGCAGGCACAGGCACAGCTTTCTGGCCAGAGACACGAATAAAAAATTGAATATTGACATGGAAAAAAAGTCCGGAATGAATTCCGGACTTTTGAAATTTACTATTTATTGTTGTTGTTGCCTTTTCCATTCCCTGCTTGTCCTTTTTGGTTACCTTTGGGATGCTGATTTGCGTTTGGATTTTTTTCATTTTTATACTTTGGGCCGTGCTGGTTAGGCTTAGCAGCATTTTTATTGCCTTTATAAGCATGTTTATCGCTTGTATGACCATTGTTATTCATGCCCGAGTTTTTATCCTCTTTGTTTTTTTCAGGTGAGGGTTTCCCTTGCTGGCCTGAATTCCCTTTTTGTTCCCCGGGATTTTCCTTCTTAGTTTGGCCAGGTGCTTCCTTCTTTTGCGGCTCTTGTTTCACAGGCTTTTGTGTTGGCTCTTGCTTTTCGGGCTCTGGTTTGTCTTTCTTTTCATTTTCAACTGGTTTCACTGAAGGAGCTGGAACCACTTTTTGCTTTTCTTTGTATAGACCGGTCGTGAGGCCTTGCTTAATCGCTTTCTCCCTGTCTTCACGCGTTGCTTCCATTACCTTGAGATTCAAATTTTCTTCACTTGTTGTTTTTTTAATTTCAGCTATTTTATTTTCTAATTTCCTGTCGACTGATTCCTTTGAGTCACTATTTGGGATTGTCGCGATAACAACGTCATTCTTATTTTTAAAATACCCTTTGGCTTCAATCTTATCAATCACCATTTCAGCCACAAGGGCAGCATCTTTCTTTTCCCAGCCCTCTATTTCAGCGATGATTTGCTTTCCCTCAGGGTTGTAGCCTTTCATTTGAAGAACCCTCAAATCATCATTGATCGACATTTCTATGCTAGGGTTAACATCTATGGACATATATGCGTAGACCTGTCCGTTCTCGTATACCGGAAGAAATGAGGTCATAACAAGCATAAGGACAGCCGCAAGCACAATCGCCCTAGCCTTGAAGCTATTTAAAATTGAAACGCCGAATCTTTTTCTCTTCACGGCTTCTGTTTCTGGAAAAAAGTGAATTTCTTCTCCTACCTGATAATCTTGTTGATGCTTTCGGGCACGTAAAAACTCGCCTTCGGGGGTCAACAACGTTAGGTAAAGATCATTTATTTCAAGGATAACTCCTTTTTTCATGTCTCCAACACCCCTTTAATATAATCCTTTAGATACACATAATCCCCAATTAAAATAAGTGCGATAGCTATTATATATTTTCTGTTTCGCTCTATTGTTTTTCTGCTGACTTTGACCCTATCCTCCAGCTGCTTGATTGGCAAACGCTTTTTATCAAGCAACAGATTCTTTAATTCTTCGTTTTCCACCATGGATTTGGCAACAAGCATCGCATTTTTACGGGCATCCGCGTGTTTTGGCGATTGCTCGAGCAAGTCCTGGAAAGACAGGTCAAAATCCTTTAGTATAGTTTGGAATTGAATGATTTCGTCTCTTCTAAGTTCCTGTTCTGTTTTTTTACGGAACTCATCCAGTGACAGCTCATCTTCAATGGTTGAACGCTGCTGCTCTTCCTCATTTGGATCACTTGATATATTGAAGCTCAGGTTTTGATTCCGGCTTTGCTGGCGGATATAATCAATCACCCTGCGCTTAATCATTACTTCAGCAAAACTTAATAAAGAATTTCCTTTTTCAGACGAATATTTCTGGATTGCCTCATTAAAAGCGATGAGGCCAATGCTAAATTCATCGTCAGACTCATGTATGTATCTCTTGCAGACCGACGAAACAGTCTTGGCAATAAATGGCTTATAAGATTCAATTAATTCTTCTCTTAATGCAGCATCCCCCTGGTGGATTTTCTCTACCGTTTCTTCCAGTGGCCTGCGCTTTTTCTTTGCCATGAACAATAAACTTAGCAATAGCCTCACCTCTTTCCTCCCCACATTATATCATGCCTGTCAATTTATCTATTGTGGTTTGGCAGTGAAAAGATAGCCTCCCCTGGCTATCTTTTCGAGTCTATTGTTCAAATTCAATTAGTTTTTGTCATTGCCTTTTCCGTTGCCATGTCCTTTTTCTGCTTTGTTGCTTGTTTTCTTTTCCTCTTTTTTATCTTGTTTAGCCTGTTGCTTTACTTCTTTGATTTGCTGCCTGGCCTCTTTGCGCTCCTGTTTCACAGCAGCCCTTTCAGCCTTACGTTCTTGCTTGGCTTTTTCTTTCTCCGCTTTTACAACTGATACTGCTGATACTGCTGTTTTATCGTCATCTGCTGGCATGGTTTCCTCGGTCTCTGCAGAATCATTATCTTCAACTTCAGGAGTTTCATCTGCAGGCTGAAGGTCTGACTCAACAACTGGTTCCAATTCAACTTGCTCAGTTGTTTCGTTCTTTTCTTCCTCATCCGGCTTTTCAGCATACTTTCCTTCTAATTTTGCCAATTTCTTTGCCATTTTGGCGTAAGTCTTGTCAATATTCTTTTGGAGTTGCGCCTTTGCATTCTCATTACCAACGTGACCCATAGCCGCCTTCAATGCTATGATATTCTGTCGAAGCATGCCTTCGATTTCTTCGAATGGATCTTCACTGATTACCTCTTCGTTTTCGATTACTTCTGCAGAATCATCTCCAGACGCTGATTGGTCCAGGGACTCTTCTGATTTTGTTGCAGCCTCCTTAGAATCTGTTTCTTCTACAGCTTCTTCAGAGGGTGTTCCGTCTTCAGCTAAGGTTTCCTCTTCCCCCTCATTTGAGGTTTCCTGATCGACGATGTCCTGTGAGGATTCCATGTATTCTACAGCAGCCTCAATTACTTTTAAGGCTTCTTCTTCTTCTCCTTCAGCGAACAATGCCCCAGCTTCTGCAAGTCGTTCTGCTGCATATGTAGCAAGCAATTCTGCTTCTTCCGCCTGTTCGAATGTAAAAGCAAGCCTGATTTTCTCCAAGGCAATTTTCGCAAAGTAAAAGAAATCTCCGGGAATTAACGATGGATTAATTTCTTCAAGCTCTTCAACCTGTGACTTTGCTTCTTCAACCTCTTCCGGGCTGACATTTTGCATTTCTACCGTTTCTAAATCGGAATAGTTTTCTTCTGCCATTGCGATTGGGGAAAAGGTAAATGTACCTGCAAGCACTAGAGCTAGAGTACTCTTTGCGATTTTTTTCATCTCTGGGTTAGATAGTTTCTTCATTCTCATTCCACCTCAAGTGTTTTTAGGAGCGGCCGCTTTAATCACTACATGGTTACGTTCGCACTTTGGAGGTTTATGGGGGTTTCCTAAAAAAAATAAAAAATTCCAGTCCTTAACCGACCAGAATTTCAATATCCCTATCATAGTATAGTAAATTCAGCTATTTTTCATCTCTTCATCAATAAGACACAGATATTTAATCTTTATAGAACCTTATTATTATCTTCCTTATCAATAAACCGATAAGCACACCGGGAATCACGAAACTCATCGGCAAAAAAACAGGGCCTGGAAATATGCCAAAAATCTTGACCTTTGGTGAGATCATCAATCCGACCGTAACAAAATATGCTGAAAAAACAAAAGGAAGGAACGTAATTTTTTCATCTTCGGGCATCACGCTCCTATATGCATCCCACATGGCGAACATATATAAACAAGGGTAAAACATCAGCCATTGGTAATCCAGGACATACATGGCTTTTTCTGTCTCCCCAAGAAAGCTGTACATGATTCCTTTATTAAAATGACTATTCACGTTAACAAGGAACTCCAGTATGACAAAAAATATGCCCTTTACAAGATTGCCAGTCAGCAACTGTGCAAATCCGGGAAGAGCAATGCTCCACATTACCGCTTCTAGTTTGGTTAATTTCTTTTTTATCGCCACGTCAAGATTCATCCTTTAATCATATTATTGGGGCTCTTGCTGTGTGTTTGCCATATTTCTTGCAGACCGGACAAAGGTCAATGAAGTCGATCTTTAGCTCATCCGTTTCGTAATGCTACTTGTTTAGAATGTCCAAATTGTGCCTCTAATTATCATTTTTCCAGTTAATTGTTAAAATTAATCTCAAGTGCATTATAAAAACCAAATTTAAGTAACAAAAAAATGCCGTCCCTGCCTGCTGGGACGGCTTCAATGTTATTTATTGCTTTTTAAAAGTGTGATATAACTTTTGACAAAGGTCACCCAATCCCTTTTCTCAGAAAAATAACTCTTGAAAAGACTTAAGAACAATGGATACTTGCCCTTATAAGGGTACCATTGAATTTCTGATTTCATGAAACCCCTGTCTTCCATGATTGATTTTTCATGGCAAAAGACCCGCAACCCAGCTTCGGAATGGTAACGCCCAATCCCGCTTTCTTTTGTTCCTCCGAACGGAAGGCCATGGTTGGCTACAGTGATGATGACGTCATTTATTACGACAGCGCCTGACACAAGCCGGCAAGCGACACGGCGTGCCTTCTCCCTATCCCTGCTCCACACACTGGCATTTAATCCAAACACAGTGCCGTTTGCATAGGCAATTGCTTCTTCTTCGGTATCAAACGGAACAACAGGCAGCAATGGGCCAAATGTCTCCTCCTGGATGATTTTCATATCCTGATCAACTTCGGTTACGACTGTCAGCGGCAAGAACATGCCTTCCTTCCAATCCTCTGGTTTGAGTCCAGTTTCTAATTTTGCACCTCGTTTAAGAGCCTCATCCAGCTGTTCCTTCACTACGTTTATCTGGGCAGGAAATGTCATAGAACCAACATCAGCATTTATTCCATCACCTTGTTGAAGTGAGTTCACTTCAGTTTTCAATTTCTCAAGGAATTCATGATAAACCGCCCGTTCTACATACAGGCGTTCTGCACTCATACAAACCTGTCCGCTGTTGGTGAATGCACCCCAGGCAGCCGCCTTTGCTGCCCTCTCAAGATTGGCATCTCCGAAGACTATCATCGGGTCCTTGCCGCCGAGTTCCAGAGTAGTTGGAATCAAATCCTTAGCTGCCTGCTGTTGAATGATTTTTCCTGTCCGGACAGAACCTGTGAAAAAGATATAATCCGGTTTTCCAGCGGTAAAAGCTGCTCCTACCTCTTTGCCCCCATGTGCTACCTGGATTGTGCCTTGTGGGAATCCTGAGCGCATGAACAAGTCTTCAATACATTTTCCGACTAGCGGTGTCACCTCAGACGGCTTTAAAATAACCGAGTTCCCTCCTGCAAGGGCGCTGATCATCGGAACCATCGCCAGCTGCAGAGGATAATTCCATGGAGAGATTACAAGTACAACACCACGAGGCATATATTCAATAAATGATTTCTTGCCGAACAGCAGCAATGGTGTTTTAACTCTTCGCCTCCCCAAAACCTGTCCGGCATGCCTGATGATATGGTCAATCGCATCGAGTGTCGGCATGATATCGGCCACAATCGCTTCAGTCAATACTTTGCCTGTATCATCTGAGATGACCCTGGCAATCTCATCCATCTCATCAACCATCAACTGTTTCAGCTTCCTTAAAAAAGCGAGTCGCTGGGTAATAGGCAGAGAACTCCATTTGTCGAAGGCCTTCCTCCCCTGATCATAAAAGAGGGGAACCTCATGGACAGGCGTCTCTTGAATTTCCGCAATGACCTTCCCTGTTGCCGGAGCTATTACTGCCAGCTTCCCAGCGTATTCAACTGAATGCACGTTCATTCACCTGCCTGAATATCAAGTCTTCAAACGATGTTAATTTGATAATGGGGCTTATGTTTATTCTCCCGATAAAAAGCGGCCATCACGGCAATCCCTTCCTTAAAATCAGGACATACGATTCCTGATCCCTTAAGGTCGTCCTGCGCCTGGGAAGAGTCGAAAGTGCCTCGCCATGTAAAATAATCGAGCGCCTCTTTTTCAACACCCAGGTATCTCCTCAAGCCCCTGAAGTTTAGCCCCGCTTTTGCCAGGGACAAAGGCACAGAACCTTTAGGCTGCTTTTTCAATAATTCTAACATCATCATTTCATATAGTTCTGATACTTTATAGGGATTCGGATCAGTAAGATGATACGTCTTACCTGCACCGATGTCTGCGAATGTCAAATAGGTGGTAGCTTCAATAATATAATCTACCGGCACTAGATTGACTACAGTATCGCCCTTGCCAAGAGTGGGTAAGAAAGGCATGAAGCCGAGCCGGTCGATAAAATTCATAATGAAATACGGCCCATCGAATTTTATCGTTTCCCCTGTCTTTGAATGACCCTTGACGATGCCTGGCCTGATGATGGTTACTGGAATCTCTGACTTAACTGATTCCACCAGGACCTCTGCTTCGTATTTAGTCTCCTCATAGAAGTTCTTAAAACCGGGTGGCTTTATCAATTCATCCTCATATAGGATTCCTTCACGTTTGCCAGCGACAAATGCCGTGCTGAAATATGTGTAGCGTTGAATATTTTTTAATGTTGTCGCCCAATCATTTACATTCCTGGTACCTTCCACATTCACCCTGTAAGCTATTTCCCTGGGTACTGCCAGGTCGTATATAGCCGCCAGATGGAAAATGTGAGTAATCTTTGCCCCAAGCCGAGCATTTACTTGCTGGTCAATCCCTAAACCTGATACTGTAATGTCCCCAGTAATAATTTCGAATTGATTTTCCTCTAGGTTAATATCCTTAATAATTTTAGCTCTCTCAGATTCCGCCTTTTCAATCATATTTGGCAATACCAGTACATAAACCGTCCCCTGGCCAGTATTTCTCCGAAACACCTCTCGGATTAATTGATTGCTTATGAATCCCGGAAAGCCTGTAAAAAAGTAGCCGTGCTCCATGACCGTCCTCCTCAATGTTAATTAGGTACATTTTACCGATAAGCGCTTACATCCGCAATGACTTTGCTGACTATTCTGAAAAATACTACAAATAACGGGGTGTAACCTTATGAGAAAACCCTTCTTATTTCGTGAATTTCCCAGTCATTATAAAAAAATGCCTGGCTAATCGCAGCCAGGCATAGCACTTTATCTTCGTCTTCTAAAATCCTGATTTGTATCTTCTTCTTTTATAAGGTGAAGAAGTTCTTCGAGCATACCGGCCATTTCTTCTTTCGAGTATTTCCCTTTCTGGAAGTCTGGCGTCCGTTGGTCTGCTTCAGTTGCATATTTAGAGTCTGTATGTTCTGTGAGCAGATAGGCTGGAACAAGATGGCCGTCCGGCGTAGCGTACATTTTATTCCTTCTTCTGTAGTCCCTGTCAAAAAAGCTGTAAACCACTGGAATGACAAACAGTGTCAGGAAGGTACTGCTGATCAGGCCGCCGATGACAGTAATACCCATTGGCTGATTAATTTCGGTGCCTTCTCCTATACCGAGTGCAAGCGGGACCAATCCAAGAATAGTCGTCAATGCAGTCATCAGGATTGGGCGTGCCCGGTCTTTTACCGATAGAACGATCGCTTCATGCGGATTCAAACCCCGCTCTTTCTTTTGATTGATGTAGTCGACCAGCACGATTCCGTTGTTTACTACAATCCCTGCGAGGACAATCACTCCAATGATAACTGTCAAACTGACTGGCGTTTGTGTGGCCGTCAATGCAATTGATATACCAATTACAATCAGCGGAACCGTAAACATGATGACAAATGGATATTTCAAGGATTCGAACTGGGCAGCCATCACAAGATAAATCAGGATGATTGCCAGAACAAAAGCAAGAATCAAATCATCAATTGAAGATTCCAGAAGCTCTCTTTCCCCGCTGAAGACTACTTCAGTTTCATCAGGCAAATCAAGTTCTTCTATTTTTTTATCCACTTCCTTAGAAATATCGCCAAGGTTTGTGGAAGATTTGTATTTCATCGTGAATTCAACTGCGCTTTGCTGATTAATCCTCTGCAGTTTAACAGGGCCTTCACCTATTTCAATATTGGTAATTTGCCCTAAAGTGACATAACTTCCATCAGGTTTCTTGATGAGTAACTGTTTTAACTTATCAATGTTCTGGGTTACATCCCTGTCATATTCTACATAGACACCAAGAATCTCTTCATTCTCTCCAGACATTTGTGTTGCCATGTCCCCTCTGGTTACATTGTTGACAACCATTGCAACTTGAGCTGGAGCCAATCCCTGAGCAAGCGCCTTATCTCTGTCCACGGTAATCTGTACTTCTTCCACCGTGTCATTTTGGCTTGTAGTCAGTTCGTTAACATCCTCAAGCTCTTTCAGGGAATCGTAAATTTTTTCAACCGATCCGTTCAGCCTTTTTTCACTGGAATCACGGACATTGAATGTAAGTGTGTTTGGTGCAGATCCCGAAGTAGATTGCATGTTGAAGCTTAGTTCAGCAGTGCTGTTTGCTTTGGCTGCAGCTTGCTCAAGGTCTTTTTTCACATCATCAACAAACTGGAAGGTACTGACTTCCCTTTCCCCAAGCTCATCCATTTTCACATACAACTCACCGACATTCGCATTCGTTGTCCCTCTGAAGGATGCTTCCTGGGTCGTGCCGACCAAACTTACGTAAACATCAACATCTTCTTCGCCTTTGAGCTCATCTTCCAATGCTTTTAGAACTTTTTCCGTTTCTGTCAGTGCTGCTCCATTTTCAAGGTTAACCCTTACGCTGAAGAAGCCTTCATCTGTTGGCGGAATAAATTGCGTGCCGACAGTTGTAACCCCATAACCGCCAGCAGCAAGCATCAGTAAAGTGACCAGAATGACGACAAAACGATGACGCAGTGACCATCTGACTGACTTCTCCAATCCTCTCATCGACCTGGATCGTTGCCTTCTTGCCTCGATGTTTTTCTTAGGTGCTTTCAAAAGTCTGCTTGCCAGCATTGGAACAACTGTCAATGCCACTATTAAAGAGGCAAAAAGGCTGAATGAAATCGTCAAGGCAAACTCTGTGAAGAGCTCTCCAATGATTCCTGAAATAAAAACAACCGGCAAAAACACAGCTACTGTCGTCAAAGTTGATGCGGTAATGGCCGCCCCGACTTCCTTGGAGCCATCCCTGGCAGCTGTTTTCGAGTCTTTGCCCATCGACAGGTGACGGTAAATATTTTCGATGACCACAATGGCATTATCAACGAGCATCCCGATACCGAGTGCCAGTCCGCCAAGTGTCATGATATTTAAGGTGAAATCAGCAAAGAACATCAATACAAAGGTAAAAATAACGGAATAAGGAATCGCTATTCCAATGATGAGCGGGCTTTTCACATTCCTCAGAAAGAAGAACAGCACCACCATCGCCAATAAACCTCCCACAATAAGCGAGTTTGAGATATTGCCGATAGCTAATTTTATATAATCGCCCTGGTCAAAGAGAATATCCGACTCGATTCCAGAATATTTATCCCTTTCAAGCAAGGTATCAAGTTCATCCAGGAATGCTTTTGAAACCTCTGCTGTATTTGCATCGGACTGCTGAAGGACACTCAGTAATACTGAGGGAGTCTGGTTCGTCCTTGTTATTGTCCGGTCATCCTGCTTTTGCAGTTCAACCTTTCCTACATCTGCCAGCGTTACCTTTTGCTTGGATACCGGATTGGTGAACACTGTCAGATTCTTCAATGTATCAAGTGAATCCAAAGTACTTATGATCCTCGTAGTCAATTCTTTGCCATCAGTCAATATCGTATCGCCTGGCATTGAAACATCATTTGCTCTGATGAGGTCAACAATATCAGATTGGCTCAGTTTATAATCTCTTAACTTTTGTTGATCCAGTTCAATCCTCACTTCACGTATAGATGTACCAGAGAGGTTTACGCTGGCAACACCTTCTACCTTCGTGAGCTCCAGCTCCAGTTCTTCCGCGAGTTCCCTTAAAGCTGTTTCATCCTTATCCGAGCTTAACGAAAGCTGGATAATCGGGAATTGTGATGGATCAAACTTTATGAATCTTGGCTTGTTAGCATCATCCGGCATTGGAGTCATATCCAGCCTCTGGATGACTTCATCCTGGATATCGTCAAGATTGGTTGTCCAGGAAAACTGCATCAGGATCAGGTTTGCACCTTCCTGTGAAGTCGATGTCATCGTCTTGATCCCCGGCAGAGTTGCCAGATTCGCTTCTAGCGGCTTCGTCACCTTCTCCATGACTTCCTCTGGACTTGCTCCCTGATAATTGGTCACTACCACTCCGACGGGTGGATTTATATCGGGAATCAGCTTCAAAGGAATCCTCATCAATGAAACCACACCGAGTATCAAGACCAAAAACATGGTCACTAATGTAAAAACAGGCCTTCTGATCGAAAAATTGCTGATTTTCATACGCTAACTCCTTTCGGCGGTAAAACACAATGACTGACTGGACGATTATTAAGATTACCATCCTTTAATATAGATAAGCATCCAGGGCAATTCAAATATCTAGATGCAACTTTCAAGATTTTAAACGCAGAAGCATACCCTTCATTTTAAATGAATCGAAGGATTAATGAAACTTTTAGGCGCCCACTGCCACCAGTTTTATTTATCGTGCCCAAACATAATAGTTTTTGAAAAAACGACGCATTTACTGACTTAAAGCTTACCCAAAATCTTAAGTCCGCACGGGGTTCGGGCACATATCCTCGTATTATGTTCCCCATCTCTCCGGTTCGCACAGGGTTCGGGCACATATCCGTGTATTATGTTCCCCATCTCTTCACTTCTCACAGGGTTCGGGCACATATTCCGATATTATGTTCCCCATCTCTGAAGTTCTCACTGGGGTTCGGGCACATATCCGCGTATTATGTTCCCCATCTCTTCAATTCTCACCGGGTTCGGGCACATATCCGCGTATTATGTTCCCCATCTCTCCGGTTCGAACTGGGTTCGGGCACATATTCCGATATTATGTTCCCCATCTCTCCGGTTCGCACTGGGTTCGGGCACATTTTCCGATATTATGTTCCCCATCTCTCCGGTTCGAACTGGGTTCGGGCACATATCCGCGTATTATGTTCCCCATCTCTCTGGTTCTCACGGGGTTCGGGCACATTTTCCGATATTATGTTCCCCGTCTCTTCAATTCTCACTGAGTTCGGGCACATATTCAGCATAAAAAAAACGCGGAAGCCTAAGCTACCGCGTTTTTGCTGATTTTTGACAGTGATATTCCGGTAAACCCTGCAGCCAGTGTCAATATAGGTGACAGCAGACAAAAGAATGCAAACGGAACATATTCCATTGTGCTTACTCCCAGGACGCTGGTGAGGAAGACACCGCACACACTCCAGGGAACAAGGGGATTCGTTACCGTCCCAGCATCCTCGAGGACACGGGACAGGTTCTTCGGGTGCAGACCAGCCTTTTCAAAATGACCTGCAAATGTATTCCCAGTCAAAAGAATTGACAAATACTGTTCTCCGATCAGTAAGTTAATTCCTAGAGCAGAAATTGTGGCCGAACCAATAAGGATTGGCCCTTTTTCTAGACTTCCTGCAAGACCTTTCAGTAAAGCTGGAAGGACACCAAGCTTGAATAGCAGCCCCCCCATGCTCAACGCAAGGACAACAAGAGTTATCGAGAAAAACATGCTCTCAATTCCGCCTCGTGACAACAGGGAATCCAGCTGAGCACTTCCACTTTCAGATACATAGCCAGAATACAATATCCCTGTAAGCTTACCCCATTCTTGCATTGGGGTAATGATCATGCTGACCGCCATGGCAGTGATCGTCCCTGCTGCAAGGGTTAATATTGATGACACTTTTTTTACGGCCAGAACCGCTATTGCTGCAAGTGGAATCAAAGAGTACCAGTGCACCAGATTCATCTTCATTAGGGTACTTTGCAAGTTTGCCAGTTGGGTAAAGTCAGCAGAATTAAGTTCCGGCGATAAAATCCCAAACAAGAAAAGAGAAATGAAGAATGCAGGTATCGTTGTCCAGGACATATTTTTAATGTGTTCAAATAGATCTACCTTGACTGTAGATGAAGCTAGCACCGTCGTATCTGAGAGGGGCGACATCTTATCCCCAAGGAAGGCGCCCGAAATTACTGCCCCAGCAGTAATAGCTAGGGAAAAGCCTAGTGTTTCACTGACAGTGATGAAAGCAACCCCAATCACGGCTGAAGTAGTCAAGGAACTTCCTATGCTTAATCCCACCACAGAAGTGATGATAAAAACAACTGCGTAAAACCATTTGCCAGTTACCAAATCAAATGATAAAAATATCAAGGTCGGTATAGTCCCTGCGGCAATCCAGCTGCTGACCAGCATTCCAATAAAGAAAAAAATCATTACAGCCCCAAGACCGGCCCTAGCTCCGTCAACCATACTTCTTTCCAGGTCGCCCATCTTGATTTTTTTCAGTAAACCATAAATAATTAACGCCATGATTCCCATGATGACAGGAATGTGCGGCATCAGTTCAAGCTTTATCATGCCAAAGCTAATACCGGTCAAAAGCAGAAAAATTACCGCAGCTGCTTCAGAAGTTTTTAATGAAACGATTTCGTTTTGATGTATCATGCTGATTCCCCCAATTAGTCATAAATCGCAAAAAGCTCCTCAATCTGTAGGGACGAAGAATCTCCGCGGTACCACCCTAATTGGCAAACAGCTTTGTCTACCCACTTCATTAACAGTGCCTATTGTGACAGGTGTAATTCAAATCCGCCATTGCCTGGATTTTCAGCAACCATCCAGTTTCTTTTTGCTGCTCATGGGGATTCTAGTGAGTTCTGTCAGCACCAATCATCTCTTTTTCACTTAAACGCTTTTATGCATAAAAGCGATATAGAACATTACTAATATAGTATGAAAAATCTAGTTCGTCAAGTAAAACACGGGGAGTTTGCCCTGAGTTATGATTTAACAGAAAAGTCACTAGTCTACGAGAGATTCCTGACGAAATAAATGCAGGAAATTTTGGGCGGAAAACTCTAGTATGTTGCGGAAACGTCATTTTTGCTTAAACCAGACAGAACTTAGACAGAAAATATCAACTCATCTGAATCTCTGGCTCAATAATGCCGGTCCCAAAATAATTCGCCCAAAGGGACCATAAAAATAAAAACCACCCGTGAGAACGGGTGGTTTTCTCTGCGGCTGAAAGCCTTTGTTACTGACCAGACCCTAAAGGGCTACTGAAAGGTTCGCCAATTGTACTACTTCTACTGGCCAGACCTCAAAGGCCTTCTCCCCTTTTAACTTCTTTTCTTTTTCTTCACTTCTTCTCCTGTGAATGGATCAATGTACTCCATCATCGTTAACTGCTCTGCGACTATATCATCCTGTATTTGATTTCGAATGTATTCTTCTATTACCTTTTTATTTCTACCTACTGTATCGACATAATATCCTGTACACCAGAATTTACGGTTTCCATATCTGTATTTCAGGTTTGCGTGACGATCAAATATCATTAAACTGCTTTTCCCTTTTAAGTAACCGACAAAAGAGGACACACTTATTTTGGGCGGTATACTCACTAACATATGTACGTGGTCCTTACAGGCGGTTGCTTCAATTATTTCTACACCTTTTCTTTCACATAATGTACGCAGTATTTCCCCAATATCTTTTTTGATTTTCCCATAAATGATTTGTCTCCTATACTTTGGGGCGAATACGATGTGATACTTACAATTCCAGGTAGTGTGTGCTAAACTGTTATTGTCTTTAGACATGGGACTTCCTCCGTGCTGATATTTTTGGTTGGCGAACCAAAAAATATTTTAGCACCGTGGGGAAGTTTTTTTAATACCACGCTGAAAGCTTTTTGGAACCCCAGGCATAGCCCGGGGTTTTCATTTCCACAAAAAAGAGCCGGCATAATATGCCGACTCAATTTATTATGATGCATCCATAGGATTATAAAGTTTCACATCAGGATTCTTGTCCTGGAACCATCTTAACGCAAATTCATTCTCGAATAAGAATACTTTTTTGTCAAAGCGGTCAGTTACCAGGAGGCTTCTTGAACTTGACAGGTTCTCATTTACTTCGTCGCCTTCAATCCAGCGGGTGATTTTGGAGCCCTGTCTCTCCATGATGACTTCTACATTATATTCGTTTCGCATTCTTGCTTCAAATACTTCAAACTGCAGCTGACCGACAGCCCCAAGGAGGTACTCTTCCGTCTTCAAAGTCTTGAACAACTGGATGGCTCCTTCCTGTACCAGCTGCTGGATACCTTTGTGGAAGTGCTTTTGCTTCATGACGTTCTTTGCTGAAACCCTGACAAAAAGTTCTGGAGTGAATTGAGGAAGCTTTTCATACAGGTATCCTTCCTTTCCGGAAACAATCGTGTCGCCAATCTGGTATGTGCCCGGATCATATAGCCCGATGATGTCACCAGCTACAGCTTCTTCGACGGTACTTCGGTCATCTGCCATGAACTGCGTGGATTGTGCAAGCTTCATCGGTTTCCCTGTCCTGCTAAGCTGGACAGTCATTCCGCGCTCAAATTTGCCCGAGCAAATGCGCAAGAAGGCAATTCTGTCACGGTGGGCCGGATTCATGTTAGCCTGGATCTTAAAGATAAAACCGGAGAATTCCTCTGATAATGGATCGATTTCTCCTGCAGTGGAGTTCCTTGGCTGCGGCGGCGGCGCAAACTGCAAGTAGGAATCCAGGAATGTCTGGACACCGAATGTCGTCAAGGCACTGCCAAAGAATACCGGTGTCAATGTCCCATCGGCAATCCGTTCTTTTGAAAATTCATTCCCTGCTTCATCCAAAAGCATGATTTCCTCTAATGTCTGGTCATACAGTGAAGAATCTTTAATGGAATGGTCTCCATCTATTTCGCCTTCTTCATTAAGGGCAATAAATCGTTTGTCTTCATCCACACGGAATTGCTCAATACGATTATTATAACGGTCATAGATTCCAAGGAACTCTTTGCCCATTCCGATCGGCCAGTTCATTGGGTACGATTCAATACCAAGAACCTCTTCAAGTTCTGCCAATAATTCCAAAGGTGCTTTACCCACCCGATCCAGCTTATTAATGAAAGTAAAGATCGGTATCCCTCTCATGCGGCAAACCTTGAAAAGTTTTAATGTCTGATCCTCAATTCCTTTTGCTGAATCGATGATCATTACAGCGCTATCGACAGCCGTCAGGGTTCTGTAAGTATCCTCAGAGAAATCCTGGTGGCCTGGTGTGTCAAGGATATTTACCTTGAACCCATCATAATCGAATTGCATGACACTGGACGTTACCGAAATGCCACGCTGCTTCTCGATTTCCATCCAGTCACTCGTTGCAAACTTCCCGGTCTTCTTTGCTTTGACTGTACCAGCATCACGAATGGCACCGCCAAATAGCAGCAATTTTTCCGTGAGCGTCGTTTTACCCGCATCCGGGTGGGATATAATCGCAAAAGTTCTGCGAGATAATACTTCATCTTGTAATTTTTTCATCATTAAATGTTTCCTTTCTGTTTAAAGGCAAATTCCTCATAAAATTAATCTTATCTTTCTGGAGGAAAGTTTGCAATCCTGCATTTGTATATCAGAACTTTTAAAAATCTTCCTGCAAGGATTATAATGTAATTTCAGGGGGTGCAGAAGTGGATTCGATTACTCATACTTTATTCGGGTTAGCCCTTTATGGGGCAGTTGATAAAAAAGATATGGAGAAAAGTCAAAAACGTGCCTATTTGCTAACAGCTGTGGGCGCAAGCCAGATTCCGGATATTGATGTCATATCCCAATTATGGGATAGTGAAGGTCTTTACCAGATGTGGCACCGGGGCATCACCCATTCCGTGTTTTTGACACCAGTTTGGGCATTGTTATTTGTATTGCTGTCTTTTCTGTTATTTAAAGTGAAAGATCTTAAATTATTTTTCCTAGGCTGGCTGGCCGTCTTCATTCACAATACCAGTGATCTCTTCAATGCATGGGGGACAGGCTATCTTGAACCTTTTTCAAACATCCGAATCACATTTGGCACAATACCCATTATTGATTTTGTATTCTGGATCATTATCGGCACGGCCTTTATTGCTTCCCGGAAAAATAAAGCAAAAAGCTCTTTTTATTTTAAATTTGCATGGGCATTCATTGCTCTGCATATTGTTATCCAGAGTGTCCAGGGCTGGTTGATCTATAATCAATACGAAAATGATTATAAACAGATCGCCCTTTCTGCGGGTTTCATCCCTTGGACATACACGGTTATTACCAAGAATGATCGCGATATAGCAATTTTCCAGGACAGCCTGTTCACTGAAAGAGAACTGCAATACGAGCTCACTTCTGATGAGGAGGCAGACCTGGATATGCTGTTTTCGAAGAAGCCTGAAGCAAAGACTCTTACCGAATGGTCTCCATTTGTTGTCATCGTTGATGATGGTAAGAGATTGGGCGTCTACGACCCGCGCTTTTACCGGAATGGACAGTCATTCTTGTTTGAATATATTGATGAAACCCAAATCAAATAAAAGAGCAGCCCAATGCGGCTGCTCTTCTCATTATTCCATTCTCGCTTCTATATCGTCCATAAGTTCATCTATTGTGACAGTGATTTCATTTGTTTTCCTGGCTACCGCAATGGTGAATTCCAATAACTCTTTATATTTATCTACCGGAATCATTGAATTCGTCTTCTCGTATTCATTCACTTTAAGACCGAGATTTTGCAGGATCATGATTGCCTCTTCTACAGATCCTCTCTCAATTTCAAACATTCTGATTCCCCCTATTTCTCTGGTTGAATTCCATTATGAGGGAGTTAAACCTATTTTTAAATGGTAAAACTTTCATCTGTATCCAATAACATTGCAAAAAATAGGTTATAAGTCTCTTTTTTTCAATATATTTGGAAGGGAATTATTTTGTAATAACCTTTTCTGTGAAAATCACTACTTAAGAACCATGACCATCAACCTGTAATCCGCTTTATTTTTCGTTATTTGTTTAAATTACTCGATGAACAAAAACATTTGATTGATGAATTCCTCACCAGAAACCAATCGGCCTCCGCCCTGAACAAGAAAGTCGTTTCCTCCGCCTTTACCGTCAATCAAGGCCAGAGCTTTTTTTGTCCATTCCTTTAAGTTCCCTTGTGATTCCTTTCCCCGGGCAAAAACAAATTGCAGTTTGTCCCCGTTTTCAGCGACTAGTAAAAACACTTTATTTTCTGCTAGTTCAACCAGCAGCCTGGCTAGCTTCTGAAGCTCCTGAATACTTCTGTTCTGATAAACACGGCTCACGATTTTACCCCCATATGCCGCAGCCAAATCAGCTGCTTCATATTGCAACAGCTTGGTCTTCAGTTCCTCGATTGATTTCTCCAATGCTTTTTTCTGGTCAAGAAGTCTATTGGCTGAGGAGACCATATCCTGTTCAGGTGCATTCAGCAAAGCTCCCAGCTCCTTGATAACTTCATGCTTCTGCCCAAGCTTGCTCAATACCCGATTTCCACAGATAAACTCGACCCGTACTATTTTCTTTTGTCTTTCCCACCCGAGGATTTTCAGTGAGCCGACCTCAGCG
The DNA here is from genome assembly GCF_900166585.1 of Mesobacillus jeotgali. NCBI lineage: Bacteria > Bacillati > Bacillota > Bacilli > Caryophanales > Bacillaceae > Mesobacillus > Mesobacillus jeotgali. Next base: position 366,029 of record NZ_FVZC01000009.1, on the reverse strand, counting down.
GTATTTCGTGGATGTGTTCCTCCGCAGCCATTATAATCGAAGTCCGGGATAATGACGAGCCTGATATTATCAGATACAGATAGTGCTTTCCTTAGTTTGTATTGATTTAATTCCTCCTCATCGACCCATTTAGTGATGATTGGGCGACTCTCAAGGATCACCTGGTTAGCCAGAGCCTCAACCTTTTCCGCTTCCGCCGCTGAAAGATTTTCGGTATCAAGGTCGATTGTCAGTGTATCTTTCCCTAAATGGAAACTAAGGGTTTTATATCCATATATATCTTCGAAAGCAGCCGAAAGAATATGCTGTCCTGCATGCTGCTGCATATGGTCGAATCTGCGGTCCCAATCTATCTCCCCTTGGACGGAAACCTCTGCCAGCGCTCTGTTTATGTAATGGCGTATTTCTCCGGAAACTTCCTCAACATCCACAACTTCAACTCCGTTAAGTATGCCAGTATCAAAGGGCTGCCCGCCCCCTGTAGGGTAAAAAGCTGTCTTGGACAATACAGCATACTGCCTTCCTGACTCATCTGCTCCCTGCCTGACCAGCTCTGCGGTAAATTTCTTAAGGTATGCATCTTGATAATATAACTTATTCTCCATGGCTAATTTCACGCTCCAGATTGCAACTTATATTTTTCAGTATACCATTTTTCTCTATGTCAAAATAAATGACAGCTTCCATACCCGAAAGCTGTCTGCATAATTTATGAAGTTCTCAATGCCTGCTCTGCCTTATTGATCAATACCCTGCCTCGATCTACAAGTTCCTCCGGAAATGGAGCGTCCTTGTCGGCAGGAGATTTAAATTGGTCGAATGAACCAGTCAGGGCGCCAATATTCCCTTCATCATCGACATCTGTTTCAAATTGGTGATCCAGTAGGAATGGAGTCCCGATTTGGACAAAGGTGCTATCATCGTCCAGCGGCCCTCCCGTGGACTTGAAGGGAATCCTCACGTACTGTCGATCACCATGGTCATCGTTCAACTTGTAATCAATATATGCGTGGTCATATTCCCACTGGCCATTTACATTGAAGCCAAGCGGTCCAAGCTTTTGCTTTAATTCGCCGACTGGAACCTCTTTACCGTCTATATTTGATTGAATTGGGATCATTATGCAAACCTCATTTCGTAATGGATTAGTATATTAGCTTTTTCCACCAAGATAAGGTTATCAAACATGCAGGAACACACTGATAAAAGGTATATTTCCATCTAACAGGACACTTTTAATCTTAATAAGATATTGAAACTACTATGAAATCGGTTAAATCTCTCGGAGTTTGCATATAATCTCTCTGGTTTCATAGATAATCTCTAAGGTTCCTGCCCTAATCTCTCAGAAATCCGCGTAATTTCTACAGAATGGACAATAATCTCTACTTTTTCCAAATAACAGAAAAAGTGGAGGCACTATCCAGGGCCTCCACCAATCATTTATTTATTTAGTTAGATGATATACAACAGATTCATACGGACGAAGATTTACTTGAGACACATCATTGCTGGAGTCAGGGTAGTTAGAGAGCAGAATTTGTACTTTATAGCCCTCTGCTTCAACTGTACCAGGCAATTCAAATACTGATTCCTTGCCATAAAAATTATTTACAACTAGAAGCTTTTCATCCTGTCCATTCCTGACATACGCAAATAGGTCAGGATGTTCTTCAAGAATCAGCTGATAATCACCAATTGTGATAATGTCGTATTGTTTTCGCAATTGAATCAGCTTTTTATAATGGTAGAAAACTGAATTCTGATCAGCGAGCGCGTTTTCAACATTGACTGTCTGATAATTTTTCGCTGCATTGATCCATGGGGTGCCTTTTGTAAATCCGGCATGTTCCTTTGAATTCCACTGAACAGGTGTCCTTGAGTTATCTCGTGATTTACTCTGCAGAATGTTAAGGATTTCCTCCTCAGGCATGCCTTCTTCCAATTTTATTTTATACATATTCAAGGATTCCACATCGCGATAATCCTCGATTTTTTCAAAATAAGGATTGGTCATCCCAATTTCTTCACCTTGATAAATATAAGGTGTTCCCTGCATCATATGGATTGCAGTCGCCAGCATTTTGGCAGATTCCGGGTGGTATTCACCGTCATTCCCATAACGGGAAACGACCCTCGGCTGGTCATGGTTGCACCAGAAAAGCGCATTCCATCCGCCGCCTTTATGCATTTCTTCCTGCCATAGAGATAAAATTCGTTTAAGTGCCATAAAGTCGAAATCAGCAAGTGTCCATTTATCCCCATTTTCATAATCTACCTTTAAATGGTGGAAGTTGAAGGTCATGCTCAATTCATTTCGCTCAGGATTCGAGTATTTTATGCAGTTCTCGATTGTTGTGGAAGACATCTCGCCTACAGTCATGCTGTCATATTTTGAGAATACCTCATGATTCATTTCCTGCAAAAACTCATGGACCCTAGGACCATCGGTGTAAAACTTGCGGCCGTCACCCGGAGGTACAGAGCCATCATCATCCGGGAAGTCCTGGTCCTTAGAAATCAGGTTGATGACATCAAGCCTGAAACCATCCACTCCTTTTTGAAACCAGAAGTGCATCATGTCATACACATCATTTCGCAGCTGTTCGTTTTCCCAATTCAAGTCAGCCTGGGTCACATCGAATAGGTGCAGATAGTATTGTCCTGTGGCATCATCGTACTCCCAGGCATTCCCGCCAAATTTGGATTCCCAATTAGTCGGGGCGCTTCCGTCTTCCTTTGGATCCTTCCAGATATAATAGTTGCGATACGGGCTGTCCTTGGATTTCCGTGCATCCTGGAACCATTCATGCTCAGTTGAAGAATGGTTCACCACGATATCCATGATCAGCTTTATGCCGCGTCGATGAGCCTCTTCAAGAAGACGATCAAAATCTTCCATCGTGCCGTATTCCTCATATATCTTGAAATAATCCTTAATATCGTAACCATTATCCCGTTGTGGTGAATCATAAATTGGCGTCAGCCATATTACATCCACACCCAATTCCTTCAAATAATCCAGTTTGGCGATAATCCCCGGAAGGTCGCCTGTTCCATTGCCGGTTGTATCATAAAAACTCTTTGGATAGATTTGATAGACAACCGATTTTTTCCACCATGGTTCAGTCATGATATAACATCCACCTCCATCAGGATTAATCTAGCTGTTTATGCTTCTTGTTTCTTTCTAGTCTTTGCCATAATGAATGTCAGTACAAATGGTACAACGAGGGCAATGCCCATTCCGATAAAGAACACACCCCAGAATTCAGTGAAGATTGAAAGGAATGCCGGCAGGCCTCCTACACCGATTGATGGTGCCATTACACCTCGGAGCGTGATGACAATTCCCGCAATTGCAGAACCGATGATTGCGGCAATGAATGGATATCTGTAGCGAAGGTTCACCCCGAACATGGCAGGCTCTGTTATACCAAGCCATGCAGATATTGCTGAGGTCATAGAAAGGCCTTTTAATTTTTCATTGTTTTTATCGGCAAACATCATCGCAAAAGCCGCAGATCCCTGTGCAATATTGGAAAGTGCAACCATCGGCCAGAGGAATGTTCCTCCAATTGATCCGATCAGCTGCAAATCAACCGCAAGGAAGGTATGGTGCATACCAGTGATAACGAGCGGTGCATATAGTCCGCCGTAAATCAATCCGCCAATGGCAGGTGCAGCATCAAAAATTCCGACAACACCGTCTGTAATCACGTTTCCGATGGCAAAAGTAATCGGCCCAATCACGATGAAGGATAGGAAACCTGTTACCAATAAAGCAATCGGAGCGACCGTCAACAGCTGAAACGCATCAGGGATACGTTTACGCAAGAAAATTTCCATTTTCGCAAGTACATATGAAGCTAATAATACCGGTAATACTTGTCCTTGATAGCCAACTTTCTCAACAGTCAATCCAAATAAATTCCATGTAGGAACCTCTTTTGCTGCCCCGTATCCCCATGCATTCAGCAGGTCTGGGTGGACAAGCATTAGTCCCAACACAATACCGAGAAGCGGACTTCCGCCAAATTTATTAACCGCACTCCATCCAATCAAACCAGGAAGGAATACAAAAGCAGTATTGGCAATTAGATTAATGATGCTCGCAAAATCAGCCCATCCAGTGTAAACATCGATCAAAGCCTTGCCTTCAAAGAAAATGTCCTTGCCAGTCAGGATATTGTTGATACCCATCAGCAAACCGGCAGTAACAATCGCAGGAAGAATTGGAATGAAAATATCCGCCAATGTCTTAATTGCCCTTTGAAGAGGATTCAAGTTTTGCGCTGCAGCATCTTTGATCTCTTCTTTTGATGCTTCGCCGATTCTTGTAATCGCCACCATTTCAGCATATACCTTATCGACAAGCCCCTGGCCAATGACTACCTGGTATTGACCGTTTGCAGAAAACGATCCTTTTACAAGATCGATATTCTCTAAACTATCCTTATTGACTTTTGCCTCATCCTTCAAAGCAAAACGAAGCCTTGTTACACAATGAGTAGCAGCGGCTATATTCTCTTTGCCGCCTACAGCATCAACAATTTGTTCAACTGCTTTACGATCCATATTCGCTCTCCTCCTGTTACCGTTTTCATTAAATTTTAAAAAATATTGCTTTTACAAAAAACTTGTATATACATGATGATGTTTACGGTTTCATTTTACTTGTATATACAAGATAAGTCAATCATTTTAATCATCCTTTAAATTCCCCAAAACCATGAATAAAAACCGCCAAATCTGCTTTGTGTGAAACTTGCACAAAAAATTACCAAAAAAACAAGGTAGTTTTGATTAAAGAGATTTAAGGGTAAAAATAAGAGATAAGGATTACGAGATGGAGGGTGTTAAGATGTTAGGCACTAAAAAACTTGGAGAAGGCTATAAGAGATTTGAATCTAAAGCAAAAGAATATATTGGACGCCCCGAAAAAACAGATATTCTATTAAAAGATGCGAATAAAAAGGCTGATGAACACAAAGGATCACTTGAAGGAATCTGGGACAACCTTCAGCTGCTTTTCGATTTAGTCGGTGCCTGGCGCCGAGGAGAATATCGAAAAATTCCAACCGGTTCAATCGTAACCATTATCGCTTCGATCATATACTTTGTCTCTCCCATTGATTTAATGCCTGATTTTCTCATTGGTCTGGGAATAGTTGATGATGCAGCTGTGATAGGGTTCGTTTTAAAACAAATTACTTCTGATTTGGAAAAATTCCGTCTCTGGAAGGAAACCCATGAGGCAACAAATATGGTGATAGATGAGTCTGTACCCGGAAATAATAGACCGAGCCTGAACTAGCCCTTGAGATAAGGGCTTTTTTCTTGGGAAAATCACTTTTATCCCCCTAGTATAAAAGTGGGATAGCAGCGAATAAATATTTGGTCCTATTCTAATTCCTGGTACTATTCCGTACCTTAGAATAATAGTAAATTTTTTACAGAGTTTACTATAGGCTTTAACCATAATAGAAATAAGGGGGAAGAATCATGCAAAAGTTGTTCATGTTGACATTTGTTTTAATACTTGTGTTCTTTGGTTCTGTCATTGCCTCTTCTGCTCAAGATTTAAACAGAAATAACAATCCTGCCGGGGGTTACCAAAGTAAGACTGGAGTAAATGCTGAAGGCTACTCATGCTGGCAATGCACTAAATACGCCTACTATAATGGTTACAGAACATGTGTCTCCGGCGTATGGCTTACAACCTGCCCTGTCACTAATTAATCTACCGAAAAAAGGATGCTGAAAGTTTTCAGCATCCTTTTTGTCATCCTTTTGTGCCCGAGGAGATATTAGAACCTTCAATGAAGTATTTTTGGAAAAAGAAAAATAGCAGAATGACAGGAAGCAAGACTGTGACAGACATAGCCATTAAATAATGCCACTGAGTCTGGACAGTTCCCTTAAAGGTTTGAAGTCCAATCTGCAAGGTGTACATACTTTCATCATTGATGTATAACAATGGTCCCAATAAATCATTCCAGGCACCATTAAAAGAGAAAATTGCTACCGTAATCAAAGCCGGCTTAGTCAACGGGAGCATGATATTCCACCAGATTTGTAAATGGCCGGCTCCATCCAATACCGCCGCCTCGATCAATTCATTCGGAATTCCCATCATGAACTGACGCAGCAGGAAAATGAAAAAGGCACTGCCAAGGAATGCGGGCACCAGTAATGGAAGGTATGTGTTCACCCAGCCAAGCTTTGAAAACAGGATATATTGCGGAACCATAGTTACAAATCCTGGAATCAGCATGGTGGATAGAACCAATACAAAAAGTGCATTTCTTCCCTTGAATTTTATCTTTGCAAAAGCATAAGCGACAAGAGAATTAACAAGTACGCTGCCGATCGTCCCGACTGTAGCAAGGAAGAGCGTATTTAAAGCCCATCGAGTGAATGGAGCAGTCTGCCAGGCCTCGATATAATTATTGAAATGGAACTCTTTCGGGATAAACGTAGGCGGATATTGTGCAATTTCTGCTGGTGATTTTAGCGAAGTTGAAATCATCCACCATAACGGCATAAGGATTAGCGTGCTGCCGGCAAGGAGAAGCAGCGTAACGAATGAAAGTCTAACCCTGTCCTTGAACTTTTTAGTCTCGTAAAATTTTGGCGCAGTCATCGAACTCACTTGCCATCTCCCCCTTCATAATGCACCCATCTCTTGCCAAGTTTCATATTTACTGCTGTCAAGATCATGACAATAATGAACAATAGCCATGCCATTGCAGATGCATATCCCATGTTAAAGACTTCAAATGCGTTATTCCACATATGCAGATTATAGAATAGCAGTGAATTTCCAGGACCGCCGCTTCCGTTTTCCGTCATGACATATGCTTCCTGGAAGATTTGGAAGGCACCAATTGTACTCGTGATCACATCAAAGAAAATGATAGGAGATATCATTGGAAGGGTGATATGGTAAAACTTTTGCCATGGTGATGCACCCTCAATATCTGCTGCTTCATACATTTGAGGAGATACCCCTTGCATAATTGCCAGGTACAAAAGCATTCCCCCGCCTACACTCCACATTTTCATTAATAGCAATGCCGGCTTTGTCCATTCTGGATCGAACAGCCAGGCAGGACCATCTATTCCGAACCAGGCAAGCATGGTGTTCACAAGACCTGTCGATGGACTTAAAAGCTGCATCCAAAGAAAATAGACCGCAACACCGGATAACACGGCCGGCAGATAATAGATTGTCCGGAAAAACTTCATCCCCTTGATCTTCTGATTCAACAAGACAGCCAGAATGATAGCTCCTGCAGTTGTCAATGGAACCGAGAAGATCACATAATATAGAGTATTGAAAAGAGAAGTGCGGAATAAATCGTCCATCGTAAACATGCGTTTATAGTTATCCAAACCAGTAAAATTCATTTTTGAAGTAATATTATAATCTGTAAAACTAGCCGCCAGACTAAATAACAATGGCCCTAAGGTCAGACCGAGAAACCCAATGATCCATGGAGAAATGAATAAATAGCCAGCCAGATTGTCCTTAGCTTTTCTGCTGAGACCCTTTGGTCGGGATGCTTCTGCAGTTTTACGCTCTCTTATGACTTTAGGCCCAGCTTCTGTGTGCACTAGTGTGCTTTCTGATGACTTCATACTTTCCTAAACCCCCTTGTTGCGTTTAACTTAGAATGCCATGACTATTGGAATCAGCTATCCATTAATTAGTCTCAAATGCGCCCTAAAAGCTTTTCAAAAAGAGAAGGGCGTTATGCGCCTTCTCTTTTGATTCACTACTTCTTCATTTTTTCGATATCTTCTTCCGCTTGCTTCAATGCTTTTTCAGGAGTTGTCTTTCCTAACAAAGCGTTATCGATATGCGGATTCAGCCTGCTATGATAATCTGGATATTCAACTGGTACCGGGAACATTTTGGTTTGCTCCAGATTTTTGACAGTAGCTTCATAAACCATCTTATCCGGTCCTTTAAGATCATTAAGGGCTGCCTCTGCCGCTTCACTGTTCGCTACATTGTCATAGTTTTTGACTGCCCAATATTTCTGGGCTTCCATATCTGTCAAATACTTAATGAAATCCATCGCTTCTTTTGGATGCTTGGACCCTTTAGGAACTTCAACAACAAACCCGCCGCCTTCTGCCCAGTTTCCTGAACCTTCTTCATAAGCGGGAATCGGAGCTACACCAAATTCGACATCCTGTCCGTAATCTCTCAATTGGGTGTAGAATGTACCCACATCAACCCACATTGCTACTTTTCCTGCAATAAATGGATTGGATTGCTCACTGCCAAATTCCGCCTGGAAAGCCTGCACAGTATTTTCGCCAAGACGATCTTTCCAACCAAGAATCCAATTCAGCGCCTCAGCTTTTTTTGGAGTGTTGATTGCCAACTCTCCATTCTCGATAAATCCTTTTCCACCATCTGCATTCGTCATCCAGCTTGATGCACCCATACTTCCCCATAGTGGATAGAAACCAATTCGATCATATTTATCGCCAGTCTTCACATCTAATTTTTTTGCATATTCTTCTAATTCAGCCCAAGTTGCTGGCGGCTTGTTCGGATCGAGCCCAGCTTCCTCGAAGGCCTTTTTGTTATAAAAAAGAAGGCGCGTATCAGTATTGAAAGGTACCGCGTATGTCTTTCCATCGTGTTCAACCGTATCCCAAAGATGCGGATAGAACTTCTGCTTGAATGAATCATCAACATACTTGCTCAAATCTTCAACCTGTTTGTTTTCAGCACGCTGAGCAACAGTGTTGATATCATTGACGATGACATCCGCTGGATTACCGGCTGCAACTGATGCAAGGTTCTTAGTCCAGATATCACCCCAAGGCAGGAATGTGTGTTTTACAAAAACCTTGTCCTGGGAATTATTATAGTCATCAATGATTTTTTCAATGATTGGCCGGCGTGTCTCTGATCCCCAGAATGTCCAGAAATCCACGACCACTTTACCATCTTTCGTTTTTTCAGCTTCTGCGTTTTGCCCCCCTGAGCAACCAGCAAGTAAGCCGATGAGCAGCGATGCTGCTAAAATGAATGCTAGACCCCTTTTCATCTCTAATCCTCCTGTATATTCAAGTTGATTTATAAGTACAACCCTGCTTTTACCACGTTCTTCGACACTCTAAACATTTTTCGTCATTATTTTTTAAAATAGTTCTTAAGATACAATTTACATATAAGAAAAACAGGCTCAAAATTGAACCTGTTTTTCCATATCCAATATCATCGAGATGATCATTTGAGCTTTTTCTTCTTCCATTTTAAATACCTGTTTATCTTTTAAGCTTTTCATATATACATTGTCTTCATGTATCCATAACTTGCATTTCACAGGCTTCCGGTTCTCATATATCAATAATAAATCATATCCTTTTTCGATTGCCGGTTGATCCTCGACCCTATTTCGTCCGTTAACAGTCCTATTCAGCGACTCCATCCAGTTAGGCTCATCAATAATGGAAACTCCCTTTCTGGTAAGGTTCGAGTGAAGGCTAAAATGCTCTGCTGAATCCGACTTGGCGAGATATGTAATGACAGGAACGCTTGCTTCCAATACCTGTGGCGGTTCAAGAGCGGTTTGCCTATCTTGCGCAGGAGCTTTAATTTCATTAAAGAGGAAGGCTGTACAAGCCAAAATCAACACCAAAGTGAGGAAACCGCCTGTGTTCAAGAGCGGTTTGCCTATCTTGCGCAGGAGCTTTAATTTCATTAAAGAGGAAGGCTGTACAAGCCAAAATCAACACCAAAGTGAGGAACCCGCCTGTCCAATTCTTGACCATGGAGAATATATGTCTATCCGTACTCGGGGTTTGGATGATGGTATTATACGTTTTCCTCTTTTGTATTTCCGATCTAGGAATTTTGTTTAGGTGCCTGAAGCCATCTTCTAGTTCAAATGATTTCCTCAATGAGTTCCCCTCTTCTCTTCAACTCTTTTTTTAAGGCTGCCATTGCCCTTGATGTGGTTATTTTCACCTTACTTTCGCTCCAGCCAAGAATCAGGGCGGTCTCCTTAATCGAAAATTCTTTGATTTTCCTTAAAATCAATACTTCCTGATAGTTAAGTTTCAATGCTTTAATCGCTTTATACAGAAGAGATGTTTTTTCTCCCTTTACGATGATCTCTACAGGAGAAGGCTGGCTCGATTGGATTGCATACCTGTCCAATGAAAAAAAGCGCAGCCTTCTCCCTCTTCTTAAATGATCAATTGCCACATTTCGAGCTATTTTCACCAACCAAGTGAAAATTTGTGAATCACCATTAAATTGATGGATATTCTTGTATACTCTTAAAAAAGTTTCCTGGGTTAAATCCTCTGCGACTTCCTTTTTACCGGTTAATAACAGCAAATAGCCGTAAACCTTATCACTGTATTCCTCATATACCTTTTGGAAATGAATGCTGTAATAATCGCTCAAATTTCTCCCCCCTTTTACAAACAGTTAGACGAACGAGCACGAAAAAAGAAACACCGTTTTCGGAATATTTTTAATTTATATAAAAATAACAGGTATTCACATTTTTTTCATCATGCTTTGTAACCAAAAGAATTAGAACCTTTAAAATAAAAAAGTGCTTGAACCAGCGGCCCAAGCACCATTTTATTTTAAAATTAGAAATAGCATGCGCAGCCGACGATGATCAAGAGGATAAACAAGACAACGATTAAAACAAAACCGCTGCCGTAACCCACTCCTCCTACACCGTAGCCGCCATAACCACCGCATCCGCCATATCCGTACATTTTAAAACCTCCTAACGAAGTCTACTTTAGTAACCGAAACCCCAAGACGCTCCGATAATGATTAAAAGAATGAACAATACAACAAGCAAAGCGAAACCTCCGCCGTATCCGCATCCATCTGACATCGTAACAACCTCCTTTTTTTATGTCCCTACATCCTATTCAACCCGGGACATTTGTGCAATCAAACAGCAAAAAAAATACAAGCCCATTTCAAAATACTGCTGACAAGAACATAAAAAAGAGAACCTTAGTTGGTCCTCTTTCAGTTGCAGCTATCCAATTTTTTGCACTTGTTTGTCTTGATTTTCAGTCATGAATTCATATGTAATCAAAGGATTTACCGGAATTTCCAGCCATCTTGATACTCCATGGCTTGTGAGTTTCTCTCTATAAACCGGCTTGCAATCTTCAAGCAAACAAATCTTTAATGTCTCGAATCCGCTTAATTCCTGGACAGTCTTTTCAATTTTTGTTCTCTCTTCCAGGCTGGCCAGTACTTTATCTTTTTTGGGCTCAAGCAGGACAACAATTAATTCCTTACGCATTTGTTTCTCCAGTTCCATCCTGGCAAAAGCCAACTTTTTTAGTGTCCTGTTCAATTTCCACATGCTGATTCCCGATATTTTTCTATAAATCATATATATGCCTCCATTTTTCCCCCAACTCACATTCTAAAAGACAATTCGTTTAAAAGTAAACTTATATTGGGGTATGGAAGAAATTCCAAGTGTTCTTTTGTTATTGTGGAATTCGGGACGGCTTATGTAAGAAAAGCGGAAGCGCCCTTGCAGGGTTGAAAACTGGCTAGGCGCTGTAGCTGGACAATTCTCGAAGTGAACTTATACCTTCCTATATTACAAAAAAAGATTGCAAATAAAGTGCAATCTTTTCCTTTTATGTCTATTTTAAAGATCCAGAAGATATTTTGCGTATCTGGACATGCAATCCTTATTCCATTTAGGGGCTGAAACGAATTTAATGTCGACATGCTCAAGGTTTTTTATCTTTCCCGTCAACTGTTCACGGGCAGAAAGGGCAATGTACTCCGCCAGCATGCTATCCTCATTCCTTGTCGTCATCACAATTTCCACATCATACTCATCTTTAAAACTTACTTCATACACAAGGCCAAGGTTCACAATATCGATTCCCAGCAGAGGCTCTTTTACCTCTTCAAGCATTTTATAAATGTCTGTTTTATCCATATTGAGTACCCCCTCCCGAGATTTCATGTCTCAAGTTTTTCTTATTTATATCATAAGAGATAATGGAAAAAATTTGGAGTGCAGTGCGTCACCTTTCAAATTATTGTCAATTTTAGAAGGCGAAATTGTGTCATTATAAGACAAGCAACTTATTACTTAAAAAAGCGACAGGCTGGAAAACTTTCAGCCTGCCGGTCATTCAACCGATTATCTTTTCTTTACCATGCTGTTTTTGCAGATATAATAGCGTATCTTTATCGGATGATGCAGGGAGTTCATACAAAGACTGGTATTCTTCAGGACCCTTTCCGGTGATGAGGATCCACTCTCCCATATTTGCGTTTTCCCATGCATACTGGATTGCCAGTGTTCTGTCGGTGATCACACTTCCTTTATTCATCCCAAAACGCTCGTTCAATTCCTTTAACTCATTTTCCATATCTACCTCGGATACACCGTTCAAATCATCGAATGTCAATATGAATTCATCACTCATTGCTGCAGAGGTTTTAACCATATGCTCCCTTTTTGTTTTGTCCCGTTCTCCCCGGAATCCGAATATATGCTTTATCTTCACTGCATCATGCTCCTGTGCAGCATGCAGGCAGTATTCTAAGGCGTCCTCCGTATGGGCATAATCAACAATGAATGTAGCACCCTCCGGATGTGAAATCATTTCGAATCTTCCAGGCACACCGGGAAATGTTTTTAAAGCATCTGTAATTACTTCAGGGCTAATACCAATTTTAATTGCAGTCAAAAAGGCCATTGCGGCGTTATAGACATTGTGCTGACCAGGGGAAGGGAATGTCAAAGGATAGACGACCCCTCCCATTTGGACTTCGAACCTGGTTTCTCCGTTCAGTCGGATATCCTCAATATTCAGATCATAGTTGCCATCACTGCCCATTGAGTAAACAGGTATCTCCTTAGCCTTCAATATATCGGCCAGCATGTCTCCCCATTCGCTCAATCTGCTAACAATCGCCGAACCATCTGGTTTCATATAATTGTACATCAATGTTTTTGCCTCAAAATAGTCTTCAATTGTGGGATGATAATCAAGGTGATCATGGGCTAAATTGGTGAACAGCCCATAATCCAGTTCTAATCCTTCTATCCTGTATTGCTTCAAGGCATGAGAAGATACCTCCAGAACAACAAACTCATCATTGCTCTTGGCCATCAATTCTTGTATTTGCAAAGCATCCGGGGTGGTATTCGAAGGCTTGTACACTTCATTATTTATTATATAAGACACAGTACCGAGCAAAGAGCAGCTTCGGCCGGCATGTTCAAGAATATGTTTTAAAATGTAAGATACCGTGGTTTTTCCATTTGTTCCAGTAATTCCAATGACTGTATGCCTTCGCGACGGATGGTGATAAAAAGCGCTTGCTGCCCTACCCAGAGCAAGCCTGCTGTCAAATACCTGTATATATGGGACGTTAAGTTCAAGCTCATTTTCCCCTATTACAGCAGCGGCACCTTTGTCTATTGCTTCTTGGATAAACCGGTGACCATCAATTTGAAAGCCAGAAATGGCAACAAATAAATCCCCAGGATTCACTTTACGTGAATCCATTTGGATTCCCGTCAATTCAGGATCCGCTTCATCTATGTATTTTTTCAGACTTCCGCCGAGGGCTTCAAGCACCTTTGATAATCTCATTTCCAAAACTCCCTTTTTTAACTGCCTATAAGTTCCATATCCGGAACCTAACGTATAGAATTTGTCTCTTTTTATATTCCCCTATTTTTTTAAACTATGCCTCGTAAATTCTATAAGAAATACTTTTAAAAAAAATGAGGAGAAAGAAGCAGAAAAAAAGACCGGCAATAAAGCCAGCCTTTTACTTTTTTATGGGATTATCTGTCTGAAAACTGGGATAGATACTTGAAATTCAGCCGACTGTGCTGCTGAAGCATAAAAGCAGATGTGGTCGACCCTTTCTTTCGGAGTGTATTAAGAGCTTCAATCATTTCTTCAGCCGTTCCAATTCCTATGCCATGGCCATAATATAGTCCTTTCCCCAAAACTACAGCATTTTCACCCCGCCAGATTGGTTTTTCAAAATCCGGATTCATGAAATAGACCACATCACCCGGGATAAATTCATTCCCTTCCAAAGTAATGATGGCTAAATCAGGGTCATAGTTCCAGTTCCACACAAGCAATCCCCTGAACAAATAGTTGAAATCCGAAACCCTAATGGAATCAAGCACTGCTTTATAAAAAATGATTACCATTGCGGTTGAACATTCAAAAGCATATTCCTGTCCATTTTCATAAATATCGGATATTGCATCGGATGGGCGGACATTTGGATTCAAAAGATACCCCACTGGCCCTTTCGTCCAATAAACAGGATTGAACTTTGAGTATTTAAAGGAAGTAAACGCCACTGAAGCATCCTTAAGTTTCAGGGCTGCTGCAATGATTTTTTCCCGAAGCCTGATTTCAAACAGGAGCTGAAAGGTTGAATCATACTCAAACATCGTGAGGCTATTGTCTAAGTGGTTGTATATTTCCCTCTGTTTTCCAGACAGTTTCTGCAGCTTCTGACCGCTGGCAGCTTCCGGAAACCGGATGATAATCATCACGTTCCCCCTCCATATTCCGATTATTAAACATATATTGTATCTATATGAAGGTCTTTGGAACAAAAGACATTGGACAGATTGTTAATTAGAAATATGGAAATAAAGTTTGAGTGTAAAAGCTATAAAATATTGGGTGATCTGATCTGAGCACTGCTTTTACCCGAGACAACTTACGACTTCTATTCAGACAATGCAGGGGTGCAGCCTTTACACCTATGATTTTTTCAAAGCGACTCAGTATTATAGCGCTTTGGGGGTTTGTTTTAATTTCATGTAAGAGGGTATTTTTATTGTAACGACAAAGATAAGGAGGTTTTAACATGACAGAAAAAAAGCATAATGATGGTTCACCAGAACAGGAGAATAAACAAGCTCATAATAAGGATATTGAGCCTCAACGGGATCCTGTGAAGCCTCAGGAAGAGTCGGAGACTAAAAAATAAGCAATTTTAAATGATCGGGAGGTGAACACTATGGAAGATAAAAAACCCATTCCAGTTGATAATACTCAAAACATGGACAATCCAGAACAGTATGAAACCCGGACGAAAAGTCTTCATGATAAATTCAAAAGTGAATTGACAGTAGATACCATTCCGATGGAAGATCTTAACCAGGAAAAAAAAGAGGAAAAGGATGGACATCATTCAAAGGATTCTTCCTCTAGTGAAAAGAAATACAATGTTGACATTGATAATGAATTATAAGAAAAGTGCAGCGCATTAGTAAGCCTCAAATGCAGACCGGCGAAGTCGTGCCTGACTTCATTCTGCGGAATGTAGTCATAAGTAAAAATTCAAACTTTTAATCCTTTAAAAAAAGCCCTGGATATCCAGGGTTTTTTGGTTTATCTCGTCTATTAAAGAGAATAGTAAATACAGGAACAAAAAGGAGGAAACAAAATGGACAAGCATGGTTTAACGAAAAAAATCACCCAGGTTTTAAGTGAATCAAAGGTAGGAACACTAGCCACAGTAGTCGATAACAAACCACACACCCGTTATATGACTTTTTTT
Source organism: Mesobacillus jeotgali (assembly GCF_900166585.1). Classification (NCBI taxonomy): domain Bacteria; kingdom Bacillati; phylum Bacillota; class Bacilli; order Caryophanales; family Bacillaceae; genus Mesobacillus; species Mesobacillus jeotgali. The sequence continues at coordinate 350,434 of NZ_FVZC01000009.1, read as the reverse complement.
CATGAGGATTTGACAATGTATACCCCGACAAGCAAAGAAACGTATAAAGCTGAAGAAATTGAAAAGAATCCTAATGTCCATATTCTGCTTGGGTATGAAGGTGATGGATTCGGTGATGCTTATATTGAAGTTCAGGGCAAGGCATCGATTCATGAAGAGCAAAGCTTAAAGGATAAGTTTTGGAACGAACGAATGAAAAAATGGATTGACAGTCCAAGTGATCCTGATTTCATTATATTAGAGATAAAGCCCGATACAATCAGATTGATGAATGATAATGGCGAGCCTGAAATATTGAATTTATAGAATCTGGCGGAGAGGGTTGATATCCCCTCTCCGCCTTTTTTGCATAAGATAACTACGTAAGCCTGTTACATTTTTGTCAATCTTTTGTTGAAAATAAACGCTTTTATGCCTTGATACAAACATAGTAATATTGTAATCTATTAATATAAATTATGTGAAATTATTCACAAATCTTTTCATACATGAAACTTATTCAGGTTTTTATTTTTTTAATGTCACATGTGAATTTTTTCACAATAACAGCCAGAAAGAAGGAAATAACATGCATACCCCAAAAATAGTCATTTTAGGTGCTGGATACGGCGGCCTCATTACAAGCCGACAACTTGAAAAAACATTAAAGAACGGCGAAGCTGAAGTAACTTTAATCAATAAACACGATTATCATTATATATCTACCCAATTGCATAAAACAGGCGCAGGAACTGCATCAGATGATAAAATCACCTTACACATCCCAGACTTGCTTAAAACAAATAAAATACAGTTTAAAAAAGCTACTGTACAAGATGTTGATTTCAATGAAAAGAGAGTCCTTCTGGATTCCGGCGATAAAATTGATTATGACTACTTATTGATCTCACTGGGATTTGACGTTGCTACTTTTGGAATCCCGGGAATAGAAGAGAATGCTTTTAAAATCCGAAGTTTCCGAAGCACCAAGTCCATCTTCAATCATATTCTTAGACAAATGGCTGCTTACAAGGAAGACTCTGATCCTTCCAGGCTTACCTTTGCTGTTGCTGGAGCAGGATTTACAGGTATTGAAATGATTGGCGAACTTGTTGAAGCATTGCCAAAACTTTGCCGAAAATATGATATTCCTGTTTCTGAAACCAGAATTATCAACATTGAAGCCTCACCCACCGTGCTTCCAGGCTTTGACCAGGAAGCGATTGATTTCACAACGAATTATTTAAAGGAGAGTGGTGTTGAGTTAATGACCTCTGCTAAGATCCTTGAATGTTCTCCAACATCCATTGAATTGGAAAGTGGTGAGGTGCTTCCGTCAAGAACATTGATTTGGTCAGGCGGTGTCCGTGGGAATACCCTCCTTGAAAAACTGGACTTGCCTATGACAAGAGGCCGCATTGAGGTTGATGAATATTTGCGGGTTAAAGGTGTTGAAAATGTTTTCTGTATCGGGGATGCAGCGCTATTCATGAAGGATGATAAAAACCCCCTTCCTCCGACTGCGCAGGTCGCCATACAGCAGGCAGAGCTGTGCGGACCAAATATTATTGCCACTCTGAGAAATGAAAAGCTTAAATCCTTTGTGTACCACCATAAAGGTACTGTGGCTTCCATAGGGAACAAGGCTGCCGTCGGAAAAGTTTTCGGCATGAAAATCAGCGGTTCCTTTGCTGCCTTAATGAAACAGGTAATTGAAGCTCGCTATCTCTTTGTGCTCGGTGGACCTGGACTAGTTATGAAGCAGTTCCTTAAAATCAGCAAACCTTCTTCGGAGGTTTCCGTTTTTTCAAATCAGAAATAAAAGGTTTGCATACGAAACATAAACAAAGCATCGGAGCCTGCTGCATCCGATGCTTTTGTTAATTTCTTGAGGCCGACAGTGAGTCTTCCGAAGGACGTTTTCCCCGTTTCAGATCATCAATCGACAATCCAAATCGCATTTCTAAATGCGGATAATCCTTAAAGTGTTTCCAGTCTCCGCCCCATTGAAACCCAAGGTCCTTTGCAATGGAAACCACCTCCATCCAATCGGATTTACCATTCCCATTACCATCATAGCCGGTATCCCATAAGGCGTTCCCTTGATTATCCAATAAAGCAAAATCTATTGCCAGGCCAAAGTTATGATACGAATCCCCGCCTTTTGCGTGGGTCACAATTTGGCCTTCTGCAGACCTTCCCTTTTCATATAATGAATTCTGTTCCTGAAAACTTCTGAAACCATCTGTTACTATCACTCTGATCCCTTTATCAGCAGCTTTTTGAATTAATACTTCCTGATTCTGCCTAACAACCGGATGGAGGTCTGCTGGCAAGGGAACCTCTTCATTGATCTCAGGCCTGGTAAGGAACTGATAGTATAACAGGAGCGCCGCCATAACCAGCAAAAAAGTGACGAATGCATTCCCAACAAGCCTTTTTTTCACGGTAAAAATCCTTTCAGTTTTTAATCTATTATATTACGAATGAACTCCTCTATAGGTTTCATGTTAGGTGAAAAACAAAAACCTGGCTAGTTACTCTGCCAGGCAGCCTGTCCTATTCAAATTGGTACTTTTCTATAATGCGGTCAGTGACTAGCTTGTAACCTTTATCATTAAGATGGAGCGAGTCACTGAAGTATTGTTTCTTATTTTTACCTTTAAACAAATCATTGGTCGGGATGTAAACAATTCGTTCTTCATCTTTAATAATCTTATTGATATCATTATTCCATTCATCAATCACAACCTCAATGGCTTTGCTGTCTGGATAAGGGTTATAAAGTCCCAGCAAAAGGATTGGAGCCTGCTTATTTTTATTTGTCAGTGTTTTGATAATGGAATTTAAGTTTTTTAAATAGTCTTCTTTACCCTTGGCGATTTTTTCAAGCTTTAGGTTATTCAGATTCCCGCCATTGCTGTTGATTAAATCGTTCGTCCCGATAAATAGAATGAAATAATCCGCTTCATCGATTTTAACTCTCTCTTCGACATTTGACAGTTGGGTAAGAATTCCCGATGATTCCAGACCATAAATAGCTTCATTGTCAAAATTGTATTTTTCTTTGTTATGGCTGTTCAGTCTTGTTTTGAGAGTATCTATATATCCAGAACCTTTTTCATCCCCGTACCCATACGTAAGTGAATCGCCGAATGCGATTACAAGTCTCTCTTCGTCTCTTTCCTTTGTATTTCCATAAATGCTGACGACAGCCAGCAATACGGCTACAGCAGCTAGTGATAAAAAAATCTTATTTTTTTTCATGATGTATCCCTTCTCTGTTTGTATTGATTTTTTCATACCCCTTTATCACAGTTCCTGAAACATGATGAGTCCTGCATAAAAATTCCACTTGCTAACCAAGCTGTAAAATGCTATATTAATCAAGCGATGAGCTGAATTGTGTAAGCCGACAGACACTCCTTCATGGAAATGCACGATGTGGCGTGCAGTCAGTCGCCTCAATACGCAGAAAAGACGCCTTTCTGGCGTCTTTTCTTTTTATCCTTTTATCGATCTTTATATCCATCACGATCTGTCAGATTTCTGCGTTCGAGATCCCCATCAACGACCCGGTCGTCATCTGCCTCAAGGTAAGCCTCCTCACGCTTGACACTTTCTACGACCTGTTCAGTATCGGTGACTTCTCGCTTGCCGATGACAATTTCTTCAGAAACAACAGGTTTCTTCGTGACCTCTACTTTTTCTTCCATGATTGGCACACGGATTGTTTCACCATCATCAATTGTAGCGTCAGTGCCAGAAGCCGCCTCATTCACATCCCGTCTTTCAATATACACTTCCTCACGGGTTACCGGAATGTTGACCTTCTGCTGGTCTTCAACTACTTCTTTATGAATTTCAACTTCACCTGCCTGGAAGCGTTCCTTGGAAACATCCAGTTGTTCTTCTCTTAATCTAAGTGTTCGTTCATCTGTATCCGTATAATTTCCTGTTACTGATGTGTCAGTAATATAGCCTGTATCTTCAACATTAAGACCTGAGGCTGTTGTTTCTGCCAGAAGAATAATACGGCCAGCTCTTACATCCTCTTCATATTCCCTTGCTGCGTCATCAGTCAGTCCTACACTGACAAGACGGTCGGAAATAGATGGTTCATTGCCTCCAAGGTTTCGGTCTGCATCGAATGTCGTCATCAGGCTTTGCCAGAAGCCGCCTTCTTTATGATCATCCCTATCTGTTCCAATCGTTTCAGTCGTTACACCTGTCCTGCTTTCCAGTGCACTTGAGATGTCATTCGTATCACCAATGATCGAGAAATCCTGAACAGCATAGCCCTTGTTTTTATACTCTTCAATCGCTTCAATTAGTTCTGTTTGATTATCGTATACTCCAACTACTTTTTTAGCCATTTTACATTCCTCCAATTCAAGTAAGATTCACCCGGCTGCACCGGTAGTGTATTCATACCCGGAATGGACAACCACTCAAACTTTTCACGGCATACCAATATTAGCCACCATGAAAAGACGGACAAATAAGACACCGCATGCGCGAGCGGCGAAGATGAAGCCGAACGCCGGCCCCGCGGAAAGGAAAGTGCCTGAAAGGGGATCTACAGCCGGATTCCAGTAAGAACCAAAAAAAGGACTGTAGACAAACACGATTTTCATCGAGTTTTTCTACAGTCTGAAGCTGATTTACACCGGCTTTACACCTTCCTCAATTTTTATTACCTCTAAATAAGCAATATGGTATTCATCAATTTCAATAATTTTAAAGAGATAGCCCTCCTCTTCAATTACATCTCCTATTTTGGCATCAATATTTTTTGTCATCACCCAGCCGCCAATAGTATCAACATCTTCCTCAGATATATGGATGCCAAGCAGGTCATTTACCTCATCGATCAATACTCTTGAACTGAAAAGATAGTGGTTCTCTTTTACCTTCCTTACTTCGGCGATTTCGTCGATATCAAATTCGTCACGGATATCTCCGACAATTTCCTCGAGGATATCTTCAACCGTCACAAGGCCGGATGTTCCGCCATACTCATCAATCAGGATTGCCATATGAATGCGCTCTTTCTGCATCTTGACGAGCAAATCATGTATGGGAATCGTCTCAATCACTCTTATGACAGGCTTTATAAATGAAGATAAAATCGCTTCCTTCTGAAGTTCTTTTTGTGTCAGTTTAGCAGTGAGTATTTCCTTGATGTTGATCATTCCTGCTACATTATCTTTTTCGCCATCAATAACCGGATACCTTGTGTATTTCTCTTGCTGGATGACATCAATAATCGTTTCAATATCATCAGAAATATCGAAGGTAACAATCTCAGTTCTGGGAACCATGATTTCCTTTGCGATCCGTTCATCAAATTCAAAAATATTGTTCACATAGTTCAATTCATTCTGATTAATTTCTCCGCTTTCATAACTCTCTGATAATAGGATACGAAGTTCTTCCTCTGAATGGGCGATTTCATGTTCAGATGCTGATTTTAGCCCGAACAGTCCGACCAGTAATCGCGCCGAACCATTCAAAACCCAAATGAAGGGGTACATAATTTTATAAAACCAGATGATCGGCCTGGAAAATGCCAGGGTTATTGCTTCTGCTTTTTGGATTGCAACGGTTTTAGGGGCAAGTTCTCCAATTACCACATGCAAAAAAGTAATGGAAGCAAATGCAATAGCGAACGATAATATGCCAGATAATGACTCATTTAAATGCAAGCTTGAAAATACTGGATGGAGCAAATCTTCCACAGTCGGTTCCCCCAGCCATCCTAGACCAAGAGCTGTAATGGTAATGCCCAGCTGACAGGCGGAAAGATATTCATCGAGATGTGTGACCACGTGTTTGGCTGATTGTGCCCCTTTCCTTCCTTCAGCAATTAGCTGATCAATTCTTGATGTCCTAACCTTGACAATTGCAAATTCAGTAGCGACGAAAAAGCCGGTTATTGCGATTAATAAAACAACTAAAAGCAAGTTGGTGATGATCAATGGATAAGCCTTACATATGTAAGGCATTCACCTCCTTAAAAACTTCACTGTCAGATTAAATCATTTTTTAGTTATACCCGTACAATGAACAGCTAACGCATTTTTTGTCAAAAATGCGAATCAATCCATTTTTATTATTCGTAAATTGCGCATATTATATCAGCATTAAATAACTCTTCATCTTTATGGCGTTTCTAACAAAAGGAATATCTAAATAGTACTTTTTTCTTAACAAATTTTTAAATTTGCCGAAAATAACAATAACGATATTTTCGTCTACGATGATTTGAGGGAGTGGAAAAATGCGTTTTAAAAAGAGAAAGAACACTGTCGACAAAGCAGTGACAAAGAAAAGAACAGGAAAAAAGTTAAGTACCACAAATATGAGTTTAAAACTGAAGATCGTATCCTTGAGCATCATTTCTATCCTTGTCCTTGCACTGGCAACATCGTTTTATGCCCAGCATACGATAAAGTCCAGCAATTTTGATTCCATGGAAGCTGAACTTACTACAATTTCGAGCTTATTATCTGACCAGATTTCGGTCGGAAAAGCGAAAACCATTATTAACAATCCATCTAAAAACAATCCAGGTGTAACCTCACTGCAAAAACAGATGGATGAAATTCTTAAAGAAAACCCATTAATACATAATCTTTATTTAATTACATTAGATGGAGATAAATTTATCATCCCAACTATGAGTTCTGCCATGATGACGGATAAGCTGACATATGGTTCACAATATTCTGGCGGTAAAGCTTTTGACCGTGCAGCTTTAGAAGCCCTTAATGAAAGCAAAAGAACCACTACCGAAATATATAGGTCGGATACTGGCGTTAAAATGACTGGATTTGCACCTATCACCGATATGGGCGGAAAAACAATTGCCCTTTATGGAGTCGAGTTTGACGTTTCGCAGGTAAATAAGAAAATCAATGCTGAAGTTGCAGGTATTTGGATACTGTCATTGATCATCCTAATCCTGTCAGGTACGGCAATGTATTACTTAGTTTCGAGATTGATTAAACCATTGAATAAAATACAAGAGTTAACCGCTAACATCGCCAATGGTGATTTGTCCCAAGAAGATATAAAGGTAAAATCAAAAGATGAAATCGGGTCACTCGCTGAAAGCATCAATGCAATGACCATGTCATTGAGGAATTTGGTTTCTCAAGTCCAGACCAGTACTAGAGAAGTATCAAGTGAAACAGTTGGTTTATCCAAGGTAGCATCAAGTTCTGTTGAGGCGATCAGGGAACTGACAGCCGCCAATCAGCAGGCAGCAGCCAGTACACAAGAACAGAACGCGAATATTGAAGAAATGCAGGCAACATTGGAAGAAATCAATGCAGGAATTGAGGAAATCAATGCTTCCGCACAACAGGCAAGCTTTATCGCAAAAAATTCAACTGTTACTTCAAAAGAAGGAACGGAGAGAATTGATGAAATGCTCGCTGGGCTTGAAGCAGTAGATGAGAATACGAACCATCTAGCTAATATCATCACAGTATTGGAAAAACAATCTGACAAAATCACCCAGTTTGTCAACATTATAAACACCATTTCTGATCAGACAAACCTATTAGCATTAAATGCAGCCATAGAAGCGGCAAGGGCCGGTGAGCATGGAAAAGGCTTTGCAGTTGTTGCAAATGAAGTCAGGAAGCTTGCTGAGGAAAGCGCAAAATCAGCTTCAACGATTATTTCCATTGTTAATGAAAATGTACAGAATACCCGTAATGCAGTAGACTACATTGCCAAGACGAGAGAAGCTGTACAGTACAATAAGGACCTCTCACTTAATGCCAGGAATACACTGACAGAGATATATGAAACAACATTGGAGATTGAGGATAACTCAAGTAACATCGCTACTGCCATTGAACAGCAGGTCATCGCAATCGAACAAATCACAAACTCACTTGATACAGTGTCACATGCATCTCAACAAATTGCTGCAGGGACAAGCCAGACAGACCTATCAACGCAGGAACAGCTGCGAATCGCAGAAAACGTGAATGATACCACAAAGATCCTCCAGCAGACGGCATTGGAACTTGAGAAGCTTACCGGCAATTTCAAATTATAAAAAATAATTAATTAATATAAAAAAGGATGCCCATGGGCATCCTTTTTTATCTCTTCCTGAATCCTTCTTCTTCCAAATATTGTTTAGCTTCATTGTAAGAAAGAAATGTACCATCCAGATTCAGGCCAGCATACACATTCCACATATCATCTTCATGTACAAGGATCAATGTGTGGTTTTCAGTATTGATCCAGCGCTCTTCATCATTGTCCTCTATGATGGCTGATTGAATGGTACTGTTAGGTGAAAGGGACTCAATCGAAAGTTTAATGATCGACTTAAGCTCTTCCGCAGTAAAATCGCGAATATTCACCATCCCTTTCGAATCCAAGTCATATCCTTCTAAAAATTCCGCATAGACAAACCCATTCCCATTTGGGTGTAAGTGATATACAACATTTTTTTTGTCATAAATGCTACCTTCAAAATGAAAGTTAATACGGCTTAAAGAAACATTTTTCCGCTCCAGCTCCGGAAAAGATTCAATGATCGATAGTTTTTGCTCAAAAGTCAGCATTGTTGCCTCCAGGTTAATTACAAATTTTTATGATTCTGTTCATTATAACATTCGGCAAAGGGTTCACAAAAAATATCCTTTCTATAGTTAATGTATGTTACAAAAACCTAAAATTGGGTATAATTAAGTCACATAAGGAGGTATAAAAATGCAAGCGGTAAGCCCCATTAAGTCCAAAAATCAAATTGAAGAAATGAAGAGATATCTAGAGGCACATTCCACCAGGGATTATTGTCTTTTTTTGCTGGGAATCAATACTGGCATTAAGCTTCAAGAATTATTGAGCCTCCGTGTTCATGATGTCTGCAACGAAGAAGGAAAAATAGCAGAATTCCTTTCAATACCTCATTACAGCAATCCCCCTATCTATTTAAATGCCTTAATAAGGAAGGTTCTTAAAAGATACTTAAATGAAAATACCTTGATTAGGACAGATTATCTTTTTAGATCAAGGAAAACAGCTGAACCTATAACAAGACAACAAGCTTACCGAATCATCAATGCTGCTGCAAAAGAAGCCGGGGTCATGGAACCTGTTGGAATGACTACACTCAGGAAAACCTTTGGTTATCATGCCTATTCACAGGGTGTTGCCATTTCTCTAATCCAGAAAAGACTTCAGCATTCATCTCCATCCGAAACGATGCATTTCATCGGGTTAGACCAGAACCCAGTAACCGTTACAATTAATATTAACTTATAAGGGGGTTTTTCATTGAATGAAAGTGTTCTAAATACAGATTCCTTCATCTTATTTTTGGCTTTCTTATTCATTGTCGGAGTATTGACCACACGATTTTCGACCAGGCTCGGTGTTCCATCGCTTATTTTCTTTATCATGGTAGGGATGGTCATGGGAAGTGATGTCCTCGGCATTATCTATTTTGATAATGCAGCACTGACGCAAAAAATCGGTGTCATTGCTCTCGTCATTATACTATTTGAAGGCGGACTGCAAACAAATTGGAAAGACGTTAGGCCAGTAATCGCACCTTCTTTATCACTTGCAACCGTTGGTGTATTAATCACCTCGGGAATCGTGGCAATAGCTGCGAAAATGATTTTGGGGCTTGATTGGCTGGAAGCAATATTATTTGGCGCGATCGTTGGATCGACAGACGCCGCAGCTGTTTTTGCAGTCCTAAAAGATCACAATGTTTCTCCAAAACTAGGTTTAACTCTTGAAGCCGAATCTGGGTCTAATGATCCGATGGCTGTGTTTTTAACAGTAGCAATGATTGAACTCATTACCATACCTGATGCAAGTATCTTAAAATTGATCGGGGACTTTTTCTTGCAGATGGGACTGGGCCTGATTCTTGGAATTATTTTTGGAAGAATCGCTGTAAAAGCCCTTAACGCCATCAACCTTGATTCCAGCGGGTTGTATCCAGTTTTTGCAACAGCCTTTGCCCTGCTGACCTATGGACTGACAGCGTTTTTAAATGGTAGCGGCCTATTGGCTGTATACATCGCCGCCATCATAGTCGGAAATGCGGAGATTGCTTACCGCCACTCTATTTTCCGTTTTTCAGAAGGGTTCGCCTGGATGATGCAAATCCTAATGTTTGTCATCCTTGGACTCCTTGTATTTCCTACTGAATTATTCACTCTGGATATTTTAATACAGGGTCTTCTTATTTCAGTAATCCTGATGCTTGTTGCTAGACCTGTAGCGGTATTTATCTCGACAATAAAAATGAATTTCTCGCAAAAAGAGCGAGTTTTCCTTTCATGGGCTGGACTGAAGGGAGCAGTTCCTATCATTCTGGCCACCTTCCCGTTACTAGCCGGAATTGAGGACAGCCATCAGATGTTCAATGTTGTTTTCTTCGTCGTATTGACAAGCGCCCTTATTCAGGGTGCCACCATTCCCAAGTTAGCAGATAAGCTTGGATTAAATGGACCCAAGAAAACTACACCAATGCAGTCACTCGAATTAGTTTCGCTCGGAAAAGCCGATGCTGAAATGATTGAATATGAGATGGAAAGTGATAGTGCCATCGTCGGCAAAACCTTGATGGAAATTCCCTTTCCAGAAGGGACACTGGTGAATGCGATTATCCGAGATGGCAAACTGACCGCTCCTACTGGGAATACAGCAATCTTGGCAGGTGATTTTCTTTACATTTTGTCTGCCAGGAAAAATAAATCCCAGCTGAAAAAACTTTTAAAAGAAAAATCCCATTAGTCCTGAAAACTCTTGAGTTAAATGAAAAACCAGTGGGATTTACTCCACTGGTTTTTTAAATTATGCTCTCAATTTTTCGACGAACATTTCCCGCATTTCTTTTAACGTATTTTTATATTTATATTCATCAAGGATTGTCGCCTGCAGTGTGACACCATTCACCATCGCCCAAAAAATATCCGCGTAAGTGACTGGATCCAAATGAATATTAAATTCTCCTGTATCCTGCCCTTCCTTAATGATTCCGGTTAACAATGAAACAAAGAAATCTTTATATCTTTCAGTCAGTGTCTTTTTTAACTCTGGGTTTCTTGTTGAATAAAGTCTGAACTCATAATGGACAAGAGCCTGGTCCTTGTTCTCTGCATCTTCCGGGTCATTATTTAAATAGGCATCAATCAGAAAGTCAAGCTTCTCCAAAGCCGTCCGCCGTTTGGAGATGGCGTTAGCGAACTTTGTACCTGACTCTTTGGTCTGGACATCCATCAAAGCCAGGTATATTTCATCCTTGCTTTTGAAGTAATTGTAGATCGCCCCTTTGCTTAGGCCCGAATGAGCGACAATGTCATTTACAGTTGCTGCTTCAAATCCCTTCCTTGCAAAACAAGCATGGGCACTTCGCAAAATTTCTTGCCGCTTCCTTTCTTTATACTCCTCCGAAACAATTGGCGTCATTTTCGTTACCTCTATTTCAGCTGGTTTATAACTGGTATACCTTGCTGTACTTCTCTTCAAGATATTGTACAAGATAATCGGCATTCAGTTCTTCACCGGTAGCTCTTACTATCAATTCGTTTGGGGTATATAACATGCCGTATTGATGGATATTCTCCCTCAACCATTTTTGTATGACCGCAAAATCGCCTTTTTCTATGCTTTCGTAAAAATCAGGGACATCCACTTTAATTTTGTTGAGGATTTGGGCTGCATAGAGATTCCCCAATGAATACGATGGAAAATAACCAAAGCCGCCGAACGACCAGTGTATATCCTGAAGAACTCCCTCGCTATCATTCGCAGGGGTAATCCCTAAATATTCATGGATTTTCGAGTTCCATGTTGCTGGAAGATCCTTCACTTCTATTTCACCGGCAATAAGCGCCTTTTCAATTTCGTAACGGACCATGATGTGCAGATTATAAGTCAGTTCATCTGCTTCGACCCTGATGAAGGATGGCTGAACCGCATTGATGGCCCGGTAGAAATCATCCAGTCCAACATTCTCAAGCTGCTCAGGGAAATGTTCTTGCAGCTTCGGGTAGAAATATTTCCAGAATTCTTCACTGCGCCCTACCATATTTTCAAGGAAGCGTGACTGGGATTCATGGATACCAAAAGAAGCTCCTTCCTGCAAAACAGAATCCTCGAACCGCGGATCAATATTCTGCTCATATATACCATGCCCTGCTTCATGGATCGTGCCGAAAATCGCCGAGCGAACATTATCATCTAAATACCTTGTGGTTATCCGGACATCTCCGGTATTGACCGTCTGTGCGAATGGATGAACAGTTTCATCCAGCCTGCCTCCATTCATGTCAAAGCCGATCAGCGGAAGGATAAACCTGTTGAACTCTTTTTGCTTTTCAACTGAATATGATTGTTCAAAAATCTCTACATTCGGCTTGTAAGAAGCATTTTGTATCCGTTTCAGCAAGTCCGTGCTGGATTGTCTTAATTTAACAAACAAAGGATCAAGCTTTTCCACCGTCAAGCCTGGCTCATACTCATCCAGCAGAGCATCGTATGGATGATTTTCATATCCATAGAATTCAATAGCGTTTCTTTTAAACTCAACGATTTTCTCCAGAAAAGGCAGATATTTTTCAAAGTCATTATTTTCCCTTGCCTCTTCCCAGGCATCATTCGCCTTTGATGTCAGCACCGAGAAATCCTTAATCATCTCTGCTGGAATACTTTTTGAACGATTATAGAATTTCAGCCGTTCACGAACCTTTGCCTTTGCTGCATCATCTAAATATTCGTCAGCATTTGGAGAAGAGAGAATACTTAACAATTTCCCCATTTCCTCGGATACGGTCAGCTTGAACGCTTCAGTTCTTAATGTACTGCTAGCTTTTGCAAAAATCGGCCGGCCTTTTTTGGGAGCTATTACTTTTTGGTCCCAGCTAAGCAAACCTGAAATACTATTATAATGGGAAATCTTTTCATCCAGTTCCGTAAATTTCTCGAGTGCAGACAGTATTGTTGGATTCAATACTTTTTGTTTCATGTCTTCTCCCCCTTTTTCTGTCATTCTAATAAACTATCCAGTCGGTTTATTATAATCTATATTGCATTATTTTTTCAATTATCACAAAATTATTAAAAGATCTCTATAAAGTTTTGCAACCTTTCATAACCTTACGACGTCAGACAATATTATAAGTAAAATTTCCCCAAAGGAGGCCATATGAAGAAGTTAGTTCAAAACGCATTATTTATATTGACCACAATTGCAGGTCTGCTATTTTTCATGGCATTTCCCAGGCTTTTTTCATTGAGGACGTCGGGAAGTGAGCACATTGACATTGAACTGGCAGCTCTATTAAAAACCATGTCAGCCACTGCCGAACAGTTATTCAAGCCATCCAGCTGGCAATTTTTAGAAAGCTGGTACCAGGAAACTGTTATCGAAAGGTATACATATTCCATAGAAATCATTTCTGTAAGTCTGTTGTTTACTGTTTTTATAGGAAGCTTTATCGCCTATTTATTTATGACTCTTCCTTATTCCCATCGCTCCAAAGTAAAACATATCCTGAATTTCTTCGGGGGCCTGCCTGATTTACTCATTATTTTCCTGATGCAGCTGGTATTGATTACCCTTTTCAGGGAATTTGATATCCGCCTGGTAAATATGTATGGGCTAGCTGGGAAAGAACCCCTTATTTTTCCAATGATCATAAATTCGTTCCTCCCCTCATTGTTTTTAGCTCAATTCCTAATAAAAATTATGGAGGATGAATTCGAAAAACATTATATACTTTTGGGCCAGGCAAAAGGATTATCTAAAATGCAAATCCTGTTTGTCCACTTAACCCGCAATATCGTACCAGTTGTTTCCATTCACTTCAAAACAATCATCTACCTGGTTTTGACCAACCTTGTTCTCGTTGAACACATGTTTATCCTGGATGGATACATACAAGAACTTTATAATCTCATGATGACACCTGGAGTCTCCCCAGCTAAGATTTTATTTTATGTCGGGGTCTTTATGCTCCCGGTCATCCTCTTGGAAAGACTAGTCACTTTTTTCGGTAAGTTTGTCGGAAAAGCCCGGGGGTTGAATATATGAAAAGGTTCATAAGTCTATTTTCAACTTTATTAGCCTTACTACATAGGAGCATCCATCACCAGAATAGTAAAGCTGGCCTTGGAGGGATAAACAGGAAAACAAAAAGCATGAATATGGGGAAGATAAAAAAAGGAATGGCAGCAAGGACTCAAAACTTATTTAATAGATTAATTGCTCTGTTTCTGTATATTTATAAGCTGAAATATCGGAACGCTAAAGTCGGAGCCCTGATTCTTATCTTATTGTTCATGGTCAGTTGGTTCACTGAACCCATACCAGAGAGTAATGAACCATTAATTTTTGATGAAAACGGTAATTTTGTCGCGGCACCGCCAGCCCCTCCGTCCCTGACTTTCCCGCTTGGGACAGATTTAGGTGCAAGGAGCATGGTGAACCTGATTCTTGTTGGTATTAAATATACACTTGGTGCTGTAATCGGCATCACTCTTATCCGCTTCTTCTTAGGAATCATTCTGGCGTTGCTTACCACATTATGGTATCCAGGCCTTAAACGATATTTCACTGCCTTCTTTTGGCCATTTCGGTACTTTCCGCCTCTGCTGGCCGGTATTATCCTGATTATACCGGTGGCAGCGGTACCTATAGGAATATCTCCAAAAGTAATATTAGAATACCAGATTCTTGTTCTGATGTTCATTGGGCTCCCTGGCGTCTATTCCTTTATCCTGGATTTGATAGACGAGATTGAAAAACAGCCGTTTGTATTGAGTTCTACACTAATGGGAGCAAGCAAGTTCCATACTTTGATCAAGCATGTCTGGCCAAATATCCAGTCCCATTTACTGTTACTGTTCACACAGCAAATGTTATCCGTGCTTCAGCTCTTAACATTCCTTGGCATCTTTTCCTTGTATCTGGGCGGTCCGCACCCCACAGCGCTGACTAATGATCCGCGCCTGATCTATCGATCAATTTCAAATGAACTAGCGGGGATGGCCGGTCAAAATTTCTGGCTGATCAGGCGTGCGCCTTGGATGGCCTACAGCCCCATAGTGATGATTGCTTTTATTGCAATCGTAGTGAATTGGATGAAAAAAGGGATTGAGGACCATATAGCAGGTGTGGTTCCTGTTAGAAATAGAGCTAATAGCCGTGCCGAAAAAGAGGTTGAAGAAAAATTAAGCTGCTCAAGAAGTTTTGTATTAGTTGGCGTGCCGGAGCAGCCTGCTGCAGAGCATGAAAAGAAGAGTTATTATAGTGACTTGTTTCTTGAAAAACTGAGAATGGCCAGGGGGTATATGTGCCGCTATAAGATCTTCCGAATTATCGATATGGGTGCATTGAAGGCTGCGGAACATATATCAGAATACCCTCGCCAGATTTTCACTGCTTTATTGATGGTGTCATTCGTATTATGGGCCGGTGTATTTTCATATGCTGAATTCCTTGGAAAAGATGAGGCAAGCCCAAAACATAAAGAGGCGAAAAGTACAGAAGCATCCAGTGAACCAAAAGAGTCACAGGACCTATATAGTTATAGTTTCACAAATAAGGAACATGTGCCAGTCAATTACAAAGCCGAACTGACATATCAGGATGCAGATGCAATTTTAAAGGGAAGCCTGCATATTTCCACAGTCAATACAACTGGTGCAAACCAGGAAAAAATCTATTTCCACCTTTACCCTAACCAGTTTAAGGAGCCGATTGATGGACCCGACTGGAAATTCATACTAGGTCCATCACCTGCTCCTGGCTGGATGGATATCGCTGACATCAAAGTAAACAACAAGAAAGCTGAGTTTAAAGTCGAAGGCACTATTTTAGAAATTCAAATGAAGGAATGGGAGAGTAAAGAGACCGCAGAACTGGACATTCAATTCAATTTTCAGCTTCCTGTGAATTACAGCAATGCGAGCTATGATTATGCCGCTGTTTGGCTCGGCAGCTTCCTGCCTAAACAAGCAGTGTATGATAAAAATGGCTGGAACTTAGATCCCTATTCACCACTTGGTTATCCGTTTTACAGCGAAACGGCTAATTTTGACGTGACAATTGGCACAGCCGTTAAATACCAGGTCCTTTCGAATGCGGAGGAAGCCAATGCAACTATTGAAAGCAACGGTGAAAATCAGAAATATCACGTCAAGGCGGAAAACTTGCGTGATTTTTCTATCGTCCTTCTGGATAAACAATATTATCAAGCTGAAAGATTCATGGCCAATAATGATACACTTGTGAATGTCTGGTACCGCCCTTCCATTGACAAACAAGAAATCGCAAACAGGAATGCTATGGGCGCTGGGCAATCAATCGACTTTTTCGAGGAAATCTACGGCACCCCACTGCCCTATAAGGAACTGGATGTGATTCGCACCGGGGAAAGTAACCCGCAAATGGCTTACCAGGGAATGATTTTTACACCTGGTTATAATTTTACAGATAATAATTTTTCCTCTCTTAGCATGACAGAGGGTGTGATTCGCCAGTGGCTATCCGGGATGGTCGGAACCCAGGGTTACAAGGAACCATGGGTTAATGAAGGTCTCGTCAGCTTTTCGCTAAAAACCTATATGGGCGAAAAGGGCTACCTGACCAGCAGTTCTGCAGAAGATCAATTAAAGCAGCAGGAAGAGATTGTAAGGATTCAAAAAGAAGGACAGTATTTAAGCAGCCCATTAAGCGATTTTAAGAATATAAATGATTATTCCATCATGATGGGTTTACAGGGTTACAATCTGTATGCTGAGCTGGACAATTTAGTCAAGGCTGGAAAAGTGAATAAAGCAATTAAGAACTATGTCAACGAATATAAGAATAAAAATGCATCCGGACATGATTTAATCACACTTTTTGAAAAGGCCGGCCATCCGCAGGCAAAAGGGTATTTCGAAGGTTGGCTGAAACAGGAAACGAAGGAGTGATGGAGACTTTAACCCTTGCACGTTTAGCTAGAAAAGAATTAATTAGCGAATTGGAAAAAACAGTGATTATTTCCAATTCGCTATAAAAATTTCATTTTCGCTATAATATTAAAAAAGTGGCTATAAAAATGTCTCACACTCAAAAAAACCCTCCTGGAACCTCATTTAAACCGTTCCGTTTTGAGGTGCTTTTTTAAAATATGTGCCGAAATGACAGTTGTATTGGCATCATTATTGGTAAGTAAAAAAGTAAAACTCGCCGTAGTAAAATTGGCGAGTACCTTTATTAGGCATACCAAAACCGTATTTAAATAAAACCTCACTTACTTGTGATATGGTTCACGGTAATCTTTTAAATAAGATGTCTTGTCCTTTATCGAAGCCCAGCAAAAGTAAAATAAGCGGAGATTTTCCGGTTAAATTCAGAATGGAGCTTGTTTCGGGGTAAATAAGGGAAGGTTTTCCGCTTATGCACAGCAAAATCACCTATTTTCGAATTTTTTTAGTCAATAGGCGGAACTTCTCCGTCTATTTTAGTCTTTTTTAATATTAATTACTAATTAAGCGGAATTATTCCGTCTACTTATCAGCTCTGGCGCTTAACCTGATCTCCCAACCGATAAGTGCGGACCCTCTTGATCCTAGAGGCGGAAATCAGCAGCTTATTATCGACTAGCTTATAAGGTTCAATAAAACTGGTGCTTAAAACGGCATTGCAAATGACAGAAGTTTTGCCCCTCTTTAAAGTGTACAATACTTATTGTCCATCATAATAATGAAGTCAATTGATATGTCAACGTTAATGAAATTTCGTAGAAACCTTAATAAATAAAGAAAAAGACGTATGCCAATTCATACGTCAATTCCTGTGTCTATTAATAAGAAAGCACCCGAAAACGGAACCCTTTGATCCTCATTCCAGGCGGGTTTTTCTTCTATTCTTCCTGCTTTACAGCAGCTTCAATCCTGTTTTCAGTCTTGCTTACCCGGATTTCATCTGTCAATGAGTCAATACTGTGCCTGACATTTGCTTTCCCGGAAAAGTTTTCAATCAGATTTTTGACATCTATACCTGATGAGGCTTTTAGGGATTCTTGAAGGGTAGCCATCAAATTGGTGGCATAACCTGTCACCTTGTTCGCTCCGCCATTGGCATCGCTGCCTCCTGTATCGACAACGGTAATCTTGTCAATATTGCCAAGTGGTGCAGCAACCTGCTTCGCGTATTCAGGAAGCATTTTCAAGATCATGTCGAGGATTGCTGCCTGGCCAAATTGTTCGAACGCTTCAGCGATTTTCTCCTTAGCTTCTGCTTCCGCAAGACCTTTCAGGCGGATGATTTCAGCTTCGGATTCACCCTGCGCACGTTCTGCTTCTGCTTTTGCAAGACCATCTATGCGGACTTTTTCAGCTTCTGCGCGTGCCATGGCTTCAATTCGGTATTTATTCGCATCGGCTTCGGCAATTTGCTTCGCTTTATCCGCTGCCGCCGATTGCTCGACTGCATAGCGGTCGGCATCAGCTTTCTTTTTGACTTCTGAATCATACTGTCGCTCGCGGCGGAGGATTTCTTTTTCCTCTAGCTCAATTTGCTTCTGGCGCTCGATGATCTTAACCTGCATTTCTTGTTCTGTAACCTCTTGCTGAGCCCTTGCTGTTTCAAGATCATAAGCCTGGTCAGCACGGGCCTTGGCGATATCCTGCTCACGTCGGAATTCAGCCATTTTCAATCCATTGATTTTTTCGGCTTCAGCTATTTCAGTCGCACGCTCGAATTCTGCTTTTTTTGCTTCCTTATCTGCTTCCGCTTTCTTGATTCGTGTTTCTTTTTCCGCGTCGGCTGTCGCGATATCTGCATCACGCTTTACCTGGGCAATACGAGGTTTACCTAGGGAATCAAGGTAGCCATTCTTATCCCGCACATCTTTGATTGTGAATGACACAATGACGAGTCCCATTTTTGCGAGGTCTTGTGAAGCGACACGCTGAACTTCCTGAGAGAACTTATCACGGTTCTTATAAATCTCTTCTACGGTCATTGAACCTAGAATCGAACGAAGATGCCCTTCTAAAACTTCTTTGGCTTCATTCTCTCTATCTTCCTTTGATTTTCCAAGGAATTGCTCGGCAGCAGTAGCAATTTCACTGATGGATCCCCCGATTTTAATAATCGCGGTTCCATCTGCCATAACTGGAACGCCTTGTTCTGTATACACTTCAGGTGTTGTGACTTCTAGCTTGCTGGAGAGCAGGCTGAGCGGACGTGATTGCTGGAAAACCGGGAAGATGAACGTACCTCCGCCCCTGATGATTTTTATTTTATTATTCGACTCATCTGTATGGACATTGCGGCTTCCGAGAAAGCTTCCAGTAACAATTAAAGCTTCATCCGGTCCTGCAGTTTTATATTTTGTGATGAAAACAGCGATTAACGCAATAATGAGAAATACTACAAAACCAATAACTATAAACATTAGATCCATGCCTTTTCCCCCTAAATATAAGATTCTAATTCTTCATATAATTTAACTTGCAGCACTCCATTTTCGACATCGATAATGAGCACTTTTTTCCCATAGGGTATTTCTGATTTCGTAAAACTGACTGCTGGCTTCGAGATTCGGCCGCTTATATTCTCGATTATGACCTCACCGTAACCGTCGATCGGGATGCCTGTGATTACCGTTCCAATCCGTCCTCTTAAGTCACTTTCTTTATAGACGAGTGACTCCTCAGCATTGGATAGTGGAATCAGCACAAATACATTCAGCAATGTAACGAGAATAAGAGCAATAATTGCGGAAACTGCAGAGATTAATAAGCTTTCCAGCTTTGTAAAAACTTCACCTAAATATCCACCTGCTGAAAAAATCGCGACAAAAGCAAAAATTAACGTTGGATTCATAAAAGGAATAGCTTCTGACAGTCCTTCAAGAGCATCACCAAAAAATAAGTAAAGAATTGTGACGACACCTGAAATTACTAGTCCGTAAAAATAAATCGTTTCTAATGGAATACCAAACAACTCCATTTATATCACCCCTTGCTAAAATCGAACCATGCACCCTCCCTTATTCCATTTATTTCTTGATATGTAATACGATTGTCATAGTTTTAAGTTTCAAAAATTTTTATTATTTTGCAGAAAAATAACTGCATCTTTATTCTTCAAAAAAAAACCGTGAAAGACCTCCACGGATTTTCTTCTTCTTATTTAACTAGAGGGCTCTTTACCCTGCTGTAAATCTTCTTTATCATCCTAATTTGACCACGGTGGTTCAGTTCATCCTCAAGCACATGAAACCATTTGAAGTAATTGTTCCCCTGCTCGTTCCACCACCAGTTCGTTTGTTCGAACAGCCATTCATCAGCTAGTGTATGGAATTTACTATAGGTTTCTTCCCGGACAGCCTGGAGATCGGCAAGATAATGTTCTAGGTCAAATCCCTTTAACGCTGCCTGTCCCTTTTCCCCAAGCTCAAGGCCCGCTGATAGCGTTTCTTCTTCTTCCTCGGTTGGATCCCTTTTCTCAAAGGTTACAATTTGATAGATTGTTTCTACCGCGGCCATATGGCCAAGCAGCATACCAATAGAGTTTGCTTCTTCATGGACAAGAAAATCCAGTTCTTCTATTGAGAGTCCTTCCACTTCTTCCAGAGTAGTCGCACGTACATAATTCATCATCGACACCAGATGACTGAAAGTTGGACTGAATCCTTCCTTCTGATCGATTAAATAAAGTTTAGATCTGTCTGCTCCCATAGTTCCCCTCATTTCCAATATGAATGTGAAATTATAATATTCTACATTTTCCATGATTATCCTTTAGAATTGGTAATCTTCACTCGTCTAATTATTCTCTTATTTATCTGAGCACCAAAAAAACAGCCCAGCTATTTAGCTGAAGCTGTTCATCATTACATCGCTAAATCTTCGGAATTAGCATCATCTTTTCCTTGTGGAGCGATTACTTCATTGTAAAATGTAGCATTAGCCGTACTTATATAAGGAGCGAGCCATAGGAATCCAATTCCTAGAGTAAAAATCGCAATAAAAGCCCAGCCGATAAAGCTTAAATTCAACAGGAAAAACTTCCACTTATACCCTTTCATCCTTTTTTTACTTTCGGTAATCGCTTCAAGACCTGAAAGCTCCGGTTGATCCCTGAGCAGATAAAAAACCTGAGAATATGAAATCCCTTTGATAATACCTGGTATTATCAATAATAATGTCCATAACATGGAAAAGAAAAAGACCAGAATAGAAGAACCTACTACTTTTAATGCCAGTTCCCATTCCTTATATACAGAAAAGACATCAGAGATTTTCGGGTCATACCACCTAGCAATAACTAAATAAAACCAATAGCTGGCTACCGTGAGGGGAATGAAGAAAAGTGTCAGAACAAAATTAACTGATTCTGCGATAAGCGGCGTTTCCGTCTGGGAAACCCACTGCGAAAATCCCCCACTTAGAAATATTTCAATGAACATTGGCACGAAAGTAGTTATGAAAAAAATAGTTATCGTTAAGCCAACGCTAATTCCCCATTTTCCTTTTAGTGAAGCAAGTGCTTTCTTTTTGATTTGTGATATAGTCATTTCCATTTAATTCCCTCCTTTACATAAAAATGTTATCGGTTAATCCCCCAACATCTTAAGTATATTTTATTATATTATCAACTTTTTTATCATACTTAGAATATAAGAAACTTCAAATTATGAAGTTTATTATTAGGTAAGGGGTCCAGTTTGAGAGACAGGATGGTGGGAGGATATGGGCTAGCCCGCTGGAATGAAGATAACTATTGATTTTGAAATAAAATAAGCTGCACTTGGCGGCATTTTCCAAAAAATCTATGCAGTATCCATATAATCTATGCATTTTTTCTTGCCGATCACTGCAAAAAGCGTGTTTAAAGACAAGGATCATTTCTCTAACAACGAAATATGATTGAATGACCTATGTTTAAACCAAAAAAATTAAGCTTATTATGAGAAAAGAGCTAGCACACTTAATATCGAACTACATAATCGCATCTTATCAAGTTAAAATCGGCTTTCGGATTTTAACAACAATCTTTACGAAAACAGCCAAAGACAAAAAAGGGCGCTTAGTAAATACTAAGCGCCCATCTATTAAGATGTCTTGTCTTTTAAGTGGTCTGTCTTTTAAAATGTCTTGCTTAAGAATTCGCGTGTACGTTCTTCAGTTGGATTTTCAAAAATTTCTTCAGGGTGCCCAACTTCAACAATACGTCCTCCATGCATGTAAACGACCCAATCCGCCACCTCACGGGCAAATCCCATTTCATGGGTCACGACGACCATTGTCATGCCTTCTTCCGCCAGTTCCTTCATGGTTGCCAGTACTTCTCCGACAAGTTCTGGGTCCAGTGCAGATGTAGGTTCATCGAATAGCATGATATCCGGCTTCATCGCCAACGCTCTCGCAATTGCAACCCTCTGTTTCTGTCCGCCGGAAAGCTTGGATGGATAGACTTTTTCTTTATCTGCAAGTCCAACCTTGCCTAGAAGTTCTCTAGCCTCCTGGATTGCCTGTGCCTTGCTGACACCCTTTACATGAACTGGTGCTTCAATAATGTTTTCAATAACGGTTTTGTGAGGAAACAAATTGAAGTGCTGGAACACCATGCCGATCTTCTGGCGAACTTCGTTCAGATCATGGCTATCAGCATTAATTTCTTCTCCTTCAATAATAATTTGACCATTATCTTTTATTTCCAAAAAGTTTAAACAGCGCAGCAATGTACTTTTACCAGACCCGCTCGCACCGATCAGGCAGACCACATCGCTTTCTTTTACAGTTATATCAACATCCTTCAATACGTGAAGGTCGCCAAATGATTTATTCAGTTTCTTAACATTGATCATATCTCTTCCGTCCAAAATAATTTCCCCCTTAATCACTTACGGATAGTTTTTTCTCAAGCAGTCCAACTAGAGCAGATATCAGATAAACCAGGAATAGGTAGTATATAGCAACAATGAGCAGATATGTCATATTGTCAAAATTATTTGCTCCTTTTGTTGTCGCTACATTGAATAGTTCATACATTCCTATGAATGCTGCTAAAGATGAATCCTTGAGGCCGATGATGAATTGATTCCCAAGTGGAGGCAAGGCACGTCGGAAAGCCTGTGGAAGGATGATTCTTCTCATTGTAAGGGATCTGCTCATTCCAAGAGAACGGCCTGCTTCCATTTGGCCTTTGTCAATGGATTGAATAGTTCCTCTGAAGATTTCTGCGATATATGCACCGTTATGGAAAGCAAGACCTAGGGCTACTGACCAGAACGCGGAGATATTAAAACTCGTCATTCCAAAATAGAAGATGAAGATCTGTACAATTAACGGGGTTCCCCTGACCAGATAAATATAGGCATCGGCAATCCATTCCAGTACCTTGATTCCTGAAATTTTTAAAAAGGCGAATAACAAACCTATGAAAATAGCAATTAAAATCGACACTGCTGTTACCTGCAATGTTAGCAGCATACCTTTGAGGAAAATATCATACGTGTCAAAAAAGACTTCTATAACATGCGATAGACTTGGCAAGATTCATTCAACTCCCTGTGGGCTCTTTTTATCGTTCGTTTCATAAATAGTTATTGATGTTTTATGAAAATAGCATTTTAAGCAGAAACGAATGTGCAGTTTAACCGCACATTCGCTCCAAATTGACAACTTATTCCTCCGGCTTGGCTGTTATGTCTTCACCGAAGTATTTTTCACTGATTTTTTTCAACGTTCCATTTTCTCTCAAAGTTTCCAATGCTTCGTTGACTTTTTTCAGTAATTCATCATTGTCTTTGGCTATAGCAATTGCCTGCTCGCTTCGGCCAAGAAGCTCTCTGCCTTCGATTTTAAGACCGGCACCAATTGCTTCTTTTCCTGTAACAAAGTCCGTTATGACAGCGTCGTGCCTTTTATTGGCCAATGCTTCCAACGCTGTTACGTCACTATCATAAAGCACAATGTTATCTGTTACCTCTTCTGCCGATTTTGCATAGGTTGAACCTTTCGAAACTGCGATTTCCTTTCCTTTTAAATCCGAAAGTTTTTGAACATCGCTGTCAGGCCTAACAAAGATTTGCGGTCCTGAATAGTAGTACGGAGTTGAAAAATCAACATGCTTTAAACGCTCTTCATTTATGGTATGGCTGGCAACAGCCGCATCGAAACGTCCTGACTTGACTCCTTCAACAATACTGGCAAACTTGAATTTCTGCTGGTTTGGTTCAAGACCCAGTTCTTTTGCCACTGCTTCGGCAACATCGATATCAAAACCGGACATCTTGCCTCCGCCACTTGTCACGCTGAATGGCTTGAATTCACCAGAAGAAGCAAATGTAAACTTTCCTTCCTCAGCGAGATCCATACCGCCTTCACCGGATGTTTTTTCATCACTGCCACATGCAGCAAGGAGACCTGTAAGGGTCACCACTAAAATGAATAATGATAACAATTTCTTCACTGCTAAAACTCCCCCTCATAATGATTAGTTTCTTTACATATTTATTCTGTTAAACGGCTATCATAACCAATCTATGAAAAACCGTAACATTTCACCCTAAATTATTGATACCCACTTGAATACACTAGTAAACTACTATTTTGAAAAACAGTTCTTTTATCCTCTTGGGGTCTAAAAAACCGCTGAATCTCTAAAATATATTAATAAGTATAATTCTAACAATCTCGTAATATGCATACAAAATTCAAATTGTCTGATAATTCATTAAATATTAGCATATTCCCCAACCTCGTTAACTCAGCTAACCGAGCCTCCCTTTTGCCGCCAGATGCTCTTAAATACTCCTGATTCTTCTTTGCTAAGCCAACTGCAAGGAAATATTTTATTATACTAAAAAAAGCCAGGACCCCATAAACCGGCCCTGACTTCAGTCAATTTTACCTATATTTTAATTATAAATTAACCAGGTTATTAATCAACGATTCTCTCTGGACAAGAATATACATTGAAAGATTTTCCCCGGATAAAACCAACAGCAGTAATATTTAAATCCTTAGCCAATTTGATGGCCAGGTCTGTTGGTGCAGATTTGGACAATACTATACCCACTCCGATTTTTGCTGCTTTTAACAATACTTCAGAAGAAATCCTGCCGCTGAATACAATGACTTTATCTCGTACAGGAATCCTGTTAAGGATACTATATCCATATAACTTATCTAATGCATTATGACGCCCAATATCGGTGCGTACTGCAAGGATTTCGGTTGGTGAACAAAGAGCTGCATTATGTACTCCTCCTGTTTCAAGAAAAACCTGTGAGCTGCTTTGCATCTGGTTCATAAGTGCAATGCTTTGTGCTGCTGTTATGGTCGTTCTGGACATGGAAGTTTTAGCTGTCCTGGCGTCATTATGAAAATAAAATTGCCGACTTTTCCCGCAGCATGAGCCAATAAATCGCTTTGAATAATATTCCTGGTTAGTCGTCATATTTACTTTGGTCATTACGTAAGCATATCCTCTGCTCTCGTCGATGCTGAGTGAGTGGATGTCGTTGCTTGAACGGATCACCCCTTCAGAAGCAAGAAAACCGACAACCATTTCTTCAAAATGTGTAGGAGTGCAAACCATAGTAGCGAACTCCATATCGTTTACATAAATGGTAAGTGGAAACTCATTCACAATGACATCTTCTACATCCAAAAATTTCCCATTTTGATATTTTGTAATCGTATATCTATCACTCATATTTTCTAACATAGCCGTCACCTGGATTTTAAGATTTTGAGAATACTTAAAATCTAAACACAATCTTTTAGTTTTCACAAGAAAAATTTCCAACATCATCACAGTGTAAAATTATAATAGCAGTCTTAAAGGGTATTGCAACTATAATGCTAAAATGATAAAATTTTGTCGAAGTTCACAAATCTGTAACATTTTGATTCGAGATAGCGACCCTGTCTTCGGTTAGGATGTTGTGGAAATGTAAGCGATTAACAGTTGGTCATTAAGTAGCGATACCTGCTTGGTACTAACCGTCAATCTTTCTATCAAAGTCCCTTCCTCTATGGGTGGGGACCGGAGAGATTGACGGTTTTCTGTTTGTTTTTGGGGTACATCCTGCTTGAGTCAGCAAAAAGGTACATAGCAAACGGGTTTCATAGCTTGAAAGATTTCATCAACTGCAATTCGTGTCTTTTGGAGATCGAAAATTTAACAGCGCAAAGGGGAAAAAGAATGAAAAAGACTAAGAATCGGTGGCTTATTGCAGCATCAGCGGTCGGTATCCATATTTCCATCGGGTCAGTGTATGCCTGGAGCAACTTTACTAACCCATTAATCGAGGAGTTCGGCTGGACTTCCAAGCAAGTACAATTTACATTCAGCCTTGCCATTTTATTTTTAGGATTATCAGCTGCTTTTCTAGGGCATTTTGTTGAAAAGCACGGTCCGAGAAAAGCTGGGCTTCTCGCTGCAGGCTTTTTCGGGGCAGGCATTTTAGGTTCAGGGCTTGCAGTCAGCCTTGGTTCATTGCCTTTACTGTATATTACTTATGGAGTGTTGGGCGGTATTGGTCTCGGAGTAGGATATATTGCGCCTGTTTCTACTTTGGTGAAGTGGTTTCCGGACAGAAGAGGTCTTGCCACCGGACTTGCGATCATGGGATTTGGCTTTGCAGCAGCAATAAGCAGCCCGATCATGGATTCCTTGATTAAATCAGTTGGAACGGCTAACACTTTTTATATTTTGGGTGCAGCGTATTTTATTATTATGACATTATCTTCCCTTTATCTCGAAAAACCTCCTGTTGATTGGGCTCCAGAAGGGTTCAGGGAAAAAGCCGCGTCAGGCAAGGTGAAGGTAAAGAAGGATCTTTCCCAGCTTACTGCGAATGAAGCGATCAAAACATCCCGTTTTTATTATCTATGGGTAATGCTTTTTATCAACGTAACATGCGGTATCGCCATTTTATCTGCGGCTAAGCCATTAGCTGAAGAGAGTATTGGCTTAACGACTGCAGAAGCAGCAGCACTTGTCGGGATCATGGGTCTTTTTAATGGCTTTGGCCGTATCGCCTGGGCTTCAATTTCAGACTATATCGGACGACCAAATACGTACACAATTTTCTTTGCCACACAAATTGTTTTATTCATGCTATTACCGCATACAAAAGAAGCATTTCTTTTCCAAGTCATGCTGGCTGTAGTATATACGATGTACGGCGGCGGTTTTTCAGCGATTCCTGCATTCATCGGCGACATTTTTGGGACAAAACAGCTAGGAGCGATTCACGGATATATCCTTACTGCATGGGCAGCTGCCGGTCTCGCGGGACCAATGTTCGCAGCATGGATGAAAGACACTACTGGCAGCTATGCAACTAGCTTGACCTTCTTCAGCGGACTTTTTGTTATTGCTCTTGCAGTATCCATTTTAATTCGCCGCGACATCCAGAAACTTCGTAAGCAAAACGAAGCGAATGAAAGAATGGCAGGCTAATCCTTTGTAATTGCCTCACCTTATGGTAAAATACCTTCATCTTATAACCTGTATGGATGACAGGAGGATATTATGAATAAATACGAGGCAGAATTCAGTAACTTGGTACGTTCCTTCCGTAAAAAACATATGGGTAAAGGCCCAAGCAAAATTACCACTACCTTTTGTAAGAAGTGGGCAATTTGCGAAATGGAAGGGAATCTTTCACCAGTTGAGAAGTTTATCGCATCTGCTAATGAAGGCAAGCAGGCACTGCGGGCAGCCAGAACGGAAATGGTGAAAGAAATGTATCGGAAAAACCCTCCGGTTGAAATGGAAGAATTCCTCGGCTGCAAGCTCGTGGAACTTTTTGTAGATATCGATATCGACCGAGATTTCGGAATGTCCATCTTTGTATTTGAAGAGGATATCCAGGAAAAATTCAACAGCTGATTTGGTATGGCACTTGGCAGCGACCCTGCTAAAGACTAACCACCGTTAAACCTGAAGGTATTGTTTCAGGATTAACGGTGGTTTTTTTATAGAATTAAAGATTGTATATAGGAGTGTTTGCAATGGGAAAAACAAAACATCCAGGACCACAGAAAAAAGAGGCAATGCCTGCACCCAAGCACTGGGTCAGCCCAATTCCTTTTGGACTAGGCAAGGTTAAGCCGAAACATATAAGAGATACCATGAAAACACTTTGGGACAATCGGGATAACTTTGGCTATGCGACCAACATCCTGACCAAAGGAGTATGTGATGGATGCGCTCTTGGCGTATCTGGACTACATGACCAGACTTTGACCGGCCCCCATATTTGTACGACCAGATTAAACGTCCTCAGGCTTAATACTGCCGGGGCAATTAATCCGGAAATCCTGCATGCGGACATTGATGAACTAAGAAAATATGACAGTACCCAGCTGCGTAAATTAGGACGCATCCCCTACCCTTTGATCCGCAGAAAAGGCGAGCGGAGTTTTTCTCGTATTACTTGGGATGAAGCAATGGACATGATTGCAGAGAAGATGAAAAAGCTGGATCCAAAACAATATGCTTTTTATCTTACAAGCCGTGGAATTACAAATGAATCCTACTATGTTGCAGGTAAAGTATCCCGTTTCCTTGGGACCAATAATATTGACAATGCCAGCCGTATTTGCCATTCACCTTCCAAAACCGCTTTGAAACGCTCTATTGGTGTGGGCGCTTCTACTTCAAATTATCTGGATTGGATTGGAACCGACGTTCTGCTATTCTGGGGCAGCGTAGCTTCAAACAGCTCCCCTGTTTCATCTAAGTACATGCTTGAAGCAAAGAAAAAAGGAACAAAAATAATCGTCGTCAATCCATATAAAGAGCCGGCAATGGATGAATATTGGATTCCTTCAAATCCTGAATCAGCCTTGTTTGGAACAAAGATTGCTGATGACTTTTATCAGGTCAATATTGGCGGGGATATCGCCTTTATGCACGGAATCATGAAGCACTGGTTTGATATGGAGAAAATGATGTACGGTTCTGCCATCAACCATGAATTTGTCAAGGAACATGTAAATGGATATCAAGAATTAAAAGCTAAAGTTCAGAGTCAAGGCTGGGAAGAGATTGTAGCCTCCTCTGGCATTTCTAAAGAACGTATAATTGAACTTGCGGAACTGCTCGCTAACAGCAAGAATGCCGTTTATGCATGGGCCCTTGGTTTAACAATGCACTCATTCGCAACAGATAACATTTCACAAGTGGCCAACCTGGCGTTGCTCCGAGGCCACCTTGGCCGAAAGCATGCCGGCCTTATGCCATTCCGCGGACACTCTTCCGTTCAAGGCAGCGGTGAAATGGGTGCGGATCCCTTCGTTCTGCCTGGCGGAGATTTTTATGGAGAGAACATTAAGCGCATTGAAGACCTATGGGGATTTGAACTTCCTGAATGGCAAGGCGACATTGTCGGGGTTACTCTGGAAAATACTTTACTCCCCGAAGATCATGAACGAAAAATCAAAATGTACTATCTTTCTGGAGGTAATTTCCTTGAAACGATGCCAGATCCAAATTTTGTCGAGAAAGCATTATCCGAATTGGACATCCGTGTCCACCAGGATATCATTTTAAATACTTCTACTCTGGTAGACGCGATGGAAGCTGTCATTGTCCTCCCTGCAAAAACCCGTTATGAGCAGGAGGGCGGAGGAACATCCACATCTACTGAGCGTATGGTTTATTTCAGTCCTGAAATCGAAGGCAATAAAAACCAGGTTGAAGAAGCACGTGCTGAATGGAAAATCTACGTTGATCTAGCCAAGCGGGTCAAACCTGAAACAGCACACTTGGTGGACTTCCAAGATGCCCAGGAAATAAGGAATGAAATTGCGAAGGCCAACCCTAACTATAACGGCATCCAACACCTGAAAAAAGCCGGCGATGTTTTCCAATGGGGCGGTGCCTGGTTGTGCGAAGATGGAATTTGTCCAACTCCAGATGGGAGAGGAAATCTGATTTCGGTCGATATTCCGGATCTAGGCAAAAAGGAAGGCCAATTCATCGTAACCTCAAGACGCGGAAAACAATTTAATTCAATGGTGTACAATGAGGTCGATCCTCTTAATGGAGCTGGACGCTATGACGTCTTGATGAATGCCGAAGATGCCCAGGACCTTAGCATAGCTGAAGGAGAAGGAATAGTTCTTTACAACGGCTTCGGTGTTTTCCAGGGAAGAGCAAAATTCGTGGACATATCGCGCGGTAATGTGCAGGTGCACTTCCCTGAAGGAAACTTCCTGCTGCCAAGAGGACGCTATGAAAAGTACGCCGGTATTCCGGACTACAATATTACTGTCACACTTGAAAAGGCAGACCGCTTCAACGCCCGGAAAGATGTTGAACACTATGAAAAGCGAATTGAAGATGATGAACTTGATGCACCGGCTTAAAATGCCCAAAAAGCAGCTTGCAGACCGTAAAGTCCGCAAGCTGTTTTTATTTTATATAGAAAGTTTTGTTTTTCACACAGGTTAGCCAATAACAATTTTCAACTCTTTTTGTACTTGCTGATAGAAGTTTACATGTAAGCAAAAACGTTTCAAAGCAAGTTTTCAGCAGTCAAAGCAAAGTTTTTTAACAAATGTTCAGGTGTTTATTGTTCTATTTTCAGCTTTTCTAAAAACCTGTTACATCCATCTCGGGCCTCTGCGACCTTCCTCATGGCCCCTCTCTTCAGAGCTGCTTTCTGACTTCATATGATGCTCTTCCTCAACATCTCTTCCAGGTCTCCTTCGAGGACCAAAAAAGTTCCATGGATTCCTTCTTTCCTCGTGATGACCCCTAGATTGTTCGTTAATAATTTTCACATCTTTAGCATGGATGGTAAGGTGGTCAACGTGGATGACCTTACCTGCTTTTTTTTCGGACATATTTTTCCCTCCTGTTTTTTTGTTCAGTATTATCCTATTCTGTCTCTGGTTAAGGGTATAGGCGAATTTTGATTTATTATTAAGATTTATATTAAAGGCTGTTTTCGTAAAGATTGTTGTTAAAATCCTAAAGCCGATTTTAACGTGATAAAAGCTATTTTGCAGGTCGGTACTAAGTTGGCAAGCTCTTTTCTCTTGTTAAGCGTTAATTGTGAAGAAACTTAAGTAATTCCATCCTATTTTGTAGTCAATAGCAACAAAGTTTGAGAAAAGAGCCATATTAAAAATGCGCTGATAATAATAAGGAAGATATGTAATATTTTTCAGCTTCAATGTTCGTTTATCTTCATTTTGCCCGGGTAAAACTTGTACATCGATAATATAAGCTTTTTTGAAGGAGACTTGAAGTTCATGTTTGGTTTTTCTGATTTTTTAGGTTTTCTTTTAGCCCTTTTATTTATTTATCCTGTCGTATCACTCATTCATGAATTAGGGCATTCCTTTTTTGCATGGCTGTTTGGGGGGAAATTCATTTTCTCATTAGGCCGAGGTCGAAAGATTTTCCAAAAAGGACCTTTCATTTTAAATAGCATGTATTTTTTAGATGCTTTTTGTGAATATGAACAACTGAAATGGAATAATCGCTTTACCCACTTCTTAGTACATGCCGGAGGAGTGATATTCAATCTTGGATCAGTACTGGTGCTAAACCTGCTTATTTCAAAAGGAATTATAGAACCACATACGCTCTTTGTTCGGTATTCCTATTTCTCTGTCTGGATTGCTACTTTCTCATTAGTACCCGTCGATTACGGAAACGAAAATTATAGTGATGGTCTATCCATTTACAAAGTCCTTCGACATAATAAATGGCCAAAGCTGACCGGTTAATTTTAGAAGCCCCTGTGACTGCAGAGGCTTTTTTTACCCATATAAATAAGAGACTTTCCTGGCTGCAGGAAAGTCTCTTCATCCATATCTCTCATATTATTTCTTTTTATTTTGATTTTCTTCTCTGTACCTATTTTCCGCTTTGACTGCCCTTGAAAATTCCTTGGCATAAAGTACTTCCTGGGTATCAGACAATCCGTTATTCTGGTCAGTATTCAACCCTTTGTTAGGAGCCTTGTTTTTATCCATTTCCATTCCCTCCTTTTATTGAATTGAGTTCTGTCTCCATTATGTCCGTACCCTTCATACAATGATATAAACTAGAGAATATCCCCTGTAACCATAGTAAGCTATAGAGCCCAGCTGCGGTTGCGGTGTTTTTCCTTTATGACTTCCCGTAATCTAGCATGGTCTTATCTCCATTTTCATATGATGGTGAAAAGGAGGACAGTCCATGGTCATTTTCAATGCTTATGTATTTTTCACTCTTTTAACCGTCTTACTTGTTTCCATTATATTGGTGCGCAACTACAGGCCTTCTCTGTCTGGCATGAGCGGGATGATTATCTCAATGTACCTGGGAATGAATATAGGGTTAACAACAGGCATCCTGCTTGGAGCTGTTTATCGCGGCGACATGTTTAGTTCCACCCTGCTTTCCATGTTGATAGGGGCTGTATGTGGCAGCATATTAGGAGCTTTATTCAATACTCTCTCCTCAATTGAGGGGCTTATGTCCGGTATTATGGGTGGCATGATGGGGGCTATGCTGGGTGAAATGCTCTTGCCTGAAAAGGCACTCATCATGATTAACATTTTTTTAACGATTACACTTTCAGCCTTATTTCTTTTTAGAATCCTGCTATCTGATTCCTCATCGATTAAGTCAAAAAGGGACCTTATCAAGCCAGCAATCTCTTTTGTTTTGCTTTCAATATATCTTTTATCAGGCAGCTTTTTAGGATCCCAATGGATTGCAGATCTTCAGCATTTACAGGAGCCACAGCAACACATGAATCATAAGTAAAATCAAACTATACGGTGCAAAAATAGATTGTTTGACAGACCTTTTATAAAAACGATTCGCAGCATTTTCATATAAGAAGGTGCGCTCAGGAATTACCCAAGCGCTTATTTGATAACATGGCCTAATCCAATATCGACAGAACTTTTTTCGTAAATGCAGCCATTTCCAGTTTCTCTAAAGCCTGACAGTAATCATATTCAATATTCCCAATCAACGGTTCTTCCTTGTCCTTTAAATAATCCAAAATACGAAAGTCACTGAACCATTCGTTATGGCCGGCATCTTCATGTTCAACATTTTTCCAGGCATTCTTCAGACTCGGGCTATAGATTCTCCTCGCTCCTGCCCGCAGCTTGCAGGTCTTCAATTTCTTTTTGTATTGCAGGCTGGGAATGCCCTCATTCACATGGCTGAAAATGTGAGGCCAATAATCCATTCTTGAGCCAGTGTGAGTGTGTTCTTTAGCCCATTCCACTGCCTTAATCAATAGATCCTTTTCAAATAAAATTGTGTATAGCCTCTTCCCCAGCCGTATCCGTTCAGGCAAGGATTCAAACTGGTTCACTGCCTGTCCGGCAAGCTTTAGAATTCCATAATCTATATATGGAAACAAAATATGATTTAATGACAACAACTCCTGCAATTCAAACTCAAGTGTTTTGAATACTTCTTTGATAAAGGTTTGGTTCTGGATTACTCTCTTTTCAATATAGTTTTGTTCATTGATAATAAGGGCTGTTGTCAGAATTGCGGAATCTGGAGTCCTCCAGCAGTAATCCCATATTGTTTCCATGAAGAATGAAACATTAAAGTAACGAAGCAGGGAAAACAACGGTTCCTTCCTCTTGATACTTTCTTCATACAGAAGCAGCTGAGGAAAGGCATCCTGGAATATAAGCCAATTCCCTCTTTCCAGAAAAGAAAAATAAGACTGTTTTTCCTTTCTCGACAGCAATCTTGATAAAAGCTCCCCCTTCAAATCGGTCATGCTCCAGCCCCCATTGCGGGAGACCATATGTGCAAGGAAAGCCCAATGGATTTCTGGATGCCTTAAATAGAAATCCAGATATGCCTTTGTCCTGGTAACATTGTTTTGGTTCAGTTCCTCCGTCTTCACCATTATTGTATTAATGATTTTTCTTTCTTCCGCTGAGGGTTTCTTTGTAAAGCCCTTTTGTTGCATTTTTATCAATCGATCTTTAATAATATCAATCTGCGTTGTTCCTTTTCTGTAAAAAAAGTGAATTTTTCATTCCCCCTTCTCTGTACTGAAGAACAGGCAATTTATACTCCCCTTCCATTCTATTGCTGTTTTTGCTAATAAATGATGCAGAATGATTCTAGAAGAATTGGTTATAAATATAAATTCTTCTGTGGTTCAAGTTACCTTACCGGCAAAAGCCCATAGGATAGTAGGTAGTGAAATATGTTTTGGGGAGGAATTTGATGTTTTATCATATAAAAGAGTTACAATATCAAGCAAAGCCCGAAAGGCCCGATCCTGTCTATGCAAAAAAACTACAGGAAGTGCTTGGCGGACAATTCGGGGAAATTTCAGTTGCCCTTCAATATTTGTTTCAGGGATGGAACACCCGCGGTGATGGGAAATATCGCGATCTTCTAATGGATACAGGAACAGAAGAGCTTGCCCATATTGAAATGCTTTCGACTATGATTGCCAGACTTTTGGATGGAGCGCCTGTTGGGGCTCAGGAGGAAGCCGCTAAGGATCCGATGATGAAGGCGATCCTGGGAGGAATGAATCCACAGCATGTCATTGTATCGGGACTTGGAGCAATGCCTGCTGACAGTGTTGGAAACCGCTGGACAGCCGATTATATCATTGCAAGCGGCAATCTCCTTGCAGACTTCAGGGCTAATCTGAATGCTGAATCACAAGGAAGACTGCAGGTTGCCCGATTGTATAATGAAACGACCGACCCTGGTGTAAGGGATATGCTTGCATGGCTGCTGGCAAGGGATACCATGCACCAAAATCAGTGGATTGCGGCTATAAAGGAATTGGAAGCAAAAGAAAATGTGGTGGTACCAAGTACATTCCCGAAACATCTGGAAAAACAGGAAGTATCTTATGTACTCTTCAACTTTTCAGAAGGAGACGAAAGTGCCTCCGGCAGATGGGCAAGCGGACCTAGCATGGATGGCTTAGGAACCTTCCAATATGTCCAGAACCCGGTTCCGTTCGGACCAAAGCCTAAACTTAAACCCGCTCCTCCTTATATCCATGACACCCTCCCAGCAGTGATGAAGGATGGCCATATGCCGCCTAACATGATGTAGCGGTTATTAAATTAAGGCTGTTTTCGTAAAGATTGTTGTTAAAATCCTAAAGCCGATTTTAACGTGATAAAAGCTATTTTGCAGGTCGGTACTAAGTTGGCAAGCTCTTTTCTCTTATTAAGCGTTACTTTGTGAAGAAACTTAAATAATTCCATCCTATTTTGCAGTCAATAGCAACAAAGTTTGAGAAAAGAGCCTAAATTAAAAACAGGCCAGTTAAGGCATCAGCTAGCTAGCGGCGGTTTATAAGAAAAGAAAAGCCTGTAACAAATAACTGATACAGGCTTTCTGCTTTTTGAATCCTGCTGAGTTCAAACCAGCCACCTCACCCTGTCAAAATCAAGCAAAAAATATTGTTCCATAAAGTATTTAAAATACTGACAGATTTGGGTTTTATCAGACAGTTATTAAAGCAAATCCAATTAAAAAAGGGAGACAGTTAAACCTTATCAATACATGTGCAACTGGCTATTAGCCCCATAAAAGTTATTAGTATAAGTTCAATCCTTATACTGATAAATGTGAATATTTTACTCACTGATTGGTACATCAATCAATACAATTCCTTCCTGTGATGAGACTTCATGGGCAAGAAGGTTGTCAAGTTCCTTAAGGTCATTCGCCCTTACACCCTTTATCCCAAAGCTCTCTGCCAGTTGAACAAAATCCGGATTGCTGAAACTTACACCATAACTGTGGCCAAACTTTTTTTCCATCATCTGTTTTTCAATCTTCAGCATCGAATCATTCAAACAAATGATCACAAAAGCTAATCCTAATCTTTTTGCCGTTTCAATTTCCCCCACGTTCATCAAGAGTCCTCCATCTCCTGTTATACATATAACTTTCTTTTCTGGCCCAGCCAATTTTGCCCCTATCGATCCTGGCAACGCGATTCCCATGGATGCAAGCCCATTTGAAATGATTAATTGCCCTGGCCAGTCAGGATGGAAGTGACGTGCTATTTTCATTTTGTGTTCACCAACATCAGATAGGACAATGGTGTTTTTGTCAGTATGCTTTTCTATTACATGGAGAATATTCCTGGTTGTTAGAGGCTGTCTACTTATCGTTTCTTCATTCCAGAATGCTTGGCTGTCCTGCAATATCCTTTCTTTGAGACTGTTGGCGGGAACCCACTCTTTAGAAACTATATCCCTATTTATCAGAAGCTTAAAGATTTGTTCCAAATCACCAATCAATTGACTGCATACAGGATAATATTCATCGCACTCAGCCTCCCGAGAATGAATATGCACAACGGGAACCTTATTTTTATTCCAGTCTTTCGGAAGGCTTTCAATCATGTCCATTCCAATCACAATAAGCAGATCTGCCTCAACTATTCCCTCTGATACTAAATCATTCTCTTTGAATCCAAAGGTAAAGTAATTAAGAGGATGACTTTTTGGCAAGACCCCTTTGGCCATAAAGCTGTTTGCTACTGGTATTTTAAGCTTTTCAGCAAAAGTTTGGAAGGCCTCGCTAGCCCCTTGCCTAATTACGCCGTTTCCAATGAGGATAAAAGGTTTTTGACACTGTTTAAGAATTAATTCTGTTTCTTCGATTTCCTTCATCGACGGGACGACACTTGGAGCAGATCTTTTAAACATAGCTTTTCTGGAAATAGCCTCTGATGCCAGGTTCTCTGGTAACTCTACAAGCACGGCTCCAGGTTTTTCACTTTCTGCTTTCCGAAAAGCGTTATGGATAATTTCTGGAACCGTTTCTGACTGTTTAATTTGCACTGACCATTTCGTTACTGGTTCAAAGATTTTCACTACATCAATAAATTGATGAGTCTGTTTATGCTGTCTTTCCATCCCAGCTTGCCCAGTTATCGCTACAACAGGTGAGCCATCCAATGTGGCACTTGCCACACCTGTTAATAAATTTGTGGCACCAGGACCAAGGGTAGCCAGGCAAACGCCAGGTTTTCCCGATACCCTCCCATATACATCGGCCATAAATGCTGCACCCTGCTCGTGGCGAACAGGAACATATTGGATTGATGTTGATCTCGACAATGAGTCTGCAATATCTAATACTTCCTTGCCGAATATCCCAAAAACGCATCTTACGCCTTCCGTTTCCAAACATTGAACAAGCAAATCAGAAGTTTTCATAATTCCCCTCCAAAAATGTGTACTAATTTAATGGTTTCCTCTGATATGTGATTCATTCAAGGGAACTTGTAAATTTCAAAAAAACCAAAAAGCTGTATGATAGCATTCATTACAGCTTTGCGAAAAGAGCGAAATGCTATTGAGTTGTTTCTACGTTTTCTCGGTTGGATAAGGCAAGGAGACCGCAAATGATTTAGGTAAAACACATGCCTAATTAGTTTCTCATATACCCTTACCCATATCGTTCTTGTGTTCTATAACGGTGCAAGGCCTTGCCATACTCTATGACCTATTGTGGTACTAAGAGAGAATTTCCAGCCATATTCTTATAAAAAAATCAATAAGAAGAGGTGAAAAGTTATATGGAAAGAGTAAAGGTGAATTTACAACCGATTGTAAGTAAAATAAACTTACCCACTGTTTTGAAAACTGCCATTTTACCGGGAGACTCGATTGAAAGATTATTTATTGCAACCCAAATTGGAGAAATCTTTTATATAGGTAACGGAGCTATTAAAACTTTTTTAGATATCCGCTCGCAAGTTATTAAATTGGGGGTTCGAGGCGGTGGCTATGATGAACGGGGATTATTAGGCCTTGCATTTCATCCACAGTTTAATTACAACGGTTTGTTCTATCTTCATTATTCAGTAGCTGGAACACAAGGCCCCGGTGCCCTTCCTGAAACTTCAATGCCTGACCCTTGTGATCCAAAAACTATAAATCGAAAATGGGTTAATAGAGAAACTCAATTTGATCATATAGATACAGTAGAAGAATGGATTCTGCATGCGAATGGACAGCCTAAAAAACGACGTACATTACTCAACTTAAGAAGGCCATTTTTTAATCATAATGGTGTCAATAGCTTAAACTTTTCACCTGAAACAGGAAAGCTAGTTTTAACTACAGGAGATGGCGGTTTAGGCTATGATCCATTTAATTTGAGTCAGGACGATATGGAAATTGCCGGTAAAATAATTGAAATCGATATAGCTAAAAATACATCTTTCGATAATCAGCACGTAGTTACTCGTTTTAATGAACTGCCTGCACCAATTCAGGAAATACTTACGGTAATTGCCAAAGGAGTACGCAATATACCAGGGATATCATTTCAAAGATATTATAATCATTATATTAAATATGCGGGAATTGTCGGACAGGATATAGTTGAATCGATTTTTTCATTCATTCATTATAAACCGATACCGGTTACTGAGCTTTTAATGAACTCTAGCCCCGCACAGGAAATCTCTATTAACTTTGGATGGCGAGGATGGGAGGGCGC
Organism: Mesobacillus jeotgali; assembly: GCF_900166585.1. Taxonomy (NCBI): domain Bacteria; kingdom Bacillati; phylum Bacillota; class Bacilli; order Caryophanales; family Bacillaceae; genus Mesobacillus; species Mesobacillus jeotgali. The sequence goes on along the minus strand of NZ_FVZC01000009.1, from coordinate 311,949 downwards.
TTTTCCTACTTCGATTATGAATGTCTGCTCTGCAAATTCGAATTTGGATGATAAAACCGTTGTTTATTACAGTGAAGCAATTGAGACAGCAGTTAAGCGGATTCAGCCATTAACTAATTATTATCATAGAGACCCTCGGCCCGATAAGTTCGAGGGAACTGCCCTTACAGGAGTCCATCCATATATGGGGAAAGCGATCCCCGCTTTGAATGGAAGTGTTGTATTTACCGACTTAGCCCGCAGGGAAGAATCGAGAACTCCAGTTAAAGGGGTTTTAGCTTATACGAGGGTAAGGCCAGATTGTAAACTAAATGATTATAATGTTATTGAAACTGATTATAATTTCGGATCGGAATCTGCTTATTATGTAAGTCTGGGAGCGAATCTAGACCAGACAAGATTATATTTAGGGGTTTATAGCTCGATGAAAGTGACTGACTTTAACCAAGGTACTGTTTTTGAAATCATTCCGTGATTCATAAATTCAGGAACATATCTTACAGGGATATTAAGAATTAAATTAAGCATAAATAAAACCAAGGAAGCGATTAGGCTCCCTTGGTTGTTTGTTTATCCAGGTGCGGAACATAGAATGAGTTGATATCGCAATTTTCTCTCATATAAGTTTCTAGGCTAACTCCCGTATACCTTTTAAAAAATCAAAAATATCCTGTATCATATATCAACAAAGACTGTTCCTGGACTTATACCTACCTGGCAATAATGTGTTGATTTGAGGAAAAACTAACTTATAAACATTTTTAGTCTTTTAAACATGTGTAAAGCAATTTCAACCCACATCCAGCTATAAAGAAAAGCAAGCAAAATGATCCCTGCGGTTGTAAGTAAAGAAAAGGAATCAGGGACGGATGGGCCTAGAACGGGAAAGTGGAAAATATATAAAAGAATCATCATTCCGGAACTTAAAAGAATTGTACCTGAAGTAATAATGCTTAGTCTCTTCCTAAAAAAGTAAAATGATGCTCCTATGCCAAGTCCTAACAATCCTGTTGTAAATGGAAATACAATTAATTCACTTGGCTGCAGGATAAATAATAATATAATGGTCAGAAAGTAGGACATTAGTCCAAGTGGAATGGATAACATAGAACATAACAAAATAGGTGCAGTGGCGAATGGACTAAAAAATAATCCTATACCTGGTAGAAGGCCACCTGCAGCCTGCAGGATCGCAGCAATACAGGCAAAAAGTGCCCCCAAAATAAGCTTCATGGTTTTTTTTCGTTTGTTGAATATTAGTTGAGTTAAATGCACTTCTTCAGAAATAGGCTTAAAAAACATTCACCTTTCCACCTCATGTTAAATGATATCCTTACCAAACATTATATTTATCATTTATTAGAAGTGAACCTATTCTTACTACCTTAAACAAAAGAAAGCAGGCCTTATAATGATGTGCCCCCAAAAGTCAGAATACACTCTAACCTTTAGGGTGCTCATTCATTATTGGACCTGCTTTTTATTTAACAATTACTTTCCCAACCATTCCTTCCTGGAAATGATAGCGACATATCAGTTCATAAGTACCGTTCTGTTCCGGTTTCACGGAAATGTTTTTTTCTTTTCCGGGCTGGAGCTCGATGTCAATCCCAAGCTTTTCCACTGTAAAGGTGTGCTCTTTCTTCCCTTTGTTTATTAATTTCAATGTTGTAGTTGTTCCGTTTGGAATCGTGATAACTTTCGGATTAAAGTAATCATCATTCAACTCTACTTCAATCACCTTAACATTCTCCATTGGTTTAGTTACAACATCAGACACGGCAAAACCGCCTTCTGCGCCTATAGTTGCCACAACCATAAACATTGCAAGAAAAACGATACATCCAGTAATCCACTTTTTCGCAGACATTTGTGATCCCTCCTTTCATATCCTTATTTTTTTCTAAGTTATATGAAATTATCACTCTAAATTAACAGGGAGTACCAAAAAGATATAATAGCAGTGGTTAATAAGTAAAAAAGCCCAGTTAAGCATGAGCTTAACTGAACATTTTTGACCACACATTTTTTTATAGTGCATAAAACATAGATCGCCCATTTGACGACCCATGGCCACTTTTTGTAAAAAACAGAAGAAAGACCAATGGAGCAAAACAGAAACAAAAAAAACCCCCTCTCTTATGATATTAAACCGTTCCGTTTTGAGGTGCTTTTTTTAAAATATGTGCCGAAATGACAGTTGTATTGGCAACATTATTGGTAAATAAAAAAGTAAAATTCGCCGTAGTAAAATTGGCGAGTACTTTTATTAGGCATACCAAAACCTTATTTAAATAAAACCTCACTTTCATCGTAATCTTTTAAAAAAGATGTCTTGTCCTTTATCGAAGCCCAGCAAAAGTAAAATAAGCGGAGATTTTCCGGTTAAATTCAGAATGGAGCTTGAATTCGGGCTAAATAAGGGAAGGTTTTCCGCTTATGCACAGCAAAATCACCCATTTTCGAATTTTTCGAGTCAATAGGCGGAATCTCTCCGTCTATTTCAGCCTTTTTTAATATTAATTACTAATTAAGCGGAATTATTCCGTCTACTTATCAGCTCTGGCGCTTAACCTGATCTCCCAACCGATAAGTGCGGGCCCTCTTGATCCTAGAGGCGGAAATCCGCAGCTTATTATCGACTAGCTTATAAGGATCAATAAAACTGGTACTTAAAACGGCATTGCAAATGACAGAAGTTTTGCCCCTCTTTTTAAGTGTACAATACTTATTGTCATTCATAATAATGATGTCAATTGATATGTCAAACCGTAGAAACCTTGATAAATAAAGAAAAAGACGTATGCCAATTCATACGTCAATTCCTGTGTCTATTAATATGAAAGCACCCGAAAACGGAACCCCTCCCTTATGATATAAGGGAGGGGGCTTTTCAAAAAGTATGATTCCTACTGGGTTCGAACCAGCGACCTCTACCCTGTCAAGGTAGCGCTCTCCCAGCTGAGCTAAGGAATCGTTTTTAAGTTTGTCCTGTCTGATGAGGACATTTATTAATATATACTGAATTCAGCATAATGTCAATAATTTTCCCATAAAAAATACCTGGATTATGTCATTCTTATCTTCTGGATTATCCTTTTAATATATTCATCTTCATGTGGTACGAAGTCCTTTTTGGAGACCAGCATCTCTTTTGGTTTCTTTTCGCCTTCCTCACTTACCAGGAAACCTTTAAGCATTACTTCTCTCGCTTTGTCAAACCATAGATCTTCAAAATCAGTCATACTTGCGACCATGATTCCAGAGACCTCTTCCTTTTGCAGCTGGAATTTTTCAAAAGGCTGATGTCCCTTGTACAGGAAAACATGGCATATCTCTCGATCAATGAATTCCGGACTGATTAGAGAATCTCTAATCGTACCTAATGGCTCCTCAAAGGCAAGGTCGATGCCAAGTTCCTCCTTCACTTCCCTCAGGCCATCCAGTGGATTTTCATGCGCCAGTATATGCCCCGCGGCCGTGATATCCAGCAAACCGGAATAATCTTTCTTAGCGGAACTCCGAACTTGAAAATAAAGAAAGTCCTCTCCGTTTATCCTCTCTGTAAACCAGCAATGAAATGTCTCATGCCAGTGGCCAGCTTTATGAACCTCAAATCTCGGAGCGGTCCCCAAACAGCTCCCCTGTTGATTAAAAATCTTAAGCATCTCACTTTCCATCATTACACCTCCATTCCAGATTATACCACTATCCATTTACCAAAACAACGAACGAATGTTCTAAAATAATTGAATAAAGAACGAATGTTCGGGTATAATAAAATTATAAAATATAAGGAGTGGATCCATATGAATTTCCTTTTAGAAAAATCACTAAAAGAAAGCCATCCGGTTGAAATGATTTATTTTGCAGCCAATAACCAGATTACACAGCGAAGAATTATTGTCAAAGAGATAAGGGGCAATTATGTTAAAGCATTCTGTTTCCTTAGAAATGATGAACGTTTATTCAAAGTTGACAACATCCTATCCGTCATGCCAGAAAAAAGGCAATTCCTCAAGACCAGTTAAAAAAAGAAGCCCCCGGAATGAGGACTTCTTAAAAATCAACTCGCTGTACTTGGCTTAGGGGTATTATTTCTTTTGATCAGTAATTGCAATGCAATTATTAATACAAACGAACCAAGACCAATTATATCGGAAATTTTCTCTGGATATATCAGCAGCAATCCTCCGATAATGGCTATAACTCTTTCATACCAGAACAAGCCCCTTAACCAATGCCCTATGATACCTGCTCCGATTAATATCATTCCTGATAACGCAGTAAAGACTACCCAAATCAACTCATACCAGGTTGTATCAATCATCAGCATTTGTGGTGACAGAACAAAAATGTAAGGAATGATAAACGCAGCAATCGCTAGTTTTGAAGACATGATACCTGTTTTTAAAGGTTCACCGCCTGATACACCGGCTGCGGCAAATGCAGCTAGGGCTACAGGTGGCGTTATATCTGCGATGATTCCAAAATAGAAAACAAAGAGATGTGCTGACAAATCCGGTACACCAAGCATTATGATTGCCGGGGCTGCAATAGTTGAAGTGATAACATAGTTTGCAGTTGTTGGTGAACCCATTCCTAGAATCAGGGAGGCAATCATAGTAAAGATCAAGGTAGGGATTAAAGCTCCGCCAGCAAGATCCAAAAGACCATTTGCAAGTTTCAACCCTAAACCCGTCTTGGTTACAACACCTACAATAATACCAGCTGCTGCTGTTGCAGCTACAACGCCAAGTGCAGAACGGGCACCGTCTACAAGGGCTGCTATAATACCTTTAAATCCTACTCGTGTTTCTTTTCTAATCGCACTCACAACTACCGTAATCACGATACTCCAAATGGCAGATCTCATGACACTCATTCCAGATAACATCAGGATCATGATAGCCACAATGGGAACAAGCAAATAAAGTTTGGAAATGATTTCTTTCTTCCCAGGGATTTCGTCATCTCTTAATCCTCTAAGCCCAACCCTTTTTGCTTCAAAATGTGTCATGATCCAAATTCCTGTAAAATACAGAACAGCAGGAATAGCTGCTGCTTTCGCAATGTCCCAATAACTGATCCCACCGCCAATAAATTCAACCATCAAGAAAGCAGCAGCGCCCATAATTGGAGGCATCAGCTGGCCGCCTGTTGAAGCAGAAGCTTCTACAGCCCCGGAGAATTCTTTTCCGTATCCTAATTTTTTCATCATCGGAATAGTAAAAGCTCCAGATTGAACGACGTTAGCAACCGAGCTTCCGCTTATGGTCCCTTGTAAAGCACTGGAAAAAATAGCAACCTTCGCAGGTCCGCCAATTCTCTTTCCTGCAATAAACACAGCTAGATCATTAAAGTATTGGCCAACACCTGTTTTTTCAAGGAATGAACCAAACAGCAAAAATAAGAAGATAAACGTGGACGATACACCCAGGGGCGTTCCAAGAATCCCCTCGGTTGTAAAGAACATCGTTTGGATCAAGCTGTCAACATCCAGTCCACGGTGTGCCAGGAATCCCGGCATATAAGGACCGTACAATGCATACACCATGAATAAGGCCGCAATAATCATAATTGGCAGTCCTACTGTTCTTCTGGTAGCTTCAAGAACGAGTAAGATTGCTGCTAGTCCAATATAAAAATCAACTGGTGTAAGTCTTCCTACCCTGTTTACCAGCTCGTCTATCATTAAAGGCCAATAAGCTCCAACAGCGACCGCAACCAGTGCTAAAACGATATCATACCAGGCAACTTTATTTTTCGAAAGATTTTTTTTGCGCGCTGGAAACAAAAGGAATATTAGTGCAAGTGCAAATCCTAAATGGATAGATCGCTGAAGCTGTGCAGTCAATACACCGAATATCGAAGTGTATAGCTGGAACAATGAGAATGTCAGCAATAAGATAAATACAACCATCCCCAATATTCCTTTTAGTTTCCTTGAAGCAGCTTCTGGGTCATATTTTTCCATCAACTCCTGCTGCTGTTCGAGTGTTAATGTTTCATTATTTGTTGTGCTCAAGGATATTCACTCCTTCCATTTGCTGTAAAATATTTATTTTTTTCACCTGTATCCTTACCCTGGTCCCTGGCTCAATTGCTTTTGTTAGCGGGAAGGATATATGGCCCTGAACAAAAGTATGGTTAGCACGGACCTTACCGACACGCAGGATGAATTGCTCGAACCTTCTGTTCATATTTTTTATATAGTATTTGCCATCCTTCATTTCAAAGGTTTCACCTTCTGCAACTTCTGACGGCATTCCGATTGCAAAGTCCTCGTACTCCAATTCATATTGGCGGATTTCCTTTTGCTCCGTAATTTGATAGCTTTCAATGACATCTGTAAGATGGATAGAGTGCTTATATTTTATCTTGAAGGTTTCACCGGCCGAGATTGGAACAAAGCATAGAATTTTATCTCGGTCCGGCTCAACAAAAACAAGAGCTTGTTTAGAAGGTATGTATAAGAAAATTATCGCCAAAAAGAGAAAGAGGAACAACAGAACGAAGAGATAACTCTTCTTAATTGATTTCATTTTAATCCTGCCTCGCCCGTCTATTGTCCAATTATAGAGGTTAATTATTAAAGAATAAAAAAGACCGGATGAAATTTCGGTCTTCCTTTCGCAGAATTCAGCTGGAACTCAATAAGAGCAGAATAGGAATTGACCGGACAGAGCCCTGTTTAAAGGGTTTTGTCCGGTCAATGTCTATCTATTACTCCGAAGCCTTGATTCCCTTTTCATCAAAATACTTTTGAGCTCCTGGGTGAACATCAATTCCAACGCCATTCAAAGCATTTTCAGGTTTGATTTGTTTTGCTTTTGCATGTTGAACCTTATCAAGATTCTCAAAAATAGCCTTCGTGATATCATAGACAACATCATTAGAAAGCTCTGCTTTTACAACAAGCATTGCCTGAACTGCAACAGTTGGAACTGCCGCACCAATTTTATAAGTTCCGCTAGCGATTTCTTCTTTAGTATAATATGGATATTTTTCAATAAGCTTATCGGCTTTATCAGCATCTACAGGTACTATGACAACTTTGTCTGTAGCAGAAAGTTCTTCTACAGCAGCAGTCGGATGTCCAGCAGTTACAAACGCAGCATCGATATTTCCATCTTTAATACCGCTGACTGATTCATCAAAGCTCAAATCTTGCTTCTCAATATCATCAAGTGTCATGCCATATACCTCAAGGATTTGCTCGGCATTAGCTGCAGTACCAGATCCCGGTGCACCAATTGAAACCTTCTTGCCTTTTAGATCCTCGACCGTTTTGATTCCTGACTTTTCTGTAGTTACGATTTGGATTGTTTCAGGATATAGTGTGCCAATTGCTTTGATATTGTCAATCGCATTTCCGTCAAACATAAGTTTTCCTTCTGTTGCATAGGAAGCAATATCAGTTTGTGTGAATGCGATTTCACCTTTATCGTCTTTAATGCTCTGCATGTTTTCCGCAGAAGCTCCTGTAGTTTCAGCATTCGTATCAATCCCAGTTGCGTCAGTAACAATGTTGGCAAATGCGCCACCCAACGGGAAGTATGTACCCCCTGTCCCACCAGTAAGGATGCTCATGAATTTTGGTTTTTCTTCTTTTTGTCCCTCGCCGCCCTTTTCTTCAGAGCCGCCTCCGCATGCTGCAAGAACCATTGAAAGAACAAGCATCAATGCCGCGAACAAAATTAACTTTCTTTTTTTCATCAGATTTCCCCCTTATTATTTAGAATTTTTCAACATAATCTTAACATAAGACTTCACACAATTGTCAAAAAAATTACTTGCTATTTAAATTTCTCGATAGATTACCTGAAAAGCTTTTTCGAAACACATATGCTAAAATCGTGTTGATAGATAAAAGAATATTTTTAAGTTCGACATTTGGAGGTAAATATGGATTTTCCTATGGGCAAAATTGAAGAAATCACGCTCCAAAGTAAGGAGCTGGGAGAAAAAATTACGTTGCTGGTATACCTGCCTGCCAACTATTCCCCCTTATATAAATATTCTTTGCTGATCGCACAGGATGGGCGCGATTATTTCCAGCTAGGACGGATTGGCAGGATTGCTGACGAGTTTCTTGGGAACAAAGAAATTGAAAACGTCATCATCGTTGGAATCCCCTATGAGTCAGTCGAGGATCGGCGGAGAAAATATCACCCAAAAGGGGAGCAGAATCAAGCCTATATCCGTTTTCTGGCTCATGAACTTGTCCCTTATTTGGATGAACAATATCCTACGTACCAAATGGGAATGGGACGCGCATTGATCGGCGATTCTCTGGCTGGTACAATTTCACTGCTGGCGGCTCTCCAATACCCGCATACTTTCGGAAAAGTGCTGCTGCAATCACCTTTTGTTAATGAGGATGTATTTTCAGCTGTAGAGGGTTTCAGCCAGCCTGAATTGCTGAACATTTATCATACAATCGGTGAGCAAGAAACAATTGTGAAGACATCTTCATCCAAAAACAAAGATTTCCTGACTCCAAATAGAGAGTTATCTAAGTTATTCAAAGAAAAAGGTTTTGGATACTTTTACGAAGAATTTAGCGGAGACCACACATGGACCTATTGGCAGCCTAATCTGAAGAAGGCAATTAAACGAATGTTTTCTTTATAAATGCTTCTTTATATTATATATTGCGAAAATTTGCTATAATGAATGGTAAATCATAATTTGGGTTTTCTCGTCAATACGAGATGCATCACTATAATGAAACGGGGGTACCTGCGATGAAATTCGGTATTGTCATTTTTCCATCAAAGAAGATCCAGGATTACGCAAATTCAATGAGAAGGCGCTATGATCCACACTATGCGTTAATTCCGCCACACATTACTTTAAAATCTTCCTTTGAAGCGACAGAAGAAGAAATCAAGGAAATTGCTAATAAAATTGATTTAATTTCCAGGAATTTCAATCCAGTCAGCTTGAAGGTCACTAAGATTGGCTCCTTTAAGCCCGTGAATAACGTCATTTACCTGAAGGTTGAATCACCTGAAGATTTAGATACTCTGCATAATCAGCTTAATTCAGCATTTGATGGAAACCAGGAGTATAACTTTGTTCCACATATCACTATCGGACAGAAAATGTCAGATGACGAGCATTCAGATGTTTATGGATCATTGAGAATGACAAAAGTCGAATTTGAAGATACTGCTGACCGGATCCACCTGCTTTACCAGTTGGACAACGGCTCATGGACAGTATATGAAACATATAGACTTGGAAAGGAATAAACAATCGTGGAAGTAAAAATTGTAAACAGCGAACAAGAGTTAGCAGATGCATTTGATGTGCGTAAAACAGTATTTATTTATGAACAGAACGTACCTGAAGAAGAAGAAATCGATCAATTTGAATCAGAATCCGTTCATTTTGTGTTATATGATGATTACGGAAAAGCGGCTGGGGCTGGAAGATTTCGTGTATTGGACGGAGTCGGTAAGGGTGAACGGATTTGTGTCCTAAAAGAAAACCGTAAAACTGGAGCTGGTGTCGCAGTCATGAATAAAATCGAGGATTATGCCAGTTCAAAAGGAATTAGAACACTGAAATTGAATGCACAGACACACGCCATCCCCTTTTACAGCAAGCTGGGGTATGAAACGATTTCAGACGAATTTATGGATGCCGGCATCCCACATAAGACGATGAAAAAATCCATATAAGTTTAAACCCCCATTCTAATTAGAATGGGGGTTTGCTTTTAAATATAAAAAGCACTACAGCTTATTTAAATTGACTCGCTGTAGTGCCTTCCTTTGCCAGTAATTTCTGCATATGCCTGGTTTACCACTAAAGGATTTACTTTTTTCTTATAGACCCTGTCGATACGAGGGAAGCTGGTTTCTGATGCTGCCAGCTGCATCCGTGCCACGGCCTGCTGTTCCTTCCGATCTTGCATCGGTGCTGCTGCTTGCTCCTGTTGTTCCTGGCCCTTTAACACAGGGTCTTCTTTCCGGATTCTGTTGACTCTATTAATCATATATGGGTCATAGTCTAACCCGATTTCTCGCTCAGCATATTGTATGTATTGATAGTTTGTCACTGGAAGAATGTATCCCATTTTAATATCCCCCAATTTACCGTTTTTTAATTCCTCACTATAACCTTCTTTCCTTTTTCCCTGTTTATGACCGTATTAAACTGCTATTTTTATATTTTTCTTTTTGCAGCCTGCTGAGATAACAAAAATCCTATATGTTATCTTTTCTCGGCTGAAAACACCTTTTGTTAGAAATTCTATTCTGGTATGATAAAGATTGTGCTATTTTTCATCCGGAATGAGGGGAAATATGAAAACAGCTAAGTATAACCAACAGGTAATTAGCCTTGAACAATATAATCGAAGTGAATTTCAAAAGCTTTATGATGATGGGAAGAAGGGAATGCTTTCCTGTTCGGTATGCGGAAGCCCTGTTCGCCTTTATCTTGGGATTCAGGAAAAACCCCACTTCTATCATCACCTTTCGGGAAAGGAAGACTGCCAGGAAAAGAGTTTACCTATGCCATCGATACAGGCTCCCGAGAAACAAGAATATATCGAGCGAAATGGTTTCAAAATCCCGAAATCCCGCTCTATAACTGCAGAGGCAGAAATCGAAGAGAAATTCATTTTCCCTCGGGAAATCAAAGTGCCTTCACCCTTTACCCCGCTTCCGCCAGCAAAACCAGGAATAAAGTTGGATTACATAAAACAGCTTAAACAAGCCGGAATCCATTTTGATGGCAATCAGGAAAAAGCCGTTACGGCAACAGATGGACCATTATTGATTTTAGCAGGAGCTGGAAGCGGCAAGACAAGGGTCCTTACCGCGAGAACTGCTTTCATGCTTGAAGAAAAGAAAATCAATCCAGGTTCGGTCATGCTTGTAACCTTCACCGCAAAGGCTGCTGCCGAAATGAAGAAGCGGATTGCTCATTATCCAGCAATGTCACCAGCCAAAGTAAACCAGCTGGTATCTGGTACGTTCCATAGCATCTTCTACCGGATTCTCTGTTATCATGAACGTGAGAAATGGTCATCAGACAAGCTGATGAAAAAAGAATGGCAACGAGAACAAATCTTGAAGGAAGCCGGGAGAAAGCTTCAGCTTGATGATAAAGAGTTTGCCTATGACCTCGCTCTCCAGCAAATCGGTTTGTGGAAAAATACGATGATCATGCCCAATGAAGTTAGGCCAGAGTCTCCATGGGAAGAAAAGGTTGCATTGCTTTATAAAGACTATGAAGCTGCTAAAGACAAACAGAATTTATTTGATTTTGATGATATGCTTCTTGGTTGTTATAAGCTATTTAAAGAACAGCCTTCGATTCTGGAAAATTATCAAAATCGTTTTCATTATTTTCTAATCGATGAGTTCCAGGATATAAATAAAGTTCAATATGAGCTCGTAAAGATGCTTTCTAGTAAACATGGAAATGTTTGCGCGGTTGGGGATGACGACCAGTCGATCTACTCCTTCCGTGGCAGTGACCCTGCATACTTGTTAAACTTCAAATCAGATTTTAAAAATACAGAAGTAATCATCCTAAATCAAAATTATCGATCTCCTCATGAAATTGTGGAAACTGCCAACACACTTATTTCGGCTAATCTTATGCGCCAGGAAAAAGAAATGCGCGCCCAATACTCAGGTGAGTGTCCTCCAGTCATCTTTCATCCTTATGACGAAGAAGAGGAAGCTACGATGATACTGACAGACATCCAGGAACGGATTGAACAGGGAGAGCGACCTGCTGATTTTGCTATTTTATTCAGGACCAATGCTGCAAGCAGGGCAGTATTTGAAAGGTTAGCCAACTCCAGTCTTCCTTTCCGGCTGGACCAGGATATCGAATCGTTCTATGAGCGTTTCATGGTAAAAGGTATGCTTTCCTTTTTGAGGCTTAGCCTGAATCCCGATAATTCTGAGGCGATTAAAAATATTCTTCCATCGCTCTTTTTAAAGCAGTCGATTTTCCGGGATTTACAAGCGAATAGCATCCTTAATGATTGTTCCATGCTTGATGCCCTTACCTACGTGAAAACTGGGCACTCCTTTCAGGAACAAAAATTGAAGAGGCTAATCCCGATCGTCAGCTCCCTGTCATCCATGTCACCGGTTGCTGCAATTGATATTGTAGAAAAGGATCTGGGGTACCAGGACTTCATAAAAAAACGCGGTAACGAGGGCAACCAGCTAGAAAAAGGTTCCGATGATATCCGGGACTTAAAAGTGGCAGCCCGGAACTTTAAAACTCTAGCCGAGTTCATTGATCATGCTGACCACATGATCGCCATGAACAGCGAAATCAAACGCAGCAGCAAGTTAATGACCGACGCGATTACACTGAGCACCATCCACCGGTCAAAAGGTTTGGAGTACGAAAATGTTTATATTATCGGAACAGTTGACGGGAGCATCCCGCATGACTACGCACTGGAAGCCTACAGGAATGGAGACCGCCAGCCACTTGAGGAAGAGCGGCGCCTGCTTTATGTAGCAGTAACCAGGGCAGAAAAAAAACTGTTTATTTCTGTCCCACAGAGAAGGCGGGGCAGGAAAGCAAACCCTTCCCGCTTTTTAGGGAGAATTTGATTTTTTGAAAAGGCCTGCAAGTGGGCCTTTCCATTGATTACTCCAGCGGAACGACAAGTAACTATCAGTTACTTTAAAAAGATACATGCCAAATCAGGACCTGGGGATTTAAACTCAGGTCCTGATTTGGCATTTAAGAATGTCATCATTTCTTGTTAATCATCTTTGAAATCTGTCCGAAATCAAGCTGTTTTCCATCCTTAACAATGGATTCCACAATCTTGTCTTCCATTTCTTTGTTTACCGGCTTATTGGCCAATTGCGAAACACGGCGGATTACGCCCCTTACAGTCTTTTCATCTTTAAAGTTCGCATTTTGAAGTGAATTAGCAAGTTCAAAAACATCCTTCATATTTACGCCAGTTTTCTTTTCTATGTTCTTGAAAAAATTATTATCCATATAAATTCATGCCTCCTTCTTTAACTACTCTATTGTATGAAGGAAGGTGAAAATGGTGATAGACAGTGCTTGGATGATTTATTAGCCCTTAATAGCAAAGCGAAAGCTGTTCCAATGCGGAACAGCTTTCACAGTGCTTTTCAATTAGTTGTAGAAGCTTGCTCCTACAATAATCAACAAAATGAACAATACGACGATCAAAACGAATGTTGAACCATAGTAACCACCGCCATAGCCGTAGCCACCGCCGCAAAAGCCGCCAAAACCGTAGCCCATTCTTCTTCACCTCACTTTTTATTACTCAATAGCAATATATGTAAGGTGTACGGCATTTGTATGGGCGAGCCCCCATCATGTATAAAAGTTGGATCGAAATTAATCGAGATCTGAATCAGGCCTTGCTATTTCTTTATCGTAAAGATCAATACTTATATCACCATTCGAGTCCATCTCTGCATAAAAAATGTCTTGCGGTTCATACCCTTTTTCCTGAATTTTTTTGTTCAGGCTCATTCTATCGACCCCTGCCTGCCTGAGGTTTTCCTCAATTACCTTTCCATCCATGTAAACCGACACTGGTACCGACTCTTTTTCGACTTTTGCATAGATATCTTCATTGGATAGCGGCTGTTTAGCTTTTTTTAATAAAACACTCAGTTCTCCATTTGAATCAAGGCTCGCAAATTCAACATCTGCCACTTTGAAAACACTTTTTTTGCGCAGCTGTTCCAAAAGTTCATCAATACTGTATTTTTCCTTACGCAAGTTTTTTTCGATTATATTTCCATTTTCAATAAATGTTGTTGATTTTCCTTCTACAATCCTTCGAAATTTCCTGTTTCTTAAAGAGATAACTGAAATAGCAAACGGGACGAATGACCAGACAATCATGCTGGCAACTCCGTCCCCAAGGCTGAGGTCTGGATCCATTGATAATGTCCCTGCAATATCTCCAACAGTAATCCCGACAATATATTCAAAAAATGACAGACTTGATAACTGCTTTTTGCCAAGAAGCTTTGTAATGATGAACAAGCCAATGATCAGCAAGATAGACCGTATGATGGTATTAAAGATATCCGGCATTGGATCATCCCTTAACTCTGGAATCAGCCTTTAGGTTTAAAGATCAATGCCCCGATAAAACCGAATATAACAGCAGCGGATATACCTGAGCTTGTAATTTCGAACATACCAGTCAGAACGCCGACCAGACCGTGCTGCTCCGCTTCCTGCAATGCACCGTGAACGAGCGAATTTCCAAAGCTTGTGATAGGAATCGTAGCGCCCGCTCCTGCAAAGTCAATTAAGGGTTCATAAAGTCCAAAGCCATCAAGGATCGCCCCAAGTACCACCAGTAAACTCATAGTATGGCCTGGTGTCAATTTGGCAATATCGAACAGCAACTGGCCAAATACACATATTAATCCTCCAATAATAAATGCCCAGAAGAACATTGGCAGCAATGTGTTTCCTCCTCTCTAATCCATTTCAATCGATACGGCATGAGCAATACAAGGTATTGTTTCCTTCTGTTGGAATGACAGCGGGGATAACAATGCCCCTGTCGCTACAACCAGTATCTTCTTATAGGTTCCTTTTTTCATTTCATTCAATAAGTGGCCATATAATACAGAAGCTGAACATCCAGCCCCGCTGCCTCCGGATTGGACCGGCTGGTCATCTTTATATATCAGCAGTCCGCAATCCTTAAACTGTTCTCTTGTAATATCCAGTCCGGCCTGCTGCAATAGTTCATATGTAGCAGCCTGGCCAATCCTTCCGAGATCACCCGTAAGGATTAGATCATAATAGGAGGGCTGTCGTTTTAAATCCCTGAAATGGCTAATGATCGTATCAGCAGCTGCAGGTGCCATCGCTCCGCCCATATTGAAAGGATCTGAGATACCCATATCGACTACCTTTCCAATCGTAGCGGATGTTGTGACGATTTTACCTTGTTTATCCGAGTTATCAGTCAGTACTGCTGCCCCTGCCCCGGTAACTGTCCATTGTGCTGTTGGAGGCTTCTGCCCCCCATACTCTGTTGGGTACCTGAACTGTTTTTCTGCAGCAGAGTTGTGGCTTGAAGCACCTGTTATGACCTTTTTGGCCCCTTGATAGTTGACGATAAAGGATGCAAGGGCAAGACCTTCCATTGATGTGGAACATGCTCCAAACAATCCGAAATAAGGTATCTCCATCGTCCTGGCAGCAAAGCTGGTTGGCGTTATTTGGTTGATTAGATCACCAGCCAGCATGAATTGCATATCCTCTTTTTGAAACTCCCCTTTTTGCAGAGCTGCTTTGATTGCCTCTTCAAGTAAGACTCTATGAGCTTTCTCATACGAATCTTCCCCCATCCACAAATCGTCATGAAGGACATCGAAATCATTCGCCAGATTGCCTGCCGCTTCAAAGGGCCCTCCGGATGTTCCCCACGATTCAATGACCGGGCGATTGGTAAATTGCCATGACTGCTTTCCAGCCAACATTTAGATCACCCCCATCATTGTCAGTAAAGTCTTGATAAGTGCAACGACAAACGCTGCAAAAACACCAAATAAAATAACGCTCCCTGCCAGCTTAAACATATTTCCCCCGACTCCCAGGACAAACCCTTCTGTACGATGTTCAATCGCTGCTGAAATAACTGAGTTTCCGAACCCTGTAACCGGAACAGCACTGCCCGCCCCAGCAAATTGACCGATATGATCATATACGCCGAACCCGGTCAGGAGCATTGAAATGAAAATCATTGTGGCGACAGTGGGGTTCCCAGCAGTCTGTTCCGTAAAATCAAAGAAGTATATATAAAAATAAGTTATCGCTTGTCCGATTGTGCAAATCAGGCCGCCAACTAGAAAAGCCTTGATGCAATTTTTCACCACCGGCCTCTTGAGTTCATGCTTTTGTTCAAGCTGTTGATACTTTTTTTGCTCCGGAGTCATCTTTTGCTTCTTTTTGTCCCCCATCTCGCCCATCCTTTCCTTAGGTCATTTCCTTTTTCAATGAAATAATCCGCTGCAACTCTTCTTCTGCCTTCTTATCTGGATAGGTCGGATCTTTCATTCTTTCGCGAAGCTCAACCGTTTCAATAAAAATCTTAAAATCACTCGAAACGATGAAATTTTCACCCGGATAATTTTTTTCCAGCTTTTTATTTATTTCCTTTTCAATCCTTTTCATGCCGAACCGCTTCATATGCTTTACTTTGTAAGCAACCAGGGTATCTTTCTTTCCGGCAATGACAGCAACATCAAAAATTTCATCCAGTTCGGCAATATCCTTTTTGACCTTTGCTGCGAGCTTGAGATCTTTTTCTTCAAGATCATTGGTTGCTCCTGGAGCAGGATTAACCGACTGGATCATAGAGGCTCTGCTCTCTGGAGATGTCTTTCCAAAGGAGCAGCCTGCAACACCAAATCCAAGCAATAATAGTACCGCTAAAATTTTTAATGTTCGTTTTATATTCATCCCATAAATCCCTTCCTATGCTTCAGCTGATTGGTTAAAATTATTTTCCGCGTCCACACTCTAATTTATGAATTTTTTATTTCGGGTTTTATTTCCATTAACCATAAAAACAGCCATCGTAGCGGAACTTGATTAACATATCCCAATTTAGATCCACCTTATAAGTTTGTCTAAACAAATAAAATCGCCTGCCAGTAAGGTTGGCAGACGATTTTTCTATTCTTGCTTTCTTTTTTTTCCGCAGCCACAGCCGCCTTTTCTTCGTACTCGGCGGGTTGCTGCTGTTTTACGTTTAGTGCTATTTAAGTTTGAATCTTTATTATTCGATTTTTGCTTTTCTTCCATGATATACAACCCCTTATCAAGAGTTCATATGATAGGTTATGAACAAGTATACTCAGGGGTTCTGGACGTTCTTACTAATTCAAAGCTTAATCTTTAATGAAGGTATGCTGAATCAGTGATGCCACGCCTGCAATGGCAAGTATATTGATTACCGGGATTGCTAACTGAGGAAATAACATATAGCTTCCAAATAAGAATACTGCAGACCAGATGCCGGTGCACCAATGACAGCTTAACAGTTCACCAATCCAATACCTCAAGCCGGTTCCTTTTATTTCTATAAAGGTCTCCGTGGTTCCATCCTCAAGAGTCTCTTCTACAAAATTATGGAATGGTTCACGAAGGAATTCAGTGATTTTATCGTATACGATCAGCCTGGTCAAACGAAAGCTTGCCATCACTAAAAGACAAAATTCAAGCCAACTAACCATGTGCTTTCACCCACCTGTATTTTTTGATTCCATACAGCTTATGCAGGCAAATTCACGGAGGGGAGTCATTAGCCTGTCCGCTCTTGTCATTAATTTTTATATTAACATGTTAAAAATTAGACAAACACCCACACCATTAAGAGGGCGATTCATATTCTATTAAGGACAATAGGTCATATCAACTAAAAGGAGATGAATATATTATGGGTTGCAAAGGTAACAAACATGATGGCGACAGCTGTGTATGCGAAGTTCTGCGCGCAATTGCAGATGCCCAGGATGAAGTGGATGTAGATAACGATTGCGATGTGAGCTGTCACAAGTCTATTCAGGAATTACTGGCAGGTGCACAGACTCCAACCACCGATTTAGATACTATCCCATTAATTCTTTATTGCGGTGATTGCGTACCATTCGAAGGATTCGGAACTCGAATCCGCCCTAATGGAACCGGACCACAGAGACTTGACTGCTTCCGCTCATTCTTCTTCCGTGTCACATCTGTAGATGACAACTGCTGCGCAAAAATCGAGCTGTTGACTACACGCGGAGATGAGGGTGCAGGCTTCGATAATCCTTGCGAGCAAATCACAACTGGAGGATCCACAAACGAATTCTTCAGGACTGGAATCTGCATTACTGTAGACTTGGATTGCTTCTGTGCAGTGACTTGCCTAGACCCTGTTGCGGCATTGCCACTTTCCAGCCTTCCTGGAAATACGCGATAAACAACAAGTTGTAAAATCAGGCTTACCTTAATTGGTAAGCCTTTTTTATAACCCCACCCGCTTAATGTCGATTATGTCTTCTTTACGAATGCTTACACTTTTCTTTCTGGGGCTTATAGAGTGAATGAACAATACTTCTCCTTTTAAATCCAGGAAATAACCTTTAAATGATTGCCCCAGGGTAATGAATTCATATTTAACCTTCGCTACGCTTGCGGGGACAAGCTTCAAATGTTTGATTTTCTCTTCCAGTGTATATTCATTGAAGTTCTTCTTTTTCCGAGCTTCAAGCTGTTCCGCCTCAATATTTACTTCTTCTTCAGTAATTTCTTTTGCCTCCGTTTCGACTTCTTCTATTTTCTCGTCATTTTCATGTAATTGTTGGCTCTCAGACATCTCTTCATTATTTTTAATTGTAAATTGTTTTTGCATATCTGCCTGCGGCAGGTTAATGCTCGGTTGATTAATGTAAAACAAAGGAGATTGCTTACGATTGCGTTTCTTCCCCATTTACGGCACCTCCATAACTTCGCTCACCCTATATTTATGCGATAGCCTAGGATAGGTGCCAGACCAGAAAAATAATAAGATTTGAAAGGCTTGAGAAAAAAACAAAAACCCGCGCATTGGCGGGCTGGTTATTCTTATAGGATATGAAATCCGGAATCTACATGGATATTTTCCCCTGTGATTCCACGCGACATATCACTGAAGAGGAAGACTGCTGTGTCACCGACTTCTTCAGGTGTTGTATTGCGGCGAAGCGGGGCTTTTTCTTCAATTTCCCTTAAGATTGAGTTGAAGTCACTAACACCTTTCGCTGATAGTGTACGTATTGGACCGGCTGAAATTGAATTCACACGGATATTTTGCTTTCCAAGGTCTGCTGCAAGGTAGCGGACACTTGCATCCAAAGATGCCTTCGCTACTCCCATTACATTATAATTAGGAATTGCACGCTCTCCTCCCAAGTATGTCAATGTAACAATACTTCCGCCCTCTGACATCAGTTCTTTGGCTTCCTTAGCTACAGCAGTCAGTGAGTATGCACTGATATTATGAGCAAGCAGGAAACCTTCGCGGGATACATTCATATAGTCGCCCTGCAGTTCTTCCTTGTTTGCGAATGCGATACAATGGGCCACACCATAAATTGTACCCGCAGCTTCCTTAATTTCGCTGAAGCATTTCGCAACATCTTCATCCTTTGTAACGTCACATGGCAATACTAAATAGTTTTGATCCAAAGATTCGGCAAGCTCACGGACACTTTTTTCCATACGCTCACCTGCGTAAGTAAAAATTAAATTTGCCCCGGCATTGTGGAGAGATTGAGCAATACCCCAGGCGATACTTCTTTTATTGGCGACACCCATTACTACATATGTTTTACCGTTCAAAGAAAGAGTCATTTTTCCGTTCCCCCAATTTAATACATGTTATTAGTACCTAGTGCTAATTCTACACTAAACTTTCACATTTGCAAAGAAAAACCCGCCAAGATGACGGGTTTTGTTCTATTTAACACCAGAAACAGAATTCAAGCTCACGTTTAAGTTCATCAACATACTCTTTTGAACCCGTCACAATCAAACGGTCATTAAGCCTTAACTCAGTATCGCCGTGAGGCACGATTGATTCATTCTCACGCAAAATGCGGACAAAAATAACGTCCCCGGTAAATGGAAAGCGCCTTAGCGTCATACCATCAAATTGATCATTAAGCATTCTGATTTCATGCAGGGAATTTTCCTGATTAGTAAGGATGCTCATGACACCAGGAGATTCAATCATTGCGCGCAAAAGGGATTCCGTTGAACGAAGGACCGAGAAGACTTCAATGCCCTCTTCCTGTGCTTTCTCAGCAAGGTCTGGACTTTCAATCCTGGCTATTACACGCTGAATTCCATGCTCCTTCGCACTGACGGCAATTGTTGCATTCAGGTCAGCATCCCCGGTAGAAATCACCACGATATCCGCATCGTACACTCCCTGTCTTTCAAGTGTATCCATTTCATAATTTTCCATTTCGATGATTTCAAAAACAGAATCAGCTAACTGTTTCTCCGCTTTTTCCTGTTTCGTATGAAAGAGTACCGGTTCGTATAAAGAAGATTGCAGTGCTCTTGAAACCGGCAGTGTCATTTGATTTGCACCAATAAATGCAACCTTGACTTTAGCTTTCTCCGCTTTTTCCTGAGGGAATAACTTTTTGAATAAAATAGGCGTCAAGACGCTGGAGATGACCGCAACAAGAATCAGTGTACCGCTCATTTCAGGCGTGATCATTTCCATTCTCTCACCAATTGTTGCCGCAGCAATGACAAGTGACAATGTGGAGGTCAACAGGAAGCCCGATGCAAGTACAGTCTTTGTGTCGTACCACTTCTTCAATATATAAACTGGAATCATCTTTGATAAAAATAAAGCCAGCAGCAGCAGCGGAATCAATAATAAAAGTTTTTTATCACTGAATAATGACCATAAGTCAAGATCAACTCCAACCATCACAAAGAAAATCGGAATCAGGAAACCGTAGCCGAATGAATCAAGCTTATGGACCATTTCCTGGTCTGGGGAAAGCAATGAGACTAGTACCCCTGCCAGAAATGCTCCCAGGATATTTTCTGCGCCAACTGTTTCCGAGATGGCGACAAGCAAAATGATCAATGCGAAAACGGCGCGCGTGCCTATTTGGGTTGTGCCTGTTGACAACGCATTGATGAACGTCCGATTTTTGAAGGATTTGCCGATGAAATAAAGCCCTACTCCGGCAGCAAAAAGCACAAGCAGCAGCCATGTATTTCCGCCGCCAGTATCATACAGTGATACAAAAACGGCAAGAAGGATCATCGTAGCAAGATCTGCTATGACGGCAACTAATAATATGATCTGGCCGATATTGGTTTTCATTAAGTGTGCGTCCTTTAAAGTCGGGACAACGACTCCAAGAGAAATTGTCGAGATAATCAATGTCATCAACAATACATTTTCAATGAACCCTGCCAGAACGAATACATAAGACAATCCAAGTGAAGCAATAAATATTCCAACAAAGATGACTGAAGATACAACAAATGTATTTGGTTCACTCTGGGTATTGGGTTTGGCTTTAGCTTTATTTTTCCTGCTAGAAAAGGCAGTGAAGTCGATTTCCAATCCACTCAAGAACATCAGGAATAAGAATCCTAGTGTAGAAAGAGTGCTGAGCCATGCATCTTCATGGACAATATTAAAGCCGCTCTTGCCAATAATCAAACCCATTATGATTTCGGCAACCACTACCGGGATGATATTCAACCTCAAGCGGTGCAATAAAATAGGTGTTAAAAATGCAACAATAATGACGATTACTAGCGAAGTAATCGAAGCATGCTGTTCCATCCTCTCCCCTCCTTTGTTTAGTCGGATTTGCCATAACCAGTCGGCTTACAGCTGCAGGCATCTAAATATAAACATTTATTGTTTAAGTAAGGTAACTCATGAACGCAGTAGCGATTCCAAAATAAATCAAAATACTGATAATATCATTGATTGTTGTGATGAATGGGCCTGATGCGACGGCAGGGTCAATTTTTAATCTGTGCATAAGCAACGGGACCAGCGAGCCCGCAAGTGTAGCGATGATCAGCGTGATAAAAATTGAAATCCCAACTAGAGCTCCAAGGAAAAGTTCCCCTTTCCAAAAATACACAATGAAAGTGACGAGGAGACCGCAAACAGCCCCTGTTATTAAGCCTGTTCCCGCTTCCCTGAGGATAATACTCCATTTACTCTCTTTCTCAAGATCCCCAGTTGCAATTCCTCGGACAGCAACAGCCAGGGCCTGAGTACCAGTATTACCTGCCATACCCGCTATAAGCGGAATGAATACCGCCAGAATCGCTACTTTATCCAATGTATCCTCAAATCTTCCTATGAGGCTTGCTGTGAACATTCCCAAAAAGAGCAAGATGATCAGCCACGGTAATCGCTTCCTGGCAGCGGTTAATGGATTACGGTCGACAGTGTCAAGATCCGAAATACCGGCCAGTTTCGAGTAGTCATCCGAAGCTTCTTCTTCCATGACGTCTATGATATCATCAACAGTAATAATCCCAAGAAGGTGGTTTTGGAAATCAACAACAGGAAGGGCCAGGAAATTATAATCCCGCATCATCCTTGCGACTTCTTCCTGGTCCTCACCCACCGAAACAGACACAACCCGGTCACTCATGACCTCGGAAATCATTGTCTCATCATCGGCAACAATCAGGTCTCTCAAGGAAATAACACCAGCAAGTCTTTTGTCTTCATCAACGACAAAAATATAATAAATCGTCTCGGCCCGCGGGGCTTCTTTTTTCAGGATATACATTGCCGATCTGACCGTCTGGTTGGCAGAAATGGCAATGAATTCTGTAGTCATGATACTTCCAGCTGTGTATTCCTCATAATGCAGCAAGTCTTTGATTTCCTGTGCTGCGTCTTCATCCATGATCGTCAAATAACTGGCAACCTGATCTTTATCGAGTTCATTCAGGACATCCACCGCGTCATCCGCATACATGTTTGACAGCATGTCAGCGGCATAATTAGGATTCATCTGTGCTAATACATCTTTAAAATCTTCCTCATCCGCTTCGAGGTTCTCAAACAGATCGGCCATTTCCTCAGGGGAGAGGAAATTATATACTTTGGCCCGATCCTCATCATCAAGCTCACTGAAAAATTCAGCCTGATCGTATGGATGCAAATCTAAAAATTCTGCACGAAAGTCATCAATTTTCTCAGAGTAAAGTGCTTCCATCAGCAATCCGGAATTAATTTGCTGCCTGGATGCCGATTCTATCCGTTCTTCAGACATACACCTTACCCCCTTTCCTTTATGTACATTTCATTATACTAGCATTTAATGATTTCTTTGTCTTTTATCTTCACTTTTTCACCTAAAAAAATGGGCAATATATGCTTGTTGCCTCAACGTGATAAATGTTAATCTAAGCTGGAACTTTTCACTTTAATATTCCCTTTTTTCGTTTAAACTTTTCTTTTTTCCGCAGCGGGAAGAATAACCGTAAAAGGAGGATTACTTGATGAAACTTGATATTATTGGTGATATCCATGGTTGTTATTTTGAATTTGAAGAACTGACGAAAAAGCTTGGATATGATTGGAGTTCTGGTCTGCCGGTTCATCCTGATGGAAGGCGTCTTGCTTTTGTCGGGGACTTGACCGACCGAGGGCCGGAATCATTAAAGACAGCCCTGTTGGTTTGGGAATTGGTTATGAACAGCAGGTCTGCTTACTATGTTCCTGGTAACCATTGCAATAAACTATACCGTTACCTTTTAGGTAACAAAGTTCAGACGACTCATGGCCTTGAAACAACTGTGTCAGAATTCTTGTCTCTTACTTCGGAGGATAAGAACATTTTTCGAGAGAAATTCATCAGTCTTTACGAATCAGCTCCTTTGTACCATGTGCTCGATGATGGGCACCTTGTCATTGCCCATGCCGGAATACGGGAAGATTATATAGGCAAAAACAATTCAAAAGTAAAAACTTTTGTCCTCTATGGTGATATCACCGGCCAAACCAATCCAGACGGGACCCCCTTAAGGCGTGATTGGGCGCAGAAGTACCATGGAAAAGCAACAATCGTCTATGGCCATACACCTGTAAAGGAGCCGAGGATTCTCAACAATACCTATAATATAGATACAGGAGCTGTTTTTGGCGGAAGACTGTCCGCCCTTCGTTATCCCGAAATGGATATAGAATCCGTGCAATCCACCATGCCGTTTTTACCCGAAAAATTCAGGGAGTTAAAATAATACCCACAATCGAAAAAGCTAACCATGGATTGGTTAGCTTTTCCTTTTTATTTCCCAATAAACATTTGGGTCCAATAGTTCCCCTGTGAGGTATGACCAACCCCAATATGCGTGAAGTTTGGACTTAATATATTCTTCCTGTGACCTTCGCTGTTCATCCATGCATTCACGACTTCCTCGGCACTCTGTTGACCCATTGCTATGTTCTCACCAGCAGTATTGTAAGAAACCCCAAAGTCCCTCATCATATCGAATGGCGATCCATAAGTCGGGCTAGTATGCGAAAAGTAATTCTTGGCCTGCATGTCGTTTGATTTTTCCTGTGCGACATTACTTAAAGCTGTATCAGGCTGCAGGTTTGACAGACCATTTTTTCTGCGCTGTTCATTTGTCAAGTCAATGACTTTTGCCTCAAAGGCACTGATTTCTGTTCCAGTAGGAGTCGCTTTTTGCTCGGGAGCTGGTGCAGCTTCCCCTTGTGGTGCAGGCGCTGCTTCTGGTGCTGCTGCTCCTTGTTGTGGCGCTGGTGCAGCTTCCCCTTGTGGTGCAGGCGCTGCTTCTGGTGCTGCTGCTCCTTGTTGTGGCGCTGGTGCAGGTGCTGGTGCTTGTTCTGGAGCAGCTCCTTGTTGTGGTGCTGGTGCTGCTCCTTGTTGTGGTGCTGGTGCTGCTCCCTGTTGTGGTGCTGGTGCTGCTCCCTCATTCAAATCAGGTAGATCAACACCATTTCTGCGGTCCAAATCTCCCAGCATCTGATTGAAATCTGCTTGTTGTCCTTCGGTTAGTGTCAATCTGCCCTGCATCATTTCTGTGTGCGGGTATTTCGAACTTGGGATTCCCGTACTGTAGGAGTTCGGGTCTACAGTAATATACCCCTCTGGCATTTGCATGATTTCACTTGTTGAATTTCCGCCATTTCGATTTACTCTTGGCCCGTTTGTATTTCTTTTATTGTTATTTATTTCAGCTCTGCGACTTTGCTGCTTTACCCTATTTGCGTCATTATCCCAATAGCTATCCTGGTCTTTTCCCAGGGTAGTCATCCTGTTGTCTCGCAAATCCATTGCTTCATCATTGTTGTTGCATGCTGCAAGGCCTAATAACATGACAGCAGATACAGCCATTATTTTTCCATGCTTATATATGTTCAAGTGACGTTTCCTCCCTCATATTTCATTTATTACTTCTTTATGATTTGTTGTTTTCACAGAAATATCGGATGAAATTTTTGAGAGAAAATAAAAAGACAAATCGTTTTTATAACGATTTGCCTTTATCAAGCGCTTGCTTCATATCGATTGGAATGCTTGCAAGAAAATTCATTTCTTTATGCAAAAGTGGATGTGTGAAGCTTAATTCCCGGCAATGCAGGGCTTGTCTTGAAATTTTAGTCCTATTGCCGCCATATAAAGTATCACCAAGCAGCGGATGACCTATAAAGCTCATGTGCACTCTGATTTGATGTGTCCTGCCTGTCTTTAATCGGAGCTTTATATGAGTAAAGTCCTCAAAACGTTCACTCACCTTAAACAGTGTACAAGCATACTGCCCATCGGGATTTACCTCCCGTTCGATTATACTGTCAGGCTTCCTCGCAATCGGGGCTTCGATTGTTCCCTCATCCTTCTCGACCATACCTTCAGCAAACGCTTCATAGGTCCGTTTTACACCGCCCGACCTTTGCTGCTTGCTGAATAAATGATGGACATGGCTATGCTTCGCAACGAGGACAAGGCCAGAGGTATCCCTGTCAAGCCTGGTAACAATATGAATCGTGGCAGAAATTCCGTTTTCTTCATAATACCCGATCAGTCCGTTGGCAAGACTGCCAAATGGATGCTCCCTGGAAGGAATCGTATTCATTCCAGGAGGCTTATTGACTACCAGCAAATATTCATCTTCGTAAATTATGGAAAGCGGAATCTGTTCACCCTTCATTCCTAAAGATGGAACTTCAATGGGAAATTCAATTCTGATGTGATCAGCATCTTTCAGTATGTACCTGACATTTACTTCCCGATCATTTACAGAAATCAAGCCGCCTTTGAACTTAATATCAGTCAAAGCCGATTTAGAAATTTCCTTCTCCTTGAGAAATTCCCTAAGCATCATCCCATGGTCAGCAGCCGCGGCCGTAAATTCCAATGTAAAGTTTTTCGCCATCACAGCTGCTCCTGTCTGTCTCGTTTTGTTTAAAACAATTCAATGCTATCATCGACGAATCAAGACGTGAAATATTATATTGGTCCTGCTCGATTTCACCAAAGTTAAACTTTATGCCAGACTATGAAACACCAACCGCTCGTTGGTCAAAGAAACGTTCTTGGGCATTTTGGACGTCCTCTGTCTTCGAAATGTCTATTAAACGCTGGTTCTTGGACATTTTGGACATCCTCTGTCTTCGAAATGTCTATTAAACGCTGGTTCTTGGACATTTTGGACATCCTCTGTCTTCGAAATGTCTATTAAACGCTGGTTCTTGGACATTTTGGACGTCCTCTGTCTTCGAAATGTCTATTAAACGCTGGTTCTTAGACATTTTTGACGCTCTTTGGCTCAGAAAGGTCCAACGACATTTTCAATATTTTACTGCTCTTTAATCACTATCAGAGATAAAGGAATCATGTACCCTTTTCCAGAATGGGAAGGGCCTGAATCTGGCAAAACGGATTTTTTCATCTGCTACTCTGAATTGGATCGATTTAACGTCTTTATGCAGAAGTGTCAAATGGTCTACGGTCACCTGAAAATCTGGTCTGTTTACAGGTTTTAATGTACATGTATGATGATCTGGCAGAATTAACGGAGAGCCCACGGTCCTGAAAACGCGGTTGTTGATTGATGCCATTTCCGCAACTTGAATGGCCCTCAGAGATGGATGCAGGATGGCTCCGCCCAATGCTTTGTTATAGGCTGTACTTCCTGATGGCGTGGACACGCATAAGCCATCGCCGCGAAAACGTTCAAAATGCTGCCCCCTGATTTCAACGTCCATGACCAGCGTGCCTTCAACCGACTTAACAGTCGATTCATTCAAGGCCAGGTACCTGGTTTCCCGTCCGCCGTGCTGATACCTGATGATTACCTCGAGCAATGGATATTCAATCACCTGGTATGGTGTTTTGGCAATAGCAATGACCAGCTTTTCTATTTCTTCAGGAACCCAGTCGGCGTAAAAGCCAAGATGTCCTGTATGTACTCCAATGAATGCGGTTTTATCGAGCCTGCTGCTGTAGCGGTGGAAGGCGTACAAAAGGGTTCCATCCCCTCCAACAGAGATACAGATGTCCGGCTGGTCTTCATCATATTGTAGATCAAAGTCCAATAAATATGTCCTCATTTTATGCATCAATGTATTGGACCGGGAATCTCCCTTTGAAGTGATCGCAAATTTCATGTTTCAAACACCCCTGCATATCGGATTTAAACTATTTCTTCCCATCCTGCTGCATTTCTTTTTTCCGTGTGAAGAATGCCTGTGCATCCTGTATTTCCCCTCTGATCGTCGACATTTCTTCATCAAGGCGGAACGCTGCCTCTGCTGCACGCTGAAGCCTGATTTTTATATCTTCAGGAAAAAGCCCTTTATACTTATAATTTAATGAGTGCTCTACTGTGGCCCAAAAATTCATTGCCAGCGTCCTGATCTGGATTTCAGCAAGGATGTTTCTTTCTCCCCTGATCGTCTGGACTGGATATCGGATGACAACATGGTAGGAGCGGTATCCGCTTGCTTTTTTATGAGAGATGTAATCCCTTTCCTCCACGATTTCAAAATCATTCCGGTTTCTCAGCAATTCAACCACTGTCTTGATATCGTCCACGAACTGGCACATGATTCTCAACCCGGCAATATCCTGCATTTCTGTATCGAGCTTATCCAGTGAAATCCCTTTTTGATGAGCTTTATCCAGTATGCTCGCAATAGGCTTTACCCTTCCTGTTACAAATTCAATCGGGGAATGGTCTGAATGGAGCTCATATTGGCTCCTGATACCTTTTAGCTTTACCTTCAGCTCTTCAACAGCGTGTTTGTAAGGTTCTAAAAATTGATCCCAGTGTTTCACATCAGTCACCTCATCCGGTTCTATTCACGAAAGCCTAAGCGGATGGTGCGGTAAATACCTGTTCCACTTTCGTGACCATTTCCTCTCCATAGTTGCTGTTTCCGGTTATATTTTCAATCAAATATTCCATTTCACCACGGAAGCTTTCCAGTTTCAGCTTGCCTCCCGCATTAGTTAAAAACGCTTCATGCCCAGCCTGGAGCCCTCTTTGAATCGCACCCCATGCAGCTTCTGGGATTGTGACATATTGATATCCCTCTTCATGATCAACAATATAAATAAAGGAAAATTGATCAGAATCTACAAGCATTTGCCCTGTGGCGGAAAGTCTTGTCATTTCTGTCTCCAAGTCTGTATTGAGCAGCAGCTCATCATTTTCAATTTTTGCATCTGTAACTAGAATCTTTTTGCTCATTTTTTTCAACCTCCATAATCTTTTTTATTTTATCATATAGAACCATTTTCTACTAAAGATTGAAGCCAGCCACTTTTAACGAGATAATAAGGGAAGCTTATTTGAAAGGACGGACGTATGTGAGCAAGAATATCGAAATCGAATTCAAGAACATGCTGACTCAGGAAGAGTTCACCTTCCTGTCGGGATACTTCAATTTAGGGCCGGAGCACTTTAAAGAACAGGTTAACCATTATTTTGATACTCCCTCATTTTCCTTGAAGGATAAAGGCTCAGCTTTGAGGATAAGGGAAAAGGGAGATATTTTCGAAATGACCTTAAAGCAGCCTGCTAAACAGGGATTGCTCGAAACGAATCAGATATTAACTCCACTTCAGGCAGAAAACGCGTTGTCAGCCGGAAAATTGCCAGAGGGTGAAGTAAAAACTGCTATTCTGGAAGTGATATCAGATATAGAGGATTTGCAATACTTTGGTTCACTTAAAACCATTCGCGCTGAGGTTGAGTATAAAGGTGGATTACTTGTTCTGGACCATAGTTACTATTTAAATACAGAAGATTATGAGCTAGAATATGAAGTGACGAATGAGTCAGAAGGATATAAGATTTACTCCAAATTCCTGGAAGAACTTAAAATCCCGCTCAGATCTACCGATAATAAAATCAAACGATTTTACGCAAAAAAATACAATCTTTTAAGAGAATAAACCAGGCAGGAGAAATAGAATGAATGTTGATCAGTTAAAATCCATGCTCGAATTGCAGGCCCTTCAAAATTTCAACCAGACCACAGGACAAACTGGCAATGGACTCTTTCAGGATTTGCTTTCAGGCATCCTCAATGATCAAAGCAATGCCCTTGGTGCTACGGCAACAAGGCTAGAAGAGCTGTTCGATAGTGCTCAAGCTGCTGTCAGCTCAATTGATCTAGCTAAACAGAACATCGCACAAATGCTTCCCCCCATACAGCTGACTAAGGTCGCTGCTAAAAATAATGAAGATTTTGATGGAATGATTGATAAGGCGGCTGCAATGTTCAATATCCCAGCCAAGCTGATCAAATCCGTTATTCAAAAGGAATCCAACTTCAATCCAAATGCAGTCAGCCATGCAGGTGCGTCAGGGTTGATGCAATTGATGCCGTCTACGGCAAGAGGCCTGGGTGTGAAAAACGTTTTCGATCCAGGAGAGAATATTTTCGGAGGAACAAAATATCTCCGGCAAATGATGGACAGATATGATAATAATATAGAGCTGGCGCTTGCTGCTTACAATGCTGGACCTGGTAATGTAGATAAATATGGCGGAATTCCTCCATTTAAAGAAACACAAAATTACGTAAAAAAAGTCACCGATGTTTTTTACAGTTAATAAGTGTATATATAAGGAAGATACTTCCACCTTTTTTGACCGTCTGTGAGTGGTAACAGACGGTTTTTTTGTGTAAATTAGTAAAGCAATCATCAGAAAGGTGCAAGCGACTTTTTCACGCCTGCGGGGATTGAAACTTGTCACCAGGTTTTTTATCAAAATTGATGCTTTTTAAAGCTAAAAATCACTGTTTTTCTCGAACACAAGCCTATTTGTTTGAGATATAAATTTAGCATTGCTAAAATAAATAGCATAACTATCAAAGCTGAATGAAATTTCTAAAATCTATTTTAAAGGAGTTATCAATATGGTTGAGAATAAGACCTTACCATTCGAAGCCATTGGCGAAGGGACACTTCACCGGCTGGTTGATGCTTTCTACCAGCGTGTTGGAAGGCATCCTGATCTTGCTCCTATATTCCCGGACGACTTATCAGAAACTGCACGCAAACAAAAGCAGTTTTTGACTCAATATTTAGGAGGGCCGCCCTTATATACGAACGAACATGGCCATCCAATGCTTCGCGCAAGACATCTGCCGTTCGAAATTACGCCAACCAGGGCAAAAGCCTGGC
Organism: Mesobacillus jeotgali; assembly: GCF_900166585.1. Lineage (NCBI taxonomy): Bacteria > Bacillati > Bacillota > Bacilli > Caryophanales > Bacillaceae > Mesobacillus > Mesobacillus jeotgali. Next base: position 281,722 of record NZ_FVZC01000009.1, on the reverse strand, counting down.
TTGCCTGTATGGCAGAAGCAATGGATGAAGTAGGACTTGATGGCCCTCTAAGGGAGGATTTTTACGCCAGGCTCTACCTGACCGCCCAGCATATGATCAATACACCAGACAATGAAAACGGTGAGAACCTATGAGACTCAGCCGTGAAAACCTTTTGAGCTATGACCCGTCTGAATACTGTCATAGCTTGGATAAGAAGCCTTTAGAAATCTATATGTTTGTTGATCCGCTTTGTCCTGAATGCTGGGCACTTGAGCCAATCATCAAAAAGCTGCACATCGAATATGGAAAATATTTCTCCATCAGACATATACTAAGCGGAAGACTCGCCACTCTGAACATGAACCGAAAGAAACGTTACGAAACCATTGCAGAGCTCTGGGAAAAAACAGCAAGCAGAACAGGCATGTCCTGTGACGGCTCCCTTTGGTTCGAAAACCCTGTATCCTCTCCCTATTTGGCTTCGATTGCCATTAAATCGGCAGAATTACAGGGGAGAAAGAAGGGCATCAGATTCCTGCGCAAGCTCCAGGAAGTATTGTTTCTTGAAAAGCAGAATGTTTCCAACTTTGAAGTGCTCAAGTCATGCGCAAGAAACGTGGGACTGGATGTTGAGGAGTTCGTGACAGATATTCATTCTGAAACAGCTGCAAAAGCATTCCAATGTGATTTGAAAATCACCAATGAAATGGATGTCCAGGAAATACCGACTCTCGTCTTTTTCAACGCCAATGTTGAAGAAGAGGGTATAAAGATTACCGGACTTTACCCCTATGAGGTGTACGTTGAGATTCTCGAAGAAATGCTCCAGGCAAAGCCGAATGCTGCCCAGCCGCCAAACCTTGAACAATTCCTGAAGCAGTACAAAATGGTTGCCTCCAAGGAAGTGGCCGTCGTCTATGACATGACCGTACAACAGGCTGAAAAGGAATTAAAGAAGTTGATGCTAAAACAAAAGGTTGAACAAATCCCCGCTAAATATGGGATGTTCTGGCGATATCTTGAAGGATGACCGTGCCCAGGCACGGTCATTTTTTGTTTAAATAGATGCTGGCTTTTTAAGAAATGGATTTGCTCCAAAATTTGATCTTGATCGATATCTTTGAAAATGTGGTTGATATAGTCAATAAAGTGGTTGATATATTCTCAAAAGTGGTTGATATATTCGAATATGTGGTAGATATCTTGAGGTTTCCTGAAATCCTAACATGCATGGTTGCCATAGGGCGTTTTTGCTTGGTTTTTTTGCCCAGTATCTTTTCGAACCTGGTTTGTCATCATATATTAACACAGAAAAAGACCTTGCAGCTCTCCAACTGCAAGGTCTTTTCTATTTTATACGAACAAAGGGGATGGGAGAAATTTTTCACGGTCAAACAAAGGGGTAAATGTTTGCTTGTGATCAACTTCACGACATAAATATACCATAGCCAAACACATTATAACAATATACTTGTGTGTTATTTCACAATATTGTCAAATACCACTCATCATCACATGGACAGAAGCATATATATCAATTATAAAGTGATCCGGAGTGATGCTGGTGGATAAATTAGGGCTTTGCCTTATAGCTCTTTTCATACTTTTTTCATTTCTTCTCCAAATTGGTGGGTTGATGCATCTTTTGCCTTTATATTTGACCTCCCCTCTCCTTTTTTTCTCACTTTTTATTTTACTGATATATTTAAATAACCGAAAAAAGTTCAAAGGTTTCTAAAAGCCAAAAACCGGCTGCTAAGATGCAGCCGGTTCTTTATTTTAGGCTGTTTTCGTAAAGATTGTTGTTAAAATCCTAAAGCCGATTTTAACGTGATAAAAGCCATTTTGTAGGTCGGTACTAAATTTGCAAGCTCTTTTCTCTTAATAAGCGTTAATTTTGTAAAGATAATCAGGTAATTCCATCCTATTTGGTAGTCAAAAGCAGCAAAGTTTGAGAAAGAGCCTTATTTTATGAAAGCAGTGCTTCCATCTCATTGAGTTTTTCTTCGAATACTTTCAATGCTTCTTCTATTGGCCTTGAGCTGGTCATATCGACTCCTGCTTTTTTCAGGACTTCGATTGGGTAGTCAGAACTTCCTGATTTCAGGAATTCAACATAGCGGTCGACAGCCGGCTGTCCTTCTTCAAGGATTTGTTTGCTGAGCGCTGTTGCAGCACTGAAGCCGGTCGCATACTGGTAAACATAATAATTGTAATAGAAATGCGGGATCCTTGACCATTCGAGGCCGATTTCCTCATCGATAATGATGTCTTCTTCACCGAAGTATTTTTTGTTCAGCTCGTAATAGTCCTTCGTTAACGCGTCTGCAGTCAGTGCTTCGTTATTCTGTGCTTTTTGGTGAATCAGATGTTCAAACTCCGCGAACATTGTCTGCCTGAATACAGTACCTCGGAATCCTTCGAGATAGTGGTTTAACAGATAAAGTCGCTTCTGCTCATCATCAATCGTTTTCAGCATATAGTCATTCAACAGTGCTTCATTGCATGTTGAGGCTACTTCTGCAACGAAAATGGAGTAGCTTCCATATGGATATGGCTGTGTTTTCCTTGTGTAGTAGCTGTGTACAGAATGGCCGAATTCATGGGCGAGTGTGAAAAGATTATTCACATTGTCCTGCCAGTTCATCAGGATATACGGGTTTGTGCCATACGCTCCAGAAGAATAGGCACCGCTTCGCTTTCCTTTGTTCTCATACACATCCACCCAGCGATTTTCAAAGCCTTCTTGAAGAACCTGATTATACTCCTGACCCAGTGGCTCTAGGCCTTTAAGGACATAATCTTTAGCCTCGCCATAAGGGATTTCCATTTTTACGTTCTTTACCAATGGTGTGAAAAGGTCATACATATGAAGCTTTTCCAGGCCTAAAACCTTCCTGCGAAGCTTTATATATCTGTGAAGCAGGTGCAGATTATCATTCACCGTATTCACCAGGTTTTCATAGACACTTTCAGGGATATTATTCGCAGCGAGCGCAGCATGCCTGGCAGAATCATATTTACGAATTCGCGCGTTGAAGTTATCCTTCTTGATATTGCCGCTTAATGTACTGGCAAAAGTATTTTTGAAGCTGCCATATGTTTTATAGACAGCTTTAAAGGCATCCTCACGTACTCTGCGATCCTCGCTTTCAAGAAAACGGATATAGCGGCCGTGTGTTATTTCCACTTCTTCGCCGTTCTCATCCTTGATCGAAGGAAATTCTAAATCCGCATTGTTCAGCATGCCAAAAGTATTTGCCGGAGAGCTCATTACCTCTCCTGCCTGTGCTAGCAAGGCTTCCTGTTCAGCAGAAAGGACATGAGGCCGCTGAAGGTTGATTTCCTCTAATGCATGCTCATATAGTTTTAGCTCTTCTTTTTCCGTTAAAAAGCCCTTGATTTTTTCTTCATCGACAGCGAGAATTTCCGGAACGATGAAAGCCAGCGAACTTCCAGCCTGAGAATAAAGATTCTTGATTCGATCATCAAGACCCTGATAAAAAGAATTCGTAGTATCCTGGTCATAGCGCATATGTGCATATGTATAAAGTCTGCCAAGGCGCTCAAGCAGTTTATCCTGCAATTGGAGAGCATTATATAGCTGGTCAGCACTTTCTCCGAGTTTACCCTGATACTCCTCAACTGAAGGAATCAAACTCTTCACTTCATTAAATTCATTCTCCCAGGCATCATCATTCGCAAAAATATCTTCAAGTCTCCACGTATTTTCAGTGGCAACCTCATCTCTTGATGGCAATTTCTTCACAGCAGATTCATTTGTCATAGGGATCCTCCTTACAAAATTTCGTAATTCGAAAAAACTTTTCTAGTATCCTATATTCTATAATAGAAGCTGATATCCTTCAAAAAATTTGAAAGAGAAAGAAAAGTTTCTTTTATTTATTTACGCATTCTTAACTTCCTTATTTTACGCCTTTACTTTAGTTTTCATGTTATTGGAATACCAATTGTTCAATTTTATTTTCATACTCGGCAAAAAATTTGGCCTCGTTGTCATTTGAATTTTGAATCGTTTTTTCCCTCAACACCTTCACCTTACCAGAATCAATCTTTTCAAGGTACTCTACTTTTGTTAAGAGGAAAACATATTCTGCCAGAGCATACCAGTAATCACGTTGCCCGGCGGCAGGAAGGATCCTTAGTTTTATATCCCCCTTTTTTATGCGGCGAGCAAAAGCTTCCCGAATTCTTGAATAATAGATGATTTCACCTTCTTTGTGATGACGGAATATATCGAGATATATGTATGTTTGCCAGATGAAGGATGGTGTTTCGATATAGGGGCTCGATTGGACAGGCAGGCCGAGAACAGGCGGAAGACCGAAAAGGCTGAGGCGGTTCTTGTATAATTCTTTTAAAAATCGATTTCGCCGAGCTCCAGGTGATGTTTGATACCGTAATTTCAGTTTTTGATTTTCTTTTTGCCAGATTCTCATAAGTGGAAATTCTGATGCTTCTGGACCTATCAGATCTCCTAATAAAAAATCGTTCAGTGTCTTTACTTCAAGTTTAGTGATTGTCTTTCTTGTGGAAATTGGAATGACTCCGTGAAGGTTGATGAATTGGCCTGTTATTGGGCAAAATGCGGGGATATTCCAGACATTTTGGGATCTTCGCAGAAATAGATAGAGGAAATTATTCATAGATACAATCATATTAGACTTACGCTTGATCAGTTTCTCGGCCGCAATCCATATCGGTGTCACTCCATATTCCAGATATGTTTTTGTCCTTTTCGAGAAGACATCTGTATGAATAACTGAACATTGAAATTCAATTGCATATTTTTGCCCCTTCCACTCAAATGCTATATCCGGCTTCTGTCTCATTTGCAAATCAAACTTTTCAAGCTCAGCATGGATGCCCTGCTGCTTCAGCCAATCATACAACTTAAGCTTTCCAGTCAGATGATATTCCGTTTCTCGGTCATATTCATATTCGCAGCTTCCTCCTGCAATATGAGAAAAATGCCAGATTTTTTTATTGCCCAGCTTCATGATTACTTCTTTACCACAGTCTGGACAATAAAATTTTTCGGTTGACCTTATTTCCTTTAACTCTTTTATTGGCCTATCGCTCACTAGAGAAAATCGTTCCCCATTCAATTTGTTGGCTACCAGCAAGCTTTTTCACCTCCTTTATATCCTGAAACTATTCTTCAGTAGAGGAGTAAAAACCTTTTATTTTTGCAAAGGTTAACAGAATGTTCACAGAGACACAAAAAAACAGCCTGGATAAAACCCGGACTGTTACAGCATTGGTGACAAAAGCCTTGAAGTTGATTCGAGAAGTCTGTAGCCGATATTACGATTGTTAAAATCATTCAGGTCAATTTCTTTTGATTGAAGGATATCATTTTCAAATTCCTCGACCAGTTTCCTCGTGCTGCTTGTTTTATAAAGAAATGCATTGACCTCGAAATTCAAGTGGAAACTTCTCATATCCATATTTGAAGTACCAATTGAAGCGAGATCGCCGTCGACAATGACGATTTTGCTGTGCATGAAGCCTTTCTCGTATTCATAAATCTTAACTCCAGCTTCAAGGAGTTCAGGAAAATAGGATCTTGATGCAAAGAAGACAATCCTTTTATCAGGTCTTTTTGGAACAAGCAGCCTGACATCAAGTCCGCTGAGAGCAGCAACTTTAATTGCGCTAAAAATGTCTTCATCCGGAATAAAATAAGGTGACGCAATCCATACAGACTTATCGGCCGAGGATATCATTGAAAAAAATATGTTTTTGATTACACTCCACTCGTTATCTGGCCCGCCAGCGATCATTTGCACTCCGCCATGAGTATTTACCTCAAGGGCAGGTGATAAATATTCTGCCGTCAAAAAGCTTTTATTCGTCATGTAATACCAATCCTGAAGGAAAATCAGCTGCAGGCTCCGGACAGCTTCGCCTTTTGCCATTAAGTGAGTGTCCCTCCAAAAACCAAAATCCTTATTCCTTCCGAGGTACTCATCGCCAATATTCAGGCCACCAACAAAACCAACTGTCCCATCAATGACGATTATCTTACGGTGATTGCGAAAATTAAACTTGCTGTTCAAAAATGGAAGGCGAACAGGGCCAAATTCCACTACTTCGACACCTGCGTTAATCAAGTCCGAAATATAATCTCCTGAAAGTTTCCATGATCCTACGGAATCATACAAGAATCGGACCTTAATCCCCTTCTTGGCTTTTTCAGTGAGAACATTCTTGATTTCATGTCCTATATCATCATCCCGTACTATATAATATTCCATGTGAATGTGATGTGCAGCCTTTTTTAATTCCTCAAGGATATGGCTAAAAGTTTCATCACCATTTGTCAGGACTTTTGTGGAAGTCGCAAAGGAAATGGGACTATTTCCGAGTTTTTGGGCCAGATTGAATAATCGCCGATGATCTTCTTCCATATCAAGCATCCTTGCCTTATTCGCCCTTTCATTGTCTCCCTCAATCCTCAAAAAAGTTTGTTTATCAAGAAAGTATTTCCTGCGGAACATTTTTTCCTTCCGATGATTCCGTCCGAATAATAGATAGAATATAAAGCCGACAACCGGGAAACCGCCGAGAACAACAATCCAGGTTAAAGTCTGGGCTGGATGACGGTTTTCCAGGAAAATAACAAAGCTAATGAAAATAACTGTCAGAGTCATAAAAATACTTATGTACCCCAGGTAAACAGCATCCAGCTTCTCATAGAACAAATAATATATACCTGCCAATATTGTTAAAAACATCAGTATTCGGAATGTATTTTTAATGGTAACCACCTGTTTTCTATTTCTGATTTTCCAATTAAATTAGGAACTGTATATATGTATACGTTTCTATTAAGTAAAGGGATTCATACAAATTATATCAAAAAAGCCGATTTCATTTCTGAAATCGGCCTCCCATTCAGGAAAAATGCTTCCTTATGACGCTAAATACATCATTGTCGATAATTTTGTTGCCATATTCATCAAGACGATGAATCGTTATGCTTGACTCCTGCCCATACTCGAGAAGAACACTTAGTATGTTATCAATTTCCTCTTCGTCTTCGAAATCCTGCTCCGGAAATTCAATATATAAATAATACTTGTCGGAATAATTGTACAAGCTTGTTTTAATTTTATTGATTCCCGGCCGTTTGGAGAGGGCTATAACGTCCTCGAAATCCTTAAAGGACAATAAGAATTCGAGATCATCCTCGAAGGAATCCTCTTCTTCATCCATCCCTTTTGGATTGAATTGATGGTCAAGCAGCTCTTCGATTCTTTCATCAACAGGCATGTCTTTCAGCTTATCGTTAGGAAGCGGCAGTTCGAATTTCGGCCCGTCCTTTGACAATTGGGCTTTGGTGACTAATACCTCCAGACCTTTTTCCAGAGCCTGCACCTGGATCCATAAAGGACCTTCAACAGTAAATTCTTCTTCGGCATGGACCTCATCCATCATCTCCCAGAAAAGTTCCTCACTGCGATCGCGATTATACCAGATTTCTTCCCGGTCAAATCCGCGTTCCTCTATATCCATGTATGAAATATAAAACTTAACTGTATTCTCATTAATACGCTCGATTTCCATTCGCTTTCTCTCCCTTCCAGGCAAAGATTTGAAGGGACTAAATACCCCCAAAAAGCAGTTGGTCCTTATCTTTTACCCTTAATAAATGAGCCTGAATCACCTTGTTTTTTTATTAAAGGAAGGTAAATAGAAATAATCTTGTACTTTCATTTTATGTTAAACACAGCCAATTTGGAAATGAAATATGCACCCATTTTTACAAAAGGCTCATTTACCATTACCTCGTCTCTTTCGTGATATATTTTGCTCGGTAATACCACGAAATTCAAGGAAACTAATGCATATATAAAATTAAAGTATTCTTTACATTTTAGCAGAAAGCTTGCTTGATTTCAATTTGTCTGGCTGTCCAAGTTAACATTCTATCTGGATGGTTAAAAAATAAAGAAAAGCCCCCAAATGGGAGCTTAAGAATTATTGGCTGATTTACAGCAAAATATACGTTTAGTTAACTAAGCGCTGTGCTTCACGCAATTGGAAAGTACGGACTTTGCGTGGAAGGAAGCGTCTGATTTCATCTTCATTATATCCGACTTGCAGGCGCTTTTCGTCAATGATAATTGGGCGGCGAAGTAAGCCAGGATTCTCTTTAATTACCTCGAACAATTCCTGCAAAGGCATTGTTTCTAAATTTACATCAAGCTTTTGGAATGTCTTTGAACGTGTCGAAATGATTTCATCCGTTCCATCTTCTGTCATTCGTAGAATTTCTTTTATTTCATCAATCGATAATGGCTCAGAGAATATATTTCTTTCAGTGTATGGAATTTCATGTTCTTCAAGCCATGATTTAGCTTTTCTGCATGAGGTACAACTTGGTGAAGTGTATAAAGTGACCATTGGTAATTCACACTCCTTGGATTTACTTATATATTATTTGCTTGAAATAAGCTGTCATTTATTAAATAATAATAAGTTTTATTTTATAATTCATATTGATTATTATACACCATCGAAGGGATAAAAGGTATCCCTTTTCATTAAATTAGTCCGGGTAACTATGTAAGAATTTAGTTTCCATATTATATAACGAATGAAACAGCAAAAAGTTTCATTGAAATTAAAATTTTCATCACCCTCTGATTTCAATCTATATAAATATTCGTCCAATTCCACCCGGTTCTGTCCGTCAGAGAACAGTATCATAATTTAATTATATTTACCCTGGACTGAAAATAGTTAAACCACTTTCTGAAAAAAATTTTTATTCTCAATTAAAACCGCGAAATTGAAAACGCAACCATGGTTTTTGCACCAGGGTTGCGCTAATAATTAAATATCCTGAAGTAAATCATCCCGCTTGTCTTCGACTGTCAACACTTCGTCAACAGGCTGATATGACTCACCGTAGAATGTTTTGTCTTTGTAAGTATGAATCATATTATAAGTCTTTTTCATTGCTTGATAGACTAAATCCTCGGAAGCTTCATTTGGAGACCAATAAAGGATTTCCATTTCGTTTATCTCTTTTGTTGCCAGCGACCTTCGTCTATATCCGATTGTCCTGGCATGCTCAAACCCTTCCCTTTTGTAGAAGCGTAGACGTTTTTCAGTATCTGTATCTTCATAATTCACTGGCTCGACTTCCAGGATGATCGGCTTGCCCCTCTCCTTAAGCATGTCGATCAGTTTATGCCCAAGCCCCTGACCTCGAGTATCCTTAGAAACAAAGAGATAATCGATAAAAATAAAATCTTCGGTTTCAACATACATGAGGACATGGCCAGGTCCCTCGTCCTTATGATAGATTTCCGGACGCTCTTTTAAAAGTGTTTCCATATGTTCCTTTGATTTCATTTCCTCGATTGGAAAGTACTGATTCAATTTTTCATACCAATGCATTGCTTATCTCCTTTTCATTTTTATTCCATCCCGATAAGCACCCAGCTTTTCTTATATAAATATGATCATTATGCTTGTATTATTTTTTCTTTATAAAGTTCTTTTAATACGCTGACAATTCTTTTAAAATAAAGATGTACGAATCATGCATTTATATATACCACAATCATGGAATTGTGAAAAAAAAGGTGGAGGTTTATCATGGGCGGTTACATAATGGATTTAACAATCGTTGCTTTGCTGATCGTGGGAATTACCGCAACTATCGGTGTCATAACCAATGGAGTCGGCATCCGATTCTTTAGTGGGAATAAAAGAAATGAATTCGTCGATCAATCAACAAGACTGCAAAACGGTTGGAAAAATGTTGGCGGCAGCAAGAAATAGTTCCACATACCATATAATATTATAACTTATTTTTATATCCTTTATCTAATAATATGAAAAGCCCGGAAGGAGAGCATTCTCCATCCGGGCTTTTGCTTTACTGTTTATGGTGTGTAATCAACATTAGGAGTGTACCTGTTGCTAGCATTCCATAGCAAATACTCGTTGATTCCCTGATCCTTAAGGGCCCTTATCTGGTCTTCCACTTCTTTTTTGCCATAAACAATATAATTCCCGCTGCCAAGCCATGATGCTGTGAAATCCTGCAGCCATGGCCGGGAGACCGGCGGAGTCTTTAATTCAGCCAGTTTGTTTTTTTCCAATTTGGCATATTCCTCGACCAGCCGGTATGGTTGTGTGTCCGGTTTGGCAATACCGAAATAGGAAGTCCAATGGCTGGGGTAAATCATGGAGGAAATGACATCGACATTTTCAGAGATTTTCGAGAAGTTTTGGCCAATACCCGGAGCTTCCGGCAGTGTTGCCGTATATCCAAAGATATCAACGGAAACTTTTACATCATATGGTTTTAATTCTTCACGGGCATAAGCAACGAAATCTGTCACTGCTTTTACGCGTTTTTGGACATTATCCATCTCTACATCCTGATAATCTCCCATTGAATATTTCAAAGTGCTGTCACGTCGTTCGAATCCCTCTGGGAAACGTACATAGTCAAACTGGATTTCTTTAAAACCCATTTTGGCGGCTTCTTTTGCGATTTGGACATTGTATTCCCATACATCTTTTACAAATGGGTTGACGAAGGATTCTCCTCTGCCATTTTTCCAAACTTCACTTCCATCTTTAAATGACCATTCAGGCTTTTTTTGAGCAAGCGCAGAGTCTTTAAAAACAACCACCCTTGCTATTGGATAGATTTGCTTTTCTTCAAGTGTTTTTAAGAGTTTTTGAGTATCCTTGATATATGGTTTCCCAATTTCTTTAAAAGGAGAGTCCTCGCCAGGTTTGTATGTAAGGAATCCATGATCGTCTTTGATATCGATTACCATCGCATTAAGATCGGTGCTGTCGACCAATTTTGTAAGACTATTAAACTTTTCTCCTCCTGCTGAATTGCCTGTCACATAAATTCCTCTTACCGCGTCGGGATACTCGAAGTTATAGCCCGAATCAAACTTAAATCTGGGTATCTGTTTGGGAATTTCCCTGACCAGTGATTGATGTTCCCTGACAGGAAGTTTTTCTGCCTCATTTGTTTTTGACTCGGCAAAAACTGTTCCGCCTGCTTGAGATATAGAGGCAGCTAACAATGCTGCGGCTGCGATTTTTTTAATTTGCACAAACATCTCTCCCTTCAAAACGTGAATCTATTTGATATTTCTACCGAATAATACTATTTTACCCACTTTCGACAGATTTAGATATTATATATTCATATTTTCATATGGAATTTTTTCCTGTAATTTTTAAGCAGAAAAAAAGCGATCTCAAAATAAGAGATCGCTTAGATTATTTCACATATTGCTGTTGATATTGTTTGAGTTCTTTCTCAGAACAATATACATAATGCCCTGGAACAACTTCGCGCATTTTAACTTCTTCTCCGTCTGCATACATATGGACATTCGGATCATACGTTTTGCGTTTGCGTGTACGCTCAGATTCTGGATCTGGAAGCGGAATCGCAGACAGCAAAGATTGAGTGTAAGGATGCAATGGGTTTTTGTATAGTTCTTCAGCAGTTGTTAACTCAACCAGCTTTCCGAAATACATTACCCCAATCCTGTCACTGATATATTTTACCATTGAAAGATCGTGTGCGATAAACAAATATGTTAAACCTTTTTCACGCTGCAATTTCTTCATCAGGTTGACGACTTGGGCCTGGATTGAAACGTCAAGAGCGGAAATCGGTTCGTCTGCAATAATAAATTCCGGCTGAACGGCGAGTGCCCGTGCAATTCCGATACGCTGCCTTTGACCACCTGAAAATTCATGTGGATAGCGGTTGGCATGTTCTCTGTTTAAACCAACTGTTTCAAGCAGTTCATAGACCTTTTCCATTCTTTCTTGTCTGGTCTTAGCCAGACCATGAATATCAATGCCTTCCGCAATGACATCAGATACTTTCATCCTTGGATTCAAGGATGCATAAGGATCCTGGAAAATCATTTGCATGCTTCTGTTGAATTTCTTCAAATCTTTTTTGTTTTTCTTTCCATGAACATTTTCGCCCTTATACAGAACTTCTCCATCTGTCGCTTCATAAAGTCTGATAATTGTACGTCCAGTTGTGGATTTACCACAGCCTGATTCACCAACCAACCCAAGAGTTTCTCCTTTAAAGATATCAAAAGTAATTCCGTCAATAGCCTTGACTTCATTCGGTTGACCCATATTGAAGTATTGCCTCAGATTCTTTATTTCAAGAAGTTTTTCTCTATTTTCCATCAGCCAGTCCTCCTCCTACAGTTTATTTCGTGCCCATGAATTTACGCATTCTGCTCTTCACAGCTTCCGGTGGTTCCACCTTAGGAGCATCTGGATGCAACAGCCATGTAGCAGCATAATGTGTATCAGACACTTTAAACATTGGAGGCTGTTCTTCTAGATCGATTTGCATTGCATATTCATTACGTGCCGCAAAAGCATCACCTTTAGGCGGATGCAATAAGTTAGGCGGCGTACCAGGTATTGCATACAGTTCTTCTTCTTTGGCATCGAGGCTTGGCATGGAACTGATCAATCCCCATGTATAAGGATGCTGCGGGTTGTAGAACACTTCATCCACAGTACCTATTTCAACAATTTTGCCACCGTACATTACTGCCACCCGATCCGCTACGTTTGCTACAACGCCAAGGTCGTGAGTGATGAAAATAATGGATGTATCTATTTTTGTCTGCAAATCCTTCATCAGTTCCAAAATTTGTGCCTGAATCGTTACATCCAATGCTGTTGTTGGTTCATCAGCTATTAAGACCTTTGGATTACATGCTAATGCAATCGCAATAACAACCCTCTGTCTCATACCGCCTGAAAATTGATGTGGATATTGCTTGATTCTAATTTCCGGTTTAGGGATACCTACGAGCTTTAACAGCTGTAAAGCACGCTCTCTTGCCGCAGCCTTGCTCATATTCTGATGTTTGATCAGCGGCTCCATGATTTGCTTGCCGACAGTCATTGTCGGATTCAAAGATGTCATTGGATCCTGGAAAATCATTGAGATATCCTTACCACGGATTTTCTGCATTTGTCTGTCGGTTAATTTTGTCAGGTCTTTGCCATCAAACAAAATTTCTCCCTGAGTGATTTCTGAATTCGCTGGAGGCAGCAATCTCATGATTGCTTTAGTCGTTACTGATTTACCTGAACCAGATTCTCCAACTATAGCAAGGGTTTCCCCCTTCTTTAATTCAAAGTTCACACCGCGGATGGCCTTTACTTCGCCCGAGAATGTGTGGAAGGAGATATTTAAATCCTTAACTTCTAAAATATTTTCCATAATACATTCACCTGCCCTTTAATCGCGCATTTTCGGATCAAGCGCATCGCGCAATCCGTCTGCCAGCATATTGAACGTAATCATGATGATACTGATGACAACAGCTGGAATTATCATCTCATGTGGGTGCAATCTTAGCACTTTAAATCCTTCATCAATCAAGGTTCCAAGGGAAGCATATGGATCCTGAAGACCAAGACCGATAAAGCTCAAGAACGCTTCGAAGAAGACTGCATTTGGTATCGTGAACATTGTATTGATAATGATGACACCTGCAAGGTTTGGCAATAAGTGTTTAGAGATGATCTTGCCATCACTGTTTCCAAGTGTTTTCGAAGCCAGTACAAACTCCTGTTCCTTCAGCTTAAGCGTCTGGGCACGTACCACACGGGCCATTCCAACCCAACCTGTAATTGTAAGTGCAACGGTAATCGAAATGATACCTGGACGCAAGACTAGAATCATCAATATAACGACAATCATTGTTGGAATACCTACAAGAATTTCGGTAATCCTTTGCATCACATTGTCCAATCTTCCACCGTAATACCCTGATATCGCACCATAGGCAACACCAATGATCATATCAATAACCGCGGCTAATAGTGCAATGTATAAAGAGATTTGCGTACCTTTCCATACTCGCGTGAATAAGTCACGGCCTAAGGCATCGGTACCAAACCAATAATATTCATCTACTTTTTTGACCTCATACATGTTAATTTCTTTTCCTGCTTTATTTACCTTGACACCGTCAAAAGGAAGCCAGCTGATATTTTCAAGCCCCTGAATTCTAGGCGGCAAATTATTATGGCTTACTTTTTGAGTGTCAAACTCCTTGCCACTGATTACTGGTCCAAGGAAAGCCATAATGATAACTAAAGCCATAACTATTAAGCTTGCAAGCGCACCCTTATTTTTACGAACGCGCATCCATGCGTCCTGCCAGAAGGTTAAGCTTGGCTTATTAATTTCCTCGCTTTTGGCCGAATCGATTTCTGCCGGCCTAAAACGGTCTTTTGGAATCTTTGCTTCAAAGTCAGCCATTACTTATTACCTCCAGACAACCTGATACGTGGATCGATGATACCATAAAGAATGTCCACTACAAGGATGATAACTACAAACAATGCAGCAAATAAAATGGTTGTTCCCATGATAACAGGGTAATCATTAACTGTAATCGATTTTACGAACTGTTCACCAAGACCAGGAATCGCAAAAATTTTCTCGATTACAAGAGAACCAGTCATAAGAGAAATTGCTAAAGGACCTAGTACAGTAACTAGCGGAATGAGCGCATTTCGTAATGCGTGCTTGAACGCTATCTCAAAGAAGCTCGCACCCTTAGCTTTTGCCAGCATGATATAGTCTGAACCTAATACCTCGATCATTTCCGTTCTCATGAAACGGGCAGCAATTGCAATTGGCAATGCTGAAAGTGCAATAGTCGGCAGGATTGTGTACTCGAAACCTCGCCAGAAAAGAACCGGGAACCAGCCTAGCTTAACTCCAATAAAATACTGCAGTAATCCTGCAAATACAAAGTTAGGAATAGACTTGCCCAATACTGCGATGAAAGTAGAGCTATAATCGACCCATGTATTCTGTCTTAATGCAGCGAATATGCCAAGCAGAATTCCTACGACTGTACCAAGCAACATTGCTTGGGCACCCAGCTGCATGGAAGGTCCTAAACGCTTGATCATCAGATCAGTAACCGGGGTGTTATTAAACTGAAATGAGATACCTAGATCTCCTTGAAGCAAATTGCCAATATACTTAGCGTACTGCACAGGAACCGGCTGATCTAGACCATACTTGGCCTTCATGATTTCCATTTGTGCAGGGCCCAATTTATTCGCACTTGCAAAAGGCGTACCAGGAATGATTTTCATTAAGAAAAACGTAAGGGACGCTATTATGAAAAGAGTCAAAAACATATAAAGTACCCTTTTTAACAGGTATTTTGCCATATGGGTCCACCTCCTGTATTATTTCAATTTTCCCTATTGTTCGACAAATGCTATACAGGGAAAAAGAGAGTATATCTAGATATACTCTCTTTCTATCCTCAGAATCATTACACTCTGAAATAAGAAACTGGTTGCTTCAGTTTTTATTTTTCGCCTTCAATAGTTACCCACTGGAATGAGTAGTCAGGACCATAGTTGTAGATCGCAAGTCCTTTAACATTCGGGTTAAGAAGGATGTTAGCTGCACGCTGGTAAACAGGCGCTAGACCAGCATCTTCTTCAAGCATGATTCTTTCAGCTTCTTGCTGTGCTTCCCACTGAGCTTTTTCGTCAGTAGCAAGTTTGCCTTGAGCATCTTTAATCAGCTGATCGTATTTAGGGTTAGAGTATCCCATTCTGTTGCTTCCGCCATCAGTGATCCAAAGGTCAGTGAACGACAATGCGTTACCGTAGTCAGGGCCCCATCCTGCGAATTGTAGATCATAATCCATAGCGTTGTCACGCTCTAGACGAACTGCGAAAGGAACGCTTTCCAGCTTGATTGTCAAACCAGGAAGGTTAGTTTCCAATTGGTTCTTGATGTAAGCATCTGTTTTCTTAGCTGCTTCAGTGTCTCCACCAAGGTAGCGAAGCTCTAGCTTATCAACACCAAGTGCCTTAAGGCCAGCTTCCCAATGTTTCTTAGCTTCTTCAGCGTTGAATTTAATGATGTCGCCATTCTTTTCACGGAAGTCTTCACCATTAAGTGTTACGAAATCTTTTGGAACAAAGTAGTTAGCAGCTACTGAACCGTTGTTCAGGATGCTTGCAGCAAGGTCTTCTTTATTGAAGCCCATTGCAATTGCTTTACGGATATCTACGTTTTTAAGAGCTTCGTTCTTCTGGTTCATCTTGATCCAGAATACAGTTGGCTCCATCCAGCTAAGCATACGCTCGTCGCCTTCGTATGAAGGAACGATATCAGAAGATAGCAATCCAGTCATGTCTGTTTCGCCAGCTTCGAATGCGTTAACAGCAGAGTTTGAATCTTTAACCACGTTTACAGTGATTTTTTCAAGTTTAACTTTATCAGCAGCGTGATAGTTTTCGTTCTTTTCAAGTACCCACTCAGTAGCGTCAGTACCTTCCCACTTAGTCATCTTGAAAGGACCGTTGTAAAGTAAGTTTTCAGCATTGCTTGCGAAAGCTTCGCCTTTTTCTTCAACAAACTTCTGGTTTTGCGGATAGAATGTTGGGAAAGCGAAAAGGTCAGCCCAGTATACTACTGGCTTTTCTAGTGTTACTTCCAAAGTCTTTTCGTCTAGTGCTTTAACTCCAAGAGTATTAAGGTCATAATCTTGCTTTTTCGCACCAGCTTCAGTGATTTCTGCAGCACCCTTGATCTTGCCGCCCATCATGTAAGGACCATATGGAGAAGCAGTCTTAGGATCGATTGCGCGCTGCCAAGCAAAAACGAAGTCTTGTGCAGTTACAGGCTCACCGTTAGACCATTTAGAGTCACGAAGTTTGAAAGTGTAAACAGTCTTGTCTTCGCTGATTTGCGGCTCGCCATCTGCAAGTGCAGGAACTGGCTTGTGGTCCTGGTCTAAGCGGTAAAGACCTTCACCTACGTTGTTTATGTAAGTGAAACTTGTTGAACCTTCAGCTAGGACAGTGTCCATTGTTGGGATTTCAGAAGAATCCAGCATTCTTAATTCTTGTGGTACGTTAGCAGTTTCGCCAGTTGTACCTTCGCCTTCTTTCTCTTTTTCTCCAGTCTTTTCATTTCCGCTGCACGCAGTCAGAAATAAAGAGAATACTAGAGTCAAAATCATAAGAAATGAAAATTTTGACTTTTTCAAAGTTTTGCCCCCTCTTTTATTGTTGTTTTCTGAAAACTTTTTACATTCCCTATTATACATAGATTAAAAAAAATGTTCAATATTTTTACGAGAAAAATTTACAACATTGAAACAATAGTAATAAATTTCCTCTCTCATATATGGTATAATGGTGACTTATAAGCCTTTCTTCAATAAAATCAATATGTTGCCAATTGTAATATTTTAGTTTTTTGGTGTATTTATTCCTAATATTATTATTATGAAATAACAAAATAAGGGAGAATCCGTAATATGCGAAAAAAACTTGGGAAAATTTTTTGGGGATTTCTAGTTTCGCAAGCAATAGTTTTCCTCCTTTCATTGGTCTATCATGGTGAAATAACACTGCTTAGCTATATTAATATTATTTTTTATATTGCCAGCGCTCTCCTATTTACCTCTCTTTTAGTCTATACGGTGAATTCAGGATTTTTTGACACAATGTCCTACTCGTTCCGATCCGTTTTTGCCAGAAAAGAAGAAGGAGAGAAAAAAAAATCCTTTGAGGAAATGATTCCTCTATCTGAACTGGTCACTTTTAACGCAAATCCCCTATTAATAGTTGGTATTTTCAATTTAGCGCTGATGCTAGGAGCGCTTTATATTTACTACCTATAATAATAATGCAGATGCACTTGATTAACGTGAAACATTTGATTATAATCATTTTTAATAAATCATTAAAAGCGATGATGAAGAGTAGTACATTTGTTCAAGGCTTATCAGAGAGTTTGTGGTTGGTGGAAACAAACAGCCTGGCATGTGGAATGGACTTCTGAGCCCCTGTTTCGAAACTAAGTAGATACAGGCGTAAAATCCTGCGTTAAAGGAAGCCATGCAGCATTTGCATGGGCTGAGTGACTCATTCGTGAGTAATTAGGGTGGCAACACGGACCATTCGTCCCTACAAATTAGGGGACGAATGGTCTTTTTTGTGTTCTTTTTCTTCTGTTTCCGTGAAAAAGAACCAATATATAAGGAGGAATTTTTTATGCAAACCATTTTTTCCGGTATCCAGCCGAGCGGAACCATCACACTTGGCAACTACATTGGAGCAATGAAACAATTCACCGAATTGCAGGATGAGTATAATTGCTATTTCTGTATTGTTGACCAGCATGCTATTACTGTCCCTCAGGATCGGCTGCAGCTGCGCAAAAACATCAAGAGCCTGGCTGCTCTCTACATCGCTTCTGGTATTGACCCTGAAAAAGTTACTTTATTCATTCAATCAGAGGTGCCGGCGCATGCTCAGGCCGGATGGATGATGCAATGTATCGCATACATTGGGGAGCTTGAAAGAATGACCCAGTTCAAGGACAAATCCAACGGAAAAGAAGCTGTTTCAGCGGGACTGCTAACTTATCCGCCCCTTATGGCAGCTGATATCCTTCTCTACGGAACAGACCTGGTCCCTGTCGGCGAAGACCAAAAACAGCATCTTGAGCTAACAAGAGATTTAGCAGAACGTTTTAACAAAAAATACAACGATGTTTTCACTATTCCTGAAGTCCGCATTGCAAAAGTAGGAGCAAGAGTCATGTCCCTTCAGGATCCAACGAAAAAAATGAGCAAGTCCGATCCTAATGGCAAAGCATTCATTTCCATGCTGGATGATCCTAAACAGATCGAAAAGAAAATTAAAAGTGCTGTCACGGATTCAGAAGGCATAGTGAAATTCGATAAGGAAAACAAACCAGGCGTTTCAAACCTTCTTTCTATTTATTCAATCCTAACTGGCAAGTCTGTTGCTGACATTGAGAAAGAATATGAAGGAAAAGGTTACGGAGATTTCAAAGCAAATCTTGCGAAGGTTGTAGTGGATGTTATAGAACCAATTCAGAAAAAATACTATGAACTGGTTGACTCACCTGAACTTGATGAAATCCTCGATCTTGGAGCTGAAAAAGCAAACCAAGTCGCCAGCAAGATGATTAAGAAAATGGAAAATGCGATGGGTCTTGGCCGCAAAAGGAAATAAGCAAAAAGGAGCTGACTTAGTTCAGCTCCTTTCTTATATATATTTTAATTTACTTTCGGACCGTGCTCCATCTCCCATAGTTTTTCGAAGAACGCCTGTCCTTTTATGATGTTCTCGCAGAAATTCTCATGTTTTCCTGACCAGCCGTATTTTGTTTCTTCAAATAATCTTTCCCAGACCTGTTCAAAGGAAAGCTGCTGAATTTCTTCATATTGTTCGGGTTTCCATTCAGTGAACCAGTAACGGACTTCTGCTACATTCTTTGAAGAATTCAGCTGATCCATCGCCATGAACAACAATTGCTTCAATTGCCTTTCCTTCCGGGTCAAGCCTCTCATTAAATCAGGCGAAGGTGATAAGATGTGGAAATCCTTCAGGGCCGTTTGGTCGTTGAAGCCATAGTGAATTATATCCTGGTTTTCGATCATCTCATAGACTAGCTGTTCCTGTCTTGGAATCAGCCGGCTTTTTCGAATCGGAATATTATAGCCGATTGTATCCACAGCAAGAATTCCTGTCCCGTCCGATACAACGAAACAATAATCAAGCTGTGTACGCTCATGGTTTTTCCTCAAGTATGCCTTTCGGTAAATGTCATCCAGAAGCTGTTGAGGCAACTCAGATAGATCATTCTCAATGTAATTAAATAACAAATGGTCAATTTTCAGAAGCGGCACCTGATCCAGGAGCTCTACCCCATCATCCTTTCGCCATTCATGAAAATGGCAAACATTGTATCCATTCTCTTCCCCTTCGAACCAGTTTACCCAGACATCATGAAGATACAACATGATTTATAACCCCTCACTTCAAGAAACTGTTTGTCCATCAGTATGGGCAGCACTAAGTAAAATTATTCCTTAAAAGGAAGATCAATTTAATCATTACTTTCTGGCCAATATATACTTAACCAGATGACCCCAATCCCTGCAGGCAGCAGATAACACTCTACTCTTCCCAATATAAATTTTAAATACTCATCCAGGCCATGTCCCGCCGTAATCATATTAAGGTAAGCAATAGTGCTGATTCCCCCAGAGACGGCCAGTCCAAATCCTATCGTCAACACAAATAACCTAAAAATCATCAAATTGGCTCTTTTCATAAGTGAAATTCAGATCACCCAACGCTCTCACCCTTGCCTGTCCATTTTTTATCATATATATGAAGGAAGTCGGTTAGGAAGTACTGTATGTTACTCATATTTGGGGTTTAGGAATTTATTAAGTTTATAAGGAATATCTGACTAATTCTAAGGAATAAAATCAGATTTCAAGGAATATCCAGTTCAAACTCAGGAATATCTCAAGATTTTAAGGATTATCCCTTCTTTGTCAAAAAATCCTCACATTAAACAATAGGAGTTAACAGCATTTTGGAGAATATTCTTCTATAAAATAAGAAAAGGAGAGATGAATTTGTTTTATAAAGACAGAGACATACCTTATAAATTGAAAGCTGAGGAGGCTTTAATGCGGCGACTTAATGCAAATCACCCTAAGCTACCCTTAATTGAAGAAGAATACCGAAAAAACCTAGCAGGAATAAGAGGTGAAAAAGAACTTGATTACCACTTATCAAGTCTTAATGATACCTACCTAATTATTAATGACCTCAGGTTACAGCAAGGAATCCACTTCTTTCAAATCGACTCCCTCCTGATTTCCCCCAAAGTCTCCTTTATTATTGATTCCAAGAATATTGCCGGAACAATTATCTTTGACCATGAATTCAATCAGTGCATACGGTTTTTTAACGAAAAAGAAGAAGGCATCCGCGATCCCTTCACCCAAGTACAAAGACATATCAGATTATTATCACAGTGGCTTAATGAACATAAACTACCTGCATTAAACCTCGACTATCTTGTTGCCATTTCAAGGCCATCAACTATTATAAAATCCAAAGGAACTAACTCTTACAGTAACTTTCGAGTTGTTCATGCTGCCCATCTAATATCGAGGATTAGCGACTTAGAAAAACGTTATCCAAAAGAGAATACTTCTATTAAAGAGATTAAAAGAATAGGAAAACAGCTCGTGAAATATCATGTTCCCTATAAACCAAATATATTAGATACATATTCCATCCACCCTTATGATGTGAAAAATGGGGTCCAATGTCCGCAATGCAAGGCAATTCCTATGCAAAAAGTCTATGGCAGCTGGTATTGCCCTCTATGTCAAACTTTCTCTAAAACAGCACACATTCCCGCATTAAGTGATTATTACTTCCTCTATGGCTGCAACATTACACTCAGTCAATTTTCCGATTTTTTATTGCTGCCAAAATCAAAAAGGAAGTCCGCCTCTTCTTTTTTGATTTCTCTCAATCTCCCCTGCTCAGGCTACAAAAAAGGGCGGGTCTATGACCTTACCTCTCTGATCGAAAAATAGACAAAATAAAAAATCTACCTTTATATGGTAGATTTTTTAACGGCGTGATCTTGGATTCAATGCGTCCTTAAGGCCTTCACCAACGAAGTTGATTGACAAAATCGTAAGTGTAATGGCAAGGGCTGGCGGAATCCAGATCCACGGCTTTCCTTGTAGTACGTCTGGTTCATTTGCGAATGCTAGCATGTTGCCCCAAGAAGGAATCTCTGATGGAACACCGAACCCTAAGAAACTTAGTCCTGTTTCAGCGACAATCATGGAAGCGAAGAGAATTGTTGCCTGAACGATGATTGTGGAAAGGACGTTTGGAAGCAAATGCTTTGTGATTACTTTGAATGGTGAGCATCCGATTGAGATGGCAGCAAGAATGTATTCATTCTCCTTTTCGGCCAAAATCTTGCTTCGGACAATCCTCGCTACCCCGCCCCAGCTCAGCAAGCTGATAACCATGATCAGGATAACAAGACCATTGACTTTACCATGAAAAATTGTAGCTAATACGATAACGAATACCAGGAATGGGAAGTTCAAAACGAAATCAGTAAAACGCATAAGCATGCTGTCAACAAATCCGCCGAAATATCCTGCGATCGATCCTACAATCGTTCCAAAAATGATTACAAATAGTGTACAGCTGATTCCGACTAAAAGGGATACCCTTCCGCCGTATAACAATCTTGTAAAAACGTCACGGCCGTTTTTGTCCGTTCCAAGCCAATGTTCTGCTGATGGCTTGAGGGACATTGAGCCGATATTGATTTTAGTAATATCAATTGTTGTGATGTACGGAGCCAGGAAAGAGACAATCATTACGAAAATCAAGAAGACCAGACTTGTCATCGCCAACTTGTTTTTGATGAATTTTCTTCTTGCGATGGCCCAAGGAGATAAACCTTTTTCTGGCTTCAGGTTAATCTGTGTGTTTTTAGCTGTTGAAATTTCCATAGCCATCCTCCTTAATCAAGCCTGATCCTCGGATCAACGATTCCATATAATATGTCTGCAATCAGATTTCCAAACAATGTCAAAAATGAGAACATCATTGTCAGTGTCATCAAAACAGGATAGTCTCTTTGACTGACAGAATTCAAGAATAATTGACCGATTCCAGGATAAGTGAAAATCGTTTCCGTGATGATTGCACCGCCAACTAGTGCGACGATATCAAATCCAAGGAATGTAATCAGCGGGATGATTGAGTTGCGTAAAATGTGCTGATTGTAAATCTTCTTTTCAGGTGTTCCTTTAGCTCGTGCCGTTCTTACAAAATCCTTACGGCTGTTTTCTATAATGTCATTACGCAGGAATTGCGTATAGCTTGCAGTACTCAGTAATCCTAAAACAAGTGCCGGTAAAAATACATGATGGATTCTGCTGATCCAGTAGGCGGATGTTCCTTCTGCTACCGAAATATCAACTGATCCATTTGACGGGAACCATCCTAAATTGAATGAAAAGAAATAGATTGCAAATACACCAGCAACAAATGAAGGTAATGCAAGGCCTATATAATTCGCGGTGCCTATTAAATTATCGCCAAGTGTATATGGCTTTCTTCCTGCGTATATACCCATGATAAATGCTAGGATATACGTGATTAAAATACTGGAGAAACCTAGGAAAATAGTGTTCGGCAAACGTTCTCCGATGATTTCACTTGCCGGGATTTTATAACGGGTTGATTTTCCGAAATCCCCCTCCATGAAGTTTGTGATCCATGTGAAATATTGTTCGTGGATTGGGTCATTGTATCCGAGTTTCTCGCGCATCTCTGCTATGTATTCCGGATCCGTGTTGTTTGGATCGATTTCCCCACTGAGGGAGTCCCCTGGCATGAGCTTCGCCAGGGAAAACACTACAATGGAGATAAGGAAAAGCATAGGAATCATGCCTAGTATGCGTCGTAAACTGTATTTAAGCATATGCATTCTCCTTAACTGAATAAGTGGTGCTTAATTATTGCTTGATCCACCACTCATGGAATGAGTTAGGACCTGAAACATCGTACTTAACGCCTTGAACACGCTTAGAAACAGCCATTACTTCTTCAAGTTCTGCGATTGGAAGAGCTGGTACTTCTTCATTGAAGATCTTCTGCCATTCAGCATACAGCTGTGCACGTTTCTCAGTGTCAGTTCCTACAACTTCAAGATCAACAGCATCTTCAAGAAGCTTTTGAGCTTTATCATTTACCCAGCGTGGGTAGTTCCATACAGATTCAACGCCCCATAGTGGAAGTGGATCTGGGTCAGCGCCAGTTCCCCAGCCGCCGTAGAATACTTCGATTGCAGGATCATCTTTTTCAAGCTGATCGTAGTATAGGTTAACGTCAGTCATTTGAAGCTCAGACTTCAGACCAACTTCTTCCCAGTATTGAGTCATAGCTTTTGCACGCGCTTCAAACGTTGGGTTTCCAGTTGCATAGTGAGAGAACTTAACAGTGAACTTTTCACCCTTTGGATCTTCACGGAATCCATCTCCGTCTTTATCAACATATCCAGCTTTGTCAAGAATTTCTTTTGCTTTTTCTGGGTCGTACTCATATTGAACAGGCATATCTTCGTTAGGTGCAGCAATCCAGTGTGATGTAGGGATTGGACGGTTTAACGGCTTTCCTAGTCCGCTGAAGAACGCTTTTACCCACTCTTCACGGTTGATTGCATAAAGCATAGCTTGACGAAGCTCTTTGTTTTGGTACTTTTCTTTGTCCATAACGTTTTTCTTGCCATCGTATTTACCTAATTTGAATCCAATGTAGTAGTAAGATAAGCCAGGATATTTTACAACTTCTACATTATCCAATGCTTCGATTTCTGGAAGAACTGTTGGGTGGAACGGAGTCATATCAAGAGTTCCGTTCTTAAGTTCACCAGTTGTAAGGGAAGTATCGATAACTTTGACAACGATCTTTTCAATATGCGGCTTGCCTTTCCAGTAGTCTTCATTACGAGTAAGCTCTACTGATTCACCAGGGATAACCTTTGTTACCTTGTAAGCACCTGTACCGACAGGCTTAGTGCGGACTTGCTCGGAAGCCGCCATATCCTTTGGAGCGATTCCTTCAAATTCCTTGCGGGAAAGCGGATAAGCCCAAACGTTTTCAAGGTTGTTTACACGAGCTTTGTCAAAAGTAATTTTCAAAGTATAGTCATCAACAACTTCAAGACCAGAGATCTTGTCAGCCTTTTTCTCATTGAATTCCTTAACACCTTGGATTGTGTTAACATTTGACCAGCGCTGGTGTTCTCCACCAAGAGTAGCGATTGTCTCGATAGCGAATACCCAGTCATTAACTGTCAATTCTTCGCCATTGTGCCATTTTACGCCTTTTTCAAAAGTGAAAGTGAAAACTTTGTTATCATCAGTTTTCCAGCTAGCGATGTTTGGTTCTGCTTTAAGGTTTTCATCATAGTCGATCAATGGATCGTCGAAGAATGCGATGATGTCATCGTCTCCGTCAGCATCGTAGAAGTTCCAGTTCAAAAGGCCTTTGAATTCAGAACTTAAAGCGTAAGTCAATGTACCGCCATCCTGCGGCTTACCTTCTGCAGCTTTGTCTCCATCTTTCGGATCAGCAGTTGTCTTTTCTTTTTCTCCTCCGCTGCATGCAGCAAGGAATGTTGATAAAACCAATACTAGCATAGCTAGCCAAAGCAATGGTTTCTTCATGGTTTTCCCCCCGTTTTTCTTTTATTTTTTGTAAAAATTATCCCCTAGTAAAGGTGGCAAGCAACTTGATGTCCTGGCTTCACCTCCTTTAAAGCTGGCTTTACCTGGGAACATTCTGCCATCGCTGCTGGGCAGCGCGGGTGGAACGGACACCCTGTCGGAGGGTTAAGCGGACTTGGCACATCCCCTTCCAGCACAATTCTTTCCTTTTTCCTGCGCGGATCCGGCATTGGAATGGCTGAGATCAAAGCCTGAGTATATGGGTGGAGCGGCTCAGCATACATGCTGTTGCGATCAGCAATTTCAACCATATTGCCGAGATACATAACGCCGATCCGGTCACTCATATGCTTAACGACACTAAGGTCATGAGCGATAAATAAGAAAGTCAGATCAAATTCCTTTTGAAGCTCTTTTAATAGATTCAGAACCTGGGATTGCACTGATACGTCAAGCGCAGACACCGGCTCATCCGCGATGATGAGTTTCGGTCTTAACGCCAGCGCCCGGGCAATACCGATTCTTTGTCTCTGTCCGCCGGAAAATTCATGGGCGTATTTATAGTAGGCATCTTCAGGAAGACCTACCCTGGTCAATAAATCTATTACTTCTTCCTTCAAGTCCTTCATGCTGACATTCTTGAAGTTCCGGATGGGTTCAGAAACGATGTCACCAACCATCTGCATCGGGTTCAGCGAAGCATATGGGTCCTGAAAGACCATTTGGATATCCTGGCGGATCGCCTGTAATGTCTTTCCTCTTAATTTAGTGATATCCTTTCCTTCAAAAATGATTTCCCCATCTGTGGCATTCAGCAGTCTGATGATTGTTCTTCCCGTTGTTGATTTGCCGCAGCCTGATTCTCCAACGAGCCCAAGTGTTTCACCCTTTTTAATTTCAAATGATACATCATCAACAGCCTTGACATTGCCAACTGTCCGGCGGAAGAATCCACCTTTTACAGGGTAATAAGTTTTGAGATTCTTAATCTCCAGCAAATTCTCTTTTTCTATTAAAGGTGTATTGCTCATTATGCCCTGACTCCTTCTTTTGGCATACTTGCTTCATATAGAATGCACGCCACTTCATGACCTTGTTCGACCTCTCCAAGCTGTGGAGTGATGCTTGTACACTCTGGCATTGCTTTCGGACATCGGTTTGCAAATCGGCAGCCGATTGCCGGCATGTTCTTAAGCGAAGGGACAATTCCTTTGATTGAGCTTAACTCTTCTTTGTCCTCATCCATCTTGGGGATGGCTCCCATCATCAGTTCAGTATATGGATGCTTAGGATTATAAAAGAGAGTATCGACATCGGCGCGTTCCACGATCCTGCCGGCGTACATTACGATGACCTCATCGCACATCTCTGCCACTACACCAAGATCATGCGTGATCATGATGACAGACATATCATTAACTTCCTGAATGCTCTTTAGCAACTCAAGGATCTGGGCTTGTACAGTAACATCCAATGCGGTTGTAGGCTCGTCCGCAATCAGAAGCTTTGGCTGGTTTGCGATAGCCATTGCGATCATGACCCTTTGTCTCATGCCGCCGGACAATTGGTGAGGGTACTCATCAACAATCTTTTCAGGCCGGGAAATACCAACACTCTTCAGTAAAGCAACACTCTTTTGTCTTGCTTCTGCTTTAGAAATCTTCGTATGGTTGAACAATACTTCCTGCAGCTGAAACCCAATCGTGAAAACCGGATTCATCGATGTCATTGGTTCCTGGAAGATCATTGAAATATCACGCCCGCGGATTTTGTTCATTTCCTTTTCGGACATCTTTTCAAGATGAATGCCTTCAAAGATAATTTCGCCGCCATGGATTTTGCCAACCCCTTTTGGAAGCAGCTGCATAACCGAGAGGCTCATTACTGACTTTCCGCACCCTGATTCGCCAACAACCCCGACAATCTGTCTTGGTTTGACAGCGAAACTCACCTTGTCTACAGCGTTATAGTATTCTCCATCGATATTAAAAGCTGTTTCAAGGTTTTTGATCTCTAACAAAGGTGCTTCTTTATGTATTGAATAGTTGCTCATTGGGACACCTTCTTTTTAAAAAATAAAATATTCAGGAAATTCGATATATTTTAATAAAATGTTATTACAGTTTTATTACATTTGCAATACTTATTTTTCAATTGGGAAATTTATAAGTTTTCATAATTTATAAAAAACCCCGTAATAACTGGGGTTTTTTATGCTAGAAAAAAGTTTAAAATTTTAACGGCTTTGTGAATTCACGGGCAGGAATAGAAAATGAAGCTTTTTCAGAAAAATTTCCATATTGCTTATATTGTTTTACGATTTCGTATCCCATTGCATAACCCAGCAGTCTAGGTCTGCTCCCCAAGCCAAATAAAATTTGATCGTGTTCACGGTCATTTCTGGTTATCGACAGTTTTTTTGAAAGGTCATTAATCCAATATCCTTCCAGGGTTTTTGTCGAATACCGCCTGCTCCATTCGCCAGTATATTTCTCGCCGCAATGAGTCGCTACTGCATGTTCCGCAAGCCCTTCCAAAATGATTGAATCAAGCAAGGTGTATTCATCTGGACTCTTCTTTTGGGCCTGCATCCTGCATACATGGTGATATTCGTGAACAAACAACGCTTCGAGATCTTTCATATCATCTAGTGGTGTCAGAAAAATAAACATTTTATCGATAAAGGATAAGCCAGACTTCCCTTTTCCTTCCTTCATCAATCTTGAATTCGCCGAATCCATTGGAAATAGGAAGATAGGAATATCAGGACCATTCCATTTTGTTTTGTATTTACGAAAAACCTTTTCAGTTTCCGGCCAAAATTTCTTAGCCTTTAATTCTTCGAATATCTTTTTACTTTTGCGGTCCGGCCTGTACATGCCAAAGTTTTTTAAATAGCCGTATACTTTCTTCGCATCAACATCATCTTCAAAATAAGCAAGCAGCTTTTCACAAATATTTTGCGGCCTGTTAAATTCTGTTTTCAGCCATTCGTCCGTCCTCACTACCCCATCTTTTTCCCCCCGAAGAATTCAACTTTACAGCTATATTATGAAAACAATTGCCAGTAGTTCAGAGAATGGCATATTTCACCTTAAAATTTTTTTCTCAATGCAAAAAGCCAGGGAGGTTCCTGGCTTTAGAGGGTTTTATCTTTCATTTTTAAAATCAGAAATCACTCGTTTATCTTAGGGTCAAGTGCATCCCTCAATCCATCCCCCACAAAGTTGAAGCAAATGACAGTCAACAGGATCATCAATCCCGGTCCAAGCGGGTACCACCAGGATTTTAGCAGGATGGTAAAATTCTGTGCATCCTGGAGCATATTTCCCCAGCTTGCATGCGGGGGCTGAATTCCCAGACCCAAATAACTCAATCCTGACTCTGCCAGAATAACATAGCCTACTGCCAGTGTAGCCGAGACGATGATCGGACCCATTGCATTCGGAAGGATATGGGAGAAAATGATCGTAGGCGTCTTTGTTCCAATCGTTTTGGATGCGAGGACAAACTCTCTCGACCTTAAAGAGAGAAATTCACCTCTGACTAATCGGGCGGTAGTTGTCCAGCCCAACAGTGCAAATATCAAAATTAGCTTATCCACTCCCGGCTTGAAAATCGTTACCAGTGTAATCAATAAAAATATAGATGGGATAGAAAGAATGATATCGACAAATCTCATGATCATCGCATCAACAATCCCGCCAACATACCCAGCTACAGCTCCAAGGAAGGTGCCTATCGTTATCGAACCAAGAACAGAAGCGAAGCCGACTAATAGGGAGATTCTTGCTCCATATAGAAGCCTTGAAAATACGTCTCTGCCAAACCTGTCTGTCCCAAGCCAGTGCTCGCTGTTTGGCGGCTGTAATTTCAGGAGCAGGTTCTGCTTGGAAGGTGAGTAAGGGGCAATAACTGGTGCTAACAGAGCAGCAGTTATGATGATGATCAGGAATATCCCCCCAAATATGGCAAGCTTGTTTTTCATGAACTTCCTGACAATGATTCCGAGCATTGTATCATGTGAGGTTTTGACACCGTGCATTTCCAGGCTGCCAGATTGATTTCCAGCAAGATTTGTTTTTGCCATATTTACCTCCCCTTAATACTCGATCCTTGGATCAAAAATTGCATAAAGGATGTCCGCGATCAAATTACCGATAACGACAAACACTGCCGAAATAACAGTCAAGCCCATTATTACCGGGTAATCCCGCTGAAATGCAGAATCTACGAATAACAAGCCAATTCCTGGCCACGTAAAGATTTTTTCAACAATTACCGCTCCGCCAATGAAGGAAGGTATCATTAATCCAAAAATTGTGATGACCGGAATCAGTCCATTCCTGAGACCGTGTTTATAAATAACTTTATTCTCCTTAAAACCCTTCGCCCTCGCTGTCCTTATATAATCCTGTTTAATCACTTCCATCATGCTCGATCTCGTATACCGTGTCAGGCCTGCCATATCAGCCGCAGCCAGAACAAATGCCGGCATGATCAAATGGTGGATTCTGTCCCAGAAGCTGAATGGTGCATTCAAGGTCGCAACCCCACCAGTTGGAAACCAATTATTCTGGACAGCAAAAAGCATGATCAGGATCAAGCCCAGGAAGAAGTTTGGTGTTGCTACGCCGAGAAAGGAAGTCACGGTTACTGTATAATCAAGCTTCGAGTACGGTCTTGTGGCAGATATGACTCCAAATGGGATGGAAATCAGCAGGGCCAGCAAGGTCGATACGACCATTAATAATATCGTATTCGGCATCCTATTCATGATCATTTCTATTACCGGAACTCCTTTTCGTATCAGTGAGGTCCCGAAGTCCCCTTGAAGCATTGCTCCCAGCCATTTCAAATACTGGATATGGATTGGATCATTGAGACCGTATCTTTCCATGAATCTGGCCTTGTCTTCAGGGCTGATGGTCGGATCCATCATCAAGCTGGCAGGATCTCCCGGGGCCAGCTTCATAATGGCAAAAGAGACGATCGTAATGCCCAGCAGCAAAGGAATGGCCATAAGTATTCGGCGAATAATATAAGATAGCATGGCAATTCTCCTTTTAAATTTAAGAGATTTTAAGAAAAGCGTAAGCGCCTCGGTCAGCCCCGACAAGCGTTGCCCGCCTTATAACGCCACGTCCTGTGCTGGCGGGTCTGGCACATCGTGTGCCACTGAGGGCCGACCAGTGAAGTCGTTCTATGACTTCATTGGGCGGACCGAAATCGAAAGGAAAGCCGACTGCCCAGAAACGCAGAAATTGGAGACTCCGGCAAAGAAGCGCTCTTTGCTTCTGCGGGCGGAGTTGCAGTTTCGGAGTTTCTAGGAGGCGACACTAGCCAAACGTCTCGAGGGGCTTGGCGCTGTAGCTGGACAATTCTTAAAGTGAAAGATTTACTATTTCTGATGCTCAATGTTTGAAAGGGAAGGGATTCTCCCTTCCCTCCCATCCTGATCCTATTTTTTCAGCCACCACTTGGAGATTTCGTAAAAATCATCCTTCGCGTGGAATACATAGCCTTCCAGATTAGCCGGCATTACCCTGTGGACATTTGGATAGTACAGGAATGTGTAAGGCTGGTCTTCTGCCAGCATCTTATAAATTTCTGCATATGCTGCTTTGTATTCATCCTGGTCCAGAATCTGTTTCGCTTCTTCCATCAGCTTATCTGCTTCAGGATTTGAGTACCAGACGAAGTTCAGGCCTTCCTTCATCTGACTGGAGTGGAAAATATCATACTGATCCGGGAATGTTGATAAGCTCCATCCAAGAACAAGTGCGTCGTATTTCCAGTTTGGAGCTGAGATTTGCTCGATGAACGCGCTCCATTCGACGATTTCAGGTTTAGCTTCAATTCCAACTTCCTTCAATTGTTCTTGGAGGACTACGACAATGTCTTCCCTTACTTTGTTACCCTGGTTCGTTTTTACTGTGAAGGAGAATTTCTTGCCGTCCTTATCAAGAATTCCGTCACCATCAGTATCCTTCCAGCCAGCTTCAGCCAGCAAAGACTTAGCTTTCTCTACGTCGTATCCGAATTTCGGAACATCATCGTTATAAGCAAAGGAAAGTGGACTTTCCGGAACATCTGCAACTTTACCGTCTCCGTTCATGACAGAACTAACGATTGCTTCCCTGTCAATAGCGTGAGTGATTGCCTGACGGACCTTTTTATCTTTGAAAAGCTCATTTTTCTGGTTATATCCAAGATATGTGTAAGAAAGGCCTAGACCTGATTCCACCTTAACACCAGGGAATGACTTGACAGTTTCGATGTCTGTCCCTGGCACGCCAGCTGCAAAGTGGATATCACCCGCCTGGATTTGAGCAATCATCGCATCCATATCTGGAACAATTTTATACGTGAGTGTATCTAGGTATGGGCGGCCTTTGAAATAATCATCAAATGCCTCTACCTTTACATACTCTCCGTCTTTCCATTCAACGAATTTGAATGGACCAGTACCAATTGGGCTTTTCGTGTTGAATTCGTGCTCGCCAAGATCTGCAACTGGAACATCTTTAAGGATATGCTCAGGCAGAATGTAATAACTCAAAGAAACAGGATAGAAAGAAGCATCCTTCTTGCTCAGCTTGAACTCGACAGTATAATCATCAATTTTTTTGACAGATTCCATTGCTTCGAAGGCCGATCCCCGCTCGCCATTGTAATCAGGGTTTTTTGGGATGCTGAAGGTGAAAACGACATCATCTGCCGTGAACTCTTCCCCGTCATGCCATTTAATCCCCTTTTTCAATTTAGCTGTAAATGTCAATCCATCTTCAGATATATCGATTGACTCAGCCATGCTCAGTGTCGGGTTAAATTCGGTATCAGATGATACAAGGCTGTCATAAATGAATCCTTCTATGTCAGAGCTGGATGTATCTGTTGAATAAAGCGGGTTGAAAACGGTCGGTGCACCAGTTGAACCAATGATTAAATCTCCGCCCTTCTGTGGTCCTGCAGCCTCTTCTTCTTTTTTTCCGTCATCTCCCGGAGTTTCTTTAGGGTCCTCTGCATTATTTCCTGTACAAGCAGTAAGGAATATAGACAGGATCAGGGTAAGACTGATTAACAACCATGAAACTTTTCTTAATTTCACATTATTTCCCCCTTAAATATTTACTATTTTTTAAGACAAGCTGAAAGGTGTTTCTATCTCCTCCCTTCAAATCATGCAGCTGCCCTATGTATATAGATGGCAGGCAACAAAATGATGGCTCTTGACTTCTTTGAAGTCAGGATTCACTTGTTTGCAAAGGTCAAATGCAGCTGGGCACCTTGTATGGAAAACACACCCTTTGGGTGGATTTGATGGACTTGGGAGCTCGCCTTTCAAGATTATCCGCTCCCGTTTCATGACACCTTTCTTCCTGGGAACCGGTACAGCTGACAAAAGTGCCTGAGTGTAGGGATGAAGGGGGTCTGCATAAAGCTCTTTTTTTGAAGCAAGCTCCATCATTTTCCCTAAATACATCACCCCTACCCTGTCACTAATATGTCTGACAACGCTAAGGTCGTGAGAGATAAAGATATAGGTAAGCCCAAATTCCTCCTGAAGATCCTCCATTAAATTGATGATTTGTGCCTGAATCGAAACGTCCAGTGCAGAAACGGCTTCATCAGCTATAATCAATTCGGGGTTTAAAGCCAGGGTTCTGGCTATCCCGATTCTCTGCCTCTGTCCTCCGGAAAATTCATGTGGATAACGATTTATGAATGAAGCATTCAGACCGACCTTTTCTAATAAACTCTCAACATGTTCGTCACGTTCTTTGCTTTTATAGAGGTGGTGGGTATCGAGCGGCTCCCTGATGATCGATCTCAAAGTTTTCCTGGGATTGAGAGAAGCAAATGGATCCTGGAAAATCATCTGGATATTTTTGCGTACATCTTTTCGCAGGTCACTCTCTGAAAGATGGGAGATATCCTTGCCATTAAAGATGATTTTTCCATCGGTAGGATCGTAGAGCCGGATAATAGTTCTGCCGACCGTCGATTTGCCACAGCCCGATTCTCCGACGATTCCGAGCGTTTCTCCTTTATTCACCTTCAAATCTATTCCGTCGACAGCCTTTATATGACCAACTGTCTTTTGCAGCATACCGGATTTGATAGGGAAGTGCTTCTTTAGGCCTTGTAATTCAAGCAAAGTTTGGGAGCTATTCTCCGATGATTTATTTTCTAGTGACTCACTTGCTGAGATCATTTCACCAACTCCTTCCCATCATGTAAAAAGCAGCGTACAGACCGAGTGCTGTATTTCCTCACTAACATTGGCATTTCAGCGAAACATCGGTCAAAAGCATGTGGGCAGCGGGGAGCGAAACGGCAGCCTTTTGGCAAATTTTCTGGAGATGGTACATTCCCTTCTATTGAGGTAAGTCTAGCGTGATCCTCGTCTATCGATGGGATAGAACCCATCAAACCATTCGTGTAAGGATGGAGCGGATTTTCAAATAGATCCTCCACTATTGCCTCTTCCACAACCTGGCCAGCATACATAACGACGACCCGGTCTGCTACTTCAGAAACTACACCAAGGTCATGGGTAATAATCAGGATAGCGGTATCGAATTTGGTGCTTAGATCCTTCATTAAATCTAATATTTGCGCCTGGATTGTCACGTCCAGTGCTGTTGTCGGCTCATCGGCAATCAATAGCTTTGGGTTGCAGCTCATCGCCATCGCTATCATTACCCGCTGGCGCATTCCTCCCGACAGCCGATGTGGATAATCATTTATAATTTCCTTTGCACGGGAAAATCCCACTAGTTCCAGCATCTCGATCGCCTTTTTCTTGGCCATTGCATGAGTTAATCCCTGATGGTATGTCAGTACTTCGGTGATTTGCTCCCCGATCGTAAGAACAGGATTCAGTGATGTCATCGGTTCCTGAAAAATCATTGAAATATCATTGCCGCGGATCCTGCACATCTCTTCCTCACTGGCTTTAGCAAGGTCCTGGCCATTAAAATGGATCTGCCCGTCCACAATTTCCCCGGGTGGATTAGGAATCAATCGCATAATAGATAGAGAGGTGATACTTTTTCCAGAGCCCGATTCCCCTACCAATGCGACAGTTTCTCCTTTGTTGATTACAAGATCTACTCCGTCCACTGCTGGAATCACTGTCTTTTTCCTTTTAAAATAGGTTTTAAGATTCTTTAGTTCCAATAAGGCTGTCACGATTCTTGCACACCGCCTATCCTAATGAAATTGATATAAAGAGAATTGACTTTTTACCCAGTAAAAGATTCTGATAATTATTAATTATTAGAAACCAACTCCTTTTATTACACTTTCATTACTTTTTTTAAGCCGTTTTTCCGTACTAATTTTGTTTAAGTGTGCTTTTTGAAGGAATAATACTTTTTCAGAAAAATAGATTTGGGCTTTATTTCCAAGAAGAAAACGACAAGAAGATAGATTGTGATGGCAGTTTCTTTGAGGAAATACCAGTTAACATTACGAACCGCATGCAGGAAAATTTATCGATTCGATCCATTCGGGGAGATTAATCTTGTTCATTCAGGGGTAATGCCACACTTCTGCTTTTGCAAACAGTCAATGAGTGTTGTCATTAGCCAAATGGCAGTCCAGAGAATTAACGGACAAAACAAAAAGCAGAAACCCTCAAATTCAAAAGGGTTTCTGCTTTGATATAGGGAGGGATTTCCCTCCATCTTGATTATGCGTCGTATTTTCGGAATGCTATTGTGGCGTTGTGGCCTCCAAAACCGAGGGAGTTGCTGATTGCTGCATTTACCTGCTGCCTGCGTGATGTATTTGGAACATAGTCCAGGTCACATTCAGGGTCTGGTGTTTCAAGATTGATGGTCGGCGGCAGAATTCCTTCCTTCAGGGCCAGGACTGTGAAGATTGCTTCGATTCCTCCAGCTGCGCCTAACAAATGGCCTGTCATCGATTTTGTTGAACTTACTGCCAGCTTGTATGCCTGCTCGCCAAAGACTGTCTTGATTGCCATCGTTTCGTATTTATCATTATACTCTGTGCTTGTTCCGTGCGCGTTAATATAACCGACCTCTTCTGGAGCAAGGCCTGCATCATCAAGTGCCATTTTCATCGCTCTTGCTCCGCCCTCACCTTCTGGAGCTGGTGCAGTAATATGGTATGCATCTCCAGTTGCTCCATAACCTACGATTTCTGCGTAAATTTTAGCTCCGCGTGCCAATGCGTGCTCTAATTCTTCAAGAACGACAATTCCCGCTCCTTCACCCATGACAAACCCGTCGCGGTCTTTATCGAACGGTCTGCTTGCTTTCTGTGGATCATGATTTGTAGATAATGCTGTATTTGCACAGAATCCAGCAAAAGACATTTTTGTGATTGGCGCCTCTGCTCCGCCAGTTACCATCACATCTGCATCGCCGCGCTGGATGACCTTAAACGCATCACCAATCGAGTTTGTCCCAGTTGCACAGGCTGTGACTGTACAAGAGTTGAATCCCCTCGCACCAAGGGTGATTGATACTTGTCCTGTTGCCATATCAGGAATCATCATTGGCACGAAGAACGGGCTGACCCTGCGGTACCCTCTGTTCATGAATGTTTCATGCTGCTGCTCAAATGTCTCCATTCCGCCAATACCGGATCCGATCCATACACCGACGCGCGGTGCATTTTCGTCCGTTATTTCTAGAGCGGCATCTTTTACAGCCATCAAGGATGCGGCCACCGCGTAATGAGTGAAGCGATCCATTTTCCTGGCATCTTTGCGGTCCATGAAGTTTTCTACGTTAAATTCTTTTACTTCAGCTGCTACCTTTGCAGGGAAGTCATCTGCATTTAGTCTTGTGACGGGGCCAACACCCGATACACCTTCCACGATATTTTTCCAGGTAGTTTCTGCATCATTGCCCAGAGGCGTCACAGCCCCAATTCCGGTAACTACTACTCTGCGTTTCTCCATCATTATTGCATCTCCTTTATCTTATCTCTTTTAAAATCGAGTCAGTGTTGTTGTGATTAATTACCCCAGCGCATGGCAATAGCGCCCCATGTCAATCCTCCGCCAAATCCGACCATAACTACTACATCGCCATCCTTGATTTTTCCTGCTTCAAGTTCTTCAAAAAGGGAAATAGGGATTGAAGCTGCAGATGTATTTCCGTACTTATGAACTGTCTTTGACATTTTTTCAATTGGAAGCTCAAGCCTCTGACGAGCTGATTCCATAATCCTGATATTTGCCTGGTGTGGGATCAGAAAGTCCACATCCTCTTTTGATAGCCCGGCTTTTTCAAGGACATTGATACTGCTTTCACCCATCTGCCTTACTGCAAACTTGAAGACCTCCCGGCCGTTCATCACAATATAATCGTCCTGGTAAAGGAACTTTCCGCCAGATCCATCTGAACCCAGTTCGAATGAAAGCACCCCTTTTCCATCAGGAACAGGTCCCATTACAACAGCCCCGGCACCATCACCAAACAGTACAGCGGTATTACGGTCGTTCCAATCGGTGATTTTGGATAGTTTCTCTACACCAACTATTAAAACATACTTATAAGTACCTGCTTCTATAAATTGCTTGGCGGTGACCATTCCATACATGAAGCCGGCACATGCGGCACTCACGTCCATGGCAGCAGCTTTTTTTGCACCAAGCTGAGCCTGAAGCATGCATGCTACTGTAGGGAAAGGCTGATCAGGCGTAACTGTCGCTACCAGTATCAGGTCTAGATCCTCAGCAGAAATACCAGCATTTTTGATGGCCTCTGCTGCAGCACGATAGGCTAAATCAGATGTATCCATATCATCCCCGGCAATTCTTCTTTCTTCAATGCCAGTCCTTGTCCGGATCCACTCATCCGAAGTATCCATCCTTTTTTCTAAATCAAGGTTTGTTACAATATTTTCTGGTAAATACCGCCCAACCCCAGTTATCCCTGCATTCATGGGATCCATCTCCTTTTAATTTGAATTCTGTCTATTTAGAACAACTAATATTATCAATTATTATGACTTGGTACTAATTTTATCAGAAACCATTCGTTTACTGCAACTGAAAAATTAGATTTCCACTCTTGCCCTAGTCCAGATGACCAGATTTTTCATAGACTGACAGTGAGACATTCCGTCTATATCTGCAAAAGGATTAGAAGTAGAGAAAGGTGTGAATATCAATGGGAGATGAATGGGAAAACGACCTGTTTGGTTTTAAACACAGAAATGATCCTGAAGTCAGCGCAAAGCATGATAGGGATCATTTCGACCGCTTCATGTTTGGCGGTACGAGGAATATTGAGGAACAAAGTGAGCCTCCTGCTGAGCAACCTTCCCCCTTGAGCAAGTATCTTGAGAGGATTGATTTAGATGAAGTTATGTTCCATGTTGATACGCTGATTACTTCAGCTAAGGAGCTAAAGCCGCTTTTGGGCAAAGTCAGGCCAATCTTCGACCATTTCATTGAAAAAAATAAAAGCTGAGGCGCGCCTCAGCTTTTCCTGTACCAGCTTATTCTTTTGATGCATCTGCTTTTCCCAGTTCATATGCTTCGTTCATCACGTTAGTAAAAAGCGTAAAGAACGGCTGCAGGTTGTCCATTGTCAACTCGATACCTGCTTCCTGCAGTTTCTGCTGAGCTTCCGGAAGATATTTCATGGCGATTTGCATAAATTCCATCGTTTTATCGTTGTTTTGCATGTTTATTGCCTCCTATTGTCTAGAATTACTGATTGGGTAGTTTACCGGTGTCTTTATAAGTATTGATATAAGAATTCATTTTTTTTCGATATTCAGAATCGACAAGAGGGCTGAATTTGCCCAGGGTAATCACACCGTCCTGAAAATCGAATGATAAATTGCCTGATTTAAGATCACCATTATTGTACTTCTCAGCAGTTAGTTCATACAAGTCATCAACATGCTGGACAGTACTTGTTAAAACGGTGGACTCACCAAAATCCGACTGGTCAGAAATATATCCAATTACATAGAAGCCTTTGTCCTTTACTTTTTCAATTACGGGAACATTATATCCATCACCAGCAGGGTATATTACATCAGCACCCTCACTTAAAACATCATCGAGAACATCCATTGCTTTCCTTTGGTCATCCCAGTGACCCACATAGCGAATGTCTATCTTCATGTCCTTATTTTCAAAAATAGCCCCATCATAGAAACCTTCCACTTCAGGCTGCCATTCATATGCCGCTATTATTCCAACCTTGCCGGTTTCGGACATATGGCTGGCAACCATACCTCCAAAGAAACCCATGGCATAGCCCTTAAAATTCAGGCTTGTCGAATTTTTTGTCCTAGCATCACCGTTAAAACTAATAAAATGAATATCAGGATATTTCCCTGAAATCTTATTGAAAAAGGCAGCGTACTCGTTGCCATGGCCATAGATGAGGTTCACACCTTTACGGTCAAACTCCTTGACAGCTTCCTCTACCAATTCTTGTGAATTCATGCCTTCTTTGAAAAAGACATCAACCCCCAAACCGGCCTGAATTTGCAAAAGTCCACGATATCCCTTTGTCCCCCACACCTGATCATCTATTGTTTCAGGCACCAGCAGACCGACTTTCTCCACCTTGCCAGTTGCGAGAGGTTGTCCGCACCCTCCGAGCAAAAGAAGGCTTAACAATATCAGCCCGAAACGTTTCAGCATCCGATGCATCTCCTTTATGCGCCACTGTGCAAATATCATTTTCAACCTCAGTGTCCGCTTTTTAAATGGAACCGATAAAAAGAATCTTTTACCATTTTACTCTGTGGAGTATCGTTTGAAAAGTGATTTATGGAAAATCCCTTCAGACTCTGCTGTTCTGTATCCTGAAATATTGCTCCCTTTGTTTGCTTAATCCCCTGCTCACTTCTTCATTACTGGCCACTTTACTAAATTTAATGGTCTCTTTAAAATTTGGCTTTGCTACACAGCACCCAGGCATTGCAGGTTCCTTGCCAAGCAATTCCCTGACGCATGCTTTCCACCTGCCTGAATCTCCACTCGAGAGTAAAAACTGCCCGTGCTTGCCTGATTCAGCCATTTCCCTAATCGATTTTACCGCATCATCAATGTACAAACAATCATCCGTCCACTCCAATTGGCTGACGTCAGGTAATTCACGGATTTCATTCGATGAATGGTTCATCACCTGCTGAAAAAAAAACTTCCCAGGCTGCCAGGGACCATAAATGGTCGGAAGATAGATTGTCAGAATGGAAGGAAGTCTATTGTTGATAAAACGGTTCAATTCAACACCTGCTTTTTCAAGTTTCGCATTTTTCTGGGCAAAATAGGCAGGAAGGACCACTACCGTACTCATCTCTTTACTGTTGCGGAACTCCAGTTTAGTTAAAAGTGTTTCCAGAAAATCAACTGTACGATCCTCATCTAGAAACGCTTCAAACAAAGTAATAAAAAGAAAATCTTCGGTCTCAACAGCTTGCCAATCTAATAGACTGGTTTCTATAAAGTTGGCATTCCTGCCGATTTCCAGACGTTTTTCTTCTGTATAATAATCCTCTCCTTCACCTGCAGGATGGATTCCTTCTACTTCAATTCCAATATCGAGCATGTGCCGACATAGACTATAACCTATAAAATCGTACACTCCAAAAATTGCTGCCCTTTCCATTTGAATTCCTCCTTGCAAATACTCTCTTGTATCCTATGAATCTAATATTAAAAATATTTACAAGGAGTTATAGGACTTGCTCATGTTTTGATAAAAATTGGACGATTTGGTTCCCTAACTGAAGCTTCTTTTCTGGCAAGACATAGGTTATCGTAATAGGAAGACTGGCTTTTTCCCATTCTGCAGACATTTCTTTGATGATATTTGATTGCTTATAGGCTCTGTTACCAGACAGTACGTGAATAATTTTTACTGGTGTATCTTTATTGAATATATCAGCACCGTTACCCGCTTGATTAAGTTTTTGAAGAAGAGTCTCGATGTCCGTTTCGTAGGCTGTTTCAAGTTCGGCTACAAGCTTTTTGTAAAAAAACTTGTTTTCTTTCTCTTGTGCCAGATGCGTATGCAATGAGAGGATTGGATTAATAAGGACCAATGACCTTATCTTATAATCACTATGAGCCAATAGCTTCAAGGCAATTAATGCCCCCATCCCTTCTGCTACTACATGGAAGGAAGTATTCAAAATTTCATTGCGGACTATAT
This sequence comes from Mesobacillus jeotgali, assembly GCF_900166585.1. Taxonomy (NCBI): domain Bacteria; kingdom Bacillati; phylum Bacillota; class Bacilli; order Caryophanales; family Bacillaceae; genus Mesobacillus; species Mesobacillus jeotgali. The sequence goes on along the minus strand of NZ_FVZC01000009.1, from coordinate 241,392 downwards.
GACTGCATAATCTCATCGCCAGATCAACAGCCTTTTCACTTCCCCAATGCCTGCCATATAGATTTGAATAGAAAACAGTGTATCCTTCCCTCTTCCATATGTTCAGCATTGAACGTTTACCTTCATTCTGTGTCCAGAAACTGCTTGCACCGTTCACAAAATGTCTTTCATCTCCAATAGCCAGGATACCGAAACCATTTGGTCTATCAGGGTAATGGATTACATTCCATTCGGTATCCAGTTTAAAGTTCCGGCTCTCCATTTTACCAGCCCCTTCCCTACAGATTATTCATATTACTGTATGTAATTTAATAAGAAATGAACGGGAGTTTGCCCATTTTTTTCACTAAACCTTAGAATCATTATGAAAGATTAGGGCCTGTTTAAATAAGGCGGGAACTCTGGAAAATGATTTTGATTCCTGTTACATCTATATAATAATACTCTGATACGGTAAATTGGAATGATAACGTGAAAACGCTTTTCATTTTGTTTAAATTTCATTTATAATTTAGATGGCTTGTGGTAAGATGAGAAAAGATTTAATAATGTTAGAGGTGAAAATCGTGAAATATTTCTGGACTTTATTCTGGACATTCCTTCTTGTTCTAATGCTTAATTATGTAGCCGGCGCTATGATTGGCGTTGGATTGGACTTGGTTCAAAGCACGATCATTGCTATTGTGGCAACAATTATCATTCTCGTGGTTCCTGCAGTCCTTCCCAACGGTTCTGAAGAAAAGCACGGTCATTAAGTACATAAAAAAGTCATCCACATGGATGACTTTTTTTCTTTCAGGGCACATGCTGTGAAAATGTTCGTCAGGCTGAATTTAACGTCTCTTACTGTATAAGTTTCAATTGAATATCATCATTATCTACGCCAATTTCCACCTGGCTTTTCTCTTTTATCCTGCCTGCTATAATTTCCTTTGCAAGCTTTGTTTCTACGGTCCTCTGAATGAATCGCTTCAACGGTCTCGCTCCGTAAACAGGATCAAAACCTTGCTCAGCTAAAAACTCTTTTGCCTCATCCGTGATATTCAGCTGAATTTGCTGGTCTGCCAGCCTTCCCTGCAGAGTGGAAACTAATTTTTCGACAATCATTTTGATTTCCTTCAATGCGAGAGGCTTGAAGAGAATGATTTCATCAACACGATTCAAGAATTCAGGACGGAAATGGCTGCGCAGCTGGGACATGACCCGGTCCCTTGTTTCGGGCGAGATATCTTTCGACCGATCCTGTCGCTCCAATAAATGATGCGAGCCAATATTGGATGTCATAATAATCACTGTGTTTTTAAAGTCGACCGTCCTGCCCTGTGAATCTGTTACCCTGCCATCATCCAGCATTTGGAGCAGGATATTGAATACTTCAGGATGCGCCTTTTCTACTTCGTCAAGAAGGATCACTGAATACGGGTTCCTCCTGACAGCCTCTGTCAGCTGACCGCCTTCCTCATATCCGACATATCCTGGAGGAGCTCCGATCAACCTTGAAACTGCATGCTTTTCCATATACTCAGACATATCAATTCGAATGATATGTTCTTCACTGTCGAACAATGACTGAGCAAGTGTTTTGGCCAGTTCTGTTTTTCCAACCCCGGTTGGCCCCAGGAAAATGAATGAACCAATCGGCCTGTTTGGATCCTTGATGCCAGCCCTTGCCCTAAGAACTGCATCAGCAACAAGAGACACAGCCTCATCCTGTCCGACCACGCGTTCGTGCAGAATTCTCTCAAGTTTGAGGAGCTTTTCGCGCTCTCCTTCAACCAGCCTCATCACAGGAATTCCTGTCCACCGTGAAACAATTCCGGCAATTTCTTCTTCGGTCACTTCCTCACGAAGAAGCCGTTCACCTTCGTTTTTGCTGACTTCCTGTTCGAGCTCTTTCAGTTCTTTTTCCAGAGAAGGAATACGGCCATGCCTCAATTCAGCAGCCTTGTTCAAATCATAATCATTTTCTGCCTTTTCCAGTTCACGGCGGAGCTTTTCGAGCATTTCCCGTTTTTCCTGGACCTTTTGGATCCCTTCTTTTTCCTTCTGCCATCTTGCTTTCATCCCATTTGCTTTTTCCCTTAAATTTGCAAGTTCTTTCCGAAGAGTTTCCAACCGTTCCCGGCTGGCATCATCTTTTTCCTTTGTCAAAGCCGCTTCTTCGATTTCTAACTGCATAACCCTTCTAGTCACTTCATCAAGCTCAGATGGCATTGAGTCTATTTCAGTACGGATCATTGCGCAAGCTTCATCAATGAGGTCAATCGCTTTATCTGGCAGGAACCTGTCCGTGATATACCTATCAGATAATGTGGCAGCTGCGACCAGCGCACGGTCATGTATATTTACTCCATGGTGGATTTCAAACCTTTCTTTCAACCCACGTAAAATCGAGACTGTATCCTCGACATCAGGTTCACGCACGAGTACCTGCTGGAATCTACGTTCTAACGCGGGATCCTTTTCAATATACTTGCGGTGCTCATCCAATGTTGTTGCTCCAATGCAATGGAGCTCACCGCGGGCCAGCATAGGCTTAAGCATATTACCGGCATCCATTGCCCCTTCTGTCTTACCGGCCCCTACGATAGTGTGGAGTTCATCAATGAAAAGCAGGATTTTCCCTTCACTCTTTTTCACTTCATTCAATACAGCTTTCAGTCTCTCTTCAAATTCACCCCGGAACTTGGCACCTGCAATCAGCGCACTCATATCCAGCGCAAAAACAGTCTTATCTTTCAAGCCTTCGGGAACATCCTTACGAACAATTCTTTGCGCAAGACCTTCCACGATAGCAGTCTTTCCAACGCCCGGTTCCCCAATCAATACGGGATTGTTTTTTGTCTTCCTTGACAGGATACGGATTACATTACGTATTTCGCTATCCCTGCCAATTACCGGATCCACCTTGCCTGAACGAACTTCCTCGACAAGGTCTCTTCCATATTTTTTTAAAACTTCATAAGTACCTTCTGGATTTGGTGAAGTCACTCTTTGATTCCCCCTAACCTCTTTGATTCTAGTTAACAATTTGGCCCTGGTTATGTCTGAGTTCCTCAAGAGAGAGCCCGTGTCAGAACCAGCAGTTTCGAGTGCCGCAAGCAAAACATGTTCCACGGAAAGATATTCGTCTTCAAACTGTTTCATTTCCTTTTCGCCTTGTGCCAAAACCTTTTGCAGCGTTGATGTAATATATAACTTTCCCTGCTCAACTCCACTTCCTGAGACTTGTGGTTTTTTTGCCAGGGAACGATTTAAGCGCTTTTTAAAATCCTCCAGATTTATTCCAATACCAGCGAGCAAAGATGCAGCCAGATTGCCTTCTTGTCCGAGTAAGGCCAGAACCAAATGTGTATCATCCACTTCCTGATGGTTATGTTGAACAGACATGGTCTGCGCTGATACAAATGCCTGCTGAAGGCTTTCTGTCATCCTATTCAAATCCAACCCAACCACTCCTTTGACCTTTTTTGACCTTTAGTTATATTATAATAAAAATTTCCATAAAGTAAAGCCATCCACATTGGATGGCTTATCGCTTTTATTTAAATTTTGGCATGTATGTCCAATGACGGTTGTGATTGGAGTTTTCAGGAAAACGATCTCCAGCTTTCAGCTTGATCTTTTGCGGGTTGTTGACATTGCTCCCTGTTTCTCCAATTTCAATATAAATACCATTGTTAGGCGCCTTTTGCCCTGCACGGAACTGATGACTCTGACCCATCTGCCTTCCTCCTTTATAAGTAATCCGGCTGTTATATTATTTACTTTTTTACATAAAGTATTAATGCCTAATTTATCCTTCCAAAAGAAATGATCATAAGTTGCGTTAGTTTGCATGAAAAAGGTACTGGATCGATACAATAAGGATAAAATTTGATGTAATTAAAGAGATACTTCTTGGCTTACAACACATCATCAATTCATCGTCAAACGTCCATCTTGAAATTGCTGAGCATTTACTTGCTTTAAAATAGATGACTTTGCGTTGTTTATGAACCCTGCTTTAAAGGTTCACGTATAGTATGGACCGCGGACCGCTGTTTTGTAGTAGGGCCAGGTGTTATTTTATTTTCTTATCAACAAATAACCCCCGGCTATTCCAATAACCGGGGTATTTTATGTGTATGAAGTTGACAACAAATGTCCTGTAGAAATCATTATTTTTTCGAGACAGTTTCGGATTAAATTATTTCTAGGGCTTATAAAATTTCTATGTGACCTTTTTCTGTTCTCGAGCTCCATTTGGGCTTATAGAATTTTTCTATGTGACCTTTTGTAGCTCCGAACTCCCTTTTGGGCTTATAGAATTTTTCTATGTGACCTTTTGAAGCTCCGAACTCCCTTTTGGGTTTATAGAATTTTTCTATGTGACCTTTTAAAGCTCCGAACTCCCTTTTGGGCTTATAGAATTTTTCTATTTGACCTTTTGTGGCTGCGAACTCCCTTTTGGGCTTATAGAATTTTTCTATGTGACCTTTTGAAGCTCCGAACTCCCTTTTGGGCTTATAGAATTTTTCTATGTGACCTTTTGAAGCTCCGAACTCCCTTTTGGGCTTATAGAATCTTTCTATGTGACCTTTTTCTGTTCTCGAGCTCCATTTGGGCTTATAGAATTTTTCTATGTGACCTTTTTCTGTTCTCGAGCTCCATTTGGGCTTATAGAATCTTTCTTTATGACCTTTTGTAGCTGTGAACTCCCTTTTGGGCTTATAGAATTTTTCTATGTGACCTTTTAAAGATCCGAACTCCCTTTTGGGCTTATAGAATTTTTCTATGTGACCTTTTGAAGCTCCGAACTCCCTTTTGGGTTTATAGAATTTTTCTATGTGACCTTTTTCTTTCCTCTAGCTCCATTCAGGCTTATAAAATTCCCTTCTTCACCATCACCCACTCAATTTAATCTTTTAAAATTTCCACCAGCAATGCTTTTTGCGCATGCAGTCGATTTCCTGCCTGATCGAAGACGACGGAATGCTTTCCGTCTATTACTTCTGCGGTTACTTCTTCATCACGATGAGCCGGGAGACAGTGCATGAACAGGTAATCTTCTTTTGCAGTCTTTAGCAATTCAGCATTTACCTGAAAATCTTGAAAATCCTTTAATCTTTTTTCGTTCTCGCTTTCCTGCCCCATGCTGGTCCATACATCTGTGTAAATCACATCTGCATCAGCGACAGCATCTGAAGGAGATTCTGTAATAACAAGCTTTGCACCGCTCTCGGATGCATAACCTTCACAAAGCGATGTAATTTCAGAATCAGGGAAATACCCTTTTGGACATGCAAGCGATATGTCCATGCCAACTTTTGTGCAGGCGATCATCAACGAGTGAGCGACATTGTTGCCATCCCCGATATATGCAAGCTTAAGGCCTGCCAGCTTGCCCTTTTTTTCGTATATCGTCATTAGATCGGCCAGTGCCTGGCAAGGGTGATACATATCGGTCAATCCATTTATGACTGGTATATCTGCATGTTCTGCCAGTTCCTCAATCGCTTTATGAGAAAATGTACGGATCATGATGCCATCAAGATACTGAGAAAGGACTTGAGCCGTATCGCTTAGCGATTCACCTCTCCCCAATTGAAGATCATTTCCATTTAAATATAATGCGCTTCCTCCAAGCTGGATCATGCCGACTTCAAAGGATACCCTGGTACGAGTCGATGATTTATCGAAAATCATTCCGAGAATTTTTCCTTTTAAAGGCTGGTCAAATTGTTTTTTCAAGGTCTTCTCCTTCAGCAAAAGCGCCTTTTCCAGCAATGCCATAATCTCAAATTTTTCTAAATCAGCGAGTGTTAATAAATCCTTCCCTTTTAAATCGATCTCCACCTGCTGCAATGATGTCATTTTATAGTCACTTCCTCATTATTTTCTGTCAGCCATTCATCCAGTGATTTCACATTCCAATCTTCCACGCTACTGCTTTCTAAAAATGCAATTAAGGTTTCTGCATGGGTCAATATGATTTTTCGGTTTTTTACTGCCCACTCCCTTAAAGCGATGTCCTTTTCCGTTGCTCCAGGGCAGTAAAGTGCAGAGATCTGGGTATAGTCAGTGAGGTAATCGAAATCAACAAGAACTGCAGATGGGAACTGGTTCGTCATTTCAAATAGAACATTTTTGTCAGCAAAGGCAATCGGGCCTTGAACATTCTTTCCATTTATCGAATGGAAGCTTTTATTGATGGCTTCTTGAAAAGAAGATCCGATACTAATACCCTCGCCTGTAGAAATCATCTGCGGACCTGTTTTACTATCAAGCCCTTTCAATGCGAAATTCGAAAACACTGGATGTTTAACGCAGACAAAAGGCGAATCAGAATCTAGCACGATTTCGTCTTTCGACAAAAAGTATTTCCCGAGCAATATTTTTGTCGCTTTATTCACTAAATCAACTCCGGCTACCTTGCTAACGATCGGCATAGTCCTGCTTGAACGCGGGTTGACTTCGAGCAAGTACACTTCGGTTCCTTTCACAATGAATTGGATATTCATTAACCCTTTGTATTTAAGTGCGCACACGATTCTTTTTGCATAATCTGCCATCAACTTTTTTGTCTCCTGGGGGAAGCTTTGGGCAGGGAGTATACAAAAGCTGTCGCCCGAATGGACACCGGTTTTTTCAATATGTTCTACGATCGTGGGAATTAAAACATGCTCACCGTCTGCAGCGAGATCAAGCTCTGCCTCCCTGGCCTCAAGATACTGGTCAACCAGGATTGGAAATTGAACTTTCCCGCTCTCCATTACCCTTTTCAATTCCTGGTGATTTTGAATCACAACCATATTCAGCCCGCCAATAACATACGACGGCCTGATCAGCACCGGATAACCCAGGCGCTCGGCTGCATTCTGCAATTCTTCCTGATTCGCGGCTGTCTCTCCTTTTACTCTCGGGATTTTCAGTTTATCCATTAACTGGTAAAACTGATCTCTGTCCTCAAATACATCGATTGTCCCGGAGCTCGTTCCTAACAGTTCTATCCCTTCTTCTTCGAGCCCTTTTGCTAGATTTAAAGCTGTCTGGCCTCCCAGCTGAACAATGACTTCATGAATGCCTTCCAGTTCGATCACATTCAAAATATCTTCCAGGGTTAATGGCTCAAAATACAGGCGATCAGATGTCGCGAAATCTGTACTCACTGTCTCGGGATTATTATTGATCATAATTGTTTCAACATTTTCTTCCTTAAGAGCAAATACACCGTGAACAGAGCAATAGTCAAATTCAACTCCTTGCCCTATGCTGATTGGGCCGCTGCCAATGATAAGAACCTTTCGCTTTCCACTTTTAGCCGCCGCCTCATTTGCTCCGAGATAGCTGGAGTAAAAATAATTGGAAGCTGATTCAAATTCAGCAGCACATGTATCAACCATCTTATACACCGGCATGACCTCGTATTGTTTACGGAGTTCCCGGACTTCTTTCTCTGAAACATCCCATATTGAGGATAGAAAAGCATCGCTGAATCCTTTTTCTTTCAAAACTCTAAGCTCGGAAGCAGTAATTTCCTCAAAGTTTTGGTCTTCAATCTTCTCCTCCAATTCAATGATTGATTTAAATTTCCCCAGAAAAAATCGATCAATTTTTGTTTCTTCATGCAGATCCTTGATTTGTTCGCCCCTTCGCATCAGCTCCAGCAAAGCAAAAATACGCTGATCTGTCTGATTTGCTGCCAATCTGTACAGCTCTTCAACGCTAAAATCCGCAATTGCAGGAAGCTTCAAGTCCATTGTTTTGATGTTAAGTGACCGGACGGCTTTGATGAACGCTCGTTCAAAGCTTCGGTCAATGGCCATTGCTTCACCAGTTGCCTTCATTTGTGTCCCGAGGGTCCGGTCTATTTGGGGGAATTGTTCAAACGGCCATTTCGGGATTTTCACTACAATATAATCCAGAGCCGGCTCATAGCTGGCAAAGGTATTGCCTGTTACTGGATTTTTTATCTCTGCCAGGCTATATCCGACTGCCAGTTTTGCTGCCATGCGGGCAATCGGGTATCCTGTCGCTTTTGAGGCCAGTGCGGACGAGCGGCTGACCCTTGGATTTACTTCAATCAAGTAATAATTCTTGCTATCTGGGTCAAGGGCAAACTGGATGTTACATCCGCCGACGATTCCTAAAGCAGAAATGATTTTAACAGCTGAAGTTCTGAGCATTTGATACTCACGGTCTGTCAGCGTTTGGGAAGGAGCTACCACAATGGAGTCCCCAGTATGGATGCCGACCGGGTCAATATTCTCCATATTGCATATGGCGATACAGGTACCTTCTGCATCCCGCATCATTTCATATTCAACTTCTTTAAATCCGGCAATACTTCTTTCAACAAGGCATTGATTGATTGGGCTCTCATTTAACCCGCCTGAAACAAGGGAAATCAAATCTTCCATATTTCCAGCAATTCCCCCTCCAGTGCCTCCTAATGTGTAGGCTGGGCGTACAATCAGGGGAAAGCCGATTTTTTCTGCAAAAGCAACAGCTTCTTCAACTAATTGGACAATCTCGCTTTCTGGTACAGGTTCATTCAGCTTATGCATCAGGCTCCGGAATGCTTCCCTGTCCTCCCCTTGCTTGATGCTCGCCACTGAAGTGCCAAGTACTTTCACACAATATTTTTCGAGGATTCCTTCCTCACTCAGTCTGAACACCAGATTAAGACCTGCCTGGCCGCCCAGTGTGCCCAGAATGCCATCTGGCCGTTCACGTTGAATGATCTTCTCCACGCTTTCTACCGTCATTGGTTCAAAATAGACTGCGTCTGCAAAAACATGATCTGTCATAACGGTGGCCGGATTATTATTGACAAGGATGACCCGATAGCCTTCTTCCTTAAGCGCGATGCAGGCCTGGGTTCCCGCATAATCAAATTCTGCCGCCTGGCCGATGATGATCGGACCAGAACCTATTACCAATATCGATTTAACGCTAGTATCCTTAGGCATAGCTGACTTCTCTCCGCTTTCTGTATTTTACTGTGTTGATGAATTCTTCAAATATGAAAATGCTGTCTTCAGGTCCCGGACTTGCTTCAGGATGGAACTGGACTGTCATCAAAGGCAGTTTTTCGTGATAAAGCCCCTCGATCGACTGGTCATTTTTGTTCAGGAAGCGTATTTTTAAGCCTGTGTTTCCCAGGCTTTTTTGATCGACCATATAGCTGTGGTTTTGTGATGACATGAATACACGGTTTCCTGTGACGTCGAATACAGGCTGGTTTGCTCCACGATGTCCGAAAAGCATCTTTTTCGTATCCGCTCCGAAAGCAAGGGCAGCAAGCTGGTGGCCAAGACAGATTCCTAACACAGGGTAGTATTCGGCTGCTTTCCTGATCTCCGGCAGCTGATTTATCAACTCTTTCGGGTCGCCCGGTCCATTGGATAAAAGCACCCCATCAGGCTTCAGTGCAGAAATTTGTTCAAAGCTATAATCATAAGGCACAATTGTAACCAGGCATTTTTGTTTTACGAGATAGTCGGCTATCGACTTTTTGAAACCATAGTCTACCAGTACAATATGTGTATTACCCATTCCGATTGTTTCGGGCGACTTGATTGAGACCTCTTTCACCTTAAGGCTGTTAAATGAGTCAAAGTAAGAATCACATTCAGGCCGGTTCGATAATATTGCGGGCATCGTGCCCTTTTCACGGATGTTTTTTACAAGCTCACGAGTATCTACATGTTCGAGGACAGGAATATTCCATTTATCGAGATACTCTGTAAATGAATAATTAGCCTCATAATGATAGGCCTCTTTTGCAGCTTCGCAGACAATCACGGCTGCAACATGCGGTTTTTTGCTTTCAAAATCCTGTTTATTTATGCCATAATTGCCGATCAAAGGGTAAGTGAACACAATGATTTGGTTCTTATAGGAAGGATCCGTCAGTACCTCCTGATAACCAGTCATCCCTGTAAAAAATACAATTTCACCGGCTATTTCCTCTTCGCCTAGTAAACCAGGCAGCTGTCCCTCAAACGTCTTGCCGTCAGCCAGATGCAAATATCCTTTCATCAGTCACCTCTCCAGTTGGATAAAAATTTATTTAAATTAATTTTTATGCATTTTATATTTAAAAATATACAGCTATGAAGCTGTTACAGTTGTCTTTACTATATTATCTTTCATTATTAAGACAGCCTTTTCAAGCTCTTCAGCACTTACACTTAGTGGCGGGAGAAGCCTGATGACCTTTTCTCCTGCAGGCAAGGCGATTAATCCCGACTTCCTCAATTGTGCGAGTATCGGTGGGGCCGCAACAGTTAATTCGATTCCTGCCATTAAGCCGAGGCCTCTAATTTCTTTTACTGCTCCTAAACTGCCAAGCTCCTTATCCAGCAGTTGAAATAACAATTCCCCTTTGGCGGTGACCTCTGTCAGGTACTTTTCGTCAAAGATGATGTCCATTACAGCTGATGCTGCGGCTGTGCTGATTGGATTCCCTCCGAATGTAGAGCCGTGGCTTCCAGGCCCGAAATGTTCTGCCAGTTCCATTTTTCCGATTGCCGCCCCAATAGGCAGGCCATTACCAAGTCCTTTAGCAACCGTTATGATATCTGGTGAAATATCGAAGTGCTGAAAGGCAAATGGCTTTCCTGTGCGGCCGATTCCTGTCTGGATTTCATCTACAATAAGCAGGACCCCATTTTCTGTGCATATCCTGGAGGCTTCTTTTATAAAATCGGCAGTAACGACATGAATTCCGCCTTCCCCCTGGACCATCTCGATCATGACTGCCGCTGTATCGGAATCAATTTCTTTACTTAAAGCTTCCAAGTCATTGAATGGAAGGTGTATAAAAGTTTCGAGCATGCTGCCGAAACCCTGCTTGATTTTCTCCTGACCGGTAGCTGCCATGCCTGCAAATGTCCTTCCGTGAAATGATTGAAGGAAGGTAATGATTTTAGTCCTGCCAGTCGCTTTTCGTGCCATTTTTATTGCCGCTTCATTTGCTTCTGCCCCGCTATTGGCGAAAAAAACATAGTCCAAGCCAGATGCTGCCGCAAGCTTCGTGGCCGCTTCTTCCTGGATGGATTGCGGAAAAAGATTTGATACATGCCAAAATAATTCGAGCTGCTCTTTGACAGCCTGTTCAACAGCTTCAGGTCGATGACCAAGATTGCAAACACCAATTCCCGAAGTGAAATCCAGATATTCACGTCCATCTTTAGCGTAAATAACAGTACCGCTCGCCTTCTCAGGCTCGATCTCCCATCTTTGATACGTAGGGAATAAATGACTCATTTTAACACTCCTTCTTCAGCTGCTATCGCGGTGCCATACCAGCAGTTATTCTTATAAAATGGCTTTTTGCCAGAAATGATCATCACTTTCTCTATACCAGCAGCTGTTGCGGATAATGCCGAATTTACCTTTGGTATCATTCCGCCATATATACTTCCATCAGAAATATAACCTTTTATTTGACGTTCGTTAACTTCGCTGATGAGCTCCCCGTTGACCAGGATACCATCAACATTGGTCACAAAAGCGCAACGCTCTGCTTTCAAAGCTTTTGCGACAGATGCAGCGGCATAATCACCATTGATATTCAGCTTGCAGCCATCCTCAGCAATCCCGATTGGAGTAATGACAGGAATATATCCATTCTGTACCGCCATCATGATCAGGTCGGTATTGACTGTGTTTATTGTCCCTACATAACCCAGCCCTTGTTTATCGATATAGTCAGCCTGCAGGCATGAACCGTCACTTCCATTAATGCCAAGCACCTTTAGTCCCTGCTTTATGAACATGCTGCACAGCTGCCTGTTCGTTTGCCCTGAAAGGACCAATTCAACAATCCCCATTGTTTTTTCACATGTCACCCTAAGTCCATCCTTAAAGTCCGCAGCAATATTATATAAATCCAGCATCGAATTAATTGCTGGCCCGCCGCCATGGACAATGACCGGAAAATAACCGTCCTTCATAATTTCTTTAAGACTTTCAAAAAAACTGTCATTAAGCTCCTCCATCACACTTCCGCCGCATTTAATGACTACAGTTTCCAAAGAATCCGCCCCTTTATGTCCGATAGCTTGCGTTAATTTTCACATAATCATAGGAAAGGTCACAGCCCCAGGCCATTCCTCTTCCCTCACCGAGATGAAGATCAACAAAAATATCTACCTTGTCATTCTGCAGGTACTCTCTGGCTATTTCTTCATCGAAAGCAATAGGAGTACTTTCTTTCAGCATGATGATTTCTCCCAGCGAAATGTCGACCGTTTCTGAATTTACCGTCGCCTGGCTCTGGCCAATGGCCCCAATAATCCTTCCCCAGTTGGCGTCCGCACCATATACAGCGGTCTTCACTAAATTTGAGCCCGCAATCTGCTTGCCAATCATCCGAGCCTCTTCATCAGATATTGCACCCGATACAGATATCTCAATCAGTTTGGTTGCACCTTCTCCATCCCTTGCAATTTGCTTCGCAAGGCTGGCACAACTTTCTTTTAACAAGCCGATAAAAACCGGCCAGTCTGGATGCTCAGGGTTCAATGGATGATTCCCGGCAGCGCCATTTGCCATTACCAGTACCATATCGTTTGTCGAGGTATCACCATCGACAGTTATCTGGTTGAAAGTTGTGTTCGTTACTTCTCTGAGCGCAAAAGTCAGATCGGCACTTGATATATTTGCATCAGTTGTTAAAAAACCAAGCATTGTAGCCATATTCGGATGGATCATCCCTGAACCTTTTGCTGCTCCTCCTATTGAGACTGTCATACCATCAATTTCAGCAGAATAACAAGAGTGTTTCATTACAAGGTCGGTTGTCAGGATTGCAGTCTGAAAGTCGTTTGCATCTTTGGCAGCATCCCCGACAGCCAGCTTTGCGATACCCGCCTCAATTTTATCCATTTGCAAATATTCGCCAATGACTCCTGTGGAAGCTACAGCAACTTGGTGTTCAGCAATACCTAATTTCGCTGCTGTCAGCTCTCGCATCTTCAAAGCATCCTTGTAGCCCTGCTCGCCTGTGCAGGCATTCGCACAGGCACTGTTTACAACAACTGCCTGTAAAATTCCTTCCTGGGCTATGCTCTCCTGTGTAACAACCAGTGGAGCAGCCTGGAAATGGCTTGTCGTATACACAGCAGCGCAGCTTGCAGGTGTATCGCTTACAATCAGTCCTAAATCAAGCTTGTTATAGCGTAAGCCGGCATGAATTCCGCCACATTTGAATCCCTTTGGAGTCAAAATTCCCCCGTCCGCAATTGCTCTGATCACTTTTTCGTCAGTAAAAGCCTGGTACATATAATCCTCCTTTATGGATACAGGGGCATCATTTCGAGTCCCGCTGTTTCCTCCATTCCAAACATGATATTTGCGTTCTGGACCGCCTGCCCTGCAGCGCCTTTCATTAAATTATCGATGACTGAAACAATGGTGAGCCTTCCAGTCCTGCTGTCGGCATGCAAGCCGATATCACAATAATTCGATCCTTTAACCTCTTTAATCGCCGGGAAAATCCCCTGCTTCCTGACCCGAACAAAAGGATGCTGCTGATAGGTCTCCTCATACAAATCCAGTAATCTCGAAGTATTCCAATCTTCTTTTAAATTCACATACATGGTAGTCATGATTCCTCTCGTAACCGGAATCAAGTGGGTGCTGAAGGTTACCGTCACCCCTTCACCATTCCAAAGGCTTAACTGTTGTTCGATCTCAGGGATATGCTGATGTTCGTTGACTTTATAAATTTTGAAATTTTCGTTTAACTCTGCGTACAAAGTTCCTATTGAAGGTGATCTTCCTGCCCCGGATACACCAGATTTTGCATCGATAATTATGCTTTTCGGGTCAATCACTTTTTCCGTTAAGACTGGTGCCAGGCCTAGTAGCGCAGATGTCGGATAGCAGCCGGGATTGGCAAGAAGGGTTCCATTGGAAATCTTCCCCCTGTTCCATTCGCTAAGACCATAAACTGCTTCATTTAAGATCCTGTCTGCAACTGGTTCATGTTTATACCAGTTTCTATAAGCCTTTGAATCTTTTAATCTCAGGTCTCCGGATAGGTCGACCACTTTGATGTTTTTGTCAATGAAAGCTGACACAAGGTCTCCAGATACTCTCGAGGGGGTAGCCAGGAAGACAATATCCGCTTCCGCACTGATTTTATCAGGATCTATCTTGGTAAGTACTTTGTCAAAAATGCCAGTCAAATGTGGATACTCTGCAGATACGGGCTTTTCATCACGAGTGGTATGGACAGAGTGTATGGTGAAAAATGGATGATTGTTAAGAATACGGATCAGTTCCCCGCCTCCATACCCTGTTGTGCCAATGATCGCTGCCTTCACTTTCTTCCTCCTTTCGAAATGCATAAATAAACATTTATGTTTATAAATATTAATAAATTTCTTTTTATTATAAAAACTAAATCATCAAAAGGCAACTAATTTATTAACAATATGTGAACTTTTCACAATTACGTTGCCGATTTTGTATGCTTTACAATATAATTATATTAATTATCAGATACGGACGGGTGTATAAATCCCCATAAATAAGGTGGTATTCAGATGTTGACAGCAGCAACCTTGTCACCGAATATGAATAAGCTGTTTGAAAAAGTCCATAGAATCAAGAATATTGATAAAGGCAGCTTCCTCTTTGAAGAAGGGAATCATGCAAATGAGCTATACATTATTCAAAGCGGAAAATTCCAAATCAGTAAAATAGTACCGGACGGCCGTGAATTAACTATCAGAATGTGTTCTGCTGGTGAATTGATTGGAGAACTGGCATTGTTCAGTCCAGCCTCCCAGCATATACTGACCGCCAGATCTTCAGAAAGCGGAAGTGTTGCGGTCATTCAGAAGGATAGGTTAGAGGCAGAAATTGCCAAGGATAGCGGATTGGCGCTTGAACTGGTTAAGTGGCTTTCCCTGCAGCACCGTAAGTCGCAAACAAGAATCAGGGATCTTGTCCTGCACGGAAAGAAAGGTGCACTATACTCTACCCTTATTCGAATGGTGAACAGCTACGGAGTAAAAACAGAAGATGGGCTGAAAATAGATGTACCTCTGACTAACCAGGAACTCGCAAACTTCTGTGGTACATCCCGTGAGGTCGTAAACCGGTTATTGAGCGAGCTAAGGAAGAAAAAGATTATCTCCATCGATAAAGGTTTTATCACTGTACACGCCCTCCATCGCCTGAAAAGGGAAATTGACTGTGAAAATTGTCCAGTTGAAATCTGCAATATCGAATAAATAAGCCGCCAAAAGATTGGCGGCTCTACTTTTTTATAGGATTACAAACAGCATAATGACGAAAAACAGGACTGCGTTCAAGATTTCATATATTCCCACCTGCATGACCGTGAGCGGCTTGCCGTAAAATAGGATTGCTCTGAGCAAGCTAGGCACAGCAGCAATAGCGACGATTGCTTCTCCGGCTGCCAGCCACAATACGGGGACCACAAAATGATAGGTCCAAGAAATCAATTTGAATTGATTGTTCTTTTTTTCACGGATCATCGTTTTTACATAGAATGTACTGCCGACGAAAAATAGAATCGTTGAGCCAAAAACCAGAATGGCATGCTGATTGATTTCCGCCCCGGGCAAATAACTGCTTGCCAGGCCAGCAATTGAAAAAACTATGATGGCACTTAGATCATTCATCAGTGCCCTGTCTTTATTTCTTGCTGAAAAAAAGGCATTGATGATAAAAAATGGAACCATCGCAAATCCAAAGAACACAATGGATGGTGTCGTGAATAGCGGAATCATCAAAAACGCTAAAGCTGGCAAAATGTATATAAGGGCCCATTTGCGGTAAAACGGGATTTTCTTTTTCTTGAATATTAAGAGGAGCGGATATGTTCCTAAATATAATAATAGCCATCCAATAAAGAACGGGATATGCTGCCAGACGATTCCACTTGCTGCTGCTCCAAGCCAGAAAGGGATGATCAGCATCGCCCAGGCTCCATGCTGTTTTGGCAAAAATAAATTCATTAATGAACACTCCCTTTTGTTTCCTATCTTTACTATAAAGCAGCAGGGAGATTGTATAAGTGAAACACATCACATTTTGTCGGCATTGCTTTCAAATGACACCGAACTGTCAAAAAACCGGCCATAAGAAAAGCGTAAATCCTTATGTCAGAGCTGCTCAAAGCTGACACTTATCACAATAAGATACTTTTCACAAGCACACTCAGGGATAAAAATGGCCATGCGCGAATATCTAGAGGTGCAATACCTTCCCCCTCAACAAAAATAAACTGCACCCCACTGGTTAATTGTTGCCAACCAATGATGTGCAGTCTATCAGCTTATCCTCTTTTTTCAACATGTATTTTCAGATAGATTTTTTTCAAATAATGATGGGGCTTCATTAAATAATAAATTTCCTTTGTGAATGCCAGACTCAGCAGGAATAAGAACACAACGATAAAATGAACCGTTGAGAGAACAGAAATATCCAGAATCAAGCTCATGTCTGGCTGAAGCTGAACCAGACTAATGAGCCACCTTAACAACAAGACTGGTTCGTCAGCCAAGCTGCTTGACGTTACGATGGCGATTCCAGTTGCAGTACTCGCAGCCATTAATATTTTTACCATTACTATCAGCAGCCTTCCTGCTTCCGTTCTTGCCCCCTCATCACTAGACGCATCATATTGCCAGACAATGCCCATTCCTACTATTGCTACTACTGTATATGGATATACAATCCATAAAAACATGTGCAGCATTTCCATTGCTCTCACCTCACAAAAAATCCACAAACATGAACTCCATTAACATTCTAACCGGCTAAGTGTGAAGTGACAGTGACAAAAGTCGCCCCTTTGACAAAATCATGAACTTTTAAACAATAAAACAGGTGGAAAGAGGGACTTTCCACCTAAACTTGACTGAGGACATATTCAAGAGTCCAATTCACTCCCTTGTCTTCCTCCATATGAAAATTCGGTAACGGACAATCTTTTAACTGAGCAGCCAGCTTCTGGTCTCGATAAAAGATTGCCTGGATATTCGAAAGACGGTCCAGTAATTCTAAATCTGCTTCATCTCTAAGAATAACAGCTTTAGGATAAGGCTCAGTTTTGTAACCTTCTATCAAAATTACATCAGGCTTAAAACAGGTTAAAACCTCTATCTCCTCAGCCAGGGACCATTGTCCTTTCTCAGCTTGAAGAACCATCCTGCCTCCGCCTTCCACAAGGGAGACAGCCGCGCCTGCGTGCACATGCCGGCCAGAATCCTTTGTCTCCACTATATCCGGCTTGCCTCCGTGTCCATGGTGTTTAACCGTTGCAACCCTCAGGCCAGCCTGAGCAAGTTGCTGAATCAACCTAAGGCTAAGTGTCGTCTTCCCGCTGTTCTGGTATCCTGCCAATTGGAACAGTACGGGTTTTACCAAGGCCATTCACTGCCAACATGGTCCTCAAGCATGAGAACTTCTACCTCAGTACCTTCTTCAAAGCCTCTTGTTCCTCCCGGGAGGATCATGAGTGAGTTTGCGCCGGCAAGGCTCATAATGATATTGGATTTATCAAGACCGCTCGGGGTTACCACCAGCTTCCCATTTTGGACTGAAAGCGCACTTCTTACAAATCTTGTGAAAGGATTCGCTTTAGGGAAGTTGGCGTCAAGCACTGCCTTTTCCTTTCTTAGATGAGGCTTCCCGGTAAACAGCATGGTCCTGATAATCGGCCTGGCGAATAATTCAAATCCTACGTAACAGGCAGAAGGGTTACCAGATAGGCCAAAGAGCAATTTGCCATCAAGCTGGGCAACCGTCGTTACGCTTCCTGGCCTCATTGCCACCTTATTGAACAAAACTTCCGCTCCGAGCTTTGCGTAAATTTCCGGAAGATAATCATAATCTCCCACTGACACTCCCCCGGTTGTAATGAATAAATCCACTTCTTCGATAGCTTTGCTGACTGCGTCAAAGCATGTATCAAAGTCATCTGGAAGCTGGCCAAAGTATCTTACTTCTGCTCCTGCACGCAGAATTTGAGCAGAGATCATATAGGAATTACTGTTGCGGATTTTTCCAGGTTCGAGCGGTTCATCAACATCAAGCAGCTCTGTTCCAGTGGCATAGAGCCCGATCACTGGTTTCTTAGCAACAGGCACCTGGGCATACCCAAAAGTCGCAAGCATTGCCTGGATACCAGGATTGATAAATGTGCCTTTTTTGACGAGCACTTCCCCTTCCTTCGCATCCTCCCCGCGATAAGAAATATTGTCACCTTTATTATGCTTGCGTTTCGTTTCCATGTATTTTTTACCGTCACGCTCATTTTCTTTTACCAATTCAAGCATGACAACAGCATCAGCCCCAACAGGCATTTGCGCGCCTGTCATGATCCTGACAGCCTGGAAAGGTCCAAGTTCTTTATCTGTAAGCATACCTGCCCCGATATGGTCCACCACTTCAAATTCCACAGAATGGTCTTGTGATGCTTCCGCTGAATCGACCGATCGGATTGCATACCCATCATATGGCGCCCTGTCAAAATGCGGGACATCACTGGTTGCTTTCAGGTCTTCTGAAAGATAGCGGCCATAGCTTTCATTGATTGATACGTATTCAATGGCGCCCTTCTTTTTATGCTCCATAACCCTTTTAACGGCCTCTCCTATAGGAATGGGATTCCTTCTCTCTAACATATTATCAGCTCCTATTGCAGGCTTATCTAATGATCATCTTTTACATTATAAGAGTAATGTAAAAATGAAAACATAACAAACCTCACAGTATTCTATCAAAAATATTTTCTTAAAATATGTAGAATTTTTGTGAAGTGTGATACACATCACCAAGTAGTAACAACATTTCCTTTATGCTGAGAATGTAAACCGTATATAAGCTGTCTTGCGTAAGTTTGTTGCTTTTCATTCTGCCCTTCCAACATGATTCTACAGATTACGGGCTTATACAAGAAAACTGCTCACTGGAATACGACCATTTTTCGGGAAAAGCTGCAACGTTTACGGAAAAAGCCATATTAACTCATTTTATTGGAGGTTTTTTACATGCAAATGCCTTTTAATCAAAATTCACTAGTCAAAGATATTGTCAATATATTCCCTCAATCCAGCGATTTATTTAAGAAAAACAGACTCGATTTTTGCTGTGGCGGGAATCGTCCGCTTTCAGATGCTGCGATAGAACAGAACCTAGATGTTCCTGCGCTGATGAATGAATTGGAGGAGCTGTACAAGAAGCACAATGGCAAGGCCGAAAACATGGAGGTTTGGACCGAGAGTGATTCTGAAGAATTGATCGAGCACATCAAAAATAAATACCACCGTGAACTGGAAGAAGAATTAAAGATGCTTAGCCCCTATGTAACCAAAGTTGCAAAAGTCCATGGTGATCGCCACGAAGAATTGTTAGAAGTGTATGAACTTTTCTACGAATTAAAGAAGGAGCTTTTGGAACATACGGCCAAAGAAGAAGCTGCCGTATTCCCGCTTCTTCTCCAGCTGGAAGCAGAAGAGGATGAAAAACGAGCTGAAATGGTTGCCGAAATTAAGGCGCTTGAAAAAGAACATGACCATGCAGGCTCTATTCTTAAACAATTGCGGGAAATTACAGGCGGCTTCAATCCGCCAATCGATGCTTGCGGAACTTACCGGTTAGTCTATAAACGACTTGAAGCCCTGGAATCACACACATTCATGCATGTACATCTTGAAAATAATATTCTATTCCCTAGATATATTGCATAGTAAGGAACTTCATGAATTATTATGTAAAAAATGACCCCATCCTTCATGATGGGGTCATTTTTGCTGAATCACAATGCACCTGAAAACAGACGAGCAAAGGATTCTTTCGTTCTTTCCCAGAGCCCGCGCTTATGATATTGGACCGCTCTGATTTTCTCAGAATCATTGAGATCATCCTCATAATGCGCAACAAGATCCCTGATCGAGCTTGTTCCAAACAGGAAGACATTCACCTCAAAATTCAGATGGAAACTCCTCATATCCATATTGGCCGTTCCAATAGACGCGATATTCCCATCCACAATGATAACCTTCTGGTGCAAGAACCCCTTTTTATAAGAGTATATTTCAGCCCCATTCCGCAGCAGCTCTGAAAAGTAAGAGCGGCTGGCGTACTGTGTAAGGAAACTATCATTGATTTCCGGCACCAGGATCCTCACCTCAATCCCCTTGGCGGCAGCTACACGCAATGCAGTCCGGATTGCTTCATCTGGAACGAAATAAGGAGTAGCAATCCAGATCGACTTTGTTGCACAGGACATCATGGTGTAGTAAAAATCGCTCATGATACCTTGCTGTGTATCCGGGCCGCTTGGCACCACCTGGATAGCACCATCCAGTTCGTCGTTAGTATGCGGTTTTTTCTGGGCCACATGGTTGTCAAGGACCTTTTCCCCACTGACATATTCCCAATCAAGCAGGAAGACATTGTGAAGAGTGTAAACAGCCTCTCCTGTCAGCATCAGATGGGTATCACGCCAAAACCCTATTTTTTCATCTTGACCCAGATATTCCACCCCAACATTCAATCCACCAACAAACCCAATTTCCCCATCAATGATCACTATTTTCCTGTGGTTCCGAAAATTGAATTTTTGATTGAAGAATCCATACTTAAGGGGAGAGAACGGGGAGGCTTTAATGCCTGCATCCTGCATATCCTTAAGGTCTTTTGCACCCATCTTCATGCTTCCGGCAGCATCGAACATAAATAAAACCTCGACACCCTGCTCTGCTTTTTCGATCAAGATATCGATAATTTCCCGTCCAAGACGATCAGATCTGAAAATATAGTATTCCATATGGATGAATTTTTGCGCTTCCCGTAACTTCTCTTTTATCTTGGAAAATGTCTCTTCTCCATTTTTCAGTATTTTTGCCCGTGAAGCGGTTGTAATCGGAGTCAATGTGGCATTCTTTGCATATTTGGCAAAGCATAGCTGGTTTTCTATCAAAAAAGAAAGATCCCTCGACTCTTCCTTCCTCATCAGCCTTTCCCATTGATCACGATCCCGGGTACGCTTGCTTTTATACAAATACCCTTTTAAGTACAGCTGCCCGGAAAATAAGTAGAAAAAATACCCTGCAACAGGAAATAACAGCATCACATACATCCACATCAGTGTGTGCTGCGGCGAACGGTTCTCGAGCATCAAAGAATAGATGCTGATAAACAAAATCAACGCATAAATCACTATCGCCCCAATTTTTATCAATTGGCCGTAAGCTGTAAAAAAAACAATGTACATACACGCCATTAAAATAAATACAAATAAGAATTCGATTCCTCTTTTTAACATTCAGGTATTCTCCAACAAAGTTTATCGTAGTTTCATTTATATACCCATACTCTCTAACATTGGAAACATAGTATGCCCAAAATACAAATCATTGTTTTATTTTGGAGGGATATTTGTTAGTCAGCAGAATTAACCTGGCGGTGGTTGAATGGTTGAGAGATTAGTTCATTTTATCGGCCAAATTCTGAAACTTATCGGCCGCAATTCAGGATTTATCGACCACTTTTGCGAATATATATCGGCCAGATTTGTGAATATATCAGCCACTTGTTCACTTATATCGCCCACCTGTAAAAAACTGTTGCAGTTTTATGTGTTGGCGGTATCAGTGAGTGGTCCGCTTGAAAAAAAAAGACCCCCGAAGGAGTCTTTAACCGCCAATATAGGACATTTCGATTTTCTTTCTATTCGCCACTGTTTCCGCTGTCCGTTCATCTGAATACCGGTCCGTTCTATGGTTCCATATATCCGTAATGCGATTGCGCAGCTCATCGTCTGTAGCACCGGCACGCATGAAATCGCGGATATCATGGCCATTTCCGTTGAATAAGCAGGTGAAAACCTGTCCATTTGCCGATAAACGTGACCTTGTGCAGCTGGAGCAAAAGGACTCTGATACGGATGAAATGAAGCCGACATTGATATCCGTATCCTTGTAACGGTATTTTTTTGCGACTTCTCCAAAATAATCAGGATCCACTGCTTCCAGTTCATATTGTTGACTAATCATTTCATGGATTTGCTTCTTCGTTATGACATCATCCATTTTCCAGCCATTCGTGCTTCCTACATCCATGTATTCAATATAACGAAGCTCGAGTCCTTCCTTCTTGCAAAATTCTGCCATCGGAAGGATTTCAGAATCATTCAGGCCTTTTTTGACGACCATGTTGATTTTAACGCCCAAACCGGCCTTTTTTGCCGCCTCGATTCCCTTGAGTACTGGTCCTACCCCTACATTCCGTCCATTGATTTCGCCGAACAGTTCGTCCTTTAAACTATCCAGACTGATATTGACACGCTTCAAGCCAGCTGAATACAACTCTTCTGCATGTTTAGGAAGCATGACACCATTTGTAGTCAGGGCTATGTCCTGAAGTCCTTCAATCTGGTTCAGCTTTTTGACAAGAATCGGCAAATCCTTCCGCATTAATGGTTCGCCGCCTGTAAGCCTGATTTTTTCCACACCAAGTTCTATGAACATTTTTGCCACTCTTTCAATTTCTTCATATGACAGCAGTTCACTCTTTGGCAAAAACGCGAAGTCAGGTCCAAAAATTTCAGCAGGCATACAATACTGACAGCGGAAATTACATCGATCTATAACAGAAATACGCAGGTCGCGCAGCGGTCTATTTAATTGGTCTTTAATTATGCTTTTTACCATATGTGTCAACTCCAATTAAAGAAGTTATGATTATTGACATTGTAACAAATACAAACATTGTTAACTGTTAATATTCTCACAGTAACATCAATAGTCCTCTTTTAAAATAGTAGATTTTACCCTTACACCTATATTACAACATAAATACTGCCAGGATAGTGTTTTTATTAAGAATTGTCACTATGTTGTCATATTATCTAAAAAAGAAGGCTGCATCAAGGATTTGATGCAGCCTTCTCCAATTTATTGTTTTCTTTTGGGGATTTCACTGAACATGCCGACAAAGTGTTTGATTTCACCAGCTTCATTTTTGACAGGACTGATTGTCAGCCACTCAGGGTAAACGGTGCCATTCTTCTTTTTATTCCAGATTTCCCCCTGCCAGGAGCCCTTCTCTTCTATTGATTTCCACATCTCCTCGTAAAAAGCTTCACCATGCTTTCCTGATCGCAGGATTCTTGGATTTTCTCCAATGATTTCTTCTGCTTTGTAACCTGTTACGGTCGTAAACGCCGGATTAACTTTTTCAATCGTGCCTTTTATATCTGTAATCATGATTCCCTCAGCTGTATGGTCAATAATATTTTTGGCAAGGTTCAATTTATCCTGATAGTACATCCAGATAACGATGATCAAGCTTGCCAGCGCTACCTGTGAAAGTGCCATGAAGCCTATAGCATAATGCCCTGTGAGGTTGAACAGGAATGCGAGCATGAGCGGCGGGAAGAATCCTCCCAAACCTCCCATTGCTGAAACAATACCATTTACGATCCCTACTTGTTTGGAAAAATAAAGCGGGACAAGTTTAAAAATTGTTCCGTTGCCGATTCCTGCACTGATTGCTACCACAAGACATCCAATTGTATAAAGAGTCAGGGAAGGCGTGAAGGAAAGCAATATCCCTGAGATGGTCATGCCGGCAAATACGACTATCAAAATTACAAACGAATTGAATTTATCACCTAGCCATCCGCCAATAGGCCTAAAGAATGTCGCGAGAGCAATGAATCCAGCTGTCCGGAAACCTGCATCCACTTTTTCCAGCCCAAAGTGTGATACAAGGAAGTTCGGAAGGTAGATCGTGAAGGCAACAAATGACCCAAAGGTTAAGAAGTAGAATAAGCACAATGCCCAGAGCTTCTCGTTCTTGTATACACTTTTAATTTGTTCCGCCAAAGGTGTGACAACTTTTGGTTCATTTTTATCTCCCAGGCAAAAGTTCAGCACTGCAAATGCAATCATAAGAATCATGTAAAGCCTTACTGTCGGCTGCCAGCCAATTCCCGCCGCAATGACTGGTGCTGAAAAGGTGGTGACCGCGGTTCCAAGGTTGCCCACCCCATAAATTCCGTTGATAAAGCCATGGCGTTCTTTTGGATAGTACTTTGGCAGCGAGGTTACACCTACAGAGAATATGGCACCGCCTATTCCAACCAGCAAGCCGCCTAACAGCAGGTCAATAAAGGAATCTGCCAGACTGATAAAATATACCGGAAACAGGAGGAAGGCAAAGCTGACAAAAAACAGTTTTCGTGCTCCATACTTGTTTGTCCAGTAGCCAATTGGGATTCTCAGCACTGAACCCAGAATAACAGGGAGTGCTGCAACAACGGCAACCTCATTAGCAGACAACTGAATATCTTCTTTTATATATGGCATCAATGATGATAGTATGACCCAAACCATAAACCCAGCAACTAGGCTGAGCGTTTGAAGCGGCAGCTGATGTCTTTGTGTTCGCATGATTTTTCTCCCTTCTTGTTTACTTCGAGGAAAGTTCCATTGCCTTAAATAGTAGAAAAATTGCAAAATTTCCGCTGTGCAAAACTTCACTCCTGCTCCTTTGTTCAATAAACTGTCACAGATGTCTTTAAACATCAGAAACAACTGCCTTTTTTATCGATATAATATACATAGATCGATTTTGTTTCTAAAATGTGAACAAATCAAACCTAGATTGTGACGAGATTTTGACAATTCCATATACCTCATTTAGTTAACACTATGCAGGTGTTATTATTGGGTCAACAAATAAGAGATACGGGAAAAAAATCTAAAAAGGGTGATGACCATGCCAAATACAACTAAAGTGACTCATTCAATTGAAATCAAAGAATTACTCCAGTTTGCTGACCGCACATTCAAGGTTGAAAAGGGAACCTATTTATTCCAGGAAGGTATGGAGGCGGAGGAGCTTTATTTAATTCTTGGCGGTAAGGTCCAGATCAGCAAGGTCACCCAGGACGGCCGTGAGCTTGCCTTAAGGATTTGCGGGGAGAATGACCTTTGCGGGGAATTGACCCTTTTTACAGATGCACCAAAATATTTGTTAAGCGCATTGATCCTTGAAGATGCAAAAATCGCGGCGATCCGAAAAGACGTAATCGAGAAAGAAATTTTCCATAATCCATCTCTTGCATTTGAATTCATGAAATGGATGAGCGACCACTTCCGCAAAACACAGACAAAATTCCGTGATTTAGTACTCAATGGGAAAAAGGGCGCTTTATTCTCCACTTTAATCAGGATGACTAATAGCTATGGTATCCATAAAGATACAGGCATTCTAATAGACCTGCCTTTAACAAATCAGGAGCTGGCCAATTTTTGCGGCACATCACGTGAAAGCACCAACCGGATTCTGAATGAACTGAAGCGGGAAGGAATCATCTCCATCAAAAAGGGGAAAATCCTTGTCCATGATGTGGATTACCTTCGCCAGGAAATCGGCTGTGAAAATTGCCCGGCAATCTTCTGTTCAATCGACTAATAAAAAAAACGAGTGGAGCTCTAATCGATTCCACTCGTTTTTTTATGAAGTTCCATCCGGTTTGGCAAGAACTGCTTTTTTGGCTTTCCTGCTATTTTTTCGCTAATCTGGCTTTCCGGCCTTTTTTCCGCTATTTCAGCTTTCTTGCTTTTGTTTTCTCAGTGCTTTCGGAATATATACGCAGAACGGTTCACTCTCCAGGTAATCCCCTGTCATGGCATATGCCCTTGAACGAGACCCGCCGCATACATGCCTGAACTCACAAACCCCGCATTTACCTTTGAATTCATCTGGATTCCTCAATGACTTGAACACAGGTGATTCCCTATATATATCAGCAAGCGGCTGTTCGCGTACATTCCCCGCTTTAACGGGCAGCAAGCCGCTCGGATAGACGTCCCCTATGTGTGAAATGAATACAAAGCCATTGCCATCATTGACACCTTTTGGCGCCCGGCCAAGACCATCAATGGACCCTGTCAATCCTTCCTTTGTCAGGGCAGTCAAGTAATCGATTTCTTCAGTATGATTTTTGGCCTCCCGCATCTTTTGCTGGATGACCACCCGTCGATAGTGCTGAGCCGCAGTTGTTTTAATATCGAATTTCACCCGTTTACTGAGATCATAAAGCCACTGGAACACTTTTTCATGCTCAACAGGAGAAATCATGTCCTTTTCCTGGCCACGACCTGTCGGGACAAGGAAGAAAACACTCCATAGGACACAATCTAAGTCCTCTACCATCTTTGCCATCTCATCTAAATATTCAATATTATAACGGGAAATTACAGTATTGATCTGAATCGGAATTTCCAGTTCATGCAAGTATTTGATTCTTTCCATTGTTAAATCAAAGGAGCCAGCTGTTCCCCTGAAGTGGTCGTGGACTTCTGCGGTTGGGCCGTCGATGCTGAAAGCCCAGCGTGAAAGCCCGACTGTTTTCGCTTTTTCAATGGCTTCTTTCGTTACATTAGGAGTCGCGCTTGGTGTCATTGATACGCGGACGCCCTTTTTCACCGCGTACTCAGCAATCCCGAATACGTCCTCCCTCATCAATGGGTCGCCGCCTGTAAAAACTAGCATTGGATTATTCATTTCGTATATTTGATCAATAAGCGCCTTCCCTTCTTCGAAAGACAGTTCACGAGGATCTCTTCTATATTGTGCCTCCGCACGACAGTGCAGGCATTTCAATTGGCAGGCTCTCGTAAGTTCCCAGATCACAATGAATGGGTCTTTATTAAAATCTCTATCAAACATGAGTGGCGCCTCCTTAAATACTTCTCTATACAAGAAGTATATAAGTGTTACCAACATGTTTAAGTGAACTAACTCACATAAGCGGGTAAGATTTGCCCTATTTGTTTGACAATTTTGTGACCTCTGACCGGGATAAAGCATAAAAAAAAACAGCAGGAAGGCTCCTGCTGTTTCTGTCCCACTTAATCCCTGACACCCAGGGCTATTTTAGCGTAACGGGACATCATGTCTTTTGACCATGGCGGATTAAAGACAATGTTTACTTCAGTATCTTTAACCTCAGGAAGATCGGCAAGTGCCAATTTAACCTGCTCAACGATCGTGCCGGCAAGAGGGCAGCCCATTGAAGTCAGGGTCATGGTTACAGTGGCTAGCCCTTCTTCATTTAAATCCACATCATATACAAGCCCTAAATTAACGATATCAACGCCAAGTTCAGGGTCAACGACCATCTCAAGCGCACCCATAATGCTCTCTTTTAATTCTTCATCCATCGGTGAACACTCCTTTTTTATAGCTGTACCTATTTCTATCATAACAATGATTCATTCGCATTTAAAGCGGTAAGGCGTTAGATATGTTTTGCAAACCATTCTGCTGAAGCCATTACACCTGCGTTTGACACATTGTGTCCAGCATGCTCATCGGTAATGAATTCAAACATTCCATCTGTTCCCTCATAGTTTTTCCGGTTTTGCTCATAAAAATGATAAGCGGCTTCATATGGTACAACAGGGTCCAATCTTCCGTGCCAGAATAACAGCGGCCGTTTATCCAGCTTTTCAGGCTGTTGGCTGAGGTCATATTGCTTTAGTTGATTCAGCAAACTCGAAACCTCTTCTTTAGATAAGTTGATTTTTATATTTCTTTTTTCAATTTCATTCAGCTGCCATAGAGCAAACTGTTCAAAAGAAGGATTACCCATCAGACTGACGCCCGCCTTGATCCAGTCATATTTTGCCATGGCTCCTAGCGTAGTAATGCCGCCCATCGATGTTCCGGCAACACCTATCCTGGTGGGATCAACAAGTCCTTCCTCAACCAGCTCATCCTTGATCAAAACAAGCTCTTCGATCGAGTTCATAACAATTTCCCAAAAGCGGAAGCTCAGTTCTTTTTCTGAAAACCCCTCACCGCGGCTCCCATGATATTTTGCCTCGGGCAGGATGACTCTGAAACCTTTTTCAGCATATAGATAGGCGTAATGCATGTTTCGTTCTTTAGTGCTAGTAAAGCCATGCAAAAAAACAATCAGCGGCATTCTATCTGAAAATTGATTTTGTTTTACGATATGGAGAACGGGAATATCTTGAATGTGTTTCTTTTCGACTAAAATCACTGTTAAACCTCCAATTGAGCGGACCGACATTAAATTTACCGGACTTTTAAGTATGTGATATGATTTTTTTACAATTTAACTGTAAAATGGTTACCATAGTGGTAAGAAGGACTATTAACCCTTATTCAATATATGTATTGTAGAACTCTTGTAAAAAAAGAGCCAATCATATGCATGATTTTAAAAATTAGAGATAAGAAGGAGCATTTATGACTGAGAAACATTTAATCGCTTTAGACTTAGACGGTACATTACTAACAGATGATAAAAAAATATCCGACAGGAACAAACAAGTCATTAAAAAAGCCCGTGAAGAAGGGCATGTGGTGATGATCGCTACGGGGCGACCATTCCGTTCCAGTGAGATGTATTACCATGAGCTTCAGCTTGATACACCGATTGTTAATTTTAATGGAGCATTTATGCACCATCCGCTGGATAACAACTGGGGAGTACACCACTCTCCTCTATCAATCGATGTTGCCAAGGATATCGTTGAGGCGCTCGATGATTTTAAATTTTACAATATCATTGCCGAAGTGATCGATGATGTGTACGTCCACTACCATGATGAAAAATTAATGGACATTTTCAATATGGGGAATCCAAATATCACGACAGGTGATTTGAGAAGGTATTTAAAGGCATCCCCAACAAGTATGCTCATCCATTCAGACGAGGAGCATGTACGAAAAATCCGCGCTCACCTATCAGAGGTCCATGCAGAAGTAATCGACCACAGAAGTTGGGCAGCACCGTTCCACGTCGTTGAAATCGTCAAAAATGGCCTGAATAAAGCTGTAGGGTTAAAGAAAGCCTCGGATTATTTCCAGATTCCAGCTGAGCGAATCATTGCATTCGGCGATGAAGATAATGATTTAGAAATGCTTGAATATGCAGGCCGGGGAATTGCAATGGGAAATGCAGTTGCCGATGTAAAAAATATCGCGAACGACATGACACTGACAAATGAAGAAGACGGAATTGGTGTGTATTTGAACGATCTGCTGAATTTGAAGGCACTATAATAATGTGAAACAAAACGCCCGGAGAAGATTTCTATCGGGCATTTTTGCTTTTATGACTGGCCTGTTTGTCCTATAGAATGGAGTTATCGGACATTCTTGCTTTACAACCTGTTCCGTTTGTCCGATAGGCTGTCTCTATCGGACATTCTTGCTTTCCTTCCTGGTCCGTTTGGCCGATAGGAAGGCTCTATCGGACACTTTGCTTATACCTCCTGGTTCCGTTTGTCCGATAGGAAGGCTGTATCGGACACTTTGCTTATACCTCCTGGTTCCGTTTGTCCGATAGGAAGGCTCTATCGGACACTTTGCTTATACCTCCTGGTTCTGTTTGTCCGTTAGGCTGGCTCTATCGGACATTCTTGCTTTCCTTCCTGGTCCGTTTGGCCGATAGGAAGGCTCTATCGGACACTTTGCTTATACCTCCTGGCTCCGTTTGTCCGATAGACTGGCTCTATCGGACATTTTTGCTTTACAACCTGTTCCGTTTGTCCGATAGGCTGGCTCTATCGGACATTCTTGCTTTCCTTCCTGGTCCGTTTGGCCGATAGGAAGGCTTTATCGGACACTTTGCTTATACCTCCTGGTTCCGTTTGGCCGTTAGGAAGGCTCTATCGGACACTTTGCTTATACCTCCTGGCTCCGTTTGGCCGATAGACTGGCTCTATCGGACATTCTTGCTTTACAACCTGGTCCGCTCGTCCGATAGACTGGCTCTATCGGACATTCTTGCTTTCCTTCCTGGTCCGTTTGTCCGATAGGAAGGCTTTATCGGACACTTTGCTTATACCTCCTGGTTCCGTTTGGCCGTTAGGAAGGCTCTATCGGACACTTTGCTTATACCTCCTGGCTCCGTTTGGCCGTTAGGCTGGCTCTATCGGACATTCTTGCTTTCCTTCCTGGTCCGTTTGTCCGATAGGAAGGCTCTATCGGACACTTTGCTTATACCTCCTGGCTCCGTTTGGCCGATAGACTGGCTCTATCGGACATTCTTGCTTTCCTTCCTGGTCCGTTTGTCCGATAGGAAGGCTCTATCGGACACTTTGCTTATACCTCCTGGTTCCGTTTGTCCGATAGGCTGGCTCTATCGGACATTCTTGCTTTACAACCTGGTCCGCTCGTCCGATAGACTGGCTCTATCGGACATTCTTGCTTTCCTTCCTGGTCCGTTTGTCCGATAGGAAGGCTTTATCGGACACTTTGCTTATACCTCCTGGTTCCGTTTGTCCGATAGGCTGGCTCTATCGGACATTCTTGCTTTCCTTCCTGGTCCGTTTGGCCGATAGGAATGCTCTAACGGACACTTTTGCCTTTCTTTCCTGCTCTGTTTGGCCGATATAAAGCCTCTATTGGACTATTTTTGCCCTGCCGCCTGTTCAGTTTGGCCGATAGAATGCCGCTATCGGATACTTGGCTTTCCCTCCTGATTTCGGTTGGCTGCTAAAAAATTGTCTGAACCTGCCAAAATCGAACGTTCCCTGAAGCGATTGTTTTTCCAGCAAAAGTGCATACTATGTTTGAAGCAGCGTGATTGTCTGTTTCAAAATTCGCTCGTAGATGGAGGGGTACAACGATGGGTAAAAGTAATAAATCCAAGCGTTTTGTACAGCAAGGGGTAGATACTGTCTCCAAGCATGATCAAAGAATCCCTTACCACACCACGTATGCCGAAGCTGAAGCTCAAAAGATGGCGAATGTCAGAGAGTCCTCTTTAGGAGGAGTCTAAATGGGAAACAGGCTTTTTCAAGAAGCAAGGAAGGCTGTTCAATTAGCCAAGACTGCGGAGCCGGCTGAACAATCTGCAGCCATCAGCACAGCGAAAAATGCTCTTTCTTCCGCTTATGCCAATACAACGATGGCGGAAAAAGAGCAGCTTAGGTCATTTCAGGACGAGCTGAATTCAATTGAAAACAAGTAACAGGCAAAGCTGGCGGGAATCCCGCCAGCTTTTGCTTTTACCTATTTACTATTGTTGAATTTTTCTAGCAAAACTGGATAGGTGTGAATGATTTCCCCTTCTTTGCTGCGTTCGTAAAGATTAAGGATCAGAGATCCGTTTTGCGGAAGCTTGCTTTCAGGGATAGTGATGTCAATCGACAACGAGTGCCAGTCCGGATATTTTGACTCCTGGGTCACTTCTGTTTCCGCAATCAGCTGGTTATGTCCATCCTCAACTGAATAAAAGAACCTGCCCTGGATTGGCCTGGCTTCTCCCAGGACTTTATACGAACCCATGGTGCCCTTTGAATGAACGCCTTTAAAAACTGGATTTTCACCTGGAACATACATTTTCTTCTCATCAGTCAGCTGCTTTTTGTCCATTACAGGTTTTTCGCCTATACTAGTGGCCTTTAATTGAGCAGTGACTGTGTATTCGCCTTCTTTTACTCTGGTGCCCGCATTTTTATAATCCCAGTTTTCTCGCCATTTCTTCGTCTCTTGCGGTTTCAAAGTCAATTTTTCAAACGCCTGTAAAAAGGCCTTGTCCTCTGAGTATTGATAGACCTTCTTACCTTTATCATCCATAACTATGATTTCATACTTCTGAGAGGTGGGGAATTCAAATGTCAAATTTGCATCACCATGATTCTGGAGGGTTAATTCAAACTCAACATGTTCGGGACCGGCTATTGGGTCGATGTAAAAACTGAAGCCTGGGTTTACCGTTGTCTGCTTTTCCTCCCCTATTGCCAATGCCGGTGCAACCGCCATCAACACCAAAATGATCAATAAGCTGATTCTCCTCATTCACAAACCCCCGTTTCTAATTTTATTCCCGCCTGAAAAAACCAAAGATCCCGGCTGTCTCTACAATATTGGTGAACGCCTGAGGATCGACTTCCTTGATGATATGTTCAAGATCGTACATTTCATACCTGGTGATGACAATAATCAACATCTCCTTTTCTTCCCCGGAGAAAGCCCCTTTTGCAGGAAGCAATGTAATGCCGCGGACTAGCTTGTCATGGATGGCTTTCTTTAATTCATCCGATTTCTTGGTGACAATCATTGCCGTTAATTTTTCGTGACGAGTATGGATCGCATCGATCACGCGAGTGGAAACATACAGTGCCACAAGAGTATAAAGTGCATTTTCCCAGCCAAAAATGTAACCTGCTGTCATTATAATGATGCCATTTAAGGCAAAGAAATATGTACCAACCGGGCGATCATTCATGCGGGAAAGAATCATTGCTATGATATCCATGCCACCTGTCGACGCCCCCCATTTCAATGTCAGCCCAACCCCCAGTGCCCCGATGACGCCGCCAAAAACAGCATTCAGCAGGATATCACCGGAT
This sequence comes from Mesobacillus jeotgali, assembly GCF_900166585.1. Classification (NCBI taxonomy): domain Bacteria; kingdom Bacillati; phylum Bacillota; class Bacilli; order Caryophanales; family Bacillaceae; genus Mesobacillus; species Mesobacillus jeotgali. The sequence goes on along the minus strand of NZ_FVZC01000009.1, from coordinate 209,005 downwards.
ACTTCCTTCACAGGCAGGATTTCAAGAAAGAATGATGAAAGTAATACAGATATAAAGCTATAGAGGGTAAATGATTTCCCTACTTTCATCCAGCCGAGGATTGTCACAGGAATATTCAATAGCAAAAGAAGAATACCTGTCGAAATGTTAAATGGAGCAAATTCACCCAATATGCTCGAAACTAGCTGGGCTATTCCGGTGAAACCGCTGGCATAGACATTTGCCGGGATTAAAAAGAAATTCAGCGACATCGCATTTAAAAATGCGCCGATCACTACGATGATGATTTTTTTTGTTTCCAACCAGACCATGTGAATCCCCCTTATATTTTTCTATTCTTCCTCTACCCCTATTTTGCCGAAAATCACTATATTTAATTGTCTTTTTGAGATATTCCCGATAAACTATTATCATATAAAGGTTGAAAGCAGGTGTAAGTGATGTCAGTAAAAATCATGGCTGACAGTGCATGTGATTTGCCATTGGATTTTTATGAAGAAAATGGCGCAATTTTATTTCCATTAAAAGTTCAAATTGATGGAACCGAGTATGAAGATCTCAGAACAATCCAGCCTAAAGAAGTATATGATGCAATACGCGCTGGCAACCTTCCAAAAACCTCACAGGCGTCTCCTGCTGGTTTTAAAGAAGTTTTTACAGAATTAGCCGAGAATAACCAGGATGGAATTTACATAGCTTTCTCTTCTGAACTGTCAGGAACCTACCAGACCGCTGTCATGATTGCCCAGCAGGTCAAAGAGGAATATCCCGATTTCAACTTGTCCGTGATTGATACAAAATGCGCTTCTCTTGGACAGGGGCTTGTAGTCATGGAGGCTGTCCGCATGGCTGAGGCGAATCGTCCAAAGGAAGAAATCGTGCAGGCTGTCCAATTCCTCAGCCAGCATATGGAACATCTTTTTTCCGTGGATGACCTTGACCATCTCGCAAAAGGCGGACGTGTATCAAAAGCGTCAGCATTCGTTGGCGGGCTTCTCAATATAAAGCCGCTCCTGAATGTTGAGGATGGCAAACTGGTCCCTATTGAAAAAATCCGCGGTAAGAAGAAACTCCTCCGCAGGATAATCGAAGTGATGAGGGAACGCGGCGATGGAATCGAGGACCAGATCGTCGGCATCAGCCATGCTGACGACCTCGAAACAGCTTCAGAGATGAAGGACATGGTTATAAGTGAACTTCATGCCAAAGATGTCTATATCACTTCGATTGGGGCAGCTGTTGGTTCCCATACCGGACCAGGCACAATTGCAATTTTCTTTTTAAATAAACAGCCCTCTTAAATTACATACTCCTTTGAGGTTATGGAAAAATAAAATGTACCTAACCTGAAAGGAGTTTTTCTTATGCCGCATACATCCGATAACGATAAAAAGGCAAAGGACAACAATGCCCTTCGCCATGAAAAAAATATGATGCGTGAAAAGAACAGGAAGGCTGGAAAGAACGCCTATTCTAAAAAAACTGACCATTTATAAAAAGAAAAATAGAGCCAACTGGCTCTATTTTTCTTTTTTATATGTCCAATTATCTTCCTGATAAATTTTGTCTTCCTTCATAAGCCTGCCCAATGCGCGTTTAAAGGAGCCTTTGCTCATCCCGAAGCGTTCCTGGATATCTTCGGCCATGCTCTTGTCATGGTAAGGCATTGCTCCATTCCTCAGGTCGAGATAAGCCATGATCTTCTCAGCGTCCTCATCCAGTGCCTCTTGCTTGCGCGGGAGCAGCGAGATATTAACGGAGCCGTCTGGTTTCACATCAATAATTCGGCCTTCGACTTTCTCGCCAATGCGCGGCTCGGTACGGCGTTGTGATTCATGGATAAAACCTTTGTATCCTTCTGCGGTAATCATCCAGCTGCCAACCCTTGCCGTACGGTAAATATAACCGTGGACATTCTTATTGAAAGCACTTCTGTCCGCTGGAACCGAAATTTCCTGGATGACAGGGTCAGTCGCCATTCGAGCATAAATCATATTATTACGATTCACCCTGAGCGTAATATAAAGCAGGTCCCCTTTTTCAGGCCAGACCGACCTTACAACTGGCAGGTCTTCCTCACCTAGCAGGACATCCTTGCTGATTCCGATATCAAGGAAAACCCCAATACCCTCCTTTACGTCAACAACTGATACCCATTCATATTCACCCACTTGTACCTTTGGAATCTTTGTAGTTGCAGCAAGCCTGCCCCTTGATTCCACAAATAGGAATACCTCAACCTTCTCTCCCTCTTCAAAGGTCCGGTCAGTATCATTCGAATGGAGCAGGACATCCTCTTCTCCATCTGTTAAAAAATAGCCGAAATCAACGATTCTTGCTACGGTCAATTCCAGAGTCTGACCGGTATATTCATTCAAGGACATAAAAATCCCTCCTGCCTTGTTTTTAGTGCCTTTTTTCGAATTAATTATTGCTATACGGACCAAAACTAAAATCCGCATTCTTAAATGGGCGGGCTTTGAAAATTCCCCAATTGGATATGCGAAAATATTCGTAAAAACCCCAAAGCTGATTTTTACTTTGGCTGTGAGCACAACATGTTTCCGAAATGAGCCTTATTAAACAAATTTGCTGCATAACGCAAAGTTGTTTGAACTGCTATATTTTACTATAATGTAAGCAAAAGCGAAAGCGTCTGGACAGTTCCTTGTTCATGCGCTGCATAAAATAGATTACCCGGAGGTAGCCATGTCTAAAGAGAGCTCATTTGATATTGTATCCAAAGTTGAAATGTCAGAAGTAACGAATGCAATCAGTATTGCCATGAAGGAAATCCAGAACCGTTACGATTTTAAAGGAAGCAAAAGTGACATTTCCCTAGATAAGGAAGAACTCGTCCTAATTTCTGATGATGAATTTAAGCTTGACCAGTTGAAGGACGTTCTATTCAGCAAAATGATCAAACGCGGAATTCCAATAAAAAATTTGGACTACGGGAAGGTGGAACGTGCATCTGGCGGGACTGTGCGCCAAAGAGCCAAGCTGGTGCAGGGAATTGATAAGGAGAATGCAAAAAAAATCAACACAGTCATCAAAAACAGCGGCCTGAAGGTAAAGAGCCAGGTTCAGGACGACCAGGTGCGCGTGACTGGAAAGAATCGTGATGATCTCCAAAAAATTATTGCAGCTGTTAAAGAAGCGGACCTTAGCGTTGATGTTCAATTCGTGAATTATCGTTAAAACCCACGCAATACTAAATATTGTATAGAAGCGGACATTGTGATGCATTGTCCGTTTTTGTTTTATTAATTTTAAAAAAAGAAATGCCCCTAAACAACCTTCTATGTGTCTAAACCTTCTCTCCATATTAAAAGTCAAGTGTGATATTTATCTATTTGCAACAGAAAATTCGAGATAACTTTCACAAATCCTTCACAAAGTACTATTGGATTCCCCCTATTTTCACGTTAATATACCAGTAGGGGTATAAAACAAAATAAACTTTTAACCGAAAGGATGACAATACAATGGGTAAAAAAATCGTAATAGTAGGCGGTGTTGCAGGAGGCGCAACTACTGCAACCAAACTAAGGAGACTCGATGAAAAAGCTGAAATCGTACTTTTTGAAAGAGGGGAATTCATTTCATTCGCAAACTGTGGATTGCCATACCATATTAGTGGAGTGATTGAAGATCGTAAAAAACTTCTTCTTCAAACTGTTGAGGGGATGAATGCCCGCTATAACCTAGATATTCGCAATTTCTCAGAAGTGACATCAATCAACCGTGAAGAGAAAACAGTTTCGGTGAAACACGTCCAAACTGGTAAGGAGTATACAGAAAGCTATGATGTACTTGTTCTATCACCAGGGGCAAAACCAATCATTCCTCCAATCGAGGGTTTGAAGAGCGCCAATGTATTCACACTTAGAAACATTCCTGACATGGATAAAATTAAAGCTTACCTTGAAGACAACTCACCAAAGAATGCAGTTGTGATCGGCGGAGGCTTCATCGGTCTTGAGATGGCGGAAAACCTTGTCCATGCTGGAATTAATGTTACTCTTGTAGAGAAATTACCTCAGGTTATGGGTCCGGTTGATCCTGAAATGGCAGCAATCGTTGAAGATGAATTAAGAAAGAATGGCGTTGAGCTAATCCTTGGCGATGGAATCACTGATGTACAGGAAAATGGCACAAAGGTTGTCCTTGAGAGCGGAAAGACCCTTGATGCAGAATTGATTATCCTGTCAATCGGCGTGCGTCCAGAAAATCAGCTCGCAGCAGAATCGGGCCTAGACCTTGGCGAACGCGGCGGTATCAAAGTCAATGAATATCTGCAGACTTCCGATCAGTCCATCTATGCAATGGGTGACGCCATCGAAGTCACTGACTACATCAATGGCCAGCCAACTATGATTCCGCTGGCATGGCCTGCGAACCGCCAGGCACATATTGTCGGACACCATATCAATGGCAGAAATATTGCATACCCTGGAACTCTCGGAACTTCCATCGTAAAAGTATTCGAATTGACAGCTGCTACAACTGGCAACAGCGAAAAACTTTTGCGCAGACTGGGTATTCCATATGAAGTTGTTCATATTCACCCACTGTCACATGCTGGCTATTATCCTGGCGCAGAGCAAATCTCTCTTAAGGTCATCTTTGATAGAGAAAGCGGCAAGATCCTCGGTGCTCAGGCAGTAGGTAAAGATGGTGTCGACAAGCGTATTGATGTCATTGCCACGGCAATTAAAGGCGGCCTGAGTGTCTATGACCTTCAGGAGCTTGAGCTTGCTTACGCACCACCATTCTCTTCTGCTAAGGACCCAGTAAACATGGCTGGATATGTAGCCTCCAATATTGTTGACGGAACAATTGAAACAGTACAACATTATGAAGTGGACGATCTAATCGAAAAAGGTGCATTCATGATTGACGTCCGTACAGAAAAAGAACACGCAGAAGGCAAAATTGAGGGTTCAAAGAACATCCCTCTTGACGACCTGCGCAACCGTCTTGACGAGCTGCCTAAAGATGATACCATCCTGATCACTTGCCAGGTTGGCCTAAGAGGATACCTTGCTTCACGGATCCTTCAGCAAAATGGATTCAAAGTAAAGAACCTCACTGGCGGGTACAAGACTTACTCTATCTTTAAAAATAAAATTCAGTAATGAATATAGCGGCTCCCTTTGAGGATGCCGCTTATTTTGTTTTTTGCTAAATGCAGAGCTTCTGCTTTTACCGTTTTTGCACTCCTTTTCACTTTTTGGGACAATGCAGAGCTTCTGCTTTTACCGTTTTACATTTCCTTTCACTTTTCGGGCAATGCAGAGCTTCTGCTTTTACCGTTTTGTACTCCCTTTCCCTTTTTCGGGCAAAGAAGAGCTTCTGCTTTTACCGTTTTGCACTCCCTTTCACTTTTTTGGGGAATGCAGAGACTCTGTCTTTACCGTTTTGCACTCCCTTTTACTTTTTCGGCAATACAGAGCTTCTGCTTTTACCGTTTTGCACTCCCTTTCCCTTTTTCGGGCAATGGAGAGCTTCTGCTTTTACCGTTTTGCACTCCCTTTCACTTTTTTGGGGAATGCAGAGCTTCTGTCTTTACCGTTTTGCACTCTACCTTTTCGGCTCCTCTGTCATAAACCAAGAGAAATCGATTACAAGCTGGGCCGTTCTTATTTACCCTCGATAACAAAAAGAAGGAATTTCCATGTTTTCACTCTGGGTTTTAAAGGAATCTAATAAATGGGATATAAATAGAAGGAGTGATATGTTCTATGGCTAACGAGAAAAATAAACAAGGTTTTCCGCCACAGCATCAGGATCATCAGCCTGGTACTGAGCCGGAAATGAATCCCGAACCAAAATCAGTCGATGAAAATTATAAAGGGTCTGGAAAACTGTCTGGCAAGGTTGCTTTGATTACTGGAGGAGATAGTGGAATTGGCAAATCTGTTGCCATCTACTATGCAAAAGAAGGTGCGGATGTAGCGATTGTCTACCTTGAGGAAAATAACGATGCCCAAACGACGAAGGAGCTAATTGAGGCTGAAGGCCGTAAATGCCTGCTGCTAGCCGGTGATGTTGGCAGCGAGCAGTTTTGTAAGGATGCTGTAAAGCAAACAATAGAACAGTTTGGTAAAATTGACATCCTTGTCAATAACGCTGCAGAGCAGCATCCGCAAAAGAGCCTGCTGGATATTTCTGCTGAACAGTTGGAGAAGACGTTCCGCACGAATATATTCTCAATCTTCCACCTGACTAAAGCAGTCCTGCCTCACCTTCAAAAAGGAAGCACGATCATTAATACTTCCTCCATAACCGCATATAAAGGCCACGAGACGCTGATTGACTACTCGTCAACAAAAGGTGCTATTGTTACTTTTACGCGTTCCCTTGCCATGTCCCTCACGTCACAGGGAATACGGGTTAACAGCGTAGCTCCAGGTCCAATCTGGACTCCTTTGATTCCATCAACTTTCTCAGCTGAGGAAGTCGCTAAATTTGGTACAAATGCTCCAATGGGACGAGCTGGCCAGCCGTATGAACTTGCACCGGCATATGTCTATCTTGCAAGCGATGATTCCACATATGTCAGCGGACAGACAATCCATGTAAACGGCGGAACTATAGTTAATGGATAGCACAAACACAAAAAAAGCAAAGCGTACAACAACGCTTTGCTTTCGCTTTTTTATACCAGTGATTCCTTAGAGTTCTTGGGTTGATCACAGGAAAATCTCGTCACAATCTTGAACGGCACAATAATCCGTTTGATTGGTTCATCAGGATTCTCAATTCTTTGGATGAGGCTCTTGGCTGCCTGGTATCCGAGGTCAAAAATGTTGATATCCACAGATGTGAGAGGCGGTCTGGCCATCTCGGCTATCAATACATTATTAAAACTTACAATGGAAATATCCTTTGGTACAACGATTCCCATCTCATCAAGTTTATTCAAAACACCTAATGCCATCAGGTCATCCGCTACGACCATTGCTGTAGGTGGATGTTCCAATGAGAGCAGCACTTCAACTGCATCCTGACCGCTCTCCCGGAGGAATTCGTCATTGATGATATAATCATCGACCAGCTTGATCTCTGAGTTCCTCAAAGCCTTTTCATAGCCTAGCAGGCGCTCTACCGTAACCACTAGATCGAGATTGCCTCCGATGAAACCAATTCGGTCATGACCGAGCTGGATTAAGTATTCGGTGACTTCTTTTCCAGCTTTAAAGTTATCATTATCAACATAGCTCGTATTTTCGTCATCTTTAAACGGCTTGCCGATCACGACAAATGGAAAATCTCTTTCCTTAAGATAAGAGATAACTTTATCTTCAACTTTTGAATATAAAAGAACCACACCATCTACCCTGCCGCCCTGGACCATTGCAACGACACCATCGAAAATTTCATTATCTGTTTTCCCGGTAGTCATATGAAGTGCGTATTGTTTCGCATGTGCCCCTTCACTCAATCCGGTCAAGACAGTTGGAAAGAACGGGTTCTGAAATACAACATCTGTCGAGCTTGGCATAACAAGCCCGATTGCCCTTGTAGACTGACTCGCAAGGCTTCTGGCGATAAAGTTTGGGTGATACCCAAGCTGGTCCATAACCTCCCTGACTCTTTCCTTTGTTTTTTCGCTGATCCTAGGACTATTGGCGATAACACGAGAGACAGTTGAAGGTGCGACATTTGCGACCTTCGCAACGTCTTTTATTGTAACAGCCATTAAGTTCCCCTCCCTTTTGCCAGAAAAAATCCCTATCTTTATTATAAATGAATTGTCCAGCTTTTTACCTTATTTTTTTAAAGAGCTGCTGTTAACAATAGTGGTAAGTATTGGAGCAAAACTTATTCTTTGTTTCTTTTCCTGGCTCTTCTGACAAGGAGGAAAATGAAGCCAAAGAATGCAGCATACACCGCCCCCATTGTAGTTAAATAAGGGATATTCAAACCTGTTTTTTCTGCCAGTACATAGATTTCGGCTTCCTCTCGTTCTAGCGCCAGGTTATATTCCCCGTTTTTGCTCTTTACAAGGTCATCCGCCAGCAGGCCACGCAATTCCTGGTCATCCTTTAACTGATCGGCGGTCAGGGTGACATTCTGGGTGTTGGACGTATTATTAATTGCTATGACTGCTGTTTCATCCTGATAAGTACGTTTGAAAACAGCCATTCCTTTTTTTTCATAGAGAACTTCAAGATCCCCTCTGGTAAGTGAAGGAAGGTCATTCCGGAGCTCGCCGATTTTGGTGATATAGTCAATTAATTCTTTATCAGCCCTGAAGCTCATTTGCCTGCGGTTATCCGGATCTTCTCCGCCATCAAGCGCTATTTCGCTTCCATAATAAACAATCGGAATTCCAGGAGCCGTATACATATAAGTCAGCGCCATCTTCCATCTCGTTCCCGGGTGCTGCCTGTTCTGGACCGCTTTCCTTGTGAATCTGACCATATCATGGTTATCAATGAAGTTTCCCATCAGTTCGGGATTTTCATATATCGACTTATTTCTTTTCGCTGTCGTCAATAGCCAGTCCAATGTCTGATCTGGCTTTTCGAAAGCCGTGCGCAACTGTTCGTTCAAAGGAAAATCAACAAAGCCATCGATCCCTGCTTTATCGTATTTGGCAATGTAATTCGGATCCTCCGACCAAACCTCGCCGATCAGGTAAAAATCATCTTTGACACTCTTCACTTCTTTTGAAAAATCTTCCCAGAAATCAACTGGTACGTGGCGGACAGTATCAAGCCTGTAGCCGTCGATATCCGTTTCTTCAATCCACCATTTAGCCGCATCCAATAAATATTTCCTTGTTTCCGGATTTTCCTGTGCTAAATCAGGCAGCCCGTAAAGCCAGTTATTCTCCAGCTCATCCTGGTTGTTCCAGTCAATGATATCCTGCTTTTCATGGAACCAATCCTTCTTTGCTGGATCGTTCACCCATTCCTGGTCCGGAGCAACATGGTTTACGACAAAATCAAGGATGATTTTGATATCCCGTTTGTGTGCTTCTTTAACAAGTTCTTTAAATTTGTCAACGCTTCCAAAGTGCTCTTCGGTATTATAAAAATCTTTAATCCAGTACCCATGGTAGCCTTTATCGGCGTTGTCAAAAACTGGTGTCAGCCAGATCGCGGTAAAACCCATGTCCTTTATATAATCCAGCTCGTCAATGACTCCCTGGAAGTCTCCGCCATGATAAGCTTTGGGATCATTTGCATCCACCTTGAAATCATTGCTATTGTCACCGTTGTTGAAACGGTCCACCATAAGAAAGTAAATAGTTTCATCCTGCCATTTGCGTCCTTCTTTTTCAGCCGCACCTGCTGGGAGGGCGTAAAAAAGAAGAAACGGAATCAAGATGAAGATGAACTTTTTTTTCATCTCCGCTCCTCCTCATAATTTAAGCAAAGGCCAATTATGGCCTTTGCTTAAAATTTGTCTGCCCTAATAGATTATCCTTTTGTTCCGCCAGCCGTCAATCCTGATACGAAGTATTTCTGGAATGACAGGAACAGGATTGCGATTGGAACTGCAATGAGAACAGCACCCGCTGCGAAGGTAGTGAATTCAGCACCAAACTGTTTTGCTACCATGTCATAAAGGCCAACAGCAAGTGTGTATTTTTCTTCTGTTCTTAAAAGAATTCTGGCAAGGATGAAATCACCGAATGGAGCGATAAATGCGAACAATGCTACAACCGCTATGATTGGTGTCGCAAGCGGCATGACGATTTGGAAGAAAATCCTCAAATGGCCTGCACCGTCCATTTTAGCTGATTCATCAAGCTCTTTCGGAATTGTATCAAGATATCCTTTCATTAACCATGTATTCATCGGGATTGCGCCCCCGACATATACAAGGATCAAGCCTAAATGAGTATCAAGTAAGCCAGTTAGTAAAGCAAGGATGAAAATAGCGATCAATGCTGCAAAGTTTGGAATCATCTGCAGAATCAGGAATGTCATCAAGCTGTTTTTACGTCCGATAAAACGGTAGCGTGAGAATGAATAGGCTGTCAAGCTAACAAGGATGACAGTGAACAGCATTGTCAGAACACTGACTTTCAATGAATTCCAGTACCAGTATAAGTACGCGCTCTTGCTGGTATCAAAAAGTTCCTTATAGTGTGCGAGCGTCGCATTTTTTGGGATGATGTTTGAACCAGACAAACTCTGCCCTGGGTTGAAGGAAGATCCGACAATCCAAAGGAGCGGATAAATAATAATAGCGAACATGACCAAAATCACAAGATACGTTAATGTCAATCTGATATATTTCTGTCGTTTGATACTCATATTACATCATATCCTCTTCTTGGAATGATTTCGTTCTCTTGAACTGCCACAGAGCTACACCAATAACAATCAGTGATAGCAGCATGGTGATGGCAGCGGCTTTGGAATATTGTGCAGAAGTCATGGTCAGGCTGTAAATCCACGAAATCAGGATGTCTGTTCCGCCGGCATTTGCGCCTGAAACTGCAGGTCCTCCGCCGTTGAAGAGATAAATGATATTAAAGTTATTGAAGTTGAATGTGTATTGCGTAATTAGGATTGGCGCTGTAGCAAATAGCACGAGCGGCAAAGTGATATTCTTGAATTTCTGGAAGTTTGTTGCGCCGTCCACTGTGGCAGCTTCATACAATTCTTCCGGAATGGATTGAAGGACTCCTGTCGTCATTGCAAAAATAAACGGAAATCCAAGCCATGTCTGAATCAGTATCAAGGCTATTTTCGTGTACATCGCTTCGGTCATCCATGGAATTGGATCGATTCCAAACATACCAAGGATGTCGCGGTTGATGGCACCGAATGATTCATTGAACATACCAGCAAATACAAGGATTGAAACGAATGCCGGAACTGCCCAAGGAAGGATGAAAACTGTACGGATAATTGCCCTTCCTTTTACATCCTTCTGATTCACCAGGATCGCCAGGAACATACCTAAAGCTACCTGCAAAGTAGTTGCGACAAATGTCCAGATGATCGTCCAGGAAAGAACCGAGAAGAATGTCTCACGCCATGACTGCAGCTGGAACAGGTCAAAGAAGTTTTTAAGCCCGACCCAGTCAACAAGTTTTGCAGGCGGTGAATGATATAGATCGTAGTTAGTGAAAGCGAGCAGCACTACGAAAATAATTGGGAAAACTACAACAAAAATGAGAAGCAGGAATCCAGGTGACATGATTAAGTAAGGGAAACCATTGTCAATCAGGTTATTGTATTGTTCCTTTACTGTGCTCAGGCGTTCACCTGCGTCCCTTTTCAATCCGACCTTATAAGCGTCGTTTAGGTTGAATAGATAGAAACCGATTCCAAAAAGCAGGACAATGAGGGCCAGGATCCCCTCAACCATCAAGAAGATGGAATGGTCACGCGGTGTTTGCTCCCCAAGAGTAAACAATCCCCATAATCCCATGTTCAGCAGGTCTGAGAACACTCCGAAGAATGCACCAGTCAAGATCAGGAAAGCAGTTCCTTTTAAGTATTGCTTGTTGTATAGCTGTCCTAGCCCAGGAATAATCGAAAGGGCTGTTGCTATTCTGCGGTGGTTGGTTTGATAGGACTTCTCTTTCATCCTATATTCCCCTTTCTCTTTCTATGATTGATAAGGCTATTTTCGTAAACGTTGCTGCTCCCATCGGTAAGTTAATGAGGATCTTTTGATTCTCGCAACCATAACATTTGATGAACAACATTCAATCCGATAATCCGCCTTGGTAAAAGCATCAGATGCTTTATGAGAACGAATACATTATCATCCATACAGAATGAGTTCCTAACTCTCTGTATTATTCCGAAATCTCTTGTTTTCACTCTCATGAAGCATCTGATTGACTTATCTCTATTCTAGCGCAACCGTTTGCTCAATGAAAGACTTTTTTACTGCAGAATTCGTAAACTTTGTGACTTTCAATTTCCGCTTACGAAAAAAACAGATTCTGGAATTTTCTACTGTAAAATACAACAGTACCCCCACAATGGGAGGTACTGCTATATCATTTGATGCTATTATTTTGAGTGGTTTTGCTTGATGTTTTGTTCGATTTGCTTTACAGCAGAATCTAGAGCAGCTTTTGGCTCAGCTTTGCCTGTTACAACAGTTTGCAATGCACTTGCCATTGGTGCCCAAACTTCACCCATTTCAGGGATGTTTGGCATTGGAACTGCGTCTTGGGTTTGAAGTGCAACAGCTTTAGCACCTTCATTTTCAGCAAGAGCTGGATCGTCAACTAATGCTACGTTTGTTGGTACTTCTGAAGTTTGCTCGAAACGGTATTTCGCATTTTCGTCGTTTGTGATGTACTCAAGGAACTTAGTAGCCCAGTCAATGTTCTTTGAGTAAGAAGATACGTGCCAGCCTTTAACACCCATGAAAGTCTTCATTGGAGTGCCATCAGCAAATTTAGGGAATGGAGCAACACCGAAATCGATGCCAGCATCTTTCATGCCGCCGAATGCCCATGGTCCGTTCATAACAGAAGCAACATTACCTTCGTTGAATAGTCCGTCCATAGCAGATCCGCCGTTTTCGCCGATGATTCCGTTAGGGAATAGCTTTTCAGCGTACCACTTCTGGATGTACTCAGTACCTTTTACAGCACCTTCATTGTTCAAGCCAAGATCTTGAGGGTTAAGAGCACCGTCTTTTTCCCCGAAAACATATCCGCCGTTGCCAGCGATTGGAGCGTGTGCAAAGTAGAAGTTATCCCAAAGTGCAAGGAAACCGTATTTGCCATCTTTAGTGTTAGCTTTTGCGAACTCATATAGATCTTCCATTGTAGCAGGAACTTCTTTCATAAGAGCCTTGTTGTAGATGAAAACTGGAGTTTCAGCAGACTTTGGAAGTCCGAATAATTTACCATCGAAAGTTTGTGCAGAGATAGAAGACTCAGAGAAAGTTTTCTTTACGTCGTCGCTTACCTTAAGTTCAGCGATATGTCCCTGAACTGCAAGCTCACCGATTTGGTCATGTGGAAGAGTGATGATGTCCGGGCCAGTTCCAGCAGGACCGTCTAGACGTAATTGCTCTTTCATTTTTGTAGCCATTTCAACTTCTTTGAACTCGATTTTGATACCGTGTTCTTTTTCAAAGTCAGCAGCGACCTTTTCAAGCCAGCCGGACTTATCTTTGTCTTCCCAAACTACCAGCTTCTCTGGTTTAGAAGCATCTTCTGTTTTCTTGCCGTTGTCTTTTGAACCTGTGTTTTCTTCTTCTTTAGGTCCACAAGCAGCAAGAGCGCCAACCATTAAGATCAGCATCATGAAAATTGACAATGCTTTTTTCATGTGTATACCCCTCCTAAAAATGTGTAATTACTTTTCATTGTGCAGAAAGTCTTCCAATCTGTGCAAACGTTTGTAATCCTGTCTGCAATTCTATGAAAACGATTGCACAACCTACTTATTATTATAAAGACTAAAATCTTTTTGACAACTAATTTTTTTATTTTTTTTAACAGAGTCGAGAAATAATTAATTTTTTGTGAATCGGCTTTTTATAATTGACATTTCAAAATAGGTGGTCTACCCTTGTTTTAATCTATGATTTGATAATGAAAGGAATGGTCTCTCCTTGCTAAAAGAAGCGATTTACCACCGCCCCAAAGATAATTATGCATACGCTTGCACTGATGAAGAGCTACATATCCGTATTCGCACAAAAAAGGATGATATAAAGGAAGTTTCCCTTTTGAACGGAGATCCTTATGACTGGCAGGATGGAAAATGGATGACGAATACCGTTCCAATGAATAAAAGCGGTTCCGACCAGTTATTCGATTATTGGTTCGTCTCTATTAAACCGCCTTATAAAAGGATGCGCTACGGATTCATACTGACTGATGGAATCGAAACAGCCTGTCTGACTGAAAAAGGTTTTTACGACCAACCTCCTTTAGACGATACAGGATACTATTTTGCAATCCCCTACATTAATAATATTGATGTCTTTCGTGCTCCTGGCTGGGTGAAGGATACAGTCTGGTATCAAATCTTCCCTGAGCGCTTCGGGAATGGCGATCCTTCTAATGATCCTGAAGGTGCTTTGCCATGGGGAAGCGCACCGCCCGAAAGGGATAACTTTTTTGGCGGAGACCTCGAAGGTGTAATTCAGAATATCGATTACCTAGCCAAACTAGGGATTACCGGGATTTATTTTACGCCGATTTTCAAGGCTTATTCCAACCATAAATACGATACAATCGATTATATGGAAATCGACCCGCAATTCGGTGACAAAGAAACGCTTAAAAGGTTGATCCAGGTTTGCCATGAGCATGGAATCAAAGTCATGCTAGATGCTGTGTTCAACCATAGCGGCTTTTATTTCCCTCAGTTCCAGGATGTCCTGGAAAAAGGTGCAGAGTCGCCTTATAAAGATTGGTTCCACACGAATGAATTTCCGCTTGTAATGGAGCCAAGGCCTAACTATGATACATTTGCCTTTGAAAAATCAATGCCAAAGCTGAACACAGAAAATCCGGAGGTGATTGAATATCTCCTGGAAGTTGGACGCTATTGGGTGCGTGAATTCGATATTGATGGCTGGAGACTTGATGTAGCGAATGAAGTCGACCACTCATTCTGGAGGAAATTCCGTACCGAAGTGAAAGCAATCAAGCCTGAGCTCTACATTCTTGGAGAGATCTGGCACGACTCTATGCCATGGCTTCGAGGTGACCAGTTCGACGCTGTCATGAACTATCCGTTCACAACCAATATCCTGAACCTGTTCGCGCGAGGATCCATTACTGCAAACGAATTTATTGAAAACATGACAACTGTCAACCATATGTATCCAAAAAACGTCAATGAAGTCGCCTTCAACCTGATTGGAAGCCATGATACACCAAGAATCCTGACTGAATGCGGCGGTGACGAAGATAAGGTAAAACAGATTTTCACCATACTCCTTTCTTACATTGGTACACCTTGCATCTATTATGGCGATGAAATTGGGATGAGCGGCCCTCAGGATCCAGGCTGCCGGGAATGCATGAAGTGGAATGAAGAAGACCAGAACAAGGATATGTTTGAACACGTCCAGAAGATGATCAGTCTCCGTAAGGAATATCCTCTTCTGGCGAACGATGGGGAACTTCATTTCATTCCATCGGATTACCATGAAAGCTGCTTCGCTTATTCGAAATCCAACGGCGAAACAACCATTTTGGTCGTCGTGAATATGAGCAATGAAGAAGCAAATTATCACCTGCCATTTGATTTAAAAGGCAAAAAAATCACAAACATATACACTGGCGAAGAATATGCTGCTGATAGCAATGAATTGACTGCAAAGATTGCCGCAAATGGATTTGCATTGTTCCAGTTTTAAATTCAAGTGCCCCTTTTCCTGTTGGGAAAGGGGTTTGCTTGTTTGAATGGTGAGAATAAATACACTTTCCATGTAGGAGAACACAATTCGCGGAATTAATGGTGTTTTCCGCGGAAATAAATCTCTTTTTCGCGGAATAAATATAGTTTTCACGGAATTACAATTGGGTTTCGAGGAATTTTTTTTGTAAATATAATCCTCATTTTATTTTTTTCTGAAAACGATTGTTTTTCACTCGATATCCCTCCTATTGTCTGTATAATAAAAGGATTACAACATGGAGATATAAAAACATGAAGAAAAAAACTGCAAAACTATCGTTATTTGCCATTACCTGGCCTCTTTTTATTGAAATTATGCTTTATATGCTGATGGGGAATGCGGATACGCTGATGCTGTCCCAGTATTCAGATAATTCCGTGGCAGCTGTTGGGGTATCCAATCAAATTCTCTCTATGGTCATCGTCATGTTCGGATTCGTTGCGACAGGCACTGCGATCCTTGTGGCACAGAATCTGGGTGCAGAACGGGATCAGGAGGCGCGTGAGGTTTCCTCAGTCTCAATCGGAGCTAACCTTATTTTTGGTTTAATCCTGAGTGCCGGTGTGTTCATTTTTAGCGAACAATTGCTAAAGATGATGGACCTGCCCCCTGAATTGTTTGATGAAGCAAATTCCTATTTGCTGATTGTGGGTGGATTTTCATTCATCCAGTCGCTGATCATGACAGTCAGCAGCATTATCCGGAGCTATGGATTTACGCGTGACATCATGTACGTTACGATTGGCATGAACATCCTGAATGTTATCGGAAACTATTTATTCATCTTCGGTCCCTTCGGTTTTCCTATTCTTGGAGTTGAAGGTGTGGCAATTTCAACTACTGTCAGCCGGATCATCGGATTGCTGGCAGCTATTTATGTGATGACTAAACGTATACCTGGCTCATTGCCAGTCTCAATGCTGTTCAGTTTTCCTAAAAGGCATTTGAAAAACCTGCTTAATATCGGAATTCCTTCTGCCGGGGAGCACTTGAGCTACAACGGATCACAGATGGTGATCACCTATTTTATCGCCACTCTTGGAACCCAGGCGTTGACGGCAAAGGTGTATACACAAAATGTCATGATGTTCATTTTCCTTTTCAGTATCGCAATCAGTCAAGGTACACAGATATTGATTGGCCATATGGTTGGAGCAAAGGAAATTGATAATGCGTATAAGCGTGCCTTAAAAAGCTTAAAACTGGCAATATTGATTTCCATTGGCGCAGCGTTGATCGTCTCTTTCTTTTCGAAAAACCTGCTGGGCATCTTCACAGATAATCCCAGTATCATAGAACTTGGCACCACTTTGATTCTGCTTACCATCATTCTTGAACCTGGCAGATCCTTTAATCTTGTCCTAATCAGCTCTCTAAGGGCTGCTGGGGATGTGAAGTTTCCTGTCTATATGGGAATTCTGTCAATGTGGGGAGTCAGCGTAACACTGTCCTATTTCCTCGGAATCTATCTTGAGATGGGGCTGGTCGGCATCTGGATCGCCTTCATTGCAGACGAGTGGCTGCGCGGGTTGCTTATGCTTTGGCGCTGGAGATCTAGAGTTTGGGTGAAAAAGTCTTTTGTTCCTGCAGATTAAGGAAAAAAACAAACTGTGACGTGACAGCCAGTTTCACTGTTATATGGAGAAATCGATGATTTTATAGCGACATTATTGTTTTTATAGCGAGTTTTTTAGTTTTATAGCGGAAATTTCTTTTTTATAGCGATTTTTTCATTATTATAGCGAAAATCTAATTTTAATAGCGAATTGGAAATTAGCGAAGACTTTTTCCAATTCAATAGAAAACTGCAGGCAAAGTAAATTTGCCTGCAGTTTTGATGCAAGCCCAGTGATTGGGCTTGCTTTTTTAGTCTGCTATATTGATATTATAATCCCGGAACCAGATATGGATTTGGGCTAGTTGTGCCAGCAGCTGAGGACCAGTCATCAACTGGCCGAACCATGGTACTTTGAAGGATGCGCCTTCGGTTTCAATCATTTTCTGCAGCGTCGTCCTATCAAAGAATTCATGCAGAGCGCTGTTCGAATCAGCCATGAAGTCCGACAGCATTCCTTGTACTGCCTGAGTATAACCTGGATGGTGAGTTTTTGGATAAGGGCTCTTCTTCCGGTATAATACTTCATCAGGCAGGATTCCTTCTAATGCTTTGCGCAGGATTCCTTTCTCCCTGTTTCCGTGCATCTTCATTTCCCAGGGGATGTTCCAGACATATTCAACAAGGCGATGGTCGGCAAACGGTACCCTTACCTCAAGGCTGGCGCCCATGCTCATCCGGTCCTTTCTGTCCAGGAGGGTTGTCATGAACCAGATGATATTTAAATAGAATAATTGTCTCCGCCTGGCATCACTGATATTTTCCCTATCAAGCACTGGAACCTCTGCAATTGTTTCGTTGAATTTTGACATCATATAATCTTCAAGACACAACTTTTTCCGCCAGTGGTCGCTCAGCATATTTTGCCGTTCATTGATTGACCGCATCCACGGGAAGCCTTGCCGTTTCAAGTCATCCTCCCTGTGAAACCATGGATAGCCGCCAAAGATTTCATCCGCACATTCACCTGAGAGTCCAACTGTAAAATCCTGTTTGATTTCACGGCAGAACCAGAGCAGCGATGAATCGATGTCTGCCATCCCCGGCAGATCCCTGACATGCACAGCTTCAGTGAGGTAATCTGCCAGATCGTGCTGTGAAATGATCCGGTTATGATGAACAGTCCCGAATGTTTCCGTCATTTTATTGATCCAGAAGGCATCAGCGTTAGGCTGAAATTCATTTTCCTTAAAAAACTTGTCATTCCCCTCATAATCAATCGAGTAAGTATGCAGGCTGCCCTTGCCCTCCGCCTTATAATGATTAGCGGCAATCGCTGTGATCGCACTTGAATCCAATCCGCCTGAGAGGAATGTGCACAGGGGCACATCTGATACGAGCTGCCTGGTGACTGCATCGGTGAACAGCTCACGGACCTTCTCGGCTGTCTCCTCAAGGCTATCCTTGTGTTCTTCACTTTTTACGTTCCAGTATCTCCACACCTTCAACCCATCTTTTGAAAAAGTGAGTCCGTGTGCCGGACG
Organism: Mesobacillus jeotgali; assembly: GCF_900166585.1. Taxonomy (NCBI): domain Bacteria; kingdom Bacillati; phylum Bacillota; class Bacilli; order Caryophanales; family Bacillaceae; genus Mesobacillus; species Mesobacillus jeotgali. The sequence goes on along the minus strand of NZ_FVZC01000009.1, from coordinate 190,540 downwards.
CAGTTCTTTCATACTTTTAAAAATGCCTGAGCCAGGAGAACGGGATGGCCCAAGCCCAAATACTTCGCAAAGTCCTTCCCTGTCTACCTCCGGCTTTACATCTGGATGTGCAAGCAAAGCCTTTTGTTCAGAAGCGAACATAAGACCCGACGCTGTCTCGAGAAAAAAGAGCGGCTTTACGCCAAGCCGGTCGCGGCCGATGAACAGCTTTTCTTCGTCGTGATCCCAAACAGCAAAGGCAAATATCCCATTCAAATGCTCAAGGCAATTTTCCTTCCATTCCATGAAAGAAGTAAGCAAAACCTCTGTATCAGAATGGCCGTTAAAAGAATATCCTTTTAATAGCAGTGCTTTTCTGAGGTCTTCAGTATTATAAAGTTCACCGTTATAGCAAATGGTATAACGGCTGTCTCCCTGTGCCCTGGTCATTGGCTGCTTGCCTCCCTCAGGGTCAACAACTACAAGCCTCTTATGCCCCAGTGCAGCATGTTTTAAGGTCCATACATTGGTATCATCGGGACCTCTTTTACTTAATGTTTCCGCCATTTTTGCAATGGTCTTCTGTTCAATATCCATATTTTTTCGAAAATCTATCCAGCCCGTTATTCCACACATATAAGATCATCCCTTCTTAGCGGAACTTTTTGCCATTCGAGGAAATACGTTCTCAATCTCGATAATTCCTTAAGCATTACTCATCTTATGCAGCAGAATCCAAACTGGTTAATTGCCTAATTTTTAATCATGTTATAATTTCGCTAAAATCTGTCTACAAAGAAGGTGAGCGATAATTCTACGGAGGATCCAAATGAATCGACAACAACGAAGCAATCTAATTGAATTCCAGCCACGGTCTTTCAATGCCGGGACAGTAGAATATATTAATTCACAATGGGTTTTCTTTGACGAAGAAACGGATGAAGCCGCACTTGTTGATGAATTTATCCACCAGGAGGTTGAAGTACAGAGGAACAACAAATGGTGCAAGGGATTTTTACTGGATAACGGCAATATCCAAACAGGAAATGAAAAAATCTCCCTGATTGACCAGGAAATAATCCGGATCAGGAAGCAGCTGATCTATTCATTCGAGCGTCTGCTGGATGATTTGAATGACGAAGCTTTTGTCCAATTCCTCAATACCTTGAATTCGTTAAATTTCTCCATCTTTGATTGTATATATTGTTATAACCATCTCACATTCCTCGATCATGAATCAGGAAGGTCCGGAGTGAATTTTTTAATTTTCGATAACGAAGAATACATCTGCAGTGTCCAGCATCACTTTGACTATTTTGACATTCAGAATGACCGGTTTGAACTGACCCTCAACAACGGGAAACGAACTGTGATCGAGAGAATTTCCTGACTGCAAAAAAGCCTGCATCACGAAATGCAGGCTTTCCTATTTATTTTAGGGTATAGGCTATATTTTCTGCTGTCCTAAATCCCTTTTCAAAAGAATCTGTATCAAGAGGCTTCTGGATATAGTATCCTTGGGCATAATGACAATCCAGGTCCCTCAATATACTCATCTGTTCTGACGTTTCTACTCCCTCAGCCACAATCTTGACTGATAGCCCCTGGCCCATGGTGATGATCGCCTTGACGATGGCAATATCAGAAGGATTGTCACGCAGATTATTGATGAATGACTGATCTATTTTAAGTGTATCAATGGGCAAATTGCGTAGATAGCTTAATGACGAATAGCCTGTCCCAAAATCATCGATTGAAACCTTCACCCCTAGTTCCTGGAGCGATTTCATGACCGAAATACTGTAGACTATATCCTTTAACATCGCGCTTTCAGTCAGTTCAAGGGATAGGTATTCCGGATCCAGCTGTGAAACCTTCAGAGCTTTAATCACCTGGCCGATAAACGCATGCTGCTGAAATTGATAGGCAGAGACATTAACAGATATCCCGAGATGCGGGAATCCTTTTTGCTGCCAGGCTTTTGTCTGGATACAGGCTGTTGTCAGCACCCATGCGCCAATCTCCTCAATCAACCCGGTTTCCTCCGCAAGCGGAATGAATTGTGCCGGGGAGACCAGTCCAAGATGCGGATGCCGCCAGCGGATGAGGGCTTCTGTACAGGTAATCTCTCCTGATTTCAAATCCATCAGCGGCTGGTAACAGAGATAGAACTCGTTTTTTTGCAGGGCCTTTCTTAAATAGCTTTCCAGCTCAAGACGAACCATTGCCTGGTCATTCATTCCTGTAGAAAAATAAGTAATTTTATTCCCACCCTGTTTTTTTGATCGGTTCATGGCAATATCAGCATTTTTCAGCAGAGTATGCTCATCAAGCCCATCCCCCGGGAAGGAGCTGATGCCAATGCTTGCAGTGACGATAAACTCCTGATTCTGATAGTTCAAAGGCCTGGAAACAAGCTTTTGCAATTCTCTGGCTATCCTTGTTGTCTGATCAATGCTGACATCTTCTGTCAGGAGCATCGTGAATTTATCGCCGCTGAATCTTCCTATATATGCACCTTCCGGCATGTTGTCCTGAATTCTCTCAGCCAGCTCTTTTAAAACAATATCTCCTGCATAATGGCCAAGACTATCATTGATGATCTTGAAGCGGTCTATGTCAATGACAAGGACGGCGAGCAGTTCTTTTTTGTGCTTTGCACGATGAATCATTTCCTCTAGCTGTTCCGTGAATCTCATTCTGTTTGGCAATCCCGTATCCTGGTCATAGTAGGCCAGCTGGATGATTCTTTCCTCTGTTTTTTTCTGGATGGTAATATTGCGGCCGATCCCATATGTTCCCACACAGGCTCCATTGATTGTGATCGGTATATTCTTGATCTGGAAAATCTGTGACTCACCGCTTTTGATTTGGATTTCAATTGTATAGGTTTGATCTTTCCCTCTAAGGGCCTGTATGAAATGCATTTTCGCGCGTGGTATATCATCTGGATTGATAAAATCAAGTACAGACCTGCCAATAAGTTCATTTTCCATATACCCGAATGTTTTCATGAACGCTTGGTTGACACTTGTGAAATTCCCTGCCAGATCTGTTGAATAAACAAAATCGCCGTTATTGTCAAATAGCGAACGATAATACTGCTCAGATACCTCGAGGCTCTCATTAAGATGAAGGATGTCCTGTTGCGTAGTTGCCAGCAGATTAGTTAATGTGCTGATTGTGTACTGGTCGTGGATGGTTGGGTTGAGCTCTTGTTTATTGAAAGCAGTAAACGAGATAATATACTGTTTTTCACCATTCAAACTGCCCTCAGCTTCACAGCTCAACACCGCCGACACGGGAAGCTGCATCTTCAGCAATCGTTGAAGGTGCTTAAGCTTCCGTGATTCTTTATAAAAAATCTGGACCAGCAGATAGGCTTGTTCTTTGAATGAATTGCTCTCTATAAAGCTAATAAGTTGTCTGTCATTTTCGTAAACGCAGCTTTTTGTCGTAGCCATTGCATTCTCCAATTATTTATATTTCTCCAATATCCCTTCCATCTTAAATTATCATATTTTACCGGGTTAAGATATGACAAAAAAAAGAAAAAGCTGCCTATTAAGACAGCTTTCTTTCGACAATTACAATATTAGAACAAATAAGTACCAAGTGGCAGTGAGAAACCTAAATACAGTACAAGAAGGACTGCGACAATAAATTGGATCCACAAGACGGACGCTTTTTCATTCTTTCTTGTACGGATTAAAATCATTTCAAGCATTGCGATGACCCACAGGCCAACAGCTGCTTTCAGCACATACATGATGTTGATATTGATGCTGAAAAGAAGCCCGAAACCAGTCAATAGAATCAGTACGTAAAACAATCTAAGAACCATCTGGACAATTTTAGCGCCCTTTTCCTTACCGCTTTTATGTAGTCCCAGTGCTACGAAGAATAAAACAAGAGCCAAAAACCAGGCTGTCATATGGGCATGTATCATGTACCCGTCCTCCTAATAGTAAATTCTAAGATATCATACCATATTCAAAAGGAATTTCATAAGTATAAGGTAGTTTTGAGCTCTTTGAAAAAAAAGAGACACCCTGTTAAGGATGTCCCCCAGCCATTACATGGCCAAATCTGTTTGTTGCGGTTCTTCCTTTGTCTTCAATATAAAGACTGTTACGGTCATCAAAGCAAATAGTCCCAGAAAAACAAGTAATACAGCCAGGTTAGTCAAAGCGATTGTAAAATCATTTAATGAAATTAATGCCTTGAATCCTGCGATTGAATAGGTAAATGGCAGGTATACACTTAAGCTTCGAAGGTTTTCAGGCAGCATATCAATTGGAAGATTAGCTCCAGTTGTCGAAAGCTGCATGACCACTAATGCTAAAAGTATAAAACGGCCAATATTTCCAAACGACGCAAAGAACATAACAATGGCCGTAAATACAATACTTACCATTACGGCGAATAAAATGAAACCTGTTGGGTTTGCAACCTTCAAGCTCAGGAATACTAGAACAACAATGGAGAGAAGAATTGCCTGAATAACAGCAAGGGACGCGAGATTTAAAAATTTCACAGCGAACCAGCTCATCTTAGATACATTTAATTCCTGAGGCTTGTTGAAATTGATGAACAATGACATTATTAAAATCCCTGCGAATAACGCAATTGTCATCACATATGGCGCAGTAGAATCTCTGTAAAGAGAATACTCGTGAACCTTATTGCTAATCAGTTCAACTGGTGAGGAAAACATGCCAATATTTTTTTCATCAGCTTTGATTTTCCCGGTTTCCTCAGCGCCATCCTTTAATCCGGCTGCCAATTGACCACTTCCATCATTAAGCTTTCCTGCTCCTTCATTCAGTTTTGTGACTCCGTCAGTCAGATCTCCCCAGCCTTTTTCAACGCTGATATTTCCGTCGCTGACTTGGACCGCTCCTGAATGAATCTTGGAAGCACCTGCTGTAAGCTCACGCCATCCATTATCTACGGTAGCATTTCCATTGCTCACCTGAGCTGCTCCTGAATGGATTTTAGTTGCACCTGCAGCGAGCTCCTTCCAGCCCTTATCTACCGTTTGATTCCCTGCTGATATTAAAGCTGCACCGCCATCAAGTTCTTTGACTCCTGCAGTAATCGTTCCCCATCCTGCATTGACTGACTTATTTCCTGCAGCTATTTGAGTTGTTCCATCATGAAGCAAGCTGACTTTAGAGATCATTTCATCCCAGCTTGCAGCAACACTTGCTGTTCCGGCAGCCAGGGCTGGGGCTTTTGCTGCTAGATCAGCTACTCCATTGGTAATATTTGTCTGCCCTACTATCGCCTGATTAATTCCATCCGCAAGTGAGCCTTCAGGATTATTTTCTTTTAATGCGCCAGCCACTGCCTTAGCAGGTTCATTTACTTGGGTTAAGGTAGTATTAATTTCTTGGATTTTTAGTCTTATATCATTAATTTTAGGATCACCTTCTAAATCTGAATGATTCTGGATTAATTGATCTAAAAGATCTTTAAGCTCGTTAGTCTTAAGAGTAGCTAGGGTTACTCCATTAACCACACCTTGAGCACCTGCTTCAACCCTCTTAACACCCTGTTGTACCCCTTGCATTCCTAATAAGACATTTGAAGTACCAGCCTTAAGTACTGGCATTTTTTCTTCTAACTGCTTACCTCCTGCAGCCAACTGAGTAATACCCGGCTGTCCATCTTTAAGCTTTTGCAATAGCAATCCAGTCCCTGAATTTACCTCTGCTGATCCGTCCGCCAGCTTGGTAATGTCTGCGGACTTTTCATTAAGAGAGTTTAAGAGCAACCCTGTTCCATCTTTCAAATCTTTTGATCCGGCTGCAAGTTTAGTAATATCGCTTTGTTTTGATTTTAAGCTTCCTGCTAATTGAGCGGTCCCTGCTGCCAGTTCCCTAGAACCATTTGCCAGCCTGGTTATATCTCCTTGTTTTCCGGCTAGAGAACCAGCCAATTGATCAGTACCGCTTTTCAGTTCCAGCGTTCCAGCCGCAAGCTTGGAAATATCCGCCGATTTCTCATTTAGAGAAGTCAATAGAAGCCTGGTTCCATCCTGAAGTTCTGCTGTTCCATCATGCAGTTGCGCAGAACCATCAGCAGCTGTCTTAAATCCATCTGATACTTCACCAAGACTCGCGAAGATATTATTCGCATACTTTTCGGTTATCTTGTTCGCCAGCTTTTCCCTTAACTTCTCAGTTGCACTTCTTGTCACCTGTGCTGCCATAAAATTCAGGCCCTCATTCTGGATATAATTAAGTTCCAATTTTTTCGGGTCAGGTTCCAAAACCGTTGTCACTCTCTCAGAGAAATCCTCTGGTATTTCAATGACCATGTAATACTTAAAGTTTTGCAATCCTTTTTCTGCTTCCTCTGAATCTACAAACTTCCAGCCTAAGTCATTGCTTTTCTTCAAGTCTGCCACAAGGTCTTCGCCAACATTAAGAGGTTCATCACCGGACATGGCACCCTTGTCATTATTGACAACCGCAACTGGCAGATTGGAGAGATTATCATACGGTCCCCAATCTGGAGACAGCAGGATTCCACCATAGACGATTGGCACTAACAAGGCTGCTAGAACAGAATAGAGTACCCCTTTGCTCGATGCCAGCTGGGACATTTGGGCCAAAAATAAGCTAAACCAATTCATTCGTACTCCCCCATGAGATTTTATATATATATGTCAAAGCGACTGAATGAGTATTCAATCACTGCCACAAATATATTCTCATGTGTAGGTAAAAACTCCTGCATAAAATACTGAAAATAAAAAATATTTTTAATATTTTAATAAGATAACAAAAAAATTCTCCCTATCACTTATAAGGAGAATCATTACTTTTCTCTATTATTTCGTCACTTGATTCCTTAACGTCCCAATTCCTTCAACAGTAATTTCAATTGTATCCCCGGCCTTGAGGAACCTTGGAGGCTTAAAGCCCTTACCCACTCCTGCTGGCGTCCCGGTAGCAATGATATCCCCCGGTTCGAGTGTCATTCCCTGTGAAAGTACCGCAATAACCTCCTCGACCGGGAAAATGAAGTTTTCCGTATTTGAATCCTGCCTTACTTCCCCGTTGACTGATGTCATGATGTTCAATTTGTTCGGATTCTCTATTGCTGATTTATGGACAATCCATGGTCCCATCGGGCAAGTTGTATCAAGACTCTTACCGATGAAAAACTGCTTATGCCTTGCCTGGAGGTCGCGGGCAGTGACATCATTTACGATTGTATAGCCAAAAACGTAATCAAGTGCCTCTTCCTGTTTGATTGCTTTTCCTTTCTTGCCAATGACTACTGCAAGCTCGCCTTCATAATCCAATTGCTCTGTCAGCTCGCTGTGGGAGAGAACTTTCTGACCATGTCCTGTGACCGACGTAGGTGACTTGGTGAACACCATTACATGCTCGGGAATATCATCCTTGCTGCCCATCTCGATTGCATGCTCTGCATAATTTTTTCCTACACAAAAAATATTTTTGGCCGGACGTGGAATCGGAGCGAGTAACTCGGCTGAATCGATCGGGATATTTAGTTTTTTTTCTAGGGCGTTTTCTCTGACCCATTTCACTGTCTTTTCGGCTTCTTGATAAAACTTGTCACCAAGCGAAATGGCTTCAAGCATATCTGATGGAATGAATTTCTCTCCACTCATTTGTTCATGAGCCTCTAACAGAGGTAAAACATGACTGCCCTCAGCATTAACGATTCCAATCCAACGGTCTGTTCCATTTTTAAAAGTAGCGAATCTCATATTAATGTCCTCCTTTAACCAATTGCTCGGCTATGAATTTATCTGCATCACGCGGATGTGTAAAATGGTGAGTTTCCTTCCCAGTAAATTTGAACTTTTCAAGGAGGTCGATGATTACAGGGGCTTTTTTACGCCTATATTCTGACACCCATTTCAGGAATTCCCAATCAAGCTTCTCCTGACATCCTTCATTCATATCAGGTCTGGACTTCCCATGATACATAATCCGCCTTTTGACTATGCCAAAAAGGCATCTTGCAGTGGAATAATCCAGAAAGATTATCGTGTCCGCTGCCTCCGCTCTCATTTCGATTGTGCTCCCATAGTTTCCATCCATGATCCATGAATCTTCTGACATGATCTCTGTTAAAACTGCCTTCCACTCATCTTTCGCTGTCATTTCCCACCCTGGCTTCCAATACAATGCATCAAGATGGTATACCTTTTTATTGATTGCTTTTCCAAGCTTTCGGGCGAGTGTTGACTTTCCAGCGCCGCCGTTGCCAATGATTATTACCTTCTCCATCAGGCTCCACCTTTTTTAAAACGCTGCTTCCTTAAATACGTACCACTGCGCCACAGCCATTCAACCGGGCCATAATAAAATCTTTTAACCCACCAGCTGCTAACAGCTAATTGAAACACATAGATTCCGAGCGCAAGCATTGTTCCTGCAAAAATAGACACACTGCCATAGTATCCTAGTCCGTAACTGTAAAAAATCATCGTTGATAGGACAGACTGGAATAAATAATTGCTGATCGACAGCCTGCCGGCAGCTTCCAGCGGATAGAGGATGCGATCGAACTTCCTGTGCTCGGAAAGAAGGGCAATGATCAATGCGTAAGCCATTGCGACCATTGCACCGCCAAAAACATCCTGGGCATAATCAGTCATCAGCGTTTTTTCATAAAAATAGGGAACTGTTTTAATCACGAGACCGAGGGTGGCAAGTCCAACTGCAGCAGCCGCAATTTTATTCTTATTCTTTTGCACTTGTTCAAACAGCCCCATCTTTGCCGCTCCGGCCCCAATCATGAATAAAGGCAGGATTGTGATCAAATAAAAGAAGAAGCCCATCAGGTCATTATTTTTATACCACTCTGCCATCCTGTGCTCTGCCACTTCACCAAAGCTGCCAGTCTGGTAAACAGAAATTGCCTGTTCGGCAGCTTGCCTATCATACATCGAAAACTCTGCGCCTCCATCAACAGCCGATGCTGCACCTAGCATCAGCAGAAGAAGCACGTTTGGGACAATATAAATTGCCAGTCCTGCAATGATGAATCTTTTGGCGCTCCATCCGATGAACAGAAGAAAGACAAACCCACATACAGCATAGGTAATGAGAATATCCCCTTCCCAGATTAGGAAAGCATGGATGAACCCAATCAGCAGCAGCAGCGAGAGTCTCCTTAGGGCAAGTGGTTTGAATTTCAGTCCTTTGTCGAGTATGCGTTCTCTTAGGATCACCAGCCCATAGCCGAATAACATTGCAAACAACGGGTAGAAACTGGCCTGGATAAATATATCGATGAATCTATATGTAAATAAGTTGGTGTCTCCATTCCACCATGATTCGGGGTCGATATGGAAATATGGTGAATGGAACGAAATCATATTCACTAGAAAAATCCCCAATAAGGAAAAGCCCCGCATCCGGTCAATTGAAACAATTCTGCCTGATGTCTGTCCGTTGTATTGCATTTTCCACCTCATTCCATCCAATAGTTAACATATAATCTATGTATATCACACAATCAGAAAACATGCCAAAAGGAAGTGGGAGCCCTGGAACCGCCGAAAAGCAGGAGGATTACGAATGTCTAGAGGGACTGGCTCTTCACCTCTGTTAGAAAAGGGAGACACCCAAAAACGGCATCCCCCTCAATCTATTAGTTTACAAATCTTCCTGACTTGCCATTCGTTTCCCAGTATTCATTCCTCAGGTGTACTTTCTGGATTTTACCTGAAGCAGTTTTTGGAAGCTCTGTTACAAAGGTAACACCAGTGATTGCTTTAAAGTGGGCCAGCTTCTCCCTTGAAAATGAGATGAGATCTTTTTCCGAAACCTGCTCATTTTCACGTAAAACGACATAGGCGTGGGGAGTTTCTCCCCATTTCTCATGCGGGACGGCAATAACTGCTGCTTCAAGTACAGCAGGATGATCGTACAATGCTCCCTCCACCTCAATGGATGAAATATTCTCCCCGCCGCTAATGATGACATCTTTTTTGCGATCGACAATGTCGATATTCCCGTATTCGTCTACTGTCGCCATGTCGCCAGTGTGCAGCCAGCCATTCCTGACCGTCTCCATTGTCGCCTCTTCATTTTTCCAGTAGCCTTTCATCACTCCATTGCTTCGCGTAGTGACTTCACCGATTTCCTTGCCATTATGGGCAACCTCTTCGCCAAAATCGTTGACAACCTTTACCTGGCAGCCGATCATCGAGATTCCTGCCTTCGCTTTCATCCGGTACTGTTCATTCAACGGCAGCTCCTTCAAGTGCGATCTGATTGTAGAAATCGTACTTAACGGGGAGGATTCTGTCATGCCGTATACCTGGATGAACTCCCAGCCAAGCTCTTTTTCCACCCGTGTAACGAAAGCTGGGGGCGGCGCGGAACCTGCGATTACAACACGGACCTGCTGTTCGATGTCTGGAACATTTTTTTCATAAAACTGGAGCAGCGCATTCAATACCGTCGGTGCCATATGCATCACACTGACTTTATGTTTTTCCAAGGCGCTGAAAATCGCTTCGGGAGTCGTTTTTCGGAAGCATACCTGCGAAGAGCCATTCGCTGTGTAATAAAATGGAGACCCCCAGCCATTCACATGGAACATTGGCAGGACATGCATCAGGACGTCTTCATCGCTGACCCGCAAATGATGCATTGTGCTCAGGGCATGCAGATAATTGTTCCTGTGCGTCAGCATGACACCCTTTGGATTCCCCGTTGTCCCGCTTGTATAAAGAAGACTGCAGACATCATTTTCATCAAGTTCTGCCCGTTTGAAAGGCTCAGGAGATTGCTCCAGAAGCCAAGCATCGTATCCAGTTTCCTCCAGGCTTTCTTCCTTGTAGTGGACGATGACTTTTTCCACAGTTTCCAGCTGGTCCTTAATCGGCTTGATCAGATGATATAAATCCTGGTCGACAAATAACACTCGCGACTCACTGTGATTGAGGATGAACAAATAATCCTCCGGCTTTAGGCGAATATTTAGAGGAACCATCACACCGCCTACCTGGAAAACACCATAGAAACCTTCAAGCATTTCAATCGAGTTTGGAGCAAGGTAGGCAATGCGGTCACCTTTAACAGCTCCAAGCTTCCTCAATCCGTCAGAAAGCCGGTTTACCCTTTCATTAAGTTCAGAATATGTAAGCACCCTGTCTTCGGAAAAAATAGCCTGTTTCTCCCCATAAAGTGAAACCGCGCGATCAAGAAACTGGTTCAACAGCAACGGAACGTTCATAATTTGCCTCCTCATATAATAATTAAAAATTCTAAATATATAAATATATTAACATATTATCCCTCTGTTATATAGCATTCCACCTGTTGTATAACATGATTTTCAAAATTAAAAATGCCTCTTCGAAACATATAGGCATTTTAATCACATTCTGAATTTGGGCACATAGGATAATAAAGAAATTAAAATAAAGGGTGTTGCTCATGCCAGCAATTGTTGGAGTCGCACAGGTCATCTCTCTCGGTAACAGCGCGGTATTCCACATTGGAGATGTTTATAGAATCAGCCCTGTTTCCAATGCAAAAACCTTTTCTGGAGCTGGCTCATTCAATACCGGTGACGGGTTAACTGTTTATAATAATCAAAGTTCCACCAATACCTATGATCAAGACGGAGTTGATCAAGGAAATTATTTAAATGTCTAGATGTGGGTGATTCGATGAATTTCTATATACAACAATCAATCAATATAAATTTATTAAAGGTTGATGGACTCTCAAATTCTTCTGTTCTGCAAATTGGCAGTGCAGGTATGATCAAGCCAGTTTCCCACCTGTATAATACCGGGGGTTTTAAAGCGCCTGCTCCAGAGGCCCTGCATCCCTCACAAATCTATACAGGTACGCTGGGGCCCTACCATACACAAGATATAGAGACGCCTGCAGTCCCCTTAACTTCAGCTGTTTCTAGCAGGTAACATTTAAAAACTGGTTCGAGGCGAGGTGATTCGTTTGAATGCTGAATTTTATGACTATGTAAGGAAGATGCATTTATATGTAGAGCACCAAAGCAAAAAGATAGCCAAATTGGAAAAGGCAGTTCTCGATATGCAGCAGCAAATAGCAGCATTGAAGGAACGGCCTCCTGTCCAAGTTGGAAATATCGAGTACAAATTCGACCAGTTGAAAGTTGAAACCCTGGAAGGGACATTGAATATAGGTCTAAACCCAGCTGATCTGAGTGGAATTGATGATTTTTCCGTCGATCAAAAAGCGGTCAATGTTCCAAACCCTGCAAAAGAGATGTTTAAAAGGACAATTGAAATAGAAACGGCATTGAATCAATTTCTTGAAACTGATCTGGAGAAAATCTATCAGGATGCTAAAGCTAAGCTGGGTATCCACGTCGATGATTCCTATTTCACTTTCATAAAAGAAGATATCAAAAAACAATTGTCTGGCAGAGTCTCGACACATTTAAAGGAGAGTCAATCAAATCAAAATGATCGTGAATTCAGTTCGGAAATAAATGATCAAGTTATTGACCTCCTTAAGCAGGAAATCCAGAATGGAGTATACTTGTTCCTCAAAAACCTGCCAGATAACGTAAAGGAAGGGAACTCATGATGAATTTTCAAGTCTATAACCGGGATATATGTGTAGGAAACATCAGGGTGATCGGCGTTTCAAGCTCCTCGCTACTAATGGTTGGGGATGCTGATACCATTAATCTTGCATCTACATTCGATACTCCAGCTGAGTCACTCATTATCGGGCCTTTTGTACCGCTCGCGCCGGAAGTAAGAACATGATGTTAAAGAGAACCGCAAGTGTTGAACAGATAAAGATTGATTCGGTCATATTTTCTTCGGTGTTCCAGATCGGTGACTCCCAGCAAATTCAGGCATTTTCCAGGGCTTTGGCAGTTCAAAGAGAGGCAGAAATTTTTTATGGTAATGAGGGGAATTTTGCCGCTTTTCCCGTTTTTTTGGAGCCAATCCCATTTCAATCAGATTATGAAAACGTGAATATATTTACGCATAACATCAACCCTGTTTTAAAAGTCGGGAGTATAGATATTCTGGGGGTCTCTTCTTCTTCCATTGTACATCTTGGCAATAGCTGCAATGTTTCAATGGAGGCTAGGGTAAAGCACATCCGGCAGCTCCTGCCGCGCCCCGAATAAAACAGTTGCAATTGCCTTATTTTCCTTAAGGCCGAATGCCCCATCTTATTGTCCATACCTCATTGGCTTTTTCAGCATAAATTGGGCTTCATGACTTCAACTGGTTGTGAATATCACCATAGAAAAGGATGTTTTTAATGCCAGCAATAATAGGTCCTGTTCAAATCTTGAATGTCGGCGGCGGGACAGTCCAGTTTGGCGACACACTGTTCATCTCGCCAAAAAGCAATTCAAAAACAGTCGCTGGACAGGGAGGGTTCAATACTGGTGGTTTCATTGTCACGAATAACGGACTTAGCGCCAGCAATGTTCTTGACGCCAACCTGATCGACCAGCCGACAGTAGGTAATAATTAGCGCTTTTTACGTTTTCGAGCGTTTGATTTTGAAATTCTCGGCAGCCTTGTAGAGGGCTGCTTTTTTATCCATTGCAAAAATTTCTGCAGATCAGGATGGGAACGAAGCAATTCTATACTGTTCAAGCCTGCTGCCAGCTCCTCGTTCGTGAACAGAGCATGTATCTGTTTATGACAGGGAATGCAAAGGTTGGCGGTCGGCATAAGAGTCCCTCCCATTTCCTTAGGTGTCAGATGATGGACCGTTATCTCTACCTCATCCCTGCAGCATAATTCACAACTGCTGATCTGTTTTTTTCTGGCCAATGGAATCCCCCTTTCTGCATGCCCTCTTGGTAATTTCCCCATCCTTGTTTCTGCTAATCAACTTTTAAAATTAGGAATTACCCAAACAGGAAATTAGTGCTGTAAAAAAAGAAACCGGTAAGGATTGCGTGCAAGCAATCCACCGGTTCCTTTAATTTAAAGCTGATTCATTTCAAGAAGATGGCCGCCATCGAAGAAGTATAGGTACTTCTCTTCAACTGGCTTCCTCCAAATTTGTTGTATTGCCCTGGCATAAAGACTTATTTGGATTCGATAACGTTCTTCCAAAATCGGTCTTGCCTGTTCGAAACCGCCTTTGTAGCGGTCATGAATGCCATCTGTCTTGAAATCCAGGAGAACTGTCCCATTTTCATCCTCAAAAATACAGTCGATGACACCCTGGATAAAAATAGGTTCAGTTTCTCCCTGCCAATCGGGATAAACTTCTTTTGACGGCAATGAAAGATAAAATGGCACTTCACGGCTGACCTTCTTTGCCCCTAGAAGCCTCCTGCCAATTTCAGTCTCAAAAAAGGCTAATACCCACTTCTTATCGACTGCCTCTTTCTGTTCCGGATATAAAAGCTCTTTCTCTACCATTTGCTGTAACTGCTGTTCCAGGCTCTCTTCAGTGATGGATCCGGAAAGGTCGATATGCTGCATAACCATATGCATCGCGGTTCCCCGTTCTGCAGGTGTGAGTTTTTTCTCCTGCATGAACCTTGGCCTATTCAGGATCGGCCATGTAAACTGCCGGACGATTTGTGTTCCGCTCTCCTCGTCCCTTGTTTCATGATTGCGCTTCAGTTCGGTTACCGACTGTTTCGAACGGTGGCTGGCAGCATCTTTGAAGTAATAATTCCATGAAAGCTGTTCATTTACTTTATCAGCCAGTTCTGAAACCTGATTTACAGGCTGGCCTGCTGCAACTAGCTCCATGAGACCATCCTGTTCTTCATTTTTTTCTTCTGAATATGAAGCGATTTCTTCTGCACCGATTGTCCCAATTTTCCAGCGGGAAGGATGACAGCTTATATCTTCGCTGAGTAAAGGGTGAAGGCTCGCTTCACTTGCCCTGATTGACTCACAATCTTTATGTCTGATCACCGCCGGTCCAATCCAATCGATATAGCCTGATGCTGATGCCCTTAAGTATTCATCCAGGAGCCATTCCGGGCTGCTTGCCTCATCCTGCCATGTGCTGATCGTTTTGTCTGCATCATTTACCGAACCGATCAGATACAGCTTTTCTTTCGCACGTGTCAAGGCAACATAGAGAACACGCATTTCTTCAGCAAGCATCTCCATTTTATGCTTCCGTTTAAATGCCAGCTGCGGCAGGGAAGGGAACGCAATCCGTTTCTCGGGATTGATATATTTAGCCGCAAATCCAAATTCTTTATCGAGCATGTAGAATTTTTTCAAATCCATTGTATTAAAATTCCGGGCAAGCCCAGCCACGAAGACTACAGGGAATTCCAGACCCTTGCTGCTGTGAATCGTCATGATACGGACAACGTCTTCCTGCTCTCCAAGTGCCCTTGCAGCGCCCAGGTCATCGCCCCGCTCCCTCATCCGTTCAATAAAGCGCAAGAAGCGGAAGAGGCCGCGGAAACTTGTTGCCTCATATTGTCTGGCCCGATCATAAAGCGCCCGCAAATTAGCCTGGCGCTGCTTTCCGCCTGGCATTCCGCCTGCAAAATCAAAGAACCTCGTCTCCCTGTATAGCTGCCAGATCAAATCCGATACGGAACCTTGTCTCGCGGAAGTTCTCCATTTTTTTAAGCCCTCAAAGAAACGGCTGGTCTTTTCATGGAGAGCTTCATTTTCTGGTGTCGGCTTTTGATGACAGAATGCCGTCAATGCCTCATAAAACGTACCTCTTTTCTGGCTGATCCGGATGATAGCCAGTTCTTCTTCATCCAAGCCGACTATTGGAGACCTGAGCACAGCCGCCAAAGGGATGTCCTGATATGGATTATCGATTACTTTTAACAAAGAAAGCATAACAGCAACCTCTGTCGCCTGGAAATATCCGGTTGAAAGATTCGCATAAATCGGGATGCCCTGTTGCTTGAATTCCTCCATGATTTGGGGCGCCCACGTCATTGAACGAAGCAGGATAACGATATCACGATAATTCACAGGCTTGGATGACTTCGTTTTTGGGTTATAGACACCTCTGCGCTCTTCTACCATATCCTTGATATGCTTGGCCATCAGCCTTGCTTCGAGCTGTGACTGTTCAAGGTCTTCAGCATCAAACTCAGTGTCACCCGCCTCACTGTCTTCTGACGAATCAGAATCTGATGAAGCTCCTTCCCCCTTATCAATCAGCAGCAGTTCGACAGGAAAAGAATCATCCTCTGGATATGGGGCTCCCTTTTTCAACTCGGCATTTTCATCATAATGGATTTCGCCGACTTTCACGCCCATGATCTGTTTGAATAAATAATTGGTACCGTCTAACACTTCCCTCCGGCTCCTGAAGTTCTTTGCGAGGTCAATCTTCAAACCAGTCCCTTCGCCATCGGCCGTAAACCGATTGTACTTTCCAAGGAACAGATTTGGCTCAGCAAGACGGAATTTGTAAATGGACTGTTTTACGTCACCTACCATGAACAGGTTGCCGGCTGCTTCTCCTTCAGCTGTCACTAACTGAAGAATCGCTTCCTGTACCATGTTTGTGTCCTGGTATTCGTCCACAAGTACTTCCTTGAACTTATGGCGATAGGCCAGTGCAGCTTCCGAAGGTGTTACAGATAAACCACTTTTTTCTGCTGTTTTGGCTGTCAGAATATCAAGGGTATAATGCTCGAGATCTGAAAAATCAACGAGGCCGCGCTCCTGTTTCACTTCTCCAAACCGGCGGGAAAACTCTTTAACCAGGCCGATCAGCACAGCGATCAACGGTCTCATTTCCTGCATATCCTTCAGGAAGCTCTCTGGCTTTCTGGAAAATAGCTCACTTCTTAAATCCTGGACAATTTTCTTTGCCCGATCACGTAGTCTGGCAGCCTTATCCACCAGGTCCTTGTTAAAGTCATCGCCGCGGCATGTTTTTGCCCTGCCAAAATTGGCAAGCTGAATCGCTTCAAATAAATCAACCCAGGATTGGCTTTTGGCTGACAGGAGTGTGTCGATCACGTGAAGGTCTTCAGTGAAATTCACAGCCCTCGGAGCAGGTCCCCCTGGCATCCTTGCAATGTCCAGCCCTTTTACAAGGAGCTGCTTGGCTCCCTGGAGCTGAAGCTCTATATCCGCAGTGAGCACTTTCATGAATGGCAATTCCTCGATTGCTTTGCTTCCTGCTGCATCATACATCGATACAATCGAATCAAGATACGCATCAGGTGCCGGGTTGGACCTGGCAAAATCAAACAGGTCAACAATAATGTCTTTTAACCCTTCGTCGCTGCGGTCATTCGTAAATGCATCCACCAGGTTGAAAAATGGCTGATTATCCTCTTTACCGTATTCTTCTTCAAACAGATCCTCAATTACTTCGTCCCGCAAAAGCTGGCCTTCAGTTTCATCCGCAATCCTGAATCCCGGGTCTACGTCGATCAGATAATAATATTTCCGGATGACTTCAAGACAGAAGGAATGAAGCGTTAAAATAGAGGCTCGATTAAGCAGGCTCAGCTGCTTTTTCAGATGCGTTGAATCAGGATTGCCGTCGATGGCTTTTTCAAGCGCCTCGCCGATCCTGTGGCGCATTTCTGCAGCGGACGCATTCGTGAACGTTACGACCAGCAGCTCGTCTACGTCAATCGGATTGTTTTCAGAAGTGATTTTCTTGATGATCCGTTCGACTAGCACGGCGGTTTTTCCGGAACCTGCCGCAGCAGCGACAAGGATATCCTGCCCTGTGGCCATGATCGCCTTCCATTGGTCTTCCGTCCAGGTTGCGCCTTCCGGAACTGGCGGTATATTCATTCTAGCCAAGATCCTCTTCCTCCTCTCCGATTGTTGACAGCAGGTCCAGCATCTTGATTTCTTCCAGCCTAGAAGAATCAGGTGTCAAACCATCATTCACTTTTAAGCTTTGATCTTGGCGGAGTGACTCCAGCAAGTCCTCCTTTTTAATGACAGGGAGCTTCCTGAAGTCATTTGCTTCCGTCGCCTGGTCAAATTGGCAGACAGGCTTGAATGAGCAAAATGTGCATGGTGCCCGGTCCTTAAGCTTATATGGAGCAACATCCACGATTCCGCTGACAATTCCGTTGCCGGTCTCCACATACTTATGGCGCACAAATTTCCGCAAAAGGTCGAAATCCTCCCGGCTGGCAACCTTCGAACTCTTCAACAGGCTGCCATCCTTTTTAAAACCTGCGGAAATGATCTGCGAGTTTCCAGTATCGAGACCCTTGTCCATCAGGCGGATGACATTTTCATCGCTGAGAAGCAAGCCGTTCATTTTAAAGCGTTTAAGGATTTCCTCTTCAATCTCATCGAGCGTCAGCATTTTCGATGCATTGACAATTGGATTATGCACATGGAAATACAGTACCCCTGCAGGATCTGCCTGCTTTCCGACAAGTAACGGAGAATGAGTGATTATGATATCCAGATAGGTTAGCATTTGAAGGGCCACCCCATAATAGACTTCTGTTAAGTTAACATCCTTCACGCTCGATTTGTAATCGATTACCCTCAGGTATACTCCGTGATCATCCTCCGCTTTATCGACCCGGTCAATTCGCCCCATCAGCTCCATCTTCGTACCATTTTTAAGCGAGAATCCCAGTGGCGGCAGTTTTCCCTGGCGTCCAAACCCGAGCTCCAGGCCGACTGGCGAGAAACCGCTGACCTTTGCATGCTCACTTAATACGAGCGAGGCACGGCTGATGATGTTCTGAAGTTTTTGCCTGATATAATGATGCCTGTTCGAGCTCAGCAAGATTTCATTCTGTAACTTAGGAGCCAGCTTTTGCACAGCGTCCCTTGCCAGCTCTTCAGCCTGCCCCCTTGTCAGGTTGGCCCAGCTAAGGTTTTGCTCCATCACTGTTTCAGCGATTTCCTTCAGTGCTGCATGGAATAAATCCCCGATGTCGGGAGCCTCAAGCCGGAAAATCTGCCGGTCCCTCAGCTTCAGCCCATGCTGAACATAATGCGAGAACGGACAGCTATTGAATAATTCCATCCTGGACACACTTGCCTGGATTTCATCCCCATACAGTTCCTTCGTAACTGCCTCTGACAGCTGCTGTGTCCTATTTTCATAAAACAGGCTTGAAAGAACTTTCCGGGCTGTATCCGCCCAGCGGTGATTCTTCATATAATAATCGTACACATCCCACCAGAAATCATAGACAGGATAATTCCGCTTCTTCAACTGTAGCTGGGATGTCAGATAGGATAATGCAATATTTTCACCAGCCGCATATTCAAGCTGCTGAGCTTCCGGCAGTTCTGACGGATCTGGCAGGAAGAAATGCGTCTGATGTCCTGGAAACAAATCCGAAATTCGTTTGATGAACGAAGAAGGCATCAGGGCTTTCCCTTCTTCATTGGCTATCGGATAACTAATGTAGAGCTGCTCAGAAGGCGTCACGAAAGCCTTGTATGCAATGAAATTCTCATCGAGCAGCTTCGTGCGGCTGCTCGGGGCAAGCTTGATGCCTTTTGATTGCAGAAGCTCGCGGTCATCGTCAGCAAATATCCCTTCCTCTGCCATCTTGGATGGAAGAACCCCTTCATTAACCCCGATAACAAAGGCGACCTTCACATCAGCCAGCCTTGTTTTCTCAATATCCGCAATCAAGACTTGATCGATTGCAGGGGGAATCAGGGAAAATTTCAGCGACTCGAAACCAGCGTCAAGGATTGAAACAAACTGCTTTGGTGCTACCTTGCTGTCTCCCAGCATTTCGACGAACTGATCGAGCAGGTCGATCACGGCATTCCACGCTTGTTCATGTTCCCTCGCCTCAACAAGCCTTCCTTCCTGCTCTGCTGCTATTCTCCATGTTTCAAGCTTTGCGGGAATATCCAGCTCCTCCAAAAAGAGGTACACTGCTTCAGAAAGCTTCCTGCCAGTGTCTGCACGTTTCAGTCGGCGGCCCATTCTCAAAAGCGGTGCCGTAATCAGATGCCTCAGGTCATTCAGTTCTTGTTCAGTCTGCTTTTCTGCATCTGTCTGGGCGACACTGTCATACTCCAAACCACGAATTCTCCGGTATTTCCAGCGATCCTTTTTCGTCCATTTTTCTCCCTGGATTCCGTAGGCAAGTACATAATTCTCAAGCACATCCATCTGTTCACGCATTCTATTCAGATTGGCACCCTCAGGGAACAATAGGTCTGTCTTCACTGCCCTGAAAATGGGCTCATACCTCCAGTTCCCCAGGACTGTTTCAAGGCTTGAACGAACAAGCTCGACCAAAGGATGATGGAGCATATTCCGTTTCTGGTCAATAAAGAACGGAAGTCCGTAGTCTTCAAAGATAGTTTCCAACACTTCACGGTATTCACTGCCTCGCATTAAAACCGCGATATCTCGGTAGCGGTAGCCATCTTCTCTCGCAAGCCCAAGAATTTTCCGGGCAACCCCTTCCAGCTCGGCACGTCTGTTGGCTGCCTGTGCAATATGGATTGATGTCGCTCCGGAATAAGAAACTGCCGGCCTTGAATCAAATTCCCTTTCGAGATGTCTAAGGGACTCGTCCTGCCAGCGTCTCTGTTCAGTCAACACGACATTTTCCTCGAATTCATATCCTTTTGTCCGAATTATGTCATACAGGGATTTGCAGGTCTCTCCTGTAATCCGGAATAAATGCAATTCGTCTGGCGGGTTATTCTTAAAATCCCTGTCGACCGGCAGCGCGATTGTCACTCTTTTACACGTACCAATCAGCTGGTCTATGATCATCAGTTCCAGAGGTGTGAAGCTGTAGAAACCATCTATATATACTTCAGCATTATGCAGATATCCAGAAGCTGGAATCTTCTCGGCAAGCAGCCTGAAATAATCCTCGGAATCTATATATTTACCGAATAATTCATCCTCGAACTGGCGATACACAAGCTCTAGATCGTGGATCTTATCATTTAACGCCTGATTTCCTCGGGAGCCTTCAGACATCTTTTCAGCAAGCTCTTCCGGATTGATTGCATAGCGTTTAAATTCAATCAGCATCTGCTCCATCTGCTGGATAAAACCATTTTTGTCTGCAGCCTTCTGGAATATTTTAAGGTCCTCTTTTTTGTCTTCAATGATTTTTCGGATCATCATGCTGACCCCGACACTATCCAAATGCTGGCGTGTAAACCCGCCCGTCTCCTGAAGCACCCTCCATGCAAGGCGCGGAAAGCTGAAAACCTGCGCCCTGATCATGCCCCCAAGCTCGGGATCTGTGGATAATCTGTATTCTGACAGGAAAGACATTTGTTCCGGAACAAGATAAATAACCGGGTTCCCCTGCGGGTCGGAAACAAGTCGATCCTTAATTTCATTTAAGATCAGCTCGGTTTTCCCGCTTCCCGAGCGCCCCAGTACTAAACGTACAGACATCTGACTTCCCCTTTCTCTGGTAAAATAACAATCTTTTGTTTTGGTCATTGCTGTTCCATATAAGTTAAAGAGTTTGATTGTGAGTTAAGTTCGTTGGAGGACAAGTACCTATTAGAAAAACAATAAGCTATTCGAAAACAGCTGCCATTTTAACTCGAAAAAGGCGCTTCTTCCCCGTGCGCCTTGTATGCCAAACAATTGTTCTGTATGTATACCATTATACCTTTTTTGCAGGCTGATTTGAAAGCAATGAGCCCGTTAATTTTTCCCATAGTCTGATTCTCTCAATAGGAGTGAACAACCTTCAATAGACTGGGTATCTGCATATATTGCAGGTGGGCAGGTGATGTAATGAAACCATTTAGCTTTTTTCATAAAGCCTCGATTCTACTGACTCTTTGCGCCATCATGGTCGCAAGCAATATTTATACGCTGATTCCCATTTATTCGGTACTATCGGAGAACCTGGGGATTGCTGAGTCACATGTTGTCATTGCCGGTGGATTGTTTACCTTTTTTTATGCCTGCGGACTCCTCTCATTTGGACCTGTATCTGATTACACCGGCCGCCGCAAGATACTCGTGTTTGGCTTGCTGGCATCTGCAGTTGCAACTTGTGCTGTCGGATTTTCGACTGGCTCCTTCAGTTTGTGGATTACCCGTGCTTTTCAGGGTTTAGCACTGGCTACTTTCGCTTCGGTTGCCTTTGCCTATTCATATGACCTCTTCACTGCCCGGCAGAGAACCATCCTTGTTGTCCTGATCAACACCGGCTTTTTGATAGCCGGCATATTCGGCCAGGTAGCCAGCGCTTTCCTTGCCGAGGCTTTCTCCTGGAATGCCGTGTTTTATTTCTTTGCTGTAGTCTACTTCATCCTGTTTTCAGCCGCCTTCTTCCTGCTGAAAGAATCACCAGGACACTCTGTCGAACGAAAACCGCTTGTGACGATATTTTTTCAGTTATTAAAAGAGCCGCGGCTGATGAAGTGCTACTTGATCACTTTTTCGCTCCTGTTTGCCATCATCGCCTTCTACGATGCAATCGGCAGGTTTTTTGCCGGGCCTGCATCTGACCTTTTGCTGATTAGGCTTGTGGGATTAATAGGTGCAACCCTTTCTTTATTCACGGGAACTTTGATGGACAGGTGGGGAGAACTAAGGACACTAATGTTCGGGCTGGCCATTGGGTCCTCGAGCGCATTCATCCTGCTTTTCCTTCAAACAACCGGTGCCCTGGTCATTCTTTCAATCTTTTTTGTTTCGTCTATCTCACTGGTCATCCCTACCGTCATCACAATGATTGGGTTTTACGGCAGAAGCCAGCGGGCAAAAGCACTTTCGCTTTATTCGTTCGTCCTTATGACAGGCGCAAGCCTGGCTCCCCCTGTTGCCGCTGTTTTACCGTTTAAAGGAGTCATGCTTCTATTGGCACTTCTATTCTTCTTTAATATCTTTTTGTGCATCTCCATAAAAGAAAAAGCATTCCAGTCAGCGAAAGCTGGCTGAAATGCTTAGTTCAGAGTTGTTTTATACCGGCATATATTCCTGATTCCTTCTCCTATACTCTTTAAAATCTATACATTCCTCAAACCCGGGTACTTTTTCCTTAAAAGCAGAACATATTCCCTAATGCCTTTTTTAGCTGACTGGATTCTGATCTTTATTTGCTATTTCCTTTAAATACTTCTTATCAATCTTCCCGACATGTGTCTTCGGCATCTGGCGGATGAGGAGAACCTGTTTCGGCACTTTATAACCAGCCAGCTTTTTCCGGCAATATTCTTTGACCTCGTCCTCGGACAATATGGCCGTTTTTTCAAGGACAATGAATGCCGTCACGGCCTCACCCCACTTCTCATCTGGCATCCCTATTACCGCGGCCTCCTGGATGCAAGGATGTGAACTAAGCCAGTGCTCGATCTCAAGGGGAAAAACATTCTCTCCGCCCGTGATGATCATCTCCTTTTTCCTGCCGACAATATAGAAATAACCTTCTTCATCCTGCTTCGCAAGGTCGCCGGTATAAAGCCATCCGTCTTTCAAGGTATTTTCGGTCGCGCTGTCATTGTTCCAATAATAGGAGAATGCATGCCTGCCCTGTATTGCCAGCTCGCCAACCTCTCCAGCGGGGGCTTCGCTTCCGTCATCCTTTATGACCTTGATTGATGTGAACAACATTGGTTTGCCGACAGAGCCTCTTTTGACATCGGCTTCAGAAGGATCAATGAAGAAATTATTCGGTCCAGCCTCTGTCAGTCCATAACCTTCTTTGAAAGCGATGCCCTTCTTCTTATAGGCTTCATAAATATCGAGCGGGCATGGAGCTCCACCGGATAAAAACAATTTCATATCGTTGAATTCCGCTGCATGGAACTCATCCGATTTTACCAGCATGTGATGCATTGTCGGCACAAACAAGACAATCGTACACTTATGCTTGATTAAATTTTCAATGGCTTTTTCCGGGTTAAACTCGTCTGCCAGTACCACCGTTCCGCCAGCCATCAGGATGGGGATCGAAAGGGCATTCAAGCCGCCCGTATGGAATAAAGGCAAATAGGTGATCGTCCTGTCTTCCTCTGTCAGATTCCAGCTTGCGATAGTGGAAATGCTGTTCCAGATGATTGCACGATGAGACAGGACTGCCCCTTTTGGTTTTCCAGTGGTCCCGCCTGTATAAATCATCGCCAGCGGGTCTTCTTCGTCCAGGTAGACAGGATGGATTCTCTGTTTTCTTGAAAAAAGCGCCTGATAATCTGAGCCATCAATCTGGATGCAGTGGTCTGCTTCGTTCCAGATCATCGTTACTTCTTTTGTGAATTTTGAATGAAACGCCAGCAGGGCTGGTTCACTATCTTTTATGATAAAGGCTAATTCATCTGCTGATAGCCTCCAGTTCAGCGGCACAAAAATAGCACCAATCTTTCCGCATGCAAACAATAAATCAAAATAACTGATTCCGTTCGGGGCGAGCAGTGCAACCCTGTCACCTTTATTGACACCCTTTCCCAGCAGCCATACCGCAATTGCTTTAGCTCGTGCATTGACTTCACTGTAAGACCATTCCTGATCCGTACCTGCGTCAGCAATCGCTGCGGCCCCCGGTGTCAAACTCGCCCTTGATTCTAGCCAATCGAGCTCCCACCTCACCGTAATCTCTCCCTCTCGACGTGATGGGTTTAATTTTAAATAATGGAAGTTACAGGGCAGTTACATCTAAAAAAAAACACCACAGCCTTTGGCCGTGGTGTTCTGTCCTTACTATCTATTCAGCTCTTCTTCTGTTAAAAGTCCCATTCCTCTTACGTGATCCCTCGCCTCGCCATCGCCCAGCCTGTAAACCATGGCGTAAATTTCCTTCAAGGCATTATCATATTGTGCATGTTCCCGATCCGGATCCTTGAAAGGATGCAGATGGGAATTCCCGTAGGTCGCCCAGTCCGCTTTATAGTTCAACTCCAGATATTCACGAAGGTCCTTGATTTCCTCTCCTGTCGCAAACAAGGTAAATAAATGGCCCTCTTGCTCAGCTGGCGTATCCAGCACCTCGCCGCTCTCTATATTAAAATAATACCTCTGCTTTTGCTCTTCCATGTACAGCACCTCAATCTTTTTTATACCATTTACCACTTTTGGCGAAAAGTTAACCATTAAATATCGGTGTGGTGCATTTAAAAGCCATGATTACAAATATCTAAGATACTTTTGGTTCATTTAAAAGGGATATAGAAGTTTTCATAGCAGATGGATTGACTTTAATGCCAGTTGGGTGACTTTCTGCCGGTTAGAGAAGTTTTATCCACGGTTAAAACTTTTTATCAACGGTTAAGAGAGATTTATTAACGGTTGGCTCGATTTTATCAACGGTTGGCGGAATTCCCGTTGTCTCTAACCCCAATATAAAAAAGCGCAGCGGGTGCGCTTTTTCATTATTACATCATGATTCCGCCATCCACATGGAGGGTTGTGCCATTTACATACTTTGATTCATCTGAGGCGAGGAAGAGATAGGCATCTGCGATATCCTCCGGCAAGCCCAACCTGCCAAGCGGGACGAGCATTTTCATTTGCTCAATCACTTTATCGGGTACTTTCGCTGTCATGCCTGTCTCAATGAACCCTGGTGCGACAGCATTCACGTTGATTCCTTTTCGCCCAAGCTCTTTGGCCCATGTTTTCGTCATCCCGACGACCCCTGCTTTAGTTGCTGCGTAGTTTGTCTGGCCTACATTGCCGTATATGCCGGAAACTGAAGAAGTGTTGATAATTCTCCCTGACCCTTGCTGGACCATTGCGGGGACAACGGCCTGGGCACAATTGAACACTCCTGTAAGGTTGACATCAACAACTTTTTGAAAATCCTCAACTGCGAGCTTGTGCAGCATTCCGTCCCTTGTAATGCCTGCATTGTTTACCAATATATCGATCTTGCCGAAATGGTTCAGTACGCCTTTAACCATAGAATCAACGCTATCCTTATCTGCTACGTTCACCTGGAAAAAGGCTGCTTCATAGCCTTCTCCCGCGAGCTCGGCTGCACGCTGTGATCCTGTCTCCTGATCAAAGTCTGCCATTGCCACCCGTGCACCTTCTCGGGCAAAGGTTTTCGCTGCAGCAAGGCCTATTCCATTCGCGGCTCCTGTAATGATCGCGACTTTGTCTTGCAATCTCATAAAAACACCTTCCTATTCTGCTAAAAATCCGTCAATATGCCTTATTAGCTGGCCCAAATCATCCACAAGCGGGGAATGGCCGCAATTCTTAAGCTCTACAAATCTTGCACGCCCTTCAAAATCCTCAACTATCTCTTCTGTCATCTTACTTGTGACAACAAGATCACGGTCACCGCGGAGGACAAGGACAGGAATCCGGAGATCCTTCACCTGGTTTGTTCCAACCCCTAAACCATTATCAACACCACTGATGTTAAATGTATTAAGGGAATGATAGACCTCTCCCAGGTTGCGCTGGGTCAGCATATCCTCGACATACTCATCGTAATGCGCCGCTTCCGGCTGACGTTCAGTATAAATCAACATATTCCACATCGCCTTTAAAAATCCTCTATTCTGCTCGTCATAGGCGGTCTGGACAGCAATCGTCTTTCCGGTATCTGCCTTTACATCTTCATAAGTTGTAAGGCGATTATTCAGATCAGGCAAGCCTTCCTCACTTGTACCGAAGAATGGATATCCTCTTGTTGAAGCGGACGCAAGCAGCACCAGTTTTTCACAATAGCCCGGGTAATCGGCAGCAAACTGCATTCCTACGGCACCACCCGTCGACCAGCCAACGAGGGCGAAATCCCTTAATCCAATTTCGTCGACAAACAGTTTTACATCATCGGAAAAATCCTTGATGGACATGATTGGCTTATGGTAACTGGAGCCCCCAAATCCTCGTAAATCCAGTGCATAAACCTTATAATCAGGATTCATCTGCTCGATCAGCACATCCCAATGCTTGGACGATGTCATGTTTCCATGGATCAGCAGTACATTTTTCACGCCGCCGTCCCGTTCCCGATAAGCAATACTTTCACCGTTTGGCAATTCAACCTTTTTCAATTCAACAGCTGTCCTTTCCATATCAGCTTCACCCTTTCCCCCAGCGTATTGTTGTTGCTCCCCAGGCATAGCCAATCCCGGCACTGACAAGGACGACAATACTCCCGTCCCTCAGCTTCCCTGCCTTTTCCGCCAATTCAAGTGACAGGATCTGGTCAATCTGGCCGATGTGTCCATAGTCTTCGAGATAGATTGATTTAGATTCCTCGAGCCCTAATTGCTTTAAAACATAATCATGCGCAGACCGCTTCATATGAAGCATCCCAACATAAGAAATGTCTTTTTCAGAAAAGCCGCTTTTTTCCACAGACTGGCGGATGACTTTCAGGAAGTTGGCCATCGACTTATTCTCCAACCTGTCTTTCATCCCCTGAGGATCCAGGACATCAAGCTGATTCAGTCCCCGCTCCAGGTTTTCTGCTGAGATTGGATTCTTTGTCCCCCCGGCAACAACCACAACATCCTCGGAAAAAGACCCATCAGTGATGATTTCGGTTTGGAGCAGAAGGTTTTCCTGATGGTCCCTTTTCAGTAAAATCGCCCCGCCTCCGGCACCGAGATTGTACATGAACCGAGTTCTCGGATTCTGGTAATCTATAAAATCTCCGTTCCGATAGCCGCCAGCCAATAATACTGTTTTGATATCAGGATCTGATAGCATCATTCCCCTGGCGAGTTTCAAAGCCATGACTGTCGTACCGCAACGCAATGCGGTATCGAAGGCCCAGGCATTAAATGCGCCGATTTCCTCCTGCAGTTTGATTCCAGCAGTCCATAATGGGTACTCCTTGTATTCCTCCCCGATATAGATCACAAGATCGATTTCCAGCGGATCGATGCATGCTTTTCTGATTGCTTCTCTCGCAGCCTTGATTCCCATCTCACATGTATGGTCTTCAGGACCGGGAACAGGCTTTTTCTTGATTCCCATCTTTTCTTCCACAACCATTTCGGGAATTCCTGCTGCCTTAGCAATTTCCGCCCCAGTTATATATGTCTCGGGAATATAGATTCCCGTACTGACAATCCCGATTTGCACTTGTTCAGTCCTCCTTGCACATGGCTTTTTTCGCCCGCAAACCTAGCCTTCTCCTACAACCTCTTTGATAAATGACATTGCCTCATCGATGGATTCAAATAAAGCTTCTTTTTCTTCCTGCACATGGGTAACCTTGACCCGCCAATATTTTTTGCCAGTCTCGTTTTCAATGTCCGCAAGTTGAAAGCGGAGTACGAATGAGGTAACTTGCTGGATCTCCATCACGACTCGCCCTGACTGATGGCATCCGAATTAACAGAAACTGGTTCTTTCTTTTTCCTGCTGAATTTCAGTTTCTTCAAGGATCCGACTATCCCCATTGGGAAGAACATCACAGCAAGGATATAAATAATTCCAAAGAAGATGATCCACCTTTCAAAAATCCAGTGTACCTTTGCCAGCTCTGTCAGCCAGTGATGGGAAAACTCAATGATCCCTGCTCCGATGATCGCCCCTACCAGCGTTCCTACACCGCCTATAATCGTCATCAATAAAGCATCGAGAGTAATATCCATCGTGAATACACTCGTGTTGACGAACCTGAGGGAAACAGCATATAAAATCCCGGCAATTCCGGCAATCACTCCAGACACAACACTTGCAATAACTTTATACTGAAGCACACTGTAACCTAGTGACTCTGTCCTTTGTTCATTTTCCCGGATTGCCTGCAGTACTTTGCCGAGCGGCGAGTTCGTGAACCTCGTCAATAAAATGAATACCAACACCATGGAAGCAAGGCATATTAAGTAAAAATCCGTACGGTCCTTTAAAAAGTCGGGGACTCGGAATGTAAATCCGTCATTGCCATACGTGACGGTACGCCATTTTTCAGCTAGCACCAGAAACAGTCCCGAAAATGCCAGCGTCAGCATTGCGTAGAAATGACTTTTCAGCCTTAGCGTCAGCAAGCCGACTATATAACTGATGAGTGCAGTCAGTAAAATCGTCACCAGAACCGCCATCAAAAAATAGCTTGTTTCCGGTTCGAATCTTTTCATAAATACACCAACAGTGTACGCGCCGATACCGAAGAACATTGCATGCCCGAATGAGACGATGCCTGTGTATCCAAGCAGAATGTCATAGCTCATTGCAAGCACGGCGAAAATGAAAACCTGGGAGAGCAGGATCAGCATACTCCTTGAATCATAGACAAAAGGGAGTACAGCCAAAAATGCCGCAACAATTAAATAGATGATGTTCATGCGCTTTGAAAACATTCTTGTCATTTCTGCTTCACCCCTTTGCCCCGAACAAGCCCTGAGGCTTGAAAATCAACACGACGGCCATTAACAGCATGTTCGCTGCCAGGGCCAGATCGGGTACATAATAAGCCATGAAAGAACCGGACAAACCAACTAAAACAGCGGCCATGACCGAACCAGTAAAGCTGCCCATACCGCCAATGACCACCACGATGAATGCGAGGATCGCAAATTCCATTCCCATATCGGCATAAATCACGCCTGAATAGGGCCCGAGCAGCATTCCTCCTAGTGCGGCCATTCCTGATCCGATCATGAACACGAACATGAATACCTTCTGGATGTTAATTCCCAGTGACTGGACCATTTCCTTATTCATGACACCAGCACGAACCACAAGGCCGATCTTTGTCTTTTTTAACAGGTATTGTACTGCCAGGAACACTGCAAAACCGACGGCAATAATGAAGACACGGTATTTAATAATAATGATCCCCCCGAGCTCCC
This sequence comes from Mesobacillus jeotgali, assembly GCF_900166585.1. Classification (NCBI taxonomy): domain Bacteria; kingdom Bacillati; phylum Bacillota; class Bacilli; order Caryophanales; family Bacillaceae; genus Mesobacillus; species Mesobacillus jeotgali. The sequence goes on along the minus strand of NZ_FVZC01000009.1, from coordinate 160,920 downwards.
AGCTGCCGGACAGATAATCGGGTGTGGCGGCAGAAATCTGGTTTGGTCCCCAGACTACTTTTAACATTTCGGATAAAACAAGCATCAAACCAAGAGTGATCAAAATTTGCTGTACATGATTACCGTAAACCGGCTTGATGATCCATCGTTCTGTTATAATACCCAGGATCATTCCAGTCAGGATGGCACCGATAATCCCGGCAAAAAAGCTGCCTGTCGATGCATAAATCCAAATGCCGCTGTAAGCGCCCCAGGCAAACAAGCCGCCATGGGCAAAATTCAGAACATCCATTAAGCCAAAGATCAACGTCAGACCCGCTGCCAGAAGGAAAATCAGCATCCCCGTGGCTAACCCGTTAAGGCTCAGATTAATCAAAACATCCACACTTTTCTCCCCCTTCCCTATGCTATTCCGAGATATTTCCTTCTCATTTCTTCATCCTCCCGCAGGACATTCATTGAACCGTTGGAAACCGTTCTGCCATCATCGATAATGTAGAATCTGTCACCAATCGTACTCGCCATCATGAAGTTTTGCTCTACAAGGATGATGGTCGTTTTATCTTTCATTTGCTGGATCGACTCCATTACTTTTTCGACGACAATCGGGGCGAGCCCCTTGCTAGGCTCGTCAATCAGCAGCAATTCATTGTCATTCACATAGGCCCTGGCAATCGCCAGCATTTGCTTTTGGCCTCCGCTCAGCAATCCGCCAGGTTTTTTCCAAAACTTTTTCAAGTCCGGGAACAGATTCAATATCCATTCCAGCCGCTGGTTCGTTTCATCATTCTCTTTCTTGATTGCCACCTTGATATTTTCTTCGACGGTCAGGTCAGCAAAAACCCCCTGGTCTTCGGGCACATACCCAATCCCTTTATTAGCGATTGTGTAGGTTGGGAGGCTTTTGATTTCTTCACCTTTAAATAAAACTGATCCTTTTGCAGCCGGATTCAATCCCATGATGGTCCTCAAAGTCGTTGTCTTTCCGGCGCCGTTACGGCCAAGAAGCACCGTTACCTCACCTTTCGGCACCTCGAAAGAAACTCCTTGAAGGATATGGTACTGGCCGATGAATGTTTCAATTTCATCAAGTTTTAGCAGCGTGTTCACTGTGCAAACCTCCTAAATATGCAGACTGAACTGTTTCGTTTTTCATGATTTCTTCCGGAGTGCCGTCAGCTAGCAACGCACCGTTGAACAAAACCATGATTGTATCAGAAAGATCCATGATCATATCCATTTTGTGCTCGATTAATACAATCGTCCTGTCGCCTCGCTGTTTAATCTTCCTGATCACTTCGAGGATTGCCGGTACCTCCTCCAGTGACATTCCTGCTGTTGGTTCATCGAGCAGAAGTACCTCTGTGTTCAAGGCCAGAAGCATCGCAATTTCAAGTTTCCTTTTCTCCCCATGAGCAAGGTTCATCGCAAGTGCATCCTTCTTGTCATCAAGCAGCACAAGCTTAAGCCACTCCTCTGCCTGCTCCTCGAATTTAATATAAGAACGGAAGTGTTTTAGCATTTGATAGCGAACTCCTTCATGTGACTGCACCGCGAGACGGACATTTTCCATCACGGTCAGGTTCGGGAATACATTAGTAATTTGAAATGAGCGTCCGATTCCCGCCCTTGTCCTTTTTGTCGGGGACATTCTAGTAATTTCGCTTCCTTTAAAGAAGACCTGTCCTCCGGTCGGAGTGAGCTGGCCACTTAACAAGTTGAAGAAAGTTGTCTTGCCCGCACCGTTTGGCCCGATAATCGATTTAAAATGGTTATGGGGAACTGAGATGCTGACAGAGTCAACCGCAGTATGACCCCCAAAAGCAATACTGAGGTTTTTCGTTTCCAAGATAGAAGTCATTCTTTTCTACACCACCCTTTAAAAATAGAACTCTATCGCAGTAAAGAATAATGAACTCCGGCTGGTGTACCGAAGTTCATTACGGACATTTGTTAATTACGGATCGGAGGAGCCGTTTCTTCCGGTGACAGTTCACGAATCAGGACCGGAACTGGATAGTTGAAGCCATCCTTTTTCTCCAGCTTGATCGCATATAGTGCCTGGAGTGCCTGGTGATCCTCTTCACGGAAGGTCATCTTGCCTTTTGGCGTTTCAAAGCTCATGCCTTCCATCGTTTTAATTAAATTCTCGGAGTCCGTGTCGCCTTCTGTTTTCTTGAGTGCCTCCACAATTGCCATCGCAGCTGTCATGCCTCCTGGCGTGAACAAATCAGGAAGTTCTCCATTGAATCGTTTTTTATGTTCATCAACAAGCCATTTATTGATGTCATTTTGCGGAAGATCATGATAGTAAACGGTGAAACCTTCCATGCCAATTAGTGGCTCCATCGTTGCCAGGGCAGCAATGTCAGGTGCCCCGGTAGAGATTTTTATCCCTTTTTCCTGGACCTTCATGTCAGCAATCTGGTTCCAAGGTGAGTTGGCTCCTGCCCAGACAACAAATAAGTAATCTGGCTTTTGGTCGATGATTTTCTGGATGTTGGAAGTGAAGTCGGTCGCTGCCGGATCTGCATATTCTTCGTGGACGATTTCAGCGCCAAGTTTTTCAGCTGCTTCTTTGAATGCAGAAACACCATCACGGCCAAATGAATAATCAGGTGCAAGCGTGGCGATTTTCACGCCTTTCTTCGCAATTGCAGCTGCTCCAGCAACAGCGTCCTGTGAAGAATTTCGCGCTGTTCGGAAAATATATTCATTGAATTCTGAACCCGTAATGCTGTCTGCTACAGCAGGTTCAACAATCATGATTTTTTCATATTCTTCAGCCAATGGAAGTACTGCTAGTGTGTCTCCAGAGCTAGATGAACCGACAAGGAAGTCCACTTCATCCTCTTCCAGCAGCTTTGTTGCTTTCTGGACAGCTACTTCCGGTTTCGTTTCCGTATCCTCAACAATGAATTCAATCTTGCGTCCAGCTACTTCATTTGTTCCATCCGTCGCATATTCAAGTCCCAGCTCGAACCCGCGAAGTGTCTGTTTCCCATAAGCCTCGAGCCCGCCTGTTTGCGAAGCCAGAACCCCAATCTTGATAGGTTCGGTGTTTTTCGGTTCTCCTTTCCCTTCTTTTCCTTCTGTTCCCCCAGATTTCTCTGTTCCCGATCCACTGCAGGCACTTGTAAACAACAGGACCAAAATGAGCATAAAAGATAAAGCAAAATTCCGTTTACCAGCTTTCATTTCCTTTCCCCCTCTAAAAGTGATGCATCCAAAGCCACAAGCTTTGACACCATCTTAAAAAACAGCAGTTACAAATGAGTTACAGGAGAATTCAAAATTTTGAAACTTTCGGAAGTTTTCTCCGTATAGATATATCAAAACTTAAAGGGGGACAACTCCAATGGATTCAGTTATCTGGTTCCTTATCATCCTTTTCACTCTGCCATTTCTCATTACAACTATCATCATGGCACCGATTCAGTACAGATATATTACAAAAATGGAAGAATCAAAGAAATACCGAAAGCAAACACAGGGAGAAATGTATGAGGAAATGCCTGTCCATGAAGAAGTCCTGCATGCGAACCTGCAGTCGAACCCCTTGTTCCTACCGGCGAACATGATTGCGGGGATGATCTATAAATTCCGGCATCGTTGAAACAGTGGTTGTTTTTATAAAAAAGTATCCCCTCCTATTTTTATGGCGATAATTGGACTAAATGCCTAAAAATGCGGAGGGGATTTTTTATGAAAGGTATCTATCTAATTAATGAACAAATACATATAAACGGATGTTCCCGGGATGAAAGTTTTGAAATACAGCAAAATGCCATGGCTGATTTCATTCAAAAAGAAGGGCTGGAGCCAGTTAGGCTGAATCCATATCAATTGTACGAGCATTATACACTCCCGCATGCTCTGCTCTATGATTTAAAGCTCCATAAAAGGCAGATTGACTGCTTGCTGATGTATTCAGATCAATCGATTGAGGACTTTGCCACAACATATCCGGCCAGATGGCTGATCCTGAAAAGTTATTTTGACAGGGTCATGACGGTCATTTAATTTGACTGAACAACCCGCGTGAACCATCTCTCCCGCAAAAGGGTGATGTTTCAGCCTATTTTGACTTAAACATCGGTTCCTTTGATGATCATTTCATACATATGCCTGGTTGGCTCTAGCGGGATTACCCCCAGTTCCTCCTCAAGGACAGCACAGCACTTTTTGTACCATCTGATTGCCTGGGGACGATTATTTTTTCGGTAATAGCAAAACATTAATAGTCTGTATGCTTCCTCCCAGGTTCGATCCTTATGAAGGATTTTTTGGCACCAGTGAATAGCAGAATCATAGTTTTCCCGCCTTACATTCAGCTGTGCCAGCCTCTCCGCACCGCGCAAAAAATAAACAAGCAGCCTTTCCCGCTCATTTATGCACCAGTCCTCATATCTCCTTTCGGGAAGATAATCACCATTATATAAATGCAAGGCCCGTTCCAGTTCTTCAATTGACTTTTCCGTGTTCCTTTCTTCCAGACCGGTTTCTGCCCATTCCTCAAAAAGATGCGCATCCAGCTCAATCGCGGCGTGGGGGTTGATTCCATAGCCTGTTCCATCCCTGATGATGAAAAAAGGGGCTGCCCTTGCTTTACGTGAAGGTTCCAGTACATTGTTCAAGGCATTCAAGGCGACTTTGAAATCCCTGTCTGCATTCTTATCCTCATGTGCTGGCCAAAGGAACTGGAAAATATCCTCTTTCATCAGGAACTGGTTCCTCTTTGTCAGAAAAAGCTGGAGAAGCTCTTTGGCCTTGCCCCTTTGCCAGTCTCTTTCTTCCACTTCCCTGTCACCAAGCCAAAGGCGGAATTGGCCCAGAGTCTGGATCCTTAAGGTATAGCCTGGATGTGCAGTCAGGCGGGGGATTTTCAAATCCTCCATCAGCTTCTCCGTATATGCTGGTACAATGGATTGCTTCATTGCCTGAATCAGCATAGCGGATAAAATTTGCAAATCCCTGGGACCAAATGTTGTCCTCTTTTTTAGAAAGAATTCATAGCCCCCACTCTTCATCCGTTTCAAAAAGCTAGTAAATGCCGTTGTAAAACCTTCTTCATTGCTTAACGAGAAGGAGTGAAGTGCATCCCAAAATGCCAGCAGCATTTTGCCGTACTCGTCACCGCACTGATTGAACATATCCTCAGCTTTTCTCAGAAACTCAGCTGCCTCCTCAGACTTGTCATTGTAAATTGCCGTGATCGCCATGCAAAGCGTGATAAGGGCAGAGAGCCATACATCCTTCACCTGTTCGGTTTCAAGCAATGCTTTTCTTCCCGCTTCGGCTGCCCTCTCATATTCCCTCCTTGATCCGTAGAGGATACAAAGGCCCATCAGCGGTTCGGCCTTTCCCCTCTCGATGCTCAACCGCCCCATAATATCCAGCGCTGTTTCATAGCACTTTTCTGCCAGGTCCAGGTCATATTGTTCAATCAACTGAACTGCATGCCCCATCCTGATCCACCCGCAGGCCTCCACGAATGGTGCCTTGCTATTGATTCCATGCTGAATGCCTGACTGGGACAGGATTTTTGCTTGTGTTCCATTGCCTGTAAATGCTTCGATTAACGCCAGCAGCAGGTCTGTTTCCCGGTGGGATTGAGGCAGCTGAAGCTTATCTGCGCCTTTTGCCTCGGTTAAAATCCTTTGTGCCTCGCCAAGTCTTCCGGTCCTCAAGTACAAACGGGCTTCGAGGTGTCCATCTTCAATTTGAACACCCATAGACCTGGCCCTTTCAATCCATTTTTCAGCCTTCAAAGCCTGTCCGGAATTGATCAGGTTTTCAGCAAGAAGACGGTACAGCCGTCCCGTTTCTTCCTCAGTGTCATTAAGCATTGCTGCTTCTCTAAGTTCTATGGCCTGAGCCAGAATACGCTCTGCTTTCAGCGGTTGGATCGTATCCAGATATATTTTTGCTTTTCCTTCAAGCGCCTTGCTCTTCCACTCAATATCGCCTGTCTTCTCAGCAGTTTGGATTGCCTCTTCATAGAAAGCTTCGGCCTGCTGATACAAAGAGCGATATCGATACACCTCACCTTCAAGAAATAATAAGGAACAATAGCGAGTTTTGTTTCCCATTGGAATTTTAGCAAGCCGTTCCTGCAGATTCTCGAGCTTTCCCATCTCAAGCAATTCCAATCCCTGTTCATCCATAATGGAAGCTGCAGCATCATGATGGCCAGCCTTTTCATAGCAGTACAGGGCTTCTTCCCACTGCCCGTTCTTTTCAAAATATCGCCCGCTGCTTAAGATTAAATAATGGTATTGTTCCGGCTGGCTTGTTAACAGCCTGTTCTCGAGGAATTCGCGGAAAAGGGCATGGTACCTGAACTGGTTCTCGCCAACCTGATGAATGAACAGGTTTTTAGCAGTGAGCTGCTGAAGCATTTGCAAAGAACCGTTCATACCAAGAAGATGATCGCAAACGTCCGAGCTAATTTCTTCAAAAATGCACGTCTGCTCAAGAAACTTCTGGATCATTGGGGGCTGTTTTGCAAATACTTCATGCACCAGATATTGAAACAAATCCTCGAGCGACTTGGCAGGCTCTGCAAACAGATCCTCAAGTTTCTGAATGTGGGGAAGCTGCTGGGCAATCATCCCGACCGCAATGACCCATCCTTCCGTGATGGTGTACAATTGGTCGATTTGTTCATCACTGATTGTCATTTCATAATAATCCGTGATAAGTAATTCGATCTCTTCCTTGCCAAAAATCAAGTCTGTTTTTGAAATCTCATTCAACTGATTCTTCATCTTCATTTTGGCAAGAACCTTCCAACCGGGCTTCGTTCTAGTCGAAATAACGAGATGGAGGTGGTCTGGCATATGTTCAAGCAGCTTTTCCATCCAGACATTGATGTGATAGGAATGCTCTATTGCATGGAAGTCATCCAGGATGACGGTGATTGGTGCAGTTATTTGCAAGATTTCGTTGATAAAAAGCGAAGAGAGCATGCTTAATTCCTCTTCCCTAATATAACGGTCCATCCTTTTCATATAGGCTGTTAATTCATGGCCGAAGTCCGGGAACAAGGTTTGAATCGAGGCTGTCAAATAGGATAGAAACGGGAGTATGTCATCATCTGAGGAAGTGATTGTATACCAGCAGCATCGCTTGTTCTGATCCCTGACATGCATCGCGAGTGCCGTGCTTTTCCCATACCCCGCCCCTGCCTGGACGATAGTAAGACGCTTTTCTGCAATCGCTTTCATTTTTTTCGAAAAATCTGCCCGCCTGACCCATTGTTCCTGCAAACTTGGTACAATCAATTTTGTTTTAATTAATGGCAATGTTCCCTGCATAAAATCTCCGCCCTGTTTTCTTAATTGTGATGTTAGTCTAGCATATGGAAAATAAAAAAAGACTCGAAATTTGACGAGTCTTTTGACATAAAAGCAAATGTCAGAACGTTGCATCCATTTCTTCAAGGGGCCAGTAGCGGAGATTCACCTTTCCAACCACCTGCTTTTCCGAAATGAACCCAAACTGCCTGCTGTCCCAGCTGCCAAGGCGATTATCACCAAGCACAAATAATTTTCCTTCCGGCACCTTTTCAACACCGGTTAAATCCTCGAGGGTAAAATCACCCGTCAAATAACCCCCTGGCGATTGGTCACGATACATTTTCAAAAAAGGCTCTTTTACTTCCTCACCATTAATAAATAACCTATCTTTACGATACTCAATCCGATCTCCCGGAAGGCCAATCACTCGTTTCACATAGTCTTCTTCTTCATTTGCATGGAATACAATCACGTCAAACCTCTCAAGATCCTCTGACTCATATCCGAACTTGTTGACAACCACTTTGTTCCCGTCCTCCAATGTCGGAAGCATGGATTCCCCATCAACGACATAATTGGAAAAAAAGAAGATTCTTATGAAAATGAATATGATCATTCCAAGCGAAAAAGCTTTGATCCACTCGGCACCTTCTCTTTTCATTGCTTCCCTCATCCGCTCCAATCACCACCTGTTAACCTGTTCCTGGTTTCAGTCATCATTTTTTTTTACACTCATATTCATTTTTACTTCTATTCTTTTGCCGATATACCACAGGATCGCAATCACTGCCAGAACGATGCCAGTCCGGGCCGGATTGGTGATCAAAGAGCGAATATCATAACCAACGAAGCTGATGGTAAAAACCATCACCATTTTTCCCGCGATGACAGCAAGCATATACTGAGCCATGCTGATTTTTGAAAGCCCAGCGACAATATTGACAAGGGCCGAGGGAGTAAACGGGAAGCACAGCATAAGGAATATCGGTCCGAAACCATGGCGTTCAATCCAATTCATTCCTTTCTGGACTTTTGGGTGGCGCTGCAAGAACCTCAGGATTCGTCCCTGGCCATACCTGCGGAAAATCAAAAAAACGAGCAATGCTCCCAGAACCGCTCCAGTCCAGGAAAATAGAAAGCCCATCCAAAGCCCAAATGCATTCGCATTTGCCATGACAAATAAAAATAATGGCAGGAACGGCAAAAATGCTTCGAGCATTGGCAGCAATATCCCGGGAATCGGACCAAAGGAACGGTACTCGCGGAGCAGCTCCATAAGGTTTTCAATTGTAAACCATTCTTTCATCAATTCAAGATCCATTGAAATCTCCTTGTCCAAGCAACTAAGGGCTTTTCAGGTTTCCGTGAGTGCCACAGATTCCTGGTGCCCATTTCCTATTTACCTCTTAAATTGGATTGTACACCTTTAAATTTCTGCCAGCAGGCTATTTAGTTAGAAATTCCTCCAGAGCACGTCTGTTTTCTTCTAAATCTATCGCCAAGACTGCTCCGGCACCGCTCACCCTTTGATCCTCGTATGTTCCCTCAACCGGAATCCTCATTGTCTCGATATCCCGATTATCCTTTGAAATCAAGCCTTTTCCCATCGATAAAATATCACCCGTATCCATATTGGTATTGATGAATGGAGTCACAACCCCTACCAGTTTAGGAAGCTTCGGGAGCGTCTGGATGCTGGCAAATTCCTTTCCAACTTCCTTTATGACACTTTGCTGGCGCTCGACACGGCCAAAATCCCCGACTGCATCCTGGCGGAATCTTACATATCCAAGCAAGTGCTTTCCATCAAGCCGCTGCACACCAGGTTCCAGCGTGACACCAATTCCCTTGGACATTTTCTTCTCAACGTTGACTTCCACTCCTTCAGGAAAAGCCTCATCGATCAGGCGGACAAACCCTTCAAAGTCAACGATCGAATAATATTGAATGCTGACACCAAAGTTATCTTTAATAGTCTGCCTTAATAATTCCGGCCCGCCAAGCGCAAATGCAGAGTTGATTTTATTCTTTCCGTGCCCGGGTATATCCACATATGTGTCCCTCATGATCGAGGTCATTTTATAAGAATCCGTATCCGGGTTGTAACTGGCAATCATGATTGTATCTGAACGTGAAGCTTCTTTTCCTCTCGCATCACTGCCAATCAACAGAATATTTGTCAGTCCGTTCTCGTCCCGCTCGCCATTGAAATGATATTCCTGCTTATTTCGATTCGCTGCCTCTTCCGAACCCTTCACACCAGAGCGATACTGCATATAGGAATACAGCGCCACCGCCCCGACCAGCAGAAACAATAGCAGAAAAATGCTGGACCACCTGATTCTTTTTCTTTTTTTCTTATGCTCATGCCTTTCAGATCTCATAGGAAAATTCCTTCCGATTATAGTTATTTTAAAACGTCTTTTATAGTATTTTCCTTCTTTTACTATAACCTTAAACTTTTCTTTAGGAATTTTCAAAAATAAACCGCGGCATGGGGTATGCCGCGGTTTTAAAAAAATTTCTTATTATGTATTTGTGCACAGCCCTTTTCCTTTAATTTGAATTTAATAGTTGTGAAAATCTATCTTCTTCTTCATTTTTGCAGCCTTTGAAAATAACTTCTTTGATATCCTCATGATTAAAAACAAATGTGTAATCTTGATTTATATGTCCCTCAGGATAATAACAAGCAACATAATCATACATAGCTGGATTTTCATCATGAAGCAATAGTTGTTCCTTCCATATATCATAAGCTTTTTAACACCCTCTTTAAGGATGACAACTGTCCCAATTGGCAGAAGATCTTCATGTGAATTTTCCATCAGGATGCCCTTCGGTCTGGCTAATAATGATTTTTCAAATTCAAGTAACATAACATAAAAGGTATCGGCATTAACCTTTTTGATTTTTAATGAATCCTCTGATTCCATAAAAACAAGATTGTGTTCATTGGTTAGGATAAATCTTAAACTTTCACTTTCCCAGTCATTAATCCCCTTTGTCAGGAAGACTAGCTTATCAATTCCACTATTCGTTTTGAAATCATGGAAATACTTTTAACGATTACATGGTAAGCTTCCGAACACAACACCATAAGTAAGTTTCTGCCAAAACAATTCTTCGAACCACCCTGTTAAATCACCCGGGAACAAAGCCTTATTCTTTTCTGTATTTATAATAAAAATATAACTTTCGTACTATTTAAAGATATTCATTAAACCAGTCAACGATGGACTGCAGCCTGCTCAAGCGCAGATTCGGCTTTCCGCTTCTTGATAATTCATGGTTCGATTCGGGGAATCGGATGAACTTCGTTTCCTTTCCCTGTCTCTTCAAAGCGATGAATAGCTGCTCAGCCTGCTCAATCGGACAGCGATAGTCTTTTTCACTGTGAAGAATCAATAGTGGTGTATTGATTTTGTCCACATAGGCTAGCGGTGAGTGCTTCCATAATGTTTCCAAATCACTAAGATCAGCCTTGATTTGCCACTCGGTAAAATAGTAGCCGATGTCACTGACACCATAGAAGCTGATCCAGTTCGAAATTGAACGCTGGGTAACGGCTGCCTTAAACCTGTCTGTATGTCCGACGATCCAGTTGGTCATGAACCCTCCATAACTGCCTCCGGTCACTCCCAGACGCTCTTTGTCAATGAAGTCGTAGGTTTCAAGCACGTAATCGACTGCATCCATGACATCCTGATAGTCGCCTCCTCCATAGTCTCCGCGTACGGCATTGACGAACTGCTGGCCATAACCGTGGCTGCCTCGCGGATTGATATAAAGGACTCCGTACCCTTCAGCAGCAAGAACCTGGAACTCGTTAAAATAGGAGTTTGCATACATCGCGTGAGGTCCACCATGGACTTCAAGGATCAGCGGATATTTCTTGCCATCTTCATAACCTGACGGCTTCATGATCCATCCATGGAGCGGTGTGCCGTCACTGGCCTGGAATGATATCTGTTCTGGCTGAGATAAAGTAATGGACTCCAGGAACTTTTCGTTCACTGAGGTCAGCTGCTTCATTTCACCAGTGGTTACTTCTAATTGGAACAGTTCCCCTGGAAGCACCGGGTTGCTGATTGCCGCAACAATTCTCTGGTTTTTGCGATCCAATGTATAACCATAGACATACTGCTGGTCCAGCAGCGCCGGGTAAACTTCTCCATTAAGATTAGCGAAATATAAGACAGTGTTGCCCTGGTCGCTTGCGAGGAAATAGAAGCTTACACTGTCTTCACCCCAAATCAAGGAGGGGCTGTACGCTCCCTGCTGGAAGTCTGCTGCAACAGCGTCGCCAACGAGGATGTCCATGTTTTCCGTGATGCATTGTACATTGCCAGTCTCCATGTCACGAATATATATCTGGCTCAATGTTGCATTTTCAAACTCCCGCTCATGCCCCGTATAGCCAAGGTATTTTCCATCAGGCGAAAATACCGCATTCCCAAAATACCCTTTGCCATTGGTGATTATATTTTTGTCTCCTGTCTTGATGTCCATCAGCCATAGATCACTTTTGAATGAAAAATCACGCTCTGGCGTCTCATCTGCCGACAATAGAAGGTTTTTCCCATCAGGAGACCAGCCCTGCAAATGGTAGTCTGCCTCTCCTTTTGCAACCAGTTCCGCCTCGCCATCTTCAACATTTACGATGACAATCTGTCTGTACTTCCCATCCCAGAAGCCAGCGGCATCTGATTTATATTTCATTTCCTCAGCTACGAACGGTTCTAGCTTCTTGTCTTCCTTCTTTTCTTCTGTTTTATCAAATAAATCTTCATCCGGTTTTAACGAAACGGAACAAGCTATTCTTTTTCCATCTGGAGACCATAGTGGACCACTCGCTCCATTCTTGAAGTCAGTGACCTGCTTCGACTCACCCCCGGCTGCATCAAGAACAAAGACCTGATTTTTGCCGCTGCGATTTGAAACGAATGCCAGCTTCGTGCCGTCGGGTGACCATCTAGGTGACTGGTTGCGGTTTTCACCAAATGTCCATTGGCTCGGCTGCCCGCCTTTTTCCATATCAATTATGTATATATTGGATGCATAATCATTGTTCTTCTCCAGCATCTCAGTCTGAACGAACACACATTTTTTACCATCAGGTGAATACTGTGGGTCAGTAACGGATTTCAAATTAAATAAATCTTCTGCTCTGATCGATCTCTTTTCCATCTCGCAAGTCATCCTTCCACTGTAAAATTGTTGCCCTCTTTATTATTTCGATAACAGAAATAAGTTTCCTGCTTTGAGCTTTAATTTTTTAATTCCTTCCCCCTTCCAGCATTCCTGCAAGTTTATTGTCATTTAGGAAAAGATGTTAATAAGGAAAAAAATTTATATCCTCTTGAAATCATATTCAAAATCCAGTACGATAATTACGAACAAATGTTCTAATTAAAGAAAAGGGGCAGAACAAAATGACAAGGATTCCTGAAAAAGACCGCGATATGATGGAACAGGCCATCTATTTGCCGATGGTATTGGTCGTGCTTAACCGGGATCTTTCTGTCGTTGAAAATAGTCCATTCAAATTAAAAAAGCCATATTTGGAGCTAATCGAAGAAACAATGAAAGCAGTACAGAAAGAGCTCGCACAAGTGAAAAGCTATCTTAAAAAGCATCAACTAAAGGTCGAGGAAGTAAAACGGGACGAAGCCTTCACCATGTTTCTCTTCATTTACAAAGGATACGAAGAACACCACAATTACTTCAATCCCCGCATCCGAAACAAAGTCCAGGAATTGATGATCTATTACCTTTTCAAACGATTCAAACCGGCTTTAGAAACGATAAAAAAGGAATCCGGCTGAAAACCCGGATTCCTAGCTTGTTAGTCTTTATATACCTCACTGACCAGATGGACGTGAGGGTAGCCTTGCGCTTCATTGAACCTTGGTCCATGCAGAAGGTATAATGCTTTTCGTTCGGTTTCTTTCATTCTCTGCATAAATTTCGTACGAAGCAGAGAAGTCCTAAGCAGCTGATTTTCGAATGAATGATGGGATACCGGCAGAATCATGGTCTTCTTGTTCCTGAAGGTAACCTGTGTACTTTGGGAATCTACTTTCTTATGGAATAACACATGCTCATGTGAAACCCAAATGCAGTCCGGCTTTGTAGGTGAGCTCGTCGGCATGAAATAGATGGAGCTTATAGGGTCGACAATGATTGGGGTTTTATGGGTAATCCCGGTAAGTTGTTTTGTTCCCTCTTTCCTGCCTTCATAACTGCTGCCAAAATATCTGCAGCTTTTTTTGATAATATCTATTGGCCTGAAAGGGGATACAAAATCCTCTTCCAGCTCGACCACCCTGGAGTATATCCTGCTGCCGTATTCTTCAGGAAGAATGATCATCGTAAAAGGATTTATTTCATATTCTTCTACTAAATTCTTTGAGTTCCCTGTCATTCCTTCACCTCCTAAAAATACCTTACACCCTATTTTAACATAATTGCTAAAATATTCTTTAATAACTGAAAAAGTTCCATATTTAGCCACAATTAGTATCCTGAAAAAAATTTTCTAAAAATTATAAAAATTTAGTTGATTATCTTTTCAAACCTCCATATAATATAAAAAAGGTCTAAGAGGTGAGGTCAATGAAAGAAAAATCGTATTCTGAAACCATGAAGGCCAGTGTGATGAAACGCATTAAAGCCAAAGAATCGTTTGTTCTGGACCTGTATGTTGACATGCTAATATCCGAAATTCAGCTTAACACTAGAAAAGAAAAATTGATGACAAGAATTGACAAAGCTATAGATGAACGTGACAAAATTTTGTTTTTAACACTGACTGAAGAATTGAAGGATCTCAATAAACAATTTGGTACCTAGATAAGTGAAATCCCCTATAACGGGGATTTTTTATTATGTTGAAATAAGGCCTCCTTTATTTAGAAAAAGTTATATAAACAGAAAAAAAACCCTCAAATTGAGGGTTCGCTGAATTCAATATTCATCTTCTAATTCATTCCTCTTCTTGACTTCATAATCCTCAAGTCTCGAAATTCTCTCCAGCATTGTTGGATGTCCGTAGCGGAAGATTTTTACCAGCCATGGCGGATTGACCTGGCTCAGCCCCGCCTTCGTCAACTCCTGAAAGGCAGAAATCGCCGCATCGGTGTTGTCCGTCATTTCGATCGCATAACGGTCAGCCCTTGTTTCTTGGTAACGCGATACTAGGTTGGATACTGGACTCGCAGCAAACATGATCATCGAGAGGAACATAAGGAATAGCGGAAATGATCTTAAATCCCCAGGATGTTCCAGTTTAAATTCCTTGCCCCATCGCTTGATTGCCCAGTTCATCAATCGTGATACAAAGTATAAGCCAAACAGGGATAGCACCAGATAGCCAGCAATGCCGATATATAAATGTTTTTCAACATAATGGGCCATTTCATGGGCCATTATGAATAAAATTTGGTCATCATTCAATCTGTTCAAGGTCGTATCCCAAAGGACAATCCTTGAGTTGGATCCGATTCCTGTCACATAGGCATTAAGTGCATTCGTCTTTTCTGCCATATCGACTTCGAATACATGCTCAGCAGGGATTTTCGCCTGTCCAGCCAGGTCGAGGATCTTGGCCTCCAGCTCCTTATTTTTCAGCGGCGAGAAATCATTATACAGGGGATCAATGACAACAGGCTGAAGGAACATAATAAACAATGTGAACGGTACAGAAAGCATCCACGCCAACAGCCACCAGAACCTCTTGAACTTGTTCATCAGCCAGTAAAGGACAATGACAATCACAAACATAAAGGCATAATTGACCCAGAAATCGATCAACTCATCCTTCATCCACGAAGCAAAGGACTGTGTCGATATATTATAGGTCTTCGAAAGTGTGTAACTAATGTAACTTAAAGGAAAAGTCGAGATATAAGCAAAGAATGAAAGCCAGATTACATAAATCGCTGTCTGCCCATACTTATTCTTCGACGTCTCTTCTCCCCATTTCTTAAAAGCCTTTGAAAGGCCCAGCAGCAAAATTAAAAAATAAAACAGCCACTCAAAGGGTGTAGATAAGAAAAACAATAAATTCCTGATTTTTGAATATTCCTCGCTTAGCATTAGTTCTCTTCCGTTCAAGAATGTTGCCGGGTCAGCTTTCGACCCCTCAAACTCAAATGGAAGATTCGTATCTGCAAAGTAAAATAAATACCAGTACACTGCAAAACCATAGAGCACATAGGCGATCACACCATAAAAGCCCATCTTTCTCGCCATAGCTTCTCCCCCTTTACGTACAACCATGTCTATAACTATTTTAATCCTTTGTCCTAAAAATAGAACAAGTTATTCATGGCAGGAGAAAATGCTCCTACTGCATGTTACCAAAATCCCCAGCTCCTCCGCTTTTCGGGCATATGTTCCTCCAACATGTTACCGAACTCTCCGGCTTCTTTCCTTTTCGGGCACATGTTCTTCCAACATCTTACCGAACTCTCCAGCTTTTCTCCTGTTCGGGCACATGTTCCTCCAACATGTTACCGAACTCTCTAGCTCCTCCGCTTTTCGGGCACATGTTCCTCCAACATGTTACCGAACTCTACGGCTTCTCTCCTGTTCGGGCACATGTTCCTCTAACTTGTTACCGAACTCTCTAGCTCCTCCGCTTTTCGGGCACATGTTCCTCCAATATGTTACCGAACTCTACGGCTTCTCTCCTGTTCGGGCACATGTTCTTCCAACATGTTACCGAACTCTATGGCTTCTTTCCTTTTCGGGCATATGTTCTTCCAACATCTTACCGAACTCTCCAGCTTTTCTCCTGTTCGGGCACATGTTCCTCCAACATGTTACCGAACTCTCTAGCTCCTCCGCTTTTCGGGCATATGTTCCTCCAACATGTTACCGAACTCTCCAGCTTTTCTCCTGTTCGGGCACATGTTCTTCCAACATGTTACCGAACTCTCCAGCTCCTCCGCTTTTCGGGCATATGTTCCTCCAACATGTTACCGAACTCTCTAGCTCCTCCGCTTTTCGGGCACATGTTCCTCCAACATGTTACCGAACTCTCTAGCTCCTCCGCTGTTCGGGCATATGTTCCTCCAACATGTTACCGAACTCTCTAGCTCCTCCGCTTTTCGGGCACATGTTCCTCCAACATGTTACCGAACTCTCTAGCTCCTCCGCTTTTCAGGCACATGTTCCTCCAACATGTTACCGAACTCTCCAGCTTCTCCGCTTTTCGGGCACAAGTCCTTCGTTTATAAACGGAAATCTCCGTTATCTGCGATTTAGCTATCGTATTTCTTAAAATCCACGATTCCATATTTCTTCGTTCATTCAGCAAATTGATTTTAACAAAAAAAAAGTACCCGAAAATCTCCGGGTACCCTTAGTTTTTAATTCTTAAGGAAGCTGTCGTCAATCAATGTTTTGAAATCTGGTTTGTCTTTAAGGAATTTAAGAGCGTACGATGAATCCGAGAAGTCCTGGATTGCCTGCGCATCGACTTCATGGGTAAAACCGATACGTTCCCAGGCTAGTTCTACTACATCTTTCTCTAATTCCTGTCCAGTTGTTTCCTTGATGTCTTTAATCGTAATTTCTTGTGCTTCTGCTGGATTTTCGTTGATGAATTTCACAGCGTCTTTGTGAGCATTAATGATTTTCTGGACTGTCTCAGGCTTTTCTTTGATCATTTTGCCTGAAGTGACCATTACAGAAGCAGGGAGTGTTTCGCCGAATGATACCTCATCCCACCCGATGACAACCTCTGCTCCTGTTTCTTTTTCAATTACAGCTGCCCATGGCTCTGGTGCGACAGCGATATCAACCTTGCCTGATTTAAGCATGGCTGCATACTGTGCAGGCTGGCCAGTAAGGTGCTTCATTGTTCCGCCAATACGCTGGGAAGTGATTCCCTCTGCTTCAAGATAGGTTTCATACTGAACATCGTGTGTACAGCCAACTCCAGGGGTAATAAAAGTCTTTCCTGCGAAGTCATCAACCGAATCAATCTTGACTCCCTTTCTTGCCAATACAACTGTTCCTCCAGTGGATGCTCCAGCAATGATCTTAACGTCTGCTCCGGTTGAGTAGTTATTCATAGCTGGTCCCGGACCTACAAGACCTGCATCGATTTCACCTGTTTTCAAAGCAGTCATGAATGAACCGCCTTCAGCAAATGTCTTATACTCAATTGTTGTCCCATCGCCAAGCTGCTGCTCAAAATAGCCTTTGTCTTTTGCGACCATGGCAGGTACGTGGTTAATGTTCGGGAAGTAACCGATGACGATTTTCTCCTTTTTACCTGCCGTTTTGGAAGCTCCTCCTCCTGTACCGCAGCCTGCAAGAAGCAGAGTTAATGTCATTAAAAACGCTAAAAATATCGAAGCTTTTTTCATGTGATTTCCTCCTGTTTTTTATGATTCAAGTCCCCAGCGATTGAGAACCGATTTTTCGATACGCTGGAAAATAAGCTGGTCTACGATTGTTCCGATAACGCCAATAATGATCATAACGCCAATAACAAGAGCCATGTCCCCGAAGTCCGATGCATAACGGAGTGTGTAGCCAAGTCCTGGGCCAGTGCTTAACAGTTCCCCGGCCATCAAGGCTCTCCAGGCAAAAGCCCATGCAAGTCTTGATCCTGTTACGACATAAGGAATTGCTGCGGGGAAAATCACTCTTGTGTATAAGTCCCAGCCATTTACCCCCATTGTTTTTGCTGCCTTAATAAATAAAGGTGAAACATTCTTTATGCCCACTCTGATATTAAGAGTCATGACGAATGTTCCTCCGAGAACTACGACAAAAATGACGGCCTTCTCATTCATCCCGAACCACATGATCGCAAGCGGAAGCCATATGATACTTGGTACGCTTTGCAGCGCGAGCACCAATGTCCCGAGAGTCTCATCCGCCGTTTTGGATTTTGCGAGCAGGACACCAAGCCCTGTGCCTATTACCAGGGAGAGACCGAGCCCCATAGCAAGACGTTTGAAACTGGCAATCAAGTCATAAATAAGTGTTTTATCCTGGAATCCTGTTATAAGAGCTTCAAGGACCTTTTCAGGGGCTGGAAGGATGATCGGCAGCCACCATTCAAGCTTGCTCCCTGTATACCAGAAAGCGATTAGGGCTGTGAAAAATATGATTCTTTTAATGTTAGGATTCATGTGCAAGCTCCTCCCTGATGACTTTGTCAATCTCCTTCTTCAGGAAGCCCATAATATACTCTTCAAGTTCCACCATTTCTCTTTTATGCTCATGACGCGGCCTTGGAATGTCCACTTTAATATCCTTCAGAATTACACCTGGCTTGGTTCCCATAACAACAATCCGGTCTGATAGCTTAATGGATTCAGAGATGCTGTGTGTTACGAATAAAATCGTTTTTTGCGTTTCTGACCAGATTGTCTCCAATTGATCGTGAAGACGCGAACGCGTTTGTTCATCAAGCGCCCCAAATGGTTCATCCATCAAGAGTATGTCAGGGTTCATCGCAAGCGCCCTGGAAATCGCCACTCGCTGCTGCATACCGCCTGACAGCTCATGAGGATAATGAGAAAGATAATTGCTGAGCTGGACCATCTGCAAATATTTCTTTGCTTCCTCTTCTGCCTGTTTCTTTGGCATTTCCTTCTTCAAAGGAAAAATTACATTTTCAAGTACATTCAGCCATGGGAATAACGCTGCCTGCTGGAACACCATCCCTCTGTCTTTTCCTGGCTTGTCAATTCGCTTTCCAGAAACCAAGATTTCTCCGCCAGTTGCCGGAGTCAGACCAGCAACAATTGATAAAAGCGTAGATTTACCGCATCCTGAAGGACCAAGAATTGAAACAAACTCCCCTTTATCCACTCCAAGATTAATATCTTTTAATATATCAACTTGGTGATTATTTTTGTCTGCATACTGTTTTTGCACATTGTTGATCTCTATAAACAAGTTAATCACCCTATTCTCATAATACATATTAGTTTAGTCGGATTTAATAAAGTTAATTATAATCTATTCAACCATCTTGTCAACATTTCTTTATTTTTCTAAATCTACAACCCTTTTTTAAAAAATGGCCCTGTAAAAATTCGTTGTTCTTTCGGGGTAGAGTCCACAAATCACTAAAAGTACGGCTGCATCAATTATATTGACTAATAAAAAAAGACCTGCACCTGCGGGCAGATCTAGAAAAAATAAGAATATAGGGTCAAAACTGATATGGAACCAATAACCACCAAAATCACATTCGCCCCCATAAATGCAACGATAAAGGCGGCCGCTGCACCCACAAGACCATACCAGATGTCTTCCTGGATAAACAGGATCGCCGGGAAGATCAGCGCACCGAGTGTGGCGTATGGGACATTCTTCAGAACACCCTGCAGGAAAGGGGGGAGTTCTTTTCCGCGGAACATCACGAAAGGAAGCATCCTCGGAATGTAGGTTACGACAGCCATGCCAATGATCATAATGATGATTTCATTACTCATTCGTATTTGCCCTCCTGCCCTTCTTGAATGTTTCTACAGCTTCCACAAGAATGGCTGATAATAAAGTTGCCAGAACAATGGCCCATCCTGTTGACATCAGTTCAGCCATCGTGAAAATGGAGTTGAACGCAGCAGCAAGTACAGCAAGGTAGACTACCTTTACATTGGTTTTCATCGATGGAACCAATAAGCCAACAAACATCGCATATAATGCCACTGACATGCTTTCCTGCAGGGTTTCCGGCAATCCGGCACCAACGAGATACCCTAGCCCTGAAAAGGCGACCCAGCTTGAGTAGGCAGTGAGATTCAAGCCGAACATAAACCCGGCGTTGACAGTACCTTCCCGCGTGGCTGCAACCGAAAACGTCTCGTCGGTAATCCCGAAGGAGTAACCCATCCTCGTCCCAATCGTGTCCTCTTCAGCCTTTTCATTCAAGGAAGCCGACATAAGGAAATGGCGAATATTCACGATAAAGGTAGTAAGAATAATTTCAAATATGCCGATTCCCTGCGCCAGGAGGCTTAAGGAAATGTATTGTGCGGCACCAGCGAACACAAGCATGCTCATCATAACTGTCTCACTGAGTGCAAGTCCGGTTGTCTTGGCGATCAAGCCAAAGGTTAGCGCAATCGGCATATAACCTATCGCAATGCTGATGCCTGATTGAATCCCTTTTTTAAAATCTGTCGCCTGCTTAACAGCCAATGTACTTTCCACGAGCTTCCCGCCTTTCTATTACTATGTAAAAATAAATCCTTTAATCAATTAAAATATATTATACATACTTCCAGCACCTTGGAAAAGTATTTCTTTTGCCGAAATACTTTGGAAAAATAAATTGCATGGGCAGCGTTCTTCAGAATGCACAGATGGTCGATATATTTTTAAATGTAGGCGGATATATTTGAAGAACCGCTGATATATTGCCAAATGTGGGCGATATAATAGAAAATCCACTGATATATTGCCAAATGTGGGCGATATAATAATTGAAAAGCCACTGATATATTGCCAAATGTGGGCGATATAATAGAAAAATCCACTGATATATTGCCAAATGTGGGCGATATAATAATTGAAAAGCCACTGATATATTGCCAAATGTGGGCGATGTAATTGAAAATCCACTGATATATTGCCAAATATGGGCGATATATTGGAATTATCCGCTGGCGGTCGATACGCGAATGGGGCTCTTCTAGCTTTCCACAAAAAAACACGGCTGTCGCCGTGTTCGGTTACTTTCCTTTAAAATTTGGCTTCCGTTTCTCACTGAATGCTGCCAGTGCTTCGAGCCGGTCTTCGGTCGGGATAGTGACTTCGTAGGCTTTGCGCTCTAATTGCAGTCCTGTCTGCAAATCTGCGTTCATTCCCTGCTTTACCGCATACTTAGCCTGCTGCAGGGCCACCGGTCCGTTTGCGAGCATCATGTCGGCAAATTTCATACATTCATCAAGCAAGCTTTCTTTTTTGACTACTGCGGTGACAAGGCCATAATCGAGAGCTTCCTCTGCTTTCAGCCGGCGTGCTGTCAAAATCAGTTCAAGTGCCTTTGCCTGTCCGATCAGCCTTGGCAGCCGCTGTGTTCCTCCCGCTCCAGGGATGATTGCCAGGCTCGTTTCCGTCAATCCCATCTGTGTTCCTGCTGCGGCAACACGGAAATCACAAGCCAAAGCGAGCTCCATTCCGCCTCCGAAGGCAAATCCATTGATCGCCGCAATTGTAGGCTGTGGAAGCTGGTCCACCATCGTGAATACCTCACCGATTTTATAGATATTCCGCTTCACTTCTGTATCAGACAGTGTGCGGCGTTCTTTTAGGTCAGCCCCTACACTAAATGCTTTTTCACCTGCTCCGGTAAAAATGACCACCCTCGTATCACGGTTTGTCCTTATTTCTTCAATAACCTGCTGCATTTCTCCCAGCGTCTCATAATTAAAAGCATTCAAAGCGTCTGGGCGATTCAGTGTCACAATTGCTACATGTCCGTCTAATTGAAAATCAATATTCCCCATCAAGTTCAACTCCTTCTCCAATGACATTCTAGCCAAAAGAATAAAATTCCTGCCTAACGCAAAAATAGAGGCAGGCAAGGGCGCCTGCCTCTTATCGTAAAGATTATTAACCTTGCAGAACCTGGTTTTTCAATGCTCGTCTTAAAATTTTCCCGGTTGTATTTTTCGGGAGTTCTTTAAGGAATTCAATCGCTCCTGGCACCTTGTATTTTGCCAGGTGCTCACGGCAGTACTCTAGCAGATGTCCTTCTGTCAGCTCAGGGTTTTTGCTGACAACATAGCATCTGACTGCTTCGCCAAAGTTAGGGTCTGGAACACCGAGAACAGCCACTTCGACTACGTCTGGATGATTGTATAGTACTTCCTCAACTTCACGCGGGTATACATTGTATCCGCCAACAAGAATCAAGTCCTTCTTGCGGTCAACGATGTAAAAATATCCTTCTTCATCCATGCGGGCAAGGTCACCAGTATAAAGCCAGCCATCCTTGATAATTGCAGCTGTCTCTTCCGGCATCTTGTAGTAACCTGCCATTACGTTCGGACCTTGGACGATCAATTCGCCAACTTCTCCTGGGGCCACTTCCTCTCCCATTTCATTGACGACCTTGTTTTCAACATTCACGATTGATGTTCCGATTGAACCAGGTTTGCGCGGGCGGTCAAGCGGATTGAAGCATGTGACCGGAGCAGCTTCTGATAAGCCATATCCTTCAGAGACCATGACATTGAATTTTCGCTCGAAATTCTGAAGCAGAGCAACCGGAAGTGAAGCACCTCCAGAAATACACAGTCTTAATGACTTAAGATCATCTGGATTTCCTTCTGGATATTGGAAAAGGAAATTATACATGGTCGGCACGCCTGCAAATACAGAAGCCTCGTACTCCCTGGCAATCCGGAACACTTCTGCCGGGCTGAATCTAGGGACGATCAACAATGTCCCGCCATTCATCAAAGGGGCATTAAGGGCAACGGTCAAGCAGAAGACATGGAACATCGGCAGAGCAGTAATCACCCTGTCATCTTCGTTCATCTTTAGGTAATCGCTTACATCTTTAGCATTGCTGTAAAGATTTTTATGGGTAAGCATAGCACCCTTAGGCTTTCCAGTCGTTCCGGATGTATAAAGAATGATTGCAATATCGTCTTCATTTAACTCAGGACCTTTATAGCCAAGGTCTCCGGAACCAACGACATGTGTAAACGGTTTCAATTTTGACCCTAAAGTAAGCTTGGACATTTCTTCTTCAGACATCTGGTTTTGGCCAGTCTCAGCAATGACAAAGTATTCGACCTTCGGCAGGTGCTGATGCATTTTTTCGGCGAGTGGCAGCATCATGTCTAGACCGACGACAACTTTCACATCACCATTGTTCAGGATATAGCCGATTTCATCTGCGGTGTAAATTGGATTGATGGGAATGACTGTTGCACCGAGTCTTAGCGCTCCGTACAAACTGATGACAAAATGTGGAGAGTTTCCTAGCAGCAAGGCAATATGATCGCCCTTTTTTACCCCTAATTTTTCAAGGCCAGATGCAAACTTCGTGACGGCAGCATCCAGTTCAGCATAGGTACTAGCTTTGTCCATGAAAAAATATGCCGGCTTTTCGCCCAGCATTGAGGCAGTGTGATGAAGCTGTGATGAAAGATTCATATAACTCCCTTCCCCCTTTGCGGTGAACTCAATCACCAAACTTTATAGAAAGTTTTCTAAATATATTATATTGAAAGAAAATTATGGATTCAAGGAAAATATGCCGAAATTCTAACAATTTATATTTCTTTAACAGAAAACGCGGTGTATCAACACCGCGTTTTAAAAGTTAATATATTAAGTTAATAAAGTCTTCTTTAGAAATATTTCCGAAATAATGTTTGATGTCCACATCTTCCATCGCAATGACAATCTGGGATTTCTCGTATTTTATGCCTGTCAGCTTGTCCTCGATCACAGTGACATCGCCTACACCAAAGAAATCTCCATAGATTTTGCAATGATCGATGATTCCCTTGTTGACCTCAAATCGGACATCAATCTGGCCAACCGGGAAGCGATGGGAATGCTGCAGGTTGAATTTAGGCGATTTGCCGTAATTCCAATCCCAATTCTGATATCTTTCTTTTGAAAGTTCATGGATATTTTCCCAGTCCTTTTCCGTTAGGACGTACTCAGGAATTTCATCCAGCCCTTCAAAGATATTTTTTAACAGAAGGGAGCGAAATTCCTCAATTGTCACTTTATTTGAAAGGAACTCGGAAATATTCGCGACTCGGCTGCGGATTGATTTGATTCCTTTCGATTCTATTTTGTCCTTTTTTACGTTAAGTGCCGAAACGACGTTTTCAATCTCTGAATCAAATAATAAGGTGCCATGGCTGAACATCCGCCCTCTTGTTGAAAATTGCGCGTTTCCGGATATCTTTCTGCCTTCTGCCAACAAGTCATTCCTGCCGCTTAATTCCGCGTCTACTCCCATTTTCCTAAGTGCGTTCACCACTGGCTCGGTAAACTTTCTGAAATTATGGAAGCTGTCTCCGTCATCCTTCGTGATAAAGCTGAAATTCAAATTGCCAAGGTCGTGGTACACGGCTCCACCCCCGGATAACCGGCGGACCACATGAATGCCATTCTTTTCGACATATTCGGTATTAATTTCTTCAATTGTATTCTGGTTCTTTCCAATGATGATGGATGGTTCGTTTATATAAAAAAGCAGGTAGGTTTCATTGATATCAAGATTTTTCAAGGCATATTCTTCAATTGCGAGGTTGATCCTAGGATCCGTGATTCCTTTATTATCAATAAATAACATGGTTGATTCTCCTTTATAAGGTTATTTCAAGCCCTTCCCTGGCCAGGATAATCGGGCCGGAAAATAGTGTCGAAGCCTCGGATACGAGTTGATCGATTTCACCGTAATGGGGCAGGTGAGTCAGGACAAGCTGCCTAACTCCGGCCTGGTCAGCGAGCTTTCCATTATCATAGCTGTTCATATGTCCTGCACCCTTGCCGTCCTGGTTACCATAAAAATTGCATTCTGAAAGCAATAAGTCTGTTCCAGAAGCGAATGAAATAAATTCCTCCTTAAAGGAAGTATCTGCTGTATACACCAAGGACTTGCCGCCAGCTTCAATCCGCATTGCGTAACATGGGACCGGATGGACTGCAGGGATAAATGAGATGGTAAAAGGGCCAATCTCAAGCTTTTTTGCAGGATTGTAGGCCACTCCCTTTGTGATGTTCTTATATGTAAGTTTTGCGAATTCCTGCTTGTCCTGTGTGTGACCGTAAATCGGCAGCTGCGGTGACTTCCTGCCAAGAAAACCCTGAATCAGGCGGGCATGCTGCAGTACACCTATGTCGGCAACATGGTCAGGATGATAGTGTGACAGCACCATTGCATCCAGTTCTTCAGGCTGCACGAAATTCTGGAGCTTTGCGAGTACGCCGCTGCCAAAATCTATCATGAGCTTAAAACCTTCATGCTCAAGTAAGTATCCAGTGCTTGCTTCATTCACTTTAGGATATCCGCCCCAGAATCCTACGATAGTCAGCTTCAATCAGATTCCTCCTTATTATGCTTTTGCCTTCACTATACTTCATTTTGCCCATTTTTTCACTTGAACCGTTTTTTCAGAAAATTATGATTGACGTCTTTTATTCTGTTATAATACAATAAAGTAAATAATAAGTCTGTACCAAAACAACAACACAAATGGAGGGAACAGCATGATTGAAAATGTCGTAGAATTCTTTCGTAATTTACCAAAAAAGCAATGTATCGAGTGTGGAGAAACGATTGATGAACAGCATGAATGTTATGGAAACAAATGCGACGGATGCATGGATCCTGGAAGGTTTTAAATCTCGTTTTCCTTCCCCGGTTTTCCGGGTGTAATACAATCCCTTTCCCGCAGTGATCAACTGCAAATGAAAAGCCAGCTCCTTATTTTAAGAGCTGGCTTCCTTTTTTATTTTACTGCTAATACGGTGAATTTCCTCTTGAACATCCAATGGAAATAGAATGCTGTACCTGCTGCCAGGAATAAAATATACCCAGCTAAAATCCCTGCATTTTGCCACATGAAACTGAAATCCCCGCTTGAGATGACAGCTTTGAAACCTTGTACTGAATAGGTCATAGGCAAATATGCATTAAACTTTTGCAGGAATCCTGGAATTAACTCCAATGGGAATGTTCCTGCGCTTGTCGTAAGCTGCAAAATCAGGATGACGATTGCAACAAAACGGCCCGGATCTCCTAACAATGTCACAAGGAACTGGATCAATGCAATAAAAGTCAGGCTTGTGATAATGGAGAACACCACGAATAAAGGAACGCTTTGTACATCAAGACCCAGCCCCATAAGAAGGATGGCATCGGCTGCAAGTGCCTGTAATATGCCTATTCCGGCCAGGATGCTGAATTTACTGAAAAACCAGCTTGCACCGCTTGAAGGAACTCCGGCTGGTTCCCTTAATGGGAATACAATCGAAAGCAGCAACGCACCGACAAATAAGCCAAGAGATAAGAAGTATGGTGCAAATCCTGTTCCGTAGTTCGGAACTGAGCTGAAGCTTTCATTTGCTAGCTTTACTGGCGCAGCAAGCATATTATAGGTATCCTGATTTGGATTCACCTTTGCTTCTTCTGCTCCATCCTTCAGTTTTTCAGCAAGCTCGGATGTACCAGCCGCTACCTTTGTGTTTCCTTCAGACAATTCTCCGGCACCAGATGCCAGTTTGTCTGCTCCGTCCGTCATGGCTGCAGATCCCGCTGCCAGCTGGTCCATTCCGCCGACAAGCTTGGAACTTCCATTTGCCAGCTCAACAGAACCAGCTTTCGCTTCACTCAGCTTGTCACCGAACTGCTGTAGACCTGAATGAAATTCTTCCTGGCCTGCCGCCAGTTTCGCAGCACCACCTTCTACTTGCCCGCTGCCCGCTGCAAGTTTCGAGATTCCCTGCTGGAGCTCACCCTGGCCATCAATGACTTTATTCAAGCCTACTGATAATTCCCCAGATCCTGCAGCCAGTTTACCTGCTGAATCTGAAAGTTGCGCTGTCCCATTCTCAAGACCTGCACTGCCAGCTTCGAGTTTAGCAAGCGCTGCGGCAAGCTCTTTTTGTTTATCAGGGTAGGCACTCAATAAAGGCGCCATCGCCTCCATTTGTTTTTGCAGTTCTTGAATGCCGGCATGAAGTTGTGCCGCTCCGCCAGCTGCATTTTCAGCCCCGCTTTTCCAGGCTGTCAGGTTTTGGCCGAGACTCTCGGAACCCTGTTCAATTTGTTTAGTACCTTCAATTAATGCTGGTATCTTGCTGTTTGCCTGCTCTAAACCAGCTTTTACTTCTGAAGCTCCTGCCTGTAAATCTTTCTGGCCTGTAAGAAGTTGGCCTGAAGCATTTTCAAGCTTCGTTTCTCCTTCCTCCAATTGACCAAGTCCATCAGCTAGCTTTCCTGCTCCATTTGCCAATTCTTTCGCACCGGAATCAGCGGAGTTCATTCCCTGATTGAACTCAATCGACTTGCTAGCGAGCACGGATAGATTATCATAAAGCTCCTGGCTGCCATCCTTAAGCTTGACCGCACCATCGTTCAAGTCCGCAGCACCTTCACTCGCCTGACCGAGACCATCGGCCAGTTCGCCGATATTGTCAAACATCGTCTCCGCATAGGTTTCGGAAACCTTTTCGGACACAGATGCTTTGATTTTTTCAGCTGCTGTCCCGCCAATCTGGGCAGACAAGAAGTTGAAACTTTCATTAGGCATATAAACAAGTTCGAGTTTCTCAGGATGTTCATCCATCAATGTTGTTGCATTTTCAGAGAAATCTTTCGGAATTTTGATGAGCATATAATATTTTTGCTGCTCAAGTCCTTTTTCCCCTTCTTCTTCTGATACAAATTCAAAACCAAAATCCTGACTTTCTTTCAGCTTTTCCACCAGGTCATTGCCGAGTTCAAGCCTCTTCCCGTCGATCGTTGAGCCTGCATCACTGTTGGCGACTGCTACAGGAAGATCGGAAAGATGTTCATATGGATCCCAGAATGCCCATAAGAACATTCCACTGTACAGGACCGGAATGAACAAGACGGCAATAATCGGAATCAGCAGCTTCTTATTTCGAAAAATAGCAAGTAATTCTTGGGTGAATAGTTTATTTTTCATCTTTATCCTCCTAGATAAAATAAATGACCGATTTATTCATTTGGTCAATTTTGTCCTGAAAATAAGGACTACCTCCTAATGAGACAATCCTTTGAAAATATAGAACTCAAACAGCTCTGAAATTTGCGTTTTTTCCAGCGGCTTGTTTTTCTTTTCCCATTCAAAAATCAGTGCGATATAAAGCTTCATCATGATAAAAGCGGTGATTTCCGGGTCACATTCCTTTATTTCGCCCTTTTGGATTGCCTGGATGACCTTATCCTTAATGAAACCGAGGATGGCAGATTCAAGCTTATCCATGACCTCCAAAACAGCAGGGGTCCCAATATCCCGTGCTTCCTGGGAAAGTTTGATCGTCAGCTGATGTTTTTTACGAAACTCCAGCAGTCGATATAATGCTCTATGAACATTTTCGTAAAAAGAATCTGCTGGATTCACAGCCTCATTTGCGACCTCTCCCATTTCTCTGAGAAGACCGTTAATAATTTCATCGAAAAGCTGTTCTTTATTTTTGAAGAAAGTATAAATTGTCCCTTTCCCTACATTCGCCAACTTTGCGACTTGATCAATCGTCGTTGCCTTATAGCCGTAAAGAGAAAAAGAGTTGTTGGCCGCATCAATGATCTGCTGCCTCCGGTCGATTGCCATGATAACACCTCCATGAAATGACCGAATGAGAAAAACAGTCATTTCGTCAAAAAATAATTTATCACATCTTTTACACTATGGCAAGTATGTAAAATAAAAAACCCTTAGGAAAGGGTTTTTTATCGGTTAAAACTGCAAATATCCAAGGATTTTTTCGACCGCGGCTTCCCCCTGATCTATGCAGTCGGGAAGGCCTACTCCTTCAAAGGAGCTTCCTCCCACAAAAACACCAGGAAGTTCATCTGTAAGGTCATTTTTCAATTTGGAAACCCTTTGCTTATGCCCCACAGTATACTGCGGCATGGCTTCCTTCCAGCGGGAAACGACCGCAAAATCTGGCTGCGCCTGAATATCCATCGTTTTATTCAAATCTTCCAATGCTATTTTAACAATTTCATCATCTGAAAGTTCCACAATTGCTTCATCCCCTGGCCTGCCAACATAAAGACGGAGCAGAACCTTCCCCTCAGGAGTTGTATGTGGCCACTTTTTGTGAGTCCAAGTGCAGGCGGTAATGGTGTAATCACCATTCCTTGATACAACGAAGCCCGTGCCATCGATATCTTCCTTTATGACACTTTCCGGGAACGCCATCGCGACCGTTGCAACCGAAGTCGAAGGCATGTCACGAAATGGGTCAAAGATATGTTCATGATCGGAGAACATATGCAAGGCAGCTTCATGCGGGGCCGCAAAAAGGATGCTGTCTGCATCAAGGGTTTCGCCGCTGCTCAGCTTTAAACGATAAGCATTTTCCTGTCTGCTCACTTTATCGACCCTGATTCCCTTAATAACGGAACCAGGTTCAAGCTTAGACTCAATCGCATCAACAAATGACTGGAGTCCAGTCGTCACTGTCAGGAACATCCCCTTTTTCTTAGCCTGTCCTGCCTCGGCAGGCTGTTTTTTCGGGGCTGGTGTCGTTTTCTTTGTACCGAGAATCAAGCTGCCGTATTTCTGCTCCACCTGATAGAATTGCGGAAAGGTGGATAATAAACTCATGTTATCAATATCTCCGGCATAAATTCCTGAAAGTAAGGGTTCAATCAAATTTTCAACCACTTCATCACCTAATCTGCGGCGGAAAAACTCGCCAAGCGACTGGTCACCATCAATCTTTGAAGGCGGCATAATAAAGTCACCTGCAGCCCGGAATTTCCCTGGCCACGAAAATAAACCTGTAGTAACGAACGGACCGATTTGAGTAGGGATTCCCATCACTGCTCCGCCGGGTATGGGATGAAGCTTGTCCTTTACGAGCACATACGATTTCCCCGTGCTGTTATTGACTAGTTTATCCCCTAAGCCTACTTCCCTGGCCAGACGTCCTGCACTTTCCTTTCTTTCAAGAAAAGAATCTGGTCCTCTTTCGATCACAAAACCATCTTTTACATAGGTCTGCATTTTCCCGCCAACACGGTGGGAGGCTTCAACCAGTTTTACTTCGAGAGGAAGCTGATTCTCCCGGGCGCGCTTTTGCAAGTAATATGCAGCCGCCAAACCAGTGATGCCTCCTCCTATAATTACAACTCTCTTTTTTTCTGTCACGGTAAATCGCCTTCTTTTACTAGTTTTAGCGTGAAGTGGACAGCTTCTTTAAAATGACATCTGCCACTGCGTCAATGAATTCCGGCTGGGCATTCGGCATTTCCGGTCGATAATAGCTGGCCCCGATTTCATCCGTCACGATCCTGCATTCATAATCATTATCATATAGTACTTCAAGATGGTCGGAAACGAACCCGGCTGGAACATATACATATGCTTTGTAGCCATGCTTTTCATACAGATCCCTTGTCAAATCCTGGACATCTGGTCCAAGCCAGGGCTCCGGTGTATTTCCTGCACTTTGCCAGCCGACCGCATAATTCTCAACCTTTGCCTTTGTGGCAATCAAATCAGCAGTTTCCTTCAATTGTTCAGGATAAGGATCCCCCATCTGAAGAATTTTTTCCGGCAGACTATGCGCTGAAACAATCAAAACCGCCTTTTCCCTTTCTTCAGCAGTCATATTTGCAAATGTTTTTGCGACACGGTCAGACCAGTATGAAATGAATTTTGGCTCATCATACCAGCTTTCCACCGATACAATTTCAGGTCCGCCAAGCTTTGCTGCTTCTTCCTTGGCACGTCCGTTGTAAGATTTCACGCTGAATGTTGAAAAATGCGGTGCGAGCACAATGCTGACCGCCTCTTCAATTCCATCTTCATGCATTTGATTTACAGCGTCCTCGATAAAAGGCTCGATATGCTTCAAGCCAAGATACATTTTGAATTCAATTTCATCCTGGATGCTGTTCAAATGATGTTCCAGTTTTTCTCCTTGCTCGACCGTGATTTTCGCCAGCGGAGAAATCCCGCCAATCGCTTCGTAACGCTGTCTCAGGTCATCAAGCATTTCCGGTGACGGCGTTCGCCCGTGGCGGATATGTGTATAATATCGTTCTATATCTTCTTCTTTGTATGGTGTGCCGTATGCCATCACAAGCAGGCCCATTTTCTTCTTTGTCATGATTGCACCTCTTTTTCGTGTCTCTAAGCTTATATTCTGCCAAAAACATTACGAATTTACCAAATGTAATGCTCTGAAACAGAAAAGAGACTATTTGCCCATCTTTGAAGCAGAGTACTCATGGATAAAAGCTGTCAGCCTTTTCAGTGTTTCTGGATTAACGGATGGGAATACGCCATGTCCAAGGTTAAAAATGTACCCGGGCTGTGCCATTCCCTGATCAAGAATCGCTTTCGCCCTTTCTTCAATTACCTCCCAAGGTGCAAGCAGGATAGCCGGGTCAAGATTTCCCATGACAGTCTTCTTGATACCTAGCTCCCGTGCTTCACTTACCTGCAGACGCCAATCCAGTCCTACTACATCGAGCGGAAGGTCATGCCATTCAAGTGCAAGGTGGCTTGCTCCAACACCAAACATGATTAACGGGACATTCTCTTTTTTCAGCTCTGAAAAAATCCTGTTCATAACTGGTTTGATGAAGGTACGGTAATCCTGGACATTCAATGCGCCGACCCACGAATCAAAAATCTGGATTGCTTTTGCTCCAGCCTTGATTTGTGATTTAACATATGTAATCACCATGTCGCCAAGCTTGTCCATCAGCGCGAACCACGCTTCCGGCTGTGCATACATGAAAGCTTTTGTCTTGTTATAGTTTTTTGAAGGGCCGCCTTCAATCATATAGCTCGCGAGTGTGAACGGTGCTCCGGAGAATCCGATTAACGGCACGGAAAGCTGCTCTTCAGTAAGAAGCTTGATCGTATCAAGTACATACGGTACGTCCGATTCCGGATTGATCATCCCCAGCTTTTCTACATCTGACAGGGATTTTATTGGATTTTCAATAACTGGCCCAATGCCTGATTTAATTTCGACGTCAACTCCCATAGCTGGCAGCGGAGTCATGATATCTTTGTATAGGATTGCCGCGTCAACACCATACTGCTCAACCGGCAATCTTGTGACGTATGCGCAAAGCTCTGGCTGATGAGTAATTTCAAAGAGTGAATATTTTTCCTTGATCGCTCTATATTCAGGCTGGGACCGACCCGCTTGCCTCATATACCATACAGGTACATGATCCGTCTTTTCCCCTCTTGCCGCTTTTAAAAAAGTTTCATTGATTATCTTGCTCATTAAGTGTGGTCCACCTTTCAGTAATGTCTGTAATCCATTGTAATATAAAAGGATTGAAATAAAAAACTTCTATTTTCTGAATGGAAATCGGTATTCTAATACCCATAGTAAAACAAACTATCTACACTATATCGCTTTTATGGCCCTATTTCATAGGAAACGCTTTAAATTGTTGAAAATTTGACGTTTTTTTGTTTTTATCCACTCTTAAAAAGGGAAAATAGTTTATGGCATGAATATCATTTTAATAGAGGAAAAAACTTATTTTAATAAAGGGGGCAAAAAAAATGAATTTGTTCATTACATCTGGAACGGCAGATTTTCTGCTGAAATTAAAAGAAAAGCACCAGAATGAAAGCATGGTATTGATGAACAATAACGAATCATCTATCCTTGTTCATGAGACTGGCGGGAAAACCTTATTCAGTTCCCCAAGGAAATATGAAGTGATTGATTCAGCCGGAACACTCGGCCATGAAGGCTTTGCGGTCTTTAACAATATCCCGGTAACGGATGAAGGGCGCCCGCTTTTCGAGGACCGTTTCCTTAACCGGCCAAGGCTTATTGAGAAAGAACCAGGGTTTGTCGCCATCCGTGTCCTACGGCCTTTAAGTTCAAACACCTATATCATTCTAACCATCTGGGAAAATGAGAGTGCATTTGAAAACTGGCAAAAATCGAAAGCCTATCAAACTACACATAAAAACCGAGGTACAGAAGCTGGCATCGATGGCGCAAGACCTAATATCTTTGAAAGCGCATCTTATGTATCCAAGTATTATATAGAAAAATAATAATTGGGAGTGGCCTATAATGGCCCACTCCCATTCTTTTTTCACGGCATCTTTATCAGGCCATTCCGGTTTGCGTATACTGCAGCCTGGGTTCGGTCTGATAGTCCAAGTTTTCCGAGTATGTTGGACACATGTGTCTTGACCGTTTTGACTCCGATGAATAATTCTTGACTGATTTGCTGGTTTGTCATACCTTCTCCAATGCACATAAGTACATCGAGTTCCCGTTCTGTCAGTTCATCATGTGCTTTGCGTTCTTGCGGCCTTAGCCTTCTCATCATTTTATTGGCAACCTTTGGCTCGATTACTGTTTCTCCTCTGGCCGCTTTTTCAATCGCCTGGATGACTTCTGATGCAGTTGCTGTTTTTAGCATATAACTGAAAGCACCTGCCTCAATTGCCGGAAAAACCTGATCATCATCGTAAAAGCTTGTAATGATAATGATTTTGCATTCGGGATAAAAACCCAGTATCTCCCTTGTCGCTTCAATTCCGGTGCCATTCTCCATTAAAAGGTCCATGAGAACTACGTCTGGCTTCGTTTCCTTAACAAGTGAAACTGCCTTTACTCCGCTGTCTGCCTCCCCGACGATCTCAATCCCCGGTTCGGTTTCCAGATAGGAAAGGATGCCTTTCCTCACCATTTCATGATCATCTACCACTGCTACTCTGATGATTTCCCCCACTGTTCTTCCCTCCTAATGGCGGGTATCCTAATTTCTATATAGGTGCCTTCTTTTTCTTTTGACCGGATATTATAGGTACCGCCGATTTGTTCGCAACGCTCCCGCATTGTTTTCAATCCGTAAGATGCCATCTTTCCTTCATGAATATCAAAGCCTTTTCCATCGTCACCGATATAAAGATGAATCGTTTGGTTCTCTTCCGTTAGCAGTACCTTTACTTTTGTCGCATCTGCATGCCTCAGTATGTTTGACAATGCTTCCTGGACGATCCTAAAAATATGTTCTTCGGCTGCCTGTGAAATATTTTCGATTTCATCAATACTTGCCTCAAATGCAAGGCCAGTTTTTTGCTTCAATTCCTGAATAAGCTTTACGATTCCTATGCACAGACTCTCCCCGCTTAACTGGACAGGCCTCAGATGCAAAAGGAGCGCCCGCATTTCCCCCTGGGCCTTGCCTGCTATTTCAGATATCTGTTCAAGTTGCTTCCTGGCTTTTTCAGGCTCCTGGTCAAACCATCTTAGAGAAGCAGATGACATCATGCTGAGGGCGAATAACTGCTGGCTGACAACATCATGCAAATCCCTTGCAAGCCGCTGTCTTTCCTCCATGATTGCTGCTGATTTTGCTGTCCTGGATAGCTCTGTTTTTTCTTCGGCCAGCTTTTGGAGGGAATGGACCTGTTCCTGAAGGTACTCAGACAGCTGATTGAGTTCCTCGGAAATCAAACCGATTTCATCCCTTTCATCGGTAATGATTCTTTCTGTGAATTTCCCTCTGCGCAATGTAGCGATCAATAATAATATGTCGCTGAGACGTCCTTTGATTGTATAGCTCCCCCGCAGACTGAAGTAGAAGCCCACGGCCGCCATGATTCCAAAGCTATACAGCCAAAACCAGAAAGTCATCGAAGTCGAAAGACCGCTGTCAGGCACAACGGATAAAAAAATCTGCAGGCCGATGAAGATTATGAGGGAAGTGATGAACGCCATCATCAAGAAAGTTTGGATGAACCATAAGCGGATACTAGTCAATTTTTCTCCCCCCTACACCCGGTCGACTCTGACTGAACCGATTTTCAATTCGATTGTGATGTTCAGTTTCCTGACTGCTGCATCATAATCATCGGATTTATAAGCTATCACATGTTTGATTTGTTCCTGAGCATAATCAAACAGCTTTACTTCCCCGACTCCGATAACAGCATTGACTTTTACAGGGACTCCCTCCGGAATGAGCATTTTGACCTCACCCACCCAGCCTCTTACCCTTATTGGCGTTTCTCTGTCGGGAATGAATCCTTTACTGAAATCAATAAAGTATTCGCCAACCATATTGTATAAATCCATCGGTTCAACTGCCCAATTTTGCTCTTTAAATGTCACCTTGCCAATTGATGCCCCTCTGATTTTCCTCATGGAATTTCCGTTTGACTCCGGAAACCTCTCCTCCTGTTTTCCGGATGTCTGGTCTGGTTGATAGATCACGTTTATCTTCCGCTTCCCGGTTAAGATGGTTACTCCAACATAAATCAGCAAAAGCGGCCACAGCTTCCACACATCAAGAAATCGGAAGGCCATGACGTCAAAACGGTCCATGACTAATAGTGAAGAAAAAACCCCGATGAACAATCCCCAGCCAAACTGCTTCTTCAACAAGGTTACTAATCCATACATCAATAGCAAAAAAGGATATGTTACGACAAAAAGCTCCTTTATTTCCCAAGAAATGACTCCCAGGTTGACAAGTAATAAAATGATCCCAAGACCTGCCAGAATGATAGCAACAGCTATTTGATTCACGGATCGAGTTCGCAACACTTTCCCCTTCTTTCCTGCTTTCCTACTCTCTAATTCTTTTTCGGATAAAAAAATCCCTTTATTTACATTCTCTTTCACTAGTAAACTTACCCGTTGTCTAGATTTTAAGGGAACGGCCAGCTTTTTCCGCCCCTCCAGGGAAGCTTTCTCCCTCCGTCCCGGGACTGATAAAAATTTTACCAATCCTGCTCACACCTTTTATCTTCCATCATATTCTGTATTACTTAATTAGGGAATTTGCCTATTTAAAGCTATTGGCTAGCAAGTATAAAGAAGGGGGAAATACTCAATGGTTTTAGAGTTAACGGCACTTCATTGGATATATGTTTTATTTATTTTCTTGATCATCGGGTTTATGGTCAAGAAAAGAGATACATCACTTGTATCAATCATCGGGATATTTTTATTGGCGATTGTTGCGACTGGCTCACTCAGTGGTTCAGTCAGCAGTGTATTCAATAGTTTCATATACGCCATCACCGAGTTATTGCCTACTATTCTTGTGATTTCCATAATTGTCGCGATGAGCAGGACTCTGACAGTGACAGGAATCAACGATGCGATGATCTCCCCGTTTGCCAGGCTTATTAAGACACCTGCCTTGGCTTATTGGACGATTGGAATCGTCATGATGATCATTTCATGGTTTTTCTGGCCTTCGCCAGCTGTCGCTTTGATGGGGGCCGTCCTTTTGCCGGTTGCAGTAAGAGTCGGGCTTCCTGCCCTGGGAGTGGCGGTCGCAATGAACCTCTTTGGACATGGAATTGCCCTTTCAGGCGATTTTATCATCCAGGCAGCTCCAAAGCTTACAGCAGATGCAGCCGATATCCCAGTCAGTTCGGTCGTCCAGGCCAGTATCCCTCTGGTAATAGTGATGGGTGTTGTCACCACAGTCACGGCTTTCTATTTTTTAAAAAGAGATATGAAAAATGGGAAATTAAAAAGCAGCAGTTCACTTGAAGTTGAGTTAACTAAAACAAGTGATCCGAGCCTGCTGACAGCTGGAACAAAGAAACTTTTCGCCCTCCTCATACCAGTATTGTTCGCTGCGGATGTTGCAGCAATGTCCATTCTCAATTTGCAAGGCGGCGACGCTACAGCGCTGGTTGGCGGAACTTCAATTTTCATTCTTCTCCTCATTTCTCTCGCAGCCCACAAGAACAAAGGACTTGAAAAAACGACCGGCTACCTCATTGAAGGATTCCAATTTGGATTCAAGGTTTTTGGTGCAGTAATTCCAATTGCCGCCTTTTTCTACCTTGGAGATTCCGGCTTCACAAAAATTATCGGAGAATTCCTTCCCGAGACTTCTCAAGGTATCGTCAATGACCTGGGAATAGCACTGGCTTCTGTAGTACCACTCAGTGCGGAAGTCGGGGCCGTAACGCTCACGGCAGTCGGGGCCATAACAGGCCTTGATGGTTCGGGATTTTCAGGCATCTCGCTGGCCGGATCGGTTGCTGCGATTTTTTCAACTGCGATAGGTGCAGGTGCTGCAACACTGACCGCACTCGGTCAAATAGCGGCAATATGGGTCGGCGGCGGGACCCTGGTTCCGTGGGCACTGATTCCAGCCGCTGCCATATGCGGTGTGGATCCATTCGAACTGGCAAGACGCAATCTCCTGCCTGTTACAATCGGGCTCATAGTTACCACGATTGTGGCCATGTTTCTGATTTAGCTTAAAACACTGGCTGCCATTTAATGGCACCATTTATATACGAAGCTCCTTTAACAGGGGCTTCTTTTGCTTCTATTCTTAAATGTTTTTATTCTATAATCATGTTATAATTATTTAAATTATCAAACTATTATACATAAGGAGATGAAACGATGCAGGATCAGCTTTTTAGAAAACTAGATAACCTTTACCCCGAAATGGTGGATATCCGCCGCTTTTTGCATCAACATCCAGAGTTGTCTTTCCAGGAGGAGAATACAGCAAGGTATATCGCCGCCTTTTACGAAAAATTGGGAGTTGAGGTGCGAACCAATGTTGGCGGTAATGGGGTCGTCGCAAAAATCTATGGAGCCAAGCCAGGGAAAACCGTCGCGCTTAGAGCGGATTTCGATGCCCTTCCGATTCAGGATGAGAAGGACGTCCCATACAAATCACTGATTCCGGGCGTGATGCACGCATGCGGCCATGATGGCCATACAGCCACATTGCTCGTCCTCGCCAAGGTATTACATGAAGCCAAGGAGAATCTTCAGGGCACATATGTAATGATCCACCAGCACGCTGAGGAATACGCACCAGGCGGAGCAATTTCAATGATAAAAGACGGATGCCTTGAGGACGTGGATGTCATTTTCGGCACCCATCTGTGGGCTTCTGAACCTACAGGAACAATTCAATATCGGATCGGTCCAATCATGGCTGCAGCCGACCGCTTTGAAATCGCAATCCAGGGTAAAGGCGGACACGGTGCCCAGCCGCATAAAACAAAGGACGCCATCGTGGCTGGCGCACAGCTTGTATCAAACTTACAGCAAATCGTCAGCAGACGTGTAGATCCTGTCGATTCTGCAGTTGTAACCGTTGGCTCTTTTGTGGCGGACAATGCTTTCAACGTGATCGCCGATAAAGCTAAGCTGATTGGCACAGTAAGGACCTTCAACGAAAACACCCGCGATTTTATCGCATCAGAAATTGAGAAAGTTGTTCATGGAACCTGCCTGGCAACAGACTGCACCTACGACTACCTATATGATAAGGGTTATCCAGCCGTCGTAAACCATGCGGCAGAAACCGAATTCCTGATCGATTGCGCCTCAAAAGTGCCAGAGGTAACAAAAATTGAAGAAAGTGCTCTGCAGATGGGCGGCGAGGACTTTGCTTACTACCTGCAGCATGTGAAAGGAACTTTCTTTTTCACCGGAGCAAAACCAGAAACTTCGGAAACATATCCACACCATCACCCTAAATTCGATATTGACGAAAAAGCGATGGTCATCGCCGCAAAGACTCTGTGCGCAGCAGCATTGAACTATCAAACAAAAGAGCAGCCCAACCATCAAGAAACATTAGCGTAAAGAGTGAAGTTTTTATACCATTACGAATCCAGACTGAAGGTAAATTCACTGAGAATTTATCTTCAGTCTTTTTTGAGGAAAAAAGGGAGAGACAATTTTCAAGTACAATAGGGTTGTTGATGACGACGAGGAAAGGTACCCTTATCCGAGGCCGAACTCCTGTATAAGGGTGCCGTTCACAGCGATAAGCGCCCTTATGTGTCAGCATCCCACTGCATAAGAGGGCCGTTCTCCTCGATAAGCACCCTTATGCGACAACATCCGACTTCATAAGGGTGCCGTTCTCCTCGATAGGCGCCCTTATGCGACAACATCCGACCCCATAAGGGTGCCGTTCTCCTCGATAAAGGCCCTTATGCTTCAACATCCGACCCCATAAGGGTGCCGTTCTCCTCGATAAAGGACCTTATGCTTCAACATCCGACTCCATAAGGGTGCCGTTCTCCTCGATAGGCGCCCTTATGCGACAACATCCGACTTCATAAGGGTGCCGTTCTCCTCAATAAGCGCCCTTATGCTTCAACATCCGACTCCATAAGGGGGCCGTTCTCCTCGATAAGCGCCCTTATGCTACAACATCCGACTTCATAAGGGTGCCGTTCTCCTCGATAAGCGCCCTTATGCTACAACATCCAACTCCATAAGGGTGCCGTTCTCCTCAATAAGCGCCCTTATGCGACAACATCCGACTTCATAAGGGTGCCGTTCATCACGATAAGCGCCTTTGCGAGAAAAATCTTTAGGCGGCCTGAATTATTAACAGTCACGACTGCGGGGATGACAGCAAAATCCTCATCCGGTAGGCATTCATAGCTGTTTCTCCAAGCTGGTCAAGCAAGTTGTAATTAGCATAAGCACCAACTACTGCTCCAATTACCGGCATTAGCTGAAGCATTTTGGCAAAATCAATATAATCCCTGTATTCCTGTTGAAACTGCTGCCAATCCATTTCTGCCAGCTCTGTTTTTTTGTCTTCCCAATTTTCAATTACCTCCAGGGTCTGCTTCCGATGTGCATCGCTTGAATACGCCAGCTGAAACACATAGAGGATAAATAATCTTTCTTCATATTTTGATGGGTCAAATCCATATATTGAGGCAGCATCGAACAGAAATTTCATTTTAATGGATAATAATAGCGGGAAGTCCGCCATGCCCAGCATTATTCCTCCAGCCCCGGTGCCTGCTCCTTCCAAAGCTGCAGTCCGTTTAAAACCAGCAAGTTTCCTGTTCAAAAGTTCATCTTTACCGGCGAGAGTCAATCCGGCTCCCTGCTGCTTTTTCGTCGTAAAATTGGATCCAGCTAGTGTCGCCTTGACCATATTTTTAATGGTGTCCGTCATGATTTGATGGACCTTTTCCGGTATCAGCTGGTTCACTTTCGTCTGCGCTTTTTTTGAGGCACGCGCCAATATTCCTGAACGCTTATTCAGCTTTCTTTTCCAGGCGATGATCTCTTCATATACCTTCTGCTCATACTCATTCAAAGCTTTCACCCCTTTTCGTTACTTTTACGCATGGTAACCATATTCGATGCAAAAAAAATCCTTTTCATAAAAGCCATAAGCGATTATGAAAAGGATTTACAATCATGATTTTAGCCTCTTCTGGCTGTAAAAATAAACAAAGAAAATCGCAAATGCCACTCCTGACGCTAAAACGATGGCCCCCATTACCAGATCTCCTTTAAAAAGAACAATCCCAGCAAACACTGCTGCCTGAAAAATCAATATGCCCAGCAGAAGACTTGTAAAGGACCTATTCCTTGACGGTTCTGCTACTGGGTAAAGGTTAACCCATAGTTTATTTTGATGATGATTCCATAACGGGAGAAGCTGGAACCCTGTCAAATACATGAAAAGCAAGGCGAGTAAAATTTGTCCTGGTCCGTATGTAAGGAAATAAAGCGCAGCGCCTCCAATGACAGTGAGACGGAGAAGCAAGCCGTAATAATCTCCAGCCCTTGCAAAGGTCCTTATATAAAGATGGCTGAACGCAAGATCCTGCCGGTAAGGGATTATATTGACCAGCCAGTCTAGCCATTTGCGTCTCTTCGTCCGGTCACGCAATTTGGGAACATCAGTGAACAAGTTGGCTACACGGTAAAACGCGTTCATTCTCCGTTCTTCATCCTCAATCAATTGCTCCCACTTTAATCCCTTATCCTTCGTCTGTTTTTTATAGTACACATACAGAAGGATTAATATCAAAGCAGGAATTGCTGCAAAAATCAGCTGTGCCCCAGAAAAGATGAAATAAATCAGGACCGCGTTGATACTGTAACGTATGATGTTATCAGTCAATTTCACGCTTGATTCAATATGATGCTGGACATGCCAGCGTATCAGTAGATTGACCAGTTTTATCAGGATTACTGCACTCAGCAGGATAAAAAACGACTTGAAGTCTGCACCGTGAACTTTTACATGAAGAGGCATTAAAACGGCCAGCATAATCAGCAAAAGATAGGACTGCAGGCCGAGACTGAAAATAATCGATTTCCTGAAATAATCAGCTAATCTTGTTTCGAGCGGCAGAAGAAAGATTTTATCCGCTTCTGTCAGGAAAGTCTGGACAGGACTATATGTAAGTAGAGCAGCAAGAATAAAGGCAATGATCCAAGCCGCCGGAAAATCCGGCTGCAGAGTTTGAATCCATTCCTGATAGTAAAAGGCGGCTGTGCCCAATAAAAACAGGACGACAATCACTAAATGGCCATTTAAAATATAGCGGAGGTAACTTCCTGTCTCTTTGGCAAAAGTGCCAAACCGCTCTTTCCATAATTCCTGCGGATTAAACATAGTCTTCTTCCTTTGTCAGCTGGATATAGAGATCGTCCAGGGTTGCGCCTGCCATATTGAACTGTTCCCTTAACTCCTCCAGTGTCCCATGTGCCCTGACCTCTCCATTATGGAGAATGACAAAGCGGTCACAATAACGCTCAGCTGTTGCCAGGATATGTGTCGACATCAAAATGCCTGCTCCATTTTGCTTCATCTTGTCCATTAAATCCAGCAAAGATTGAATTCCAAGCGGATCCAGACCAACAAATGGCTCATCTACAATATAAAGGGATGGCTGGACAAGGAATGCGCACATAATCATCACCTTTTGCTTCATTCCTTTTGAAAAATGGGCAGGGAACCATTTCAGCCTCTTGCTCATCCTGAATTCTTTTAACAATGAAACAATACGCTGTTCATACTCTTTTTCTTCGAGGCCATAGGCCATCGCTGTCAGGCGAAGATGCTCTTCAAGCGTCAATTCATCA
This sequence comes from Mesobacillus jeotgali, assembly GCF_900166585.1. Lineage (NCBI taxonomy): Bacteria > Bacillati > Bacillota > Bacilli > Caryophanales > Bacillaceae > Mesobacillus > Mesobacillus jeotgali. Next base: position 119,047 of record NZ_FVZC01000009.1, on the reverse strand, counting down.
TAAAGAATAGGCGTTTCCGGTACAAAGGTGAATTGCTTTCGATATTCTTCCTTTCCCTCGATGAACGTCTTTCCATTGATTTTAATGTTCCCCTGTTGTGGTTCCATCAGACCAATCACATGCTTGATTGTTGTACTTTTCCCAGCACCGTTGAGTCCAATCAACCCGACAATTTCATTTTCGTTTACAGTAAAGCTCACATTTTTCAGTACCGGATTCCTCGTATAACCACCGGTCACCTGGTTAATTTCCAATAAAGACATAGGCAACGCCCTTCCAGTTCTTATTCGTGTACCGTTATTTTAACAAATCCATCTCATTTAGGAAAAGCTTCAGCTGACTTCTAAATTTTTTTCACATATAATCCGCCAATGCGGGCATCATAATTTTTGAAGGGGAACAAGCAATAATTCGAAATGAGGTGTCTGTAAAAGACATATTATTCGATTTATAAGCAGACTGATTTAAACGTTCAAACAAGGGGATGGTTGCATTGCGCTACGTAAATGTTAACCCAGCCGTTCATTAACATCACTCCACATTTTGAAATGAGGTGTGTGTCGCAGATCACTTCCCGCTTTATAAGTTGTGAAACCGACTAAAGCAGACAGGGGATGGTCCGATTGAACCAGGTACTGAATAACCCATCATTCTTTTAATTCAAATGAATTGAAAATGAGGTGTTTATCAAAGGTATACCTGCTGAGAACGTAAATAAACAGTAGTTAGTTCCCCCTTCAGGGACAGGATTCCATGCGGATCCTGTCCTTTCTTTCTTTATGTTTATTGGCAGAATATGATAAAATACCAGAAACATGATTAATGGAAAGGGTGGAAGATATGAGTGATTGTATTTTTTGCAAAATCATTAACGGCGACATTCCCTCTGCTAAGGTATATGAGGATGAAAATGTTTTGGCATTCCTGGATATCAGCCAGGTAACAAAAGGACATACACTTGTCATCCCTAAAGTACATAAAGAAAACGTGTATGAACTAACAGATGAGATTTCAGCCAACGTCTTCAAGGCAGTGCCAAAAGTGGCGAATGCGATTAAAGCGGCCTATGATCCAATTGGACTGAATGTAGTTCAGAACAATGGCGAAGCAGCAGGACAGTCTGTATTCCACTTCCATATGCATATTATCCCTCGTTATGGCGATGGGGATGGTTTCGGTGCAGTTTGGAAAACACATCAGGACAAGTATACATCAGAGGATTATCAAAAAATTGCCGCTGAGATCAACAGCAAAATTTAAACTTCCGCATTGCGGGAGTTTTTTTGTGTTTTCCTGCAGCTGTGACCTTTGGGCTTATAGAATTTTTCTATGTGACCTTTTTGCTGGTTCCACTCACTTATTGGGCTTATAGAATTTTTCTATGTGACCTTTTCGCCGGTTCCACTCATTTTTGGGCTTATAGAATTTTTCTATGTGACCTTTTGGCGGTTTCACTCACTTTTGGGCTTATAGAATTTTTCTATGTGACCTTTTTGCTGGTTCCACTCACTTTTGGGCTTATAGAATTTTTCTATGTGACCTTTTTGGCGGTTTCACTCACTTTTGGGCTTATAGAATTTTTCTATGTGACCTTTTTGCCGGTTCCACTGCATTTTTGGGCTTATAGAATTTTTCTATGTGACCTTTTTGCTGGTTCCACTCACTTATTGGGCTTATAGAATTTTTCTATGTGACCTTTTCGCCGGTTCCACTCTAGAATTTTTCTATGTGACCTTTTTGGCGGTTTCACTCACTTTTGGGCTTATAGAATTTTTCTATGTGACCTTTTCGCCGGCTCCACTCACTTTTGGGCTTATAGAATTTTTCTATGTGACCTTTTTAGCGGCTTCACTCACTTTTGGGCTTATAGAATTTTTCTATGTGACCTTTTTGGCGGTTTCACTCACTTTTGGGCTTATAGAATTTTTCTATGTGACCTTTTCGCCGGCTCCACTCACTTTTGGGCTTATAGAATTTTTCTATGTGACCTTTTTGGCGGTTTCACTCACTTTGGGCTTATAGAATTTTTCTATGTGACCTTTTCGCCGGCTCCACTCACTTTTGGGCTTATAGAATTTTTCTATGTGACCTTTTTGGCGGTTTCACTCACTTTTGGCTTATAGAATTTTTCTATGTGACCTTTTTGGCGGCTTCACTCACTTTTGGGCTTATAGAATTTTTCTATGTGACCTTTTTACAGCTCCTAACCAAATTTGGGCATATAGAATCTTTATGAATGAACGAGACAGCAGGGGGTTATTGGGAGGACTTTATCGAAGTTCCTTAATTTATAAAACTTTTCTGAAAATGTTAGAATTTCACTTCTTTTTCTGGTAGCATGGATATAACTTTAATGCATTAACGAGTGGCCGTATTTTATTTTTATGGAGGGATGATCTTGAAACGTGCACTGAATTTTAATGCTGGTCCTGCTGCGTTACCTGAGGCTGTGCTGGCGAGGGCTCAAAAAGAAATGATGAATTACCAGGATAGCGGGATGGGGATTATGGAACTAAGCCACCGCAGCAAGCAATTTGAAGCAATCAACGAAAGGGCAAAAAAACTGCTGCGCGATCTCCTCCTCATTCCGGATGACTATGAGGTACTCTTCCTGCAGGGAGGTGCCAGCCTTCAATTTACAATGGTTCCGTTGAACCTGCTTGATGAAGGGACGACCGCCGGCTATGTTGTGACGGGCACCTGGGGTGAAAAAGCTCTGAAAGAAGCTAAGAAGATTGGAAATGCGGTGGAAATCGCTTCAACAAAATCTGCTAACTTTAAATCTATCCCCAACCTTTCCGAAATCAAAGTTCCATCTGACTCTTCCTACCTCCACATCACGACGAACAACACTATCTTTGGAACCCAGTGGCATAACCTGCCCGAAGATCTTACAGTACCGCTTGTAGCGGACATGTCGAGCGATATTTTAAGCCGGCCTGTCAATTTATCATCGCATGGGCTCATCTATGCTGGTGCCCAGAAGAATTTGGGCCCGTCCGGTGTCACGGTTGTGATTCTCCATAAGGATCTGCTCAAACGCTCTAAACCAGGTTTGCCTTCAATGCTTAATTATAAGGTGCATGCTGACTCAAAGTCCCTTTATAATACTCCGCCTACTTTATCCGTTTACTTCCTGATGCTTGTCCTCGAATGGGCTGAATCACTTGGAGGAGTAAAACAGCTTGAACTGCAAAACAAGCAGAAGGCTGCATTGCTATATGATGCGATTGACAGCAGTAACGGATTCTATGAAGGCCACGCAGAAAAAGGTAGCCGCTCACTGATGAACATCACTTTCACTTTGAACAATGAAGATTTGACTTCCTCCTTCCTCCATGAGGCGGAGGAATCAGGGTTCATAGGCCTGGCCGGCCACAGATCTGTCGGCGGCTGCAGGGCTTCCATCTACAATGCTGTACCGCTAGAACATGTTGAAAAACTTGCTGATTTCATGAATCATTTCAGGCTGCGAAATTAACAGAATATTAATCCTTTACTCCATTAATTTATGTGTTATAATTATAAAAAGCTTTTCGCTGCAGGCATAGAGAGCACTGCAGGAGGGGCACAGTTAGCTAGAATAGCAGAGGAGAGATGAGAAATGAATACGAAGAATCTTGTAGCCTTGTCACTGTTAGTCGGGATGGGTGCAGTGCTGCACACTGTAGTACCAGGTTTTATCCTTGGAATGAAGCCAGATATGATGCTGACCATGATGTTCCTTGGAATCATTCTTTTTCCTGACAAGAAAAGTGTATTGTTGATTGGAGCTGTAACTGGATTGATCTCTGGATTAACTACAACGTTTCCAGGCGGGCTAATTCCAAATATTATCGATAAGCCTGTAACGGCTTTTGTCTTTTTGGCAGTCCTGCTGGTGTTGAAAAAATTCAAGTCGTCCGTTTATACTGCAGCTGGTTTGACCGCAATCGGAACCATTGTATCCGGGATTGTTTTCCTCGGTTCAGCCTACTTCCTAGTCGGCCTGCCTGGACCATTCATCGCCCTTTTCGGGGGAGTTGTTCTGCCTGCCGCAGCCTTTAACACAGTATTCATGGCCATTCTTTATCCAGTGGCAACAAATATCTTTAAACGAGCAAAACTTGCTGAAGTGAATTAAATCAATAGAGCCCCTGTCCGGTAAAGGACAGGGGCTTTTTAATTTTACTGAAATGAGTAAAAAATGATCCCGAGTACTAGGAAAATTGCTCCTCCACCTGCGAAAGTGCCAGCCCTTTTTCGCAACAGCACCTTCGGAGGATACATACCCGGCTTCTTTAACGCAAGGAGATTATGGACTGCCCCCACAAAGAAAGCAATACTGATGAAAAATACTACACTTGTAAAAATTCCCACTCCCCTCCTCTCTTCCTCTGTACAAGAGCCTATTTTATCTTTATGCCTGTAAATTCGAGCCTATGAAGCATAATACGTTTATTTGCCTGAGAATAGGAAATTAAATATAGAAGGAAAAGAGGAATTCGCATCCTTTTACAGAACATATACAGAAAAAATGATGAGGTGGTCAAATCATGAAAGCAAAATCGGTTTTAATGGGAATGCTTGTTGGGGGAGCTGCAGCGGGGATTGCAACATTACTCGCAGCTCCAAAATCAGGTTATGAGACTAGAAGGACGCTTAAAGCGAATAAGGATGAATACATTGGTTCCATCAAGGATATTAAGGATGCGGTTGTGGAATTAAAGAACACAGTGTCCTCAGCTTCCAAAGAAGGTAAGGCTTCTATGCAAACCTTCATCACTGACGTGAAAACGGTTATTTGGGAGTGGAAGCAAGAAACTGAAGAAAATAAAAAGGCTCTTCAGGAAGATATCAAGGAGCTCGAACATTCAATTTCAGACCTTGAATCAGAACTGGCGGACAATAGCACCTCAAAATAAAAGGTCTCGTCCTTCCCATTAACTAATTTTTTTTGATGGGAAGGATTTTCCTATTTTATCAAGAAAAATATATTATGCAAATGGTGTATTTGTTATGACATCTAAATACTTTACATAATTTAACCCCGTCTTTAGATGATTTTTAACAAATTCAAAAAATTTTGTAAATTTATTTCTTTATTAATTTTTGTTTTATTGGCATAATGAAAATAGAAACAATAAAGTAGGTGAATATGAGAATGGGAGATAAAAATTATACTATGAAAGAAGCCATGATGTTTAGCCAGAGAGTGGCCCAGCTGAGCAAAGCCCTCTGGAAGTCTGTGGAAAAGGACTGGCAGCAATGGATCAAGCCATTCGACCTGAATATCAATGAACACCATATTTTATGGATTGCTTACCATTTGAATGGTGCTTCGATTTCTGATGTGGCCAAATTTGGTGTCATGCATGTTTCCACTGCTTTCAACTTCTCAAAAAAGCTTGAGGAACGAGGCTACTTAAAGTTTTCTAAAAAAGAAAGCGACAAAAGGAATACCTATATCCAGTTAACTGAAGAAGGCGAAGGCATATTGCTCGCATTGATGGAAAGCTACGAACCTGATAAGAATTCCGTTTTTTCAGGTGCTATGCCCTTAAAGGAATTGTATGGCAAGTTCCCTGATATCATTGAAATCATGGCCATTGTCAGAAATATTTATGGTGACGATTTCATGGAAATATTCGAGAAATCCTTCACGAATATCGACAGCAGGTTTACTGACGAAGACGGAACGCTCAAGAAGATCGACCCAGCCGAGAAGGAGTATGCTTAAGGTTTAACCGCCGTTTAACTCCATTAGAGGAAGGAATAACTCCCAGAATTCACAAACTATGTATACTTCCTCTGGCTGCAGTTTGGCTGTACGGCCAGCTGACAGCATCTTATAAAGCGGATGTAAGAATAAATCTTTCCGCTTTTTATTTTTGCGCTTATTTGCTCACCATCTCACATTACTTTTTTAAATTTTTCTCAACTCGACACTTGTTAAGACCCCTCCAATATCTTTAGCCACATGGGCTGTTATTACCTGAATGCCGCTATCCAAACAAGTGCCTTATCTGGATTCTTATATGTATTAGTGCTCATTTAAGCACACAAAATCAATCTAACTAAAGCCCGGGTACATATTTTCAGTTTCGCAGAGAAGCGACAAAGTTTACGGACTGAGCCTTTATAAAAAACTATCTTTTTCCTTGAATATTTGTTATTGTATTTAAGATAAAAAGATTGCTAAGGAGGGATTCTTCGATGATCTCCATTTTATTCGTGTTTGTCCTTTTTGCAGCCTTCATTCTTTTCTATATAAATAAGCTAACAGACTCCCTCTGCATACAGAAGGAAATCCCGGAAGACAAACATGTTAAAATTTTCAGGACGATCAATATCCTAGTTACAATTTTGCTGATTTCATCTTTCGTTGAAATCTTGTATACGTGACTACATAAATTAAGCGGTGAGGGACTCCTCACCGCTTTTTATTTTAAGTCTTCATACAGAGCTATTTAAATAATTAAGGCATGCAGAAAGCATTGCCCCATCGGCTGCTTACAGCCAAGCTGCACCGATGATGATTAACAGAATGAACAAGACAACGAGCAATGCAAAGCCGCCGCCGTATCCACAGCCTCCTCCAGACATTGAGGTTCCTCCTTTCTGCTTTAAGAACTTGCCCTAACATCTTTAGGCAGCAGTATGGGGGCTGATGTCCCCCCATACTCTACTTAGAAATTAAAGCCAAGCTGCACCCACGATGATTAACAGAATGAATAACACGACAATTAACGCAAAGCCGCCGCCGTATCCTGCACCCATATTAACACCTCCTTCCAAAAGTGGTTATGATATCTTATTCAAGCAAGGTCATTTCCGCATAGGCAGTTATCCTGCTTTCCATGCATTTTGTTGGTTACAGGTATGCTGCCCCTACAACAATCAGCAAAATGAACAAGACAACTATCAAAGCAAATCCCGAATTATAGTGGCCCATAACAAAATACCTCCTTTATTTCTCTTCCTTACATCCTATGCATCTGTGAAAAAACGGTATAGATATCCGCCCAACAGCTCAATTAGTAAAAATTATCCATTATTTATTTTTTGTAGAAAATTGAAAATATGTTATAGTAGATTTTGTGGATAAAAATGGCCACTAGAATTTTCTGTTTAGGAGATGTTCACCATGAAAAAAATGATAATTTCCCTCACGGTTGCTGCCGGAGTTATGGGGTTGGGTGCATGCAGTAATGATAATGCAGATTCTTCAGAAGTAATTGTTGAGTCAAAAGCAGGTAACATTACTAAAGAAGAACTTTACGAATCAATGAAGGAAAAGTATGGGGAGCAAGCCCTTCAAGAATTGCTTTACCAGAAAGTACTTTCAAAGAACTATAAAGTTACGGATAAAGAAGTTGAAGAAAAAGTGGCCGAGCTTAAAGCTGAATTAGGAGACAATTTTGAGCTAGTTCTCCAGCAGAACCAGCTTAAAAATGAGGACGAATTAAAAAAGATCCTTAAAGACCAGCTTCTAATGGAAAAAGCTGCCCTCAAAGATGTTAAGGTAAGTGAAGAAGAGGTTAAAAAGCGCTACGAAGAGTACAAGCCTGAAATCAAGGCGAGCCATATCCTTGTAAAAGATGAAAAAACCGCTAACGAAGTGAAGAAAAAATTGGATGAAGGCGCTAAGTTCGAAGACCTCGCGAAGGAATATTCAACAGATCCAGGTTCAGCTGCCAATGGCGGCGACCTCGGTTTCTTTGGGCCAGGCAAAATGGTTCCTGAATTCGAAGAGGCTGCTTACGCGCTTGACGTAAATGAAATCAGCGGACCGGTGAAATCACAGCACGGCTTCCATATCATCAAGGTAACGGAAAAGAAAGAAAAAGAATCATACGATAAAATGAAAGACGAATTAGAGTATGATTTAAGACTTGCCCAGCTGGATTCCAGCAAAATTCAAGATGTCCTGAAAAAGGAGCTTGATAAGGCAAACGTAAAGATTAAGGATAAAGAACTTAAAGGTGCTGCTGAGTTCCCTGAAGCAGCAGAAGCACCGACACAGCCATAATCTCCATCACTTTTGGACAGGCTTATTAATAGGTCTCATAAAAAAACACTGGCTCCGTATTCCGGAGCCAGTGTTTTTTATGCTTCTGCAGAATGTTCACGGCGTTCTTTTTCCCGTTCGAGCCGTTTCATATAAAGCTCGCCTTCGCGTTCAATGCTTTCCATTTCTTGTTCTCTTTCTTCTTTGCCTGTCTTGACTGCCATAAAGGCACTGAATACGATACCTGCTGCGACTGCTATTACCCAGATTGGAATTGACATTTTTTATACCCTCCATTTAAAGGTTGTCCAAATTGAACTCTTACAGTATAGATATGAGGCTACTTTACAAATATGCCTTTATAGCTAAAATTATGTATGAATTTGAGCTCCGTTCCTATCGATATTCTAATTGCTTAGGAGGCCTCCTGGACAATAATTACCATTAAGAATGAAAAGACCCCTGCATTATTTGGCAGGGGTGCTTTGCTGTCTATTTATGAAATACAGGCTTATAGAATGACCTGTTATCAAGTGCGAAAACTCTATCGGAGAACTCCCCTGGTTTAACCCTAGAAAGAGCTCGGTCCAGCATGTTCATTTTTGCATCGAGGTTATCGATGTAGTGCAGGATTTCCGCCTCTTTGATCATTGGCGGTTTTGGACTGCCCCATTCTGCTTTCCCATGATGAGACAGAACCATGTGTTGAAGAATCACTACCTCTTCCCCGGAAATCCCTAATTCATCGGCCGCCTTGCCAATTTCATTTACCATGATCGATATATGCCCGAGCAAATTGCCTTCAACTGTGTAAGTCGTTGAAATAGGGCCGGAAAGCTCGATGACTTTCCCCAGGTCATGCAGAATGACTCCAGCGTACAAAAGATCCTTATCCAGACTTGGATATAGGGTGGCAATTGATTTTGCAAGATCAAGCATCGAGGTGACATGATAGGCAAGACCTGAAACGAATTCATGGTGGTTCTTTGTCGCTGCAGGATATTCCATGAATGCATTCATGTTCTTTTTCAATAGATGTCTGGTGATTCTCTGGATATTGGGATTTTTCATTTCAAAAATATATTGTGTAAGCTTACTGCTCATTTCATCCTGGCTGACAGGAGCTGTCTCAAGAAAATCAGATAGTTTTACAGAGTCCGCTTCTGAAGCTGCGCGAATTTGCCTGATTTTCAGCTGGTTGCGCCCACGGTAGTTCTGTATATCTCCCTGGACTTTTACAATGCTTTCAGCACAATAAGTAGTTTCATCTTCCATGGAGACATCCCATAGCTTCGCTTCGATTTCCCCGCTCTGGTCCTGGAGGATAAGAGTCAAAAATGGCTTCCCATTGCTGGCAATCCCCTTTGTCGAGTGTTTGATCAGCAAAAATAATTCAACCTGTTCCCCTGTTTCATGATTCAAAATTCCTTTATTCATCGTTAACCGACCTCTCCTCTCTGCAACAGTATAACACATTGAGTCTATTGTCTCTGATTCTCAAACCATGCTATTTTCAAACTATATTTGTACTTTTTTCTTGCAGATGCACAATTTCTTTTTCTGAAAAATAGTCCAGCAGATGACGATGGCATGTGAAAATCAGAATCTGGTTTTTGCTGCTCATCTCCCTGAGCAGCTGGACAATGCGTGCAGTCCTGAGATGATCAAAATTGACAAAGCTGTCATCTATGATGATGGGGAATGGATATCGGTCATGATGGACAGCGGCTAGCGCCAGCCTGATTGACACATATACTTGTTCAGCAGTGGCCTGACTTAGCTCATTCGCTTCAAATAGTACATGATCCTTCCTTTCAATCAAAAAACCGCTGCCAGAAGCCTGGGGAATGATTTTTATATAACTTCCATCTGTCAAGATCGAAAGAATGTTTTCCGCCATAGTAAGCATCTTAGGCATCCGTTCATCCTTGTACTGACCGATTGTCTTCGAGAGCATGTCCCTTGCTATCGCATACTTCGCCCACTCTTTTGCATCCTCAGCAAATTCATGTTGCAGCTGTCTATATTTATGGAGCAATTCGCTATAAATTCCTCCCTCTTCGATCATATTCATCTTTTGCTTCACTTCGGCCATTCGATCGAATTGCCTGTTCAAATCCCTCTTGCACGCTTCCAGCTTTGCTCCATTTTCCTCTATTTGTTCCTCGAGAGAAATGCCTGTCAGGATCTTCTGACGATCCTCATCGGTAATGCCAGAAGCATAAAGTTGATGATTAATATCCTGAAGCCTTGCAGACCAGCCTTTCACCTGCTCAGTATTTTTGGCCTTCAGCCTGAATTGATCCTCATTGTCAGCATCAGCCTTGGCCATTAATCCAGCTCTCTCTTCACTAAGGACAAGTTCTTCCTTTTGAAGAGAAGCAAGCTCTTCTCCGAGCTCGTCCAGTTTCGAGATCATATTCCGATGTTTTGCCTGCTGCTCCATCGCTTCACGCAGAGCCCTCTTTAAAGAACCTGCTGCTTCAACAGGAGTAAAATTGCCATTCTGCAGAAACCGGTGTGCAAGCATTTTCAGGCTGTCTTCCATGTCCCTGATTGATGCGGTTACTGTTTTCAAACTATCTTCCGTTCTCTTCTTTTCGCGAAAGTTTTGTTTTTGCTTTTCCAGTAAATGATAGGCATCTAATAATTTGATCGGCTCCTGTTTCTCAGACAGTCCCAATTGACCCAATAATTCTGCCTTTTTCTGCTTCAAATTGCCATATTCTGATTCCCATTCCTCGAATTGCTGAACTACTTTTTCAAACCGATGATGCTGCTGCTCGATTTTGACAATCAGCTCACGATGCTGCTGCCTTGCTTCTTCGTCTTTCGCCAGCAGACTCTTAGTTGAGAATACATTGCCGCCCGAATGAATGCTTAATGATTCTTTTAGTTCTCTTTCCCGCTCCATCAATTTTGTCAGAATCTGGGCCTCTGCAGAAAGTTCAGATTCAGAATGGCCTGCTGACTTGAACAGTCCAACCGCAAGAAAAATTAATCCGGCAATTCCCACAGCTGCCAGCAGCCAGGTACTATTCACGACTCCCCAGAACAAAACAATCAGAAATATACCGCCGAGAAGGAGTGTTTGCTGACGGTCCTTCATTTTTTGCTTCTTGCTTTTTATTTTCTCAGCTGCCTTACTGGATTTAACTGCTTCTATCTGATCTTTTACATAACGCCATTCAGACTGGATTCTTTCTGTATTCTCAAGTTGATCTAGTTCAATCATCAGTTGCTTCCGTTGATCTTCACCAAGCAATCGACTTTTCAGCCTTTCTGCATTTGCTTCAAGTTCAGCGAGTCCCCTTTTTTCCTCTTCAAAGTCAGCTTCAAGCCTATGCTTTTTATCCGTCAACCTTTGCTGCGTCTGCTGGATATCTTCGACCTGTTCCTTGATAAAAATACTTGTATTAATCCCCTGGATATTCTCTTCATTGAAATTTGTATAGAGCTGATCATTAAGCAGACTGATTTCTTCAATTATTTCCTCCAGTTTTGATTCAAGAAGCCTTTTTTCCTGCTTGAGTTGATCATATAATGGCAGATTCTTTGTTCGGGCTTCAAGCTCTGTTTCCGTTTCAAGCAGCTCAAAATCCGGTATCGACTTTTGCAGTTCAGTCTCGTAATAATCCTGTTTCTCTTCAAGCGCCAACTTTCTTGCTTGTGTATTCTTAAGCTGCTCGTCCAACCTTTCAAACCGATTAAGACCGTCCTCTGGAAAAAATGACTTATCTTGCTCATTGATTTTTCGCTCTAATGACGCAGCTTCGAGGACCAGCCTTTCATTCCGCTTGTATTCGCGCAGCTTCACTCCTGATTGCTCTAACCGCTGAATTTCCCTCTCAAACCGGTCAATTGCAGCCTCTATTTCCTCTTTCTCGCTCACCCAATTGGAGTACTGATCATTGTGTTGCTCTGCTTTTTTCAGGGAAGCCTGAACGTCCTTCAGCTCCTTCATTTTCTCGTTTAACAATGGCTTTCGCCCGCTCGGCTTGAAACGCTGCTCCATTTCCTTTAGCAAAAAGCCTTCTGTATGGAAGAGTTTATCTGTGCCGAATGTTCCAGCAGAAAATAAATATCTGCCAAGATCTTCTCCCTTAAGTGCATGAATATTTTGCAATCCATGTACATTAAAAGAAAAGATCGCCTGAAATATGCCTTTATCCATTCTTTTCAACAAATCCTTGAGCAATTCTTCCCCGCCAATTGTCCCATCTTCGAGTGATACAGTCACATCACCAGATGCCTTGCCTTTCACCCTTTCAATGACTGCAACTCCTCTGTCAGGAAAAAAGGCTTTAATTTTCCCGCCATACTTCGGGTTATTTTTAGGTTCATAGCGGACCTCTGCACTCTGCTTCGCGGGGAAGCCAAACAGGATACTATGGATAAATGACATGATCGTGGACTTTCCGGCCTCGTTTTCACCATAGAAAACATCAAATTGATCCAAAGGATTGATTACGTAATCCTCGAGCTTGCCGTATCCGTATACATGCAGTTCAATAAGTTTCATCATGCTTCCTCCTTTCCTTAAGTTTTCGTCAACTGCTGCAGCAGGAGCTGCTCTGCTTCCCTGACCAGCTGTTCTCTTTCGCTTTCTGAAAGCACCTCAAGATATCTTCGAGCCTGACTGTGCAGGAATAATGGCGACAACGGTTCATTCAGATCATCATACTGCTCGATTGTCTTGAATAATTCTTCATAAAAATCACTTTGTTTGATTAAATTCCCACGGTCAATGACAACATCTTCCGAAAAATGAAGCTTGTGGACCCAGACAAACGAATCCTCTCCTTTTTCTGCGTCCTGAAGAAGTTCAAGCAATTCGCCACTGTCTATTTTATCAACGACATCTGACAGCTCAGGATTCAAGCGTTCAATCCGGATGTCCATGAGGACTCCTTTTCCATCCCTTCTGTTACCTTCAATGGCAGCAAGGCATTTCTCATAGATGCCATTAAAACCGGCTGCATCCTTGGCGTCAATAACAGTCTCATCCCAAATCACATCGGCTGTTTCAATGAAAGAAACTTCTGCTCCTGAATCTGTCAAGTTAACGATATAAGCCCCTTTGTCCCCGAGCTCCTTCCTGTTCCGTCCTTGAGGGTTTCCTGGATAGACAATATAAGGCTGTTCAGATAAAAACGACTTTTTATGGATATGCCCAAGCGCCCAGTAATCATAGCCTTTGTCAATAAGATCCGATAACCTGAAGGGCGCATATTTCCCGTGATCGCTTGCCCCCTCAAAGTGGCCATGAAGCAGACCAATGTGAAAATCAGCTCCAACCCCTCTTGGATATTTCTCAATCCATCGCTCCATTACATGCCGTTCAGGGTAACTGAATCCGTATAGATGAACCAGAGTGCCATCATCTTTCTTGTAAACAGCTGTTTCAACCTGGCCGTTGAAAAACCGGACATTATCTGGAAAATCAATTGCAACCGATTGGGCTCCGAGATGGTCGTGATTACCATGAATGGCAAATACCTTGATTCCTTTTTCAGCAAGCCTCGCCATTTCATTGCGGAGAAAAGCCTGGGCCCGAATACTTCTGTCTTCACCATCGTACAGATCCCCAGCTATCACAACAAAATCCACTTTCTGTTTGATTGCCTCGTCCATCATATTGCTCAACGCTTTAAAAGTGCTCTCCTGAAGCCGTTGAAAAATGGCTTTGGGCAGATGCCGCAGTCCCACCATTGGGCTGTCCAGATGGAGATCGGCTGTATGTAAAAACTTCACTTGTTTCATTGGAATATTCCTTTCCCCTCATTCTTTAATTTCATTTTAACACTCAAAAAATACGAATGCACGTTCTTATTAGTTTAAATATAGCCTCTTTCTTACACTTTGATACTTTTTTGACCAAATATCCCCGGAACGAGCACAGCACCACTTTAATCAATCCTCTCATATAAAAAACTGCAGCCCTTTGAGGAACTGCAGTTCAGTTTCAGCCAAGATATGTTGTATTCATCACTTTCTCTGTCACTTTACCATTTTCCAGGGTAATTTCATATGCTTTGGCATGCGGTCTTGAACTCACTGCCCTGACCAGTTCCTCATCAATGAAATGCAAGGCGGCACCATCGTCTGCAGCATATCCGCCAGCAATCTGACCAGATCTGACAAATTGTTCATACGCCGGTCGCCGTTCTGCCTCTCCATCATAATGGGGGCAATTGCTTCCTTTTAAGAATCCGAGGCATTTTAGTGGCTCCATACCGTCACCATAAGAATCCGTTACTCCTTCTTCGAACCAGCAAATCGAACCGGCGCTGACTCCAGCCAAAATGATTCCATTCTGCCAGGCATTCCGCAAGATGCGATCCAATCCCCATTCCTTCCAAAGGACAAGGAGGTTCTTGGTACTGCCGCCTCCCACGTAGATAATGTCCTTATCCATAATATATGCTTCCAGGTCTCTGGTTGGAGGCCTGAATAAGGATAAGTGCGAGGGTGTACATTCATTGGATTGAAAAGCAGAATAGAACCTTTCAACATAATTGTCAGCATCGCCGCTTGCTGTAGGCAAAAAGCAAACCTTGGGCTTCCGTTTTTCCGACTGTCCGAGAATATACAAATCCAAAAGCGGGTTTTCCGGCTCCATCGAGAACCCCCCGCCTCCCATCGCAATAATCTGTCTCAACTTGAACACTCTCCTTTTGTAAGCTTATTTGCTGTCAACAGAATCTGTATAAAACACAATCCATTCTTATATAAAATACCACTCCACATACGAAATTCCTGTATTAAAAAGCCGCAATCCAAATGTTTGCGGCTTTTTACTGCTATCCGTTTTTCGTTAACTGCAATGCTTTCTTTATATCTTTAAAAGAATTGGATTTTCCGTACATAAGGACTCCGCCCCGGTACACCCTCGCACCGAAAATGGCAAGAAAGGCTATTGTCGCAACCAGAATCCCGATTGAAAGGGCTATTTCCCAGAAAGGAATATTGAGCATGCCTACCCGCAGGAACATCAGCATCGGCGAGAAAAATGGAATGAACGATGTATATTTTACAAAAGGTGCTTCAGGCTGATTCAAACCAAACATCGCCATCATGAATCCGGCAACAACAAGCAGTGTCATCGGTGTGATCATCTGCTGTACATCTTCAATTCGGCTGACCAGGGATCCAAGGAACGCAGCCATTGTCGCATAAAGAAAATATCCTAAAATAAAGAATATCACTGCATACGAGATGGTGCTGCCGGATACATTGCCAAAACCGAAGAATTCGAAGAATCCGCCTTCCATGTTTTCAAGGTTCTGTGTGACTGACAAATATCCTGCTAACAAAATAACAGCAAGCTGCGTCAAGCTTAACAGGCCGATTCCCAGAATCTTTGCGAACATTTGCTTGATAGGCGAAACACTGGATATCATGATTTCCATGACTCGTGAAGATTTTTCCGTGGCGACTTCCATCGCAATCATGTTCGCGTACATTATGACCGCGAAATAAATGATGAAGAGAAGAACATATACAAGCCCTCTTGCCTGATTCAATTCTTCTTCTGTCTTGGCGTCTTTCTCAAGTGCTGCTTTTTTAAATTCAACCGGCGCATATAATTTCTCCAATTCTTCCGGTGCGATATTGATCTGTGTGGATGCTATTGCCGTTTTCATCTGCTGTAGGGCTGCCTGGAGATCCGCAGGCACGGCAGAATCAGCAATGCTCATTGCTTTGTAAGAGGCGGCTGGCAGTTTATCGCCATTCAATCTTAGTTCAAGGAGCCCTTTATATTTTCCATCCTCGACTTCTTTTCTCGCTTCGTCTACATTCCCTTCATACTTTTCAAGGCGAAGTTCTTCATTAATTACCCTCATTTGCTCAGTCAAGGGTGCGAAAAGCTGTCCGGTTTCATCAATCACAGCAATTTTATCTGCCTCTTCGCCCTTATTGAAAAAGTCGATTATATTGGTCATATTAGTCAGGGCAAGCATGATAGCTACCGTCAGGATAGTTGTCACTAAAAAGGATTTTGTTTTCAGCTTGGTCACATATGTATGCATCAGAATGATGAAAAAGTTATTCATATGAAGCACCTACCTTTTCTATGAAAATATCATTAAGGCTTGGCTCTTCAAGTACAAACTTGCGGATAAACCCTTTACCTACAATTTCTTTTAGAATGTCCTGGGCCACTTGCTCGCCTGTGATTTGCAGATGGATTCCCTCAGCTGTCAATTTCGTCTTAGACACACCAGGAAATTCCCTTAGGAAAGCTGTATCGAAATCCGCATGGATGACCAGGTTCTTTTTCCCGAATGACCTTTTGATTGCCTTAAGGGAACCATGAACAACAGGGCTGCCTTTATGCATGATACAAATATACTCACACATTTCTTCTACATGCTCCATTCGGTGACTGGCGAACACAATCGTTGTCCCACTATCCTTAAGTTCAAGTACTGCTTCCTTCAACTGCTCAACATTCACTGGGTCCAGCCCGCTGAAAGGCTCGTCGAGGATCAGCAGCCGCGGCTTATGGATGACAGCTGCAATGAACTGAATTTTTTGCTGGTTCCCCTTCGATAACTCCTCCACCTTTTTGTCACCATACTCAGGAACCTTAAAACGATTAAGCCAGTAACCTAGTTCCTTAAGGGCAGCCTGCTTTTGCATGCCTCTTAATCTCGCAAGATAGACAATCTGGTCACGTACCTTGAGCTTCGGATAAAGCCCCCTTTCCTCTGGGAGATATCCAATTATGCTGCTGGTTTCATAATTGATCGGCTTTCCATCCCAAGATATCCTTCCTTCCGAGGCATCCATCAGGCCGAGGATCATCCGGAAAGTCGTTGTTTTTCCGGCACCATTCGCACCCAGGAAGCCGAACATTTCTTTTTCAGGAATAGTAAGTGAAAGCTGGTTCACTGCTGTAAAACTTCCGAATCGCTTTGTGACTTGATTTAGTTCTAACACCATCACGTTCTCCTCCTTCTCCATTAAAATACTACGATTAGGGATTGGAAAAAGTTTCATATTCTAATATCTTTTTGTTTTGCATATTTAAAAAAATTATGCAAAAATAATAGTAATCATCTGAATTTTATAACAAAGGGGAATTTGTTATGGATACCTACAAACTTACAGCCTTTGAACCAAATGGAGAAAAACTGATTGATGAATCGTTTCAGGCCGGAAATGATGATGAAGCAAAAGAAATCGGGGCCAGGATGCTTGAAGAAAAGAATTTAAGCGATAAGACACATCGCTGTACCTCACCAAGAGGAAAGTTGATATTGTTTCATCCTTAAGAAAAGCGGAAGCGCCTTGGTCAGCCCCGACAAGCGTTGGAGGACCGACCGGTGAAGTCGTCCTTTGACTTCATTGGGCGGACCGAAACGTCTCGAGGGGCTAGGCGCTGGAGCTGGACAAAAGAAAAGCGGAAGCGCCTTGGTCAGCCCCGATAAGCGTTGGAGGACCGACCGGTGAAGTCGCTCTTTGACTTCATTGGGCGGAACCAAACGTCTCGAGGGGCTAGGCGCTGGAGCTGGACAATTCTCGAAGTGAACTTATACCTTCCTGTATTAGAAAAGCGAAGAGGAAAAGTCCTCTTCGCTTTTTTATTTACCAGTGAAATTAGGCTTTCTCTTCTCAAGGAATGCTTTGATTCCTTCTTGATGGTCCTCTGTCTGTCGCATTTTGTGTTGCCCGTATTTTTCCAGTTCAAGAATTTTCAAAAGTGAAGGACGATTTTTCTCAGCCAGGATCTTCTTTGTTTTGATCATAGCCTGCACCGGTTTATTCAGCCATTCCTGCACTTTCTGATCGATTGCTTCTGTGAAATCCCCTTCTGGTACTTCATCAACCAATCCAAGGCCTAGTGCCTCCCCGGCGGATAGCGTCTTGCCATCCCAAATTAACTGCTTCGCCTTTGTTTCCCCCAGCCGCTCTTCCATGAAGAAGTGGCCTCCTCCATCAGGAATCAAGCCAATTCCAATGAAATTCATCGCAATCTTGCTGGAAGGCTCAGCGATTATGTAGTCGGTCGCCAGCGCCAGGCTGAAGCCAAGACCAGCGGCTGCTCCTGTTACAGCGCTGATTGTTAGCTTTGGCATGCTATACAGGGTCACAATCATATCATGAATATCATCCATCACGTGGTAGAAATCGCTTTCATTTGTATTCGAAAGCATTGTTTTAATATCACCGCCGGCAGAAAAAGCACGTCCAGAACCTCTAATCACCACAATATCAATTTCATCAGACTTACAGATTTCTTTCAGGTTCATCGTGACCCCTTTAATCATCTCCACATCCAGAGCGTTCATTGCCTGTGGCCTGTTCAATTCCAGGACAGCTACACGCCCGTCAATATCTAACTTTACAGTCTCAGTTGAAAATTCAATCGTCATCTTCATCCCCTCCAATAGGTCCTTTTATTTTTATTATAAAGGGAGAAGTTATATTTAAAAACTTTTTTCTCACTATTTAGATTTTTTTAAATAAATGGCTGGGCTTAAACTGGGAATTCATCTGAATTTTCCATCTCGCGGAATTCCCTGCCATTTTCGCGGAATTAAAATTGGTTTTCGCGGAATTCAGGCTTACATTCGCGGAATCATCTCGAATTTTCGCGGAAACCAGCCAAAAATGCTCCCGAAATTAATCTCCGGGAGCTTTCTTTATTAAATCATCGCTTTATTGAACAGGGAATCAAGGATTTCAATCTTTTTATCTGCATATTCTTTAAAGCTATCGTTATATGACTTGGGATCCTTTGGATTTGAAAATTGTGTTATGACACCGGTATCCGGATCGATGAATTTACTTGATGCGCCGCAGCCGAGGCCAATGATGGTCTGTTGTTCTTCCATGATAATGATATTGTACAGGCTTTCCTGGCCTGGGAAGGCGTAACCTACATTCTCGAGGTTCCCAAGAATGTTCTTTTGCCTGTACAGATAATATGGTACATAGTCATGCTCTTTCGTCCATGATTCAGCCATGTTCATCATTTTCTCAATTTCAATGCGGTCGGCCACTTTATATTTCTGTTTATTCCTTGTCATCTCGGATGCTCTTTTAAATGAAAGAGTATGGACTGTCAGCGATTCTGGCATCAGCTTTTTTGTTTCAGCAAGCGTATGGCCGAATTCCTCGGTTCCTTCACCTGGAAGGCCGATAATCAAATCCATATTGATATTGTTCATTCCCATTTCACGTGCAAGATGGAATTTTTCAATCGTTTCTTCAACCGTATGATGACGGCCGATTGCCTTCAATGTTTCCTGGATGTATGACTGTGGATTGATGCTGATCCGGTCAATATTCCACTTTTTCAGGACTTCCAGTTTTTCAGGTGTGATGGTATCTGGACGTCCGGCTTCGACTGTTACTTCCCTGATGTTTTCGACATCCGGGAACGATTGATGGACCTCTTCATAGAGCATGTCCATCTCCTCGGCTGTAATCGAAGTCGGTGTTCCTCCTCCATAATAAACGGTGGTAATTTTGACATCATTTTTCTTCAGCCAATCGCCGATTTTTCGAATTTCATAGTGGAGACCGCCCAGGAATGAATCGACTGACCCCTGACGCCCGTTGATGGCGTATGCCGGGAAAGTACAATACGCACATTTCGTCGGACAGAAAGGGATGCCGATATAGATGCTGACACCGTTTTTTAAATCGTATAAATCTGGCAGAACAGCAAGCTGGCGGTCTACAATTTGCTGCATGAGCTTGATTTTCTCATCTGAAATCAAATATTGCTCTTTCAGCTCTTTATGGGCTGTTTCCTGCTTTGCTCCTTCACGAAGTTTCTTATGCAAAAGCTTTGTAGGCCGGACCCCTGTGAGTATGCCCCATTTCTGGATAATTCCTGTCCAGTCCTGCAGTACTACTAAATAAGCCCTTGAAACCACGGTTTTAAGGATTTTGAACTGTTCTTTTTCACTTAATCCTTCAGGGGCTTTTTTATCTGCCTCCGCTGTAAAAATGGCCCCATCCCTTGCTGTTAATGCTGCTTTTACACGGAGGGTCTCTTCGAAATGAACCTCAAAATCAATCCTCGCATCTGCTTCTGATTCAGATTCGCCTAGAATTACTTGTGATTCCTCGAAAAATAGATTTGCGATCAGTTCCAATGGCCGCTGGAACCTTTCATCATTAATACCTTTTATATGAACTCTCATGAATTTATCACCTTTTCAATTTAACATGCTTCAATAAGTGTAATAGAATTATGATTCACTGGTCAAGACAGTGCAAAAGCTACCAGTATTCACGTGTGATTGATTCTTTTTTTTATAAATCCTGTATATTCCTGAATGCAAAAATAATGTTCCTTAAGTCACGTATATACCTTAAACCAACTAATGTTCCTAAAAACCTCATATATTCCTTAAACCAACTATTATATTCCTCAAAAACCTCATATAATCTTTAAAACTTTTGATATTTTCCCTAAAAACCAAATATGTTCCCAAACACACTAAAAGCATGCCTGCAGTCAATTCAGGCATGCTTCTATATTTTACATTTTAATAATGTTCATTTTTCGAAGGAATTCAATTGGCTGCTGTTTGCGGAAGTGTTCTTTGATCATATAGCTGACGCCGTGCTGGTTATTGGATCGTGTCACCCAGTCTGCAGCCATTTTAACTTCTGGAGATGCGTTTCCCATCGCGACGCCAAGTCCGCAGGCACGAATCATATCCATGTCATCACTGCTGTCGCCGATAGCGACCATTTCCTTCAGCGGGATGCCAAGATGCTCGCCCAGCTGAATAAGTCCATTCAGCTTTGATACTCCTTCAGGCATGATATCGAGCCGATAGTCATTCAGCTTTGAGAGTGAGACTTCAGAGAACATCCCTTTAATCGCTTGTTGTGCATCTGGCAGATCTTCCTCGTACTCAAAATAGACTTCAATTTTTGGTGGAGATACTGGATCATTCACAAGAGTTTCACTGATCGAATCGGTGAATTGCTGTGAATAGAAAATCGGGTCACCTGAAGTGAACACCGTCTTTGCCAGCAGGTTATGATTCAATTTATACTTGTTAGCCAGCGAATACTTTTCATGGACCAGGCGGATTTGGCATGGAAAGCTTTCGAGGAACCTGACAAGCTGGAAGGTGACATCCTCCGGAATCCTTTTTTCAAACACAGGGTCACTGCGCAGATCGTGTGAAATATAGGACCCAAGATGTGTTACCAGCAATGAATTTATTTTCAGTGCTTTAGCCACTTTTTTGGCTGATGGAAAGCTTCTGGAAGTTACTAGAGTCACGTAAACTCCTTTTTGCTGGACGTACTCAATCGCATCCCTTGTAGATTTATGGAGCCTTCCATTTGATTGAAGAATCGTGCCATCCACGTTAAGCGCAAGAAGACGGTATATCATTTATATGCCCCCCATTTCTTCGGTGTTTTCGTCCTTATTTAACTTGTATGATAGAAACCAAAAGAATAGAACAAAGGGGGATTATGTAAAAAAACTCCCGGTGAAGGTACCGGGAGTTTCCTGTTTTTTATTGTTGCTGATTTGGGTTTCCGTAAAGTTCTTCCAGAGGTTTCATGATAATCTGGTTCAGCTCGCCGATGACCATGCTCATTCTTTGCTCTGCTTCCATAAGCTTTGAAATCAGTTGATGCTGCTGTACAAGTGCAACAGTCTTTTGGGCCTGTTCTACTTCTTCCTGAGTAATTTGCTGCCCGGTCATTTGCTTTTCCTGAAGCTGCATCTGGATATTGCGGAAGTTTTCAAACATAGCTTTTGCTGACGGATCGTTGTTCACCGCATCGTAAAGTCGTTTCAATTCTGTGTATTCCGAACTGTTCCTGATTACTTTTTCTAATTCGTAGGCTGAATCATAAAGATTGACTGCCATTCAAATCACTCCTTCTCCGTTAAAAGCTCCACTTCACTATAACAAACTATGTTGGTGAATGCCAAAAGTTCAAGTTTTCTGGAATTTGCCCAGCCAGAAAAATCACCAATAATCACAAATATTCATAGGATGCAATATGTGTGTTTGCCTATTTTACTATGGGCTGTTTTCCTTAAGCGGCCAGAAGAAAATGAGGGGAAGCTATGACGCCAGTTAAATTTGAAGGCCAGCCAACAACCCCTGTCATCGCTTTGCTGACCGAAGTAAGAGAAGATCACGGTCCAGACTTCGGCAAAGTCCATTCCTTTTGCGAAGAACTCCACCAGGGAATAACGGACTCGGGCGGGAGCTTTTATGTTTTTTCACTCAAAGACTTTTCCGATGATGGAGTCAAGGGCTTTTATTATGACCGGGATGCCGGGGAATGGAAAAAAGGAACCCTCCCTTTACCTCGAGTGATCTACAACCGAGTTTCTTCACGCAGAACTGAATTCAGCAAAGGATTTAAGGGTTTTTTAAATAAATTGCATGCTATGGGAATAAAGATATTTAATCATCGTTTTCTATCCAAATGGGAAATTCATGAATTTTTAATGGAGGAGGACCATTTACAGTCCTTCATACCGGAAACACATCTGTTCAACGAAAGCATGCTCGAAAAAATGCTCGGGAAGTATGATGAGTTATACATCAAACCTGTTCACGGAAGTCAGGGGCGAAATATAATCCAGCTCGTTAAATCGAACGAAATGATCCACGCTTCATTGTCCTCCATGCCTGCAAAGGAGTTATCAGCTTTTCAGGATGTTGCTGAGTTAGCACGCGCTTTTGCCCCTTTGGTGGAGAAAAGGCTTTGTATCATCCAGCAAGGAGTACAGCTGTCAGAATTAAATGGCAGAAAGATGGATTTCAGGGTCCTCTGTCATAAAAATGCCCAGCAATTCTGGAAGGTCACTTCGATTGTTGCCCGGTTGTCGGCCGAACAATATTTTGTTTCCAATATTGCGCGCGGAGGCGAAGTCATGAAGCCCGCCCAAACGCTGGCGTTGATATTCGGTAAGGAACAGGCCCGGCAACAGCTTGCACTAATGAAAGAGTTAGCGCTGGAAACAGCTGAAACGATCGGCCGGCATGCTGAGGGGCACACAGCTGAGCTGGGGATTGATATTGGGATCGACATTAAAGGAAGCTTGTGGCTGATCGAGGCCAACTCCAAGCCCTCTAAGAATTTTGAGGAGCGCGGCAATAAAATCAGGCCCTCGACGAAAGCCATCATTGACCATTGCTATGGACTATGCAAGCCTTAGTCCAAAAGGAGATATGCAAATGATTTCATTCGGAATGATGTCACGATCATTAAACAGTGAGCGAAATTATTTTACCGAAATTGCAAGACAGGCAAATCCAGGCATATTCACCTGTTTCAGATTTTCACCAGGAAAAATACATCCGATTACTGAAAAGGTGTCAGGAGAGAAATTCGACCACGAAAATGATAAATGGATAAGGTCCGAATTCCCGCTGCCAAAAATTATATACGACCGTTGTTTTTATACAAATGACCCTGGATCGAAACAATCCATGTCAATTGTGAAGTGGTTGAAAAACCGGAAGGATATTTCTTTCCTAGGAAACGGGTTGCCAAATAAATGGGCCATTTATGAGGTCCTTTCCAAGTCCTCACTTGCTCCATATATTCCCCAGACCATCCTGGCGACAGAAGGAAAATCGATAATAGACCAACTCAAAAAATGGAATCCGGCCATTTTAAAACCAGTTTTCGGCTCGGGCGGAGCGGGTATTTACAAAGTTCATTTATCAGGTACAAAGTTTACAATCTCGGCTGACCTTGATGGAACCCTATCGGAGAAAATATTTAATTCCACGAGTGAGACCGAGTCCTGGCTCGATAGACTTTGCAGCAAACACGAATATATGATGCAGCCTTATCTCGAACTGTCCGATTCACAAAACTGCCCCTTTGATATAAGAGTGCTCCTGCAAAAGGACCGGCAAGATCAATGGGTCCTGCGAGGAAAAGGGATACGTCGCGGACATAAAGATGGCATCTTATCGAATCTGACTGCAGGCGGTGAAGTCCTTTCATTTGCAGACTACGAGGGTTCACTGGATTTCCGTTCGAAAAGATTTATTTTACATGAATTAGAAGAAATTCTCTCGGTGCTTCCTGAAGTCCTTGAAGCTTCCTTTCCGCGGTTATTTGAGCTCGGCATTGATATTGGTGTTTCCAAAGACAAAGCACTGTGGGTGCTGGATACGAATTCAAAGCCAGGCAGAAAAGTTATCACATCCATTCATCCAGACCTGAAAGACGTTCTGTACAAAGCTCCGCTTGAATACGCCTTGGCACTTTCAGATACTCTGCCAGAAAGAGAGGGACACCATTTATGAGAAAGAGATATCCTGTTGAAATCATCAGCCATTCCAAGCAACTCGTCTTCCTCCCAGCCGACCTTCCCAATAGCAAGGAAATCAGAAAAGTAGCTTTCGGAAACAAGCTGCTTGATGTCACTGCCGCACCCCACCCAAAAGGCAGGAATGTGATTGTGCTCAGCAATGACGTGCAGAAGGAACTTTCCATGCCAGATCTTTCGATTCCGCTGCATATTTTTATCGATCAGCAGACATTATTTATCGGGCCGCTTATTGGCATCCTTACGTCTGGCTTTACTCCATACCCGTTAAGACCAATTGGTGAAAGATCGATGTTCTTCGCCAAGCTCCTTTCGGTCAATAAATCAGTGGGTGCCCTTCCATTTGTCTTTGGTGAAGAGCATATTGACTGGGAACAAGGTTTGATTGACGGTTATTTTTTCGTGGATGGCGGTTGGGAGAAAATTAAAGTCCCATTTCCTAATGTAGTATACGACCGGCTGCCGAACAGGCGGACTGAGCGAAAGTCAGAGCTTAGAAGCTTGAAATCGAGAATGCAGACAGATTACCTGATTCCATGGTATAACCCGGGTTTTTTCAGCAAGCTGGACGTTTTTGAAAGGCTTCAGCAGGATGAACGCGCAGTTGTGTACCTGCCTGAAACCCATCAATTTTCTTCTTTTTCGGTTATTGAGAGAATGCTTTCCAACTATGGGAATGTCTATGTCAAACCAGTCAATGGAAGCCTTGGGCTGGGAATCCATCAAATACTTTTTGATAAGCATAATGGCTACTACTATTGCCGTTACCGCGGCCAGGACGGGGTTAATAAATTGACGAAGTTTGACAGCCTTGAAAAACTGATGAAGAAGGTATTTTACAAGCGGAACCTATCCCAGATGATTGTCCAGCAGGGCATCAGCCTGCTTAGATCGGAAAAAAGGCTGATTGATTTCAGGGTTCATACGAACAAAGATGAATACGGAAAGTGGCAGGTTGCAGCAATTGCCGCTAAAATCGCCGGCCAGGGCAGTGTGACGACTCACGTGAACAACGGCGGAATCGTGAAATCGCTTGACGAGCTCTTCGAGGATCAGGCTGAGCGGGAGTCATGTGAAAAGAAGCTTACGGAAGCCGCCCTGCTCCTTAGCTCCATTTTAGAAAAAAATATGGAAGGTATCATTGGCGAGATTGGTTTTGACTTGGGTGTTGATAAATCAGGAAGAGTATGGCTGTTTGAAGCAAATTCGAAACCGGGGCGGTCAATTTTCAAGCACCCGAAATTAAAAAATTTCGATTTTCTTACACGGAAGCTGTCCCTTTCATTCGGCATATTTTTAGCCGAAAAAGCGATTACTGCACCTGAGGACCTTTTTCAATGAACCTTCGCTATCATACCGAATCGAAGGAATGGACATATGAAGCCAAAGCTGGCAGTAAAATCAGCTTTGGCTTTAATAAAATCAGCCTGCCTTCCACTCCTTCAAACACACTTCTTCACGACACACAGCCATTCTCCTTAAGAAACAAGCTGGGAAATATAGGGCCACTGGTTGGAATCATGACCTCTTTCAGCAAAAATATGTCGCTTGCAGGCAATGGTTCATTATTCAAAGCCCTGCAAACAGAAATAACGAAGCGTAATGGAATGACCGTTGTATTCCCTCCGGAAACGATCGTCAAAGATGGTCTGACCGGTGTTACATTTTTACCTGATACTCAAAAATGGATACCTATAAAAACGCCATTGCCTCATCTAGTCTTTAACCGGGTACCGTACAGGAAGGCAGAGCAACAGTTGGCTTTCAAAGATGCTGTGAACTACCTGATTGCCCTCGGCATCCCTTTTTTCAATCCAGCCTTCATAAATAAAAACAAGTTATACCATCTTTTTGCAAGCCATGACCAATTAAGGAAGCTTATGCCCGAAAGCATATCTGTTAAATCTCTGAACCAGCTGGATGCTTTTCTTGATAAACATAAGGGAATCTATCTTAAACCCTCATCTTCCTCCAAGGGCATTGGTATTTTCCGCATCCGGCAGAGGAATTGGCAGATTGAATTCGAGAGCCATTCACATCGCCACCATTATAATGGGATCACGGAATTTTGGAATGCGAAGTCGAAGCAGCTGTTAAAATACGATTATATCGCCCAGAAAGAAGTCAGGCCTGCAGCCATAGATGGAAAACGATTCGATTTTCGTGTTCATGCACATGACGGACAAAATGGATATGAAGTAACAGGCATCGGCATCCGCCAATCCGAGAAACAAGATTTGACCACACACATCCCGAACGGGGGAAGCCTGCTCCCATATATAACGGTGAAGAATCCCAGGCATGATGCATTTTTTGCCTGGGCTGTAAGGGAAATCGGCATGATGCTGACAGAGGAATTAGGCTATTTCGGAGAGTTCTCCCTCGATGCGGGGCTTACGGAAGACGGCAAGTATGTAATCTATGAAGTGAACTCGAAGCCAATGAGCTTTGATGAGCCGCAAATTGAAGAAAAAAGAATCATTGCACTTGTGGATTTATTTTTCAGAAAAACAGGATTTTCAGATTGATTGTCCTCCCTCTTCCACTATTACTATATAATAGTGGAAGATATAATCTATTAGGGGGAATCGAATTGATCACTCATTTCCAGTTCAAATCATTATTTGAAAATAAAGAAATGCCCGGCTGGCATTTTTCCTTTTATTTTAAAAAGCAGAAGTTCACCGGAATCTACCATCAAAATGGGGAAATTCAATGGACCTCTGAACAGCCTTCCGATGAGTATAGCGGCCAATTGAAAGAGCAAATACATGAGCTGATGCTCTTCCATGTCTATGACAAATAAAGTGTATGTTTCTCAATCCTTTCCGACATTCTAAGCTTAAAAGTGTTTGAAGGAGGAAATTATGAAACATAAGACCGAAAAGAAGTTCGCTGATGACCTGCAAAATGAAGGTCGGGACAAAGTATATGTAGATGTCGACAGAATCATCAATGAGGGAATGGCAGGCGGATCGGTCCATCGATTGGACAGTACCCCGAATATTGAAGAAAGCCATGATTTCCCCCCTGAGGACCCGCCTAATGAATAAAATCAGCTAACCCCTCAACCATATATACGCGCGGACTTGCGTAAAAAAAAGACACCACATCCCCAAAAGGATGCTGGTGTCTTATCTGCTTTTTACAATCATATTTACTGCATCTTTAATCGCTTCGTCGGCTTCTTTGCCTTCCTTTGCTGCTTCAGTGATGCATGATTCCAGGTTCTTTGCAACGATAAAACCAATCGCACGGTCTACTGCGGAACGGACTGCAGATAATTGTGTGACAACATCCTTGCAGTGATTCTCTTCTTCCATCATGCGAATAACGCCGCGGACTTGGCCTTCTAAACGCTTTAGACGGTTTTTCATTTCTGGTGTGTATTCCATTTCCTGCACCTCTCTCTTACGGTACCCCGTATTGTATCTATTTTACCCATTTTCTTCCCTTTTATCTACCGATTCATAGCACTTTGATGAATTCACTTTTAAAAGCTTCACCTGTTATAATAAAAGAAATGTCAGCTTTTATCAAATTAAATCTGAGGATACTTATATGATTAATAAAATACTAGCTTATTTCCCTTATTCTGTCACGCACAATACTTTTCCAGCCAATCCATCTCCTGACTA
Source organism: Mesobacillus jeotgali (assembly GCF_900166585.1). Classification (NCBI taxonomy): domain Bacteria; kingdom Bacillati; phylum Bacillota; class Bacilli; order Caryophanales; family Bacillaceae; genus Mesobacillus; species Mesobacillus jeotgali. Next base: position 91,119 of record NZ_FVZC01000009.1, on the reverse strand, counting down.
TTATTGGTTCAAAAACAGCGGCAGCGAACCATCCTGGATCAGTATTCCAAAGGAGAGTATTTCTGAAGACCAGCTTGATCTGATGAAACATCTGCTTCACTTAATTGAAACTGAAAAACACACCGCAATCGCTGGTGCAGCTCATGTCTGGAATTCGTTTCTTTTTCATGATGGTGCATTACCTTCTGTTGAAAGTGATGAAATCCGATTCATCCAGTTCAAGCTTCAGGCTACACACCCGGATACAGAGGAGATTAATGAAGCATTAAAAGGCTTTTTTCCAGATCATATCATACTATGGCTTAAGGACTCTTACGGCATCATCATTGAGGAAAAGAAAGAAATAGTGGAAGATGCCGACGAGGTTCAGTCGATTTCTTCTACTTTCGAAAGTGATTTTTTTATAAAAATCTCTTTTTATATCGGCAAATTCCAAAAAGTATCAGATCAGCTCCCGCATTTTTTTGCCAGAGAAAAACAGGTATTCCATGATTTATTAAAACTTACAAACCGAGTAGATGTGTACACATTTGAAAAGGCATTCCCCAGGCTGCTGGCATCACAACTGCCTGATCATTTGAAGGATATACTTAGCTATTCGATACTCGAGGCATTTAGTGAAGAGAAAGAATTAATGGCTACTATCAAGATGTATCTTGAAAGCAATTCTAATGTCTCACTTGCGGCTAAAAAATTGTATGTTCACCGAAATACCCTCCAGTACAGATTGGACAAGTTCACGGAAAGAACCGGAGTGAACTTAAAGGATTTTGATGCGGCAGTGATGGTTTATCTTTCCGGCCTCTATGTTGAAATGCGATAAGGCCAGCGCTTTCATATTCTTTGAACAAACTGCATAAAAGGGCTTTCATGTTTTTTGTGCATCCTGCCGATGATAAATGAATGGCATTTTCGCTAAACTGTTCTTGTAGTCAAACAATCAGGGAGGCTTAAAAAATGGCCGAGTTAAAATTAGACAATATTTATAAAATCTATGATAACAAAGTAACTGCTGTTGAGGATTTCAACCTTCATATCCAGGATAAAGAATTCATTGTATTCGTTGGACCATCTGGCTGCGGTAAATCTACGACACTTCGTATGATCGCAGGTCTTGAAGAAATCTCAAAAGGTGATTTCTACATCGATGGAAAGCGCGTGAACGACGTTCCTCCAAAAGATCGTGATATCGCAATGGTTTTCCAGAACTATGCACTATATCCGCACATGACGGTTTACGATAACATGGCTTTCGGATTGAAGCTTCGCAAGTTTCCGAAAGACGAAATTGACCGCCGAGTTAAAGAGGCAGCGAAGATTCTTGGTCTTGAGCCTTACCTGGACCGCAAGCCAAAAGCACTTTCCGGCGGCCAGCGCCAGCGTGTTGCTTTGGGCCGTGCAATCGTCCGTGACGCAAAAGTATTCTTGATGGACGAACCTTTATCAAACCTTGATGCAAAGCTTCGTGTACAGATGCGTGCTGAAATCGCAAAACTTCACCGCCGCCTGGACACAACTACTATTTATGTAACCCATGACCAGACTGAAGCGATGACAATGGCAACTCGCCTTGTTGTCATGAAGGATGGCGTGATCCAGCAGGTTGGAGCTCCAAAAGAAGTTTACGAAAACCCGGAAAATGTCTTCGTAGGCGGCTTCATTGGCTCTCCTTCCATGAACTTCTTCAATGGTAAGCTTGAAGAGGGTAAATTCACTGTCAATAACTCGTCAATCGCGATTCCAGAAGGAAAGATGAAAGTCCTTCGCTCACAAGGATATGTCGGCAAAGATATCATCCTTGGCGTTAGACCAGAGGATCTTCATGATGAGCCGGTATTCATTGATGCTTCACAGGGTTCAACTGTTAAAGCAACAGTTGAAGTATCCGAATTGACTGGTGCAGAAACAATGATTTACTCACAATTTGAAGGCCAGGATTTCGTTGCTCGTGTAGATTCACGTACCGATGTAGAACCAGGACAAGTAATGGAACTAGCATTCGACATGAACAAAGTCCACTTCTTCGATGCAGAAACAGAAGTTAGGATCCGCCCATAATGGAGAAAAAAAGCAACCATTGCGGTTGCTTTTTTTTTACTACATGCATGATTCATTCTTCAATTAAGAATACCTCGCTTGCCCCGCAGTTTGGACATTTAAACAAATGAGGGCATTGCTCCTCTGCAAAATCAGCAGGATACCCATCCTCAAGCTTCATTTGGTCAATCGGCATATATGGACTGTAATCATCATAATAGTCTGCTTCCCTTCCATTGTTCTCCATGCTGTTGCTGCAGTTTGGGCATGGAGGAGTAATGGTCCTGAAGCCATTGCAAATCGGGCACATCCCCATCTTTCTTCATTCCTTTCCTCACCTGCTGTTATAGATAGTGTGTGTTGATTAAAAATGGTTATGTGGGGTGATAATATTGGTATTAATTACCTTATATCATCAGCGCATAAACTTTTCAGAACAAAACATACTAGTTATTAATAAAACAGCAGCAGAGAAAACGCAGCTGCAGAAACAAGTAACGATATTGGGTTAAGCCTTAGTAGGCAGCTATAACGCGCGCCGGTGCAAATCCGGCTAGCCCAGCCAAACTCCTCATCATGGGTTAAACCAGGAGGCATGGCAAGAGCCATGATTGGTTCGAATCCAATACTAACCCAAATACAACTTTGAAAAACACGAAGGAGGAAATATTAATGGCTAGCAGTAACAACTCTAATCAATTATTAGTTCCTGGTGTTCAACAAGCTCTAGATCAAATGAAGTACGAAATCGCTTCAGAATTTGGCGTACAGCTTGGCGGCGAAACTACTTCTCGCGCTAACGGTTCAGTTGGTGGAGAAATCACTAAGCGCCTTGTGCAAATGGCTGAGCAACAACTTGGCGGATCTATTCGCTAAATAGCAGTTAACAATAAAATAGAATGGCTTAGGCCCCCTTTCATAAGGGGGCCTTTACGTTGTGCACATTCGTTCGGAAATTTGCCCAGTCCTTTAGTTCCTTGAATAACTGCCTTATCAAATCATCTTTTCTGGCTTGACCCATTCATCATATTGTTCTGCTGTTAAATATCCTGTCTTGATTGCAGCTTCCTTCAATGTTGTGTTTTCCTTGAAGGCAAGCTTGGCAATTTCGGCTGCTTTTACATAGCCAATATGCGGATTTAAAGATGTAACAAGCATGAGTGAGCGCTGAACATGGCCGGCAATGACATCCAGATTCGCCTCAATGCCTTCTGCACAGTTATCATTGAATGATCTCATTCCATCTGCCAGAAGTCTTGCGCTTTGCAAGAAATTATAAATGATCACAGGTTTAAACACATTCAACTCAAAATTCCCCTGACTTGCCGCGAATCCGATTGTTGCATCATTTCCAAAAACCTGTGTTGCCACCATAGTCAATGCCTCACTTTGCGTTGGATTGACCTTGCCTGGCATAATCGAGCTGCCTGGTTCATTTGCCGGTATGGAGAGTTCTCCAATTCCGCTTCTCGGGCCGCTGGCAAGCCAACGCACATCATTGGCAATTTTCATCAAGTCTGCGGCCAATGCTTTTAATGCTCCATGAAGGAACACAATCTCGTCATGGGATGTCAGGGCCTGGAATTTATTTGGTGCAGAACGGAATGTTTCCCCAGTTTGCTCAGACAGCTTGACTGCTACCTGATCTCCAAAGTCTTTCGCCGCATTTATTCCTGTACCGACGGCCGTACCGCCAATGGCCAGATCCCCTGCGTACTTGAGAGCATCATTAATCATCTGTTCATCTTTTTCCAGCATCGCTCTCCAACCGCTAATTTCTTGCCCCAATGTTAATGGGGTAGCATCCTGGAGATGTGTTCGGCCAATTTTAATGATCTCATTGAATTCCAGTTCTTTTTTCTTCAGCGTATCCTTAAAAAGTTCCAGCGCAGGCAAAACTTCACCGGTGACCTTTTTCACAGCGGCAATATGCATCGCTGTCGGGAATGTATCATTTGAACTCTGTGACATATTCACATCGTCATTTGGATGGACGTTTTCTTCTGCCTGCTGTTCTGCTAGCAGTTCGTTCGCCCTTCTAGCAATTACTTCATTCACGTTCATGTTCGATTGAGTCCCGCTGCCTGTCTGCCATACGACCAACGGAAAGTGCTCATCGAATTGCCCGGCAAGGATTTCATCACAAGCCGCCTCGATTACCTTCGCTTTTGTTTCTGATAACTTACCAGAAGCGGAATTCACCCTGGCTGCGGCCTTCTTTACTTCTGCAAAAGCATAGATGACTTCAATTGGCATTTTTTCAGTGCCAATTTTGAAATTCTGTTTGCTCCGCTGCGTTTGTGCGCCCCAGTATTTATTTGCCGGCACCTTGATTTCGCCCATTGTATCCCTTTCGATCCGAAAATCTGACAAAACGATCCCTCCTCAATCTAATTATTAACTTATCTAAACATTTAAAACATTTTCGCCTATAGGATACCTGTTTTAAAGAAGAATTTACAGAAAAGCGCCTTCAAGCAGACGAAAAAAAGCGGAAGCAGTCATGAGTGCTGCTTCCGCTTTTCATTATGTCTATTTTTGCTTTGGGTTATGCCTTATAAATTGCATAACCGATATAATAGCCCAGGATCATGATGCTAGCGATGCTTAAGGTAACTGTTAACTCTGCCATCTTAACAACCTCCTGAAAATCAATCTCTTTATTATTAAAGTACCACAGCAATACTTGAGACATCACGGGGGTTTCGGAACATTCTGTGACAAAGACACGAACTTAAGTGAGTTATCGCACATTCTCCTTCTCTATGATGTTCCCATCCTAAAAAATCCACACTCATTAACAAATGAGTGTGGATCCATTTTATCCAGCCTTCGGTTTGTTTCCCAGCTGGAGCTGGTACATCTGATAATACTTGCCCTTCAAGTCCATCAGCTGGTCGTGATTGCCTTTTTCCACAATCCGGCCGCGGTCCAGTACAAGGATTTGATCAGCATTCCGGATCGTCGACAGCCTGTGTGCAATGATAAAGGTAGTTCTCCCTTCCTTCAAAACGTCCATTGCTTCCTGGATAATCGCTTCGGTCTCGGTATCAATGCTCGAAGTTGCTTCATCAAGAATCAGGATCGCTGGATCGAATGCCAAAGCCCTGGCAAAAGAAATCAACTGTCTCTGCCCGCTCGAAAGCGTACTGCCCTTCTCAATCACTGGCTCATCATAACCATTTTCAAGGTTTTTCAGAACCCGGTCTGCTCCGACGCTAGCCAATGCTTTCTCGACTGCTTCGCGGGAGATTGCGGGATGGTCAAGACTGATATTAGAAGCAATTGTTCCGGTGAAAAGGAAGGGATCCTGGATGACAATACCCATATGCTTTCGCAGGGTCTGCCTTGGCATTTCAGATATGTCCATGCCATCTATCAGTATTTTTCCTTCCTGCGGATCGTAAAATCTGAACAGCAGATTCATTATCGAGCTTTTTCCCGAACCGGTATGACCGACTAGTGCTATGGTTTCCCCTTGTTTGGCTTCAAAGTTGAGATCCTTCAGTACATTTTCGCCTTCCTTATAACCGAAGGAAACATGATCGAAAACGACATTTCCTTTATAGCGTGAAATCTCTTTCTCGCTGACATCAATCCCATCCTCATCCATCAGCTTGAAAACTCTCTCACCGGCAACTAATGCCTGTTCCAGATTAGCCAGCTGATTAACGATTCCCTGCACAGGATTGAAAAGACGGTTGATATAATCAACAAAAGCATAAAGCATCCCCAGTGAAATAGCAGACGACGGCTGCATAGATTCGCCGCCGAAATACCAGATAAACGCGACGAAGACGATGTTCCTTAAGACCGCGACAAGGTTATGGGAGGTTGTCGAATTCAGGTTCAGGAGCTTATTTTGATAAGTGAAATGCTCATTATTCAGTTTCTCGAAATCCTTCTGTGTTTCATTTTCCCGGCTGAATGCCTGGATGACGCTCATTCCCTGGATTGATTCATTGATCATTCCATTGATGTCGCTTACCCGTGAGCGAATAACATGATTATATTTTGATGCGTACTTGCGGTACAGTTTTGCCCAGATGAAAAGAATTGGCAACAACAGCAAACAGATTGCCGCAAGCTTGACATTCAGAATAAACAAGGCAATATAAATGCCGGTAATATAGATGAAACTTGTAAAGAATGTGGACAGAACCGTTACATAAAGTTCCCGTATTGCCTCTGTATCGTTTGTGATCCTTGCGACGACCTTTCCTGCAGGAAGATTGTCAAAGTACCTAATAGGCAGCCGCTGGATCTGCCCGAAGACATCCTCTCGCAACTTCTGGATGATGCGGTTGGCAGATTTTTGCAAATAGAACCTCTGCCCATATTGGAAAATCGACGCAATGACCAGCAAGCCGAAATAAAAAGCCAGCAGCTTAATGATATTTGGGATTTCAGGCCGATAAAAATTCATCAGCTCCTTGCCAGAAAGCTGTTCAGCTTCATACTGGACTGCCCTGGAACCTTTATTGATTGTCAAAATTCCATCCTCATAAGTCCGAGTGCCGTCAAATTCAATCTCGGAATCAACAAAAACAAAATTTCTCCCCACCTGAAGGATCCGGGCAGAAACTATCTGCCCCTTCATCGCTTTTTTTGTATAATAGCTGTCTTTGTATTGTACAGACCCGCTGTCTGCTTCACTTTCATGCCAGACTGATTCAATCCCTAAAATATGCTGGTCAATCATCCGCTTGGCGATGAATGGGCCAGCAAGATCCGCGGCGACTGCAACAGTAAGCATGGCCAAAGCAACTAATATCATTTTTTTGTAATTTAACGCATATCGGAACAGTCTTTTTCCTGTACTCATCCGGAGTGCACCTCCTCTTCGACTGCTTCTACCTGCTGCATGACATATTGAGTGAAATACCAGCCTTGAGCTTTCATTAATTGTTCATGAGTACCCTCTTCAACGATTCTTCCATCTTCAAGGACGACGATATGGTCTGCATGTTCCACAGCAGACAATCTGTGTGTAGTAATAATGGTTGTTTTTGCATTCCGCTCCCGGCGAATATTATCGATAATCTTTTTCTCTGTTTTGGCATCGACAGCCGAAAGCGAGTCATCTAGAATCAAGATTTCCGGATCCTTAATCAAAGCGCGCGCAATGGAAATCCGCTGCTTCTGTCCCCCGGATAGCGCAACCCCTTTTTCACCGACAAGTGTTTCCAGGCCTTCAGGCAACATTTCCAAATCCTTTCGGAATGCAGCCAGGTCGATGATATCCTGCAATTCTTTCTCGGATGCCAGCGGGTTTCCAAACAGGATATTCTCTTTTACTGACCGGGAAAACAGGATGTTTTCCTGTGGTACATAGCCCATCCAGTTCCTGGTCTGCCTGAGGCTGTGTTCCTGGATAGGAACACCTGATACAAGCAGGTTCCCGCTTCCTTCTGGATATTCCCTGAGCAGCTGTTTAATCAGGGTTGTTTTTCCGCTGCCTGTCTTCCCGACGATTCCCAGCGTTTGGCCGCGGTTCAGTTGCAGCTTGATATGGTCAAGATTATTCACATTGGATGAAGGATATCTGAACGTTAGCTCTGACATCTGTAAATTGTCCGGTTCGTTGCCCTCCACTGGTTTAACCGGGTCTGCAACGTCTTCCTTGTAGGATAACGTTTCATTCAGGCGGTCAAGAGAAGCGTTGCCCCGCTGCATGACATTGATAAGTTCGCCGATTGCGAACATTGGCCAGATGAGCATGCCGAGATATACATTAAAGCTCACCAGCTCTCCCAGCGTCAGTTTTTGCTGGAATACGAGGATGGCGCCATAACCCAGGCCGATCAGGTAGCTTAATCCGACAAGGATTTTAATCGTAGGCTCAAATAAAGAGTCGATTTTTGCTACTTCAATATTTTTGCGATAGACATCTTCCGTCAATTCATGGAACCGGGATTCATCCGCTTTTTCCTGCACATACGCCCTGATGACCCTGACTCCTGATACGGATTCCAGCACCCGGTCATTCAGCTCGCCGAACGCATCCTGTGCTGAAGTGAACTTGGAATGAATCCTTTTCCCGTATATATTGATTAGATAAGCCATGATTGGCAGCGGAATAATGGAGACAAGAGTCAGCTCCCAGCTGATGAAAAAGCCCATTGTGAGCACAATCGTCAGCATAAAAACGCTTGAATCAACTAGAGTCAGGACACCGAAACCTGCGGTGATTGAAATGGCCTTTAAATCATTCGTCGCCCTTGCCATCAAGTCACCTGTCCGGTTTTTTTCAAAAAACGTCGGCGTCATCTTCAGCATATGTCTCATGAAGCGGCTCCTTAGCTTCCGCTCAATCAGGAAGGCACCGCCAAATAATTGATACATCCAAATATAAGTAAGGAAATACGATACTACCGTAATGAGAACCAGTGAACCAATATATTTGAAAATCAACGCCTCATTCATGGCTCCAAGCTGAATTGAGTCGATGGCCATACCGACGATTTTTGGCGGCAGTACATCAAGTACTCCGACAAAGATTAGCAATGTAATAGCAACGCTATATCTTTTCCAGTTTTCTTTAAAAAACCAGCTTAACTTTGTTAATACCGATAACATTGTCAGTCACTCTCCTCTCCTCGAAAAGCGCAAGCGGCTTGTTCAGCCCCGACCAGCGCTGCCCGCCTGATAACGCCACGTCCTGTAGCTGGCGGGTCTAGCACGTAGTGTGCCTCGGAGGGCCGACCGGTGAAGTCGTTCATTGACTTCATTGGGCGGACCGAAGCGACTCGAGGGGCTAGACGCTGGAGCTGGACATTTCTCGGAATAAAATTTAACCCCTGTACTACACAAAAAAACTGACTAGCCGCTTTCCAGATGTTCTTCTTTTACTAATTTCTTTACATTTGCGTTTGCCATTTTGGTTCCTCCTATTATTAATTTGGAATGGAAGCCCTCTGTACATGAAAAAAGACATATCGCGGCATGCGATATGTCTTGAATCACTTGATAAAGACAAAAAAGGCATACGTCACGCGGATGCGCAACCCATGCCTGCTTGATCACAGAGAAAATTGATTAGAAACAATTACAAAAAGAGGATGGGTTACTTGTATTCAATTGAGCTGATTTTACAATTGTTACAATGATCATGTCCGTAACCCTCCTTTTAGATATTTTTTCCATTCCTTTGTAAGGTTATCACCTTACTTGCCACAATGTCAATTCTAATTTTTCACTATTTTTCATCATTTCAAATATTTCCTTTTTTCTTGCGCCAAACCTTTCGGATAAAAAGTAAGTAAACAAGAAGCGGCATTGGTGCCTGGATCATTCCCAGAATTCCCCATAGCCAGTGATTGTGACCATGCTTCCTGGCATTGGTAAACAAAAAAATACTCTGCGACAATAAGATTGTTGCAACGACTGCGAGCATGAAAGGTGACAATTCCTCGTTCATCGTGTATCCACCTGCTTTTGCATTCCTTTATAGCCAAAAAAACCTGCAATGGCTACTGTAGCAGTTTGGAGCATAAGGAATAGTATCGGCAGTTCTAGCAAGGTGAAAATAACAACTGTCAGGATAAGCATGGCACTCAATATAAACCAAGTCAGCTCCCGGAGGAAGTTCTTTTTTTGAATCTCCTGCTGTCTCAGCACCATATGTCCAAACCATTTTTCATCAGGAGTATATAAGTCCATGGATTCCAGTTTATCCAGTCCATTTTGAATAGCACTGATGGTTTCAAAAAATTCCTTATCCATTTGATCATCGTTTGACGAGATTCCTTTTTGGTTTTTCATCTACTTTCAGCTCCCTTCTAACGGCTAAAAGCCCATGGTGGACTCTAGACTTCGCAGTACCAGCGGCAATATTAAGAATTTCACCTATCTCATCATACGAATACCCATAATAGTGCTTAAGAATTAGCGGGATCCTCATCTCATCATTCAGCCTGGAGATTGCAGCAAGTGCATCTGTCCATTCCTCGTTCTTTGATTCCATATACCATTGAAGCTTTCGGGACGCTGCTTCCCCTTCATTCCACTCTTTTTCGCGCTTTTTCTTTCGATGCTGGTCGATATACATATTTGTCGCAATGCTGATAAGCCACGATGAAAATTTTGATTGGCCATTAAATAAGTGAATCTTCTCCACACATTTTGCCATAGTTGCTTGCGCAAGCTCTTCAGACATGTCAGGATTCATCGTAATTTTCATCAGGTATTTTACCAGCAGGGGATAATGATTCCTGAACAGCACAGCAAACGAACGGTGGTCACCTTTTTTTGCACTTGTGATTAGCTCTTTCTCATCCATAAAAGCATGCCTCGCTTTCCCCGCCACCCGAAAAATGATCTCTCTCATTTATTATTTATTCATAAGACGGTCTAAGTAAAGTATCGTTCAAAAAAAATGTTAGTTGTTAAGAAAAACGCAAGCGCCTTGGGAAGCCACCACCCGACAAGCTATGCACCCCTAAATGCTGGGTCCTCACCAAAGCTGCTCAAGTCAGGTGCGCTGCCTTGCTTCATAGCTTTCCTTGATTTAAGGCGGCAGTTCTAGCCCGTTGAGTGCCAGGGAAGGTCCGACGAGTGAAGCCAAAAAAAGAAAGTCCTTAGAGGACTTCCTTTAGACTCCAGATTCTGTGACAGTATTTTCCACTACAGTACCATTCTCTTCCGCCAATTTCGGCAGGACGATCAAATAAAATATCCCCACAATCGCCAGACAGCCGCCGACGATCCAATACAGCATTTCAATTGTCAACAGAACTGGGAAGCTATAGGCAATGAAAGCAAGCATCAATGAATGTGACAGCATATTAAGCGGGCTGATCAGCCCCTGAACCCTGCCCATCATTTTAGGATCGATAATGCTGGGGAGCCACCCTCCAATCCCAATGTTTATAAGCGGCAATGCCAGAGCAGAGATGAAGAGAACGCCAAGGAAAAGATAAATATTGTTTGGAAGTGAAGCAAGCGCCGTGAAACTTCCGGAGAGAATAAGCCCTACCGAAATAAGATGGTAGAGTTTAACCTTTTGTGAAAGCAATGAAGCGATTAGGCTGCCAATCAGTACTCCAATCCCAAACACGAAACCAATCACGATTGAATATTGCTCGTAAGATTCTGGTGCAAGTTTATACTTCAGAATAAAAATCGGCATGACGGAGAAGCCGCCATTGACGATGCCGAAAATGAAGAACCCGATAATCAATGTAAATAGCAACTTGTTGCTCAGTACATAGGCAAACCCATGATTGAAATCCTTGAAAACCATTTTGATATTCAGTTCCTTTAGTTTATGAGAACCATTTGGAAGTTTCGCTTCCAGCGGAATCTCAGCTTTCTGAATAAGCAAGGCACTGATGATGAACGAAATTGTATCGATCAAAATAGCGCCGTAAATACCAATGGACCAATAAGCAAGGACTCCCAGACCATTCCCGAACAGCATAAATAGACTCATCACCAGTTGGTTCAATCCCGCAGCTGCAGTATAATCCTCTTTTTTCAGTATTCCCTGAACCATTCCATGCTCTGCCGGGAAAAAGAACTTTTGAATCGCACTTCTCAAGAACAGCATCCCAAAAACCAATGGCATCCAGCCGACATAGATTGCAGCAATTAATGTGATCGATAAACCAGCGCTAATCCAATCACAATAAACCGCTATTTTTTGCCGGTCCATCCTGTCTGCAAAAACCCCGATCATAAAAAATACCGCCAGCATCGGCAAAGAATACGTCAACTCTGTTATCGTCGCAAAGGTTGGCTGGGAGCTGAAACGGTCAAGCAAATAAAACATGAAAGCTGTTAGGCCAATTGTACTGCCCATTTGGGAAGTGAAGTTCGCCAAAAATAACTTGGTGAAACTGCTGTTCCTGAAAATATCCGCAAATTTTTTCATAAGCCTTTCTCCTCGCATCTTATATAGTATTCTCATGGTATCGTAAATGCAGAATACTAATAAACGCTCTCCTGGCCGTTTCCTTCTCCATCCTCAGACGGATTACAGTATCACTCTGGACCGATGCTCATTTAATTGCTTATGGGTCTGCAGTTTTCTATAGTCAACCATGCCAACATTGCCCATTTTGCACTTTGCAGGTTTTCAGGCCGTATTTACGGGGTATTATTCAACTAACCTACTTAAAAAGTTTAATTAAAGGAGTTTATATAAATGAAAGAGATTATGTCATCAAATGTAATGGTTCAAAAGAGATTCACTATGACAAAAATGCTTGAAATCTATCAGGCCGCTAAAAAATTGGACGGTGCTACTTATCTGTACAGCCGCCAGAAAGCAGTCGAAGCCACATCATTATCTAAACTGGTATCATTCCTGCTGACTGTAGAACCAAATACAACTTTAAAAATTATTATGGAAGGTACGGATGTAGAACCAAAATTAAACCAGCTGACAAAACTGTTAACAAACGAAGCTTCTGTACTTCGCGTTAAACGTAAGGCACTGATCGAAACTACAGAATCTTTCCAAATATAATTCCAATTCGAGATCATACAATAGTCGAGGTGAAGTTTCGTGGTAAGAACAATCCTAATGATTATCGGCGCAATCGTCGTAATCGGTTTCATATTAAGATTAATTTAATTATATTTATAAAACAGGCTATCAAAGATCATACCTTTGATAGCCTGTTTTTTATGCCAGAATACGGTTGTTCAGCACTGAATGAAACTAAAGGGTTACTAGAGAAAAGAAATTCTTGACATTCTAGTAGACTACGAATCGACGAAAAACAGCGCAGGTTTCCCCGCGCTGTACTTATAGTGCATCAGTTTTTTCAATCTTATTACCCTTCGTTTTTGGTTCCGCCGGTGTCGCCTTCGCCACCTGTGTCACCTTCGCCTCCAGTATCCCCTTCGCCTCCGGTATCCCCTTCGCCTCCGGTATCACCTTCGCCCCCGGTGTCGCCTGCACCTCCGGTATCCCCTTCACCTCCGGTTTCCCCTTCGCCTCCGGTATCACCCTCGCCTCCGGTATCTCCTTCGCCTCCGGTATCTCCTTCACCTCCGGTATCTCCTTCGCTTCCGGTGTCGTTTGTATTACCAGATTCACTGGTACCATTGCTATTGCCGGTATTTGTTGACGCAGGAGCTGGTTCAGTGGTTTCTTCCTTTTTAGGTTCTTCCTTATTCTTTTTCTGCTTCTTTTTTGCTTCTTCCCATTGCTTCTTAAGCTTTTCTGATTCCTTTTTAATCCTTGATTCAAGCTCTTTCACTGACTTGGCTCTCTGTTCTTTCTTGTGTTCATCTATATATTTTGAAAGTGGAGGAACATTGAAGGATTGTGCTTTTGTATTTTTCAAAGCCTCTGACATAAAGTCCTTGAATACCAGAGCGGCACCTTCACTGCTGGTAGTGGTTAAATAGTGCTCTTTATCTGTCTTGTCGTAACCAACCCATACTGCACCGACAAGTTGTGGGGTATAGCCCACAAACCATTGATCTTTTGTTCCTTTGACTCCTTCAATCGGAACCTGGGTAGATCCTGTTTTCCCAGCTAACTCCCTGCCAGGAATCTTTGCCCCTTTTCCTGTTCCATCCTCCACAACACCCATTAGCATCGTCGTCATTTTTTGTGCAGTTTCTTTTGACACCGCTTTGCTCTTTTTCCCCTTGTACTCAACTATTGTATTGCCTTCCTTATCAACGATCTTCGTGATTGCATGTGTTTCATGATGCTCCCCATTATTGGCAAAAGCGGAATAGGCTTCTGCCATGGTTACCGGTGAGACCCCAGTGGATAATCCACCAAGCGCCAGGCCAAGATTTCGATCATTCTTAGGATCCAGGTTAATGCCAAAGTTCTGTACCGATTCCATCCCTTTAACAATGCCTATCTCATTCAGCAGCCATACAGCTGGTACATTCAATGAATCTCTTAATGCTTCATACATAGGGACTTCGCCTTTATATTCATCATTGTAATTTTGAGGCTTGTAATCTTTGAATTCTGTTTCTTCGTCCTTCAGCATGTCCGTAATACCCCAGCCTTCTTCAAGCGCTGGCGCAAATACAGCAAGTGGCTTCATTGTAGAGCCGGGCTGGGCTTTTAATTGAGTTGCACGATTGTAACCACGGAATACATGCTCCCCACGGCCGCCGACAAGCGCACGAATGCCTCCATTTTTAGGATCGACCAATACTGCTCCGCTTTGGACCATCTGTTTTTCTGTTCCTTTCGGAAACAGTTCATCCTTCGCATAAGTCGCTTCTACAGCTGATTGCATTGTAACATCCAGCTCAGTATAGATTTGCAGTCCTCCAGTGAGAATTTCTTCCTGGGTCAGTCCGTACTTTTTGATGGCTTCATCAATGACATGATCTACATAATATGGATAGCGGCCGCGCAATGGATCTCCGCCCTTTTCATTCAATACAATCTTTTCGGCAACTGCCTCTTTATATTCTTCTTCCTTAATAAACCCATGAGTCTTCATCATTTGCAGTACAATATTTCTTCTTTCTACTGCTTCTTCATAATTCTTGTTTGGATCCAGCGCTGACGGTGCTTTAATCAAGCCTGCCAGCATAGCTGCCTCGCTTATTGAAAGGTCTTTCACATCCTTGCCAAAGTACCCCATTGCTGCCCGTTTGATTCCCCATGAACCATTACCGAAATAAATACGATTTAAGTACATTTGCATGATTTCATCTTTGGAATATTGCTTTTCGATTTCCCTCGCCATGAAAAATTCTTCGAGCTTTCGTTTATATGTCTTTTCGCTTGAGAGCAAAGCATTCTTTGTCAGCTGCTGGGTAATCGTGCTTCCGCCTTCAACAATACTGCCCGCCTTAACATTCTGTACAAATGCCCGCGAAATCCCGACAAGGTCGACTCCATCATGTTCATAAAAACGGTGGTCCTCGATAGCAATAACAGCGTTCTTAACATGATCAGGAACATCTTCTATCTTGATTCCTTCATTTTTCAATGCCGAAATCTTGCTGGCAACCTCTCCGCTAGCATCATAGATGACGGTAGCCTGCGCCATATCATCATTCAAAGCACTGATGTCCGCCCCCTCTGAATAAACATGAAAAAAACTTAAGAATGCCAGTACTGCTGTAGAAACAGACAAAACCAGTACCTGGTTCATATGCAGCCGCTTCCAGCCCATTAAAAAACGTGTTAATATTGAATTTTTGCTCACTGAGCACCCCAACCTTTTAAAAATAGTTTAGAAATATGACACTTTCTTTTACCCATTTTTCAAAGGGATTAACACATATTGGCTAATTACAAGGAAAATAGACATAAAGAGATATAAAAGGCCAACCGATTGATCGATTGGCCTTTGGATTCTAAATAACATTATTATAGTAATACATTGCCTTGTGCCAGTTTTTATAATAGCCGCTGCCAATACCTAAACCCTCTTCCCACCTGAGTTCGGACAAATGTATGAGGTTGAAGCGTTGCTTTGCCCGACTTCGTCGTACTTCGGACAAAACCCAGTACTTGAGACGTTGCTTTGGCCGAACTTGGCTGTACTTCAAACAAAAGCTGAAGGGTGAGACGTCCTTATGCCCGAACCGAGATGGTATCACCTTAGATACAAACATAAAAAGCCGCAAAATTCGTCAGAACTCTGCGGTGTTTATAATAGAAATTATTAATTGCGGCTACTGGTTATGAATCTGTGATTCTATCGATTGTTCCTTGCTGACTGCTAATAAATCTCTTTCCCGAAGAAGTGTCTCCATGTACATATATACTATTTGCTTCGTTTTATCATCAGCTTGAATGACATCGAGGTGTTGCAGGCATTTACGTATTGTCGGATGCATTGCCTTTTGAGAATCCCATCCCATGTCGGCCACTCCCTATCTAAAATATATAACATTTATAACAAAATTCGCCAGGTTTTGGTTTTTTATGTGGGTAGGATGGATTATTTTAGAGAGTTATTTCTGGTTCGAAATGGGGTAATGGATACTAAATAAGAAGTTCCAACCTGGAGGTAGATTAATATGCCTGAAATCAAAAATATTGTCCTCGCTTACGATGATTCGGAGGGGGCTAGAAAAGCCCTTCAATTAGCCAAGGAGTTTACGAGAAACCTGGATGGAGCCAAGCTGTTTGTCGGTCATGTTTATGAAGAGAAAGTAAAAAGCGAGCTGGTGGAATCCACTGACCGCCCAATTGAGCCCCTCCCTATAAACAGCTTGCCTGCAGATGGAATTCAAGTACCGCCGTTAGCAACGGAGCAAGGTTCTCTTGGCAAATCAGAACATGCAATTATTACACATAGTTCTGAACAAGCTCTGAATAATGCTAAGTCTGAGCTGAATGCTCTCAATATCGAAACTGATTTCTCAATCCTCGACGGCAGCCCGGCGGAAGGTATATTGGAATTCGCGAGGGATGTAAATGCGGATTTAATCATTATCGGCCAGTCAGGAAATGAAGGGATTAAACGGAAGCTTCTTGGGGGAGTAAGCCAAAAAGTGACAAATAACGCTCATTGCCATGTGCTTATAGCAAAATGACCAAAACAGCAGCCATCGGCTGCTGTTTTGGTATCATTTATTCATTGCTTCGGAAGCAAGTTCCTTTAAACGCTCCTTTGTTTCCTTTTCTTCGAAACTGCTGAAGATCCTGAAATCGTCTTCATCAAGGATTCTGTAATGCTGGCTCAGGATATTCTGCTGCATGACAAACCCGCTGTTTCTGGCAACTTCTCGCCACCAGACTTTACCACCCAAGGTCTTCTCTTTCCTGTAATCCGTCCCTTCATGTGCAATAGTTTCAAGCACCTCAAGAGGTTCATTTCCGAATAAAAACTGGATTGTCTCCGTCTCCCTGAACAATGCACAAATCGTAACGACTGTTGACCAACCTGCCTGGACTCTGCCCTTTTCAATCTGGACAAGTGTCTTTTTTGAGATTCCGATGATGTCAGCCATTTTATCCTGAGTATAGCCAACCTCAGCCCTCAGGACCCTTACTTTCTCGGAAACTCTGTTTATAATTTCATCCCTGGTCATCCGCTTCATTCCTTTAAGTTCTTTTAGTGTAATTTTACACATATTTACCTGAAATTCAAATTAATTTTTATTTTTTATTTTTCTTTTGCAAAATGAAGTACTGTGAACCCGCCTTGCACTCGACGTACACGAATCATCTAAACCCCGCTGAATGTATTAGCCTGCCTTTTATATATGGCAAAAAGAGTCTCGGATTACATGACCAATCCGAAACTCTTTTTGTTATTTTATACGTTTTTTTTATAGTCTGCGCTGCAGTTACTTGAGCAGGAGCTTTGGATGGAGCAGGCTGCGCATTTTCCTTCTTTGGATTTCTGGATGAATCGGTAAAAGGCCAAGCCGGCATATCCAAATATAGCCCCGCCGATCAAGATATTTGCAATCATGAACCCTTCCTCCTTCCAACTTTAGCTTAATCCCAATAGCATGCCGCCTTGGTAGATGGCCAGTGACAGAAGATAAGCAATCACCAATGCATAAGCAATCGAAAAAGCGGTCCAGCGTTTTGAGCCTGTTTCCTTATAGATAGTCGCAGTCGTTGCAAGACAAGGAATATATAGCAGGATGAATACCATGAAGCTATACGCAGCCAATGGTGTATAATAAGCAGCCAGCAGTCCCTGGAGACTTGCTTCATCCGGGACAAAGTAAATGATATTCATTGTTGAAATGATTGCTTCTTTTGCAAGAAAACCGGTGATAAGTGAAGCGCTTGCCTGCCATGTTCCGAATCCTATTGGCGCGAACAGAGGCGCGAATATTCCCCCCAAAAGTGCCAGATAGCTATCATCCATGCTGACATTCGCACCTTCAGGACCAGCATATGCGAGCAGCCAGATCAGAACAGAGCCAGCAAAGATGAATGTACCAGCTTTTCTCACGAAACCTTTTCCCTTATCCCAGGTGCTTCTCCAAAGCGCTTTTGCCTGCGGCATTCTGTATGGGGGAAGTTCAATGACGAAAACAGAGGTTTCCCCTTTCAAAAGTGTCTTGGAAAAAACCTTCGCAAGTATGAGGGCGACTACTACACCTAATACATACAAGCTAAGAACGACTGCTGCCTTGTACTCTGTAAAAAATGCGCCGACAAACAAAGCGTATACAGGAAGCCTGGCTGAACATGACATTAATGGTGTCAGCAAAATAGTCATTAGTCTCTCTTTTGGTGTCTCAATCGTCCTTGCAGCCATGATTCCCGGCACATTACAGCCAAAACCAATCATCATCGGGATAAACGCTTTCCCATTGAGGCCAACTGATTCCATTAAACGGTCCATGACTAGTGCAACACGGGCCATATATCCTGAATCCTCTAGCAGGGAAATGAAAAAGAACAAAATGAAGATTTGCGGTACGAAAACAAGAACTCCGCCTACTCCGGCAACAATTCCATCAAGCACTAGGTCTTTTATGAAAGACGATGCGCCTGCCCAAGTTAAAGCTGCCGTGATACCAACTGTCAATGGGCCTGATATAAATGCATCCAATGCATCTGACAGCGGGAATCCCAGCCAGTCAAAAGTAAGCATGAACATGATAAACATTAGTGCCAGAAACATTGGGATACCAAGGAATTTATTTGTCACTACCATATCAACTTTCTCAGTCAGCGGGATTTTTTCATTGGCCGGTCTGGTTGTGGCTGCAGATATAATATTATCGATCGCATCACTTCTTTTACGGTGTATAACCTGGTCAAGAGCTTGTTTACTGCCTGATTGTTGCTGGTTGGAAACAGCAACAAAGTTAACCAGTGAATCAATTTCCTCCAATGGCAGATAGTTAGTTAAATAGGTCCTTACATAAGGATTGCCTTCAAATAGCTGAAGAGCGAGCCAGCGAACTGGATGTTTCGCCCTCCCATTCAGTTTCTTTCCGAGCTGAAGGATTCCCTCCTCAATGGCTTTACCATAATAGACAATAATGGATTTGCCAGTGCCGGTCACTTCATCTGTCACTAGCTCAGCGAGTTCATTACAGCCCTTTCCTGACCTGGCCACGACAGGTGCAACAGGAGTTCCCAGTAATTCAGAAAGTTTTTTAACATCGATTTGGATGCCCCTGTTTTTAGCGACGTCAAGCATATTCAGTCCAATAATCACCGGTGCCCCGTATTCAAGGAGCTGCATTGTAAGATGCAGATTACGTCTTAATTGGGAAGCATCAAGGATATTGAGCAGTTTCTCGAATGGTTCCTCCAGAAAGAAACTAGTAACCACCCCTTCATCCTTTGACAGCGGATTAAGGGTATAGACCCCCGGGAGATCAATAAGCTGATCTTTTTTATTTTTGAAAAGACCAACTTTCTTTTCGACCGTCACTCCGCTCCAGTTGCCAACATATTCATATGAACCTGTTAAATTATTAAACAATGAAGTTTTACCGGTATTCGGATTGCCAATAAGCGCAATATTCATCATACTCGCTCCACTTCAATACGTAATGCTTCCTTGCGCCGGATTCCGATGCATTGTCCACATGATTCCACCATCACAGGTCCTCCAAATGGCAGAATGCATTTCACACAGACTTCCGCTCCTTCTGCAATCCCCAAATCAAGCAATCTTCTTCTGACAAATTTATCAGTGCCAGCAATATTCATGATCCGGCCTTTTTCACCAGTCTTTAATTTTCCGAGCATCGCCATCACCTTTTTCATTTAGTTTTACAAAAGGGTGTTTTTTCCTTAAATGATACCTGCATATATGAAATGGAATTACATCAACTGTTAAGTTAGAAAAATTTTTTACGAATTTCTAAATGAGAATGATTATCTTTATTTAATCAATTTCAAGCCAGTCTCACTGTGACATAAATCACTATTAACCCCCAAAATACTTATATTCTAAAAAACTACATACAATTGACAATTTTTAAAGTTGAATGTCCCACATTTATTAAAATGCAAAAAGAGAGCTGAACATTTCGTCAGCTCTCCTGGCAGATTATATTTTATTGCTTACTGTTGTTGATTTAACCATTCTTGACGGAGCATAACCGATGACAAGGATGATGATAATGGCGGATAGAATCATACTTGGAATCATATAGGTTCCGTTATAGATGAGTGAATAAAGCCACGCCGGCTGGCCTTCTGGCGCCCATACTCCGAAAAAGACCCATCCGGAAAAGAAATGAGCGATAAAACGAAGCAGGCTGCCGATGAATGTCCCAGCGATTATCAAACCAATCCATTTTTTCCTGTCCCCGTTTTGTATGTTCTCTTTAATTTGTCTTGCAAAAATACCGGCAACACCCAGGACAGTGAAGGCTACCAAATAATCGATGAAACCCTGGACTGGATGGAATATTTGTGAGAAACCCAGGATGAATTGCAATAGGCCCAGCAGGAGGCCTGTGATTGCCCCTCCCTTAACTCCCCAGCGGAACGCCATCAGGAATACCGGTACCATAGCGATTGATACCGAACCGCCTTGCGGCCAAATTCTTGAGAATAAAAAACCGGAGAATAAATCCAGCAAATAAGCCAGAGCGGAAAACACCGCAATTTCCACTAAAAATAGAGTCTGTTTTTGTTTCATTTTTGTTCCTCCTTCTTTTCAGAATGAGGTCCGTTTTCAACACGCCTTTTCTGCTTCAGAAACAAAAAAAGCAATCAGGGGGATCTATAGGATTCCCAGATTGCTTTCCTATCGCATCCACATTCCTTCGCTAGCATTAACTAACAGGTTCAAAGGGTAAGAACTCGGGCGCTCACTCTCAGCTGCAAATGGCAGCTCCCCTTGTGGTTATTATTTAATTTCTACACTATGAATATACTACTTCTTATATTTTATCACAAGTCTAAAATATAGTACATGTCGAATTAGAATAGACAAATCTCTTCCATAGTTGCTAAAAATATCGGTCTTTTGTCACGTTTTTTTCTATTCGACGCATTTCCTCGGATGTTCTCATTATTCGACAAAGGGTTTTTGAACTTTACCTAGAATCTTTAATACCGAAAAGAAAAACTGGGGGACTTAATGAAATGCTGCCAATTACGGATAACCGATTGCTTAGCTTCCTGACTAGTGAAAGAGAACCGCTCATTGCTGACTGGACTGTCAATATTATCGTCTCAGAAGATGATCCATATAAAGAGAAAATAAGTAAGAACGCTGAGAAAATGTACGAAATTATTCTCTCTGTTTTTTCAAAGACAAATGATGAGTTGGAGGAACACCTTCAAAAGCTTGCTTTTATGGTAGGCGAAGAAAGGGTACGCGCTGATATCAATATCGGAGATTTTGTCTACAATGTCAATTCAGGCCGTTCTGTACTCTACAAGCACCTTTATAAACTCAATATGGAATGGGATGAGATGCAAGAGGCCATCAACCGCATCAATTACTGTTTTGATACTTTCCTGTATTACGCAGTATCCTATTACAACGAACAAAAGAACAAGATCATTGAGGAGAAAAACCAATTCATAGATTCGACTCACAAGGACAGGCTCACGTTGCTTGGCCAGATGACATCAAGCTTCATTCATGAATTCCGCAACCCATTGACTTCAATCCAGGGATTCATCCAGCTGCTGAGATCTGAACACGAGGATATGAAGTATCTTGATATCATATCAAGCGAGCTGGAACAACTGAATTTTCGTATTTCCCAATTTTTGCTTTTATCTAAAAAAGAACTCATTGGAAAAGAAAAAACCATTTTCTCATTGAATAAAATGATTGAAGAAGTATTGAATTTCTTGTACCCCAGCATTCTCGACACCAAGGTCCAGATCATTAAGGAAGTAGCCGACGATATGGAATTGTATGGCTATGCTGATGAAATCAGACAAGTCCTAATCAATATAATCTTTAATGCAATCGATGTTTTGAGTCAGTACCGTGATGATCCTAAAATTGAGATTAAGGGTTTCTTCGTAAATGATACCCATATAAAAATCGAAATCTCCAATAATGGCCCGGTCATACCTGACCATTTGCTTAAGACGATTTTCGAGCCCTTCGTCACAACGAAAACGCTTGGAACAGGCCTCGGTTTATTTGTCTGCCGGGAAATAATTGAAAAGCACAAAGGCATTCTTGCCTGCTCATCAGAGCCAGATAAAACTTCATTCATCATGCTTTTGCCATTAATAAGGATGGAGAACTAAAAATAATAAAAAGACCCTGCCGGTGCCGGCAGGGTCTTGTGTCATTTTTAATATTCAAGTGTACGATTGTCCTCTGTATTTGTGATTCTTCTTTTCTTTGTTTGAACAACATGTTTCTTTTCCGTTTCAGCGACAATGACTGCACATGCTGCATCGCCTGTGATATTGACAGCGGTTCGCGCCATATCAAGAAGACGGTCAATTCCCAGGATCAAGCCGATACCTTCAACAGGAAGACCGACAGACTGGAGAACCATTGCCAGCATGATCAAACCTACGCCCGGCACACCTGCTGTACCGATACTTGCCAATACAGCCGTTAAGACGACCGTCATCAGCTCTGTCAATGTAAGATCAACACCATAAACCTGGGCAATAAAGATTGTAGCTACCCCCTGCATGATTGCGGTTCCGTCCATATTGATCGTTGCGCCAAGAGGCTGGACAAAGCTGCTTACAGGCTCAGGAACGCGAAGATTCTTCTGGGCCGTTTCCATTGAGACAGGAAGAGTCGCGTTACTGCTGGAAGTACTGAATGCAACCCCCATAGCAGGAGCGAAACCTTTGAAAAACTTGAAAGGATTCATCTTCCCCAGGAAGTATACAGTCGATCCATACGTCAACACAGCATGAATTATTAATGCAAGAACCACAACCAGCATATATACTCCCATCGCTTTAATTGCGTCGAATCCCTGGCTGCCTATTGCAGTTGCAATCAAACCAAATGTTCCGAATGGAGCAAACTTCATCACAAGTCCAACTAAATACATCATGATGTCATTACCTTGTTCAACAAGATTCAATATCCCTTTTGTCTTTTCACCAAGGGCCGTCAGGGCTATCCCGATGAACAAAGCAAAAACAATTACTTGAAGCATATTGCCAGTTGTCAGTGCTTCAAATGGATTTGCCGGAATAAGATTTAAGAAGGTCTCACTTACTGGCGGTGCTTTTTCAGCCTTGTATTCTGCTCCGCTCGTGTCAAACTGGCCCATCAGCCCTGGCTTTATCATGAAGGCGAGAGCAAGGCCTATTATTATGGCAACTGCTGTTGTCGTTAAAAAGTAGCTTACGGTTTTAAAGCCTATCCGGCCGAGCTTTTTTGGATCTCCGAGCCCTGCTGTACCAAGAATGATTGAAAACAAAACAATCGGCACAACAAGCATGCTGATTAAATTAATGAATATCTTGCCTAGCGGCGTAAATAGGAATTTATCTAAAACAGTGAACAATTCAGGTGAAAAAATGTTAAGAATAAGCCCTGTCATGGCACCCAGTCCAAGGCCTATCAGTATTTTAGTCGTCAGTTTCATAATTTTCCTCCCAGTTTAAAAAAGTATAAAAAAGAATGTAAAGATTTATTCCCCCTCTGCTTTTCGTTTAAACCACGACACATTAATTGGCCAGAATTTCCATATAAAAATGGGAGTAAGGAGGTTTATATGAATTATTTAAGAATAGATCCGGAACTCAGCATTAATTTATTTGGAACACGCGAAGCCGAGGAACTGTTCTGGTTATTGAATTTAAACCGAAGCTATCTGCGAAAATGGCTTCCATGGGTTGATGGGATTCAGTCGCCGCAACAAATTTTTTCTGTGATACAAATGTGGGAGAAGAATTCTCAAGAAGGCAGCAGTTTTCACTTTGGAATACGCTTTAGAGGAGTTCTCGCTGGAAGCATCAGCCTTCATGCTATCGACTGGACTAACTCACAGGCAAGCATTGGCTACTATATAGGGGAAAAATGGCAAGGAAGGGGCATTACGCTGAGGACCGTAAAGGCTGTTATAAACCATGCTTTTTACGGACATGGACTGAACAGACTTGAAATAAGGTGCGGGAAGGACAATCAAAAAAGCAAAGCGATACCTGTCAAGCTTGGTTTTCGTCAGGAAGGAATTATACGAGATGGAGAATACCTGAATGGGAACTTTCACGATCTAATTGTATACGGACTTCTTGCAAGAGAGTGGAATATCAGAGCATTTGCTCTTTGATAATCCTTTAATTTTCAGAGCTATAAAGTTTGCATGGACCTGGTTGCTGCGGCCAGGTTGCTTTTTACCAACCATTCATCCACACCTTTTCTTTACTTTAATAAGCGTTGGCAGGCAACTCGTTGGACCGGAAGCTTGATTGTGAAGGTCGTCCCCTTTGAACTCGATTTTACATTAATCTTGCCATTATGCTCTTCAATAATTTTATAGCATATCATCAGTCCCAGGCCATTCCCATTTTCTTTCGTCGTGAAAAATGGTTTGCCGATTTTATCAAGGTCCTCCTGCGGGATTCCTTTACCTGTGTCAGCAACTACAATGGTCAACTCATCCCCTGATTTTGAAATCACGACTGTTACTTCACCCGGCAATTCCATTGCATCAACCGCGTTCATAAGCAAATTGACCAGTACCTGCTTGATTTTGTTTCCATCACAAAGAAACATCCCATCCTCCAGTGTAGAACGCCTGGTAATTTCAATACACTTCTTGGCTGCTTCGGCCATCAGGAGGGTTATGGCATGATCGACCAAATCATTTATGTCATAGGATTTAAAGTCGGATTTGTGGGGCTTCGCCATCAGCATAAGCTCCTTCGAGACAGATTCTATTCGTTTGATTTCTTCTTCCATAATTGATAAATAGCCGTGGTTCAATTCCTGTCCGGCCTTCATTAGCTGAATGAATCCCTTAAGGCTCGTTAAAGGATTTTTGATTTCATGGGCGATTCCTGCTGCAAGCTGGCCCACAACATTTAATTTTTCATATTCCAGGATGAAATGCTCGGCTTTAATTTTTGCCGAAACGTCTGTTGTGACCGAAATAAACTCCAGCGGCTCATCACTCTCAGGATGGCGTGAAACTGAGATCTGAGAGTTCACCCAGATATATACCCCATCTTTACGCTTTATGCGGTACGTAAGACAGCATACTTCTTCCCCATGAGGCATGGCGATTTCGGCTATCCTTTTATAATCTTCTGCATGGACAAATAAAGTGTACAGTTTTCCAATTATTTCATCCGGGGCATAACCGAGCATAGATTGAACGGTCGGTGTAACATACTTAATAAGACCATCTGGTGTTCTTTTGCAAATAAAATCCATGGATGGCTCCACCCATATCTTCTCATTGGTTTTCTCGTAATTATGCAATTTACTTTCCAAACTGGATAAAAGATTAATCATGTCCACCCTCCCTTTCATCAATCTTACTGAATATTAAAATAAGTTTCAAATCATTATTGTAAAATTAATTATAAAAAGGGTATATTTCCCATTGGGAAATTTTTCTGAAACCAATTAAGCAGTTAATTTGGTAAAATCTGAATTTTCCAATATAATTGAACATAAACTTCATACTTTATATGTCCATTTCATACATTGTTATAACCACATTTTTTATCTTCCCCGGAACTTTTCTGGATATGGTATAATTAAATTTAAATGATAAAGCTGAGGTGGTATGATGGGGCAAACTATCGTATCAAGAATGTAACAGCAGCTGAGCGGACGGAACAGCATAACAGGAGGTGGGCCCTGGCTGATCCAGCCGCACGGAAATGGCCCGTTGCATATTCTTGTACAAATTTATATAAATAGCAATAAAAAATAAAAGTTTAATTTACAGTTTACTGGGAGGTGACTCCTTACCCGCTATTCCGCGGGCTAAGGGAACTTATTTGGACATATTTAACTTGGTTTGGATAGCCATTTTAATTGCTTTAACGGCATTTTTTGTCGTTTCAGAATTTGCGATTGTTAAAGTGAGAAGTTCCAGAATCGATCAATTAATAGAAGAAGGCAGCAAAAAGGCTATACTGGCAAAAAGAGTGATTTCCAATCTGGATGAGTATCTTTCAGCCTGCCAACTGGGAATCACGATTACTGCGCTTGCTATCGGCTGGCTTGGAGAACCGGCAATTGCCGGATTGCTGAAACCGCTGTTCATCAGTCTGGATGTCTCAGAATCTTTGGGCCATATCCTGTCTGTTGGGATAGCCTTTGCGACGATCACATTTCTTCATGTCGTAGTCGGCGAATTGGCTCCTAAGACATTGGCAATCCAAAAAGCTGAATGGGTTTCCTTGAATACAGCTGGACCGTTGATCCTGTTTTACAAGATCATGTATCCATTCATCTGGCTGTTAAATGGATCTGCCCGCCTTGCTGTTGGGCTTTTCGGACTAAAGCCTGCCTCTGAAAATGAATTGGCTCATTCTGAAGAAGAACTTCGCATCATTCTTTCTGAAAGCTTTAAAAGTGGTGAAATCAACCAGTCAGAGTTTAAGTATGTAAATAAAATCTTCGAATTCGACAACCGGATCGCCAAGGAAATCATGGTGCCCCGTACTGAAATCATTTCGCTGTCATTGGAAGATTCTCTGGAGACTTTCCTCCAGATTGTCAAGGAAGAGAAATTCACCCGCTATCCTGTCATTGATGGCGATAAGGACCATATTGTTGGACTCGTCAATATCAAAGAGGTGATGACTGATCTGATCCATGATCAGGGTAAGAATAAAAAAGCGATAGATTCATATATTCGCCCCATCATCCGGGTCATCGACAGCGTCCCAATCCACGATTTGCTGGTCAAGATGCAAAAAGAACGCATACACATGGCGATTTTGATGGATGAATATGGAGGTACTTCAGGATTGGTGACAGTCGAAGATATTCTTGAAGAAATTGTTGGGGAAATTCGTGATGAATTCGATATGGATGAAGTACCGATGATTCGTAAAATCAAAGACAGCCATTATCTGATTGATGCGAAGCTGCTTGTCAGTGAGGTAAATGACCTCCTTGCGCTGGATATTAATGATGAGGACGTTGATACCATAGGCGGCTGGATGCTCACCGAAAACTACGAAGTTAAACAGGGTGATGTGGTCAGCTTCGGAACGTACCATTTCAAAATCATTGAGATGGAAGAGCATCACATCAAATATATCGAAGTGACAAAACAACCAGAACAAGAGAAGGCAGCTGAGAGTTTTTTTATAAATAAAACCGAAGTAGTTTCATAAGCAAAAACAAAACCCAGGCAGAGCTAATCTGCCTGGGTTTTGTTTTTTCATTTAATTAAACTTTCCATGTCTGGACGTCATCAGCTTCGATGATTCCCATGACCACGTCGTCTACGTCTGGATCTGTCAGTACCTTATCCGTGACCCTGAACTTAATGTCATCAGCATCTGCCAATGTCAGCCCTTTACGGAGCTCTATATAGCTTTCAACATGGTACTGCCTGCCCTCCTGGACAATCCTTAATGTATTTATATCAATTACATCTGGATCAGACAGGATTAGGTCTGCAATCCGGTCTTCCACAACCTTAGGTGCCGCGACTCCAATCAGGCCAACCGTGTTTTCATAGCCGATTTTCAATGCAATTCCAATCAGCAGGATGCCAATTAGCAAGGTTCCAATCCCATCGAGCAAATAAAAACCCGTTACATGGGCCATCACAATCGAAACTAATGCTAAGAGTGCCCCAAAGGTCGCAATCAAATCTTCATAGAAAACCAGCCTGGTCGGGGGTGATGCAAGACTGACATTTTTAAATGCATTAGGCACGATTCCGAAGCCTGCTGCTTTGCTTCTGGTTTCATGTGCAATCTCTTTCATAGCCTTGACCAGTATGCCGCCATCGACTAGCACCGCAACTGTCATGATCAAGATATTCAGCCACATATTTGACGAGGCTTTTGGATGCTGGATCAGCTCCCATCCTTTGATGACTGTTTCGTATGCCATGATCGAAATGATAATGACGGCAACAAGGACGAATAAATTAACAACCCTTCCGAACCCTGTCGGGAATCGTTTGGTGGCTTCCTTTTCCGAAATCGCACTGCCAATGAATACAAAGAATTGATTCAGCGCATCAGCAACCGAATGAAGTGTCGTCGCCAGCATTGTACCGCTTCCGCTAATAACTGCCGCAATTCCCTTGATTATTGCAAGGAACGTATTCCCAAGTGCTGCAATCCCAGAAGACTTGTTTCCTCTTTTTAAAAATTCTATCATAGATGATTTTCCTCCGTCCGATTTGCTAGTTTTCATATAAGTGTGTGTTAGTGTCTTTTTACATTTTTCACATTTACGGCTGGATTAAACATTTATTTGAAAGCTTCCATTACCAACCCATGTGACTTTCAAGAAAACTGCATACAAAAAACCATCAGGATTTCCTGATGGTTTTGACTCAAATGTTTATGTTCTGCTTTTTGAGGCTTCTGAAATTCGTTTATTATAAGCATTGAAACGCTGTTTGACATTGATCCATATATCTTCAGCCAATAATTCAATACCTATCGCGGTCAGCGAGAATATATTTGCATAGTGCTTTTTCACTTCCCATTTGAGCTCATGCTTTCCGCATATACTGTATTTATTGACCTCCTCCATCTCCTTGCTGAGCAATGCCAGTTGGCGACTCTTCTCTTCATCGGGCAACGCGATGATCTGGTCGATTTTTTCAATATATTCAAGCGATCTGGCAATCTTCTCATTCACTTCGTCATGAGTCTTCTTATCTACAAGCTCATGCTTCAGTTTAAAAGCATTCAGGTTCTTTGCAGATTCATAGGTGGACTTAACGATTTCATCCCTGGTCATGTAATCTGTTTCGAAGCTGAGCATATATTTCCATGATGGCTGTGTGATTGCCTTTCTATGATCTTCGATTGTGTGGCAGAACCTTTTATAGCCATATTTTTCAGGATTTTCAAAAGCTGGGCTTGCCGGGTCCAGGAACGGCGCAAGCGGAGCGACAAAATAGGATAATCGTTTATCCCCATGGCAGGCATTATGGATCTCTTCGCAAAAATTGACATTTTCGAGAGCACTTTGATAATCCTGATGAGGGATACCAACCATGAAGAATATATCTATCTTTTTACAGCTATGCTTCAATGCATGCTGAAGTGTTTCTATTACTTTCGCATTTGTGCAATTAAATTTCCCATTATAACGGCGAATTTTCTCATCATGTGTTTCCAGGGTCAGTTCAATGCTGAAATTAGGCACGGCTTTCTCGATTTTTTCAAAAAACTCTTCGTTCGCATATTGGAATAATTCAAAAACCAATTCGTTCTTAAGTTTGATTTTGCTGAGCCGTTCAAAAAACTCATCCACATACTCCTTGCCAGCCTGCCGGATATCATGAAGAATGAAGATTGGC
Organism: Mesobacillus jeotgali; assembly: GCF_900166585.1. Classification (NCBI taxonomy): domain Bacteria; kingdom Bacillati; phylum Bacillota; class Bacilli; order Caryophanales; family Bacillaceae; genus Mesobacillus; species Mesobacillus jeotgali. The sequence goes on along the minus strand of NZ_FVZC01000009.1, from coordinate 61,785 downwards.
GCCCTGCTGAAGCGCTGAATGAAAAGGATATCCTCTATCAGTTTCGCAGGCGAGCGTTTAGCCAGGACTTTACGGTTGCAGTTATCCTTGTATGATTGCTTTGACCCTCCGCAAATCAAGCAGCCCTGAGTACAACCCTTCGCTGTCAGTATGGCAGTATTCGGATATTGGAGCCAGCCGTTATATGGCAGTGGGTCGAGGAAGTTTTTATACTTGAATACCGATTTAATCGTATATCGATAACCAGGGATATCGAATTCATCGAGACTGTCAGGGACATGGCTTAATGGATTGTAAACCGGAGTGTCTCCTTCCTTCCATGTAAGGTTTGGGATTCCGCCCAGATGATGAGTTCCACTTTTCAAATGATTGATTAAAAGGAGCATTGATTTTTCCGTCGAATCACCCCGCATAACAAAGTCGATGCATGGATACTCAATTAATTCTTTATGGTAATAGGTGGCAGAAAGACCTCCAAAAATCATCGGAGTTTCAGGATGGATATTTTTCACTATTTTTGCCAGTTCAATACTTCCGTGAGCATGGGGAAGCCAGTGCAGATCAATGCCAAAAGCACGTGTTTTAATTTTTTTCAGCTTCTTTTCCACATCAAAACCCTCATCCATCAGCATTCGGTTGGCGACATTAATGATTTTGACACGCATACCCTGCCGTTCCAGATACTCTGCAATACTCGTCAGCCCAATAGGATACATTTCAAATACAGGAGATGACGGTACAACATCACTGATAGGGCCAGCCAGCAAAGCACTTTTCCTGAAATCATATACACTGGGTGCATGGAGAAGGACTAAATCATATTTCAAAGGACTCACCTCAATAAAAGATATACGATTAATCTGCCTAAAACAGGCAATGTATGATTACACTTTAATCATAACTCTTGCTATCTTCGTCAAAGTCCTTGAAAGGTAAAGATTTTGTGAACAACTGCACATTACAACTGAAGAATCACTTAAAACACCATATATACTAAGGCTTTAGCTGTTTATGAAAGTTTTGTGGATGATATAGCACAAAAAAAGAGATTGCTTTTCGGCAATCTCTTTTGCTCTATTTTTCCTGCTGGACCATCAGGATTTCTTCCTCTACTCTGCCCAATTTCAGCAGATGAGAATCCAGGCGTTTATGAATCGTGCTGAATTCTGCATTGTTCTTCTTTTCTGCACGGATCAATAATTCTTTAAGCATATTTTCGATTTTTGCACTTTGAAGCTCTTCCATTCTTTCAAGTGCATCTTTTATATCTGTAATATCAATTTGATTCGAGGTTACCCGATGTTCGATACTATCTACCTTTTCAAGACGATCCAGTCTTTTTTCGATGCTTTCTGTCCTTTTATGCAGTGAGTCCATTGAGCTCTCAATACTTTTTAAAAGATTAATGATTTCTGAGAAACCTTCCATTTCACCGTGCTCCTCTTCATTTGGCTTAAGCTTATTTTAACATCATTATACAGGTCGATATGTTACAAAACTGGTAACATATCGACCTGTTGTTTGCAATTCCGCCATATTTTCAGCTAACGCCCCTGCAAAAAATGATTTCAAAGGTGGAATAAGCAGCAAAAAGCAGACTCACTAATGCCGCAAGTCTGCTTTCTGTATGATCAATTGCTGCCTGATGTAGCCTTCAGGCCAATGATTCCGATTAAAATAAATGCCACAAACATAAGCCGTAGTAAATTGCGGGGCTCACCAAACAGGACCATGCCAAGGATCACAGCACCTGCCGCTCCAATCCCAGTCCATATCGCATAAGCTGTGCCAATCGGAAGTGTTTTTACTGCCATCGATAAAAAATAAAAGCTTATGCCCATTCCTGCAATCGTAATTAACGATGGGACTGCTTTGGTAAAACCTTCTGTATACTTCAGGCCAATTGCCCATACAATTTCAAAGATTCCTGCTATCAGCAAAAATATCCAAGCCATTCTTTTACCCCCTTTTCATTGAAAAAACCTGGGAGATATCCTTAGATATCTCCCGGGTTTTTATCCCTCCGTGTACACAGGTTTTCCTGCGCGTCCTCTCTCGGACCAGACCAGCAAAGCAGCTGCGGAACCCTAGAGGACTTTTCATAATAGAAATAGTAACACAAACCAAACGCCCAGTCAAAAGAAGACTTTAATTCGCAAGCAGCTCCCTATTCATCATGATTTCATATTCATTTGATGGCAAGGGCGGCGAATAGAAGTAGCCCTGCACTTCCTGACAGCCCAGCGATTTAAGAAGGTCAATCTGAGATTCTGTCTCAACCCCTTCTGCAATAACCTTCAGTTTCAGGTTCGTTGCCATAGAAACGATAGTTGAAATTATTTCACGATTTTCCTGTGAATGCGAAACGAAGCTTTGATCGATTTTTAAACGGTCGACTGAAAGCTTGCTCAAATAGCTCAATGAACTGTACCCTGTTCCAAAATCATCGATGCTCACTTCTATACCAATTTCCCTGAGTGCCTGCAGCTGTTCATTGATACTGTCTTCCTTTTTAATCATAATGCTTTCGGTTACTTCAATTTCAATCAGTTCGCCAACTAAGTCATACTCCTTAAGGGAGTACTGCATGAAATTCACGAAATCCTCCTGGTAAAAATGGATGATCGATATATTGATGGATGTACGCGGAACCTTGTACCCCTGTTCCATCCAGGTGACTAACTGCCGGAAAACCTTCCTGATGATCATCCTTTCGAGCGGAACGATTAAATTGGCCTCCTCCGCAATCGGGATGAATACTCCAGGAGGAATCATTCCATGTCGATGATGCTTCCATCTTGCTAATGCCTCGGCTCCGGTTATTTGATTTGTGAAAGTATTGTACTTTGGCTGGTAAAAAACATTGAGTGAATCATTATTGATTGCATTCCTCAATTCATTCTCGAGTTCGAATTTATTCACATCCTGGTCGACCATACTTTGGTCAAAAAACTGAAAATGATTGGTGCCATTTTCTTTTGCTTTATACATAGCCATGTCTGCGTATTTCAGCAACAGTTCAAGATCGTTAGTATCATCCGGAAAGTGGGCAACGCCTATACTTGCCGTAATCAGGAACTCCATACCCTCCGCAAAAATAGGCGTCTGGAATGCCTTGATAATATTAGCGGCCATAGCTTCTGGCTTATTTCCTTGAGTAACAAGAATCGCGAATTCATCCCCGCCAATTCTGGAAACCAGACAATTTTCCGGGACAATCTTTGCAAGTTCACGCCCTATTTGCACCAAAATTTTATCTCCGAACGAGTGGCCAAACGTATCATTGATTCTTTTAAACCGGTCAAAATCAAGATAAATCAAGGAGAATACCTCATCCTTAATGAACAATCCTGCCATCACTTTCTCTAGATTTCTCCTGTTTGGCAGATTGGTGAGTTCATCATGATAGGCCAGATACTCAATCATTTCATCTGCATTTTTCTGTTCAGTGATGTCCCTTAAAATTCCAAAAACACCAACCGTAGTATTTTTAACGATGATCCTGACGGCAGTAATCCTCACCTCCGCGAAGGTTGAATCTGCCTTTTTCAAAGTTGTCTCAATTACCTTCGTTTCACCGCTCAGCACTTTCCGGTAATATTTCCTGATTTTATTCTCTTCCTCACTGTTGCCAATCAAATCGATAAAATGGAGGCCCGTCAATTCTGTTGCACTATAGCCAGTGAGTTCAACTGCCTCTTTATTAACATTGCGAATATATCCCTGCAGATCAACCCTGAATACGGAATCGGGATTGTGGCTGAACAAGGATAAATGGGACTGAACATTTTTCATGATTAATTTTTCGCCAAAGAGATCTGGGATGAGCATAAATAGCAAATTAGCGAGGGCCATATAAATGAATGGAGCCAAAAAGGAATGGATTCCTGCTCCTTCCGTTAAAGGCATCATAGAAGACAGCACGATATAAGGGATGCCCCCGAGTGCCATACCTCCAAAGATGCTGCCCATATACTTATACTTCTTTACAAACTCATAGATATCCTCATTTGTAATCTGCATCAAGAATCTGAGTAACAAAAATGAGGTGACCATCACCATTAAAGAGGATAAGATGGTTAAAAGCCCCTGAAACTCAATTGCATCCCTAAAGATAATATAGAATGCTGTATATTCTGCCGCCAAGGTACTGGCGGCAATCAGCAAACTTGTAAAAATGTACTCCTGTGTATTCGCAAGGTCTCTTTGTGCAAGGCTTAATGCTGCATATGCTCCAAATGAGCAGATGACGAAGAACAACATAAAGAATTGATAAAGATTGCCCGTAAAGAAGGGGACTCCAGCTGATATAATCACAAATAAATGCGTCAGTAAAAACATAAATGCCAGTATCAGTGAATATAGGGCTATTCTTCGCTTTTTCCTGTCTGTGTCTTTTTTGATTTGTCTGCTGAATTCAACCGCCATTATTGACGATATGATTAAAAATACAACTGTCAAAGCAATTGTTTTAATGTCAAATATGTACATATGGGGAATCTCCATCCTGCCCCTCGTTTCTGTCTCTATTTAGTTTATTAACCCGGGCTCTTTGCTGGATGTTATTTGTCCAGGAAGGCTTGTGAAAAGAACAAAGCTTTTTCAATATTATACAATATTCACCAATCTAAATGTTAGTTTTCTAAATTTTCAAATATATTCTTACATTTAATGACAAATAATTTTATAAATTTAAATAGAAACTCCCTTAAAAATCCGCGTCGAAACCCTGAGCTTCTTTAACAATAAATCCTTTTCACCTTATTTATATATATCGTCAAAAAACCTCGAATCTTTAAGGACCCCATATGACTTACACTTCATAATTTTATCCTATGGCCAATCCTGAAAGGTGGAATTGAAATGAAAACGGAGAAAAGCAGTGGAAATAGGCACGGATTCGTGACGGACTGGTGGTTTGTCGAAAGGACAAGCAAGTTCGGACAAAACACGTCCTGGTGGTGATCGTTTTGTCTGAAGCAGAGGCAAGTTCGGACAAAAGGCCGGCTGATGGTGATCATTTTGTCTGAAGCAAAGGCAGGTCCGGACAAAATAAAAGATCATAATGTCGAGGAAAAGTATCTAGAACAAGATCGTAATTAAATATAATCCCAGTAACAGGAAAATCAAAAATATAATTCCGGTTGATACCTTTATCAAATTATTTGCCGATACGAAAGTTTGGCTGTTTATGTTTCTCCGAACCGAAAAATAATGGACAGTGGCAAGCAGGAGGATTGTCAATCCAATAAGCAGTGAAAAAATACTGACAAACACAGCAATCGTGTCGGCAAGCTGGCTCACTGACTTAATATTGTTAAAATGCAGGCTTGAAGCTAAAAACCCAATCCCAATGATGGCGATGGATGTCCTTACCCAGGCAAGATATGTCCGTTCATTTGCAAGATGCTGCTGGATATACTTGGACTCTGCCGTTTGATTTTCTTCCATCTCGATCACCTCTTTCTTATTAAAAGGCTGTTTTCGTAAAGATTGTTGTTAAAATCCTAAAGCCGATTTTAACGAGATAAAAGCCATTTTGCAGGTCGGTACTAAGTTGGCAAGCTCTTTTCTCTTATTAAGCGTTAGTTTTGTGAAGAAACTTATGTAATTCCATCCTATTTTGTAGTCAATTGCAACAAAGTTTGAGAAAAGAACCTATTAAAATTAAGTTTATCATTATGTAAAGATGATTCCCCTTCATTTGCTCATCTACTATCCACTTTCTGCCTGTTTTAGCTTTCCTCCATACCGGGAATAGATATTCATCGTCAATGAGGAGAGGTGTACTTTATGATATATTTCATGCTCGCATTAAAGCTGGTGATCGGGCTTGCTGCGTTGATCATTGTCACCAGGCTTCTTGGAAAAAAGGAGATGTCGCAGGTCACTCCTTTCGATTTTGTGTACGCGGTTGTTTTAGGTGGATTGGTAGAAGAGAACTTATTTGAAAAGTCATCTTCAACAATCTGGGAAATGCTTTTTGGAATTGCAGTGTGGGGAATCTTAATATTCATAGTTGAAAAAACAACCCAGAAATCAGATAAGCTGCGGCCAATCCTTAAAGGTAAAGCAGAGCTGCTGGTGAAGAATGGAAAAATACAGATTGAAAACTTAACAAAGGCTGAGCTTGAAATGGAACAATTAAAATCCCTTTTAAGACTTAAAGGTGTCTTCTCAATGAATGACGTGAAGGATGTATTCCTCGAAACAAGTGGAAGCATCAGCGTACTGTTAAAGCCTAAAGCACAGACGCCAACATATGACGGACTTGGTGTACAAGCCCCTGGTACTGATATCCCTGAAATTGTCGTCGATGAAGGGAAACCAGAAATGAATGGCTTGAAAAATATCGGCAAGGACGAAAACTGGCTCAGTCAAAAACTAAGTGAGGAAGGTGTACAAGAGTTGAACGACATTTATTATGCAGAATGGTCAGAGTCTGACGGCTTCTATATCCAGCATAATATCGACAGCTGATTTTAAAAAGCCATGATTCCAGCCGTTGATGAGTTATAATAGGGGTGGGAGGCTGATTACATTGAAGGAAAAGAAAAAGGAGACTTCCGGGCTGGACGAGGAAACCTTATTCATGGTGTCACAAACCTTTAAGGCCTTATCCGACCCAACTCGGCTTAGGATTCTGCATTTGCTGTTTGAGGGTGAACATTCTGTAAATGAAATTGCCGAAAAGCTTTCATTGCTGCAATCTACGGTCTCACATCAGCTGCGTTTTTTAAAGAACCTCAGGCTGGTCAAATTCAGGAGAGAGGGTACTACCCTTTATTACACACATGACGACGAACACGTTATTGACTTGCTTAGACAAAGCATAGAACATGCCAGCCATCATTAAAATTGAGGGCTGGCACTTTTTTTAAAAGGCTGTTTTCGTAAAGATTGTTGTTAAAATCCTAAAGCCGATTTTAACGTGATAAAAGCCATTTTGCAGGTCGGTACTAAGTTGGCAAGCTCTTTTCTCTTATTAAGCGTTAATTTTGTGAAGAAACTTAGGTAATTCCATTCCTATTTTTTAGTAAATAGCAATTAAAGCTTGAGAAAAGAGCCTTTTAAAAACATTTAATTACAAGGTCCGTGTGCACACGGACATCCGTGTTCCCCTGCTTCTACCTGAAGGGTGCTATGGTCGATGCCAAATCGCTCATGCAGCAATTCTTGCGCAGCTCTCAGGACACGGTCATGCGCTCCTTCCCCTTCGACAGCTATATGGCCGCTAAGCATGAAAACACCTGACGTGATTGACCAGACATGGACATCGTGCACATCTTTAACCTCAGGAATCTTCATTATTTCATCTTTTACTTCTTTCAGTTTAATCTGCTCTGGTGTACCTTCCATCAATACATGGAAGCTTTCCTTCGTTACCCTCCAGCCACTGATGATGATCAGGATTGCCACTGCGATGCTTGCAATTGGATCTGCAAATCCCCACCCGAAAAAGTAAATCAGCAATGCTGCTGTGATTGCGCCAACTGACCCTAGCATATCACCTATTACGTGGAGGAACGCACTCCTTACGTTTAAGTTCTCATCTTTGTCCCCACGCATTAAAATCCACGCGGCAACAATATTGACAAGCAAACCTACGACCGAAATTGTCAGCATCCCCAGGCTCTGTACTTCAGGAGGGTCAATTAAACGTTGGTACGCTTCTGCAAAAATATAAATCGAGATAACGATTAAGGTTAGTCCATTGAGTGCCGCTGCAATGATTTCAAATCTTTTAAATCCGTATGTCTTGGAATGGGTCGCTTTCCTCTCCCCGAGCTTCATCGCAAAAAGACTAAGACCAAGTGCAGCTGCATCGGAAAGCATATGTCCGGCATCTGAAAGAAGTGCCAGACTGTTAGTGATCATTCCTCCAATTACCTCAACAATCATGAAAGCTGCGATTAAAAGAAAAGACCAGAATAATGCCCTTTTATTGTTTGTATGACTATGGCTATGGCCATGAGCATGACTGTGGCCATGGGAATGATTATGTCCCATTTGTTCCCCTCCTTTCGCATATATGAGTATATGCTCATATATATTATTATGACGCATCTTATAAAATGGTTCAATATCAAGCCTGTCTTTTTATTTATCTTTCTATTTACCTTTTTATTATCAACTTTACACATTAAAAAAACCGCCGATAGACAGCGGTTTGTTAGCAACTTATAAATATTTCCGGTGAACTCCCTTGCCATCGTATGTGTAAAGCATCGCTCTGCCTTCGACCATCGTTTCGATATGGCATTTCCGGCCCCAGAGCTGGTGGATATACGGCAGAACCTTTTCCAAGTATTTAATATCAAGTTCGATTCCTTCGAATCCGTGCGTTATATAGAGCTCCCCGTTCTTGAGGTAATCACCGTCAGTCACAGTCAGATAAGGGAATCCGCCATTCACCCTCATGCTTACAAGCTGGTCACGGACCTGTTCCCAGGCTTTGTCGACGACTTTGTATTCCCGTCCCTGCTTTTGGAAAAGGTACATATCCTCACGCATGACCAAATCCTTCGTTAAGTAATTGCGCAAAAAGGAAATATCAGATTCAATTTCCCGGACTTCGAACATTTTTTCCCGGCCAGAACCCGGTTTGACACCTCGGCGTTTCATTTCCTCGGTCGGGTTATTATAACGCTCTTCGATATCTTCAAAAATTTTGATTCCTAAATAATAGGGGTTAATCCCTGTCTTTGACGGCTGCACAACTCCGGCATTCAATTTGGCAAATTCGATTGATTCCCCGCTGGTGAGATCCATCTCACGGAGGATTCTCTGGTGCCAGTATGATGCCCAGCCTTCGTTCATGATTTTCGTCTCCAGCTGCGGCCAAAAATAGAGCATTTCTTCACGCATCATCGTCAGGATATCCCGCTGCCAATCAGCCAATTCACGGCTGTAGCTTTCTATGAACAATAATAGATCTTTTTCAGGCCGCGGCGGAAATTTCTTCTTCTTTTTTTCTTTAGGTTCTGCCTTTTTCGTATCAAGGCCCCAAAGATCATCATACGGAGTAGCTGAAACTTGCTCATCATCCTCGTCATCATCTTCAATTGACCAGGCAAGCTTCGGTCTCATCAAGGACGGATCAATATGTTCTTCTATGGCCAATACAGCATCTAGAAATGACTCAACCGTTTGCTTTCCATGTTCGATTTCATACTTGCGAATCCTTTCCGCTGTTGCTGCCATGCTTTCAACCATATCCCTTTTGGTATTTTGGAAACGCACATTGTTCTTGAAAAAATCGCAGTGTGCAAGCACATGGGCAACAATCAATTTGTTCTGGATCAGCGAATTCGAATCGAGCAGGAAAGCGTAACAAGGATTCGAATTGATTACCAATTCGTAAATCTTTGAAAGACCAAGGTCATAGTGAAGCTTCATTTTATGGAACTGTTTTCCAAAGCTCCAATGTGAAAATCTCGTTGGCATACCATATGCTCCAAATGTATAGATGATTTCGGCAGGACAAATTTCGTACCGCATCGGATAAAAATCCAGCCCAAATCCCCTGGCTATTTCAGTAATTTCAGAAATGGCTTTTTCGAGTGACTTCTGTTCTTCCGACACCATCTCTCCTCCTTTCGCCTCTTACAACAATGTATGAGAAAAAAAGGAGAAAGATGAACAGGTTAAAAACTTTACTGCTGCGGCTGTTCAGCTACGCTAAGGTTTAATAATCTGTTATTTTTCAAATCGTGTGTGATTAGCACATTCATCAAAACAGGTTTTCCACTGACATTGACTTTGAATTGGAAGGAATCTAGAACCTGACGATCATCAATTTGCTTTCGGCCCATATACTTATAATCCATGACCTCTTCTGCAGGAAAATCCTCTTTGATCACAGCGGTTGCGATCCTGCCATACTTTTCATAATCCGGCCTTTGCGCGCTGATATCGATACTTAGAATTCCCATTAACAAAATCAACAATGTACTTATAGCGATAAAATACTTTTTCATAAAAAACTCCTTTCGGCTGCCTGGTTTCCTTCGTCTAACACTCGTTCATTTCCAATGCCGTTTATACAGGTAAAATTTAAAAACCCCTGTAAACAAGGACGTCCAACATTTTCTGAGGAAGTTCCATGAGCAACTCCATATAATATTATCAACTCCTCATTAAGGAGGATTGAAAATGAACAAAACGGATTACGATCGAGCATTGTATTACACGCACCGGTCTCAATGGGATAACTTGCTCATCCTGATGGTAAGGACCGAGGACCAGTTTCTTGCTAAAAAGATTGAACATTTTCTCCACGCTTACAACTTTGAAAAAGATTATGCTGTCATTGAAAAACGCCTGTATTCACTGCTGAGATATATCGACCACGCAAACGAAGCCGACGGCGATGACTACCTGGACACCGCTGTTACAGGCTCTTTTTAAACAGAGAATTCCACCAAAAAATAACACGGCCACCTATATTAAGGTGCCGTGTTTGTTTATTTTTATGCTGCTAATGCATAGGTATTTATTGGATTCATTGTTATGCGGATGGGGGATCCTGGTTTACAAGGCGATTGCGGACGGCATATAAAGCTGCCTGTGTTCTGTCCGCAACTTCCAATTTTGCAAGAACATTGGATACATGGGTTTTGACTGTTTTCTCTGTGATAAAAAGCGAAGCTGCGATTTCCTTATTGCTTTTGCCGCTGGCTATTTCTTTCAGCACCTCTACCTCCCGCTTTGTTAACTCATCTAGCGGTCGTTTATCATAACGGTTATTGCCGGAAAGGTGTTTTAAAACAAGAGAGGTTGCTTTCGGATGAAGGTGATTTTCCCCTTCCACAATCCTTATGATCGATTTGACTAGTTCATCAGGCTGTATATCTTTTAGCTGATAGCCAGATGCACCTGCTTCAATCGCTGGAATCACATGTTCCTGGTCTGAAAAGCTTGTCAGCATCATGATTTTAATATCCTTATTTTTGGCTTTGATAAGTTTTGTCGCCTCAATTCCATTCATCTCGGGCATGATTAAATCCATTAATATAATGTCAGGATTCAGCTTTTCGGCAAGTTCAACTGCTTCCCTCCCATTGCCCGCTTCTCCTACAATTTCAAGCTGATCTTGTGTCCTGAGAAAAAAAACTAATCCCCTTCTGACGACATGATGGTCATCGGCTATAAGAACTTTAATCGCCATATCCTTTTCCTCCATTATTAAATTGGGATTTTGACAATAACCAGGGTTCCTTCCCCATGTTTACTTGCAATTTCCAGGCTGCCCCCAAGGGAGGCAGCACGTGTCTGCATACTTTTCAACCCCAGAGAAGGCAGCACTTTATCAGGATCATAATTAAAACCCCTGCCTTTATCTCGTATACTCATCTCGACCATTCCACTGGTAATTTCAAGTTCCAATTCAACCTTTTTTTCCTGTGCATGCTTCTTGCAGTTGCCCAGTGCTTCCTGCCCAATTCTCCAAAGCACTTCTTCCACCTTCCCAGGCAGACTCGCTGCGCCAGAAACCTTTGTTTCCATTTCTAGATCCAGCATTTCGGCATACCCGGAAAGTGCGAAAATAATCCCATTTTCAAGGCCGCGGGGACGCAATTGCCAGATCAGCGCCCTCATTTCCCCCTGTGCTTCCTGTGCGAGGTTTTGTATGTATGAAAATGTATCTTTCAGCTCCGAAGTTCCTGCCATCTCCATTCCAGCTCTTGCTGTCAGACTCAATGAAAAAAGGAGTTGGTTCACTGAATCATGAAGATCCCTTGCCAGGCGATTCCGTTCAGCCGCAAGCGCAAGCTCCTGCTCCTGCTGGGCAAGACGCAGTCTTTTAATCGCCGTACCGATCTGGAATGCAACCGACTCAAGCAAAGCAAGCTCATCTTGTTTGAAATGTGTTTTATGGGGGGAGCCAACATTCATGACGCCAAACTTTTCCTCTCCGGCGCGCAATGGAACTGTTGCATGATGCGTCAATCCATTGGTGTCACCAGTTTGATTTTCAATTGCTTCCTCAAGCCTTTTACATTCAAATATATTCGTCGCTTTATTTAATCTTCCATCATTGTAACGGTCTACACACCAGCAGCCGCCCTCACACATCGGTGCACAATGGTTCAATGATAATGCTGGGGGCAGCTCTTCCTTTGCAGCCAACTGGTACTTACCATCATTGTCGATTAGAAAGATCCAACCAGTTTCCAGCCCAGTTATATGCAATAGCCTTCTTAAGACCTCGGTCAGAACACGATTAAGCTCCGTTCCCTCGTTCAATAATTCAGCAATCTCCTTAAGAATGCCAATATGTGAATCATTACCAGCCATTGTAATCACCCCATTTCCCATTATTATATCTTTAATTTAAACATTGCGCTTTCAGAAAAGGTCTGAATTTTTCTCAGTCTAAAGTCTCAATGGCAATAAAAAATCCGAAGAGAAACAGATTCTCTTCGGATGGGATTTAGCGTTATGCAATTGGGTAGTTCTGTACTAGTGGGTGGATAACAATTTCATCGATCAGCATATGCTTTGGAGCAGACGCCATATATACAACAGCATTTGCGATATCTTCCACCTTGAGCCAGTCGTGTTTCTCGGGAAGGCCCTGTTTTGAATCGGCAAAATAAGTATCAACCATTCCCGGGTTGATGGTGCCAACACGGATCCCGAATTCCCTTACTTCCTGGGCAAGTGCCCCGCTGAAGCCCTGTACAGCATACTTTGAAGCAGTATAAGCACTCCCGTTTGGAATGGTATAACGGCCAACATCAGATGAGATCGTGATGATGGTACCGGTCTTTCGTTCCTTCATATGCGGCAGCACAGCTTTAGCGCCCAGGAAAACACCCTGGACATTGACTTCAAAAAGCTTCTTCCATTCATCAATTGTCACTTCTTCAGCTAACTTGAAAAAGCCGATACCGGCATTATTCACAAGTACATCAACCTGGCCGAAAGCTTCAAGCGTCTTCTCTACAAGGTTTTTCACCTGCTGTTCATTGCTGACATCAGTCTGTACAGCAATGACCTCCGAAAACCCCTGTTGCTTCAGCTCTTCGGCTGTTTTGTGGATATCGTCTGAGGTTCCTGCCAGCGAAAGCTTCATTCCCTGCTCAGCCAATTTCACTGCGATTTCTTTGCCAATACCTCTTGATGCGCCTGTGACTATTGCGACTTGTTCTTTTAACATTCCATTCTTCCTTCCTTGCTGAATCTCTATGTTGAACTTATAGTGTTTTGGCGGCTTCCATTTTCTTTTCTACCAGGTCCATGAAATCCTGTTCAAGCTGCTTAAGTTTTTGCTGGCTGTCTTTAAGGCTCTGGTCATTTACGCCAAAATAGAATTTGATTTTCGGCTCCGTCCCTGATGGACGAAGGCACATCCAAGAACCATCTTCAAGATAGTATTTGATGACATTTGACGATGGAAGCTTGATTTTCTCTTCCTCATTACCTGAATTCACTCTAATACCTGTCAAATAGTCTTCCACAGACGTAACTTTCAATGCTCCGAGCTGCTTGAGCGGCTCCTTGCGGAAAACTCCGAGAGTTTTCTGGATTAGTTCTGCGCCCTCTTTTCCTTTTAGCGTCAGTGAACGCAGGCCCTCCTGGTAATAACCAAACTCTTCAAAAACACTAAGCAGCGCTTCGTATAAGGACATTCCCTTCTTTTTATAATAAGCGCAAACTTCAACAGCAAGCATGGCTGCCTGGACCGCATCCTTATCCCTGGCAAAGTCGCCAATCAGGTAACCGTAGCTTTCTTCATATCCGAACAGGAACCTGTACTCCCCTGTTTCTTCATATTGTTTGATTTTTTCAGCAATGAACTTGAAACCCGTGAGGACATCAATTGTGTCAAGACCGAAAGATGACGCGATTTTGCGGCCAAGTTCGGAAGTCACAATCGTTTTCAACACGACTCCATTCGCAGGTAATGTGCCTTTTTCCTTCTTTTGAGTAAGAATATAGTGCAGCAGAAGCGCACCAGTCTGGTTTCCAGTCAGGACAGTATACTCCCCATCCTGACCCTTTACCGCAATACCTAGACGGTCAGCATCTGGATCAGTTGCGATCAGCACATCCGCATCAATTGTCTTTCCTTCGCGGATGGCCAGTTCAAAAGCAGCATGCTCCTCCGGGTTCGGACTCTTTACTGTTGAAAACTCAGGATCCGGAAGCTCCTGTTCTTTTACGACCGTGACATTTTGGTACTTCAAATTCGTCAGTATATTGCGGACTGGCATATTTGCCGTTCCATGCAATGGAGTGAAGACAACTTTTACATCGGTTTCATCTGAAAGTGTCGGATTTTCAGATATGATCATCAGCTTCTCGAGATAAGCCCGGTCCACTTCAGGTCCAATCATCTTGATCAAACCCTTTTCTTTCAGCTCCTGCTCGTCCATAACCTCAATTGACAGTTCATTTTCAATTTCGTTTACTTTGGCAATGACTTCGTCCGCACTGTCCGGTGGAAGCTGCCCGCCGTCTGGTCCGTATACTTTATAGCCGTTGTACTCAGGCGGATTATGACTGGCCGTGATGACAATTCCTGCGTATGCATGAAGGTAACGGACTGCGAATGAGAGTTCAGGAGTAGGTCTCAATTCTTCAAAAACATATGTCTGGATGCCGCGCGTGGCCAATGTCTTAGCAGCTTCCATGGCAAATTCAGGTGACTTATGGCGGGAATCATAGGCAATCGCCACACCGCGCTGCTTCGCCTCAGCTCCTTGTTCTTCTATGTATGCAGCCAGCCCGGCAGATGCCTTTCGGACAGTATATATATTCATGCGATTTGTCCCGGCGCCAATCTCCCCGCGCATTCCGCCAGTACCGAATTCAAGGTTTTTATAAAAGACTTCTTCTAAATGCTTCTCGTTATTTTTAAGTGAATCAAGTTGGGTTTTCAGCTCTGGATCTAATCCAGCAAAACCAAGCCACTTGTCAGCGTTCATCTTCCAATCCATCGAATGACCTCCTGAAAAAATAAGATTTGAATCTTAGCTAATTATAAAACAAGATGTAGCTTGATTGATAATATTTGTTGATTTTATTTAAGGCAGTTTATTTTTTAGAAAAAATTCCTTTTAATGGTAAACGACTTTCAGCTTTCTGCTAATTTAGTGCACCAAAACGGGTTATTGGTCTTTCCCCTGTAATTTAAGATTCCAACACTCTCTATAGGTTACCTCTTTTTCCTCCTCGCGGTTTAGGGCACCCAATCTCGCAAAACGCTTAAACACACTAAATCAATGCATCTCAATCACCACAGAAAAAACACCTGGGAATACTCTTCTCTCTCCCAGGTGCTCCAGTTAGCCTACTTCTTATACTGAATGCGGTAAATATCGTGGCGCCGGTCTTTAAGCTGGCGAACTGTTCCGTCCTGTCGCTGGCGGCGGAGGATTTCGAGGTCAACATCGCCAATCATGACCATTTCAATATTCGGGTTTGTTTCACCGACGATTCCGTCTCTGGCAAATTCAAAATCAGATGGTGCGAAGATTCCGGACTGTGCATATTGGATATCCATGTTTTCCGTCTGCGGCAGGTTCCCGACTGTTCCTGAGATAACGGTGTAGACCTGGTTCTCGACTGCTCTGGCCTGAGCACAGTAACGGACACGAAGGTACCCCTGGCGGTCTTCTGTACAGAAAGGAGTAAAGATGATTTTTGCTCCCATATCCGTGGCGATTCTCGCAAGCTCAGGGAATTCGATATCATAACAAATCTGGATAGCGATTTTGCCACAGTCTGTATCAAAGACCTTCAGCTCATCACCCCTGCTGATGCCCCACCATCTGCGCTCATTTGGTGTAATGTGGAGCTTATATTGCTTATCGATTGTTCCATCGCGGCGGAATAAGTAAGAAATATTGTAAATTTCTTCATCATCTTCTTTAACTAAATGAGAACCTCCAATAATGTTGACATTGTATCTTACAGCCAGATCGGTAAAAAGCTCAATGTATTGCTCTGTGTATTCAGTAACCCTTCTGACAGCCAGTGATGGGGATTTTTCATTCATGAATGACATGAGCTGTGTCGTGAAAATCTCCGGGAACACCGCAAAATCTGAGCCAGCATCTGAAGCAACATCGGTAAAGTACTCTACCTGATGTGCAAAATCTTCAAATGATTCAATCTGTCTCATCATATACTGGACAACGCAAATTCGGACCGGGTTGCTGGTCTTGAAGAAACGCTTGGACTTTGGCTGGTATTCAACATTATTCCATTCCATCAATGTCGCATATTTATTTGACTGGAGGTCGTCCGGCAAATAATTCGGATTGATCCTCATCAAAATAAAGTCATTCCTTAGCTGGAAAGATAGAACCGGATCATATATTTTATGAGAAGCAACCTGCCGGACATATTCACGGGGTGACATTTCTTCTGCATGAAGATGATAATTTGGGATTCTGCCGCCGATAATTATACTCTTCAGGTTCATCTGCCGGGCGAGGTCCTTCCTTGCTTCATACAGACGGTAGCCCACCTTCATCCGCCTGAATTCAGGGTGGGTCATGACTTCAATTCCATATAAATTATAGCCATCAGGGTTGTGATTGGTGATGTAGCCTTCATCTGTGACATCATCCCAGCTATGGCGGTCATCATATTCGTCAAAGTTTATAATCAGGCTGGAGCAGGATCCAACCACATTGCCGTCATACTCAGCAACGAACTGGCCTTCCGGAAATATTTCCAGGTGGCTTTCCAGCTGATCCCGCTTCCATGGATCCATGCCAGGAAAGCAGCTATTTTGCATTTTAATGATTTCGTCTATATCCTCATATCTCGTATTGCGGATGATCATTCTTTTTTCAAATTTTGATAAGTCCAGTTCAGTCATATCGTCGTGCACCCTTTCTTTCGTAAAAAATTCGTCTTGTTTCGGGCTCTTGCAGATCCTTATGTAAAAAGAGTCAAAACATCATATCCCTATACCCTTTTTCAACCCAGCCTAATACATTTTCTTTAGCTTCTCCACATCCATTGGGAAAAATTATTTCACATAATGTTAATTGAAATATTTTATTACATTCCTTAAGATGTAATGAGAGATAATTTTATTCCTTTGATAAAAATTGTTTCAATAGAGATTACATTAATTAGGGGAGATTAGCTTGAAAGAGCCGAAAAAAGATTTAAGGGAAACCTTATTATTTGCTGCATGGGCCACTTCCATCATCGCGATGTTTGGCAGCCTGTACTTTTCAGAAATCCGCCAGTATGAACCTTGCCTCCTATGCTGGTATCAAAGAATCCTTATGTATCCTTTTACTTTGATTCTGGGGATTGCCGTTGTGAAGAGGGATTATAAAATATCTTTTTATACAATGATCATGGCTGCTGCGGGCGGTCTGATATCGCTTTACCATTACTCGTTGCAAAAAGTGCCATTCATGGCTGATAATGCTGTTACATGCGGAAGAGTGCCTTGTACCGGGCAGTACATAAACTGGTTGGGTTTCATCACCATTCCATTCCTGGCTTTGACCGCATTCATCATTATTTTTGCATTGAGCCTTGTTATTTGGAAGAAATCGAAGGAGGAAGCTTAATTTGAAAAAGGTTATCATTTTTTTAGTTATTATCGTAGGATTGTTCGCGGCTTTATTCTTTGTTAATAAAGCACAAAATGAAGAAAAGGCTGAGGGGAATCCATACGGAAAAGATACGCTCCATCCCGAAACCGTCAAACAACTGGATGATCCAAACTATCAGAATATTATCCTGCCAGACGATCTTGACAAGAAGCTTGAAGATGGCGAAGATGTTACGGTTTATTTTTACAGCCCGACATGCCCACACTGTGTGCGTACGACCCCAATAGTCGCTCCTCTGGCAAAGGATATGAATGTAAATCTCGTACAATACAACCTACTTGAGTTCGAACAGGGCTGGAATGATTATGGTATTGAATCAACACCAACGATTGTTCAATACAAAGATGGAAAAGAAGTCAACAGAGTTGTCGGCTATCAGGAAGAAGCCACATTCGAAAATTGGTTTAATGAGAACACATTGAAATAAAGAAAACGCCTGCTATTCTGCAGGCGTTTTCTTTCTACTATAACAGTAATCGATTGGCAGCTTTTGAGTAAGTACTGATATAATCCAGATGGACATGTTCTGAATCAGAGAACTGATTGTAATTAAAAGGGAAGCATATCCCATAGTCCGTCAAAATCTGTACATTTTTACGGAACATTGCCTGATATTTTCCGGGAATATGGCCAGATTCCAAGATAGAGATCAATGTCTGCATACTTGTGATTACCTGGAAAGCATCTCCAAGTGTACTGAATCTCTCGAACTGTTCGGGTCTGGTATGTAAAACTTCAAGCCTTTCAAATTCTTGAATGTCTTCATCCGTGAAGTATAATGGAAAAATATCAGTGTAAAAATAATTTGCCAGCTCTACAATTTTCTCTTCTTGTCCGGGCGTAGACGCATAAACAATTTTCAATGATTGACCCACCTTTTATAACCCTTTGTAATCTATTCGTAATATATATACCTAGAATAACATATCCATTCCAATTAACTGGGTGGTAATTATGCCCATGGGGAAGGTAAAAGTTGACAAAATTGCAAGTATAATAAAAACTTTTCACACATGGCACAAACAAGGAGATTTCGATGAATCAAACAAACAAAAAAGGCGACTGGTTTGAAGTCACCATTCCTGAAACATGGGAACAATACACGCTTGAAACATTATTCAAGGATTTTTGGAAGGCACCGAAAAAACAGGTCCATAATTTCAGAATGGAAAAAAGTGTCTTAATTAATGGAATAGTTCCTGATTGGACTCTTCCCCTCCGTAAAAATCAACGATTAAGCATTAAACTTTTCACAGAAGAAGAGTCGGCCTTCATACCCGAATATATGAATGTTGATATCATTTTTGAAGATGATCACATGATTGTTTTCAATAAGCCTGCAGGAATGGACACTCATCCTAATGAAGCCAGCGAGACTGGCACTCTCGCGAATGCAGCTGCGTTTCATATGCAGGCAAATGGTGAGGCAAACCGCCCGCGCCATATACACAGACTCGATCGTGATACTACAGGAGCTGTCCTGTTTGCAAAAAATCCGCTCATTGCAGCAATTCTCGATAAAATGCTCGAAGAACGCTCTATAAAAAGAACTTATCTGGCACTCGCGGATGGAATCATCAAGCAAAAAAAAGGCACGATTGATAAGCCAATCGGGCGCGATCGGCATCATCCGACAAGAAGAAGAGTATCGGAGACAGGCCAGAAGGCGATCACTCATTTTAAAGTTTTAGATAAACTCAAACAAAAAAATCTTACCCTTGTACAGTGTTTTCTGGATACTGGCAGGACCCACCAAATTCGTGTCCACCTTAACGCCATTGGCCACCCGCTTGCAGGAGACAAGCTGTATGATGGAAGTGACCAATTTTACCGGCAGGCATTGCACGCCGTCAAAATGGAATTCATCCACCCTTTTACACAGGAAAAAATAATATGTCATGCTCCTTTTATCGACAGGGAACCGATTTTCGTTAATATCGATCCCTATGAAATTTAACTCCAAGGTTTCAAACAATCGCACAAAAAAATCCCTTCCGAAAACGGAAGGGATTTTTTGCTGAATATTAGTCAGCTTTACGCATGCTCTTCATTACAAGGCTGACGATGAATACTAACGCAATTGCACCAATCAAGGCTGGAACAATCGCAAAGTCAGCAACTACTGGTCCCCAGTCACCTAAAATAGCTTGACCAATCCAAGCACCTACAAAACCGGCAATGATGTTACCGATAACGCCACCTGGAATATCTCTTCCAAGGATTAATCCTGCTACCCATCCAATAATACCACCGATAATTAATGCCCAAAGAAAACTTAACATAATTTTTTTCCTCCTTATAATGTTAATGTAATGTAAAGTAGTAGTGCCGGGTATTTCCACACCCATTTTCATACTGCAGAGTTTTTGTAAAATTAGGCTGTACTGATGAGTATTGCATCCCGGGAGCTTATCAGCTTGCTCTAATTTTATCTTACCTCTAATTTGGAGGTATTAAACCATTGTTTCTGCAGCAGACAAGCAGTCAGTCTAGGATGTTGTTTCATGTTGCTTTCTGCTTGTACACCTACATTACCACCCTCTGTTTATTTTAAAACCTTCCCAAACTGGAATTTGTTTTAAAACGGTTTAAAAGGGCCCGGCTTTCTCTTAATGTATCCAATTTGGAAAATAAAAAACGGGCTGATAAAAAATTCAGCCCGTTACGTGCTATCTTTATTTCTTCTGGTGAAACATTAAAAATCGATATGGTCAGGATCGGCACCAAAACGCTGATCTTTGTTAAGTCCATCAATCTCCGCCATCTCTTGTTGACTAAGCTGGAAATCGAATACCTCAGTATTTTCTTTCAGCCTTGATGGATTGACCGATTTTGGAATCGGAATAATCTCATGCTGCAGATGCCATCTTAAAATGATCTGGGCAGATGTCTTTCCATAGCGATGCGCGATGCTGCTCAATATTGGGTCAGTAAGGAATCTTCCTCTGGATAATGGGGACCATGCTTCGACTATAATGTCATTTTGACGGCAGTAATTTCGAAGCTCTTCTTGCGAAAGCAGTGGATGGAGTTCTACTTGATTAATAACTGGCTTTTCCTCGCAATGATTTAAAAGATCCTGCAAATGATGTATTTTAAAATTGCTGACACCAATCGCCTTTACCCTTCCTTCATGATAAAGCCTCTCCAGGGCCCGCCAGGTTTCCAAATACACCCCTTTTACAGGCCAATGCACTAAATACAAATCAAGGTACTCCAGACCAAGTCTGTCCATACTTCGATTGAATGCCCGTAAAGTATTGTCATATCCCTGTTCCGAATTCCAGACTTTCGTGGTGATGAATAGTTCTTCCCTTGGAATATTGCTGTTCCTGATTGCTCGCCCTACACCTTCTTCATTGTTGTAAAAAGAAGCGGTATCAATCAGCCTGTAGCCTAAATCAAGGGCTGATTGAATCGTTTCTTCGATTTGCACCCCTTCTTCTACTTTATAAACACCAAGACCGAAAACAGGCATTTCCACTCCATTATGTAATTTTACCTTATCAAAAACGTTTGCCATGAAATCCCCTCCTGTTTTATACATTTTATCCCTGAGTCAAGATCATTACAAATCAAAACGGCTGCCATGCCGACAGCCGTGAATCTATATAAACGGCTCAATAGCCGAAGTTTTCAGGTGGGTAATTTCTAATTTCCCGGCAAAAAATTGTCCTAAACAGGTGGACAAATCATTATAGAAAAAATAGGCTTTTCCACTGAAAAATTGTTTAGAGGATGAATAAACGAGGAATCTAATATTAATCTTTTGTGAAGAATGTAAAAAGTAAAACGAGGCAATTATTAAGTTTTTGTAAATTTTTTTGCAAACATCTTCATATTTCGACATCTATAGGCTAAAATGAATCTCGCTTCAAAAATTATTTGGATAACAGTGGGGGTAACATTATGGTTTTCAGGAAAAAAGACAAGTTTGCCATCTTGCTTACGGATATTTCCGTGAATCTGAAAGAAAGCAGTGAGTATTTTGCTGATTATAAGCTAAACAATGCAAGCGATCTAAAAATTTTCACTGAAAAAATGAAGGATATGGAGACGAAGGGTGATAATTTGATCCATGATGTGATCATGGAATTGAATAACGCATTCATCACTCCTATCGAAAGAGAAGATATTCTAGCCCTTTCTATGTCAATGGATGATGTCCTTGATGGAATGGAACAATGTGCGAACCTGTTCGACATGTATTCAATCACGAAAGCTGATGAGTTCATGATGCAGTTCGTGGCTGCCATCAAGAGTGCTTCATTTGAGATTGAACAAGCTGTTCAGTTATTAACTACAAAGAAACTTAAACAAATAAGAGAACATGCCATCCGGATTAAAGATCTTGAATCAAAATGTGATGGCGTCCTTCGCCAATCCATTAAGCATCTATTCTC
Source organism: Mesobacillus jeotgali (assembly GCF_900166585.1). Classification (NCBI taxonomy): domain Bacteria; kingdom Bacillati; phylum Bacillota; class Bacilli; order Caryophanales; family Bacillaceae; genus Mesobacillus; species Mesobacillus jeotgali. Next base: position 39,785 of record NZ_FVZC01000009.1, on the reverse strand, counting down.
TGTTGAAAAGGACCCAATCCGAATCATTCAGTACAAGGAAATATATGAAGGTCTTGAAGAGATCGCAGACAGCTGCCAGGATGTTGCAAACACCCTCGAAAGCATTGTCATGAAAAACGCGTAAGGAGCCTGAGAAATGGATGTAGTATTTTTAGTAACAGTATTGATTGTTATTGGGGCTCTTGCATTTGACTTTATCAACGGTTTCCATGATACAGCTAATGCGATCGCCACTTCCGTGTCAACAAAAGCTCTTAAACCCCGCCATGCGATTTTGTTGGCTGCCATCATGAACTTTGTTGGAGCCATGACGTTTACTGGTGTAGCTAAAACAATTACAAAAGATATTGTCGATCCTTTCACCCTTGAAAATGGATCGCTAGTTATCTTAGCTGCTTTGATTGCTGCAATCTTCTGGAACCTGTTGACATGGTATTACGGAATTCCCAGCAGTTCGTCGCATGCTATCATTGGCTCGATTGCCGGTGCGGCAATTGCAGCTTCAGGATTTAGTGCCCTGAATTACAACGGATTCTTAAAAATTCTTCAGGCACTGATCATTTCACCACTTTTAGCATTTGCAGTAGGATTCCTTGTTTACAGCATTTTTAAAGTCTTGTTCAGGAATAACAATCTGACAAAGACAAACAAGAATTTCCGTTATTTCCAGGTTGCTACGGCGGCCTTGCAGTCTTTTACACATGGAACGAACGATGCGCAAAAGGCCATGGGGATCATTACGATGGCATTGATTGCAAATAATTATCTGACAACCAATGATATTCCTTTCTGGGTTCAATTCTCCTGTGCTCTTGCTATGGGTCTTGGTACATCAGTCGGAGGCTGGAAAATCATTAAGACAGTCGGCGGAAACATTATGAAAATCCGTCCTGTAAACGGTGTAGCCGCAGATTTAACAGGTGCCATGATCATTTTCGGAGCAACCTATATACATCTGCCTGTAAGTACAACTCACGTTATTTCATCTTCTATTCTAGGAGTTGGAACAGCACACAGAGTAAAAGGCGTAAAGTGGACAACTGCTCAACGTATGATTATTACGTGGGTTATTACCTTGCCAATTTCGGCAACTGTAGCAGCCATCTCGTACTTTATTTTAAATGCTATCCTTTAATAAGATCAAAAGGCCCAGGGAATCCTCCTGGGCCTTTTGATTTCTGTTTTTTAAAAACTACTATTTAATGCTGTCAATCGCACCGATCAATCTCTTTTCAATGTCTGAAGCAATTGCCTGCAAGTCATCGTTTTCAACAAATTTAATTAATTCTGTTGGTTTTGGAAGCCCAACTTTGGTTGAATCATTTTCTTTATAGACAACAACTTTGCAAGGAAGGAAATAGCTTATAAGAGGATTTTTCTCCAGTACCCTTTTTGCCTCATGCGGATTGCAGACTTCAAGGATGATATAGTCCCCATCTAGTTCAACGCCCTTGCCTGCCAGTGTCTCCTTCATATTCAATGACCAGAGGACACCAAATTTCTCATTTTTCAAGCTCGCTTCCAGTGCCGATACCGCTTCGTCCAATGACTTGTCCACTTCAATTGTATGATGGAACATTTTCATCTCTCCTTTCAAATGTAAAATACCTATAAACAACAGTGAATAAACCTCTATAGGTATTATTTATATTGTGCCATACTAAAAAACCGCCGTACATTTATTTGCATAACGGCGGTCATGATTATTTAAAAAGTGGCCTCTCCTCGCCTCATTAAATCAAGACCTTTCCTGCAGCTCGGAAATTTCCACGGTAGTCCTCTCTTCCAGCGGCCCCCGAAGGTGTACGGTCGCCGTCCTGCCATCCTCATTTAATTGGTCAATCCAGACGGAAGCACCATTATAAGTGACATCAATTTCTGCAGATGAAGATAATATTTGCTTAACACGGTTTACATCCATTCTTCTACCTCCACATTCAAATTTCTACCCTATTTTTGCTAGAAGTATTCCTTTTTATGCAGGGCAAACGGGAAACTATGTACACTTACAAAAGATTTCTTCCATTTCACATTTCTAATTGCAGTCGATTTTTCTTAAAAGTTTATTTTGCCCAGCTGCCACGTGAATCCTTTTACGTTAGAATGAAAAGAAAAGATACAAATTTTGGAGGTTATTATGCCGGACTGGTCATATCACCCGCTATTTAAACCCTGGCTGTCTCGGCTGCCGGGGAATGCAGGCCGGGAACTTATCCACCGGGGAATGTCGACGATTTCTAAGCTGCCAGGAGGAAGATCATTCATCGAGTTTCTTGGTCATTTGTCTCCTTCCGAAAAAATATCCCGCTCTCTCTTTGGAGTCCATTTCAAAAGCCCGATTGGGTTAAGCGGAAAAATAGACCCTGGATTAACAGGAATTCACGCTTTCCCAAACCTTGGGTTCGGTGCTATTGAGATTGGTCCAATCACTACTCAGCCCAGGAAACCTGAAACTAAAGCATCCATTTCCCCGACAGGAGATGTCCTGATTCTGCCTGAAAATCCACAAACGATTGGTCTTAAAGCTACAATCGAATCCTTAAAAAAGGCCAGTGTTACTGTCCCAGTCATGATACGGATTGAGGAACCAGAAATAATTGCCGGACAATTAAAAGAAATTGGTGATGCTTTTGTTATTGGAATTGATTGTATAAAAAGCCGCGAGGATCTTGTAAACCTAAAAACAGTATTGAGCAATAAACCTTTACTTTTAGCTATCAGGCATTCGGAAGTTGGTGAAAGTCTATCAAAGCTTAAGTTTGCAAGTCAGTTCTGTGATGGAATCATGATTGAGGAAGACCGTGTGCTGACAGCACATAACCAAGTTTTGCCCCTGCAGCAAACTAACGATTTGGTGCGCGCTATAGAGTTGGTAAAGCAAAAAATTGCTTTACCCGTCATAACATCAGGCGGAGTGGCTGAACCGGCTGACGCACTTGAACTATTCAAAGCAGGAGCAGAACTTGTCTTTTTGTCTGGAGGCTATGTCGCTTCAGGACCAGGCTTGCCTAAAAGAATCTATGAAGCAATGTTGGATTGCCGACAAGAAGAAAAAGTTATTTATCCAGGATGGCTTTGGTATTGGCTGTTTGGGCTGTTTATTCTAATCGGGGGCTCTGTTGTTCTATTCTTTAGTTTTACAAAGGTGATCCTTTCCTATGATGAAGCTTTCATGCAGATGAGCAGGCTGGAGTTGATGGCCTATAACCCAAATCTGTATAAATTCATGTCCCATGACAGGATGACCCTGGCCGGAACGATGATTTCTGGTGGATATATTTATATGCAGCTTGCCCGGCATGGCATCAGACACGGAATCCACTGGACAAGGAAAGCGTACAATATCGGCGCCATCACCGGCTTCCTCGGAATTTTGCTGTTCCTTGGGTTCGGTTATTTCGACTGGGTTCACGGCTTGTTTTGGCTGATTCTGCTCCCTGTATATATACTTGGATTCAGAAAGACACGGGCAGTGAATGAACCGCCAATTTCCAAAAACCGCACGAACCATCCAGCCTGGAAAAAAGCAGTTTATGGTCAGTTTATGTTTGTAATCTTAGGGTTCTCTTTTGTCCTGGGAGGAATCGTGATTTCCACTATCGGAGCTACATATGTCTTTGTCGATACAGATCTCCAATATATTTGCATGACACCTGATCAGCTAAATTCTCTGAATCAAAAACTGATCCCTGTGATCGCCCATGACCGTGCAGGATTTGGCAGTGCACTTTTCAGCGTAGGACTGCTGGTCCTCACTTTAGCTCTTTGGGGTTTCCACGAAGGCTCAAGCTGGGTTTGGAGGGCATTTTTGTTTGGCGGTATTCCAGCTTTTTCTGCTGGGATATTCACACATTTTTATATCGGTTATATTGATTTTATTCATCTTCTCCCTGCCTATTTTGCCCTGGCACTTTACCTTGGCGGTTTATGGCTGACAAAAGACTTTTTTTAAAAAATCCAGGTGATTAAAGACTGCAGATAAAGCCTGCAGTCTATTTTAATGAATAAAGATGCTATTCCGCTCGATCGGGACCCTTATGGGGGTGAGAACGTTCTTATAAGGACCTCTTTACGGCCGATCGGCACCCTTATGCAGGATAGAAACCATCCATAAGGGTCTCTTTACGGCCGATCGGCACCCTATGCGGGAGAGAGCGCGCTCATAAGGACCTCTTTCCGCTTGATCGGGACCCTTATGTGGGAGAGAACGCGCTTATAAGGACCTCTTTACGGCCGATCGGCACCCTTATGGGGGAGTGAAACCGTCCATAAGGGTCTCTTTCTGTCCAATCGGCACCCTTATGCGGGAGAGAGCGCGCTCATAAGGACCTCTTTACGGCCGATCGGCACCCTTATGCGAGAGAGAACGCGCTCATAAGGGCCTCTTTACGCTCAATCAGCACCCTTATGCAGGAGAGAATACGCTCATAAGAACCTCTTTCCGGCCGATCGACACCCTTATGCGAGAGAGAATGCGCTCATAAGGACCTCTTTACGCTCAATCAGCACCCTTATGCAGGAGAGAATGCGCTCATAAGAACCTCTTTACGGCCGATCGACACCCTTATGCGAGAGAGAATGCGCTTATAAGGACCTCTTTACGGCCGATCGGCACCCTTATGCGGGAGTGAAACCGTCCATAAGGGTCTCATTCTGTCCAATCGGCACCCTTATGCGGGAGAGAGCGCGCTCATAAGGGCCTCTTTACGCTTGATCGGGACCCTTATGTGGGAGAGAACGCGCTTATAAGGACCTCTTTACGGCCGATCGGCACCCTTATGCGGGAGTGAAACCGTCCATAAGGACCTCTTTACGGCCGATCGGCACCCTTATGCGGGAGAGAAACCACCCATAAGGGCCTCTTTATGGCCGATCGGCACCCTTATGCAAAAGAGAACGCGCTCATAAGGACCTCTTTCCGCTTGATCGGGACCCTTATGTGGGTGAGAAACTATTTATAAGGTCCTCTTTACGCTCAATCGGCACCCTTATAGGGGAGTGAAACCATCCATAAGGGTCTCTTTCCGGCCGATTGGCACCCTCATGCGGGAGAAAACGCGCTCATAACGACCTCTTGCGCTTGATCGGGACCCTTATGTGGTAGAGAAACCAATCATAAGAATCTCTAACAGCTTGATTGGCACCCTTATGTCAGAGAACCCCATTATAAGTGCCTCATTACCTGCAATTGGAACCCTTATGGGAACAGAAACCCCACATACGGTCCCCTTCCCAACAATTATGCGTACCTGTGGGAGAGAAAACTTCCTGATAAGGGTAAAATATTACAGCCTGACCGCGCTACTTAAGATATCCACCGATTATGCGCACACCAAAATTATTTGGCTTAAATTTAAATTCACCCTTGTAAAAATACCTAATAACGAATATTATATTTATTGTGCTTAAAAATCGTTCGTATTTTGGAGGAACTCATGTTTAAATTAAAAGAGAACAACACAAATATAAAAACTGAAATGATGGCCGGTTTAACGACCTTTTTTACTATGGTGTATATCGTGGTTGTCAACCCTATCATCCTTGCTGATGCTGGCGTTCCCTTTGAACAAGTTTTCACAGCGACAATCATCGCTGCAGTCATCGGTACATTGTGGATGGCCTTGTTTGCCAATTATCCAATTGCTATCGCTCCCGGAATGGGCTTGAATGCTTATTTTGCCTATTCCGTTGTCGGCAATCACCAAAATATCACTTATGAAACAGCTTTTGCCGCTGTTTTTATTGCTGGTTTAATCTTCGTTATACTTTCCCTGACGCCATTTCGGGAAAAATTAATTGAAGCAATACCTGTCAATCTAAAACACGGAATCACGTCTGGGATTGGCCTGTTTATCGCTTTTATAGGATTGCGCCTTACTGGAATTATCACCGACCATCCAAGTAACCTTGTGGGACTTGGTGACTTGCATTCACCATCAGCAGTGCTCGCCTTGATCGGGCTCGCCATTACACTTATCTTAATGGTGTTAAATGTAAATGGAGCTCTGTTTCTCGGAATGGTCGTCACGGCAATCATTGCCTTCTTTACTGGCCAACTGGACTTTAAAGAAGGATTTATGTCAATGCCTTCCCTGCCTGAAGGGATGATTGTCCTTAATCCATTGACAGCTCTTATGGATGTTATTCAAAACAGCTTGTACGCTGTCGTCTTTTCTTTTATCCTTGTGACGATATTCGATACGACAGGGACAATGATCGGCGTTGCTCACCAGGCTGGACTGATGAAGGGAAATTCACTGCCGCGTGCCAGGGAAGCTTTACTTTCTGATTCGATTGCCACTGCTGCAGGTGCTATGTTCGGGACAAGCCCGACAACTGCTTATATTGAATCCTCATCAGGTGTTGCAGCAGGAGGGCGTACGGGTCTTACTTCGCTAACGGTTGCCGGTCTGTTCATCGTTGCAGCATTCTTCGGCCCCCTTGTCAGTGCGGTTTCCGGACTCTCCGCGATTACTGCTCCAGCCTTAATTATTGTCGGAAGCTTGATGATGGGTAGCATTTCTAATATCAGCTGGAATGAACTTGACGAAGCTTTCCCTGCTTTCCTGATCATTCTGAGCATGCCGCTTACGTCCAGCATAGCGACTGGAATTGCGCTTGGCTTTATATCCTATCCTCTTCTAAAAGTAGTCAGAGGAAGATGGCGTGAAGTTCATCCGTTGCTTTATGTTTTCGCAGTGCTGTTCTTTTACCAGCTTGCTTTTCTGCCTCATTAACTGTTTGATAATGGACAAGAACCTGCCAATTTTGGCGGGTTTTTTTTTATATGATCCGGGAACTTGTACTGCTGGAACCTACACCAAAAGGGTTTTTATGCTGTTCAGGTTCTAACACTTGTCTTTCCACATAGAAATAGTTGAAGAAGGACAAGGCTGGTGATCTAGAATGAAAGGGAAATTACTTGCTGTACTAGTGGGAAGCTTAATGCTTGGAGTAGGAGTGAATGGATTCTTGGTTCCGCACCATCTCCTTGATGGAGGTATGATCGGGATTGGCTTGATTATTCATTATTTTTATGGTTTTCCTGCTGGTCTCACAATGATCCTCCTGAGTATACCTCTATTCTTTTTGGCATGGATACTGGAACGAAAATACTTTTTTCATAGCTTGTACGGTTTATTGGCATCAAGCTTGTTCATTGATTTGTTCGTACCAGTGAAACGCGGAATACACTTAGGCATTTTGCCTAGCGCATTCATGGGGGGGATTTTGGTCGGCTGCGGGATTGGATTGATGCTTCGTTACGAAACCAGCACAGGCGGAACGGATTTATTTGCCCAATTGATTCATAAATTTTTTCCTCTTAATGTCGGAATCTTGATTTTCATAATTGATGGTGTAGTGGTTTTGTCTGGCCTGAAGGTGATTGGGTTGGAAAAATTCATCTTTTCCCTGCTCACCATAACCTGTGCTGGATTGATGACATCGTTGTGCGTGATTAAGCGCAGAATTGTTTATTAATTTTTATTGTTGGATAAGTACTTAAGAATCTGGACCCTTGATAGCTGTGTAACGGCAATAAAAAGCCAGCCAAGACATCCTTGGCTGGCTTCTTGCATTATTAAGCTTCTGCTTCGATTTTTTGATTCATATCTGTATAGACAGTAGAATCGATTTCCTTTGTTATTCTGCTTGTCAGGATACCTGATGTCATCGATCCGCTGACATTAACTGCTGTGCGTCCCATATCAATCAATGGTTCGATTGAAATCAGCAAGCCTGCAAGGCCGACTGGCAGATTTAATGCAGAAAGTACTAGCAATGCTGCAAATGTTGCCCCGCCACCAACACCAGCAACGCCGAAGGAACTGATTGCTACAACGGCAATCACTGTAGCCAGGAACGATGGTGATAATGGATCAATCCCCACTGTTGGAGCTATCATGACTGCCAGCATTGCAGGATAAATACCGGCACAACCGTTTTGTCCGATGGATAGGCCGAATGATCCAGCAAAGTTTGCAATTCCTTCTGGAACGCCAAGTGATCGCTGCGTTTTGATATTCAATGGCAATGCCCCTGCACTCGTTCTTGAGGTGAAAGCAAAGGCTAACACAGGAAACGCCTTTTTAATATAAGTGATCGGATTCAGTCCGGCGATTGTCAGTAATAGCAAGTGAATCAGGAACATAATTGCAAGTGCAACATAAGAAGCTACTACGAATTTCCCCAATTTTAGGATTGCGTCGAAATCACTTAATGCAACCGTCTTCGTCATAATCGCAAGAACACCATAAGGAGTCAAGCGCAGAATCAGTGTCACAACTCTCATAATGATTGCATAGAAAGCATCAACAATCTTTGCAAACAGCTCTGCCTGATCCGGAGATTTTCTTCTGACTCCAAGGTACGCAATACCCAGGAAGGCAGCAAAAATCACGACAGATATTGTAGATGTCGGTCTTGCCCCAGTGAAATCGAGGAATGGGTTGGCGGGCAAGAGGTCAAGAATTTGCTGTGGCATAGTGCGTCCCTCAATACCACTATATGTTTCCTCCAGATTGGCAGCCCGCGCCTGCTCTGCTTCCCCCTGCGTGATTTGCACGGCTTCAAGATCGAAACCAACAGCAGTTGCGATGCCGATAGCGGCCGCTACTGCGGTAGTACCGACTAGCAAGCCGAGGATCAGGGTACTGATTTTACCTATATTGTTCGTAAGCTTAAGTTTAGTAAAAGCAGCAAGGATGGAGATGAATACAAGCGGCATGACCACCATTTGCAGGAATTTTACATAACCGCTTCCTACAATAGCGAACCAGTCTGTACTCTTGATTATGACTTCGGAACCCGCTCCATAAATCCATTGAAGGGCGAAACCGAAGACAATCCCTACCCCCAGTGCAATAAATACTCTTTTAGAAAAAGATACATGCTTCTTTTGCATGAAAAAAAGAACAGCTATAATACCAAGCATAACCGCAATATTTAGAATTACTAATCCAGTGGTCACTAATTTACCCCTCCTAAGTTATCTTTCTGGAATAATATAATACAGGTATTCTTATAAGTCAACTCGGAATTAAAATATTTTCCTCCTTCTCCCAGACTTATATATTCTAATTTATGATGATGTTTTTTGTTCCATGTCATATAAAATTTAACCTTTAAAAAAAAGATGCCCGCAATCACCTTTGGGCACCCTCTTCATCATTAGCATTCTATTAGTTACTTCAGGTTTCCAACAAGCTTTTCTATCTCACGTCTGTTATTTTCAAATCCAATCAGAACTTTTTTATCCTTCATTAAAAAGAACTTTGTATTGGTAAATATGAATGCGGGAACAATTATAGTACCCGTCATTTCTTTAAGCTTTTTCTCCTTTTCAGGCTCTCCCTGGACATTGATTTCTTCATACGGTACATGATTATGCGAAAGAAACTCCTTCGCGTCCTGGCAGTCATTTCACATCGGACGGGTGAAAAGTGTTAATGAGCTTTTTGCCATTATTGTTCCTCCTAAAATAAATACTATTATATCTGAATAAAGTACCTCAGATCCACCATCTCTCTTCCTCCCATACCCTTGAACAAAGTTTACAAGCTTCATACCAGCCAAACAGCTAGTAATAAAAATCTTCAAAAAAAAAAGGTTACAGGATTCAAGAATCGCTTCTTAAGAAAATGAAAAACGGGAGATATCAAATCTCCCGTTTTTTAATCTTCTATTAAATTAAGGACTGGCACGTCCTTCTCCAAATCCGGTTGTGATTTTGAATAAACCCTTGCCATCTTTGTCTTCTCGTCAACATGCTGGATTATGACGGGTATACCCTCATGTGTCACATTGATCATATCTGCTGATTCAACAATTTCTTTTGCACGGCCAACATTCATGCTTGAGTCCCTCCTTCGTGATAACAAACATAATTTATGCTTAAATATGATATGCTATCCAAAAATAAGTCCCAAACTTTATATCCTGAAATTCAATCTGATCACATTTGCTTTTCTTAATGTATCAAAGATAATCACAATGATCGGACCGATAAATACACCTGAGATTCCAAGCAGCTTCAAACCAATGTACATGCTGGTCAGAGATGCGAGTGGGGAAATGCCAAGATTCGATGAATAAATTTTTGGCTCAATCACCCTCCGTACAACGGTAATGACAAGGAACAGGATAATCAGTCCTATACCGAGAAAATGGTTATCCTGAAGGATTGCAATGATTGCCCACGGAACAAGGACGGAACCGGTACCGAGAATTGGCAGGATATCCACCACCACAATCAATAGTGACAACAGTCCTGTATACTTTACCCCTAATATGCTCAATCCTGCCATGGCCATTGAAAACGTAACAAAACTCAGGATAATTTGAGCTTTTAAAAACCCAATTCCTGCCTTGTTTAACTGACTGCCGACAAGAAAAACCTTTTGACGGGTTTGTTCCTTTAAATGGGATTCCAGCTTAAGTTTCAGCTTAGGAAGTTCAAGACTGAACAAGAACAAAGCAATCAGGTACACTAGAAATTCAATCATGAAACCCGGTATTGCTGTCAGCAAATTTAAAGTTCCTGCAATAAATTGCTGCAGGAAAGAGTCTAATGTATTGATATTCTTTTCAATCGTTACCTCGATCTGTTCAATTACATTGATAGGAAAATTTTGCGAATAAAATTCCCACTTGTGCATCAACGGAAGTATGGCTGTCCTGTATATATCCCTTACAAATGTAGGGGTTCTTTCCGACAAGGATATTGCCTGGTGGGCGATGATCGATACAAGATTATATCCTATCACTCCCAAAAGAAGGACAAATCCAATGAACACAACGATTACAGCTTGTAATCGCTTGAATGAAAATCTTTTTATAATCCATTTAACCATTCCCTCGAGCATGACTGCTGTCAAAAAGGCAAAAATAAGCGGAAGGCTGTAAGGAATTAAAAAAAAGATGACTGCAGCAGCCACTGCAATCCATATCCATTTTTTCCACATAATCAATACTCCCTTTTAAAAAACTAAACCTGTACTATCTTTTAAAGTTACTATAAACTATCTTGGGCTTTATCGCTATTTTTTTCACAAAGAAAATTGATGGATGTCTCTTACTGTTGCAGGGTATAAAGGTAAAAAAGAATAATGAGGAGATAATATGAAGGAAATAATCAATTTCTCGAGCGTGCTGGACGATGATTTTTTTCAAGAGCCTACCCTCGAATTGGCTGCTTCCCTGCTGGGATGCATATTGGTAAAAGAATCTGAAGCAGGTACTGCCGCGGGCATCATTGTCGAGACAGAAGCCTATGTTGGGCCAATGGATAAAGCCGCACACAGTTACAATAACCGGAGGACAAAGAGAACTGAAATAATGTTCCACCAGGCCGGCCTGGCCTATACCTATGTCATGCACACCCATACCCTTTTCAATGTTGTCAGTGGGGAGGAAAGCAATCCAGAAGCTGTCTTGATTCGGGCAGTGGAACCTTTGGCGGGAGTGGATTTAATGGTCAGTCGCCGGGGAATGCCCGAATCCGTCAATCTCACAAATGGACCTGGTAAGCTTACGAAAGCTTTGGGAATAGATATGTCAGATTACGGACATACATTAACGAAGAAGCCACTTTTTATCACCAAAGGGATCATACCAGACAGCATCTCGTCTGGCAAAAGAATCGGCATTGATAATTCCGGAGAAGCGAAAGACTATCCATGGCGGTTTTGGATAACAGGTAACCGCTATGTGTCCCGGCATCAGAATGCTGAAAAAATAATTGTGAACAATGGGGGTTTATGATGAATAAGAAAGCCATCTTTTTGGACAGGGACGGGGTCCTTAATGAAGTTTTATCCGACCGGGTAAAATTCGTCAACCGTCCGGAAGATTTATACCTGCTTGAAGGAGCATCCGAAGCAGTAGCGGAATTAAGCAAAGCTGGTTATGAAATATTCGTTGTCACGAACCAGGGAGGCGTCGGGCTGGGCTTTTTAAAAGAAAAACGACTCAAGGAAATCCATGACCATATGATAGAAATGATCATGGAACATGGCGGCCATATCAAAGAGGTCGCCTACTGTCCCCACAAACCTAAGGCTGGCTGCGACTGCCGCAAACCGAATGCAGGAATGCTTCTGGACCTAGCAAGCAGGCATGATATTGACCTAGAAGGAAGCGTCATGGTCGGTGATCACGAGCGCGATATTGAAGCCGGTAAAAAAGCTGGCTGCAAAACAGTCTTCATTGGTTCCGAAGAAACAAGTGCCGATAAGCAGGCACCATCACTCCAGGCGGCTGTCCCATTAATACTTGAGCTTTTGGAGTAGGCGGCTGTCCCGCTTCGCGCAGTGCTTCATGCATTGCCACTGTACTAAAAAGCGTGCCATTAGTGAACTAAACCGTTCCGTTTTGAGGTGCTTTTTTAAAATATGTGCCGAAATGACAGTTGTATTGGCATCATTATTGGTAAGTAAAAAAGTAAAACTCGCCGTAGTAAAATTGGCGAGTACCTTTATTAGGCATACCAAAACCGTATTTAAATAAAACCTCACTTACTTGTGATATGGTTCACGGTAATCTTTTAAATAAGATGTCTTGTCCTTTATCGAAGCCCAGCAAAAGTAAAATAAGCGGAGATTTTCCGGTTAAATTCAGAATGGAGCTTGTTTCGGGGTAAATAAGGGAAGGTTTTCCGCTTATGCACAGCAAAATCACCTATTTTCGAATTTTTTTAGTCAATAGGCGGAACTTCTCCGTCTATTTTAGTCTTTTTTAATATTAATTACTAATTAAGCGGAATTATTCCGTCTACTTATCAGCTCTGGCGCTTAACCTGATCTCCCAACCGATAAGTGCGGACCCTCTTGATCCTAGAGGCGGAAATCAGCAGCTTATTATCGACTAGCTTATAAGGTTCAATAAAACTGGTGCTTAAAACGGCATTGCAAATGACAGAAGTTTTGCCCCTCTTTAAAGTGTACAATACTTATTGTCCATCATAATAATGATATGTCAAAGTTAATGAAATTTCGTAGAAACCTTGATAAATAAAGAAAAAGACGTATGCCAATTCACACGTCAATTCCTGTGTCTATTAATAAGAAAGCACCCGAAAACGGAACCCTTTGAACTGGCAGCGCTTTTTGGTGTTGGGACATTGTGACATCACTTTTTGGCGTTGGGACATTGTGACATCGCTTTTTCCTGGTTATGTGACCGTCAGCCTGTTTTCGCTCTCTTTTCGGGCACATGTTTGCCTTTTATGTGACCGTCCCCTGTTTCCTCTCTTTTCACGGGGACATGCTTTCCTTTTGCAGCCCGGCATCACTTCACGTGTAAAAGTTTTCCTATATGTTTTCCACAATCAGTTTTTGTTTTCCCTGCCGTAATCAGACCAATAGATGAACACCCTTTTCCCCCGTCCAATTCTTTACGGTGCCATAACTTTTGTCAAAGACCGCCCAAGTTCCAATGCCTGGCGGTTGATGGCTAATAAGGAGTGCTTCTCTGGAGCTAGCACTTTTTTTAACGCTTCTAAAATCGATTCATCCGGCAATATTCCTGTTTCCTCCAAAAATGCCCCTAAAAGGATCATATTAGCAACCTTAGGATTGCCTAGCTCATTTGCTTTATCGGTTGCATGGATATTCAAAACCCTTATATCGGTTCTTTCTGAGACTTTCGAAATTAATGATGAGTTAACAACCAATAGACCGCCGGGCCTTACCATCGGCTCGAATTTTTCATAAGAAGGATTGTTCAGCACAATGGCTGTGGTTGGTCTTGAAACAAGTGGCGAACCAACCTGTTCCTCACTGACAACGACTGCACAGTTTGCGGTACCGCCCCGCTGCTCTGGTCCGTAGGAAGGGAGCCAGGAGACATACTTGCCTTCTGTCATTCCGGCATATGCGATCAATTGGCCCATCGACATGACCCCCTGGCCGCCAAAGCCGGCAATCAAAATTTCTTCCATCAGCTAACATCTCCCTTCTGGACATCCCTATACACACCAGGTGGATATGCAGGCACCATATTATTTTTGATCCAATCGAGGGATTCGCCCGGATCCAGACCCCAGTTTGTCGGACAGCTTGAAAGGACTTCAATCATCGAAAAGCCAAGCCCCTGCTTCTGCGTTTCGAACGCTTTGCGGATTGCTTTCTTCGCTTTAAGAATATTGGGCACGTCGTGTGTAGAAACTCGCTCGATATAAGCCGTACCATCAAGTGTGGACAGCATCTCACTTACACGAATCGGCAAACCCTGGATGCTGGCATTGCGCCCGAATGGTGTTGTAGCCGTTTTTTGTCCAACCAGGGTGGTCGGCGCCATTTGTCCCCCTGTCATGCCATAAATTGCATTATTCACAAAAATGACTGTTATATTCTCCCCTCGTGCTGCAGCATGAACAGCTTCCGCAATGCCAATCGAAGCCAGATCGCCATCTCCCTGATAGGTAAAAACAAAACGGTCTGGCAGGACTCTCTTTATTCCAGTCGCAACTGCAGGTGCCCTGCCATGCGCCGCCTGGGTCATATCACAATTGAAATATTCATAGGATAAAACCGAGCACCCTACTGATGCAACGCCGATTGTATCTTCAAGAATCCCCATTTCTTCCAATACTTCGCCAACCATTCTATGGATGATTCCGTGCGTACAGCCGGGACAGTAGTGCGTCTGGATACCAGTCAAACCCGTTGTCTTTTCGAACACCGTTTTCATTGTCATACCTCAACACCCCCGGCCAGCTTGATGATTTGGTCGTAAATTTCTTCCTGCGTCGGTACTACTCCGCCAGTTCGGCCAAAAAATGAAACAGGAGCCCTGCCGTTGACAGCCAGTCTTACATCCTCAACCATCTGGCCAGCACTCATTTCAACTGAAAGGTAGCCCTTCACCCTGTCCCTGGTTTCAACAAACGGCAATTCAGGGAATGGCCATAATGTGATTGGCCGAATCATGCCGATTTTCAATCCATTCTTACGCGCTTTATTAATCGCATTCATGGCAATCCTTGCTGCTGTTCCGTAAGCTGTGACGATATACTCTGCATCCTCAGTTTCATACGTCTCATATCTAACCTCATTTTGCTTGATCAGAGCAAATTTTTTCTGAAGATGTTCATTTCGTTTTTCCAAGGCATCTGCATTCAATTCCAGCGAGGTGATAATCCTTGGCTTTCCATCACCGCGAGTACCTGTCGTAGCCCATTCCTTTTCCTCATGCTCCCTTTCAGACAGGTCCTGAAACTCAACCGGTTCCATCATCTGCCCGAGCATACCATCCCCAAGCAATATGACTGGCGTCCGATAGCGGTCCGCAATATCAAATGCAGCGGAAGTCAGGTCGATTATTTCCTGAAGCGTAGAGGGCGCCAGCACTGGTGTATGATAATCGCCATGTCCACCGCCCTTTGTTACTTGAAAATAATCGGATTGCGCCGGCTGGATGTTCCCAAGTCCTGGACCTCCACGCACAACATTCACAATCAGTGCAGGCAGCTCAGCCCCAACCAGGTAAGAGATGCCTTCTTGCTTCAGGCTGAACCCGGGACTTGATGAAGACGTCATCACACGGACACCGGTCCCAGCAGCGCCGTATACCATATTAATTGCAGCTACTTCACTTTCCGCCTGTAAAAATAAGCCGCCAACCTCGGGCAGCCTTCTAGCCATATAGGCTACAAGCTCACTCTGCGGCGTAATAGGATAGCCGAAAAAATACTTACAGCCCGCATGGACTGCGGCTTCCGCAATCACCTCATTACCCTTCATCAACACTTTCCCCATTGTCGCATCTCCTTTACTATATAGATTTACGGACTTTTTCAGGCCTATAGACAATGATTACGGAATCCGGACACATTTGCGCGCATTTCCCGCAGCTGATACAGTTCTCCTGATCGGTCACCACGGCCGGCCGATATCCTTTTTCATTCAAATAATCAGCCAGATAAATAACATTTGTCGGACAAGCATTCAGACATAATTTGCATGATTTACAAGTCTCTTCATTAAAAACGACTCTCTGATCCATTACTTTTGCCTCCTTTACATTTCCCACGGCAATTTCAAATATCTCGAGATTACTTTTACAGGAGATTCCGCCTCAATCCCAACTGCTGCTTTTGATAAATGCTCCGGCACCACCGTATATAATAGCGGAACACCAAGCTGCTTGGATAACTCCATGCTGAGTTGCAATCCTTTTTTCACATCATGATCCGTAGTTTCATTTCCAACATTAGAATTATTGATGATTCCTGTTACCTTAAGCCTTGAAGCTTTTTCAATCTTTTTCAACGTATCAATCGCCCCCTCCAGGTTACTGACATATGGACGGTTGGCATTCAGGATAAAAAGCACCTCAGGCTTCATATCCTTCCAATCATTGTAAAACTGACCCAGTGCTGTGGCTCCATCCTTATCCCCGCCAGCATCCACGATCAGCCTGTAATCTGGACTATAGATCACCCTGCCCAACTCGCCAGGAACAATCGGTAAATCCGCAGCAGCGAGTCTTTCAGCTGGTGCAATCAGTTCAATTCCTTTTTCCAAAAAAATCTCCCTGGCGTCCCTTGCACGGTAATATGGGTTGACGATATCAAGGTCGGCAACCGCCACTCTCTGATTCAGTTTTTCTGCTTCGACAGCTAGATTGATTGATATTTCGGTTTTACCGCTGCCAAAATGGCCGGTAACAATGGTAATATTCGCACCTTGCATACCGTGCTTCACCTCTTTTTGAAAGCGTTTTCATTTTATATTATATAAACTTACATTCGAGTTCTCTTTGATAAAAGTCACGTTTTCAAAGATTTTTAATAAGGCTGTTTTCGTAAAGATTGTTGTTAACGTGATATTTTGTAGGTCGGTACTAAGTTGGCAAGCTCTTTTCTCTTAATAAGTATTAATTTTGTTAAAAACTTAGGTGCAGCCAATAGCAACAAAGTTTGAGAAAGGAGCTTTAGATAAAAAAGGAGTTCGGCATGAACTCCTTTTTATCGATGCTTTATATTGCAAAGCTCAGGATTACCTTTTGCGGCATGTCCTGTTCTTCGTAAACATCTTTTCTCAATCTCTCACACGATGGCATTTCATAAGAAAAATCGTGTACTCCTTCTGGAATCAGTCCATCAGCTTTCAATGTATCGAATACTTTTTGCATTGCATCATCAGTATCCAGGCAGTCCTTTGAACCTTCATATTTAAAACAGTCTACACAAGTCTCCACGATATTTGCATCAACCTGTTCCTGGGTAAAAACCAGTTTCGCGCCAGCCATCTTCTCCACTTCACGATTTTCCAATTCAATAATCGTCGTTACGTTCATTTTTGGCACCTCCGTTTGGATTACACTATCATTATAGTAAGTTGGAAACCAAACAGGGGTGTTTTGCTGATTAGTTCATTTTTTCTTCACATATTTCATTCAAAAATTTGTCAAATCTCTGTAAAAAGGGATTTAAGCAGCTAATCCCGAACCAGACCTGCTTCCTGCAGTGGGTCAATATCTATTCTGAAGGCTTTCTGATTTCAAAAACGACTTCAGTTTCCTGGTTTCATTATCGGATAATTGAATAATTGATTCGGAACCTCCGAATTCCGCGAAAAATTTATATTATTCCGCGAAAAACCTATATATTTCCGCTAAAAACCGACTTAATTCCGCGAAATACCATGATTATTCCGCGACTTGGAAAATAGCAGACAAAAATGACAAGGATATCCTGCCTATTTCGAATTTCAGGCATCTCCCTAATAATCAGAAAAAATCAAATAGATAAACTTCCGCAAACCCAATTGACCTGGGTATAAATAACTGATACTATCTCTAGTATTATTTAAATCTATAATCTTTCCTTGTATATGTTCGAGAATATGGCTCGGACGTTTCTACCATGCTTCCGTAAAAGGCGTGACTACAGGGGACTTCAATATTTGCTAATCTTTTTTGGCATCTATTTGTCCTTTGTGGTACTCCGGCAGCATATACTGCCGGAGTTTTTTATTTCATCAAAAAATACAACCAGGAGGACAGAACATATGAAAAACTTTTTCCAGTTTGCAGAACGAAATACAAATTATAAACAAGAGTCCCTCGCCGGGATCACGACATTCTTATCGATGGCATATATTCTTGTGGTTAACCCCCTGATCCTCAGCCAGGCAGGCATGGATAAGGGAGCAGTTTTTACCGCTACGGCTCTATCGGCGATTATTGGTTCGCTGCTGATCGGCCTGCTTGCTAATTTCCCAATCGGAATTGCTCCAAGCATGGGCTTGAATTCCTTTTTCACTTTCAGTGTCAGCATCGGCATGGGAGTTAAATGGGAGGTCGCCCTTACCGGCGTGTTCATTGCAGGTGTCTTATTCGTCATCCTGAGCCTTTTAAAAATCCGTGAAAAAATCATCAATGTCATACCGCAAGATTTAAAGCATGCAATCGCTGCTGGCATCGGTTTTTTCGTTGCCTTCATCGGCTTGAAAAATGCGGGAATCATCGTTGGCAGTGAAGCTACCTTTGTCTCGATCGGCAATCTGACTGCGGGTCCTGTCCTTCTTGCGTTGTTCGGTTTTATCATCAGCGTGATCATGATGGCCCGGGGAATCAGCGGCGGTATTTTTTACGGAATGGTGATCGCCACAATCGTTGGGATCATTACTGGCTTAATTGAAAAGCCAGACGCCATCATTGGCACAATTCCTGACATCTCACCTACTTTCGGTGTTGTTTTCAACCATTTGGGCGATATCTTTTCCCCGGATGTGCTTGCTGTCATTTTCACTTTCCTTTTCGTCGGGTTCTTCGATACAGCTGGAGCACTGATTGCTGTAGCAAGCCAGGCTGGTTTGATGAAGGAAAATAAGATTCCAAATGCAGGTCGCGCCCTGCTTGCTGATGCAGGCTCTTCTGTTGTCGGTGCCGTACTTGGCACTTCAACAACTGCATCATTCGTCGAATCTTCAGCAGGGATCGCGGTCGGCGGCCGAACTGGTTTCACCTCGGTGATCATCGCAGCCTGCTTTGGCGCAGCCTTGTTTTTTTCACCAATTTTATCGGTAATCACTCCTGAAGTGACCGCACCCGCTCTAATTATTGTAGGCGCGTTAATGGCAACTGAAATAAGTAAAATCAACTGGAACAATCTTGCGGTTATCATTCCTGCATTCGTAACAATCATCATGATGCCACTCACATTCAGTGTCGCTACAGGAATCGCGCTCGGCTTCATCCTTTATCCTTTGATGATGCTTGGCATGGGCAGGATCAGAGATGTCCACCCGATTATGTATGTCCTGGGATTTTTATTCGTTGGCTATTTTATGTATATATAGCACACTTAAAAAGGAAAGAAATCAGCCTGCTCTGGCTGATTTCTTTTTTATGTCCTATTCATTAACCCAGGCTAGTCCTATAGTGCCCTGCCCTGTATGCGTGCCGGCTACTGGACTGAATTTAGTCGTTGTAAACGAGATATCTGGGAAGCGCTGCTGCAGCTCTGCCTGCCATTCATTGGCCAATGCCTGTACATTCCCATGGATGACACTTGCTGCCTTGACGTTGCCAGAAGCCTCCTCAAATATTTGGAACAAGCGCTCCTTTACCTTTTTCTCCGTCCTGATTTTATCAAAGAGGACAACCTTCCCATCATCGAACCTTACGATCAGCTTCAGTTTAATCAAGCTGCCGATGATTACCTGAGTAGTGGAAAGACGGCCGCCTTTATGCAGCTGCTCCAGACTTCCAGGTGCCATATAAAGATTTGCCTTGTCAGGCAGCGTTCTTAGATAGGATACAATTTCATCGTAGGACTTGCCTTCCTTCTGGAGTTCAATTCCTTTTTCAACCATGCGGCCCAGCGGGAAAGAACCGATTTTCGAATCGATGACATCGACCTTGAATTCCACCATACTGGAAGCGGCTACAGAGGATTGGTAGGTTCCTGTCAGAGCACTGGAAGCGTGAATTGCAATCGCATGCTTATATTGCTCCTTGAGCTTTTGATAAAGTTCTACAAACTCACCGATCGCTGGCTGGGATGTTTTCGGCAGCACCTTTGATGCAGATAGCTTTGGATAAAAGTCCTCCGCAGTAATATCCACGCCCTCTAAATAGGATTCTTCGCCAAAAATAATGCTTAACGGCACAACGTATATATGGTTTTCTTTTATGAATTCTTCTGAAAGGGAAGATGTACTGTCAGTTACCCATGCAATGTCATTTAATGTCGTCATGATTTCTCCTGTTCTTCGTCAAAAATATCGATGAATATGCTTATATTTCTCATGATATATGAAGTAGCCTTATAAAACTATTAGTAATTTTTAAGAATACGATTTATTTGTTTAAAACTTTACTAAAGTTAATAACCTTGACACATGTTTTCCATCCTGGCTCAAGGGGAACAATGGTATAAACTTGACTTTGGAGGAAACTGAGTTATGGACCCATATATCTACGCATTATATTCCCTCATCTACTTATTTTTATTCCTTTGGGGTTTAAAATCCTCCATCAAAAATGGCTTTATATTATTGATGAATGTTCTTTTGCTAGTTACGTTTGGATTGATATACGACAACTTGGTTCTTGCATTGGGGAGCCTGATCGGGGAAGGGACTTTTTTAAAGACTATGAACCTCCTGCGTTTTTGGTTCCATGCCTTGTTTACACCCCTGTTGATTTTATTTTCCTGGGCAGCTGCTAGCAAAACAACAGACATCAGTTGGATTAAGGGACGCGGAGGTTTGCTTTTCGCTGCTTTCCTCACCATTGCCATGATCATTTCCGAGCTTGTGCAAAATACTCTGGGAATAAAGCTGGTGCCAGATCGCTCTAATGGAGTGTTAAGCTATGATTCGGCAGCCTCACATGGGCCGCCAATCATGATCATCGGTGTAACAGTCACTTTGCTAATTGCTGGCTTCATCTTATGGATAAAACGGAAATGGAAGTGGATGGCCATCGGTGTCATCTTAATGGGCATTGGCAGTGCGGTCCCCCTTCCATTGGAAAGCGATGCGGCCACAAATGGCTTTGAGCTGATTCTGCTGCTATCACTATGGGCCACTAATGACTATCTAGAAAAAAACAGGCCCCGGCTAAGGCCTGATTGATCTAGAATAGTCTTTTAATCTCATCCGCTGATAATTGTTCCCCTGCTGAAACCACTTTTTCATCAATTACCATGGCAGGGGTGCTATTCACTTTGTACTTTTCAATTTCCTTATCATCTTCTATCTTTTCAACAACTGCCGCCACACCTGCTTCCTGTATGGCTAAATTAATATTTTCCTCAAGATCTTTGGATTTTTCACAACCACTTCCTAGTACCTTGATAATCATATCAGCTCTCTCCTCCCTATTCCAAGTCAGTTATGATATATAAAGTGATATACCCGTTATCGATAAATAAAAGACTTTTTGTGGGACGATTTAGATTAAATTAACTTCGGATAACCTGTCTGCTTTGAACCGAATTTTGCATGGACGGCTTCTTATTGACAGCTTCCCTTGGTACTCATCCTAACCTATCAAAATTACTGCGCATTCTTGCCAGCTTTCCGAAGTACCCTTCCAACCTGTCAGATTAGGGGTTTATTGCCTTACCATTCTTCTATAATCATCTCTTTCTGATGCAATTTCTTTTTAGAAATTCCAAAAATGTGAGAAAATGGGGAGGCATTAAGTTGAAAAGGAGGCGCATGATATGCCAAATAATCTCCAGGATACAACTACACTACATAATGGAGTCAAGATGCCTTGGTTTGGCCTTGGAGTGTTCAAGGTACAGGAAGGGTCCGAGGTTGTTGAGTCTGTAAAAGCTGCCCTTAGGAATGGCTATAAAAGCATCGATACTGCAGCAGTTTACAAGAACGAGGAAGGCGTAGGACAGGCGATCAAAGAAGCTGGCGTTCCTCGTGAGGAGTTATTTATCACAACAAAGGTATGGAATTCCGATCAGGGCTTTGAATCGACACTTCAGGCTTTTGAAACAAGCATGGAGAAGCTTGGCCTTGACTATCTAGATCTTTACCTGATCCACTGGCCTGTGGCGGGCAAGTACAAGGAAACATGGAAGGCACTTGAAAAGCTATATAAGGATGGACGGGTTCGTGCTATTGGAGTGAGCAATTTCCATGTTCATCATCTTAAGGACTTGCTGGCTGATGCTGAAATTAAGCCAATGGTCAACCAGGTTGAATATCATCCACATCTGGCACAGACTGAGCTGCTCGAATTCTGTAAAGCTGAAGGCATCCAAATGGAAGCCTGGTCTCCACTGAAACAGGGTGAGCTTTTAACGGAACCGACGATTGTTGAAATTGCCGAAAAATATAGCAAATCACCGGCTCAAACCATTCTTCGCTGGGACTTGCAAAATGGCGTTGTCACGATTCCTAAGTCCATTAAGGAACACCGTATTATCGAAAATGCAGCTATCTTTGACTTTGAGCTTTCTTCTGAAGATATGGACCGTTTGAACAGCTTGAATAAAGACGAGCGTGTAGGGCCGAATCCCGATAATTTCAATTTTTAATGAAAATTAATGTAATGAGACGCAGAAATAATTTCTGTGTCTTTTTTAATGATTAAAAATTAATACTTCATTCTTATACCTAAACTTAATATCTGGTGCTAAAAGTCACTTCTTTTTAAAACGGCACGTGTTAAACTGCAGAGGAATAACGATAGAAAGGGGTAATTAGCATGGATTTTCCAGAACTAAAAATTGGCCATATGGTGACAAGGGTTCCGATTATGCAAGGCGGAATGGGGGTGGGCATTTCACTGAGCGGATTAGCCTCTGCAGTGGCAAACGCAGGCGGAATCGGGATCATTTCCGGAACAGGGATTTCAACCGAGGAATTGCGGTTACATATCAGGAAGGCCAGGGAACTTACAAAGGGTAAAGGGTACATCGGTGTAAATGTCTTGTTTGCCATGAATGACTTTGCTGAAAAAATGAAAGCTGCGTTAGAAGAAAAAGTGGATTTCATCATCTCTGGAGCAGGGATATCAAGAGATATGTATTCTTGGGGTAAGCAAGCTGGAATCCCTGTCATATCGATTGTTTCCTCCGTGAAGTTGGCGAAAATCTCGGAACGTCTGGGTGCCTCTGCAGTCGTTGTGGAGGGATTTGAGGCGGGCGGCCATCTGGGGACAGACAAGCCTTTATTTGAAATACTCCCTGAGATCGCAGAGTCTGTGTCTATCCCTGTAATTGCTGCGGGCGGAATTATGACCGGCGATGATATTGCCAGGGCTTTATCAATCGGAGCTTCCGGTGTCCAAATGGGCACAAGATTTGTTGCCAGTGAGGAATGTGATGCTCCGCAAAGCTTTAAGGAAAAGTATGTTTCAGCTACTGAAGAGGACACACAGCTCGTAAAAACAACTGTAGGATTGCACGGGCGGGCGATAGCAAATCATTTTACCAGGCTGATTACTACTTCAGATAAATTAAGGATCAAAAAATGCCGTGATTGCCTAAAAAATTGCTCCTATCAATTTTGCACACTGGACTCTCTGCTTACCTCGGTAGCAGGGGATGTAGAAAATGGCCTAGTATTTGCTGGTGCCAGGGTAGGTGAAATTAAAGATATCCTTCCAGTCCGGCAAATTATTGAAAATTTAAGGATGGAATACAAAGCATCTGCCTTTGTCTAAATAAGGGCATATAGATTATTTTTTCACCTTACCGGTTTTTTGGTGGTAATAGAAACATAAAAGGACGGACTTCAAACAAAAACAGACAACCATATTTAGTGGTTGTCTGTTTTAATTTAGAGCGTTATTAAAAACTCCTGGTTTGATCGCTGATCTTCCTTAAAAACCCGTTCATTAAAATAGATTTCTCTGTCATTCATTAAAATGACAGTCGAGCTTATCGTCCCGTATCCTTCACTTTTAATGAACATAGGTGACAGCAGGCGTTCCCACTCAAGTGAAACTCCCGTCGAAGGAAGTAAATGGTCAGGTGCAGGATCGGCATTTTCCAATAGGCTAAATAAGCTGTCTGGCAGGTCAGTAGAGTCTTCAGTCAGGATTTTTTTCAACCCTTCTTTGCCTTTTTCAACTTTTGGCCAATCAGTATCAAGTAAATGGTTGCTGACTCCGTGGATGCCTGGCTCAACTCTTAACAATTTATCTGCAGTGTTTGAATAATAATAAAGTTCTTGAAGGTCACCGGTTAAAAGATTATACCCGGGATATTCATGCCGCAGCTGAGCCATTTTCTGAAGATACATTTCAGGTTTTACCGTTCCCTTAAGATAATCCGCTACAAGCTCCCCGCGTGTTCTTTTTCCAGCGGTTTGTTCACTTGGATCACGATAATTTGTCAGGGCGGCAAACCGGCCATTAGCAGTCACCCCCATCCAGGTCCCCATCTTTACAAGATCACGCCCCGCAAGCAGCTCCGGTGCGTCTTCCCAAAAGTGAGCTGGGGCAGTTTCACGAGCATATGCTTCATCCCTGTTAGCAGCGATGACCAGCTTATACCTTGGGTGCCCTTTGTAGGCAAATAAAATCAAACACATTATCATCACGTCTTTCGGGGCATTTTCTTCTATTATAACGAAAAGCAAAAAAGAGAAGGACAAAGGCCCTCTCTTTTCAAACTTTTTTATAAAAACATCCTGCAAGTCGGCACCCAATAATGATGCAAGCATCCCTGCAACGATAAGTCACACAACCATTTTTGCGTATATCTTTAAAATGAAAAAAATTCATCTAAAAAAACGTTTACAATTGTTTTATTTAAACCTTCAATAGCAAATATATCAGAATCAAAGAACTTTTTTATACGTTTTTGAACTTTTGTTAAAATTAAACCTATGTCTTTTTTTAATCCGAGAAAATTACCTGTAAGGCTTAGAATCTGAGATCTTTATGATTTTCCTGAATTCTAACTATTAAAACTTGTCCAAAAGAAATTTTGCTGTGAATTGGTCTGTTACGAGCACATTTGTAAACTTCCCTTTTAATGCGCCATAAATACCATCAATTTTATGGGCTCCGCCTGCCACTAGGATTGAATACTTTTTCTTCTTTAATTCTTCCAGTTCAATCCCCAGTGTTCTCGCATTCAGGTTTTCGTTGCATACATTTCCATCTTTATCGAAGAAGCGCGAACAAATATCCCCTACCGCTTTTGAATAGATCACTTGCAGGTCTTCTTCTGTAAAATAGCCGAGCTGGAACAATAATGACTCTGATTTTATTGGCCCGATTGTATAAACAGCGATGGATGACTGCTTCCCCATTTCAAGGATTTTCTTGATATGCCTGTCCGCCTCCATCGCTTGCTTTACAACAATATGGTCAACGATTGCAGGCAGCGGAAGATGGTGAGGCGCACTGTTGAAGGCCTTGCCAAATAAGTACAGAATTTCATTTGCATACGTATTCGTTTCAGAATGGCTGACTCCGCCCTTCAACTGAACGACCTTGACGTTCTTGCATGGCTTTTGCTTCAGTTCCAGAGCCACATGGTACAGCGTGGTTCCCCATGTGACACCGATGATATCGTCATGATCGACGACTTCATTCAAAAAAGCGGCAGCCTTCTCCCCTATATATTTTTTAATGACACTGTCTTCGTACTGTGGAATATGGGTAACAATTGCTTTTTTAAGCCCAAACTTTTGTTCAAGCTGTAGTGACAGGTTTTCAACATCCTCGGTCGGATCCATGATTTTGATATCCACTATTCCCTCCTGCTTTGCAATTTGCAGGAACCTGGAAACTGTTGGTCTCGACACCCCCAGCTCTTTTGCAATATCATTCTGGTTATAATCTAACAGATAATATAACTTTGCCGCCTCGATTATCTTCAATAATTTTTCTTTTTCCATTCTGATCACCTTAGGAAATGACTTAAATTCAATACCTTTATTTTAGCAAAAAAACCGAATGAAAACATTTACATATTAAAAAGAACAAATTGTTCATAATTCACCACATCTTTACATTTGATTATTCTTAATTGAACACTTAACTCAGCGGGCTCATAAAAAAAGTATCCTCCCCAATGGAAGGATACCTTTATCTATTACTATTCAGGCTTTCGCTTAGGTATTTTGCCAATACCCAGCTCTTTTGCCTCCTGTCTTAATGCCTTAATTAAACTGAAGGCCATCAATGCCATTATGACGGAGAATGGCAATGCAGCGACAATCATGGTGTTTTGCAGCGCCTGTAAACCGCCAGAGTACAGCAGTACAAGGGAAATTGCCGCAAGCATGATTCCCCAAGTAAGTTTGATTTTGTTACCTGGTGTTAAAGAACCATTCGTCGTCATCATTCCTAAAACGAATGTCCCTGAATCTGCAGAAGTGATAAAGAAAGTACCGATAAGAATGAGTGCCAGGATGGACAATAATGAACTCATCGGATAATTGGCAAAGACCCCAAACAATGACTCTTCAGTCGCAAGCTGAGAAAGATTAGCAATTCCTTCATGCTCCAGCATGATTGCTGACCCGCCAAAAGCGGAAAACCATAGGAAACCGATCAGGGAAGGTACAAGAAGAACACCGAATACAAACTCCCTGATCGTCCTGCCTTTAGAAACTCGAGCTATAAAGATTCCTACAAATGGCGCCCATGCAATCCACCATGCCCAATAAAAAATGGTCCAGCCATTGATCCATGAACGGACTTCTTCATTCAACGGTGCAATACGGAAGCTCATTGCAGGGAGGTTCTGAAGATAAGTACCGATGGTGTTTGTGAACAGGTTTAGTATAAATTGCGTTGGTCCAAATATCAACATGGCTGCAAGCAGCAGTGCTGCCAGAATCATATTCGCATTACTTAGGATCTTAATTCCCTTGCCTAGTCCCGACAATGCTGAAATGGTAAACAAAACTGTCACGACCAAGACTATTACTAATTGAGTCAAGAAACCAGTAGGTAATCCAAACAGGTAAGAAAGTCCCCCGTTAATTTGTACAGCTCCAAATCCTAAAGTCGTTGCCACACCTATTACCGTCGCGACAACTGAGATTACATCTACCGCTTTTCCGGCTGCCCCTTCTGTGCGGTCACCCAATATAGGGCTGAGCGTAGCACTGATCAATCCGGGCTTCCCATGGCGGAAATTGAAATAAGCCAGTACCAATGCCACTATTCCATAGATGGCCCATGCATGGATGCCCCAATGGAAAAATGTGAATCTCATGGAATCTCGGATTGCCTGTTCTGATCCCGGCTCTACTCCAGTGGGTGTCGAAACCATATAGTGGCTGATTGGCTCAGCAGTTCCCCAGAAAACCAGCCCAATCCCCATGCCTGCACTGAAAAGCATGGCAAACCAGGTCGGTGTCGAGAATTCCGGACGGTCATCCTGCTTGCCTAATTTGATCCTTCCCAATGGACTGATCAAGAAATAAAGACATATTACAACAATTAAAGATACTAGGATTAAATAATACCAACCTAATGAATCAGTGATAAATGCCTGAATATTGGCTGTAACAGATTCAAGTTTTTCTGGAACAAACACACCGAACAGGACCATCAGAAGTAAGATTGCGATTGAGATAAAAAACACAGATGAATCCTTTTTCATCAAAAAACTCCCTTCACTAATTTGACACTTTAATACCCTAACATAAAAAAAGGTTTTTTTAAAAGATTGTACTCATAGCAGAGTTAGTATTGCCAGATACAGACATAAAAATGTTAATCATTGAGTTATTTATACAGCTCCATATTTATTCGAATTTTGTATGTCGACAATATATGAATAAAAACGTAATTATTTCGTGAATCAAATAACATATTTTTCAACCGATAGAAAAATTATCCTATTATTCTGTTGAAGCGCTGTCGAAACTTGTTTAAGATTGAAAGAGAGATGTTGTGGGGAGACGATATTCTTGAATAAAAAAATTTGGGTCAGGACATTATCTGTGGGAGCAATTTTCCTCGCCACCTTCCTGGGTGCGGAGAAAATACGATCGATTGAAGATCCAACTGCGGAGGCAAGAGCAGAAGAAGTGCCAAAAATCACCCGTACAGAAGCTCATTTCGTGAAAAAAAATGCCGATCACACAGACTATCTTATAGAATTTACGAAAAAAGAAGATAGAACAATAATTAATGGTGTCCCTCACATCAGCCAGCTACCAGAATTACAACGGGGCTGTGAAGTCACCAGCCTTTCTATGCTGCTGCACTATCAAGGCACCGCGGTGGATAAGATGACTTTAGCCAGTGAAATACATAAAATTCCTTTCCGCGACGAGAATTATGTGCGAGGCAATCCGTATGATGGATTTGTTGGTGATATCTACACATTCAGCAAATCTGGCTACGGAGTCTATCACGGGCCAGTGGCCAGTCTGGCAGAAACTTACCTTCCCGGCAAAATCATGGATATTACAGGACAATCATTTGATGCTATATTAAAGCTGATTAACAGTGGATCGCCGGTGTGGGTCATCATCAATTCGACTTTTGCTCCTCTGCCCGAATCTGAATTCACCACCTGGAAAACCAATACCGGGAATGTCAAAATCACCTACAGAGAGCATAGTGTCGTAATTGTAGGCTATGATAAAAACTACATTTACGTTAACGACCCTCTTGCTGCCGAAGGATATAAGCCAGTTCATCGCAAAGCGTTCGAACAGGCCTGGATTCAAATGGGCAGCCAGGCAATTGGCATTGAAAAATGATAGTTTAAGAGTTTTTTAGTGTTTACATATAAAGGAAAAATCGGCAGGGTCTCTACCCTGCCGATTTTATTTAAGCGTACATTTTATTTTCTTCATTTTTGAAAAAACTCTTCATGGCATGGAATACATCGGCTTTTTGCTTGAGGATATAATATCTGAAATGGTCATCTTTAATGTTTTTATACGCGGACATTAGGGTCGAGTGGCGGTTGTACTGATTGACTTCTCCATATCCGAACATATTGGAGACCTTCATCAGCTCTTCAACTAACTTTACACAGCGGGCATTATCGGAGGTCAGGTTATCCCCATCGGAAAAATGGAATGGGTAAATATTAAACTTGCTTGGATTATACTTTAAATCAATGAGTTCTAAAGCTTTTCTATAGGCGGATGAACAAATTGTGCCACCGCTTTCTCCTTTTGAGAAAAAGTCTTCCTCAGACACCACTTTTGCTTCGGTATGGTGAGCGATGAACTCAATCTCGACAGTTTCATATTTGGAGCGCAGGAAGCGGGTCATCCAGAAGAAAAAGCTTCTTGCCATATATTTTTCCCAGAGCCCCATACTGCCGCTCGTATCCATCATGGCAAGCACCACTGCTTTTGAGTCGGGCTTTACGACCTCATTCCAGGTCTTAAACTTTAAATCTTCCTTATAAATAGGGTGGAAGGATGGCTTGCCTGTCATCGCATTCCTCTTGTAAGCAGACATCATCGTCCGCTTTTTGTCAATGTTGCCCATTAAACCGGTCTTCCGGATGTCATTGAATTCAATATTTTCGACGAGATGTTCCTGATCTTCCTTCTTTTTCAGGTTAGGAAGTTCCAGCTCTTTAAACAACGCTTCCTCAATTTCCATCATCGATACTTCTGCTTCATAATAGTCTTCTCCAGCCTGGTCTCCTGCTCCTTGCCCCTTACCTGGCCCCTGCTGCTGGCCTGAACCGTCGCGGGCGACAACATCACCAACCTTTGTATCCCCGCTGCCCTGGCCGACATGTTTGTTTTTATCATAGTTATAACGGATTTTGTACTCATCCAGTGACCTAATCGGAATCTTTACGACATCCCTGCCGTTGGACATGATAATATTCTCTTCGGTGATCAAGTCAGGAAGATTGCTCTTAATGGCCTCCTGTACCTTTTCCTGATGGCGCTGCTGATCATCATGTCCTTTGCGGTGGAGGGACCAATCTTCCTGGGAAATCACAAACTGGTGACTGCTTTCATCGGTCATTTTCAACCCCTCCTTTGAAATTTTCATTTTTAGTAACACAATACTGTTTACCTTCATACAATATCCCGATGGCCTTTAACCCAAAAGGTAATTGTAATTACTCTATCTTATGCAAAAAGACAAAATAATTTACAAATAATTTTGACAATTAACCTTTTCAGTTCATACTGGATAAGCCCATTTTCTCACGGGAATATCGACAGTGCTGCTGTTTCAGTTGTTTCTATTGACTCTTTCTTTCGATTGGTTATCTGAATGCACTTTTTCAACAGAATGGAACAAAAAAATAACCTTTGCATTTTCGCAAAGATTATTTCTTTTCATTCGCTTTATCATATTGAATTGGATCTGGCACTTTATCATATTTTTGTTTTAGAACCTCTCCACTGCGGCGGTGTTCCATTTGTTTTCCCAGGTTTTCGATTTCCTCTTCATTGTGAGCCATAGAGCTATTTTTTGGGACATAGTTCTTTGGTAATTCTTCTTTAGCCATTCTTATCACCTCTTGCCTGTACTATTCCCTCCATGGAGTCTGAATAAACACTTTTACACTTGGCAACAAAAAGCACAAGTGCCCCGTGTAAGCCTCGAAAAGCGCTTGAGAGTCCACCCAATGAAGTCGTTCTTGACTTCATTGGGTGGACCGAATTGACTCGAGGGGCCAGGCCCTGAAGCTGGATTAGTAAAACCGATTAGTTATGCAAATTCCCAGAAAGTAAAACAGGACCTGCAGATTGCAGGTCCTTAAAACTATCTATTTAACAGACTTCCCACATACCGCAGCAGTTCGTTCGCGGAAGTGGAGTTGTATCCATGCTCATCGATCAGCCTGGCGACGACATTGTTGATTTTTTTCAATTGCGTCTCATCAGGTGTCTTTGTAGACGTCGTAATCTTGACGACATCCTTTAAGTCAGCAAATAACTTCTTCTGGATTGCTTCACGAAGACGGTCATGTGAATTGTAATCAAACCTTTTGCCTTTTCGGGCATACGCTGAAATCCTGATCAGTATTTCTTCACGGAACGCCTTCTTGGCATTTTCAGAAATACCAATCTGCTCTTCGATAGAACGCATCAGCTTTTCATCCGGATTGATCTCTTCTCCAGTCAGCTGATCACGCATCTTCGCCTTATTGCAATATGCCTCGACATTATCAAGATAGTTATCCATAAGAGTTTTTGCTGATTCTTCATAAGAGTAAACAAATGCCTTCTGAACTTCCTTCTTAGCAATATCATCATACTCTTTACGTGCAAGAGAAATATAATTCAAATAACGTTCCCTCGTATCCGAAGTGATGGATGGATGCTGGTCGAGCCCTTCTTTCAAAGACCGCAGAACATCCAGGGCATTGATCGTAGTAATTTCTTTCCTGATAATTGTAGAAGATATCCGGTTAATAACATAGCGGGGATCGATTCCGCTCATACCTTCATCCTGGTGCTCCTTCTTCAACTCCTCAACATCTGCTCTGTTATAGCCCTCTACACTTTCACCATCATAGAGCCTCATCTTCTTGATAAGATCGATATCGCCCTTTTTGGGATCCTTGAGGCGTGTGAGGATTGTGAACATCGCAGCCACCCGCAACGTGTGAGGCGCAATATGCACATCATTGACGTCGCTCTCCCTGATCATCTTTTCATAGATTTTCTCTTCTTCTGACACCTTCAAATTATACGGAATTGGCATTACGATGATCCTTGAATGCAGCGCTTCATTCTTTTTATTGGAGATGAATGAACGATACTCCGTTTCATTCGTATGCGCGACAATCAATTCGTCCGCGCTGATCAAAGCGAATCTTCCAGCTTTAAAATTGCCTTCCTGCGTCAAGCTCAGCAAATGCCAGAGGAATTTTTCATCACACTTCAGCATTTCCTGAAACTCCATCATACCTCGGTTCGCTTTATTCAGCTCGCCGTCAAATCGGTATGCACGCGGATCGGATTCAGATCCATATTCAGCGATAGTAGAAAAGTCGATGCTTCCAGTCAAGTCCGCAATATCCTGGGATTTCGGGTCGGATGGGCTGAACGTACCGATTCCCGTTCTTTTATCTTCAGAGAAGAAGATCCTTTCCACCACGACATCTTCAATCCTGCCCCCATATTCCTGCTCAAGCCTCATCATATTTAGCGGAGACAAATTCCCTTCAATCCGGATACCATATTCATCATAAAAATCCTTGCGGAGATGGTGCGGTATCATATGGAGGGGATCTTCATGCATCGGACAGCCCTTTATTGCATAAATAGCCCCTCTGTCTGTATGCGAATATGCTTCCAGACCTCTTTTTAGCATTGTGACAAGTGTAGATTTACCTCCGCTGACAGGACCCATCAGCAATAAGATCCTTTTTCTGACATCCAGCCTTTTTGCTGCTGGATGGAAATACTCCTCGACAAGCCTCTCCAGCGCTTCCTCGAGGCCGAATAATTGAGAATTAAAGAAAGAATAGCGTTTTTTGCCTTTATCACTTTCGATTCCTGCATCTTTGATCATATTATATACACGCGAATGTGCCGATTGCGCCACCCATGGCTGTTCCTTCACAATCTCAAGATACTCCCTGAACGTCCCTTCCCATTTAAGCTTCTCTTCACCCTGGCGATACATTTCAATCTTTTTTAAAATATCCATATGGACCTCCCCATGTAGCGTTATCAAGAGACGATTAATAAATTCTATGCAGCAAACAATTTGAACATGCGTAATCATTGGGCTGTCCTGATTGTCCTTTTTTACTCACGGAGCAAAAATAAAAGGCTATCCTTCACAGTTCGAAGATAATAGGCTATAATAATTTCTATATGGACAAAATCGAATAAAGGGAGGCTTACATACATGAAATTGATTTTAATTCTGGGTGTAACTGTTGCGTTCTTATCTGCAATCTTCACTGCAGGTTACGATGATAAGCCGGGGATCACAAAAAAATAAAAAGCTGCCGATTGGCAGCTTTTTATTTTTTTAGGCTCTTTTCTCAAACTTTGTTGCTATTGACTACAAAATAGGATGGATTTACTTAAGTTTCTTCACTAATTAACGTTTAATAAGAGAAAAGAGCTTGCCAACTTAGTACCGACCTGCAAAATAGCTTTTATCACGTTAAAATCGGCTTTAGGATTTTAACAACAATCATTACGAAACAGCCTTTTTTTATGATTATTTTTTATTTAAATTCTGTTTTTCCACAAACTCTTTCATATACATCCTCGATTTACGCCCGAGCATCCTGGCCATTTGGCCGGTCCAGGTGTCTTCACGCTTCCCGCCGGTTCTTGCACGGTAATATTCCGAAGTTGTTTCATTATAGGTATGCAGCTGCTTTTCAAAAACACTCCGGTCTTGCAGATACTCATTCTCCATATAAATATGCTCCATTGCAAGGCGAGGCTTCAAATCCGTCTCCTGCTCAGGGTAACCTACTGCCATACCAAAAAGGGGAATGACATGTTCAGGCGTCTTCAATACTTCCTTCACTGCTTCAAGGTCATTGCGGATCCCGCCAATATAACAAATACCCAGCCCCATTGATTCAGCAGCAACTGCAGCGTTCTGCGCAGCCAGTGCAGCATCAATTAATGCAACCATGAATTTTTCTGTGCTTTCAATCGAGTCATCCAGGTCAGCCTTTTCCATTTCTGCTATCACCTTGTGGCGATGGAGGTCCGCACAGAACACAAAGAAATGGCCATTAGCGGCAACATATGATTGATTGCCAGCAATTTCAGCGAGCTTGTCCTTCTTTTCCTGGTCTGTTACCCCAATAATCGAATAAGCCTGTATGAAGCTTGAAGTAGATGCTGCCTGTGCACTTTTCACAATTGCCTCGATTTGCTCCTGGTCCAGCGCCTTACTTTTAAAGCTCCTGACAGAGCGGTGGTTTAATAAGGTTTCAATCATCTGATTCATTCTTCTCTCAGCTCCTTTAATGATATGAACATGCCAAAAAGGAGGTCAGGCCTGACCTCCTAATATTTGCGCAAATCTCGATAGTCCTGCTGTCTCAGTGCCTCATAAATTAAAATTGCGGCTGTGTTGGACAGGTTAAGAGAACGAATATTTTCATTCATTGGCAGCCTAAGGCATCTGTCCATATTTTTTTCAATGACTTCTTCAGGAAGTCCGGTTGTCTCTCGGCCAAAGATAAAGAAGAAATCTTGATCGGTTGCACTATAATCAAAATCAGAATGCGCCCTCTTGCCAAATTTGGTCACGTAGAAAAATTCTCCACCCTCGTTCTTCTGATAAAAATCATCGAGCGAATCATAGTAATGGATCTTTACGTGTTCCCAATAATCCAACCCGGCACGCTTCAGCATTTTGTCATCCGTGGAGAATCCCAACGGCCTGATCAAGTGAAGCTCGGTATCAGTGCCGGCGCATGTGCGCGCGATATTTCCAGTATTTGCTGGAATGAGCGGCTGGTATAATACAACATGCAATGCCATGACTTTCACCTCTAATCAAAACTACAGCTATTATACCATTACGTTCCTTCACAGCAAAAGAAATGGACCAGGAAACACTTCCTATTAGTCATCACCATCATCCGTGATTGTAAAGAACTTATACTTTATATTAGGTGTGTAGGCAGTGGAGTCCTTATAAGCCCAGTAGCGCATGCGGCAATTATACGTGTGTGCATTGACCAGCGGCATTCCGTCGGCATCATGCCCGGTTACAATTGTCGTATGGTCAAATCGGCCGTCACCCTCGAAATCATAACAGATCACGTCACCAAGCTTCAGCTTTTCCGGGATAGTCACCTCTCTTCCCCTTAATCCAAGCTTGGAACCAGGAATATGCCACCTCATTGCATTTGCTACTGACCAGCTGAAGCTCCAATTGTTACTTTGCATCCACCATCCATTACTTCGGTTGGGGTACCCGCGCATAGGAGCGCCACCGGCATGAAGACATTGTGATATATAGTTCGTACAATCCACTTCAAACTTCTTAAATGAGGGATTATAGTCATTCCACCAGCGCTCAGCATACTGGACTGCCTTTAACCTGTCGTACCTGAAGCCTTTCCTATCCTGTGCCACATCCTCATGCGAAAAGACAGGCATTGATTCCTCAATTGTTTCAGCGGGCTCAATCTCACTCAATTTCTCATCCTTAACCAGAACACCTTTGTAAAATTCAGCGCGTCGCTTTTCCACTTCCTCCTCCATGTAAAATAAACCCTTTTGCTTAATCAAATATTGAAAGTTAACATCGTATAAAACTGAAGCGTTTTCAGCATCTTCAAATTTATTCTTGATTCTCCCGTCTGCCTTTGCTTTTACGATTTCAGCAGACCTATTTGCAAAACTTTGCTTCTTCAGTTCAATGCCTGGACACTCATGCAACTGATTGCGGGGCATGGATACACATTGAAGGACACGCTGTTCCAGCAATTCCTGCAGTTGATCACGCATCGTCATCTCTCCCTTCACCTATCATGTTTATGTAGGTGTACGGAATTTCAGGCATAAAAAAGAATGGATTACGAAAATCCATTCTTTTTAAATTCTTATATTTGTCTCTGAATCTGCATTGAAAAATTCAAGACCTTTCCTGATTTCCTCCAATACTTCTTCATCTTGTTCTCTATCAGCTGCACGCAACAATGCATCCTGTGCGTCGCTCCCTCCAATTTTTCCGAGAGCCCAGGCTGCAGTTCCCCTCAAGACAGGTCTTGGGTCATCTCTCATTACCAATATTAATTCCTCTATCGCTGTATCATCCTTATAATGGGCGAGAGCAATGATTGCATTACGCTGGATTGGCTTCTTTCCTCTCCATGACCCGGAAACATGGCCGAATCTTTCCTTGAACTCTCTGTTGCTGATCGTCAGCAGGGGCCTCAAAAGCGGTTTTGCAATCTCGGGATCCGGCTCCATTTCTGTATGGAAGTGAAAATCCTTCCCCTTATTTTCAGGACATACAGTCTGGCAGGTATCACATCCATAAATACGGTTTCCAAGCTTTTCCCGGTACTCATCGGCTAAAAACCCCTTAGTCTGAGTCAGGAAGGCTATACATTTTTGCGCATCAAGCTGACCGCCCTGTACAAGCGCCCCTGTCGGACAAACATCGACACATTTATTACAGCTGCCGCACTGGTCCTCCATAGGTGTATCAGGCTCAAACGGAATATTCGTTATCATTTCTCCCAAGTAAACATATGAACCGAACTCAGGGGTGATGATCGAACAGTTTTTGCCGCTCCAGCCTATTCCTGCCCTTTCAGCCACGGCCCTGTCAACAAGCTCTCCAGTATCAACCATCGATTTGAAGCGGGCTCCCGGAACTTTCGAAGCTATATATTCTTCCAGCTTTTTTAGCCGGTCTCTTAACACCGCATGATAATCCGTCCCCCATGAAGCCCGGCAAAATATTCCCCTTCGCTCTCCCTTCTTGCTGACCACCAGGGTTTTCATTTTGGAAGGATATGCGAGAGCAATCGATATAATCGATTTGGGACGATTAAAAATAAGTGCAGGTTCTGTCCTCTTTTCAATATCTTTCTCTTCAAAACCTGATTGATATTGAAGTTCCTGCTGCCTGTATAATCTAACTTTCATTTCTTCAAACGCAGTTGGCGCTGCAAAACCGATTTTATCAATACCTATGCTTTTACTATAAGCAATAATATCTTTCTTCAGAATCTCCGTATCCAATTTGACTTCCTCCTTTCCAATAAGATGATCTATATTAGAACTCATAAATTTAAAGGCAAATTACTTTTATGATAAACTATTTTAAAGCAGATTTGGAGGTGTAATCAATGGAAATTCAAGTTTCCAGGACGATATGCGATTTAATACCCGGATTCTCAGTCGGGGTAATCGAATATAAAGATATTCAGGTAGGCGAATCCCCACAAATGCTAAAAGGAAGGCTTCAGCTTTTTCAGGAATCCATCTATTTCGACCTTTTAGAAAAAAACGTTACTGATCTCGAAGGGATTAAAGAATGGCGTGCTATTTTTAAAACAACAGGCAAAGATCCGAATCGCTACAGGCATTCAGCAGAAGCTCTCTATCGAAGAATTGCCAGGCAAAACTATCTTCAATCCATACATAGTGCGATTGACTTGAACAATTTCTTCTCACTAGAATATCAAATTCCAATTGGCGTATATGACAGTGACAAGCTTCAAGGAAACATCACCCTTAAAATAGGCGGACAAAACGAAGAATACACGGGATTGAATGGGAGAACCAACAACCTTGCAAACTTGATCATATCTGCAGACGAATTAGGTCCATTCGGAAGCCCATTTGTCGATTCTGATCGCACCTCTGTAAAAGAAGGCTCAAAAAACGCGCTGCAGATCGTCTACATGAGACCCTCATCCTCACCAGAAAGCATGCAGAAGATGACCGAATCATTGATGAACATGTTCACCCAGATTCATGGAGGAACGGGCACATACAGAATTGTGGGATGCTGATGCATCCCCTTTCTTGTTAATAAGAAGACTGCTTCCTTTAACAGATGGCTTCGGTAAAAAATAAAAAAGATAAAAAAAACGCAGTACGTCGTTTTTAAGAAACGAAATACTGCGTTAGTCGCGTATGTATGGAGCGGGTGATGGGAATCGAACCCACTACATCAGCTTGGAAGGCTGAGGTTTTACCAGTAAACTACACCCGCATACATATCCTTATGAAATAAAGAAAACAGGAAACCCTGTTTAAAATTAAGATGGTACCGGTGGTCGGGGTCGAACCGACACTCCAGAAGGAACACGATTTTGAGTCGTGCGCGTCTGCCAATTCCGCCACACCGGCATATTAAGATTTCAAGTACTGCTATAACCACTAAATAAATAATGATAATGGAGGCGGCAACCGGATTTGAACCGGTGAATAAAGGTTTTGCAGACCTTTGCCTTACCACTTGGCTATGCCGCCATATTATATTGGAGCGGAAGACGGGATTCGAACCCGCGACCCCAACCTTGGCAAGGTTGTATTCTACCACTGAACTACTTCCGCAAATGGCTGGGCTAGCTGGATTCGAACCAACGCATGACGGAGTCAAAGTCCGTTGCCTTACCGCTTGGCTATAGCCCAATATATTATATTCAATGATGATTGAATATGTGATTTGAAATGGGGCGACTGATGGGAATCGAACCCACGAATGTCGGAACCACAATCCGATGCGTTAACCACTTCGCCACAATCGCCATAATAAAATTGGCAGGGGTAGTAGGAATCGAACCCACACCAAAGGTTTTGGAGACCTTCGTTCTACCTTTAAACTATACCCCTATGTTAAATGGTGGAGGGGGACGGATTCGAACCGCCGAACCCTGAGGGAGCGGATTTACAGTCCGCCGCGTTTAGCCACTTCGCTACCCCTCCATTATAACATCATTTCCGATGTTGAAAAACCCATTTGTTTGAATTTCCTGAGGAACCAGGAAATGTTTTAAATGGTGGCTCAGGACGGAATCGAACCGCCGACACAAGGATTTTCAGTCCTTTGCTCTACCGACTGAGCTACTGAGCCAATGTAATATTGCTGCCTAAAGTATGTTAGGCTTATGGCTTATGTCCTTTGCTCGAATGACCTTCGGTCTTTCTCGCAAGTTGCCGCAGAAGCTAATTCGATGAAGTGAGCAACTTGCTCTACCGACTGAGCTACTGAGCCACAATTAAAATGGCGGTCCCGACCGGGATCGAACCGGCGATCTCCTGCGTGACAGGCAGGCATGTTAACCGCTACACCACGGGACCAAAGTCTTTTCAAGTGATTAACTTGAAAAGCACTTCATGATTGCGGGGGCAGGATTTGAACCTGCGACCTTCGGGTTATGAGCCCGACGAGCTACCGGACTGCTCCACCCCGCGACGGTAATAAAAATATTATTCGATTTATGCTCTTAGAGAGCATTGACTGTCCCGATCTCAGGAAGCTTGCTCAAGGAGCAGCTCGATCGGTACAACTCGCAGTTCATACAGTGAAGTAACGCTCGTTGCTCCACCCCGCGACGATCTTAATGAAGATTATTTTCGCTAGTGCAAAAAAATCTGGTGGAGGATGACGGGATCGAACCGCCGACCCTCTGCTTGTAAGGCAGATGCTCTCCCAGCTGAGCTAATCCTCCATTATTAAGTTACTAATTAAAGTAAATGGTGACCCCTACGGGATTCGAACCCGTGTTACCGCCGTGAAAGGGCGGTGTCTTAACCGCTTGACCAAGGGGCCATTCAAATAAGTTTCTATGGCGGAGAGCAAGGGATTCGAACCCTTGAGACAGCGTTGACCGTCTACACGATTTCCAATCGTGCTCCTTCGACCTCTCGGACAGCTCTCCAAATTGGCTCCGCAGGTAGGATTCGAACCTACGACCGCTCGGTTAACAGCCGAGTGCTCTACCACTGAGCTACTGCGGAATATTGATATTTTTCCGACCTGGATACACGATCCGTATCTTAAAAACGGATGTAAAATGCATCCTGCCCGGCGGCGTCCTACTCTCACAGGGGGAAACCCCCAACTACCATCGGCGCTGAGAAGCTTAACTTCCGTGTTCGGTATGGGAACGGGTGTGACCTTCTCGCCATCGCCACCAGACATTTTTTCAAGACAATATCTATTATACTGTCTTTATTGCATTTTGCAAGAGAAATTTTAAAGATAATTCACTTTGTAAACATCTTTATTCCCTCAAAACTAGATAATGTGTAAGAAGAATTCAAGAAGAACGAATGATCATTGTCCAGCTCCGGCTCCTAGCCTTTGCTTTTCGTTTTTGGTTAAGTCCTCGAACGATTAGTATCAGTCAGCTCCACACGTCACCGCGCTTCCACCTCTGACCTATCAACCTGATCATCTTTCAGGGTTCTTACTAGCTTGCGCTATGGGAA